>NZ_JAFIEU010000031.1 GCF_020832325.1 Lunatimonas sp.
GCTATCGGCAGTTAAGCAGGTTGACAGAGGTATTCCAAGCACGGGAAGGCAAGATCCCAGGGCTGGAGTTGGTCTTGCGAATTTTCAGGCAGCTTTTTCGGCAAATTCGCATTCCCTTTGAAGGGGAGCCTTTGCGGGGGCTGCAGGTGATGGGAGTGTTGGAATCTCGTAATTTGGATTTCAAGCGGGTGATCATTTGCCATATGAATGAAGGCAATTTCCCTCCTTCGGGGGCGTTGAGTTCCATGATTCCTTATAATCTTCGTTCTGCTTTTGGACTACCGGTTCAAGAGCAAAACGATGCGGTATATTCCTATACCTTCTACCGCCTTTTTCATCGGGCGGAAGAAATACACCTTATTTATACCACTTCAGGGAGCGAAGGTAAGCCCGGTGAAAAGAGCCGCTACTTGCTCCAGTTGACGGAGGAGTTGGAGGCATTGCCCGTTACAAAGCAAGAGGAGGTCGTATTCGTTCCAGTGGATGTTCGGAAGGCAACAGAAATAGCCATTCCAAAAAATGCCGCTATTAGGGATCTGCTGGACCGGTACGTCTTTTCCCCAAAACGGGAAAGCCCTGTGGCATTTTCACCCTCTGCTCTGAGTAGTTGGCTGGATTGTCGTTTGAAGTTTTATTTTAAGTATATCGCCGAAATGGCCGAGCCGGAGGAAGTAAAAGAAGAGGTGGATGCGGCGGTTTTTGGGAATCTGGTGCATGGCGCACTCGAAAACCTTTACCTGGGCTTTATAGCGAGAAAGAAGCGTAAGACACTGGAGAAGGCTGATTTTCCGGGATTAAAGCCCTTTGTGGGACCTGCGATCGAGCAGGCCGTCCGAAAGCAGTATTTTTTGGATGAAACCCAGCCCATCAAGTTTGAAGGACAAATGGCGATCGTACGAGATGTACTGCATAAGTACATCATCCAAGTGTTGAAATGGGACGAGCTATCCGCTCCCTTTCAGATTATCTCGTTGGAGGCAGGTAGGAAATACCGGGCTCAGATGGAAATCGAAGTGGATGGAGTTACTAGCCAAGTGGCTTTGGGGGGGATTATAGACCGGGTAGATCTGCACGAGGAGGTGATTCGCTTGATGGACTACAAATCGGGGAAGGATGAAAAGCAGTTCCCATCCATAGCAAGCCTGTTTGACCGATCTGATAAAAAGCGAAATAAGGCGGCGATGCAGACGTTATTTTATGGATTTCTATTCCGACAAAATTTCCCGGATAACCAAAGGCCACTCAAGCCGGCTATCCTAAACCTGAGGGAGATCTTCAAAGAGGATTTCAATCCTTATTTGGTCCATGTGGAGGCTCGTGGCAAGCGGCAGGAAGTACAAGACTACGAGGATTACCGAGAGGAATTCGAGCAGGGTTTGAAGGGAGTTATCGAGGAAATCTTCGATCCGAGGATACCCTTTGATCAGACCGATGACCTGCAAAAATGTGCCTACTGCCCCTATAACAAGCTTTGTGGTCGATAGAAATGGCCGGAGGAGAGGTGCGAGTCTGTCTTTTTTATGGGCTTTATCCAATTATTATTTTTATCTTCATGGCGCTAATTGGTAATTATGAGGCCTGAGATCAAATGTACCCTACAGTATGGGATCTTGGCAGGGGTTTTCTTTTTGCTCCCGGCCTTATTTTATACACCTATTAATTTGTATTTCGATTTACCTGAAGGATTGCTGGCTATTGCGATGGCAGGTTTAATTACTGTTTTTGTAGTTTTCCACGCCTATTTCACCTCCAAGCGGTATAGGGTCTTAGAGGAACAGCTCAGCAAGCAGTACAGGATGATTTTTGAGAAACTTCCCAATTCCGTTTGGATTTTGTCTACGGACAATGGGGAGATTCTGCTTGCCAACGAGATGGCTACGCGGTACTACGGAGGACTTGGTGTGGACGAGGCCACAGGAGGCAATTTCTGTTTGCTATTTCAGGATCCCGGTCAGGTTAGGCTCAAGGGGGTCACCCGGCCGCTTACCGTTCGCAATTTGGTGATGGTAGATCGCTTTTATGAACCTAGGCAAGTAGACTTGTTTATGATGCCAATTGAGTATGAAAACAGGCCCTGTACGTTGGCCTTGGTGGTAGATCATTCCAATGTGCACCGTTCGCTGGAAGAAAATGTGCAGCTCAACAACTCCCTGATAGCGCAAAATGAGCGGTTGAAAAATTTTTCGTTTCTACACTCACATCACATACGCAGTCACTTGGCAAATATCCTTGGGATTATCCATCTGATGGGAGATCAGCAGTCGCCTTCGGGCGATGTGTTGCAAATGCTAAAGAAGTCCGCAAAAAATTTGGACAAAGAAGTCAAGAAAGTAAACAGAATTCTAATGGAAAACAGTGGAGTCAGTAGGTTTTCAGAAAAAAGTGACAATCCAGCGAAGGTCATAATATTTGTGGACGACGACAAGGTTCAGCATATGATCAATAAGCGGGTACTGATGAGGATCAACCCCCATTTGGATCTTGTGTTTTTTGAAGACCCTTACGAGGCATTAAGCTGGCTGGAGCGAAATGTGGCCGATATTTTGTTATTGGATATCAATATGCCTATGATGGAGGGCTGGGACTTTCTAAACCTTATGAAGGAGCGTGGAATTAATATGGAAGTAAAAATGTTAACTTCCTCGCTGGACCCACGTGATATTGAAAAAAGCCAACACTTTGAAATGGTAAGTGGGTTTCTGGTCAAGCCACTGCGAAAAGAAGTAATTGATGAGTTTTTATAGTTCTTCTTTTTGATTTTACGTTAATACATAAAGAAAATTAAAACCGGTAATGTCTAAAGAAAAAGCTAACGAAAAATTATTTCTTGGCAAGAGACTAAATAAATTCTTTGTGGGCATGGCGAGTGCCTTCGATTTTGTGAAGAGGTTTTTTGTAGAAGTATGGCTTCCCCCTTACGAGTTTAAGGAGTTTATCCGCCAATGCTACCAAATCGGTTACAATTCCCTTCCCTTGATATCACTTACTGGGTTTATTGTTGGAATTGTCTTTACCAACCAATCCCGCCCTTCTCTGTCAGAGTTCGGAGCCACCTCTTGGTTGCCAGCACTGATTTCCATCGCCGTGGTGCGGGCTATGGGCCCTTTGGTAACCGCACTGATTGCCGCAGGAAAGGTAGGTTCCAGCATTGGTGCCGAGATAGGTTCCATGAAAGTGACCGAGCAAATCGATGCAATGGAGGTTTCTGCCACCAACCCGTTCAAATTTTTGGTGGTCAGCCGGGTATTAGCCAGCACCTTCATGATCCCGATACTAGTGATGTACACGGATTTTGTGGCGTTGATAGGTTCTTTTATCAATGTGAACCAAAATGAGTTGGTAAGTTTAAGTACCTTCTTCGTACAGGTGTTTGACGCATTATCGTTTTTGGATATCACATCTTCCATACTCAAGTCGTTGGTGTTTGGGTTTACCATCGGGATAGTGGGTTGCTACAAGGGGTATAATTCAACCAAGGGAACAGAGGGCGTGGGAAAGGCGGCCAATGCGGCGGTAGTGATGGCCATGTTTTTGATCTTTATCGAAGAACTACTGGCATTGCAGATTACCAACTTCTTTAGACAACTATAGGCCATGCGGGAAAAGGTAATTGAAATAGCAAACTTAAAGAAATCCTTCGGCGATCTTCATGTACTGAGGGGTGTGGATTTAGAGCTATATAAAAGTGAGAATCTGGTGGTCTTGGGGAAATCCGGCAGTGGAAAATCCGTCTTGATCAAGATCATGGTGGGGTTGCTTTACCAGGATGAGGGGAGTTGTAGGGTATTGGGTCAGGAGGTGGAGAATCTTTCCCCCAAGGACTTAAACAAGCTTCGTCTAAAAATCGGTTTCTCCTTTCAAAACAGTGCGCTGTACGACAGTATGACCGTGCGGGAAAACTTGGAGTTTCCCTTGATCAGAAACGTGAAAAACCTTACCAAAGCCGAAAAAGATCAGCGGGTGGAGGATGTGCTGGATGGCGTAGGACTATTATCCACGATCAATCAGATGCCTTCGGAACTGTCCGGTGGTCAACGGAAGCGGATCGGTATCGCAAGAACCTTGATTTTGAATCCTGAAATTATGCTCTACGACGAGCCAACCGCAGGATTGGATCCGATCACCTGCGTGGAAATCAACAACCTGATCAACGAAGTAAACGACCGATACCATACGTCTTCCATCATCATTACACACGACCTGACTTGCGCAAAAATGACGGGGGATCGAGTGGTAATTCTGTTGGACGGCGTTTTCAGTGCTCAAGGGACTTTCGAGGAGGTTTTTAAGACCGAAGATCCTCGCATTAAATCATTTTATGACTATAACTTTATTCAGTGATGAAGGACGATAATAAGAAAACCGTAACGGTGGGGATTTTTGTGCTGATAGGTATCATCATCTTGGTGGTAGGTGTGATGACGCTGGGTGCACAGCAAAAGGCTTTTGTCAAAAGTTACCGCGTTTTTGCGGTTTTTGACGATATAGCAGGTCTTCAGACAGGAAATAATGTGTGGTTTTCCGGTGTGAAAATCGGGACCGTAAAGAAGATCAATTTTTACGGAGACTCACAAGTTGAGATTGAGATGAACCTGGAATCCAATACCAGGGATTTTATCCGCAAAAACTCAAAGGCAACCATCAGCTCGGATGGTTTAATTGGAAACAAGATAATCGTCATTTATGGAGGGACCAATGAAGCCCCTATAATCGACCCAGGAGATAGGCTGGAAGCGGTGATGCCACTAGACACGGATAAGATGATGGAAACCCTTCAGGAGAACAACAACAATTTGGTTTCTATAACCAATGACCTGAAGGTATTGACTGGGAAAATAGCCGCAGGAGACGGGATCGTTGGGGCACTTTTGACAGATTCAACGCTGGCATTGGGTTTTCGGCAGTTGCTGGAGGACTTGGACAGATCGGCACAGAATAGCCGGGTGATGACGGGGGAACTGGCAAACTTTTCCCGAAAACTAAACCAAAAAGGAACCCCAATAGATCAGTTTTTGTCAGACACGATATTGGTCAAATCGTTACAATCTTCTACTACAGGGTTGGAACAGACGATACAGCAGGCGAATGCCGCAGCAGAGAATTTGAAAGTAGCTACAGACAAGCTTAATGCAAGTGACAACGCTGCCGGTATGTTGCTTTCCGACGTGGAGTTTGCCGAATACCTGAAGGGTACCATGCAAAACTTGGATTCGGGTACAGAGTCTTTTAACGAGACCTTGGAAGCACTGCGTTATCATTGGTTTTTCCGGCGCTCCTTCCGTAAGAGTGAGAGAGCCAAAGAGGAGGCGCAAGATCAGTAAATAAAGAGCGGATTTTTTTCCGCTTTTTTTATTTTTAGTGATCTGGAATCTATTTTTAGTTTGGTTTTTGCTGGAATTAAGCGTATACTAAAGGAATCAAACCCATGGGTTTTGGGTTACTATTACTGTACCTTTTTTTTAATTCACATAAACCATTTTCACTATGTCGCACGACCCTTTCCATATCAAACGAACATTAGAATCATCCACCGGCACATTGACCTATTGGAGTCTTGCAGAGTTGCAGAAGCAGGGGTATGCAGTCGAAAAATTACCTTTTTCGATCCGAATCCTGTTAGAGAATGCGTGTAGAAATTTTGACGATTTTGGGATAACAACGGAAAATCTGGAAACCTTGCTGCATTGGACGCCAAAACCATCGGATAAGGACATTCCCTTCAAGCCGGCACGGGTGCTGATGCAGGATTTTACGGGCGTGCCTGCGGTGGTAGACATCGCCTCGCTTCGGGCAGAGGCCGTGCGCAAGGGAAAGGATCCCAATCAAATCAACCCGCTGATTCCTGTAGATTTGGTGGTGGATCATTCGGTACAGGTCGATTTTTTCGGGACCAATTATGCTTACAAGAAAAATGTAGATGTAGAATACGAACGTAACGGCGAGCGCTACGAGTTTTTGAAATGGGCGCAGAAATCCTTTGATAACTTTTCCGTGGTGCCCCCGGGCATGGGGATCTGTCATCAGGTAAACTTGGAGTACCTGGCCCAGGGTGTCATCGCCCTGGACGGAATGGTATTCCCGGATACCCTTGTGGGAACAGATTCACACACGCCGATGGTGAATGGGATCGGCGTGGTGGGCTGGGGTGTGGGCGGCATTGAGGCTGAGGCAGCTATCTTGGGTCAGCCTATTTACTTCATCATGCCGGAGGTAGTTGGACTGAGGTTGTCTGGTCAACTTCCGTTGGGTACCACCGCGACGGATATGGTGCTGACAATCACCAAGCTGCTCCGCGACCATGGGGTCGTTGGTAAATTTGTGGAGGTTTTTGGCCCTGGATTGGATAGTCTATCTGTGCCAGACCGGGCCACCATCTCCAATATGTCCCCCGAGTTTGGCTGTACCGTGACCTATTTTCCGATCGACGATCGCACACTGGACTACATGGAGAAAACCAACCGACCTTCCAATCAGGTTAAGCTGGTAGAGTCTTATGCAAAGGCGAACCTCCTTTGGCGTGAAAACGAAGACGAGATCACCTACTCAAGTGTCGTAGAATTGGATCTTTCTACTGTGGAACCAACGGTCTCCGGGCCAAAGAGGCCTCAGGACAAGATCCTGCTTAGAAACTTCAAAAAGAAATTTGGGGAGCTGCTGCACGAAGTGCACGGGCGTGCGTACATACCGATCGATCAACGGGACGAAAGCCGCTGGTATGCAGAAGGTGGAGGAGGGCAGCCCATGAGTTCTGGAGAAGGGGCCGGCTCCGAGGAAATCGAGATTGAAACCAAGATTAAAGACGGTCTGAAAACGGTGGTGGTGAAGCATCAAAACGAAAAGTTTGCGCTGCACGACGGGTCAGTGGTGATAGCCGCCATTACTTCCTGTACGAACACCTCTAATCCGAGTGTGATGGTAGGTGCTGGGTTGATGGCTAAAAAAGCAAGGCAGCGGGGGCTCGATGTAAAGCCCTGGGTAAAGACCTCATTGGCACCGGGTTCTAAAGTGGTGACAGACTACCTGGAAAATGCCGGTCTGCTGGATGATCTGGAGGCGCTGCGCTTTCATGTGGTGGGGTATGGTTGTACATCCTGTATTGGTAATTCCGGACCGCTGCCCAAGCACATTGCCCAAGCAGTGGAGGAAAATGACCTCGTCGTCGCGTCGGTGCTTTCCGGCAACAGGAATTTTGAAGCTCGGGTGCACCCGCAGGTAAAGATGAACTACCTGATGTCACCCATGCTGGTGGTTGCCTATGCGCTTGCTGGCCGGGTAGACGTAGATTTAAATGAGGAGCCCCTCGGTTACGATCCCAACTTGGAACCGGTATATCTCAAGGATATTTGGCCCACCCAGGAAGAGATTATGGGCGTAATTAACTCGGTATTGTCTCCAATGGACTTTGAGAAAAATTACGGGGAGATTTTTGCGGGAAACGAGCAGTGGCAGGCGTTGACTGCACCCGCGGATGAGGTGTATCAGTGGTCCGAAGAGTCCACGTATATCAAGGAAGCCCCCTTTTTTCAGGGCATCACCGAAGAGGTACTGGAGCCTAAGGATATTTTAGATGCACAGGTTTTGTTGAAGGTAGGTGACTCTATCACCACAGATCATATTTCTCCGGCTGGATCATTTAAGGCTGATTCAGCGGCAGGAAGGTACCTGACAGAACGTGGAGTTCCTGTAGACCAATTTAATTCATATGGTTCCCGTCGGGGCAATGACGAGGTGATGGTCCGGGGTACCTTTGCCAACGTGCGCATTAAGAACCAACTTGCCCAGCGGGAAGGTGGCTACACGATTCATCTTCCAAGTGGGGAGGAAATGTCGGTTTTTGATGCGTCTTTGAAGTATCAAAAAGACCACACGCCTCTTCTTGTATTGGCGGGGAAGGAGTACGGCAGTGGAAGCTCCCGCGATTGGGCGGCCAAGGGAACCAGTTTGTTGGGGATAAAGGCGGTGTTGGCAGAAAGCTATGAGCGCATACACCGTAGTAATCTGGTAGGTATGGGCGTGTTGCCATTGCAGTATGCGGCTGGGCAAAATGCAGATTCCTTGGGTCTTACGGGTAAAGAGGTGTACTCCATAGAGGGCATTTCTGACGGATTGACCCCGCTTAAAACGTTGAAGGTGTCTGCTACGAGGAGTGACGGTTCGAAGGTAGCCTTCGAGGCCATCGCTAGGCTGGATTCAGCTATAGAGATTGCCTATTACAAGAATGGAGGGATACTCCATTACGTGTTGAGACAGTTCTTGGCGAGGTGATTTCGAAGTTATCCATCCGTTTGTTTCCAATTACGGGATTATGGATGGGGCACACGGTTCTTTTTCCGTAAGGTTCGAAACGGGTGACATCATTTTCGGGATTGGCAAGATTAACTCAAATTCGCTAAATCGGATGTTGTTCCGATGCCACCAAAAATTGGCTAAAAACCAAAAAACTCCTACTCTTCTGAAACGCTTGGTTTTCATTAAGAGTAGGAGCCATTTAAGTGGAGCTGGCGAGATTCGAACTCGCGTCCAGATAGGGAAACACCGTACCTTCTACATGCTTAGTCACCTGTTGGGTTTTCGTCTATTGTTTGCTGGGTGACACACCGGACAATAGCTTAGCCACTGATCTTAGTCCCACTTAGTAGCCTCGCGGGAAGCAGCCCTGTCAAGTCGACACCCCAACTCCACCCGGACAGCGCAACGGACGGTGGGATGTGGCCGGGGAGCATCTCTCGAAACTCAACCCTTTAAGCGTATCTAAATCCCCGAAGGGTAAGATTAGGCAGCCATGGCGTAATTAGATTCGCCAATTATGGTTCGTATGAATGATTCAAGGCCGTACATACTCCAGCCTGCATGCGAGCCCGATCCTTACACCTACTGTCAAAACCGGTCAGCCCCATTTGAACAAGGTAGACAAAAGTAAAGCAAATTAAGTTCCTGATGAACCAAAAACGTGATTGTCTGCTACCTTTTTTTTAAGGCTCCTCGATCTATATACTTAATTGTCAGATTTTTATCCTACTCGGCCTCAAGCCTACATTTTTCTAGGGTTTCCACAAACAGCTCCTTAGGTTGAGCACCTGAAATGGCATATTGCCTATTGAACACAAAGAAAGGAACCCCGCGAACACCCAACTCTTGGGATTCGCGGATGTCGTTGTGAATGGACTCGGTAAAGGCTTGTTCCGAGAGGCAGGCCGCGGCGTTTTCGTTGGGAATGCCCACCTCCTCTGCTAGCCGGATTAGCGTGACATGATCGGCGATGTTGGCCCCTTCGGTAAAGTAGGCCCGAAACAGCCGCTCTTCCATTTCGTTGCCCAGATTGTGCCTTTTAGCCAGTTGGATGATGCGGTGTGCATCCATGGCATTGGCCACCTTGGTATCCTCCATTCGGTAGTCAAGTCCTTCCGCAGCAGCAATTCCGGCTACCTGTTCGGTCATTTGGATAACCTGTTCCATGGACCATCCTTTGATCTCGGCGAGGTAGTCCAGACTGTTTTTTGAAGGGTCAGTTTTCATCTCTGGGTTCAGCAAAAAGCTTTTCCAGGTTATTTCTACCTCGTTCTGCAAGCCTACATCCTTCAATGCGGACTCAAGGCGCCGCTTTCCAATATAACAGAATGGACACATCACGTCCGACCAGATTTCAATCTGCATAGGTTTTTGGTTGATTTGAGAAAGTAAGATGATTATTTTTTGATGCGAAAAACATCGCTTCTCAGCACGGTATGATCCCCGGTAAATTGAACGTTCGGATTGTTTTCGGCCGTCACGATGATCTGCGTAGGTTTTTCCGGTACGGTACCTAAAAAGCTTGCTTTTCCCGTGTTTGCGAGCATACCGCGACGGTTTTTCAACTCACCGATATTCCGCACACCTTGGGTTTCGGTGTTGACCCATACCACGTAGTTTCGTTTGGGCGGGGAAAGGCGCTCTGGAAGGGCCAGATTGTTTACGTCCAGTTTGACTCGGTATGCCCCTTCTTTGGTTTTCTTAATGTCGGCTTTGGGTTCTGCCGCGGGGACCACAGCGGAAACCGGGAAGTAGATTTTCGGACCGCAACTGCTTGCTAGAAAGCCTACAGCCACGGCTAACAGACAGGAGAAAGTCAGCTGTCGAAAAAGAGAAGTTTGGTTCATCATTGCATTCATTTAGGTAAAAATCTTTGAAGTATTATCATAAGGAATGGATCGAAAGTCTATTCCATACTGGACGTATAACACAAATATGAGTAGATAAGTTTTGGGTAGTTTGCCTTGGTGCGTAAATTGCCATGGTGAAAACCTTCCCAAAATGACCCAGCTGAAATGCGCTATTTCCATACCTTCCCACTTGTATTTTTTCTTATGATCGCCTGTGACAATCCTACCGGCTTTTGGCCAGAGCGTCAGTTGACGCATGCCGAACAAAACCATGAACTAGACCATAATGAGAATTTCTCTCCCGACGACGCGTGGATTGTATACGATACCCGACCTGATCCGGCAGGAATACAGCAAAACGCGAAGATAGAGAAAGTCCATGTGCAGACTGGAGAAACGCAAGCCCTTTACACGGTCACCAATCCGGGTCCCTATGGTCCGGGAGTAGGCGCGGTCAGCTATCACCCCTTCTTAAACCAAGTAGTATTTATTCACGGTCCAGATAGTGCCGATCAGGATAGGCCGTACGCAGGCCACTGGCGCACCGGGCTGATCATCGACGAAAGCCGGCCAGGAGAGCGGATATGGATGGACTCCAGAGATGTTGTGCCTCCTTATACCCCAGGTGCACTGCGCGGAGGTACCCACCGGCATCAATGGAGCGTAGATGGGGAGTGGATTGGGTTTACCTATAACGACGCCGTGATGGTGGCTTTGGAAAGGGCATCAGGCAAAAAGTGTGACCTGCGAACCGTAGGGGTATCCAAGCGGTTGGGGCCGCCTGTTACTGTTCGATCGGATTCGACGGGAAAACAGATCCAAGGAGCGTGGTTTTCGGTATTGCTCGTTCCGGTAGTGCCAAACCCCAAACCGGGTACGGATGAAATCAGCAAGGCCTACGAAGATTGGTGGGTGGGCACTTCGGGATATCGCAAGCCAAATGGCACCCTGCAGCGGGCAAGGGCTTTTATGGGGGATTTGATCACCCAAGAGGGCGAGCACATTACAGAGGTGTTTATCGTAGATGTCCCGGACAGTATTCACCTTGCGGGGGAATTGGGCCCTTTGGAAGGGACAGAAACACAATTGCCGGCGCCTCCAAGGGGTGCGGTGGTAAGAAGGCTAACGCGGACAGAGGGGCGAAGGTATCCGGGTATATCTACGGAGCCCCGCCATTGGCTTAGCTCCTCGGCAGATGGTGGTTTTATCAGTTACTTAGCCAAAGACGACGATGGTGTGGTTCAGGTTTTTTTGGTTTCACCGTTGGGTGATGAGCCCGTGCAGGCTACCAACCACAAGACGTCCGTTCAGAGTATGGTGCGGTGGCATCCCCGAGAAAGGGTGTTTTCTTACGTGTGTGACAACAGCTTATTCTTGGCAAGTATATCGCTAGATGGCAATGTGTCGGAGCCGGTGCGTATCACGGAGCGATCGGAAGAAGCTCCCTTTGCGCATTGTTGGTCCCGCAATGGGGAGCATATTGCATTTAACCGGTACGTGCCATCGGGGCAGGGTTCGTTTATTCAAGTGTTTTTGGTTGCGCAACCTCATTAATTGTTTTTTGTGCAAGGTGCACATGGGGAAAGCAGAGCCGATTTAAAGATTTTTTTACTGGAGAAGTTGGTTTTCAACGACTCGGCCTAGTGCATCATGATCAGGTTGAAACACTTGAGGGGTTGGGTAGGTGCTTGCTTTTTGTACCCGGTTTCTTCCGTAAAGTAGTCGTTTTTGTGCAAGAATTTGTCGGAAATGTTCAGGTGTTTCCCTTGCCTAAAGTGATAGCTTTAACAAATAATAAATCCACCTGACCATTTATGAAAACTTATCTGAGAAGAGTACCCATCCAAAAATTGTGGCATTTGGCGATGCTGGCAATGATTTTATCCGTGCCCATCGGTATGTCCCACGCGGCTGACCGGGCAGACGCGGATATCGTGATCCGTGGCGTTGTAAAGGACGTAGGAGGTGTCCCGCTACCGGGAGTGATTGTAGTCGCCTTAGGGACCAATATCGGCACGGTGACCGACGGCGACGGATCCTATGCGATTACGGTACCAGACAATGCAACCCTTTCCTTTTCCTTCATTGGATTTAAATCGCAGGCAGTTGTAGTAGGCAATCGTAGCGTAATTGATGTCGTCTTGGAGGAAGACCTCGCAAGCCTCGATGAAGTAGTTGTTGTAGGCTACGGTACCCAGAAAAAGGCAAACCTGACGGGTTCCGTAGCTACCTTGGCAGCTGACGAGATAATAAAAAGACCCGGAACAAATGTAGCCAACCTGCTACAGGGAAAAGTCGCTGGGCTTCAGGTATCTTCTCACTCCGGCAAGCCCGGTACAGAAAACAACACATTGCGGATTCGTGGGATTGGTACCTTTAGTGCTGCCGGCAGTGACCCCTTGGTACTGATAAATGGTATCGCAGGTGACATGACCAATTTGGATCCCAATGACATTGAGAGTATTTCAGTACTCAAGGATGCTGCTTCCAGTGCGATTTACGGCGCCAGGGCGGCAAATGGTGTGATCTTGATCACGACCAAAAAGGGAAGAGTAGGAGATTTGTACGTAGATATTCATAGCAACGTACAAGTACAGCAGGCTACGCGACTTCCTAGGCTACTGAGTAATTCAGCGGACTACATGATGTACTGGAATCAGGGAAGAGAGCGCTCAGGTCAGACACCCTACTTTACCCAACAGGAGATTGACGCCTTTCGAAACAATCCGAATGACCCGGTAAATTATCCAAATTTCGATTGGATTGATCATTCCTTTCGGACCGCTGTCACCCATAACCAGTCTATCAATATCGGTGGAGGTAATGAGAAAACAACGTTTAACGTATCCTTGGGCTACTTTGACCAGCCTGGTATTACCAGTTTGTACGAGTTCAAAAAGCTGAACTCCCGGGTAGTAATTGAATCCACACTAAAGGATTGGATAAAAATCGGTGGCGACATTCAATTTGTGCAGAAGGATATTCAACGCAGTAATTGGGACAATGGGGACGTTGATTACCAGATTTTGGCCATCTACGGTGCAGGTCCCAATTATACTCCAACCATGACATTGCCCAACGGAGCTACCGGTTACGTGGCCAGATACAGCTCGGCCATTGGGGAGTGGACCGTTAGAAATCCAGATGCCCAAGATGCAAGTGGTGTGCAAACCGATATTCAATACAACGTGCTACCACAGTTCTATACAGAGATCAAGCCCCACAAGAACCTGACGTGGTTTTCAAAAGGCGCGATATCCTACGACACCCGGGCATATAAAAACCACGAAATCCCTGTGGATAATTACTTTTTTAAAGATGGCTCTTACGCCCACAACAACTCTACTTGGCAGTTAGGGGTGAGGGAAAACTGGAGTACGCAGATGCTGACTACGTTTTACTCGACCCTGAACTACCACAAGCTGTTTAACAACGAGCATGATTTAAATATTTTGGCGGGATACAATCAAGAGTATTTTTTGAGCCGCGCACTAGGTGGATCCAAGGTTTTTTTCCCGACCGATGAACTCAAGGAGCTTGATGCAGGTGCACCTCTCAATCAGAGTACTAGCGGAAGCTCGGGAGAGTGGGCAATTCAATCCCTTTTTTCCAGGGCCATGTATAACTTCCGGGGCAAGTACCTCTTCGAAGCAAACTTACGGTACGATGGAACCTCGCGGATTTCTGCAGATACCAGATGGGGCGTATTTCCTTCCTTATCGGGTGGTTGGAGAGTGTCGCAGGAGTCTTTTCTACAGCAAAGCACCTGGATGGACGATCTGAAGCTACGAGCATCCTGGGGACAGCTTGGAAATCAAAATGTAGGTCTCTATCCCTATCAGGAAGTATTGGCCACCACCTCGTATCCCTTTGCGACTGCCGTCCCGGGTGCCGTAATGAACCGTATGGTTGATCCCACTTTGCGGTGGGAAACCACTACCATGACCGATATAGGTTTTGACCTCAGTATTAAGGAGGGTCGTCTGAATGTTACCTTTGACTGGTTTGATAAAGTGACGGACGATATTCTGTATAATATCCCCATTCCTGCCAGCGTGGGCCTTGCCTCGCCAACTGTCAACTACGGTAAAATGAGGAACCGGGGCATAGACTTGGAGGTGGGGTCAAGAGGGAGCGTAGGAGAGCTGAATTACAATTTCAGTTTGAATTTCTCCACCTACAGAAATGAGGTCCTACGTATCCTGGCACCCATCTATGGCAATTACACCGTTCAGGAGGGGCTGCCGTTTAATTCCCACTTTATGGTGGAGTGGACCGGTATATTCCAAAATGAACAGGAAATCGCCGAGGGTCCCTTACATCCTTTCAACCCAAAACCTGGTGATTTGAAATTTAAAGATCAGAACGGAGACGGGGTGATCAATGCCGCCGACCGAGTCGTGATGCCGGGTGCATATCCGGACTTTATCTACGGAAGTACGATCAACCTTTCCTGGCGAAATTTTGATCTAAATGCATTCTTCCAGGGGGTAGAGGGCGTTGCGCAAAGCACACAGGGATTATCTTGGGGCTTGGTGCCTTATATTCAAGGATCTCCCCCGCCGGTAGATTTTATCAATAACATGTGGACCGGTGAGGGATCAACCAACAGTCACCCGGCAATGTATATTTCCGGCTACGGTCCGGTTACAGGTACACGAAACTCCTACTGGCTGTTAGATGCCTCCTACCTACGGCTGAAAAACCTCATGATTGGATACAATGTGCCTAGGGTGCTGGCTAACAAAGTGGGTCTACAAAACGCCAGGTTCTATGTTTCGGGGGATAATTTACTGACGTTCACTAACTGGCCGGGATCGGATCCGGAGCGGGCTGCCACCAACTGGTTTCAAGCCTATCCTCAGATTACCTCCTACACGCTAGGCTTAAAAGTTCGTCTCTAGCCTAACCTTTCACCTACTATTAAAAGCAGAAAACATGGATTTTAAGAAATATATCAAGCTGTCGTTCAGACTGGCATTCCTGATCGTCGTTGCGGTGATCAGCCAATCGTGTGAAGAGTTTCTCGAGAGGAACCCCACCACGCAAATCTCTAGCCCCACCTTTTGGAAAAACCAAAAGGATGCCGATTTAGCGCTCGCTGGCGTGTATTCACGGCTTAATGCAAACACCTTCAACTTCGAGGGGGTGTATTCACTGGACATCATGGCGGGAGATGCCAATGAAGGAGCCCAAAGCTTGGGCGCTAGTTCTGTGGGCTCTTTTGCACTAGGAAATATCGAAGCAGTTTCTGGTGGTTTGCTGGCCAATATTTACAATGAGTGCTATCGTGGTATTGGATCTTGCAATTTTTTCTTGGAGAATATCGATCGGGTTGACATGCCTGAAAGTCTACGAACGGTTTACAAGGCAGAGGTGCAGTTTCTTAGGGCATTGTTTTATTTTAACTTGGTCGATTTCTACGGAGGTGTTCCGCTTTACACCCGACCAGTTAGCATAGAGGAGGCCTCGGTTCAGCAAAGTACCAAGGAACAGGTGATACAGCAGGTGATTGCAGATTTGGATTTCGCCATTGGCAACCTTCCGAACACCGACTACAGCAGCAGTGGTCATGCGGTGAAGGGATCGGCATTGGCACTGAAGAGCCGCGTCCTTTTGTTTATGTCGGATTGGACGGGCGCAGCCGCCGCTGCCAAGCAGGTCATGGACGAAGGGAAATTTAGCATCTTTGATAACTTCAAGACGATGTTCCTTGCCGAAGGGCAAAATAACAATCCAGAGATCATGTTTTCCACCAGATACCTAAATCCAGATAACTCCAGTCAGCAGGATATTCGACTGCTTTGGCATGGTATCTGGAATCCCCGGGCAGAGTTACGGGATGCATTTGAATGTGTGGATGGCTTGCCGATCAGCCAGTCTCCGCTTTATGATCCTACCGACTGGAAGAAAAACCGTGATCCCAGACTGTTGGAGACTGTCCGGGCATTTACCGACCCGGCAGTGAAAGCATCCGGCGAAGTAGTGCCCTTCGCGTGGAACGGCATCTCTCAAACAGGGCTATCGCCAGTCAAAGGTGGGAATGTAGAAACACTTCCTATAGACTACTCAACCAGGAGTGAGCAGGATTGGGTGTTGTTGAGGTACGCGGAGGTTCTCTTAAATTACGCAGAGGCCTTAAACGAGGCCCAAGGTCCCGTTCAGGGAGTGTATGACGCAATCAATGAGGTTCGGGCTAGGCCAGGCGTGAACATGCCACCTCTGCCATCCGGACTTTCACAAGAACAAATGCGTGCGCGCATCCGAAACGAGCGACGGGTGGAGTTTGCCTTTGAGGGAATGCGTTACCGAGATATCAGGAGGTGGCGGACAGCCGAGCAGTACATCAATACCTTGGTGGAACCAGGATCAAATATCCGCAGGGTATTTGATCCTTCGAAGCACTACCTCTTCCCATTTCCCCAATCTGAGATTGATATCAATCCGAACTTGGTACAAAATCCCGGCTACTAAGCCAGTAAAGGAAAAGGCTGTTTCAGGAATGAAGCAGCCTTTTTTAGTGAATCTATAAATTGCTAAATCAGAATGGATTACCAATGCATTTTCCGGAATTCAGAAGGAGTTAATTTGGTGTGCTTTTTGAAAATTCTGGTGAAATAAGAGATATTTTTGATTCCAGCCTCCTCCATAATCTCTGCTTGAGACAAGTCGGTTGTAAGCAGCAGCGCTTGTGCCTTTTCAATCCGTTTGGCGATGATGTATTCGTTGGGGCACATGCCTAGGATGGACTTAAATGTGCGCGAAAAATGATCGGTAGAAAGACAGGCCATTGCCGCTAGGTTTTCCACCGAAATCTCCTGGTCTAAATGGGTTCGGATATAGTGTAAAATCGGCTGTAACTTGTACCGAAACAACTTGGCTGGAGAGATGGAGTTCTCCACCTGAATAAAATTCGAAAGCAATTGCCCTAGTAACGATGTGGTCTCCAAATGGTGTTTTAGCGATTCGTAACAGATGGTCTCGTTATTCCAAGGCTTGTTTTGGTATACCTCGGGGTCGTGATGGGGGATTTCCCGATTGGGATTGATTTCGTTCAATCTTTTAAAAAGGAACTTCATAAAGTCCGTAGCGTTTATCTCCGAGTGGCAGGTCAAGAGATTAAATACATCCAGGCCATCCTTCATCGTAAGTGCAAAATGGACGTAAATCATTTGTAGACCCGGGTGAAAAAAATAGGAACAAGTGGTGTAGCTGGGGATTAAGTACATTCGGTCCTCCAGCAGACTGCGTGTTCCTTCGCTAGTCATCAGCTGACCGGTTCCGGTCAATACCAAATACATGCGCGAAAACGGGCTGGTCACCTTCTGGAAGGATTCGTGGTTTAGGAAGTTGTTTGTGCCTACATGCTTCAGATTGAACTGCATGGAACTACCAATCTTTTCAGAATACATAATCGATTAGCTTGGTTGAGTAGCAGAATATTTTGCGTAATTATTATTCTTAAAAATAAACAATAATAGGTATAGGTTATCTACCGATTATGTAATTATAAGATTTAATTTAGCAATAGAAAGTTGAGGCTACGCGAACGCGGTCGGTTCATCTCTTTCGGGGAATATTTTGAGTAGTATCCGTGCTTTTATGTCCCAACGAAATTGTCGGTCGATTAAAAAATTAAGCTTTTTTGGGTTTCTAGAAGTGCGCAAATGCCTAAAGCTATCCGTTTGATGCGGTCCAACCGCTACACCCACGGGCTTTGTAATAGGAAAAAAACATGCCACTGTTCGCTTTGGTTGAAACGGACGGTCACCTAGTCCCGCAACTCATACCACTCTATATCTTGCAGGGGTACCCTTCGGAAATTAGCTGCTCCTTTTGGGTCTTCGGGTGCATAGTAGGTGGCCAGGTAATCCAGGATTATTTCCTCCTGCGTACCCAATTCCCACAGGTTTTGGGTTTCCTGCATCCAACGGATCATTTTTTTCCAACCAGCTTTGTCTGCGCGGTTTTGTGTAATCAGCTGCGCGGAATGGCAGGCAGTACAGTGGGCTATCACCAAATGTAACCCTTCTCCGTCGAGTAGCCCGGTGGTCACATGCATTCCGTCCTCGACTCGATCCTCAATCTGATCTAGTGGAATGGGGGCATCTGCTTCGATAAACTCACCCTGCTCAGATACCGATGAGTCAAACAAAAAGTATCCGGCAAATACGATAATAAGGATTCCCACTCCGATTAGGATGGGTTGATACCTGGTTTGAAGTCTTCGTCTCATTGGGCTAGGATACTTTTACGGCGATACGGTGACAGGCATTATTGAGATACCCCTTGGGGTTCCACCCCGGGGTCAACATGGGTTGGGTTTTACCCGAATTATCCGTTGCCCTGGCCCACACCTCGTAATAACCCTTCCGCGGGAAATCGACCTTTGCTTGAAAATGCTGCCAAGAATAGCGGTTTTTACCTTTCTCCAACTGGCAGGGTTTCCATGTAGCACCAAAGTCAATGGAATACTCCACTTTGGTAACTGTGTTTTCTCCGGTCCACGCATGACCCCGGATAGCAAGCGGGGTTCTTTCTTTGATGATGGCGCCTGACTTGGGGTAGGTTAGCAGGGATTTCACTGGCATCTTCTCGATGATGCACATATTTTCTTTGGCAACATCCTCTCCCGGCTGTACCGGGTCGCAGGGTATGGAGTAGGAGGGCGGGGCCATTTTCTCCCCATCGTGTACTCTGTCTCTTACCGACAGCGCCGTGAGCCACTTGCCGGAGACCGAAGCGGGATAGCCCGAGGCGATCAACCGAAGGGGATGCCCATGCACCAAAGGGATATCCGTTCCGTTCATTTGATAGGCAATAAGGGTTTCCTCTTCCATGGCCTTGGCAATGGGAATCCCGCGAGAGATCACTTCTTTGTTTGCGTCTCGGCTTAAATGAAGGTCAGCTGCATGAAAGCCTACGTACACCGCATTGCTTTTGATCCCAACGTCTGCAAGTAGGTCTCTCAGGCGCAGACCGCTCCACTCGGCACAAGATACCGCTCCAACCTCCCATTGGTTGCCCTCCGTGGGAGGATAGTAGTCCGCTCGGCCATTTCCACCGCATTCCAGCACGAGTTGGTAGCTGTGTTTGGTAAATTTACGCTTCAGTTCTTCGAGGCTATAGGTGTTATCTTGGTTCACAGACTCACCACGAATCGTCAGTGTCCAATTATCCAGATCGATCTGTTCGGGCACTAGTCCATTGTTCCGGATAAACATTTTATCGGCGGGGGTAGTGCGATCATCGAGTAGATGGGCCGGTGATTCCACGTTCCAGGGCTGATTGTTTCGCACAATGAGATCCTGGTGTTTGCCAAAAAGTGTTTGGGGATCATTCTCCAGTACCAAGGGTGTATAGTCCTTGGGCAGCGCATAGACGATTTCGGCACCGATCAGTGCAACGAGGGATCCGAGACCGGTTTTTTTAAGAAAATGCCTTCGGTCTTGGTTTTTTTTATGGTTCATTTCAGTGGTCGTTACGTCTCATTAAAATCGATTTCAAATTAGGACTTTTTTCGATTTCAATCAATGAAAAAACTACCGGCGGTGACCACGGAACGGTTAAATCGGTTTACCCTACTTGAAAGTACGCGTCCAACTCCCGCTCCATCTCCGATTTTTCTCTTAGGTCTTTGAGTATCTTTCCTTTTTCCAGCAGTATGATACGGTCGCAGATTTCGGTGACGTGGTTAAGGTCGTGACTGGATAGCAGAAACGTAATGTTTTGCGCTTCTTTTTCGGATAATATGAGTTTTTTCAGCCGTATCTGGGAGCTGGGGTCCAGGTTTTGAAAGGGTTCATCCAGCAGCACAGCTTCGGGATGTCCCATCATAGCGGCGGCAATTCCCACCTTTTTTAGGTTACCCTTTGATAGATCCCGTATGTATTTTTTCTTTTGGACAATTTCTCCATTAAACAAGTCGGCAAACTTTTCAAGGTGATGGTTGAGGTCTTCTTTTGACAGCCGGTATATTTTTCTCAAAGCTTCAAAGTATTCGTCCGGCGTGAGGTAGGAAAGCAGCATGTGTTCATCCAAAAATGCGCCCACCTTGTATTTCCAGTTTTCCGACTGTGCCACGACCTCTCCATCGATGGTGACCTCTCCTTTTGTGGCACGCACCAGGTCAAGGATGATTCTGAAAAAGGTGGTCTTACCTGCCCCGTTATTGCCAACCAGCCCAAAGCATTCGGACTTGGGAATGGTCAATTCCGGTATATCCAATACAGTGGCGTCTTTGTAGGCCTTAATCAGCGAGTGTATTTGTATCATACTTCCTGTCTAAATGAGGATGAAATTTCGTAACGGTTTGCCAATGTTTTTTTGATTGAGATATGTGAGAGCTTGGGAAATGCGAGAATACCTAGAATGCCACAGACCCCCAGTGCTACGAGCCCCAAGTAATCGCCACCGAAATAAGCTGCCGGTACAAATATCAGGTAAGGAGCCAACACCATCGGAATGATCATCAGAAACTGTGCTATTCCAACCCCCTCGTAGTTAAACATAGCGCCTTTGTTAAGATCCATGGGTTTTGGCTTCCAAAGTGCCAAATAGATCACCAAGTGGATGGTGACTCCCAGATTGAACAGGAAAGTGGCAAGGTGAATCCATAGGATTTCCCAGCCAAAGTAGGCATACGGCACAGATAATAAGAAACAAATGCAAGATATTCCGGCAAAGAGCAGATATTTGCCCCTGATTAGGGATTCTAAGCCCTTGGGTTGGTGCAGAAAGAAGTCAAAAAACGCAGAGTTCCAACTCAAGAAAAGCTGACCGTATTGCAGCATAAATATGCCGGTGATGAACATCCCAACGAAGATGAATAAGTACGAGAACCCTTCATCTTGGTAATAGGCAGGGTTCACGTAAAAAATCAATCCATACAGCAGAAAGAAAACGCAGAGGGTTAGGTAGGTTCTGCTCTTTTTATGCCTTAGAATCAGTTTCCATTCCAAATCTGCCATCTCGCCGGCCAAGCCAAACCGGGATAGGAATCCCAGTGAACTGCCTTGAATCTGAAAGGGTTCCTCTTCAGCGAGGTCCTCTAGGTAAGCATTTTGGCGGTAATAGGCGAAGCATAGGAAATAGCTGCAAACCATTACCACGGCGAGAAGAACCACAGGTACGGCATGTTCCAGCGCAAAGGTAAATACCGGTTCAAAGAAGGCACCGATGTCAAACCATCCCCAATAAGCACCTCCTGACCCTAGTAGCATGATTCCTGCTAAGACAAAAACTACCGAAAGACTGTCTTCAAAACGCTGCTTGAACCAAAGCATGACCCAATGGATAGACCAACTGGTAAATAAGACCGATCCCAGCCAAACCAGCGCGGCAGTGGTTCCATAGTTAGGTACAATCTCCATAATGGTAAAAGGGCCAAACAGGAGGATGGGTATCAGCGTCAGTGGGGAAACAAAGGAGGAAACAAGCAGGTAATGAATGATCCGTGACTTTGGAATCGGTAGATGTAGAAAGCTCTCCAACGAAAATACCGGCAATTGCTGAATAAAGTACCGGAAGATGATTTCAATGATAAAATAATACACCAGGTAACTGTTCAGAAATACCGTATTGGATACCGGAGCAAAAATGGTTTCGATGATGTATTTCAGACCAACTCCCAACAGCAGGAGGTAAGTCATTAATAAAATGCCCAATAAACCAATAAATATTCCAATGGCGATACTCCGAGCGAAAGAAGTCGAACGGATCCGTTTGAGAAATTCCAGTTGGACAAATAGGTTTATCATCTAGTCGGCAGTTAAGTGCATTGCCCGGTATCCTTCGGGGAAGGCGGGTAATGGATGGCTTAAATTAAGAAAAAAATCCGCCCATGTGAAATTTTTCTTTGCTGTCGAGACAACTATGCCTAGAAATCAAAACCGCATCTGAAACGAAAAGGACATCACTTATTCAGTGGGATTTTCCAATTGCTCATTGGTACTGGCTCTTTGGGGGAAATTTGAATAATTTGGCCAAAAAAACACCATGGATAAACTATTGAGATTTGTCGCTATAGTACTATGCTGTTTCGCCTGTTCCCAAAATGAGCAATCCCCTCAAGAGGGGGATTTTTACATTCGATTTAAGGTGGATGGGCAGTTTTATGAGTACGAAGTTTCGTCACATCCTGCCGTATTTTTTTATGACGCCAACCTATCCATGTATCATGGTTCAGTACTAGTACCGAGGCCCGGAAGTGATGGAACCAAAGATTTTATACAAATTATAGTTCGAAACGAGTCGGAGATCAAGGTCGGGGAAACCTATCATATGCAGGATGCGATCTTGGCTAATTCCGTTCCTTTGCCCCGGATTAATTTAACTTGGGCGAACCCGGAAGGTCTTGTTTACAATGCTGTGTTGCTCAAAAGTTCCTACCCAGGGCTTTCCATTGCGAACGACGCCCAAGTGAAATATACCGAAATTGGCCCACAAATTATTCGAGGTGAATTTTCCGGCATTGTCATTGGCCCAAATCTGGCATCTTCTTCAAACCCTCAATTACACATCACAGACGGTGAGTTTAAATTGAAAAGAGGGGGTGCCTGATGCAAGGGCAAAATACATCTGCCATGACGAAGGCCAGATGAAGATTCAGCTAAAGTCGAAAGGCGAGTCCAAGGTTTAAATAGGACACGCCATACCCCAGTTCTGCAAACGCTGCAACATTTTCCATGAAATAGTACCTTCCTCCAACATAGATTGTCATTCCAGCAGAACTTCCAAAGTTGCCGGAGGAAACGGCGGAAGAACCAGTGTTGTCTTCGTACGAATAGTTCAAGATGTTGTAGCTAAACATAAGTCCTCCAAAAAGGTCTAGACGGTCATTTTCTATGCCTTGGTAGTGGAAGGCGCTACGTAACCCCAGGATCGTATAGTTCCATTTGGAGGTGGCCTCAAAGTTTCCTGAAGATGTTTTATAGGAAAACCCTTTGTATCCAGCGTAGCCACCTAAGCTAATTACGCCGACATCTCCAGCCTGCCAAACACCCCGCTCATACTGTAGGCTGATAGCAGGGATTTGGGAGGAATAATTAAAGCTGCCAAGGGAACTCCCGATCCCGACGCCCACGGCAATCACCTGCGTGCCCTGATCAAAAGCCTGTCCCGCGGCTTTTGGCACATAAATCAATAAACCGGCGAGGAAAAGAATCGATAAAATTGTCTTCATATTGGTTATAGTTGTTTTTAAATTAGTCCTAATGTAAGTGTATCAAAGGCAGGGGCCGCCAGTTAGGGTTTTGAGGACCTGCCAAGCCGAAGTGAACTAGTGAAGGAGATCAGTCATTTTTTCGTGTAGAGGATGCATACCCCATAAGTTCATAATTTGGATTCAAGCTACGTATTTGGCTCCACACCCACCACCTCCAATGAGCAGTTGGGGTGTACGGGCTATTAAATGTAATGACTAGCTGGATTTCTGTAATTATTGGTTAAATTGACCAAGGAAATTCTTGGACATTCCCCGTCCGGCTGGTGTCATTCGTGCGGGTATTTGGCGTTTGAAAAAACAAGTATAGACACATGAAGCATGCGGGTATTTTAGTGTTGCTGTATTTTCTAGGCTGTATACCGGTGGTTTCTCAGCGGTTGGACTCCATGAAGGTGAAACTATTGCAACGAGACCTAGTGGATAGTGCTCGGGTGGATATTTGGAACGAGCTGTCGTTTGATTACGCAGGCAGGGATCCTGAGATAGGCCTCATGTATGCAGATTCGGCGCTTCGGTTGGCGGAGCAGATGAACGATGCTGGAAAAATTGCCAGCTCCCACAACAGCTTCGGCGTTAACTATTGGTATCAGGGTAAGGATTCCCTGGCATTGTTTCATTATTCACAGGTTTTGACATACCATCATCAAACAGGTAACGAGGCAGGGCAGGCAAGGGCCTTTAACAACATGGCGTTGCTCTCGTATAACAAAGCGGCTTACTTGGACGCACTTCGCTACCACACACAAGCCAATGAGGTTTTTCGCAAGTTGGGCATGACACAAAATCTAGTCAACAGCCTTTCAAATACGGGAGTGGTTTTTTTGGCAATCAACGATTATCCACGGGCGTTGGAATATTTCTTGGACGCACTGACTCATACCGACTCGCTTCAATACTACGAATTGGGTAATTTGAACACGAATATAGGGCTGGTTTACAAAAACGTACAAGACGTGCAGAAGGCAGTCCTGCATCACGAGAAAGCATTAAAGTACCATGAGCGCTCAGGCAATCTGCACCTACAGGCCCAGGCTAAAGGAAACCTGGCTGCAGTTTATCAGGAAGAAGGCAGATTCGCCGAGGCTGAAGAATTGCTGAATCAGGCGTTAGAATTAAACGAGTCGTTGGGGAACCCTAGGAGAATTGCGTCTGATTTAGCAAATTTAGGAGTGCTGTATACCGGGATGGGGGAAATCACAAAAGCAATAGCGTTTTTTAGGAGATCCGCAGATTTGTACAAGGAAACCCAAGATCATCTAAACCTTTCGCTAACACTTTACAGGTGGGCAGATGCCGTATTGCAGGAGAGGCATAAGGGTAAATCCCGTGCAGTAGAGGCGGCTGCACTGCAATCAAGGTCTCTCCAGTCGGCATGGCAGGCCAATTCCCTGTTACATCAAATGAATGCGTGGCATGGATTGGCAAGTTCTTATAGGCTGTTGGGTCGATACAGTGAGGCGTTGGAGGCACTTGAAGCCTATGTAGCACTAAAGGACAGCGTGTTCAGTACAGAGACTGACAAAAAGCTAGTTCGTGCACAGGCAGCTTTCGATTTGCAGCAACGTGAACGAGAGCTTGATGCGGCCCACCAATTGGAAAAGAGTGAATTGGAGGCAATGCAGCGACAGGATGCTTTTGTTTTGAAGGCAACAATAGGGGTCCTGTTGTTTTTTTTCGTTCTTTTTGGCGTTTTGGCATACAGCATTTACCGAAGGAAGGAGGCAGAACAGGCGCGACTACGCTCTGAGTTTCAATCTAAGAAAACTGCTTTGGAATTGAAAGCACTCAGGGCGCAAATGGACCCGCACTTTATTTTCAACGCACTGAGTTCTATCAGTAGTTTTCTGTTGCATAACGATGCGGTAAAAGCAGATTACTACCTTACCCAGTTTGCAAAGCTTACCCGGCATATTTTGGAATCGTCTGACCAATCATTAGTGACATTGAAGAATGAAGTGGAGGTATTGCGCTATTATATTGAAATAGAGTCCATGCGAATGGCCAAGCCCATCCATTTTCAGGTGCTATGTGCAGAAGACCTCGATCTAGCAACTCTTCTTTTACCTCCCATGCTACTGCAGCCATTGGTTGAAAATGCCATTTGGCATGGAATCTCTAAAGTGGATAGAGCTGGTTTGGTGGAATTGGAAGTATCCCGAACGCAGGAGGGGGTGTATCTACAAATTCGAGACAATGGAGGCGGAGTCCAATCTGGGCCCTCTATCGTACAGTCCGAACCTCATAAACGCTCTATGGCTCTTCAGCTAGTTCAAAGTCGGCTGGAGCTATTATCGGAAAACAAAGGCAGCCTTAAAAATGAAATCAGTTGGAAGCAGCTTCCACAGGGAACCGAGGTGGCCATTTCTATACCCGCTTATGGCTGAAAACACCAAAACCAAATGTATAATTGTTGAGGACGAGCCTCTTAGCGCTGCCAGATTGGCCAAACTGTTGGAATTGGCCCACGCTGATGAGTTTGAGATTGCAGAGGTTGTGTTGACAGCAGACCGGGTAAGTGAATCCATTCAATTCCACTTACCGGAGTTGGTATTTTTGGATGTGAAGCTAAATGATACCGATGCGTTTTCCCTGTTAAAGGAGTTGGGAACTTTCTCCTTTCAGGTGGTTTTTACTTCGGGCCACAGGGAGTATGCACCCAATGCGTTCCGAATCGATGCCGTCGATTACCTGCTCAAACCAATCGACGCAAGGGAGCTCGCGCAAGCGATAGAAAAGTTCAGGCGTCGCCGGCATAACCAACGGGACCACTACGAGGCAGGACTACTCGAACAACTAACCGTTGTTTCTGGAGACAAGAAGATTCCCATTCATACGTTTACGGGCATTGAAATGGTTCCGGTACGGGAAATTGTACACTGTGCCGCCGACGCCAACTACACCCACCTGTTTTTGCGCAGTGGTGAAAAGCTAACGGTGTCACGTACATTGAAGGAGTTTGAGTCATTGCTAGGCAAGATGGGTTTTTTCAGGGTGCACCACTCTCATTTGGTCAATTTGCGGGAAGTGAAGGCTTACAATCGTGGCAAGGGTGGGGTATTGGTGCTTTCTGACAAATCTGAAATTGAAGTTTCCGTTCGACGAAGAGAAGCACTTTTACAGGCGCTGAAGGGGATGTGAATGAGGAATAATAATGATTAGGAAATCATCTTTTAAGGATTTAGTATTTGCAACCCAATTATTTCGGTTAGATATGAAATTTAGTTATCTTTTGCCCCTAGCAGGTGGGAAATAATAAGAATTAAGTTTACTTTAAGCGCGTAACTGATTTGATAACCTCTCACCATTCTGCCTATGAATCTTGCAGCCATTGACATCGGTACCAATTCCATTCACATGATCATTGTGAAAGTTACCTCTAAGCAGACCTTTGAGGTGCTGGTGCAGGAGAAGGAAATGGTTAAATTGGGAGTGGGAGTGTTTGCAAACAAGATGCTCAGCGAGGAAGCGTTTCAACGTGGCGTGGAAACCATCAAACGCTACGTGCAGCTAGCCGATGAGTATGGGGTAGAGAACATCATTACAGCCGCCACTTCTGCCACTAGAGAGGCTAAAAATGGCCGGGATTTTTTGGATCGCCTCATACAGGAAGTGGGACTTTCTCCTCAGTTGATATCGGGCAAGGAAGAGTCCCGGTTGATTTTTCTCGCCGTGCGAAAGGCAATTGATTTGGGAAAGGAAAATGCACTCGTGATTGATATCGGTGGAGGCAGCACGGAGGCCGTGGTGGGCAATAAGGAAGAGGTGCTGTTTAAGAGCTCCATGAAATTGGGAGTACTGCGACTTTTGGACCGAGTGGGTTCACAGGGCCCTATGTCCAAGTCGGAGCGGAAGGACTTACAAACTCATATCAAGGATTCGGCCCAAAAAATCTTAGCCGAAGCCAGATCGGTAGGCTTTTCGAAGGTCATCGGTACCTCCGGCAGCATTCGGTCCTTAGGAGAGGCTGCTATGCTTCTAAACGGAAAGGAGATCATCCAGTCGGTCAACGCAGAGGTGGTCCGTTTGAGTGACCTGGAGGACGTTACCGGCCGTTTGTTGGATCTGGAGGCGGGGAAGCGCAGTGAAGTGCCAGGAATCAGTGATAGCCGGGCGGATGCCATTCACTTAGGAGGGTTGTTGTTGGTGGAGTTGCTTCACCTAGCGGGGGTAGACGAACTTACCTTATCAGATGCCTCGCTGCGGGACGGGCTTATAATAGACTACATTGAAAAGAATGGACAAAAGCTTCAAGATTCGGTTACGGGAAAGAATCTCCGGGAGCGCAGCAGCTTGCTATTGGCTAAGCGATACGAAACCGATGTGGACCAAAAACGGCACGTTGCCAGATTAGCGCTACAGCTATTCGATCAGCTGAAGGACTTTCATGGCATGGATGAATCGGCGAGAGATCTGCTCTACCATGCCAGTTTGATTTTTGACATCGGAGCTTTTGTGAACTTTAAAGATTACCACAAGCATTCCAAATACCTCATAGTACATGGAGGCCTACGTGGATTTAACAATTCAGAAATCTATATCCTAGCCCAGCTAGCCAGATATCACCGCAAGGCTGGTCCCAAAAAGAAGCATAAATCTTTCCGAAATATGATCAAAGTGGATAAACGGACCGTCAAAGGACTAGCGGGGATTCTGCGTATTGCCGTTGCCCTGGACAAAACCAAAAATCAGTGGGTGGAAAATGTTTACTGTCTTCCACAAAGAGATAGGCTTAGCATCCGGCTGTTTGGAGAGGGCGGTATGGAATTGGAGCTTTGGGAGGCCCAGCGTTTTTCCAATGTACTGGAGCAGTTTTTGCGCCTTCCCATTCAGTTTGAACTTGGATGACGTATGTTTTTAGCGGTTCATGTACTCGGCATAGAGACCTAACTGCAAGCCCATCATCGGAAGGTCAGAGATTTGCTTGGAATTCTTCGCCTCAGCGAGACTTGGCAAAAAGAAAAGTTGGCGGTATGGTGGCGGATAATTTCCGCACAGCAAAGGTTAAGGGGGAATTGGAAATTCCTTTTATCTGCCCTCAAAATTGCAAATTTCGAGGAGCGTGCGAAGCGTGCTGTTTGGGATTTGCAATCCCGAACCTTAGATAAACAGGATTTGCAATCCTATTATCTGCCCTCGAGGAGCGGGGGTTATAACGGACTTAACTCAATCTTACTCTTCCTTAAACCATAAAACTCACCGCAACTGCTGTTGATATACTCCTCTTCTTTTTCAACTATTCCTGCTCTCACTGGATTCATGTGGATATAGCGGATTTTGGATGCTAAAAAATCTTTCGAATAAATTTCCTCGCCATGGTAGCCATGCTCCCAAAACCAAATATTCTCCTCTTTCTTGAGCAGCCACAATAGCCACCGCTTTCTACTTTCCCTAGGGTTGTTCTCAATAGCCTTATAAATTGCTTTAGAAGTGAATTTTCTCAAATCTCTGATGATATCACTTAAGGGTATTTTATCACTGCCTAGTATTAAGTGGCAATGGTTGGTCATAATTACCCAACAGTAGATTTTTAACCCTTTATTTTCTTGACAATATTGGATGCTATTGATCAATATGTCAACATATTCCTCGCGGGTAAAAACATCCACCCACTGATGAACGGTAAATGTGACATAATGCATGGCAAACTGATCTCTGATAGTATATGAAAAAGCCATATTCGAAAATTTTAAAGTATTGACAATCATGTCAATTTACGTAATAGAAAAGAAAAAATAAAACAATTATAGCGGTTGGATTTTCGGCATGCGCTGTTTGGGATTTGCAATCCCGAACCTCAGATAAACAGGATTTGCAATCCTATTATCTAAGACAGGGCAAGGAGGGGAATTGGAAATTCCTTTTATCTGCCCTCGAAATTGCAAATTTCGAGGAGCTTGTAGCACAGCGTTTTGCCGATGTGCTGGAGCAGTTTCTCACGATTCCGGTGCACATTACGAGGGGATAATTTGCTCCTATTGGCTAGTAGCCAAATGCGGTTTCTTCGAAATTGTGAAGTAAAAGGTAGTTCCTTTTCCTTCTTCCGACTCAAGCCACACTTTTCCTCCTAACAGTTCGACCGTCTTTTTGACGATGGCAAGACCAATACCGTTACCGGAGTATTCGTCTTTGTTATGAAGGCGCTGAAACAGGATAAATATTTTTTCGAAATATTCGGATGAGATACCAATGCCATTATCGGTCACACTGAAAAACCATTCCGAGTCTAACTCTTCCCCGGTGATTCGGATAATCGGCTGGATTCCTGCGCGTCTGTATTTCACCGCATTTCCAATTAGGTTTTGGAAGATCTGCAAAACGGGCGTTTCATATGAGTAGATTTTCGGCATTGGGTCCAATTTTATGCTTCCACCTAATTCTTGTAATTTCTTATTAACCGGCTTTACCAAGTCGCCAATCAGTTGGTTTAGGTCTATCTCTTCGAGATTTCCTAGCTCCCGGCCTACTCTTGAAAACTCCAATAGGTCAATAATAATATGCTTCATCCTACTGGCACCATCAATGGCAAAATGAATGTATTGGTTTGCTTTGTCATCCAGCTTGTCACTGTATCGCTTTTTTAGCAGGCCCATAAATCCGGTGATCATCCGAAGGGGTTCCTGTAGGTCATGAGAAGCAATGAACGCAAATTGCTCTAGTTCTTGATTGGATAGCTCCAATTTGTGGACGTTATTTTTCAGTTCATTGTTTATGCGTTGTAGCTCTGTTTCAGCCAGCTTTTTTTTGTGGATATCCTGAATGCTTCCATAGATTCGCGTGCATTTTCCATCCTCAAAAACTGGGATTCCGATGGATTGTACCCATTTTTCCCGTCCATTCTTTGTCACTGCCAACGATTCTATGGTATACCTTTTGTTTTGTTCAATTGCCGTTTGAAATGCACGCTGAACTTCCTCTAGGCTTTCAGAACGATAAAACGTCATCACATTCTCCAAATTTGGTTTGAAGTCATAGGGTACCTCAAAGATGTCGCAGGTGGTAGGTGTCCAGTGTATGGTATTTTGGATGAAATTGATCTCCCATCCCCCCACTTTGGACAGATTCGAGGCCGAATCAAGTAGTTCTTTTATCTTTCTAATTTCGGAAATATCCTTTACGGTGCCTACCACTCGAATCGCTTCTCCTTGCTCACCCCGGATTATCACCCCGGAATCCTCTACCCATCGGTATTCTCCACTGCCATCGCGAAGACGATAGCTATAGTTCCACGCGGTAGAGTCGCTCTCATGGATGATTTTTCCGAATACAGCGAGGGTTTCTTCTTTGTCCTGTCCATGCATCAGTCGTTGGTACCAGGTCGTAGTGAGGGGTTCGTCATCCGCAATTGAATGGCCAAATATGCGGGAGAAGTTTTTACCTAGGAAAAGTTCTCCGGTTGACGGAGTTACTTCGTAGATAACCTCCGAACTGGCATCCGCAAGTACCTCGTACCGTTCGTTGATTTCTTTGATCTGCTTTTCCATTTGACTCCGGTTGGTGATGTCAATGCCCGAGCATTGAATTTCTATCGGTTCACTGTCGGAATCAAGCAGGCAAACAAAATCCCATAGGGTTGTAATGACTTTCCCCGGTATTTTAGTCGGCTTATCCATCTCAACCTGAAATGCACGGCCTGGCTCCTTTAAGCATTTCTGCACTACTTCGACAACGTTGGCGTGGTGGTAATCACAGATTGATGTTAAACACGTTTCACCCAAAAGCCCTTCGGTATGCATCCATCCAAAGGCATCTATAAATTTCTTGTTGGCAAAGGTATACCTACCCTCAAGATCGGTTTTGATCACATAATTGCTATGGGATTCAAAAAATAGGCGGTATCTGGCTTCACTCTGCTCCAGCTTTAACTGAAATTCCTTTTGTTTTGTGACATCACGGGAATTAGTCAGAATACCCTTAAAGGCTTCATCGTCAATGAAATTTGTCGAGATAGTCTCCAACCATCGCCAGTTTCCGGAAAAATCTAAAAACCGATAAGGACTTAGTTCTACCCGCTTTGTCTTTTTAATTTCTAAAAAACCTTCAAAAACTTGTGGCAGATCGTCTGGGTGAACCAATTCAAAGGCATTTTTTCCTAACATCGTATTCGGATCATACCCCATGATATTCCATGCAGTATTCCCAATAAATGTGAAGTTACCCGAAAGGTCAAGGACAGTAATGATGTCGCCGCCTTCTTCTACAATGGCTCTGAATTTCCGTTCACTGGCGGCCATGGCCTGTTCTGCCTGTCTTGTAGCCGTAATGTCTAATCCAATGCCGATGATGCAGTTTTTTCCGTCATACGTGAACTGAGACCCCTTAAATAAAAAAATGAACTGCTTTCCAGTTTTACTAATAAGCGTTGCTTCTACGGTTGCCTCACCTTCTGAAAAAGCAGTTTGTATAACATTTCTGACTTTTTCCTTTTCTTCGTCTCTAAAAAAATCCAGTGGATACATGCTTTTGTATTCTTCTGGTGAATATTCCGAATAGTGGGTCATGGCATTATTCACCAATAGGTGGTTGCCATTTTCGTCAAACAAAAAAAATGGAATAGGGAGTTTATCGATCACTTCCTGCAGTTGACTCGCTTTTTCGTTTAGCTCCTGTTCTAACTTTTCCCGGTGGGAAAGCTCGATTAATTGAGCAGCTTGGTCTGCCAATAAACTGAGGGCACATTCTTGGTCTTTTTTTAGTACGCGGGGTTGATAGTCCCAGATGGACAATGCACCGAGCAGTTCGCCGGTTTTGGACAGGAGCGGGTATCCTGCGTAGAAGTGAAGATCTAAGTCGCCAGCGCGCGGGCCAAGTTCCTGGTATCGTAAGTCCGTTGCTACTTCACTTACAATGACCGGACCCTGATCAAACGGAACAGAACCAGCGCAAATCGGACACGAAATTGGTGCTGGCTGATCCATTCCAGTGGAAAAAAACAAATCACCACCCTGCAGTACCGATAAAAGGGCTATGGGCACCTCACCGATATAGGCAGCTAATTTGGCATTTTTTTGAAAGTCAACAGGTGAATCTTGGGGCGATTTATCTGGGTGCATACGGGGGATTGTATTCGATCAGTCTAGTACTGATTGCTACAGCAATAGGCTATCGAATACCCTAGTAAATATCACCATAAATTAAATCTAGAGCAACTTGTAAGAAGGCTAAGCGAAAAAATAATGGCGTTTTATTTTTGAAAAATCGAGAATAAGGAATTTTAGTAGAAAATAAATAAAGGATAAAATTGTCGTTAAATAAATAAAAGATATATTTGTCCTGTAATGGTTGTTTCCCATGTTTTCAAAAGCGTGTAAATATGCCATAAATGCCATGATCTACGTTGCCACCCTGCAATCCGAAAAAAAGCGTGCAGGATTGAAAGATATTGCGTTGGCCATAAGCTCTCCAGAAGCTTTTACGGGCAAGATTTTGCATGCACTGGTCAAGAGTGAGCTTCTGGTGTCCACAAAGGGGCCAAATGGGGGATTTGCGCTGAAGAATAGCCCCGATGAAATTGTTCTCGCTGAAATCGTCGTCAGTGTAGACGGGGAAATGCGCCTTAAGGCCTGTGCAATCGGTATAGAAAAGTGCTCCAAGCAATATCCGTGTCCGGTGCATTTTAAGTTTAAGGCTGTGCGCGAACACCTGTTTGGTATGTTGCTGACCACCAATTTGAAGGAAGTCGCAGAGCGGGTAAATACCGGCTTGAGCTTTCTAAAGCAGTAAAAGGAATTACCAAAATAAAAGATAAAAACATCCCTAATAAACAACTATGGAAGCATTAGCAAAAAGAAAAGTTGGCGGTATTGTGGCGGATAATTTCCGCACAGCAAAGGTATTTACAGCATATGGCATAGACTTTTGCTGCAAAGGTGGTATTACCTTAGAGGCAGCATGTGAAAAAAACGACGTGGCCCTTGATTCACTGATTCGTAAGCTAACGGAGGTAGCGGCATTGCCTGAGGAGCTGGTGTATACCAGCCAGCCAATGAATGAGTTGATCGACCACATTGTATCCACACACCATGCTTATGTGGAGAACACCATCCCACCATTAAGGGCCTATCTGCAAAAGTTGGCGCAGGTACATGGTGATCGACATCCGGAGCTACACGAGATCAAGGACTTGTTTCTCGAGGCGGCGGACGGCTTGACGGTTCACATGAAAAAGGAGGAATTGATTTTGTTTCCTTATATTAAAGCCATGCAATCTGCTATTGACAACGGATTTACCCTTTCGCAGCCGCATTTTGGGCATATCGATAACCCCATAAGCATGATGGAAGATGAACACGATGCAGAGGGGGAGCGTTTTCGCCGAATTTCCGAACTTAGCGACAGCTACACCACTCCGTCGGACGGGTGTCAGACTTACCGTGTCGCTTATGCCATGCTGAAAGAGTTTGAGGAGGATTTGCATACGCATATCCATTTGGAAAACAATATCTTGTTTCCGAAAGCAAAAGACCAATTCGCACGGTTGATTCAGCCTGCTTAGTATCATGGAAACCTTCCAATACCCAACAGCTGTTGATTTGCACCTGAGTGACTAATTAGTAAATTAATAGATAAAAAAATCTTTTACTAAAAAGTTTTACGATATTAACCTCTGTGCCTTTCAAACCTTTCGGGATGGAATGCTTATTTTCCATAGAATCAACGTAAACACTTCCAGTATTTCAAGAGTCTTTCACAGCTGGTGGTGATCGGTCGAAACTAGATGAAATTTCAGTGGCATTGGATTTAGATGAATGGGTCTATGGAAAATTAGTCCGTTACTTCAAACGGAGCAGCCTACTAGCGGAACAGGAGATGTCGCACAAGGTGGACTTGGAAACCATACGTCCAAGATTGACCTTGCTGGCCAGGGCCATTATCGGGATGGCCATTACGATTTTTCCTACGGAGCGGGAGGGAGGGTATAAGAGTACCAATCATTTCCTCCCGATTTCGTTTTCCGCCATGCCGACTTGAGAAGAAAACCTATACTTCTTTTTCTATAGACTCCTTTATATAAGCGCCCAGCAAGAGCTAGGACGATGCTGGATCACGGAATACGACGATGTTGCACGCCAAGGCGGTAGAGGAGGTCAAATCCCTTACAATTGATAAGCAGCAACTGGAAGACTACGTGCTGTTACACAACTTCAAAAATATATACCTATCGAACCGAAAAATGGAAAAAGGCCTTTCCAAATTGCTTCTTCTGGATATCAGTCTTTCCAGTGATGGGTATGCGGCAAACAACCGGGTGATCGATGTGGAAAAGGAGGTTTCCTTTCTTTTTGGAGAAATTCTCAATGAATACGCCATTGATTTTTCCATCGATTCATTTTATTCCAAAACCCGGAATAATTCCACCTACCTTACTTTCAAGGAGTTTGAAGAAAGCTGGAAAGTGGGCAGGCAGCGAATCGGGGCGGTGGAGCCTTAGGGATATACCCGCGCCGGTGCCGCTCTGCGCCATGCCGGGGCTCGATTGGATCAGCGACCTACGAAAAACAAATGGGGGATTCTGATTTCTGACGGAAAACCCAATGACTACAACCGCGATGTAGGGAAATATGGCATTCAAGATATCAAGCAAGCCCTGCGGGAACTCAACGAACGTCAGATTCATTCCTACGCCTTGGCGATTAAGCCTGCGAAAAATCGGAAATTAGGGAGATGTTGAGCTGAGGATTCGCCCTGAAAGAACACCTTTTCCATAAAATTTTGTACCAGTAACGTCATGTCGACTGGTGTGAGGGGACAAAATGTTTAACGTTTCTGTTACCAAAGGAAGATTTAGGCGACAACGTTTTTATTCAAATCAAGCAATGAACCACCTGCTAAATCAAATCCGAAACTGTACGCTTTGTACTGAAGTGCTCCCCCTCGGGCCAAGGCCGGTGGTATGTCTGAGTGCCCGTAGTCGCATCCTGATCGTGGGGCAGGCGCCGGGAACCAAGGTGCATGCTTCCGGTATTCCCTGGGATGACCAAAGCGGCAAGGAACTCCGGCGATGGTTAGATGTGGACTCCGAGACCTTTTATGATACGGAGCTATTCGGTATCATGCCCATGGGGTTTTGCTATCCGGGCAGGGGAAAGGGTGGCGACCTGCCCCCACGCAAAGAATGTGCACCTTTGTGGCATAGCCAAGCGCTTGCGCAGATGCCTCAAATCAAACTGGTGTTGTTGATTGGTCAATACGCCCAGCAATATTATTTGGACGATAGGCGAATGGCCTCCCTGACGGAAACTGTAAAGTCCTTTCGGGAATACCTTCCGAAATTTTTCCCGTTGGTACATCCCTCGCCGCGGAACAAATTATGGCAGCGGCGCAATCCGTGGTTTGAGGACGAAGTGGTTCCAGAGCTTCGCAAGGTGGTTTTTGAAGTGCTTCGGCAGGGTGGTTAATGTGCACTAAACTCGGTAATTATCAAGTAGTGCGGTGTTACATTTAATGCCGTTTTGCCTTAAAGGACCGTTGGTGTATATCTCTTGGGTGATGGTTTCCATTTTTGGAATAAGCAGGGGATTTATGGGTTTTATTTCCGATTTTTGCACCCGAAAACAAATCCAACGGGAATGAAATACAGAGGAGCAGTGTACACCTGGTTGATGACGGGTTGCGTGATGGTTCTGATGATGGTGGTGGTCGGCGGCATTACCCGCCTTACCCAGTCAGGCCTTTCCATGGTACGGTGGGAGCCCATTATTGGTACGCTGCCACCCTTGACAGAACAAAAGTGGCAGCAGGAGTTTGAAGCCTACCAAGCGACCCCGGAATTTGAAGTTTACAATAGCCATTTTTCACTAGAGGATTTCAAGAAGATTTATTTTTGGGAATATGTCCACCGTTTATTGGGACGCATTGTGGGCTTGGTGTTTATCTTTCCGGCGATTTACTTCTGGGTAAAGGGAGCCTTTGACGCCCGGATGAAAAAACAGGTGGTGATCATCTTTTTCGGAGGCTTGTTTCAAGGAGTCTTGGGCTGGTACATGGTTAAGAGTGGCTTGGTGGATCAGCCGCATGTAAGTCATTTTCGACTGGCAGCGCATTTGTCCACCGCACTGACACTTGCTGCCTACATCTTTTGGGTATCTTTGGAATGGAAGCCCTTCAACACCGTGGAGGCCGATGGCATACGCCGTTTGGGAGTTGGTTTAATGGTCGTTTTGGGCATTCAAATAGTCTACGGGGCCTTTGTGGCGGGATTGAAAGCAGGTAAGATGTACAACACCTTTCCGAAGATGGGAAGAAATTGGTTTCCAGCTGAAATGGGAACAGCCTTTGACATCCATGGCGTATTGGCCGTGGTAGAAAACGGCATCCCTATCCAATTTATCCACCGGTATTTGGCGTATGCAGTGTTGCTCGGTGTGGTTTGGATTTGGTGGAAGATCCGTAGCAATTTTCCCAAGCTCCGGTTTGCGGGTAATCTCTTACTAGGGTTAGTATCCTTACAGTTCCTGCTCGGTGTATTTACACTTATATATGCAGTACCTGTTTCCCTTGGGGTGCTGCATCAGTTGGGAGCGACGTTGCTTCTGCTCGGTCTTGTTTATTTGATCAAAAAAACGTCTACACCGAAACCTGTGGGCTGACACCATAGGGGCTTGGTAGAAAGTATTTAACGGAGGAAATACGTTGATTGGAATATCCTTTCCACATGGGTATTTCAATAGCGGTCTGATTTCTCCGGGTCAGGCTGTTTCCAAAAGGCCAATTTTTCGAGGTAACTCATCTTGCGGATTTTAACCTCACGATAGGGATAGATACGGTTCTTGGAGATGTTATTGAAAAGTAGGGCAACCACAAACAGAATGGCAATACCGGTAAATACTGGATTTACCACGTAAAAATAACCCATTCCTTTAATCTCTTCGGAGCCGATATTGGAGATTAGTGCTATGGCACCTCCAGGAGGATGTAGGGTCTTGGTATATAACATAGCCAAAATGGACAGTGACACGGCGAGTGCCGGCGAGAGCCAAATGTAGGCTTCCATGTAAAACAGTTTATAGACGGTCACCCCGATGACGGCTGATAGTAAACTGCCAAAGATTAGGTTACGGGGCTGGGCAAGGGGGCTGTTGGTCGCGCCAAAAAGTAACACCGAGGTGGCACCGAAGGCTCCGATTAGGAATAGGATGTCTTGGTTGTCGGTTTGGTGAAACAACTCCTGGAGAAGTCCGATGGATGCGATACCCAGAAATGAACCGGATACTGCCCATAGGTTGTCGATCGGATTGTGACTCGTTTCTTTGTACACAATCAATCTTGCTTTCCGGAAACCTCGTTTGATTTTTTTGGTAGCCATGGTTTAGCTTCTCTTCATTCAGCAACAAAATTATAAAACAATAAAAGTATTCCCTATAGAAATTATAGACTGGTGGTTCATCATTTTTTGGTGCCTCCTGCCTACTTCCAAATTAGGATTGGTGTATTTCTTCACGAAAATACAGATATTGGCCCGATGAACCGATTAATCAACCCATATGCCTGTAAACTACTCCTGATGTGCCTTTTGACGGGAGTGAGTTGTTTGTTTGGTCCCCTATGTGCACAAGAGGGGCCTCCCAAGCCGCCCACACCGGTGGAGTGGATGTTCGGACACGAGCGGATGTTTTTTCAGATGGTGGTGAATAAAAAATTCACCCCTACAAGCCGGTTTGGATTGTTAAGTGTGTCCTCTTTTTCGGCAAAATACACCAACGAATCGGTAGATCTGGATATGGTGGCGCCGGTTTTGCTGAATTATAGCCTGAAAAAGGGTATTGCCTTGGTAGGTGGTAGTACCGTAAATAATGAAATAGGGTTCTCTCCCGTAGTGGGGGCACAGCACAGTTTTGCCAACAAAGATTGGTTGGCGGTGTCTATACTGACTTTTTTTCTGAATAAATCCCAAAATGCGGAGCTCTTCGGGATATACGAATACAAGCCATCGTTGACCCCCGAAATCGGTCTATATACCCGGCTGCAATTCATGTATGTACACGGCATCGCAAATGGTGACCATGCACGGAGTTTTCTACAGCTTCGCACAGGCGTCAAACGGCAGGCGCTAACGTTTGGCTTGGGTGCTAACCTGGACCAATATGGTCCATCGAGGCAGTTTAAGCCCAATTATGGACTATTCGTTGGCTGGCTATTTCAATGAGGCGTATGCTAGAAGTTAAGCGTTAAATTTGTTCACATAACCCAAATAACGTGATCAATGTCACTATAGCTAGCTGTAGGATTGAGTATATTCGCCTCTCAATAGTACATGCATAAATCGTTAATTCATATCGCTCTCGTTTTCAACTTATTACTTTCCGGGATGAGTTATTCGGTGATTCAAACCCATTTTTACATGAATAGGGCGCAGATTGCGGCAGCATTTTGTGAAAACAAAGACCTACCGGAATTGGCCTGTAATGGGAGTTGCGAGTTGGGCAGACGACTTTCAGATGCGAAAGAGAAAGAATCCGAGAAAGAAAAGATGTTTCTGGAGGAAATTCTCCTACATTATATCCTGACGGAACCGCAAATGTTGGAGCCGGTTTGTTACAGCATCGGGAGCTTGGTATATGCCAGCCCTAGGGTATCATTGGCTACGTTTGAAATAGGGTTGGATTTTTTTCACCCCCCACGGAGGGCTTGATCGGTTACGGATGGGTCGCTGAAGCTGCGATTTGTGCCGGAATTGCCGGTACTTCATTTGGAATCTCCAAATGCCGGTTGGTCTATATCCTAGTTTAAACAACCTTTCAATTATGCATACTTTCAAAATCAGCTATTGGCTGTTTGTGCTCCTATGTCTAATGGGAGCGCAAGGACAATCATTTGCACAACATTTCCGCGTGCTCGACCAACACAGTCGGGAACCCATCTTGGGCCTTAGCTTCCAGTATGGGAATCAGCAGGGCGTTTCGGATGCTGAGGGTCACATTCGGATTTCGGTGATGCCGGGTGAGCCCATTCACTTGAGCCACATCAACTACGGAAAATGGGCCTTATCGGCCGACGAGTTGAAGCAGGTGCTGGACCGGGGCATCCTTTACCGGGCCGAAGTGTCTGTTACATTGCAGCCTATCACCGTTATTTCCCTCAAGCAAAGCGCAGAAAAGGATCAGGGTATTGTGATTTCAGATCAGGAGCGACTGCACCACGATGCAGGAGCAGTACTCAACCTCAATCCCGTTGTTGGGGGTATCCGAAAGAGTGGTGCCTTTGGGTTTGACCCCGTCATGAGAGGTTTCAAGTACGACCAACTCAACGTGGTTATAGACGGATTCCATGCCGCCAATGCTGCCTGCCCCAACCGGATGGATCCGCCAACTTCCCAAGTGGCCTTAAACCGCATCAAACAAGTGGAGATATTAAAGGGACCGCATGCACTACGTTATGGTATCGGGTTGGGTGGCACGATCAATTACATTCAGGAGGACCCAGACTTCACCTCTTCGGGCGTGTATGGCAGGTTGTCTACCATGTACGAGAGTAACGGCAACGTGTTTCGTAACGAAGGAAGAGTCGGTATTTCCGGAGAAGGACATGATATAGGAGTCATGGGTTCTTGGTCCAGCGGTGGAGATTACCAAGATGGGAACGGCGTCATCGTTCCCGCAAATTTCACTCGCGGCACGGTGGGAATGTACGGGGATTTTCGGTTAGGTGAGGCTGATTTGATTCAAGCGACGATCAATCGAAATTTTGCTCGGGATGTAGATTTTCCTACGCTGCCGATGGACCTCCGCACGGATGATACCTGGATGGCCTCCTTGAGGCATACCCGTACCTTTAAAAACAAGAAGCTGCTGCGTTGGACCAATTCCGGATATTTTACGGCAGTAGACCACTTGATGGATAACCTACTTAGAGACCTAGACCCCCGTATGATGAATGCCCGAACACCCGCTACCACCCGGAATCAGGGATTTAGGACGGAAGGTCAGTGGAAGCTAGGGGAGGGGAGGTTATTTGCCGGTGCGGATTACCGATCGGAAGCTGCTCGGGGTGTGCGGCAGCGGGAATTTTTAATGGGACCCATGGCAGGAACATCCCTGTTCGACAATGCCTGGCAGGATGCGCAGATCCAGAAATACGGTGTTTTTACGACCTATACGTTGCCGGTAGGCGCGTATCTGTTATCCGCTGCTGCGAGGGTGGATTTAAACCATTCAGAGGCCCGCGACACCACACCGGAGTTTGGAGATGCCAATGAGGTGGCAGCAGTGACCCAGCTAAATCCCGGTCTTTCGGTTGGGTTACAGCGGGATTTTGCCGAACACTTTACCATGGGGGTTTGGGTGGCAGGTGTGCAGCGAAGTGGTAGTATCCTAGAGCGTTTTATCAACTATTTCCCGGTAGGAGTGGACCCTTTTGAAATGGTAGGCAATCCGAACCTCAAAGCAGAAACAAACCGGCAGTTGGATGTTTTATTGGGCTATGGTAAGGGGAATCTGCAGGTAGAGTTTAGCCCTTTTGTTGCGTTTCTTACGGACTATATTACCGCTGAGCGCACGGCCCTCACGCCAAGGATTGCCACCTCTCCTGGAGTTCGGCAATTCGTTCAGGTCGATAGGGCGCTCAAAAGCGGCTTTGAGCTGAGCGTTGCCCATGAGATGGGTGCAGGGATTCGACAACAATGGGCGATGGCTTACACCCGGGGGCAAAACATGGTCTTAGGGGAGGCCTTGCCGGAGATAGCCCCTTTGGATATACGCTATACGTTGACAGGAACGCACTTGGATGACAAGCTGCAATCAGCCATTCGGTTGCGGCATGTGGCCGGTCAGAACCGCGTTTCCACCCAATTTGGGGAATTGCCAACCCCCAGGTTTACCCTGTTAGATGTGGATGCCTCCTATGCACTCAGCTCCCAATTTATGTTGAAGGCCGGCGTACAAAACCTGCTAAACCAAGCTTATTACGAACACCTAAACCGACCTATCGGTGGGGATCGTAGGCCGCTTTTTTCTCCAGGTAGGAATTTCTTTGTGATGGTTGGTATCAAGCTTCCATAAGTTGATCGGGTTTAAAATCCCGAAGCTGCCGTGCTGTTGCGGTGTTGCGGGAAAAAGTTTCAAGTCATGGAGCTGCCTATATTGGACTGATTCAACAAAAAAACCCTGATCGTTTTTTAGATCGGGGTTCTTTGATAAGAATGGAATGGCTATTTTTTACTTGAGAAACGAGGTAAGCATCCAGTGATGCATTTCCAAGCTTTTGATAAAGGAAATAAGCATGTCTTCGGTCGCCGTATCACCCAAGTCGCTCACTTTTTCTGCGCAATCGTTCATATTGTCTACCAACACTTGGAAATCACGCAGCACCTCTTCCACCATTTCTCTTGATTTCAGGTCAGTACTTACCTCCTTGATGTCGGCATGTTCTAAATAGTCTTTCATGAGGCTATAGGGCTTCATGCCGAATACACGAATACGTTCCGCAATCAAGTCGATATTGGCGAAAGCTTCATTATACAACTCCTCGAATTGGTTATGAAGTTCGAAGAAATCACCACCTGTCACGTTCCAGTGGAAGTTGCGCAGCTTTTGGTAATGCACGTGGTAGTTGGCTAGCAACTTATTTAAGGAAGAAACAATTTTCTCCGATTCGTCTTTGTTATAACCTAGTTTTTTAAACACTCTTTTTTCTGAAACTCCCATATTGATAATAGATTAAAATGGTTTTTTGTTTAATAAAAAAAGACTCCACAGATCCCGTGTTACCGGGATGTCAGAGCCAGCCGAGGCCTTCGCCTAGCTTGTATTTATAACAAAATAGTATCATAAATGGTGCCAAAGTAATACACTATTTTAGCGCTGTAATACGAGATTTAAGCTGGTTCGTAGGATCTGTCCCATATTCCTACATTGATAAAACTGCATGTTTTTATAATGCCTTGCGAGCTCGTTTTTTAGAGAATCTGTATTTTCTTCGGTAGAAATGGTATCGGATTCCATGCTGCTGAGGATATCTTCGATTTCCTTGGGGGAGGATTTGAGCCGAGTGGCGATCAGTGCCCTTTCTTCCCGCTGGTATTGCACCATAGATTCTGGGGTGATGTGTGCAATACCCAATTGAATCAATACGTTGTTTTGTTTGAAATACTGGGGCAGGTAGATGGATTTTTTACCTTCATAGGATTGCTGGTCAAAGTCGATCGCACGAATTCGATAATGGATTTCCTCAAAGTCGGGAGTCACGTCGATGACGAAATTGGAGGAATGCATGTCTCCCAGTAATCGTACAAAGCAGCGCTCGTTAAATTTGACAAACTCTTTAGACAGCCTGATGGGATTTAAGAGATCGTCTGGCATATACTGTTTCATAAACTGCTCACCCGGTATGCCGGCGATGTGTTCTTCGATCAGTGAATCTTGGTATACCAGGTAGCTGATACGGTTAGGCGACAGTAGATGCTCCAGCTCCAGCCCATAAACCCGCGACGCATCTGCATGTTTGATGTAAAAGTAATCAAAGTTGTCATTGATCCTGTTGACTATTCTCACCCGAAACGGCTGGGTATTTCCGTAAATGCAGAGATCGATTCGATCTACATATAGGTGCTGCATAACCGACATGTCTCCGTCAGCTTTTAGTAATGCATAGATTTTTTTGACTTTATAGTGAATTTCGCTCCGATCGGTCTCATCGTAGAAAACAGTCTCCCACAAGGTGTCGTTCCCCTTGGAATCGTACAGGGCGATCGATCCGCTATAACGCAGCAGTTCCTTATAGTGAATGGGAATGTCCACCTCCCTGCCGTATTTGATCAGGTAATTGCGAAGTCCCTCACTGATGGGGTATACGATCTTTTTTTTGCTGATGACTGCCATGGCCGCAAAGGGTTAGGAAGCAGACTCGATTAGGTGTTCCTGTTTTTTCAGTTTTCGGTCAAATAGAAACGGGCCAAACGGCAGGATGGCTGCTATCAGTCCCATCACAGCGGTCCTAAAAGGCCATCGAAGTTTCCGGCTAGTCGGAAACAAGACCAGCATGTAAACCACAAAGAGCACACCGTGGATCCAGCCTACGTAGGTAACCATCAATGGCAATTCAAAGATATACTTCAATGGCATGGCCAAAAACACCAGGACCAACATGGAGATACCTTCCGTGATGCTCACCATCCGAAATTGCGACAGGACTTTTAACTTTTCTTCTTTCGTCATTATTTTTTGATGGTAAATAAAGTCTGCAGACTAGTCCACAGCTTTCGTTTAAGATCTGTATTTTCATTCAGCTCTTCCAAGGAATCCGCAAACAGCAGATCTTTTCCCTCTTCGTAGATTATTTCGTATAGGTTTTTTCTGGAGAGTTGAATAGGTAGGTTAATTTTTCCGAACAAAATAATTTTTTCAGGATCTAACGACTGAATTCCAGCACTTCCGGCAACGTGGATGGCATGTTCGGAAGTCAGGGCAATGTCTTGGGGTGTGCATTCCACCGCTCCCAAGATCTTGAATAGAAAGTTCTTTAACTCTGCTTCCAGCGCTGTGCCCGAAAAGACTACCAAGATTTTCTTCTTAAAGGCTCCCTCGTAACTCAGTCGGTATGCTTCTTCTTCGTAATCTTCCACCGGTTCATTCACTTGGCTTTGCTCGTTGGTGGGCGTTGGCATACGCTTTTTCACGCGCTCCGCGAAGAGCAACTTTTCCTGTTCCCCGGCGATGACGAACAGTTCCTCACGCAAAAAGAGTGCCCGTTCATGTAGCGTCATAGGCTCTTGGTTGGCTGATCTTGTCATTTGGCTAGTCGTTATCTGTTTTTTCCAGGTCAAATAGGGACTTCAACTCGGTAGCGTCTTGCGGGTCCATGCGTTTGGCGAGCACCAGGCGTAGTTGCCTTCTCCTGAGTGCACCTTCGTATAGTTCATTCTCTGCCGGGCCGCTGGGAATCAGTTCGGGTACCTTTACAGGTCTACCTGATTTATCGACTGCGACAAATGTAAAAAACGCACGGTGGGTCAGAAGCTTGCTATTTGCGGGGATATCTTCTGCATATACCTCCAAAAAGATCTCCATAGATGTAGTAAATGCCCGAGTCACTTGGGCATTCAGTGTGACCACGTTACCCAAAGCAATTGGGTTTTTGAATGAGATGTTGTCCACAGAGGCGGTTACCACGATGTTATTGCAGTGCCGCTGCGCACAAATGGCCGCTACAATGTCCATCCAGTGCATGAGTTTCCCACCCATCAGGTTGTTTAGCGTGTTGGTGTCGTTTGGCAGCACCATTTCCGTCATGGTGGCCCGGGAGTCTTGCACGTACTTGCTTGATGTCATGTGTTGTCGGTTATTGGGAAGCATTCCACCCTTCGTTTCCTAGGAGAGGAACAAATGAAAAGCTGTCAAAAGATTCCTGAAGAATGTTTTTTTCTGTTTTTTTTGTCAGTCGAAGCATCTGCTGATTATCCCGGTTTCCTACAGGTATCACCAATAAACCTCCGATTTGAAGTTGATGGAGCAATGCTTTGGGTACCACCGGGGCACCGGCGGTGACCAGTATCTTGTCGTAGGGGGCGTGGGCTTCCAGTCCCAGGCTACCGTCTCCGTGAAAGTGTTTGAACCGAATGCCTAGTTTTGGCAAAAACTTTTTGGTGTGCTCGTACAGCTTGGCGTTGTATTCGATGGAATAGACCTTCGCTCCCATCAGGTGTAATATCCCTCCCTGATACCCTGACCCAGTGCCAATCTCTAGTACTTTGTCTCCGGTCTGTACGTTCAGTAACGAGGTTTGAAACGCTACCGTATAGGGCTGTGAAATGGTTTGTCCTTCACCGATGGGAAAAGCCTTGTCTTCGTACGCGTGGCTTGTAAGTGCGCTGTCAAAGAAAAAGTGCCTTGGAAGGGTGTTCATCGCCGCCAGTACCCGTTCATCGGTGATGCCTTTTTTTCTCAGTGTCTCAATGAGGACCCTACGCTTCCCTTTGTGTATGTATGAGTCTTCCAGTTTCAACATATATTCGAAAACATCTGATCAAATAAACCTACGATTTTACTAAGTTAAGGGTAATTTTAGGTTTCAGGTAAATTAAATTTACAATTCTAAACTAAGTTGTACGCAATTCGCTTATTCAAACATGTTTACAGGAATCGTAGAAACACTGGCTGAAATTAGCCAAATAAGCCAAGATGGAACCAATGTACATTTTGACCTCACTAGCCCAATTCAGTCGGATCTTAGAGTCGATCAGTCGGTCAGCCATAATGGCGTATGCCTAACAGTGGTAGAAGTGACTCCGGACTATTATCGGGTTACTGCGGTGCAAGAAACACTCGATAAGACCAACTTGGGAGGCTGGCAGATAGGCGACAAAGTAAATATTGAGCGCTGCATGCCGGCAAACGGCAGGTTTGATGGACATATCGTCCAAGGTCATGTGGATCAGATCGGCACGGTAACCCGTATCGTGGACAAGGGGGGAAGTTGGGAATTCGACTTTTCGTACGATCCCTCTATGGGCAACGTTACGGTGGAAAAAGGCTCTATCTGTGTCAATGGCACCAGTCTGACATGTTTCAATTCCAGGGAGGGAGGATTTTCGGTAGCGATCATACCCTACACATATGACCATACCGTTTTTCACCAACTAAGAGTAGGAGACCGAGTAAACCTTGAGTTTGATGTTGTGGGCAAATACATCCAACGCATTCTAAAAGGATACCTCGGCTAATCGGTTGGTTTTCCTGGGTTAGAAGCTTCATCGCGTCGGAGACGGCGGAGAAAGCCCACTAGGTAGTATAAGAAGTACCCTGAAAACAATCCTACTAGTGCTCCCACCAAGATATCCGCAGGATAGTGCACACCCAAGTATACACGGGTGTAGGAGATGATGGCAGCCCAAACGAAGAGCCACTTGGAAGCCTTAGACCGGAATATCAACCAGAAGTAGGTCGCCAGAGCAAATGTGTTAGACGCATGGCTGGAGGCAAAGCCATATCGCCCGCCGCATCCCGAATAGTTGAATATGATACCTTCCCACCGGGGATCGTGGCAGGGACGTAGCCTCTCGAAATACGGCTTCATAAACCCCGAAGTGAACTGGTCGGCCAACAAGATTAGCCCTACGAGCCCAACCATATACCAGATAGCTTCCATTCTGAATTGCCGAATTAGGAAATACACCAGCAAAAGGTAAAACGGAATCCAGATTGCAGTGCCCGTAAGGGCATTCATGACTGGGTCTAGCCAATCCGCCCTCAGGGCATTCAACCACAGGAAAAGAGATTCGTCCCAGGATGCAATGATCTCAATCATATGCTGAAATTAATCCAGTCAATGCCTTTTTTTAGGTGGTCGACCGTGAATTTTTCTGCCGATCCTTCGGATGGTTTCTGGTTGTATTGCCAAGTGGCGAGTGGGGGCATGCTCATGAGAATGCTCTCCGTGCGACCGTTGGTATCCAAGCCAAATTTGGTGCCGGCATCCCATACCAGGTTGAACTCCACGTAACGGCCTCGGCGTAGCGATTGCCAGGCACGTTCTGAATCGCCATAGGGCAGAGCTGCATTTTTTTCCATAAAGTGGGTGTAAATTTTTGGAAACAGGTAGCCGACTTCCTTTACAAACTCAAAGATATTTTCGGCGGATTGCTCGTTTGTCTCCGTCAGTCGATCAAAGAAAATGCCTCCTATCCCACGGGTTTCTTGGCGGTGGGGGAGGTAAAAGTAATCGTCCGCCCATTTTTTGAATGTAGGATAATAGGTGGGATCAAAGCGGTCGCAGAGCGTCTTCAGTGCCTTGTGAAAAAATACCGCATCTTCTGGTGCTAAATAATGGGGTGTAAGGTCGATACCTCCACCAAACCAGTAGACACCATTACTCATTTCAAAATACCGAATATTCATGTGAATGATCGGTACGCGGGGGCTTACAGGATGAATGACGATGGAAACTCCGGTGGCGAAGAAGTCAGCTTTTTCCAGTTGGAGTTTTTTTAGGATCTTATCCGGAGTGGGTCCGTGAACGGCCGAAAAGGCTACCCCGCCCTTAGCAATTACTTGGCCCTCCGTCAATACACGGGTCATTCCGCCTCCTCCCTCGGGACGTTCCCAAGCATCCCGAATGAACGTTCCTTTGCCGTCCGCCTTTTGCAGTTCTTCGCAGATGTGGCTCTGAATCTGCTTAAAGTCTTCGCTGATTGTATTTTTATCTAAGGTCATATGCTGTTCGGTTGTATCAGAACGGGTATCCTATTCCGATATTAAATACTTGTTGGCCGCGTTCACCTAGAGGCCGGTTGAATGAAAGCTTGTCGAGTATAAACCGCTCACCCTCCGGTCGGGCGGGGTCAAAGGCCTTGATTCCCATATCCAAGCGCAATACTAGAAAGTCAAAATCCATGCGTAGTCCGACCCCGGTTCCAATGGCGATTTCCTTGTAAAACCGGTCTACCCGAAAATCAGCGCCCTCTCTGGATGGGTCTTCCTGAAAGTTCCATGTATTGCCGGCATCGATAAAAAAGGCCCCATCGAAATAGCCGAACAGCTTTCTCCGAAATTCAAACATGGCTTCAAAAAGAATCTCACCGGGCTGTTCAAACCGGTAGTCGAAGGTTCCGTCCTCTCGGACTTCGGGGGTAAAGGAACCAGGTCCCAATCGTCTGGGCTGCCAGGCCCGAATACTGGTACTACCCCCGGCAAAGAAATACTTCTCGTAGGGCAGTACTCCCTCACTGATTCCGTAGGGTTTGGCAAGGCCTACATTTAGTCGATAGGCCAGGGTGCTTCGGTTGCTAAGCGGCAGGTAGCGCCTAAAGTCCGATTGAAATTTCAGAAACTGGAAATACCTCAGGCTGCGGTCTTGGGTTAGGGATGACCCCAGCAGATTAATGGTGGAGCCCCCACTTTCAAAAAACAGTCTCCAAAGGGATGCTGCCCTGCGTTGGTAAAGCCCATATTGGTTGAAATTGATAATGACCTGTCCGGAAATGCTACTAACGTAGGAGGGAAGGAAGGAATTGATTAGGTTATTTCCCTGATCTTGCAGTTCCTCCAATCGTTCTTGGAAGAAGGGGTTGAGAGAAGATCGGATTAGATTGGCATCCAGTAGATTAATTGAGAACTGTTGGCGAAGATTCCGTGTAGCCCAATTGTAGGCTAAGATGGTGTTGAGTGCCTCCCGAACGTATTCGGGCCGGTTTACATAGGAATATCCCAAAAGGGCCCTGGTCCGAGGATTGTAACGCCCGAATTTCTCCAACGTTCCAAAGTTAAACGGAATCAGAAATTGCGGGAAGATTACGGAACCGGAGGCACTGAGTTCGCGGCTTCGGTATACACCGCCCTCCGTGGTGGCTGAGGCTACCCCTTCCAAGCCTGCCCTGAAGTTGAACTCGAAGATTTCCAGTCCTCTAAATAGGTTACGGTTCCGCAGCGAGTGGCTAAAGAAGGGTCCAGGCAGCTGTTCTGTCACACTAGCTCCCAGTTGGTTGGTTACCTGGTACTTCTGGTTCGGCATGGTGTAAATGTTCGCGGTAAGCGAGTTAGCAAGCGTATCAAAGGAGATGTTGACAAAGCGAAACATATCCAAGTTTGCAAGCTGTCGTTGGGTTTCGATCACATCCGTTCGGTTGTATCGGTCACCGTTGTTTAGAAATATCCGCGACCGGATGATCTTCTCTGCATACCGGTCTTGATACATTTGAAAATATAGTCCGTCGTATTTTGTGGATTGTTTTTCGTCTTGGATTGCATCTGAGGGGCTGGAAATGATAAAGCGTATGGAGTCAATGGTATATACAGGGTGGAACCCACTACTTGAAGGTACCCGAACTACCTGTTCGATAGCCACTGTTTTATCTATCGTGTCTTTGTAGACAATGTACTCCACGTAGGATTTGGAAAACGTATAATACCCATGGTCTTTTAAGACATCCTCTACTCGCTGTCTTTCCCGTGACAGATCGTTTTGATTGTACCGTACGTTTAATTGAAGGTGGGTATTTTGGGTGCTGCTCTTCAGAAGCTGCTCGATGGCCTCGTCAGAAGTAGATGTGAAGAGGCTGTCTATTAGGTAAGGGCGGTTTTCACGAACTTCGTAGTTAACAAATGCCTTTTTCTTTTTCTTCTCGGTCTGGGTTGCTACTTCTGCATCGAAAAACCCGTTATTTATCAAGTAGGCCTTCATCTGTCGCTGCGATTCCAGTGTTTTTAAGCTGTCGTAGACGATGACAGGGTTACCGGTCCGCATGAACCAATTTCCGTATTCCAGTTTCTTGTCCAACGCAGCAATTTGTGAGGTAACTTTAGCATACCGCCTGGAAAATTTACGGTTAGCAGCATCCTTTTCCAACTGGGATTCCAATAGTACGGCTTCTTCCCGCCACGCTATCTTTCGCTTGGCCAGCTGTGCGCTATCATAGGTCAGTTCTCCGATTCGAAATAAAAAAACGCCGGGCGAAAAATTGAAAATCGGAATGCGTGTATTTGGTTTCTGGCTAACCAAGTTTCGGAGAGCGTCAGGATCACTGTTTTCCACCCCTTTAACTTCGGCGTTAAAAACCACGAATTGATTTTCCTTCAGACCTTTCGTCACCGAGCAGCCACCAAGGTAAATGATGAAAAATATAAAATGTATATATTTGGATCTGTTCACTACAACATTCCCGACTAATGCTAAGCAAAAATACGCTTAAGTTTATTAAATCCTTGCACCAAAAGAAATTCCGCAAGCAGGCGGACTCTTTTTTTGTGGAAGGTTCCAAGAATGTAACGGAGCTATTGGTTTCAGATTTTGAAGTCACCCACCTTTTGTTTACCAGTGGTTTTGGAAGGCATAATCAGACGTTGATCTCCACATTTTCGGGCGAGTGCTATGAGGTGGGGGAGAACGTGCTGGAGGGATTGGGTTCGTTTCAGACCAACAATTCCGCGTTAGCTGTTGCCCGGATGAAGAAGCCACACACGATTATTCCGCAAAAGGGGGAGTTTGTGCTGGCCCTCGATGACGTTCGAGACCCCGGAAACCTCGGGACTATCCTGCGAATAGCCGATTGGTATGGGATCAAAAAGGTGCTTTTGTCGGTTCAGAGTGCCGACTTTTACAATCCAAAAGTACTCCACGCCAGTATGGGGTCTTTTACGCGGATTGACTTTGCTTATGTAGATCTGGCTGCGGTCTTGGCACAAACGGATGTACCTACCTATGGGGCTTTTTTGGATGGAGAGAACATCCACTCTCTAAACCTATCCATGGAGGGAATTTTGGTGATGGGCAATGAGTCCCATGGGATTTCTCCAAATGTAGCCCAGTGCATCCATCACCGAATCACCATTCCATCCTTTGGCGCTGCGGAGTCACTCAACGTGGCCATAGCTACTGCGGTCATTTGTGATAATTTCCGTAGGTTTGGCCGCTGATGATGTATTTTGCCCATTTCGAAAGTTCCGTACATGAGATCGATAAAAACCACCTTGGCCAAAGCGGGAATAAACACGTTTTTCTTTTTGTTGGTGTTAAGTATCCTACTTGCCTACCTTTTTCCGGAAATCGGCAGCACAGGGTCTTGGATACCGCTAGACGGAATCACCTATTACGGGGTGGCCATCATCTTTTTCTTCTACGGTGTCAAGATCAGTCCCGGAGCGCTTAAAGCTGGACTGGCCAATTGGAAGTTACACCTCTTGGTGCAAGTCTCCACCTTCCTTTTTTTTCCCGCAGTAATCCTTACGCTGCTGGCTATATGGGGAAATGAGCAGTCTCCACTTTGGATAGGTACCTTTTACCTTGCAGCACTTCCCTCTACGGTTTCCTCTTCCGTGGTAATGGTATCTATTGCCAAGGGAAACCTACCTGCCGCGATTTTCAATGCCAGTGTCTCCAGCATTTTGGGTATTTTCATTACGCCTATTTGGATGAGCCTTTATTTGACGGGTGCAGACGGCGATTATCAGCTGACCGATACCATCTATAAGCTGATTGTTCAAGTGCTTATCCCGGTACTTGTCGGTTTTTCGTTGCATAGGTACCTCGGGGAATGGGTGGCCGCGCAGCAGAAATGGCTAAAAAACTTTGATCAATCCATCATTTTACTGATCGTATTTTCTGCCTTTGCCAATTCTTTTGCCGAGAAGATGTTTGAGGGGCAGTCCCTTCAGGCGTTGGTCGTGTTGAGTGCCCTAATGTTACTTTTCTTCCTGGCAATGATGGGTTTGATGTATGGGCTGTCACGCCTCATGTCATTTTCGTATGCAGATCGAGTTACTGTCCTGTTTTGTGGATCGAAGAAATCGCTTGTACAGGGTGCCGTGATGGGGAAAATTCTATTTCCTGACCCAGTGGTATTTGGTGTGGTGTTATTGCCCCTGATGATATACCATACCCAGCAATTAATTGTGGGCAGTGCGTTGGCCGAACGGCTCGGGGCCAGGCACCAATCACATAAATGACGTATCTTCGGCGGCTTCTTCGGTCATTTTTAATGCCGCCTCTTCGCCGAGGTATCGATCTATCAGCCCGTGTCCCACATAGAGCAAAGGAGTAAGCACGATGGCAACTGTAAATTTATAGATGTAGTTGATAATCCCTACCGCAATGATCTGCGCCAACGACCAGTTTCCGAATATATAGAAGGCGATGCCGAGCACTACAAAGGAGTCGATAAACTGCGATACAAGGGTGGATCCGGTAGCCCGTAGCCAGATCATTTTGGCTCCGGTGATTTTTCGTAGTTTCTGAAAGACGTACACATCCAGTAACTGTCCGATCAGGAACGCTACCAAGGAACCAATGATAATCCCCAAACCCTGACGGAAGATGGTGTTGAAGGCGTAATCGATATTGAATGGATTACCTTCGTTGTCTGTGGCATTTACTTCCAGCCAAAAGGGCGCCGGTGGGAGCTTGGTTACCAACACAATGATCACGAATATATAGAGAATGAACCCGGCGGTGATAAAACTGATTTTACGCACACCTTTTTTTCCAAAATATTCGTTGATGATATCCGTAGTGATAAACACAATCGGCCAAATGACTGCACCGGCAGTAAGGTTGAAGTCCAATACATACTCGTCAAAAAAAGTCCAGCCAACGGGTGTGATGCCAAGCGTCATCTCGCCCGAAAATATCTTTACACCGATGATTTCGGCGAGTATAGCATTTGTCAGGAAAATTCCTGAAAGGATGATGAACAAGTTGGTCTTTTTGGTCTGGAAGACCTTGTTTTGCAGATCGCTCATTTGATCACATACGTTTTGCCCTCTTCACTCAAGTGGGTGGCGTCAAAGATGGCTTTGGCCTCCCAAAGCAACGGGTACAGGTCTACATACCTTATTGAATAATGTCCAAGTAGCAATTCTTTCACCTTCGCGGTTTTGGCGATGGTTGCAGCCTCCTCGGTAGTACTGTGCAAGGTTAGTTTGGCACGCTCTTTATCTGCAGCCATAAACGTAGATTCGTGATAAAGTAGGTCAACCCCTTGTATGTAAGGGATTAGCGTGGGATCAAATACGGTGTCGGAACAGAAGGCATACCTTCTAGGTGGGACAGGCTGGTGGGTGAACTCGCTCGCAACGTATTTCAATTTGCCATCTGCTTCTACCACGTCTTTGCCCTGCAACAGCGATTGGATTTCAGCTACCGACATGCCTGTCCCTACGATTTTTTCCTTAATCAGTTTTTGCTGCCTATAGGTTTCCTCAAAGGAAAAACCGGTACAGGGAATTCGGTGTTTCAACGGAAAGCTGAACACTCGGATATTTCCCTGCTCTAAAAGTAAGTTCTTTCCCTCCGTGGAGGTTTCGGTGAAATGGAGGGGAAATTTTAGCTGGGTATGAGAATACTTCAGGTGTAGTGTGATGATCTCGTCCAGACCTTTGGGTCCGAAAATGTGCAATGGGCTGGTTCGACTGTTGAGGTGAAAAGTGGAAATAAGTCCCATCAACCCGAGGTAGTGGTCTCCATGAAGGTGTGAAATGAAAATATGGTCGATTTTGGAGGATTTCACCCGGTGCAACTTTAATTGGTGCTGGGTGCCTTCTCCGCAATCGACCATAAATTGGCTCCTACCATAGGAAACTACTTGCGACGTTTGGTTGCGACCATGTGCCGGCGCAGCAGAGTTTGATCCTAAAATAGTTACCTGAAATTCCAATTTCGATCAATTAATCTGCTTCTTCGTCCTCCCCATTGTCAATCTCGTGGATAAAGATCGCCTCTGCGGCGGCCTCTGGGCCATCGACTATTTTGAGTACTTTATCCAACATGGATATTTTGATCAATTTCAGTACATGCTCTTGGGGGGCAGCGATTACAAAGATGCCGCCATCTTCACCAAAAGTTCTGTTGCCGACTAGAAGGGCACTGAGTCCGCTGGAGTCGGTGTATTTGACTTGACTCATATCCAACACCAAATTCCGATACCCCTCAGCATTTACAGTGAGTAGTTCAGACTTGAGTTGAGGCGAAATGGAAGTGTCCAACTTCTCCTCGAGTAGGGTGAATATGACGTATTGCTCTTTTTTATCTACCGTGTATTTCATGTGTCTATAATTGTTTTTCAAAGGTCACATGGAATCTCGCATGGTTTGTAGTCATCCCTGTGTGTGACGGGTACGTCATGCTCGATTTCATCTGCTCAATTTTACCGTTAGTTCGTTTTCAAAGGTACAAAAAATTAGATTTGTGAGATAATGGAATTTTTTATCCGATCCTCAACATCTTCTAGGCTTTGTTTAACAAAGGACTTGCCCGTAATGTTTTCAAATAATTCGATATACCGTCCGGAAATATCCGCAATGATTTCAGGTGTCATTTCCGGTATCTGCTGCCCTTCCAAGCCTTGAAACCCATTGGAGATCAACCATTGTCTGACGAATTCCTTGGAGAGTTGCTTTTGCGCCTCCCCCCGCTGCTGCCGCTCTTGATAGCCATCTGCATAGAAATACCGAGAAGAGTCTGGCGTGTGAATCTCATCTATCAAAAGGATTTGATCGCCTCGTTTGCCAAACTCGTATTTGGTGTCTACTAAAATCAAACCTTTCTCTTTTGCCATTTTGCTACCTTCGGCAAACAAGGCGTAAGTATACGCTTCCAGTTTTTCGTAGTCGGAAGGTGAAACGATGCCTTTTCCCAATATGTCTGCTTTGGAAATGTCCTCATCGTGTCCTTCGTCTGCTTTGGTAGTCGGTGTAATGATGGGGAAAGGCAGTGGGTCATTTTCCTTTAAGCCTTCGGGCAGGGTCACTCCGCACAATTCCCTTTTGCCGGAACGGTAAGTTCTCCATGCGTGTCCTGCCAGGTATCCTCGGATCACCATTTCTACTTTAAACGGTTCACAGCGGTGTCCAATTGTGACGTTGGGGTCTGGAGAGCTCAACACCCAATTTGGTACCACCTCTTTGGTGGCCTCCAAAAAGTGAAACGCGATCTGATTGAGGACCTGTCCTTTGTAGGGTATAGGTTCAGGAAGAACTACGTCAAAGGCAGAAATACGATCGGAGGCCACAACGGCCAATTTATCGGCGAAAATGTACACATCCCGAACCTTGCCTCTGTAAAAACCTACCTGACCGGGAAATTGAAAATGGGTTTCTCTGATGCCTTTACTCATGTTTTCTCAAATAAGAATGACAAAAATAGATACTACAATACGTTAAATTGGCAAGGAAAGGGAATTAATTGTAGATTTTTTCCTTGGTCTTTCTGCCTCGGAGGTAGTTTCGCTCTATTCGCAGCTCTCCCTCTGCCGAAAAGCTCACATACTGTCCATGCAGTTCTCCATAGCTGTAGGGTATACGTTCTTTGACCTGTCCGTCGGGGTAGTAATTGACCGTTTCCCCGTGCAGCAATCCATCACTATAAGGAGCTTCCTGGATCTTATTCCCTAACTCGTCAAAGGTCTCAGTAAGCAGGGTGTACCCTTTTGCGCTATGGTGGCGAATTACTGCAACCGCACCATTTTCATGGTAAGAAATAATTTGCCCTCTGGGACGGCCATTTTTGAATTTGGACTGTTCCTCCAAGCTACCATCCTCCCAATACGTCAAGAAGGTCCCATGTGGCAGACCTCTCTTAAATGTTCCCGTTTTTTCTAGGCTTCCATCCGGATAGTAGCTTCTGGATAAACCGTGCTTGACTCCCTTTCGGTAATGAATTTCCGTAGCCAGCTCACCATCCTCGTAGTAAGTATGCTGAGGCCCGGAAAGCAACCCGGCAATAAAGGTATTCTTCTCCGAGAGGTTTCCGTTTTCATCGAATTTTAGTTGTTCCCCATGGAGTTTCCCCATGAGGTATAGGGAGCGTTCTGACGGGTTTCCATTTGGGTGGAAGGCTTCGAAGGTCCCATGAGGAAGGTTTTCGCGGAACTGCGTCCGGTTTTTTATTGCACCGTCTTCAAAATAGCTAGTGCTTGGGCCGGTTAATTGATCTGCGGTAAACGAAGCCCGCTGGGCGATGGCGCCACTCTTGTAGAAAGTGATGGCTTCTCCCACCCGTTGATTGCGCTCATAGTTTAACAACCGGAGGGTGTCGGTTGTTCCGGGGAAAAAGTGTACAAACACACCCTGTTTTTCACCATGTACCAATAAGCCCTTTTGAATCAAGGCACCCTGTTCATCGTAAAATTCATACGGTCCATGGGGAGTGCCATTCTCGATTAAGTAGACCTCTTTTACCAAGGTTTCCTCCTCGTCGTAATAAGTGAATCCTTTGGTTTGAGCGTTTACCGATGCCATTAGTAGGCCGGCTCCGATAAATAGCAAACCAACTGTGCGAAAAGCGGTCTTGCAAAAAAGACAGGCTGAATAGGGTCGGCTATACATCGGCTGCACAGGAATCTATCAAGTTATACATCGCTCGATGACAATGGCCGAGGCCCCTCCGCCGCCATTGCAAATTCCAGCTACTCCAATCGAGGCTTCCTTATGCTTCAATACACTTGTGAGCGTGCATAGGATACGTGCTCCTGAACATCCCAGCGGATGCCCCATGGCTACAGCACCTCCAAAAATGTTAAGCTGGTCTGTGTCGATAGAAAGTATGCGCTGATTAGCAACTGCCACTGCCGCAAAGGCTTCGTTAATTTCGTAGTAATCCACCTCTTCGCTACGGAGACCTGCGTTTTTCAAGGCTTTCGGGATTGCTAGGGCAGGGGCAGTCGTAAACCAAAGCGGATCCTGTGCAGCATCGGCAAATGCCCTAATCCTTGCTATAGGCGATATGCCCCATTCTGCCACCTTCTCCTCACTCATTAAGACCAGTGCTGCAGCGCCATCGTTGAGTGTAGAGGCATTTGCTGCGGTAACCGTTCCATTGTCTGACGTGAATACTGTTCTAAGAGACCGGATTTTATCTAAGTGTACGTTTTTATATTCTTCATCCTCCGATATCACACGGGTTTCTCCTTTTCTGCCGGCAATATCCACGGGTACTACTTCATTGTAAAAATAACCTGCTTTCCAAGCTTCGGCAGCTCGCTGATAGGATAGGATTGCGTAGTCGTCTTGTTCCTCTCTGGAGATGCTCATTTCTTTGGCGGTATTTTCGGCACAGTTGCCCATCGGAAAATGATGATATGCTTCCAATAGTCCATCTTTCACCAAGCCATCGACAAACTCACCGTTTCCAAATTTATAGCCGAATCGGGCTTTTGGAACGTAAAAGGGAACATTGCTCATGCTTTCCATGCCTCCCGCCACGACGACATCCTGCATTCCCGTCATGATAGACTGAGCACCGAGCATCACGGCTTTCATGCCAGATGCACACACTTTGTTGATCGTGGTGCATGGCACCTCGTTCCCCAGTCCGGCGCCCAGCGCTGCTTGCCTAGCTGGTGCCTGACCTAGATTGGCAGAAAGTACATTGCCCATGAACACCTCGTCAACATGATCTGCTGCGAGGTTGATTTTCTCCAAGGCACCTCGGATAGCCACACTGCCCAACTCCACAGCACTGAGCGAAGAAAGCGCTCCACCGAAACTGCCGAGTGGTGTGCGTGCCAACGATACGATATATACGTTTTTAAGGTTCATGGAGTGGTTTTTACCAGTCTGGTAGTCCTCGCTGAGGCCGTTGGGTGGGCTTTCTGCGGTTTTGTTGGATAAATTGGAGTTCGTTGCTGTTCATGGCGTCCAGAATTTGGGCCGCCTGCTCGGGAGAGATGTTCATTTCCTCCAAACGCTGGCGTAAGTCTTCCAGTTGTTGTTCCCTTTCGCTTAGGTCGCTGTCCATGCTGCTGGGATCTTCTGTAGGTTCTTCTCGGCTGGATTTTTCCCCCTGCTGATCTTCCATCTCGTCTGATTCCTCGGCACCATCTTCCGAGGTTTGCTCCTCACCTTCTCCGTCCTTTTTGTCCTGGCTTTCCTGATCTTGGTTCTCCTGGTTTTGTTGGTCCTCCTGATCTTGGTTTTGCTGCTGTTGATCTTTTTTCTGTTGATCTTGCTGGTCCTTCTGAAGCTTTTCCAGCAGCGCGTTCAATTTCCGGTCATTGGGGTATTTTTGTAGCCCCTCCGCCAGAATCTGCCCAGTACCTGGCAGGTCTTCATTCACGTACTGCTTGGCAGCGCGATTGAAATAGTCCGCTTCCGACTGGGAATGCGCTTGGGTGATCGCCATTAAAACAGCCATCACGGCCCCCAATAGTGTCCTAGTTTTCATCGATTTCATTGATGTCGTTTAGGTTGTTGATATACCCTTGATAATACCGCACCGTCTCGTCTATTTCCATGGCTTTTTGCATCGTCTCCAGGGCTTCTTTGAATCGGAATTGGTCCAAAAAGCTATCAGCCTGCGCTTTCATGCGTTTGGCGTAATTGGAAGGTTCCAGTTTTTCTTCGTTTTCCTGGTCCTGCTGTTCTTTTTCCTCTTCCTCATTTTCTTCGAGCCACCTGCTTAGCAGCTCATAGTTGTATCGAGCGACCTCATTATAGGGATTTTTTAGCAATGCTGTCTTAAAGTACGCAAGCGCTTCCTTATAGTTACTTTCCCGACCTTCCAATACACCAGCCTGATTGGCACCGAAGGAAGCGATCACTGACTGCCGAGACAAGGAGATCTCCGAGTAGGTCTTTAGAGCTTCTTCTTCCTGACCATTGTTTTGGTAACTCAGGGCCAAGTTAAATTTCACTTGCGGGTCTGAAAGTTGCTGTTCGCTGATCAACGCCAAATGCCTGCGAACAGATTCCTCAAAGTCTGTGGAGGTATACGCCTGTTCTGCCGCCTCCAGTGCACGGTTGCGTTCACCGATTTTCTTCCAAGACGAAGGAATCAAAAGGAATGTGAAAAGCAGCATCCGTATAGTTAGGGTCATGGTTTAAATGGTTTAATTAGATCGAAATCGTTCGAAGCGGAAGCATCAAGTCAATCAAGGCCAAAACCAGCGCCGCCGCAAGAAAATAGAAATACTTATTAGCGGAGGCCTCTACCATTCGGCTGGCCATTACCGTGCCCTCCAAGCGCTCCACTGCGTTGATCAATTGAGGTATCTCCATGGCGAGATCACTGATTTCGAAATAGGCACCATCTGTGCGTGTAGCAATGGTTTTTAGGTTGGTAGCATCCAATCGGGTAATAGCGGGGCGGTTTACCTGCGGATCCATCACCACACTGTTGCCTCTGGGAATCGTAGACCCCTCTTCCGTTCCTACGCCAAGGGCGAAAACACGGATACCTTGCTCTGCCAGTTTATCCAAAATAGGTGGTAGGTTTTCGCCAAAATCCTCTCCATCACTGATCAGGATAATGGCCTTTGAGGTATTCTCCTGATCATTTTCGTTTTGGAATTTCTGGTAAGCCATATTAAGTGGCGCAGCGATATCTGTGCCATAGTTAGGCACGAGGTTTGTATTCAGTCCGTCCAAATGAAGCTGAATAACATTTTGATCAAAGGTTAGGGGGCACTGTATAAATGCCTCTGACGAAAAAATAATGATTCCGATCCGGTCTGAACTGAAATTTTTTACCAGATTTTTCATCTCAAACTTTACACGCTGTAGACGACTGGGGTTGATGTCTTGGGCATTCATGGATTGGGATAAATCTATTGCCAGAAAGATGTCTTTTCCTTCCTGCTTGATCTCTTTCAGCGCACTTCCTATGGAAGGACCGGCTAACGCTATCAAAAATAAGGCGAAATACAGCGTTCTGAGCACGCATTTCCATACCAAGCTGCGTTTTTTCACCTGCAAGCGTTGGTTGATGCGCCAAAAACGGTAAAGGTAAATACCGTACAAAAACGTGAATAAACCGATCAATAATATAGAAAGTTCACTACTAGGATATGCCCAAATCATGCCCTGAAATTACGTAATTATATGTAAAACGAAAGTTGCCCGCGTTAATTATTCCAAATTCAAATTTACCTCAGGCGAATTGGTGGCGCAACCGTTTCCGGGGTCTGCCACAAAAAAACCAGTGAGGGTGAACTTCCTGCAAATTCTATCGTTTACAATTCAGTCAATAAAAATTAAACCAACACCGGTGCCTTTACAATGGATGTTTGATCTGCTCGTTTCAGGCCAAAATTTAGCTGCTTATACATGAAGGTTATTCACGTACTCTTTTTGGGTGTTCTTTTTCAACTTGCGTTTACCGGTGCGATCTACGCACAAAACCCGGGGGTCTTAAGAGGGGTGGTAATGGATAAGTCCGCTAACGAAGTATTGCCCGGAGCGAATGTGTATTGGACGCAGGCAGTAAGCAGGGGGGTGGTCAGTGAGCTTGACGGCACCTTCGTTTTACCCTCAGTATCCCTTCCCGCAGAGCTTGTTGTATCCTTTATAGGCTACGAGCCGGTCAGGCGAACTATCACAGATAAAGACTTCGACAGGGAATTAAAGATTTTCCTGAGTGCGGAGGAAATGTCCCTTGCGGAGGTGGTGGTGAGTGAAATACGGGAGAACAACAACGTAATCGGGGTGGAAATGGGTAAAACGAGCCTTCCAGCCTCGGTCATAAAAAGTATTCCAGCGCTATTTGGAGAGGTAGATCTACTTCGTAGTTTGCAGTTTTTACCTGGTGTAAATACCGCAGGTGAAGGGACCACTGGGCTATTTGTGCGCGGGGGTTCGGCAGACCAAAACCTGGTCCAATTGGATGGTGCACCTATATACAATCCATCCCATTTCTTCGGGTTTTTCTCAGTTTTTAATCCCGACGCGTTGGACGATGTGTCTCTTAGCAAAGGACATATTCCCGCGCGCTTTGGGGGTAGGTTATCATCCCTTATCGATATTTCCTTAAAGGAAGGCAATACACAGCGCGTTCGGGGAGAGGGGGGTGTTGGTAGCATCAGTTCCCGGCTTACCGTAGACGGACCGCTTTTTTCAAACAACTCTTCGTTTATTGTTTCTGGCCGAAGGACGTATGCGGATCTTTTTCTGAAGCTTTCTCCCAATGAGAACGTGAGAAATAACCAATTGTATTTTTACGACACCAGCGGAAAGTTCATGTGGCGAATAAAGGACCGGGATAAGATAACTTTAGCCACCTATTACGGAGCAGATTTCTTAGGGGCTGGAGGGCAGTTTGGGTTGGGCTGGACCAATTGGGTTTCTTCAGTTAATTGGACGCGTACCATTCAGGAAAACCTATTTCTCGATGTCAAGGCCTATCACAGTTTTTATAACTACCAGATTGCTTTTACCGATCCGGATATTGGGTTTGACTGGACGAACAGCCTTTCGGAATCGGGCTTGAGGGGGGAGCTTCATTATATACCGGGAGAGGGAAAGGATCTTTACGTGGGATTGCACAGTCAAGTATACAATTTCTCTCCAGTTAGACTAGAACCTCGACCGGAAAGCGTAATAGACGCGCTTAGAACCAATCCCAAGAACGGTTTTCAGAGTAATCTCTTCATTAACTGGACCCAAGAAGTGTCTGAGCTTTTTTCAGTGGAAGGGGGGCTACGCTGGAGCCACTATCAGCAGATCGGACCGGGTACAGACTACCTCTATGAGGACGAAGATCCTGTTAATGGGGCTGTGATCGATACCGTCGCCTTTCGATTCGGACAGCACATGAAGACCTATCAGGGGTGGGAACCTCGATTGGCGCTGCGCTATCTATTGGGAGAAAGCACGTCATTAAAGGCGGCCTACAACCGTAACTTCCAGTACGTGCAGATTGCCACCAATAATTCAGCAGGCCTACCCATAGACCGATGGACGCCGGCCGGGACATACATCAGACCGGTAAGGAGCGATCAAGTCTCCCTAGGAGTCTTTAAAAACTTGGATAATAACCGATTTGAGCTTTCCGTTGAGGGCTATTACAAGGATTTCGACCAGGTGATCGACTTGAAGCAGGGGGCGAATATTTTATTTAGCGATAATTTGGAAACAGAGATCCTTTCAGGAAGAGGTTGGGCCTACGGCGTGGAGTTTTTGCTGCGTAAAAACATGGGGAATACCACCGGATGGCTAGGATATACGTGGTCCCGCGTCTTTCGTCAGATCGACGGAATCAACGAAAATCGCCCCTTCAATCCCAGATTTGATCGCCCCCATGATGTAAGCCTCGTCATGAACCACCGGCTCAACAAACGCATGGAGCTGTCCGGGACCTTTGTATACAGCAGTGGGGTTGCAGTTACCTTCCCAGTAGGTTCTTATATGGTGGACAACCAACGTGTACCTCTTTACAGCCCACGCAGGAATGAGGATCGATTTCCAGACTACCACCGTATGGATATCTCCTTGAACCTTAAGAACAAGGATAAAGGGAGATGGTGGAAAGGAAGCTGGAACTTTAGTGTGTACAATGTGTATAATCGCAAGAACCCGTTTTCTTATCAGTTTACGGATATTTACAACGATGATTTCAGAGTCAGCCCTTCTTCTGGAGAGGAAATCTCCTCTGTTAGACCTGGAGTGGTCATGACTTACCTGTTCGGAATTCTCCCGTCAATAACCTATAATTTTGAGTTTTAAGATGAAGAACTTTTTTTTTCTTTTTGGATTGGTAGCGCTTTTTTCCTGTCAGGAGGAAGTTTACCTGGACCTTCGAAATCAGGAACGCGTACCGGTCATCGAGGCCTTCTGGACCGATAACCCCGCGTTAAATCGCGTGAAGATAAGCTATAGCAGAGATTATTACGATACCGCCTCCAACGAGTTAGAGAAAGAGGCGATGGTTACGATCACCAACCTTTCAACCGGGGAAGAGATCCCTTTTGGTTTTTCAGAGGATTTTCAACGATACCTTCCCAGAAGGTATTTTTCCGGAAGGAGGGGAGATATGTATAGGCTTGAGGTGCTTCTCGGTGACCAAGTATATGAATCGGAGGGCATGCTTTTAGAACCACCGGTGCTGGATAGCATTGTCTATCAGTTTAGGGAAGAAAGGTTGTTTTCAGAGGAAGGGTATTACCTGACAGTCTATGGTAAAATCCCCTTTGATACCGATAATTACTACCGTGTAAGGATTACCCGAAACGACACCCTTCTTAGCGGAAGGCAGGATTACTTATTGTTCGATGACACCTTTGGGACCTCCATTTTGGACAATGGTTTTGAGCTGGGGGGATTTGCATTCAAGGCGGGAGATAAGGTCAAGCTCGAGCTCTTTCGGCTAAACCGATCCGCCTACAATTACCTGAACGATCTGGTCAACTTACTTTTCAACGACGGAGGACTATTCAGTCCTCCACCCCAAAATCCCCGCTCGAACATTCGGTTGGTGCAAGGGACCGGGCGCGTAGAAGGGTACTTCGTAGTAGCTCCCGTACTTACCGAGACATTGACCATTCCGCTAGAATGACTAGGAAATACCCTCTCCTTGGTTGGCGGATTTCAATTGCCGAAGTTCTTCTTTCGAGTAGGCCATTTTGGTGATCAAAACAAATAAGATCGGCACTAGGGTAATGGTGAAGAATGTAGCTGTAAGCATCCCGCCGAGAACCGTCCATCCAATAGTTTGTCTGGCTACAGATCCTGCACCACCTGCAAAAGCCAAAGGCACTACGCCCAATATAAAAGCAAATGAGGTCATCAAGATGGGCCTTAACCGGAGTTTTGCGGCAATGGTAGCGGCTTTCTTGATAGGCACACCCCTGTCCACCCGTTCCTTGGCGTATTCCACGATGAGAATGGCATTTTTGGCCGCTAGCGCCACTAGGGTAAGTAGACCGATCTGCGCATAGACGTTGTTGGTCAACGAAGGGAATAACGAAAGGGTTACCATTGCTCCAAAGACCCCCGATGGTACAGCCAGTAACACCGAGAAGGGTACAGACCAACTTTCATACAAAGCAGTGAGGCATAGAAAAACAAACACGATGGATAATAGAAAAATGATCAGCGTACTGCTACCGGATTTAATTTCCTCACGACTGATTCCTGAGAAATCAATGTCAAAGCCTCCTGGTAGGGTGGAGGCTACGTCCCTGATTTGTTGGATCGCCTGACCGGAACTATAGCCACTTGCGGCATCCCCATTGATGGTGGCCGATCGGAACAAGTTAAAATGACTGATCAAGGGCGCGTTTTCCACTAGTTCTGTTTCCACCAAATTACTAATAGGTGTCATTTGTCCTTGATTGTTTTTTACAAAAAAGCTGCTAAGCGATTGAAGACTTTCACGGTACATGGTGTCTGCTTGGGCCACCACGCGGTAATTCCGTCCGTACAAGATAAAGTCGTTGACATAGATGCTACCAAGGTAGGTTTGGAGGGTCATAAAGGCTTCTCCGATATTTACTCCTTGACGGGCGGCCCTTTCCCGGTCCAGTTTGACCTTGTAGGCGAGCGTTGAGGCACTGAAAAAGCTAAACGCATTGGATATTTCGTCGGATTGGTTGAGTTGCCGAACGAAATCTTTTAGTTGGGTTTCAAATTCCTGTATGCTTCGAGAACCCTCCATCTCCTGCAATACCACACTAAAGCCCGAGGTACTGCCCAGTCCGGGGATCGCCGCCGGCGCCACAATAACAATGGATGCCTCGGGAAGTTTCTCTCCCAGTTCTTCCAGCAATCGGTCTCGGATTTCAAAAGCCCCTTGCCCTTCGCCCTTCCGTTCACTCCAAGGTTTCAATTGACAGAATACTGTTCCGCTGTTTGATTTGCTTGAAAAGTTCACCGCGTTAAGACCTGTAACGGCCGTGAAGTGAAAGATATCCTCCTCTTCTCCTAGGATATCCATCAGTTTGTTGATGGTTTCCAAACTGCGTGCGGTGGAGGCACCCTCTGGCAGCTCGTACGTAACAAAGAGGCGGCCTTCGTCCTCGTTGGGTATAAATCCCGTTGGTTTTTGGCTGAAAAGGAACCAAGTAAGTCCTCCCAATACTGCCAATCCAACCATAAATACACCCGTATACGCGTAGCTTTTGCTTACCAGCTTCTCGTATCGGAGGTTGGCCGCGTCAAATTTTCGGTTAAACCAATTGAAAAATCGATCGATGCCTCGGGATTTCTCATTGATTGTGATGGGTTTTAGAATCAGCGAACAAAGCGCCGGGGTTAGGGAAAGCGCCACGAAGCCGGAGATAAGGCCGGATGCAGCCACTGCCATCGCAAACTGCTGGTACAGCCGCCCTACGATCCCTGGGATGAATCCTACCGGAATAAATACAGCCGCCACGATGAGTGACATGGCGATGACCGGTCCGGCAATGTCCCCCATGGCTTTTTTTACGGCCTCTTTTGCGGATAGGCCCTCTCGCTCCATATAGGCCATGGTAGCCTCCACGACCACGATGGCGTCATCTACCACAATGCCTATCGCCAACACAAACCCAAACAGGGTCAGGTTATTGATCGAAAAGCCCAGTGGTAAGAAGAGTGCAAAAGTGCCAATGATCGAAACCGGAATGATCAGTATGGGGATCAGCGTGCTTCTCCAGTTTTGGAGAAACAAATACACCACAAAGGATACCAGCAAAAGTGCCAAAATCAGCGTTTCTACCACTTCTCCAATGGAAACCCGAACCACCGATGCCGATTCAAAAGGAATTACGTAATCGACGTCCTTAGGGAAAGATTCTTGCAACCTACTCATCGTTTCAATAATCCCTTCTTCTACGTCTAGAATATTGCTATCCGGCGTCTGAAACACGATGAGGTAGGCAGCTGGTTTTTTATCGGTAAAGTTGTTGACGCTGTAATCGAACCTTCCAAGTTCTACGCGAGCCACATCTTTCAGGTATACGATGCGGCCGTCGTTTTCTGATACCTTGAGGATTACATTTTCAAACTCCTCCTGTGTCTCCAGTCTCCCGTTGGTAAATAGGGTGTATTCAAACGCTTGGTATCCCTGTTGGGGTGGGGTTCCTATGGAACCTGCAGCAACCTGAATATTTTGTTGCCTTAGGGCATCGGTAATTTCACTGGCTGTAATACCTAATTGAAAAAGTTTGTCTGGTTGCAGCCAAATTCTCATGCTGAAATCCTGTGCACGGGTAAAAATATCTCCGACACCCGGTACCCGCAGCAGCTCGTCCTTTACATAGATATTGGCGTAGTTATTTAAAAAGTCGATCCCGTGGCTACCTTCGGGAGAAAAAAGAGAGACGATTAAAAGCAAACTTGGATTTCGTTGGCGAATGGTGATACCCAACCGCCTTACTTCCTCCGGTAATAGGGGTTCGGCCACGTTTATTCGGTTTTGTACCTCAACGGCTGCGGCATTGATATCTGTACCCACTTCAAAGGTGATGCTGATGGTCAGAAGGCCCTCATTGCTACTGGTGCTTTCCATGTAAGCCATACCTGGAGTGCCATTGATCTGGGTTTCCAAGGGAGTTGCTACCGTTTGTTCGATGGTCTCTGCGTCAGCGCCAGTGTAGGTGGCAGAGACCTGTATTACTGGTGGGGTTATCCTCGGATATTGGGATACGGGGAGATTCACGATCGCCAGGGTGCCCAAAAGAAGTATGAACAGGGAAATAACGATCGCGGCATTGGGCCGGTCGATGAAAAAAGCTGAAATCATTGATTTTCCTCCCTTTTTAGTTGAATGGGATCACCATCTGACAGGCGTTGTATTCCCGCAACGATCACTTGTTGTCCTTCCTCCAGGCCATCTTCTATTACAATTCGATCTTTTGTTCGAATGCCAGTTCTAACTCTTTTTTGCTCGGCCTTTCCTTCTGCCGCCGCGAAGACATAGATTTCTCCCAATCGCTCCACCAAGGCCCTGTGGGGGACGGTGATTTTCTGCCCTTCCACTGGTTTTCGCACCGTCAACCGGGTACTCATTCCGGGTTTGAGTAGGCCGTCCGGATTGGGAAAGCTAAGCCTAATTTGAATGGTCCCGGTACCGGGGTCTACTGCGCGGTCGATGTTTTCAATCTTTCCGGGAAAAGGATAGGCTTCCCGGTTTGCCATGGTGAGCTGGAATACGGAGTCTCTTGCTGCCAGTTCTTCATTCTTTTCCATTTCAAAATAAAAGGGGAGAGACTTCTCGTCTGCAAAAAAATCAAGACCTATCGGGTCATTGGAGCTGATTACGTTCAATGCGGTCTGTCCGGGATTTACCAACGCCCCCAACCTGACAGAGGAAAATCCTATGGTACCATCAAAGGGAGCCCTTACGGTGGCATAGTCAAGGTTCACCTTCGCATTGTCTACCTCTGCCTGTGCGCTGATCAATTCTTGCTCGGCATTGCTCATGGCGGTGCGTGCATCGTCGTATATTTGGGCAGCTACCGCATTGCCTTCTTTCAATCGCTCGTACCGTGAGAGGTCACGCTGAACTCGCTCATGGTTTGATTGCGCTATCCGAAGGCGGGAGGTGGCTTGATTCAGCGAGGCAGTGTATCGCGTTTGATCTATGCGGTATAGTACCTGGCCTTTGGTTACCTGCTGCCCATCTTTTACGGGGATGTCGATCACATAACCTACTACGTCTGCACGAAGCTCTACCTCTTTCAGTGCGACTATGGTTCCCGGATAGGTGTTTTCCTCCTTCACGGTTTCCAGTTTTGCCAAATCTACCGTGACAGTGGTAGGTTTTTCTTCCTTGGGAGCTTGCTTTGTGCAGCTCAAACAGCTCAGTAGGCAAAGGAATATCGCTAGGTTTTTGGTGGTTTCAATCATGGTTCTAGTTGGATTTCGCCTCTAGCCCGTTGCAGGGAGGCCTTGCTGGTCAAAACTCCAAACAAGGAGCGGTAGTAATTGATTCTTGCAGTTCGTAGGTCGGTTTCGGCTACGATCACTTCCAGAAAATTTTTGATTCCTTCCTCGTATTGTAGGCTGAGGATTTCGTAAATCTCTTCAGCAAGCTGTTTGTTTGCTTCTTGTGTTTTGAGTTGGTAAAGTTGCTTTTTGTAGGTGCTTAGTGCTTCCTGTAGTTCCGTGCTGATGGAATTGGTTAGGTCGGTTTTCTCCAGTTCCAGATTTCGGAGTCTCAGCGCGGCGATCCTCGAATCGTGATGTCTTTTACCACCTTGAAAGAGTGGATAGGTAAGGCGAATTCCCATAAGCGAATAGGGATAGGCCTGTTCGTATAGCGTACTTCCCACAGGACTAAGGAAAAGTATGTTGTAATTGTAAAAAGCGGATAGTGTCGGTAGGAATCTGCGCTTCTCATATTTCAATGCAACATCCTGTAGCGCAAGTTGAGTTTGCAATAGTTGGTACTCGATACGCTGTTCGGGTTGAAAGCCCTGGAGGGTATCCGCATGGATTTCCATAAGCAGGTTTTCGTACGAAGCCTGTAGCTTCAGATCGGAAGAGGCCGGCCTACCTAGCAGGGCGTTAAGCTGTGCTTTTCGGATTTCTATGTCCTGCTGATACTGATAGAGGGACGCTTGGGTGTTTTGGAGCGTCATTTTAGCCCGTTTGAGGTCTATCTGATCGGTCAGACCAGCTTCAAAGAGCAGTTCGGCATCTTCCAGTTGTTTTTGTTGCCGCCGAAGATCTTCCCGTGTGAGGCTTACCTGCTCTTGGGCCAATAGCACCTCATAAAACGTTTGGGTAACGACCACCGTCAGGTCAATCTTTAATTCTTCCAGTAATTGATCTGCTTGTTTGCGTTGATCGCTTGACTGCTGACGATCCCTGATCAATTCGTTGTTGATCAATTGTTGGTCTGCAGAGAAACTCAGGCTTGAATTAAAAGGAACACCCGTGCGCACCTCCTGAAACTCTCCTGACTCTGGATTATTGAAATCAGGGAATATGGCCACAGGTTGGCTAAAATACCGGTTATAATCCCCAATCATGCCAAGTTGCGGAAGCCAGCCAGAAAGGGCAGATTTAACCTGATGATCGGTGATGGACCGTTGGTTTTCAAATTGCTTTAGCACGGGGTTGTTGTCCATCGCCATTTCCAATACCGCTGCCAAATCCAACGCTTGTTGCTGTCCCAGTACCTTTCCGGATATCCCAATATAGAGGGTCAGTAACACATAGATAAAGTTTCTTACCATTTTAAGATAAAAAGTTTCGTTCCGATTACCAGCTTTGGGTTCGGATTGGTTTAGAGGGCTCGTCCGCTAGAGGAGCAGACCAAAAGCCAATGCAAGTTAGTGATTTTTCGCTGTGTCAAGAAAGGTCTGCTACCCAGTTTGCACTTTTTTCCCAAAGATCTTCCCTCAGTTTTTTTGAGTTCGCCAGTTTGGAAGGAGTGACTGGCTTACTTTTTTTGAAGTATGCCCCATTCCATTCTTTCTTGATAGCGGATGTGGCTAGAAAAAGAGTGGTCTGTGCCCCAGCTTTGGCTGTAATCATAAAAGGTTGGGAAAGTTTGATCAATAATTTGAACACGCCAGTAAAATCTCCACCAAAGTTGGTCTTTACTACTCCCGGGTGCAGGGAAAATGTACCAAGACCTTGGGAACCGTACTTCTCTTGGAGGGATTTGGAAAATAGGATATTGTATAATTTCGCATTGGCGTATGCGGGAAAGGAACTGTAGTTGGCTGCGTTGGTAACTTCATTAAGTTTTGGATTTGCCGCCCTATGCGCTTCCGAGCTTACATTGATGATACGCGGGGTAGGTGTTTTAAGCAACAAGGGGAGCAATTTTTGGGTCAATAGGAAATGTCCCAAATGGTTTACCTGAAACGTGGTTTCAAATCCGTCGCGGGTGATTGTACCTTTAGGGAAGATACCTCCGGCATTGTTGATCAATAGATCCAGGGAAGTGACTTTTTCTCGGACGTAGTCAGCTGCCGCAGCTACCGATTTCAAATCCTCTAAATCACAAAAAACTACTTCAAAGCGGTCTTTCGGTAAGTCGGCCGGAAGATCGGCTAGGAGAGATTCGGCTTTCTTCTGATTTCTCACAAGCAAAAATAAACGATCGCATTTATCACTGAGACCTTTGACGGTTTCAGCACCAATCCCGGAGGTGCATCCGGTGATGACAATATTCATAGAGAGGGGTGTTTACGGGTTTGTTTACGGTTACTAACTGGATAACTCTTGATATTGTTCGTTTTGCATACATTTTTCTCGATTTCATAGGTAGTGTGCGGGCTGGGATGGTCCCCCTGCGGACGAAGTTTTTTTACCTGTGGGATTTAAGCAGGTTTTTTTTAACGGTGTATGCGGAAGTTTTTTGGTGAGATTAGCAGCGTAAATTCCAGCCGGTATGCCTAAAAAAGCCGGCGATACGCTATTTTTTTCTATTTTTGTCCTATAAAATTTTACCATTTCACCCAGCATCAGCAGATTGAAGTATCCACCTATTGGATTAGAACGGTATAAGTCAGTCGTTTGTAGGCATACGCAATGTGATGGCAGGGGCATTATTGAAGGAGTTCCAACGTGGAAGACAGCAAAAAATTTATAGACATAAAGAAGGTCATTGGCGAAAAAAACCCGGCGTTGCTCAAATGGATGCCGCGGTTTGTACTGTCCTATATCAAACGGATCGTGCACGAAAATGACATCAACAATATTATGTCTAAACACGGTCATCTTCAGGGGTTAGATTTTGTGGATGCGCTTATCGGAGAGTTTGGTGTTCAGACATCCCTCCATGGTGCCGAAAACATACCGAAGGACCGACCGGTGATTTTTGCCTCAAACCACCCGCTCGGTGGCTTGGATGGGATCGTGCTGATGCATGTGCTGGGAAAATACAGAAGGGATCTGAGATTTCTGGTAAACGACATCCTGCTGAACATCCCCAATTTTGATGGGCTGTTTGTTCCGGTCAATAAACACGGGGGACATGGAAAACGGGGAGTGGAGCTTATCGAGCGTACTTATGCTTCGGATGAGGCGGTTTTGATTTTTCCCGCAGGCTTGGTCTCCCGCAAGCAAGAGTTAGGAATTAAGGATTTGGAGTGGAAAAAGAGCTTTATCAACAAAGCCAAGAAATACAAAAAAGACGTGGTCCCTGTCTATATGGATGGTAAAAACTCCGCTTTTTTCTATGGTCTTGCAGACTACAGGAAAAAACTGGGGATCAAGGCCAACGTGGAGATGTTTTATCTAGCCGACGAGATGTTTGCTCAGAGAAACAAAAAAATCTCCGTCCATATAGGAAAACCCATTTCTTACCAGTATTTTGATGATTCGAAAAGTGACAGGTACTGGGCGGAAGAAGTTAAAAAAATGGTTTACGACATCGCCCAAGATAAATGACATGTATGCAAGAGATTATAGCTCCGGTAGATAGAGCACTAATACATAAGGAACTGACACCAGAAAGGTTTTTGCGGTACGTTAATAACGGAGAAAACGAGATTTACCTGGTCAACCACCATAATGCCCCAAACGTGATGCTGGAGATCGGGCGCTTGCGGGAGGTTTCCTTTCGGTCTGCGGGAGGAGGTACTGGTTTGCCTTTTGATATAGACGACAACGATACCTGTGAAAATTGTTACGATCAATTGCTTGCATGGAATCCAGAGGACCAAGAAATCATTGCAGGATACCGGTTAATCAAGTGCTTGGATGCGGGGTATAATGATCACGGGGAGATTAACCTTTCCACAGCCCATTTGTTCCGGTTTTCAGATAAGTTTAAATCGGACTATTTGCCGTATACCATTGAGTTGGGCCGTTCGTGGGTTCAGCCAAATTACCAACCAAGCATAGATAATCGGAAGGGATTGTTTTCCTTGGACAATCTCTGGGATGGATTGGGAGCCGTAGTCATGATGAACCCAGATGTAAAGTATCTCTTTGGAAAGGTGACCATGTATCCACATTACAATACCGAGGCTAGGGATGTGTTGATTTATTTTATGAATCATTATTTTCCCGATCAGGAGCGTCTGGTTGAGCCAATTGACCTGCTAAGTTACAAGGGAGACATTTCACACATTGACGGGATGTTTGAAAGTCTTCCCTATAAAGAAGGGTATAAACTGCTCAATACAACGGTTCGAAACCTCGGAGAAAATATCCCCCCTCTCATCAATACGTATATGAATCTTTCTTCCACCATGAAAACCTTCGGTACGAGTATGAATTACGAGTTTGGTGCCGTAGAGGAAACCGGGATTCTGTTGACCATCGCCGATATTTACGATACGAAGAAACACCGTCATTTGGATACCTTCGAGAGGGACCGTCACTTCGGCAAACGAAACAAACGCTAACCCTACGCTTCTGGATCGGTGATGGATAGAAAAGGAGAGATACCACTGTTTCCGTTTGGCAGGACTGGGTTGTCATTACCCCGTATGGTTTTCGGCAGTAGCGATCTGGGTAATTTGTATCGTGAAATGCCCTTAGACCAGAAATTGGGAATTATCCGCCAATGTTTGGCCCTAACGGGTTCCCACACCGTGTTTGATTCAGCAGGGAAATATGGTGCTGGATTGGCATTGGAAGTGATCGGAGAGTGTCTGCATCAACTGGGCGTGCCGGCAAATGAAGTGGTTATCAGTAACAAGCTGGGTTGGGTTAGAACACCCTTAAAGGGACCGGAGCCCACGTTTGAGCCCGGCATCTGGAAGGGATTAAAGTACGATGCGATACAAAAAATAGGCTATCGTGGAATCATAGACTGCTTTGAAGAGGGCAATGAGCTGCTCAAGCACTACGTGCCCCAACTTGTAAGTGTCCATGACCCAGATGAGTATTTGGACAGCGCCCCTACAGAATCAGTCAGAAATCATCGATTTGAAGATATATTAGAAGCCTACCGAGCCTTGGGAGATCTCAAGCGGGAAGGAAGGATCGCTGGCATAGGTGTAGGTGCCAAGAACTGGAGAGTGATTCCGGAAATCTACCAACACGTGGAGCTAGATTGGGTCATGGTGGCAAATAGCCTAACGTTGTATGAACACCCTGACGAGCTGCTTGCATTTATCGGAAGACTTGAACGTGAGGGTGTAGCGGTGATCAATGCAGCCGTTTTTAACGGAGGATTTTTAGTAGGTGGAGACCGATACAATTACCAACTCCTAGACCCCAATAATCCCAATGATGTCGAGAAGCTAAGATGGAGACGAGCATTTCATCGGATTTGCTATCAGCACGATGTGAAACCCTCGCATGCTTGTATACAGTTTGGCATGTCGGTGCCGGGTATCAACAGCGTAGCGTTAAGTACTGTGGATGAGAATCGTGTAGTAGAAAACTTTCAAGCCACTCAGCACCCTTTACCCGCCGCTTTTTGGCAAGAAATGAAATCCTCCGAATTGCTGCCTGATTTTAGCTTTCTATAAACCATATAACCTTGAAACGTACATGCCACAATCTACACAACCTGCAAAAGCCGCTTTGATTTCCAAAAGGGACTTCTGGCCGTTTTTATTGCTTACCATGCTCTTTGCCCTTTGGGGAGTTGCTCATAACATGACGGATACGCTGCTAGCAGCTTTTAAGCGGATCATGAGTATGACTGATTTTCAGACCTCCTGGATTCAGTTGGCATTTTACGGATCGTATTTTTGTTTGGCGCTGCCTGCAGCTTTGTTTATTCGCAAGTATACCTACAAGTCCGGGATTCTATTGGGCTTGGGTCTTTTTGCCATTGGGGCTTTGCTATTTTATCCCGCGAGCATCCTGATGTCGTATGGTTTTTTCTTGTTTGCACTTTACGTCCTCGCAGGTGGGCTATCGGTATTGGAGACTGCCGCAAATCCCTATATTCTGGTTATAGGTCCCCAAGAGACGGCCACGCAACGCCTTAATTTGGCCCAGTCTTTCAATCCCATTGGCTCCATATTGGGTGTTTACATGAGTAAGGTGTTTATACTTTCTAAATTAAATACCGCAGAAGCCTCTGACAGAACCTCTATGGACCCGGAAAGCTTAAAGGCCATTCAGACCGAAGAGTTGGCTGGTGTAATGGGGACTTACGTCGGGGTGGCCTTGTTTTTGGTGTTGGTGTGGTTTGTGATCAAGGCTGTACGTATGCCTGTTGCTTCAGAGACAGTCGAAAAGGATGGCGTGATTTCAGGGTTCCGCAGGTTGTTGAAAAACAGGAATTACACCTTGGGGGTTATGGCCCAGTTTTTTTATGTGGGTGCGCAGATTGGGGTGTGGTCTTTTACGATCCGGTATGTCATGGTGGAGTTAAATATGAATGAAAGTGATGCCTCCGATTATTATTTGCTTTCTTTGATTTTGTTTGCAGCCAGTAGGTTTGTGTTCACTGCGTTGATGAAATATTTTAAGCCGTCGCTGCTGCTGGCGGTATCTGCTTTAGCAGCTACTTTATGTAGTTTGATGGTCATTTATTCCAGCGGGATGGTTGGAGTTATTTCCCTGGTTTTGGTGTCGGTATGTATGTCGTTGATGTTTCCGACAATATATGGGCTTTCTGCGGTGGGTCTTGGTAATGACACGAAGCTAGGCGGTTCCGGATTGATCATGGCTATCTTAGGAGGTGCAGTGATTACGGCCATCCAAGGTCAGGTATCAGACACTACCGGTAGCATCGGCATGTCTTACTGGGTGCCTGTAGTCTGCTTTGTGGTAGTTATGGCGTTTGGGTTGAATAATTTCTACTCCAAACGAAAACTAGCACCTGCTCCCACTATGGTGAACCCTAGCTAGGAGGCTGTTGATGCGTTAGCCATTCTTGTTGGAATTTGGTCCCAAAAGCATTTACGGGTCCTGATTCGTTTTCAGTTTCCTACTTATTAAAATCCTTCGTTTGGTCAAGTCCCAACTGGCCTACAGACGAGGGATTTTTTTTGATAAATCGCCTTATTTATTTTGGGTTTTTTTATTTTGTCAAAATAAAAAATTATATTCCGAAATGGCTCACCCGGATCAAAAATACATCGATGCGCTTTTGACGAACGATCAAAAAGTACTGAAAGAGCTATACGCCAACTACTCTGCAAAGATCAAGTGGATGGTATTGAAAAACAACGGCTCGGAGCAAGATGCCGGTGATATCATACAAGAAAGTCTGATAGTTATATACCGACGGGCATTAAAGGGAGACTTTGTTTTGACATGCCCTTTTGATGCCTATTTTTATATGGTATGTAAAAAAAGATGGCTGAACGTGCTCTCAAAAAGAAAATCCAATCCGACGGTAACAATCGAAGAGGACCAAAGATATATACCCGGAGAGGATAGTTTCAGGCTCGCTGAGGAAACATTGGAAGATGAAGAGAGGCTTCAATTGCTCAAGGAGAAAATTAAGGAGCTAGGGGAGGCGTGCCGGGAATTATTACGGTTAAGTTGGTCAGGCAAATCCATGGAAGAAGTGGCGTCGCTGTTGAATTATACGTACGGATATGCCAGGAAAAAGAAATCCGAATGCCTAGGTAGGGTGGTAGAGTTGGTCAAGAAGTCACCAGAGTACACAAAGTTAAAATGGTAATTCATGGAAACGGATAGATATAACGATTTTGAACGGTATCTGATCGGAGATATGTCCACAGAAGAACGGACAACCTTTGAAATGAAACTGAGTGATGATCCGGAGTTAAAGAAGGATTTCATGATTTACCGTCGAATCGAAGCGGAAATGAATGCCTCGTATCGCTCATCGGAAAAGGAAAGGGGTCTGAAGGATTCACTGAATAGGTTAAATGAGGATTTCATCATTTCACGTAGAGACAAGACTTCCCGGCATCTTTTCCTGTCTCCGGTGTTAAAAGGTGTTGCGGCTGTTTTTTTCTTGCTAACCGGCGTCTATCTGTTGTATATGACCGTATCGAAAGATATTTCTCAAGAAGTGTCTACGTATTATGCGGAGAACTACGTGACCCTTAGCCAAACCATGGGGTTGGCAGAAGAAGGAATACAGGTAGGAATCGCTGCCTATAATCAGGGAGACTATCGTGAGGCTGTAGCTATTTTTACAGATGTTTTGGATCGCGACCCCGAAAATAGCGAAGCATTGAAAAACCTGGGGTTGAGTTACCTTGCAATGAAGGATTATGCATCTGCATTGCATGCATTCGATCAATATAGTCGTATTCCCGATTTATTCGTCAACGATGGACTTCTGCTTCAAGCAATCACGCTTTTATTGCGGAATGAACCCAGCGACTCGGAAAAAGCGGAAGGAGTATTGAAGGAGATCGTGTTGGGAAATCAACCTGGGAAAGTGCAGGCGGAGGCTTGGCTTAAGAAATTAAAGTGATGCATTGTATGTGTAGTTTAATAGAGAAAACAGCCCGTCTGTGAGATTGCGAAGTGCCTTTTGGATCGTATAAATGGAGTGATTTTGGAGAGGGGATTTTAGTGTTTATGGTGGATTGAATAGTGTTATTTGAGTTTTCAAGACACGAAAATGTAGGTTGGATTTTGATTGTATACAGATGTGAAGAACTAAAATATATGTTTATAGAAAGATTTCTTTCACTTATCAATGTTAAGCATTGAACTTTCGAAGGTTTCGTGTGAAAATTTATTTTTGCATATCATTGTAAACATTGTATAATTTTACGTAGTTAGCTATTCTTTACAGGAAAAAATTGGAATCTGGGGAGTTGAAATTAAGAAAAAAGTCATGAAGGTAATTGTTACAGGGAGAGAAGTGTTTGGTCCTGCATGTAATCGTGCAGACCTTTCGTGGGGAGAGTTTGTGGCATGGAGCGGTTTGACGCAGCTCGAGGAGTTGGTTTCCTTGGATCCCTATTTTAACGTTCCGATTAACGGTCTGCAGGCTACATATCATACGCTGGGCGATCTAATGGAGGGTGTCGTTACGCTAACGCGAGAGCTTTCGGCAGGCCTGACCTCTGCGTTGGATTTTCCTCAAGGTTTTAATTTGCTGGTTACCGTTGTTCATCAGTCAACGGATGAAGGGCTCCTTTCGGAAGCAGATTTTGAATTTTTAGGTTATGACATCGTGCATCAGTCAGCGGGCCATAGTATTTTGGTCCAGCTCGGTTGGCTAGCTGGTGCCGCATTTTCCGTTGACGTTAATCGGTACGGTCTATTGCGGGACAAAGCCTCAGCAGACATCATGTTATCTGCATTCAGAGAAAATTACCCCGAGATGGGGCTGGCACAGGGCAGTATGGCTGCGGTCTGGCGGCACAAGACGATTGGGAGAGATGTGCTGTATGGCATGGTCGGGGAATCTGCTGAGCTAAGCCCTGTTCATAGCTGAATAATTGCATACGTACCAATGATATAAGTTTTCTATAAAAAGAATGGTCAATGAGGCTGCCTTGAAAGGGTGGCCTTTTTTGCTTGTCTATAGTACGTGTTGGCTGTATGGCCTGCAATTTTTGGGTTCATTTTTTTCGTTTAACGCCCCAGGTTGGTAGGTTGAATTTTTTGAAGTTTTAAGGTAACAATCAGTCAAGTTTCGGATATAAGAGCATAACTGATTGACACAGGTATCACATGACACTTCATTGCAGAGCTTTTCTAACAGAAATGATTTTGGTAGCAGTCATGTTGCTGGTGGGGTTTTGGTGGTTTGGAGACTGTCTAAATAGCGCAGAAGCCATTTACCTCAATACCAGCTTTGGATCAACTGCAACCGCCGCACCGACTTATCTGCCTGTGCGGAATAGTGTGCCAAACCCGATTCATTATGAAAAGCATACCCACAGCAACATGAGGTCTACACGGGGATTCCGGGAAATGTAGTTTTTCTAACGCTAGAGGACCCATCCGGAAAAATATACATAGATCCGTCTGGTAAACGTACCGAGCAACCAATTACAAGCGATAGCGATGTTAAAATGGATAAAAGTAGTCGAAATGACTTTTTTTAGAACCGTCAGCTTAGATAGGTTTAAGACGAATGTTTTGGCATCAGCGACAAGGTTGGAAGGCGAGGAAAAAAGCAAAGATGAAGAAATGGTTTTTAGCTTAACAGAACATGCACGTTTTGGAATTAGGCCTCCAGTTTCCGTCGAAATATCACGTACCCATTCAGGCATCCGGATGTATACCTTTACTCCCGTTTCTTTCCGAAGCACAGGAAAGTTCGAATTTAACATACCCATGGATCCCGAATCATTCATCAGAACCCAATTCAGGTTATTTTTCCATACATCCGGCACCTGGTCCGCAGCTCCGGGTAAGGATCCGGAGGGCAAGGCATACTACCGGGTATATAGCGCCTATGCGGCCGGTTGGGCAAGAATTTTTGTATTACCGAGTGTACAGGACTCGTATTCGGAGTGGGCCGTTTCCGTCAGAATACTGACCATGACCGTGGAATCCACACCGGAAGATTTGGATTGTAGAAATTACCGCCAGGTTTGCTCATTGTTTCGGAGCAAAAAAATGTAGCCTATTCAAAAATAGTTTTGGATTAGGGGTAACACAAATAGTACACAATGGATATATCGGTGCAATAAGAGAATAAACCAAAAAGAAATAAGCTATGAAATCCAAGTCTAATACCGTTCAAAACACATTCAGGTTTTTACTGACGCTGCTAGGTATGGGGATTATTGTTTCCTGTATGCCGGATGATGGTCAGTACCGGGAACATAGTTTGCTGACGCAGTCCACCTTGGATGAGATATCGAGAATGTTACCGGCCATACCTGTTTTTAGCGCACAGGCTATGAACATCAGTACACGTAATTCAACCCCGAGAAGGCAGGTATATGTCGTCAGAGAGGTGGATTTTCAGCAGCATGCCGTGATACATATCAAGTTAACGCATTCGGGCTTGCAGCAGGGATCGCGCTGCGAAGTGATCCTCGTGGATGCTAGAGGCAGGCAGTACCAGTTGCCTGGTATGGGCTGGGATAGAAATTCCCGGTATGGTGTGTCTTGGATAAACGATGGATTACTTGCCTTGGAGCTACTAAGTGGACCCGGAGAGCATTATCCAGAGCTGCTTTTATGGGTAATTGATAGCTAGAGTTATACTACTCCTACTTGGATTACCAACAGAGAGCCTAACGAAGCAAAATTGCTGTCCGAACAGCAATAACTACCACATCCACCATTGTCCCGAGTTTATTGAGTTTGAAGGTTCAAGAAATACAATATAAAACTATATTTTATGGTAATTTATTTGAATAAAAATATCGAAAAAACTCAAAATGTAAGTATAAAATTTGTAAACAATAAAAAAAATATCCATATTCAACACTAATTGGGCGTTTCACCCCAGATACTGGTTATCTATGGTGAGATTTCCCACTAACCCTAAAACCCTTCTACCATGCCTACTACTCAAAACCTAGACCCAAAAGGAGGAAGTTCTTCCGAGTTGTTCAAAAACCTGATCCATTTTAGATTGAATCCTGCGAATATCCATCAGTCTGTATCCCTGGCTAGGAAGATAAAGGCTGCAGAGATACAATATAGTTGGACAGAGAAAGGTAAAATGGATCCTTTAGATCTGATTTTTTTGGAAAGCCAATATTTTCCCGATGATTTACTTTTATTAAAAACCAATTCAGGATCTTATAGTAGCTTAGTAAATTTCAAGGGAGATCCTGCGGAAAGATCTTCGATTCTGCATTACCAATATTCGTTTAAGGCTTGTGCATTTGGAAAGGGGGAATGCTGCTTAGATGTTGTGGGAAGGGAATTAAACAGGCTAAGTCCAACCGATTTTCAGCCTTTGGATAAGAGGATGAATGAAGGAAAGCTAAAGCAGATTGTAATTGCGGTCTTGGACACCGGAATTGTCCCAGGGCTTATCCCAGAGGAGTATTTGTGGGAAGATCCTTCTGTTGAAAAGGAGGGGGACTTTCTGGATAATGTCAAGAATGGAGTCTACGGTAGAAACTTTGTTTCGGAATCGGAATCACCTGTAAAAGACGAGTTCGGCAAAATGGTCCTGAGAGATCCGGTAAACTTGGATATTACCGACGACTATCCACTGCTGCATGGCACCATGATGTGCGCCTATATCATCAATCAGTTTCGTGATTCGGAGTATGCGGTAAAAATCATGTGTTTGAAAACCCACAAATCAGATGGTACCGGAAATTTGGAAGATATCTATCGGGCTATCCACTTTGCGAGGTACCATGAAGCAGATTTTATACATGCTAGCTGGGTATTTCCTGCAAATATGAATGAGAGTTATAGTATTCTAAGGGATGGGATACAGCAGGCATTTTTTGAAAAAAACACACTGCTCGTCACGGTATCCGGTAATAAGGACAACGAATCTGCCAATCAACATTTTTTTCCAGCAAAATTTGGAGATAGGGCAGGGAATCACCCCTTGGGTGTATTGGTAGCGGTTACTGTTTCTCAAGATCACTCTACTGTGTCTCCTTTTGAAGTGAGTGACAAAACCTATGTGGATTTTGGGGTTCCCTGTGACAAGGAAGAACATGGTCACTACTTATTTGAACTGCCATTAAAAACCAATAATGGCGAATTGTACTATCAGCAAGGAGGGTCTATCGCTGCTGCGATTACAACGGGGTTTTTGGCGTCAAGGCTTCCGGAAATGTTGTATTTAAATAGAAAAAGTAGGGGGAAGCAAGGATTTTTGGAATACGATAGTCAATCTACCTTTTTGGTATATCCGGAACTGGCAGACGGTATCATTGGTGGGCGGGTGTTGAATCTTGCCCAAAACGCAAGTGGGCTATGATCGTCTGTAGATGCGCCAGGTACTTGTATTTAGTTGGCTTGTGTACGGTCTTATGGCCGGGGTGTAGTAATTGTTCCTTCGGGCAACAGCAAATTGAACCAGATTGGCGATTGGCACTGCAGAAGGTCATGGCACTAAAAGATGCGGACGAAAAGCTTGCTCAGCTGGAGCGCCTACGCATCCGATACGTAGGAGAGGTCGGTTCCGATGGAGGCTATTTTGGTGAGTTATCTCACGTGCTTGCCACTTCTTTGGGACGTGCAGGTAGGTTTAAGGAGGCTTTTCTGGTTTTTGACCAAGCATTGGTTGCGCATAGACTTCCGCATTCGGAGGATCCTTCCATGGTGGTGAATTCCTTTTATAACCTAGCTTTTTTTCATTTGGGGTTGGGATTGATTCCAGAGTTCCGGGCCTATGCCGATAGCTGTATCCATTTTAGCGAAGTATATACAGAAAAGCGGTACATTGGTATTCATATGTATGAACAACTTGCTACTTTTTATTATGATATAGGCGATTACACCAACAGTCTAGCCAAAGCCGAGCAGGGGATTCAGGCGGCGAACGTGGAGGATCGGTACGTGGGACTATTGTACTTGCAGAGCGCACAAGCAGGACTGGCCCTGCCGGACCAACTTGGTACGTATGTTAAGGCTGCCGCTGCATTGGAAAAGAGTCATAGATTGTTAAAAGATGACCCGGATTTGGAGGGGTTGGTGAAGTCTGTTGAGGCACATTACCAATTGAAGATTGGTCGTCCTGAGTTGGCTGAAAGAAGGTATAAAGAAGCCATTGAATTGTATGTACGGGCAGGCGATTACGAGGGAGTGGTCAGAAATCTGCTAAAACTAGGCAATTTATATTCGGTGGAACTTAAAGATTTGCCCGCGTCTATGAAGGTGTTCCAAGAGGGACTAAAAACCCTCGAGCGGGTAAACCGAATTGATCTAAAGCCCCGAATACTAAATAGTTTGGCGTTAACTTCGCTGGAAGTTGGTGATTACGATACCGCCATTTCCTATTTGCAGGAGGCGCTTGAAGGATTGCGTATCTCACCTCCGGATGCGGTCGAACCGTTGGATGGATATACCAATGACCTATTGGCTGGAATGCTTCAAGGAGACTTGGGTAGGTCTTTTTCAATGAAATATAAACGCACCGGGGACTCAACCCATCTAAGGACGGCACTTTCGCATTTCAACGCTTTTATCGCAGCAACTGACAGAGTAAGGTGGAGCCACGAATACGATCAATCAAAGTTATATTGGCGGGAACAGGCGAAGGAAACATTTACCCAGGCGTTAGAGGTATGTTACCAGCTAAACGATGCTGCATCTGGCTACCAAATGTTTGAAAAGAGCCGGGCGGTTATGCTACAGGATCGGCTAAATGATCAGGAAGCCAGGCGTTTTCTTTCTGAGGAAGAAAGTACACGAGAAAAGCAATTGAGAGTTGAGGTTGCCTCGCTTTCACAAAGACTCAAGGATATGGATGAAGGTACAACTGGCTACCGAGAACTACAAGCCCAGTTGATCCGTCAGCGTGAGTCGTATAGGTCCTTTGTGAAAGCACTCGAATCCAAGCATCCGCAGTATGTGGAGGCAAAATATGGAGCCTCCGTGAGACCTCTTTCAGCGTTGCGCCAGCTATTGAGTGAAGGTGAGCTAAGTTATGTGGCTTTCTTCAATGGAGTGGCCGACCAGCAGGGCGATCAATATATCTATGCGCTCGTGATACATCCTGAGGACGAGAGGTTCGTAAAAATTCCCATGGGGCAATACAAGGATCGGGTAGATCAGTTTTTGCGGCTAGCGGCTTCGAAGGAATTGCTCAATAGGAATTTTGGCATGTTTATTTCACTCGGGTACGACTTGTACCAACAGCTAATAGAGCCCTTGGGCACTTTGAAGAAGCGATTGATCGTGTCTCCGGACGATAAGCTTTTACCCTTGGATCTTCTTGTCAGGGACAAAAGTCTGAGCGGAAGCTTTTTGCTATATGACCACGCAGTTAGTTACACCTATTCGGCGGGATTACTCGGGCAATCCCATAGAGGAAATCTCGCTGTAAAGCCAACCCTGCTGGGCTTTGCCCCAGTGAGCTATCAGGACCATTTGCAACTTCCCACGTTGGCAGGAGCCGATTTTTCCCTCAGTAAGTTAAACACGTTTCTCTCCGGTTGTGAGTTTTTTGTGCAAAGCGATGCCACCAAAGGAACGTTTATGGATAAAATAAACGACCACGCCATGGTGGTCTTATACACCCATGCCGAGGCCGATACGGCTAATCAGGAAGCCTATTTGTACTTTCACGACGAAAGACTGAAGGTTTCTGACCTACAGTTTCTCGATGCCCTACCCACGGAGTTGATCATTCTTTCGGCATGTAATACGGGTACAGGTGCAAACCGGCAGGGTGAGGGAGTGTTTAGTTTGGCCCGGGGCTTTGCGGCAGCAGGAATACCTACCAGCGTCACGACACTTTGGGAAATTGATTCCCGTGCTACGTATTCCCTTACAGAGAATTTTTACCAGCAAGTGGTTAAAGGCATTCCAATGGATGAGGCCCTTCGACAAGCAAAACTCAAGATGCTACAGGGAGATGACCGTATGCAGGCACTGCCGTATTTTTGGGGCGGAAGCATTGTTTTGGGTAGTGTGCAGCCCTTGTTGATTGAGGAAAGCTGGGCAGAAAGGCTTCGCTTTTGGATGGTGGGGATAGTGATTCTGACCGTGGCGCTGGTTTACTGGGTTAGGGTAAGTGGTAGGAACAACGCGGGTAGTAATTCCTAATGGCTAGCGCAGTCTTCAAAAAAGAAGCCACTCGGTAACTGGTCAAAATGATCGGCTACCGAGTGGCTGATGATTAGGTGTAGGCGGCTTATGGATTAGATTTTAGCCAGTTCAAACCCCGCAGGGTATTCTCGCTTCACAAATTCGTTGGCCGGATCAAAGTTGGTAACCTTCATGTTGGCCCCATCCCAAAGGAGTTTGATGTCCCTGCCAGGATAGGTATAACCCTTTCCGTCTGCACGGGGCTCCCTGTAGTCGTAGCTTCGGATGGCCAAGTTGCCCATCAATACTGTCTCGGTTAACGGCCCGGCGATGGAGAACGGAGAGCTTAATTCCTGGAATTCCTTTGAACCGTAGCCTGCGATACAGGCATTTACCCACTGTGCATAGTGACCACCGATATTTCCGGCCACTCTAGGCAGCGTTTCTTTTACACTGATGCTATCATTCAGTGAAAGCGGCAAAAGGCGTGGATTTAATCCGTACGTGTCGCACATCATCTTGCCGCGAGTACCTTCGATGATAACCCCGTTACCTCCATCTCCCATTTGCTCGTTGGCACCCAATTCGTCCGGTCGGCTGGGTTTGATGCCGCCGTCCATCCAGTGAAAATCCAGCAGGGAGCCGTTTGGTCGACGAAATTTCAAGGTAATGTGGGAGGAAGGAGGGCAGCTTTCTGGGAAATAGCCTCTGGTGAACTCTCCTACGTATACGGATCCCACGCTGCACTCCGCTTCGGTTGGATATCCCAAATCTAGGATACGGTAGGGAGGCTCCATGATGTGACAGGCCATGTCACCCAATGCTCCGGTTCCGTAATCCCACCAGCCCCTCCAGTTGAAAGGGTGTATGTTTTCTGTAAAATCTTTTTTGGGGGCGGTACCTAGCCATAGATTCCAATCCAGGTGTTTAGGTGCTTTTCGCGCACTGGCTTTTGGCCATTCTACCCCCTGTGGCCATACAGGCCGGTCTGTCCAGCACCATACACTTTTTGCTTCGCCGATTAATCCGGCGGCATACCACTCGCGCATTTTTCGGACACCGTCGCCGGAAGCGCCTTGGTTACCCATCTGTGTGACCACTTTGTATTTTTCGGCTGCTTGGGTCAGGATACGGGCCTCGTAGATGTCGTGGGTTAGGGGCTTCTGTACGTACACATGTTTGCCCAGTTGCATGGCAGCCAGTGTTTGCACGGCATGGTTGTGGTCTGCGGTAGAGACAGATACTGCATCGAAGTTTTGGTGTTCCTTTTCCAGCATCTGCCGATAGTCCCTGTAGTATTTGGCTTTGGGATAATCAGCCACACTTTTGGAGGCTCTTTCGTCATCCACATCGCAGAGTGCCACGATTTCGGCATTTCCACTATCGTAGAAGGACTTGATGTCAGAGTAGCCTTTACCTCCCACACCTATTCCGGCTATGCGTAATTTGTCGCTGGGAGCCTTAAATCCCGGACCCCCCAATACATGGCGGGGTACAATGTAAAAACCGGCCAACGCCGTCGCAGAAGTTTTTAGAAAGGTTCTGCGAGGGTTGCCATTTTCGGGCAAATTGTCTTTTTTCATTGGTATTGTTTGCGTGTTAATAGACTGATTTCAGGTTTCTAATGTATAAAAAATATCCCTGAAAAATCAATACAAACGTGATCGCTTTTTGATCTGGCAGGTTGAAGGGGGATTTCAAGGGAATACATATGCTTTTTCAACCCTACAAATTCTGACGGCATAGTTGGAATACCAGCTTTCCTTCCCCAGTTTCTGAGCGGTTTTATGGTCGCTGAGCGCCTTCCAAGCGGCGATCGCCTCCAAGCTTTCCCAATAGCTTACGGTAATACCCAGTCCGTCCCGTGCGGACTCATGACCCATGTATCCTGGTTGTTTTACCACAAGTTCTTCCATATGCTTGGCCATTTCGGAATATCCAATGTCATTGGGCCGCTTTATACTGGTGAAAATTACGGCAAAATAGGGAGGGGATGGAGTGCGAGCAATCATGCCTAAAAGTAGCGTTTTGCAGTGAATTTCGCAATTCCGAATTAAGACTCAAGGGTGGACGCCTGTACCAAGTTTATGTCCGGATGCGGACATTAAATAAGGTTTCATAGTGCGGAAATGCAGCCGAATAGCCTTCTGGTGCCAATGGTGTTACTTGGCATATCGTTTGGATTGGCAGGTCCGAAGTCATTTCCACGGTGAGACAGAAAAATAGGTGGTTAGCTAAGTTTTTTTATTTGTGGAAGTAAGGGGCTCGGCCCTTTGGATTGTCAATGATAAAAAAATCAAACTATGATAACTTGGACGTTTGTTAAACCCGCTAAAAGGGTGGGAGCTAGGAAGGCGGCTTCGGCGCTTATAGTAGTTTATGTCGGTCTGTTTTGCGCTTGCTCAGATTTGGAAATGGAAGTAGCGTCAGGAAATCTGGAGCTGATTGATTTGGATGGGGATGTATCGGCAAAAACAACGAGCGGCAACATACGTCTGACAACTATACGAGGCATGGTAGATGCTAACACCGTGTCAGGAAACATCCGGATAGCGGGTGCCGACCACTTGGGGGCATTAAAAGCAACCTCAGGCAATATCCGTATTACCTCATCTGGTTTATCTCCCAATACCAACCTAAAAGCCAGTTCGGGCAACATCAACCTGCATACCACCTCCCAACTTGAGGATTACAATTTCGAGCTTTCGTCTGGTAGTGGCAAGGTACGGTTGGGCGAGAGGCAAACCTCCGGAACGCTCTTGGTCGACCACGGAGCTTTGCATACCATAAAGGGCAACGTAACTTCTGGCAACATCGAAATATTTCGATAGGTATCCTGGCCACTTGCCAATGGTATCACGGAGTTTTTTTTGAATCTACTAAAAGGCTTCGGATTTCCGAAAGCTCCGGGGGGGTTAGATTGCGCCATTTGCCCACTGGCAGGTCGAGTCGGATGTTCATAATACGTATACGTTTCAGCTTGACTACCTCATAGCCCAAGTAGGCACACATTCTCCGGATCTGTCGATTTAGGCCTTGGGTAAGTACGATATTAAAGGTTTTTTTACCCAACTGGCGCACTTGGCAGGGCGCTGTTACCGTATTCAGAATGGGTATGCCCCCGCTCATTTGGCGGATAAAGTTGCTATCAATGGGGCGGTTTACCGTTACAATGTATTCCTTTTCATGGTTGTTGCCAGCCCGGAGGATCTTGTTTACAATATCTCCGTCGCTGGTGAGCAAAATCAGCCCTTCGCTGGGCTTGTCTAGCCTTCCGATGTGGAAAATCCTTCGTGGATGACCAATAAAGTCGATGATGTTGTCTTTCTCATTTTCGGTATCGGTGGTGCAGACAATCCCGACGGGTTTGTTCAGAGCCAGGTACACATGTTCCTCATCGGGCGGGTTCACATGTAGTCCGTCTACTGTCACCTGATCGCCAGCTTGAATCTTGGTTCCCATTTCAGGTACCTGACCATTAATCTGTACCCTTCCTTCTCCGATCAATCGATCGGCTTCCCGCCGTGAGCAGAAACCTATTTCGCTGAGGTATTTGTTGATCCGTGTGGCCATGCGTTAGTTTCTTTCCAGGATCCACTCTGCCATGTCATGGAGCACAGACTCGTTGAATGTTTCTGTTATGTCGGCATACTCTGATACCGCTCCAGTTTGTGCGGTTTGAAATAGGTGGTTCAGATCAGGGTAGGTGATTACGGTATGGAGCGGGTTATTGCCTAGGATTTTTTCTAACGCAGTATGATTTTCTAGGGCGTTGACCTGTACGTCTTTGGCTCCAAATCCTGCCCAAATGGGTACTTGAGCCTGTTGGATGAGTATTCGGGGATCCATACGGATGAAGTGAAAGAACCAAGGATCCAATAATTGTCGGTAGCCAGCCAGTTGTTCTTTTATCTGTTCCTGGAGCGGTGTACCAGAGAGTCCTGCGTTTTCTCCATGGTGCCGCAGTACCTGTTCCAATGATTTTGCAGCGGCGGTACTATCATCAGCCGTGGCGATGGCTTGGTAGAGATTTCTATTGAAGACTTTTTGTGATTGAACCAGTTCTTCAGGAGCACCTGTCGCCCGAATTGCATCCTCCGTTTGCCTTTCCATAAGGTTTGCAATGGGTACTACCGGGGGAGCAAGGGCAAGGACATAGGCTGGTAGGGTATGTTGCTCTGCGGCAAGTATCCAAGCGATCAGCCCACCCTCGCTATGTCCGATAAGGCCAATACGTGTGTTGTCCACGAACTCGTAATAGGGCAGTCTTTCCAAAGCTGCCCTTGCGTCCTCCGCAAATCCTCGACTGGTAGTGCCCTGGAAACTCCCTTCTGATTTTCCTACGCCCCGTTCGTCGTAGCGGAAGACCACGATACCCCTTCGGGTAAGAAAGTCAGCCATTACCCAAAAAGGCTTATGTCCAAGCAGCTCTCCGTTTCGGTCTTGAGGTCCCGAGCCATTTACCAATACGACAGCAGGGAAGGGACCACTTCCGGAAGGCTTGGTAATCGTGCCTTTCAGGGCTGTTTTTTCGGGTCCAGAAAGGAATGTTACCTCCATGGATTCATAGGGAAAGGGAGGTTTGGGTTCTTGCGGTCGATCCGAGGTCATGGACTTTACCGATTCCCCGCTGCTCCTTGATAGATTAAGCGGAAGCTTGAATCCTCCCTGCGTAAACTGACCCTGAAAAACCCCCTCTTGCAACAAGCCCTCAAACGAGACGTTTAATGCATCGATTTCAAGAAGTAGCATCATGCCGTCAAACAAGAGCTTGGACACCTCAATTCCCTGCGCGCCTTGACTTGGACTGTCCATTTTTCCCTGCCAGTCTCCGGACTCTCTATTAAAATGAAACAGCAAGGGTAGTTTTTGAAATCCCAAGTCTAAGGTTCCCTCCCAGCTTCCGCTAATATCCGTTTGTGCTTGGTTTTGTTTGAAACTAGAGAAAAAAAGGATTATGGTAAGAAAAAGACCCACGTAAATCATTTTGCAACCAGGATGATGGTATGGGCGGGTAAAATTTGGAAGGCTCATGAGCGGTTTGGTGTATTTTCTAAGTACAAACGGAAACCTGAAAGTTTAGGGCCATAAAATTACCGGATTATGCAAAATATGCTACTTCATGAGATGAAAAAAAATATAAAGAACTACGAGATTCGTTGTCTAAATCAAAAACCAAACTTGGAGAAATATTTATCCGATATTATTGTATAGTGCCATATTTTTACTATGTTTAAGCGATTTTAGTCTTCAAAACGAATAATAAAATCAATAATAACGAAATAATAATAGCTGTTAGTCAGTTATAATAAACCCAGCCTAAAGGAATCTTGACAGAGATTCCTTTTTTTGTGCCCTTTTTTTAAACCTATTTTTTTCAAAAAAGTATCTTTTTGTAAAAAATAGGTTAGTTTTTAAACCAAATAATGTTCTTAAGCTTCAGGGTTTGGGCAGTCGTATTTCAGCGAAAGCTTGTTTTGGGGAAATGTGCGCTGTGGGATTCATTCGCCGTATGTTTTGAAGCCAGGCACATCTAGGGATTTTTTTTCAATCAGGTTTTCTCCCCATGCAATAATTGTTATTTTTGGGCGGCTTATTAAATCCCAATCTACCCATGAAAAAACTTCATCTGCTTCTATTCGCTCTTTTTGTCGCTATTTCGCCCTCCTTCTCCCAGCAAAAAGTCAGGGCAGAGAAAATTGGTGACAGAATAGACATTCATATTGGTAATTTATTCTTTACCAGTTATCATTTTGCCTCCAACGAGAAATATCCTTTTTTCTATCCTGTAAATGGTCCTTCAGGCGCATCCGTGACCTCCAAGCGCAACGGTACCTATCCCCACCACAGTTCGCTTTTTTTCGGTTGTGACAAAGTCAATGGGGGCAATTATTGGCAGGAAGGGCTGGATAGGGGGCAAATTGTGACCCTGCGGGCAGAAATTGACCAAAAGACGGATGATCACGTGGTCATTCACAATGAAACTATCTGGACCAGACCGGGAGCGAATGCGCCCATCAAAGATTTGCGAAAGATCACCATCAGCAGCCCCTCATCTTCAGTATTTCAGATTGACTTTGAGGTAGAAATGGAGATGCTCGAAGACGTCATCATTGAGAAGACAAACCATTCGCTTTTTAGCGGCCGCATGGACCCTGACTTGGCTGTTACCAACGGAGGAACCCTCCTCAATGCGGAGGGAGAAAGTGGCGAAAAGGAAACCTTTGGGAAGCCATCCGCGTGGATGGATTTTTATGGTAAGCGAGGCAACGGGATAGAAGGCATGGCGATTATGCAGCACCCGTCGAATGCATGGTATCCATCCCCTTGGTTTACCAGAGACTACGGGTTTTTCTCTCCCACGCCGATGTATTGGCCTGAAAATGATAAAGAGACCCGCCTGTCAAAAGGAGAGGTAATCAAATTGAAATACCGTGTGTTGGTACATAGCGGGGACCATATTCAGGCTGAAATTGCGAAACATTTTGATGCCTACGCAAAATAGCGAGCTCTCACAGGTAGTCGGTTAGGTAGAGCAACTGGATTCCAGAGCCTGTTCCTAGCATACTTCCTGTGATGACCTCATTCCACTGGTGCCGGCCTAAACTCACCCTTGCCCAAGCCAGCAATGGGGTAAGCAACATCAGTCCCAACGCCATTGGACCATTCAATGGGACCATGCCCATCGCTATGTAGGTGCATACGGCGAGATGTAAGGAAGACTTTAGCCGAAAGTTGAGCAAAAATGTGATCAGTATCACTTGAATGAGGATAAGGGAGCCAAAGAGGATTTCCTGTGGTTGATTGCTTAGGAACAAGAAAGCTATCAAAATTGCAGCCAGGACAAAAACAAAGCCAAACATCGAAAAGCGCTGCTCCCGAACGGACACGTCGAAATTCGAATACACACCCTGCTTCCATTTGAGCCAGTTCCAAACGATTAATGGGACAATGGTTATCGCCAACATGGCGGTGATGGTCCAGAGCGCAGCATCTAATTCTTGGAGCCTCAGGTTACTGTAAAACACAAAAAACGTCAGGATGACTAGGGGGTGGGCTATACGTGAAAGGAATAGTGCCAGCGGACGGTTCATAACAGACCTGATTTGAAAAATTCTTTTAAATATACAGGCATATACCTATCTTTCAAAAAAACACGGTTTCGATTCATGCGAACTTTGAAGGCACTTTGCGTCATCTGCTTGCTTCTAGGGCCTGTCATTACGGGCATTGCTCAGCAGTCTATGGATATTTATTTGGCAATCGGCCAATCCAATATGGCAGGACGCGCCGAAATTCCAGCTAAGCTGACAGGAGAAATGCCCGGAGTTTTCCTGTTTACCGGGGATGATATGACTCCTTGGTTACCTGCCAAAAATCCTCTCAACCTGTATTCTTCCATCAGGAAAGAGGAGAGTATGCAGCGGTTGAGTCCGGCCTATTCCTTTGCACGTAGTATGGCAAAGAAGGCTGACACAAAGTTGGGATTGGTAGTAAATGCCCGGGGTGGGAGTGCAATTGCCGAATGGATGCCGGGTACACCTTTTTATCGTGACCTGATACAAAAGGCTCAGGAGGCATCCACATTTGGCGTTATCAAAGGTGTGATTTGGCATCAGGGAGAGTCGGATCTAGGCAAGCTCGATACCTATCTGGGTAGTTTAGAAACCTTGATAGCTCACATCCGAGCAGATTTGGGTTTGCCCGAGCTACCCTTCGTAGCCGGTGAAATAGCCGAAGACCAAGCAGGTAGAGAGACATTTAATCAACTGATCCGAAGGTTACCGGATTTGGTCAGTCATACCGCAGTAGCTTCTTCCAAGGGGACGAAAACGTTCGATGAAGTTCATTTTGATACGAAAAGCCAGCTGAAATTGGGCAAGCGATACGCCAAACAAATGATAAAATTGAGCCGATGAAATTCCTTTCCATTATTTTCATGCTAGTCAGTATGGTCGTTTTGAGCCCTTCCGCGTATACCCAGCAGGCAGAATCTCCACAGTTTTCTTTTGGCGTAATTACAGATATTCAGTATGCAGACAAGAATCAAGTGGGGTTACGCAATTACCGAGGATCCCTGATCACCCTAGAAAACACCGTAACCGAACTCAACAAGCATGAGTTGTCCTTTACGGTCAACTTGGGCGACCTTATTGACGAAGATTTTGCGAGTTATGACAAACCCATGGCGTTGCTTGAGAAAAGTCGAGCCAAGCTGTACCATGTGTTTGGTAACCACGATTACAGCATTGCGGACGAACACAAGGAAAAGGTACCGACACTGTTGGGAAATCCCAAGGGATACCATGCATTTACGAAGGGTAATATACAATTTGTCGTACTGAACGGGATGGACATCAGTTTGGACGGTCACCGCGAGGGGTCCAAGGGGTATGCCCATGCAGAAGCTATTCTGGCAGATATGAATGCCGCCGGTGCCAATAATGCCAAGCCTTGGAACGGGGGCATCGGATCCAAGCAATTCAACTGGTTTAGAAAAGTGTTGAAATCGGGTGAAAAGAACGGATGGAAGACTGTCGTGTTTTGCCATTATCCTGTTTTGCCGGAAAATGGCTTGCAGCTACTCAATCATAACGAAGTGCTGCGGCTGATTTCAGACTCTCCCGGAGTGGTTGCCTATTTTTCTGGGCACCACCACGGAGGCAATTATATCTTGGCAGATGGGGTGCACCATTTGACGTTTTATGGGATGGTGGAGTCCCCTACAGATGCGTTGGGAGCAGTGGTGGATGTATATGCTGATCGCCTTGAGATTAGGGGGATCGGCAAGCAGGAGGACCGGGTGCTTTCTTTTAGGTAAAAAAATACAGACGCTAAACCACTGGTAATGCGCCACCTGGTGGAAGCTTTGGCAAAGGGGGCCGCATGGAAACGTATTAATATTTATATTAGCGGCTTAATTCCTCAAACTATGTACGCAAGATTAGCCAAGGCATTTTACTTTCTCAGTGTCGTATTCTTTCTGATTGCCTTTTTGTATATGTATTCCGCCTCACCGGAGTTTGTCACGTATGAGCTGTCAGATCGGGGATTGCCCCTGAAGCAAATCAGCAAGGATACCTTCTTTTACCTCACGGTAGCGCTGTTTTTGGTATCCAACGTCCTGTTGATCCTTCCGGCAAAATTGGTTGAGACCCAATATACCTTGGCGTTGAAGCGGGTTTTCCCGAAAGGGGATCCATTTAGGGACCAGGTTTTATCGTGGATTTACTCTTTTACAGCGATTGTAAATATTTCTACCGTGGTATTTGTTTTTTACCTACACAGTATCACCAATCAACATGAAATCAAAAGCGAGGAATTTAATGTCTTTTTTTACCTGGTTCCGCTCTTATTTGTCGCTTGGATTGTGGCACTCTTCGTTCTATTGGCCGCCAAGATCAAGCAGGTCAGGTCTGGATCCGCATTATCCTAGAAAAAACTAACAGCAATGGCAGAAAATGTAAAATATACAGAAGATAGCATCAAATCCCTAGATTGGCGGGAACATATCCGGCTCCGTCCGGGCATGTACATCGGCAAGTTGGGAGACGGAAGTGCGCAGGACGATGGCATTTATGTTTTGGTCAAAGAGGTGCTGGATAACAGTATCGACGAACACATGATGGGGTATGGGCGTACGATTGACATAAAAATTTCTGAGCACCTCGTAGAAGTACGGGATTACGGCAGGGGAATTCCACTGGGGAAGGTCATCGACTGTGTGTCCAAGATCAATACGGGAGGTAAATACGATTCTGGAGCTTTTCAGAAGTCTGTAGGTCTCAATGGTGTGGGTACCAAAGCGGTAAACGCTCTGTCGGAGTATTTTAGGGTGCAATCCTTCCGGGAGGGTGAAACCAAGGTTGCTGAATTTGAAAAAGGCATTCTGAAAGAAGACCGCCCATTGGAAAAGACGTCCGAGCGAAATGGAACCAAGGTGGTATTTACCCCGGACTCCACTGTGTTCAAAAATTATCATTTCATACCCGAGTATCTCGAAAACCAGATATGGAACTATGCCTTCCTTAACGCAGGCCTCACCATTCATTACAATGGGAAAAAGTTCTTTTCGGAGCGGGGGCTCTATGACCTGTTGATGCGAAAGGTGGATGAGGATCAGATTCGGTACCCCGTGATCCACTTGAAGGGGAGGGATATCGAAATGGCCATCACCCACAGCAATCAATACGGCGAGGAATATTATTCATTTGTAAACGGACAGTTTACCACTCAGGGAGGCACTCACTTGGCTGCCTTTCGGGAGGCAATCGTCAAGACGTTGCGGGAATTTTATAAGAAAGATTACGATGCTTCTGATATCCGACAATCGGTGGTTGCCGCAGTGGCAGTAAGGGTTCAGGAGCCTGTTTTCGAATCCCAAACCAAGACCAAATTAGGCTCACAAAGCGTGGGTCCGGATGGTCCGACGCTACGGACCTTCGTCAACGATTTTGTGAAAACAGAGCTGGACAACTACCTGCATAAAAATCCCTCGGTGGCCGATGCACTCCTAAAGCGTATTCTTCAGTCAGAGCGGGAACGCAAGGAAATATCCGGTATTAAAAAACTGGCCAACGAGCGGGCAAAGAAAGCTAATTTACATAATAAAAAGCTACGGGATTGCAGGGCGCACTACGATGACCTGAAGGCCGACGAAGAACTGCGAAATAACACCATGCTGTTCATTACCGAGGGGGATTCAGCCTCCGGTTCTATCACCAAGTCCCGAAATGTACAGACGCAGGCCGTTTTTTCGCTACGAGGTAAGCCGTTAAACTGCTTCGGGATGACCAAAAAGGTGGTCTATGAAAACGAAGAATTTAACCTCCTTCAGCACGCGTTGAATATAGAGGACGGGATAGAAGGACTTCGGTATCGAAAAATTGTGATTGCGACGGATGCGGATGTAGATGGCATGCATATTCGGCTTTTGATCATGACGTATTTCTTGCAGTTTTTTCCCGACTTGGTCCGAAACGGCCACCTATTCATCCTGGATACACCGCTTTTTCGGGTCAGAAATAAAAAAGAGACAATCTATTGCTACACCGATGAAGAACGGCAGAGGGCCATCCACAAGTTGGGAAAAAGCGCAGAGATCACCCGTTTCAAAGGACTTGGTGAAATATCGCCGGAAGAGTTCGGTACCTTTATAGGGGAAGAGATTAGGCTAGATCCTATTATTCTCAATAAGGAGACCAAGATCAGTGAATTGCTTAGTTTTTACATGGGCAAAAACACCCCCAATCGGCAGACTTTCATCATAGACAACTTGAGAGTAGAAAAAGATCTGGCCTTGGATGACCCGAGGAAGGTGCAGGGAGAAGAGGACAGCGAAGCGGCCTAGACCTTTCAACGACGAAGTTGGGTGGGGAAGATACACAATCCCGAAGGCAATTTATTGATAATGCATAGGACTTAGGTACGTTTGGTCTGGCTGACCTACGTCTTACATCAAAACTGGAAAATATACATGAGTGAAGAGCAAAATGAGCTAGAAGGCAAGGGAGGAGAGAGTCTACACGATTCTGTGCCGGTCACCGGCATGTACAAAGATTGGTTTTTGGATTATGCCTCCTATGTCATCTTAGAGCGAGCGGTGCCTGCGATTGAGGATGGATTGAAGCCCGTACAGCGCCGTATCCTTCATGCGATGAAGGAAATGGACGATGGGCGCTTCAATAAAGTAGCCAATATCATCGGCCAATCCATGCAGTATCACCCCCATGGTGATGCCTCGATCGGCGACGCTATCGTGAATCTGGGACAAAAAGACCTATTAATTGAAACCCAAGGCAACTGGGGGGATGTTCGCACGGGAGATGGTGCTGCTGCTGCCCGATACATTGAAGCCCGGCTTTCCAAGTTTGCGCTGGAGGTCGTATTTAATCCACAAACGACTGATTGGCAGCTGTCTTACGATGGCCGGAAGCGGGAACCGGTGACATTACCGGTCAAATTCCCCTTGCTTTTGGCACAGGGAGTAGAAGGAATTGCAGTTGGTCTTTCCACCAAGATATTGCCCCATAATTTTTGTGAGCTGATCGAAGGGTCTATCAAAAGCTTGCGCGGAGAGAAAACCAATATTTTGCCCGATTTTCCCACCGGGGGGCTGGCGGATTTCTCGGAATACAACGAGGGCCTTCGTGGAGGTAGGGTGAAAGTCAGAGCCCGCATTGAAGAGGAGGACAATAAGACATTGCTTATCAAAGATATCCCCTACGGGACCACTACCAATTCCCTGATTGATTCCATCATACGTGCAAACGACAAAGGGAAAATCAAGATCAAGAAAGTAGTGGATAATACGGCCAAAGATGTAGAAATACAGATTCAATTGGCACCCGGTCAGTCTCCGGATATGACCATTGATGCGCTCTACGCATTTACAGACTGCGAGGTGAGCATTTCACCCAATGCCTGTGTGATTGTTGAAGAAAAGCCCGTTTTTCTTTCGGTAAACGACATGCTCGCTTACAATACCCGGTTAACCAAAGAATTACTACGTAGAGAATTGGAGATCCGGAAGGGGGAGTTGATGGAAAAGTTGCTGTTTTCTTCCCTCGAAAAGATATTTATCGAAAACCGGATTTACAGGGACATCGAAGAATGTACCACGTGGGAATCTGTTTTGGAAACGATTGATCGGGGACTAGACCCTTACAAGCCCGATTTTTACAGGGAGATCACAACGGAGGATATTGTTCGGCTTACAGAGATCAAGATCAAGCGTATTTCGAAGTTTGACGCCTTCAAGGCAGATGAACTGATGAGACGGCTGCAGGAGGAATTGGCAGAAGTAAACCATCACCTGAACCATCTCACAGATTATGCCGTCAGTTACTACCGTAACCTGCTTCAGAAATACGGGAAAGGGCGTGAGCGAAAGACTGAAATCAGGGCGTTTGACACCATAGAGGCCACCGTGGTTGCTGCCAATAATGCCAAGCTATACGTCAACCGCACGGATGGATTTGTTGGGTATGGGCTCAAAAAAGACGAATTTGTGTGCGACTGTTCCGATTTGGATGATGTGGTCGTCATCCGGAGGGATGGGGTATGCGTGGTGACCCGAATTCAGGAAAAGGGCTTTGTTGGAAAGGACATTATCCATGTAGGGATATTCCGCAAGGGAGATGAACGCATGGTTTATAACCTGATTTACTTGGATGGTGCCTCCGGAAGGAGCATGGTAAAACGGTTTCAGGTTTTGGCGGTGACCCGTGACCGTGAATACGATCTCACCAAGGGGACGAAAGGCTCCAAAGTGATGTACCTTACCGCCAATCCAAACGGGGAGGCGGAGATAGTTACCGTAAGCCTGACGCAAGGGTCCAAGGCCCGGGTGAAAGTATTTGACTTTGACTTCAGTACCATTGAGATCAAGGGTAGGGGTGCCGGTGGCAATATCCTTACCAGGTACCCAGTACGGAAAATTCAATTCAAGATGCAGGGAGCATCCACCTTAGGAGGCTTGGATATCTTTTACGATGCGTCAATTGGACGCCTGAATACCGATCAGCGCGGTAAAAAGATCGGTAATTTCCTGGGAGAGGATAAAATCCTGGTTTTCTATAAGAACGGAGATTATGAGCTTACGTCTTTTGAACTTACCAATCGCTATGAATCAGCACAGGTGTTACTGATCGAGAAATTTGATCCCGCCAAGGTGATATCAGCGGTTTATTATGATGGTGCATCAAAGGCATTCTACGTGAAGCGTTTCCTTATCGAAACGAGCACCATGAATAAGAAGTTTAATGTGGTTTCTGACCATCGTCAGTCTTACCTAAAGCTTGTTTCTACCGATAAGCAGCCGCAGGTTAAGGTGGTCTTGAAGAAAGGCAAAGAAGTAGAGGAACAGGAATATGACCTGGATATCTTGATTGACGTAAAAGGCTGGAAGGCTATTGGAAACAAACTGTCTTCTTACCCGGTGGACGACGTAGTTTTACTCAGCAGCACTTCGGAAGATGCCGCGGAAGAAGCGGATGAAGAATTGGAAGTTGGTTCAACCTTGGATTTTAAAATCAAGAAAGACGAAGAAGATGATACCGATGATCAGTTGGGTCTTTTCTAACTCTTGAAACAAAGCCTGAGGGGATTTACGCCGAGTGGGAGACGTTTGCCCGCTCAGCGTTTTTTATTTTTAATGGGTCGTTTTTTGGAATAAGATAGAGGTTATTTTTTTGTTTTTTTAGGTAGAAAATTGTTTTTGACGGTATATTCAAAACAAATGATTTTTCGTATATTTCGTACATTGAGGGTAGTGGAGAATGAGCGTGGTCTTCATGCTACGCAAGGCAAAAATTCCCTAATTTCTAAATCTCTGCTACATGCTTTTTCCTGGTATAATGCGCTGCAATGCGATCTATTTCTTGACTCCCAAAAGGGGTGTCGCCGGTCGTTTTCTTTCCGTGGTCATCATTTTGGGTTTAGTTGGAGCTTTGGTGTCTTGTTCCGAAGAGCAGGATCAAAATCCGACCAACAATAATCCAACTACGCCCACGAACCCCAATAATCCCAATACTCCAGGTAACCCGGTTCCCACACCTGCCCTGGAAATTTCGACTACTTCTCCTGAATTTATCTTTTGGGGCGATGAGCTCACACTTACCGGAAAAGGGTTTAGCAGTAAGTTAGAGGATAATTTTGTGTGGCTAAAAAGCGAAACTGCTTCCTTGGGAAGTTGTCCTTCCGATAACCGAACAGACTCTACCGGATGGCGAAAGGCCACAGTATTGAGAGCAACGGATACTTCGCTTACGGTCAAGGTCCCTTATAAGCCCGCGTCAGAAACCTCCAACAATAGAGCCTGTGGCGTAATCAACCCGATGGTCAGTGTGACAGTGGGTGGGAGAACAGCCGTTTCAGAACGAGTTAAATTGTTAGGTATTCCCTACATCAGCGATATGTGCTACAGCAATTCTGGATTTAAAGGTGCTGGCTTGATACCAGGAAAGGCACTGGAGAATCAAATCAGTATTCCTGGTATTGGACTGTATGGTGCCAGTTCCGGAATAGACGAAAAAGTAAAGCTGTTTGTCAATGGAGTCTTTTTGCCGCTGACAAAGGTAGAATCCACCGGTCCCACGAATTGCGCCAGCAGCTATAAATTTGTTATTCCGATTGAATTTGCAGACGGGAGTTGCGACCCGGATCCGATTCGTACGGGGCGTTTTTCCAATATGATGGACTTTGTGGCCGTGGTCGAGGGTACCACGAAGAGCTCTGAAAAATACTCCTATCCGGTGTCTTCATTTCCGGATCTTTCTGTCCGTACCTTTACGCAGCGATTCTTTTCATACAGCGAGGCAGGCAATCCTGAGATTGTTCTGGAAGGAATAGGCCTAAATTGGTACAGAGAGGCTCGATTTCTGCCCCAATCAGGCGGGGCGTCCTGTACCTTGGCTACAATCGCACCGGTTCCCTCCGGCGACGGTACCGGCTTGACGATCACGATTCCCCTAGCCCAGATGTCGGTTGGGTGTACTTACGCACTTTCTTTGGTAGACGTGTGCGGGCGAACAAGCGGGCAAGTAGGCCTGGTAACGATTCGTGTATAGTCAATAGATTGATAGCCTCCATCCAGGTTTTTAGATGCGTTTTCCCGGACATTAGGGTAATTTGTCCAGGGTTTATCGGATGGATGTAACTTGTTCTTTTCCAGCAGTTGCAAATGATTTTTGGCCAGATTTACGGAGGTTTGACGTGCTTTTGGCTGCCATTTTCAGGGCTATAGCTGCCAAAATCGGCATAAAATTGCCAATTTTGTGCTTTAATAGACGGACACAGCATTATCATGGACGCCAAAGAATCCCAGTTTTCAGAATACCTGAAGCAATACATTACGCCCCACAAGCTAAGTAGAATAGAGGAGGTACTGGCATCCCGAACCCGGTATTTTACCGTTGTCTTGGAGGATATCTATAAGCCCCACAATGCATCTGCTGTATTACGCACTGCGGATTGTTTTGGCATTCAAGACGTGCATGTGATCGAGAAGGCTAATAGGTATAAGGTCAACCCTTACGTGACACGGGGTGCAGCCCAGTGGGTGAATATCCACCGATATGCCGAGCCCGCCGGGTCGGCGGTCAGTGTCTGTTTTGAGCACCTTCGGAGCCAGGGATATCAAATTATGGCTACCAGCCCACGAAGTGAGAGCCTTTCTATCCAGGATTATTTCCCTGATAGAAAAACGGCGTTGGTCTTCGGCAACGAACACGAAGGGGTCAGCGAGGAAGTGATTAAAGAAGCCGATGGGCTTATTCACATTCCCATGTACGGATTTACTGAGAGTTTTAATATTTCTGTTACGGCATCAATTTTTCTGTATGATTTTTTGTCCAAACTAAGAGGAAGATTACCGGAAGGGTTCTTTTTGGAGGAATCGGAAAAGCAGTTATTGAGGTACCATTGGTATCAGGAGATTGTTAAGAATGCCCAAATACACCGGAAAAGCTTTTTTGGATCAAATGAAACGCCGAAATAGCAGTATTATCCATCCCGGGATGTAGGGTTTACTTTTAAAAGCCGCAGGCAATTGCCATCTTTGCAGGAAGATTCAAGGCGCCTGTTTGTAAAGGACGCTATTACCAAAACAAAAAGTTAGATGTCTGATCAAGAAATCAAGATTACCTTTCCCGATGGTTCCGTTCGGGAATTTGAAAAAGGGAGTACCGGCTTACAAATAGCTTCCAGTATCAGCGAGGGGCTGGCAAGAAACGTGCTCGCAGCAAAAGTGAACGGGGAAGTGTGGGATGCTACCCGTCCTTTGCAAGATGATGCATCCATCGAACTACTAACCTGGAATGATCGGGAGGGAAAGTCCACTTTTTGGCACTCTTCTGCACACCTGATGGCGGAGGCCTTGGAAGCACTCTATCCAGGTATTAAGTTTGGCATAGGGCCTCCGATTGAAAACGGCTTCTATTACGATGTGGACTTCGGAGATAAACCTCTTGACGGAGCCGAGCTAGAAAAAATCGAAGCCAAGATGGCTGAGTTGGCCAAGCAGAAAAGCGAATACGTCCGAAAGGACGTTGCGAAGCCAGCGGCAGTTGAATACTTCAAAAACAAGGGTGATGAATATAAGCTGGATCTGCTAGAAGGCTTGGAAGATGGCACCATCACCTTTTACGAGCAGGGAAACTTTGTAGATCTCTGCCGCGGTCCCCATATCCCCCACACGGGTTTTATCAAGGCGATCAAGCTCCTGAACATTGCTGGTGCGTACTGGCGTGGGGATGAAAAGAACAAGATGCTTACCCGTATTTATGGTATTACTTTTCCCAAGGCCAAAGAGTTACAAGAATACCTTACCCTGCTGGAGGAGGCCAAAAAGCGTGACCATAGAAAGCTCGGTAGAGAGCTGGAGTTGTTTACATTTTCTGAAAAAGTAGGAATGGGGTTGCCGCTTTGGCTTCCAAAAGGTACGCTACTGCGGGAGCGGCTGGTTAATTTTTTGAAGAAAGAACAGGATAGGTCTGGCTATCAGCAAGTCATCACGCCCCACATTGGCCATAGGGCCTTATATGAGACATCCGGTCATTACGAGAAATACGGCAAAGATTCCTTTCAGCCCATCACCACTCCCAATGAGGGAGAGTCGTTTTTGCTGAAACCCATGAATTGCCCCCACCACTGTGAGATTTATAAGAGCAAGCCCAGGTCGTACAAGGAGCTTCCGGTGCGTTATGCGGAATTTGGTACAGTCTATAGGTACGAGCAAAGTGGAGAATTGCACGGGCTCACCAGGGTAAGGGGCTTCACGCAGGATGATGCGCATATCTTCTGTCGACAAGATCAGGTCAAGGAGGAGTTTATAAAGGTTATCGATTTGGTTTTGTATGTGTTCAAGGCACTTGGATTTGATGACTTTACGGCACAGATTTCGCTCAGAGATCCCGCTGATAAGCAAAAATATATCGGAGAGGATGAGGCTTGGAATATGGCCGAACAGGCGATTATTGAAGCGGCGAACGAGCGTGGCCTAGTTACTGTGACAGAGTTGGGTGAGGCAGCTTTTTATGGACCCAAGCTGGATTTTATGGTAAAGGATGCGCTGGGAAGAAGCTGGCAATTGGGCACAATTCAGGTGGATTATCAGTTGCCAAACCGCTTTGAACTGGAGTATGTGGGGGCGGATAATCAGCGGCACAGGCCGGTGATGATACACCGGGCTCCCTTTGGATCATTAGAGCGCTTTGTGGCGGTGCTGATTGAGCACTGTGCGGGTAATTTCCCCCTATGGCTAGCACCGGAGCAGGTAATCATCCTGCCTATTTCCGAAAAATACGTGGACTATGCCGAGGAGATTAAACTGCATTTGGATGAGCAAGGTATCACGGGCACTATTGACAACCGGGATGAGAAAATAGGCCGCAAAATTCGTGACGCGGAAGTCAAGAAGATTCCGTTCATGATAATTGTGGGCGAAAAAGAGCAGGAAGAGCGTAAGCTTTCACTCAGAAAACATGGTGCCGGAGATCAGGGAAGCTTCACTCCGGAGGAGTTTGTGTCGTACTTTCAGGACATTATCAATGCTTCACTCAGCAAATAAAGAAGGGATAAAAAAAATGTTGGATTTTTTATAATTCAAAATTTATTCGATATTTGCAGCTTAAATCTAAAAACAACCATAAACATTTTGAGAGGAAAAAGAACTTACACTCCGAGACAAGAAGAGCCATACAAAGTTAATTCCAAAATCAGGGCCAGGGAAGTAAGGGTAGTCGGTGATTTCGTGGAAGGCGGAAACGCTGTAATGCCAACGGATAAAGCTATCAAACTGGCTGAGGAAAATGGGCTTGATCTCGTTGAAATTTCTCCTTCCGCAGTACCGCCTGTTTGCAAGGTGATTGACTACGCCAAGTTTAAATACGAACAGAAAAAGAAGCAGAAGGAAATCAAATCCAATGCGGCAAAGACGGTAGTGAAAGAAATCAGGTTTGGTCCCAATACGGATGACCATGACTTTGACTTCAAACTGAAGCATGCCATTAACTTTCTCAAGGAGGGAGCAAAGGTAAAAGCCTACGTACATTTCGTAGGACGTACCATTGTCTTCAAAGAGCGTGGAGAGATGTTGTTGCTGAAGTTTGCCCAGGCACTGGAGGAATACGGACAAGTCGAACAGCTTCCCAAAATGGAGGGGAAACGGATGAACATATTTGTTGCCCCAAAAGCAGGTAAGAAATAATTTCAACTAACAGATAGAGTAATGCCAAAAGTAAAAACAAAATCAAGTGCGAAAAAGCGGTTTACCTTAACAGGAACCGGGAAAATTAGAAGGAAGCATGCTTACAAGAGCCATATCCTGACTAAAAAGTCCACTAAAAGGAAGAAAAACCTGACGAAGATGGGCTTTGTACATGCCTCAGATGAAGGCCGAGTGCGAGATATGCTGAGAATCTAATTATCCAAAATTTAACAAAGGTTATTTATTTCACCGGATGCCTGGTTTTGCAAGTCCGAAAGGCACCATGTATCAAAAATTAAAAAATTATGCCAAGATCAGTAAATGCAGTAGCTTCTAGAGCTAGAAGAAAAAAAGTGCTAAAGGCAACCAAAGGTTACTTTGGAAGAGGTAAAAACGTTTGGACCGTAGCCAAAAACAAGTACGAAAAAGGATTACAATACGCATACAGGGATCGTAAAGTTAAGAAACGTGAGTTTCGTAAGCTTTGGATTCAGCGTATCAATGCCGGTGCTAGATTGCACGGTGTTTCCTATTCACAATTGATGGGATTATTAAAAAAGGCCGAGATTGAGTTAAACCGTAAGGTGTTGGCAGATCTTGCCATGAACCATCCCGACGCATTTAAAGCTGTAGTTGAAAAAGTGAAGTAAGTTTCGCACAGACTTACTTATTAATAGTTAAAAGAGCCCTTGAGATAGGGCTCTTTTACTTTTATACCAACCATTACCGGATTTGAGGAATTTTTCTCTGTTGCGAGCGAGATGTTTGGATTGGTATGTCTCTACCACTATGCAGAACCAAGGCCTAAACATGGTGGTGAAGCCTTTTGTAGCTTTGTAGTTATGGAACTTGAATCGGGTGATTAAGTCGGAAGTCATTCCGATGTACAGCCTATCGGCCGAGAAGGAATAAAGTACGTAGACGGTGAACATACAAAGAAAAGAAGCCCCAATTTAGGAGCTTCTAAGTAGCGAGGACGGGAGTTGAACCCGTG
>NZ_JAFIEU010000039.1 GCF_020832325.1 Lunatimonas sp.
GTTGGTGGGGACGGATTTACAAGTTAATTTGATCATCGATTCCCTCTGATTAATAGTCTTGTCTCCCTCCATAACAGGCTCGTCTTAGATGAGGAGCCTGTTTTTAGCGGAGAGGTATTTGCCAAGGCCAGCGTTTCGACATCTTCCCTATCCTCACTACCACCTCACATTATCGGAGATGGTGCATGTGCACGGGCTTACTGTGGAAAATCTCGCCTCCGACCGGATCATTCAGGTGGATTGGAATGATCTGGACCAGCCTGTGTATTGTTTTAAGCTGGAGGAGTTGAGCAGTGATATGGAGAAACTATCCGATCTGTTAACGGTATATTTACCGGTGCTGCCACAAAAAAATAAAGGGAGTTATTCGAAGTCAATAGGCAATTCCCTTCTTTAGGCTGACAAAGAGCACATTTAAGGGGCTTTTCAAAGATACGTGTAATGCCAAAAATTCCTTGTCTGGTGCTGGAAATATTCTTTTCTGATGCACCTATATGGAGGGCTTTTGATTTCGGGTAGTAAAACAAAAGAAGCCTTGCGTACTTGCTTTTGACCGAAAAAAGAATTTCCTTGCGGATCAGAATTTATGCAGTGCAAACGGATAAATTTTTTCACAACACCAAAACGAACAATACATGAAAAAGCAGTGGATTGAACCGGAGATTAAGGAGATAGTTATAAACAATGGAGCTTATGCTTTTGATTTTGAAGGGGCGCTTTACAACAACAATAGTTAATTTGATTATAGATTCCCTCCGATTAATTGTCTTATCTCCCTCCAAAGCAGGCTCCTCTTCGTTGAGAAACCTGTTTTTGTTCGGAGCAATGACTTTCATGGCCTGAATAATTTAGACGTTTTATCTCCACTACCTCTCACTCGACTAACCTGATTCAAATAATTAGCTTTCCGGATTTTTTGCTATATTTCCTTTCTTAAAAGCCTCCCCGGATATGGAAATGTATGCGCAGGTGCTCAACTATACGATGCCGATCTTTCTGCTGCTGATTTTGCTGGAGCAGCTGGCGGGATGGCGTATGGGCAGGCAAGTAAGCCGTAGCCTGGACAGTGTGTCCAGTATCAGTTCGGGCATGACCAATGTGATCAAAGACGTGCTGGGATTGACCATCTCCTTGCTGACCTACCATTGGTTGGTAGAGCACGTAGCGATCTTTGAGATCAAAGCTACTTGGCTAACCTACGCCGTGACCTTTGTGGTGATCGATTTCAAAGGATATTGGGTGCATCGCTGGGAGCACCGGATCAACCTGCTCTGGAACCGACACGTGATCCATCACAGCAGCGAGGAGTTTAACCTAAGCTGCGCCCTGCGGCAGACTGTTTCTACCGTCTTCGACTATTTTGCGTTTCTATTGCTGCCAGCTGCGCTCTTGGGAGTGCCGGTAGAGGTAATCGCCGTAGTGGCACCCATTCACCTGTTTGTCCAGTTTTGGTACCATACCCGGCTGATCGGGAGGATGGGATTTTTGGAGCATATCATCGTCACTCCCTCCCACCATCGGGTGCACCATGCCATCAACCCCATCTACATGGACCGCAATTTTAGCCAGATATTCATCGTGTGGGATCGCCTATTTGGCACCTTTCAGGAGGAGTTGGAGGAGGTTCCTTGTGTATATGGGATCACGCGCCCGGCCCGAACCTGGAATCCCCTGAAAATCAATTTTCAACATTTTTGGCTTCTGCTCAAGGATGCCTACCATACCCGGCAATGGAAGGATAAATTGCGGATCTGGCTGATGCCTACCGGCTGGAGACCGGAAGACGTAAAAATGCGATACCCCGTATACGCCATCGACCGCCCAGAAACCTATACAAAGTACGATACGCCCACTTCTCCCTCCTTTAACCTGTGGGCATGGACGCAGCTAATGGTGAGTTACGGCCTGCTAATTTACCTTTTTGCGTTTATCGGCAGTATAGGCTTTGCATTGGCGGCGCTCTATGGTGGATTTCTGGTTCTTTCCATCTATGCCTATACCGAACTGATGGACCGCAATCCCCTCGCTTGGGCTTTTGAGTTGACGAAGTCGGTCCTCGGTTTGGCCATTATTTTATGGCTGGGTGATTGGTTCGGGGCCTCCCAACACGTAGGGGATTGGATGACAGCCCTTGTGGGGGGCTATCAGGTGCTGTCTGTGCTGGTGGTTGTTCAATTTTCGGTGCGTTTTCGCGAGGAACAGCCATCCCGTCAGTCACCTATACACGAAAAATCACTTGGGTAGCCGCCTAATGCAGGCTGTTGATATCCTCGAGGATATAGCAGTTTTCGTGCCGCTGCATGCCGATTTTGGGGTAATAGTTGACCGCTTTGGGGGCAGAAATCAAAATAAGCTTGGCGAGGGGGGCTGCCAGTTTGGTGTGGCGGATTAGTTCCTTGCCGATGCCCTGTTTTTGGTACCTTGCGTCCACGGCCAAATCGGAGAGGTAGGTACAAAAGGCAAAGTCGCTCAGTGCCCGGGATATGCCCACGAGCAGGTCACCGTCTCGGGCAGTGACGATCAGGTTGGCGTGCTGTAGCATGGATTGGAGGCGGACCTTGTCGTCGATTGGACGCCTTTCACCGAGGGTAGATCGTTGAAGCAGCGAGGAGAATTCCTCTACGCTAAGGGTGTTTTCGGTTTGATACTGTATAGGGTTTGCCATGTGCTGTATGATTTTAGGGCGCCACGAAGATAATCATTTGGAGGAAAACCAGTATATTTCAGGTGTGGGAAAGGGGTGCCCTTTCTGAAGCTTTGTACATAACGTTGTTTACAACCAAAAGAATCAACCATAAACCTAAAACCGATAAGCCGATGAAATCCAGAAGAGATTTTTTACAAAAGCTTACCCTTTCGGCAGTTTCCCTGCCCTTTGTGTCCTCCCTTCAGGCACAGGATTTTGCCTCCATTTCCACCACCGAACCCTATCAGGGTCCGGTATTGCGGGTCGCGATTATGGGCCTAGGCAGCTATGGTACCCGCGTGGCGGAAGCCATGAAAGACTGCAAAAAGGCCAAACTGGTGGGCGTCATCAGCGGTACTCCCTCCAAGGTGACCGAATGGCAATCCAAGTATAATATCCCCGCCAAAAACTGCTACAACTACGAAAATTTCGACGCCATCAAGGATAATCCGGATATTGATGCGGTCTATATCATCACTCCCAATTCCCTGCACAAGGACCAAACCATCCGGGTGGCCCGTGCGGGCAAACACGTCATCTGCGAGAAACCCATGGGCCTCAATGCCAAGGAAGGCCGCGAGATGGTGGCCGAATGCAAAAAGGCAAATGTCCACCTGCTGGTAGGCTATCGCATGCGCTTTGAAGGCAATACGCTAGAGGTTATCCGCATGCGGAGAGAGGGAGAATTGGGCAAGATCATGTTTTTTCAGGGGCTTAGCGGCTTCCGGATCGGTGACCCTACCCAATGGAGGTTGAATAAGGAACTGGCCGGAGGCGGTGCCATGATGGATATCGGCATCTACTCTGTAAACGGTGCCAGATACATGGTGGGGGAGGAGCCGATCTGGGTGACGGCCCAGGAAACTAAGACCGACCCGGTCAAATTCAAGCCCGGTGTGGATGAAACTATCCAGTTTCAGTTTGGATTCCCCAGCGGTGCGGTAGCCTCCTGCCTATCCACGTACAGCATGAATGGACTGGATAAATTCTACCTCAACGGGGAAAAAGGTTTTGCCGAGATGCAGCCTTCCACCGGCTATGGACCCATTAAAGGGCGCACGCACAAGGGTCCCTTGGACAAGCCGCACATTACCCATCAGACGGTGCAGATGGACGAGATGTCCGATATCATCCTAGCGGGAAAAAAGCCCGTGATGCCTGTGGATGGAGAAGAAGGCCTGAAAGATTTGATCATCATCGATGCGATCTACAAGGCCGTGAAAACGGGTAAAAAAGTGGACATCAAACTGACCTGAGCAAAAGGGTCTCCAAAAAGTATGGCAATCCGGCTGAGAAAACCTCTCAGCCGGCTTTGTTCTTACGACTGTTTAGGTTTTTTGATGATATAGCGCATCAACAATGCCCGAAGGATAAACAGCACCGAGGTAAGGACCATGGCCCATTTGGCGCAGGTAATGAATCCCACGGCGGAGGCCAGGAAGAGGTGTTCTGTGGGGTATTGCGTCAGCAGGTAGATCAGCGTGCCGTTTTCGACGTAATCCAGGGGGAGTATCCAAAGTGGAAACAGGGCCCACCCCGCCTGACCACTCGCCCGGTAGATACCGAAAGATAACATCAGCGTGTACCACACCGGATACATAAAATCCAACAGCAACGTACCCCGAATATACATGGCACGATAATAGGCACCATATGCTTCAATAATGGCATAAGCCTCTTCTGCCGTATAAAACAAATAGGTGTCTAAAATGGGCTCTGGAAAATTCCGAAAAAACCAAATCAATGCCAAGTTATTGACTACCACCAAAATTACTAGTAGCACGAGATTGGCGGGAGTTGCGTACCGCGATACAATTTTTTTCATAATATATAAGGAACAATGTTTCTTCGAGGTAGACAATCTGATGAAAATAACAAGTATACCCGATCCAGAACTGAAGAGTCCCTGCGGAGTTCTTTTATAAATATACCTTTAAAAGTAAGCGATGAATCTCGATAGATGCTGTACCGTGATTTGGTCCAAACAACGCGTACAATCCTCACAACTCTCTGATTTCACGGTTTTTCAGCCCAAAGAAACAGTCTTTTTGCTAGCTCTCCAAGTATTTGAGTATGGATTATTCCGTCTTGGTTAAATATGTCCTAGCCATAAACTAAAATTTCACCCCCACACCCAGCGAAGTACGCAATCCACCCCAGTTTGCCACCAGGTTCTTGCTGTCAGACGTAGTGATGTATCGATCCTGGGCGTCGGTAAGTTTGTTGGCATGTTGGATTTCACCCTCCAGGGCCAATAGAACGTGAAAGATCCCCACGCTGTGGCCCACTTGGATACCGGGACGCAAGGCCAGATTTAATGCCGTGAGCCGGATTTTTTCGGTTTCCAGCCTGGTTCCAACTTTCACTTCCGATTGGATCGTTTCTACCACATTTGCGGCGGAGCCAAATAGGGTTAAATGAACCGGCCAGGAAGGGGAGTTGTTTGCGCGGACTTGTACAAAGGGCCCTACCTGAACAGCTGAAAGTGTCTGATCCATGACCGCATGGCCAGAATAGTCTTTATAATGCAATCGCCCACCGGTGGAAGCATATTCAGCGCGAACACCTATGGAAATGGAGGGAGAGATCCCAAAACCCATTGATCCCCCAAAGGTTGGAAAGGAGGGAAAGGCGTGCACAGTGCCATAGGGTATGGGATTCCCTTTCTGAAAGTCCTTCTGAAAAAGCTTTTGTGAATGCATCGCATAGGTTCCTATGCCGATGCGGAACATTAGCGAGTTGCCTTCCTGTGCCTGTGCCGAGGCGGCGAATAGTAAAATGAAACATGTCAGGTAAGCCTTCATGGGATAGCCTCTATGTGCCCGTAGGATCTCAGGGCATGGTTATTGGAAATAATGAGTAGGGGACCGTTTACGGTATTTTCGTATTCGAGGTTAGCCGCATTCATGGTGAACGTCAAAAATTGATACCGAATCGAAATGGTATTCGATGCGAGGTCATAGTCAATACCCCTAGGTGTTGGGTTGGCGAATTGGTTGTTTCGAAGCTCCTCCAGTGATTTGCTCGCATCCTGAGGGGCACGCTGTAGGTTGTATACCCGAGCATATACTACCCCCCGCTCACCGGTGTACTCACCAAGCCTGGGATAAGACAATACCTCCCTTCCTGTGGGCAGGAAAGCATGCTTTCCTGGGTCTATTGTTCCGAACGAGCGGTACTCGTCCAGATTCCGCTTGTAAACCATTCCCATCTGCTTGGATTCCCCCGTCGTGATCTCTGCCGCAATAAAGTTTCCATCTTCGGAAATGGCGGGCGGGTACGCATTAGCTCCTGTATATTGCCACAAGACCTGCAGTTTTTCCAAATTTACTACCATGGAGAAGGGTTTCCCCTTCCAAAACGCCACGGTAAGCAGGCCACTGTTGGAGGCATTGCCAAGTGTGGTAGCTGCCAAAGCTGCCGAAGGAAGGGAAGCTCCCTGGGTCGCAGTCTCTAGCGAGAAAAGTGTTCCTTCCTGCATATGTAGGGGATTGAACCTTAGGATCTGTCCTCGGTCTCCGCTTACATAGGCGCGGGACTCGTCCGGCTGTATGACCATGGATAGGGGAGGTGTAATGCCCTTCTCCTCAAGGGACAGGCTGTCCTCCAATACAAACCCGTCCAAATTATACCGGTACAGTTTTTTGTCCGTTGCGATGATCAACTTATGGCCTTCCTTCATCATCGCATAGGCCTTGAAGGGATGGATGTTCCCATTCGGGGTGAGCATCAGGTCCGTTTGTACCCTTTGGGCATAATAGCCCCTACGGAAGATATCCACATAGACGTAAATGTTTGAGGGGTCCATGTCCGTTTCATCCACAGCGATGTCCCCGGCACCGGTAAAGGGGGTCCAAGAGGTCGGACGCCCCTGATGGCCTGAGGTCCACCCCATCTGCAACCCCTGCGGATTGAGGGCACTTGCAGACCATCTCAGGCGCGCGATGCCTTCGCTGTCCCGTCGCAAAACGAAATCAGCGGGTGCCATCGAAATTTCACCCGATCCGACCACTACTTCGAAGCCAAAGCCCTGAGCAATTACCTGGAAATTCATCTTACCACCTACGTAGCCTGGGTCTATGTAGTGGTTTTCTTTGGAACTGCCTAGCAAGGTGTCTTGGTGAAACCAGGTATCCGAGTAGCTTCGCTTAACTTTGTAGATGAAGTTTTCCCGCGGATGGTTTCTATCCCATCGAAGGGTTAGGTAACCGTTTTCCATACCGGCACGAAAGGATCGAAACGTCGGTGGCGTGGAATCCACGACCACCGTAAACGTCTGATTAATGACGTAATACTCTTCTCCCACCCTATCGGCCAGGCTGCCGGAATTGGTGGAGGCATAAAGCACCATGTCAAGGGTATGCGTGCCATTCCCTAGCTTGGCGGGGTCTAGGGTAAACATCACCGCCATGTTGCTGACGCCGGAAGGTATCAGGTGGTGTCCCTGTTTGATTTCGCCTGCAACCATCCGGTTTTCCAAACCTCCCAGCCTAATGAAAAACTGGGTCGATTGCATAAGGTAGTAGGGATCCTTCAATGCGGGTTCGTCTACAGTGAACGTCACCGAGATAGGTTGGGGTGGTGTGATCTCTACCTCGTATTCCTCGAAAGGTTCAAATTTGCAACCGAAAAGTGCGAGCAGCACCAGGGAAAGGTACAGGCCCCTCTCTTTAAAAATGAGCTTCATCTGCGCAATAACGTTTAGGTTAATTTTTGTAGTAAAAAGTGCTCAGTAAGGCATACTGACATACTATCCCAGCGGGAAGATACGGGTCTCGTACCGAACGAAAAGCGGTGAAAGCTAGCCTAAAAAAACGATTATTCCAATGGGCGCAACAACATTATTTTTGGGCCCGACCTGCCCGGTTAAATCCTTCATTTTCAATCCTGTGAATTGCCTTAAAAATGGGCCTCTTCGGATATCTAGGGCGGAGGAAACCCACTCCTGATACGTTTGTGGACCACCGCTAATTACCGGCAAAATCGGCCTATGTTACTGCGCCGTGTCTCATTGCCTATTCCTGATTTAGCATCACCCTTCTTCCCTCCCGATCGCTTTGAATGGCGGCTTCCAGTATCTCCACCACGATGAGGTTGTTTTCCAGGGAGGAGAGGTCGTAAGGCTGCATGCTCAGTTCTCCGCGGATCAGTCCGGCGAAGAAGGAAAAGGGATCGTCGTAAGGGTATTCGCGTGAGGACAGTTGGGTGTTGCTTTCCTGGCGTTCTCCCGGCAGGCGGGTGACCAGCCGCGTGTTGTCTTTGGCGATCAGGTAGCCCGTTTCTCCATATACCTCCATGTCTTTGCGGCTAAAGGGCCAGTTCCACGAGGCCTGAATGACCCCCTTGGTTTCGGGGTACTGGAGCAGGATGGTGGCGTCGTCGTCCACCTTGGGGTATATGTCCGTTTTGATCTGTTTTAGCTCCGCCGTGACGGAAATGGGGCGTTCCCCCTGCATCAGCCAGGTCATCAGGTTGGCACCGTAGCAGCCGAAGTCGATCACCGCACCGCCGCCGTTCTGAACAGGATCCGCCAGCCAGTCGAGAAATTCTTGGTTTACCCCGATTTCCTTGGGGCCCTCGTGCCCGTCGTTGATGATGACGCGGCGCAATGCGCCGATGGCTTTTTCCTCGTGGACTTGCCGGTACACTTCCAGGTTAGAGGCGTACCAGGTGGTTTCGTAGTTGGTGATTAGTTGGATATCGTACTGTTTGGCCAAACGGGCCATTTCATTGGCATGTTCGGTGCTTACGGCGAGTGGTTTCTCCACCATCACATGTACGCCGCGGGGAGCGCAGGCCTGCACCACCTCCAAATGCTCGTAGATGGAGCCAAAGGCGGTTACTCCCTCGGGAGTGACAACCTTAAACATGTCCTCCATGCTGTCGAAGTGCAGGGATTGGGGGAGCTTGTACCGATTCATCAGGCGGGTGGCCAGGTCCCGGTTGGGTTCTACGATACCGACGATCTCCACATCGCCCTTATCCTGCCGTCCCAGTATCCAATGTACGTGTGAGTGGGTCAGCCCCACTACGGCCAGCTTGACTTTCTGCCGTTCTTGGGCAAATAAGGTAGCGATGGACAATAGCAGTAGGAGGAGGGAAGCAATCAGGCGAATCATAGAAGGATGGGTTTGAAGTCTCTGAGGTAAAGGTAAAAAAAAATACCATCTCCCAAGTTGCGTTTGAGAAATGGCTTGATGGTTGGTTACGTAAAAAAATTTACTTGGGAATCAATAGTTAGTAGTTGGATCAAAGCGAATGAATTGGCTGATTTCGAACCCTAACGACACGTACCTTCGGTATTCCCCTAAAAGCCAAAGCCAATAAACAGTTGTGCCACGGAGTTTCTGGACCGATTGGTTAGGTCTTTGGCCATGCCGTCCTTGCCGACCTGTCTAAGTCCGTAGTTGTACCGTGCGCCTATCGTCATATTCCGCAGGTCAAACCCTATCCCTCCGAGCAGTCCATAATCCAGCTTGTGGAAGTCGTTTTTGTCCAGCTCAATGGTGTTGATGGTGGCTAGGTCCGAAGTCCTCAGGTTTTTGACGTTTGCAGAGACCAGGTAGGACAGGTACGGTCCACCTTGGATGTTGATAGGACCCAAGTTGATCCCAAAGGCCAGGGGCAGTTGCACGTAGTTTAGGTTAAACCGTACTTCTCCTTCCCGTATGCCTAGCAGGTTAGATACGTCCGAGCCTCCATAGGATACCTTGGATCCCACATTGGTATAGAGCAGTTCCGGCTGAAAAGCCAGGAAGTCGGTGACGGGTATCTTGGTAAATATCCCGAAATGCAGGCCTACCTTGATATTTTCATCCTCTACGGTAGGCTGTTCGACGAAGAACTGCGAGAAGTTTAATCCTCCCTTTACTCCGAACCGAGGTCCCGGATTGTCACTTTGGGCATTGGCCGCCGGGGCGATGAACAGCGCACAGGAGAAGATTCCCAAGGCGGCGACAAGTTTATGAATAGCGAGCGTTTTCATGTGTTTATATGGTTTAGTTTTCTGGATGAATCCCCGCTCCCAGTATCCGGTTTTAAATAGGATTAATAAATTTATATAACAAAGGTATTGGTAAAATATAACTTATAGTTACATAAAGTAAAAATAACCTTACATGAATGTCACATTGAGTGGAGGGAAGTGATGCAGCGGCTCATGGGTTTACTGGAATTGGTTGGGGGTGCAGAGGTTGGGGGAGTGGTCCAGTAAAGGTTGTCAAAGGAACAGGGGTTATATGGGAAAATACAGTTCCTACTTGCTCCTTTTCTTTGCGGGAGTATGCAGTAAGGGGAAAGAAAAAGATCAAACCTGCATAGCAAGGCTACCGCTTATAAAAATACCCCGATCAGGGTATTTTATTTACGAAAAGCATCCTGTATTTTGCAAAGCGAGCTAGTAACATGGAATCATTTGTATTATGTCCAGATATTGCATAGAAATGGATACTTTAGGTGATTTAGTTTACTATTTATTTTGAATTTAATCAAATTAAAGAATATTTATTTTAGCCAAAGTAACTTCTCACTGCCCATAGGATTGCCTTTGGGCTGTGCAGGAAACACTGAATATTTAATGAGCCGATGCCACAGGTAAGAGTAATTAAAATTGAATTTGACACGGTACTGAAGCCGCACGAGGTACCGGCGTTTCGGGGTGCGGTGATACAGCTCGTAGGTCGTGAACGCACGGTATTTCACAATCACTTGGGGGATGACCGGTACCACTATGCTTATCCGGTGGTGCAATACAAGTCTCAGCGGGGCAAGGCGGGGATCGTCTGTGTGCAGGACGGTACCGAGGAGATCCACCATTTTTTTACACGCAACGAGGGTGGCATACGCATAGGCAGTCAGGCGCGGCCCTTGTTTGTCGAAAATGTGCGGATCAACCGGTTTCCGGTGGAGGTCACATCTGAGGACCATGCCTATCAGCTGGAACAATGGCTGGCGCTGAATGAGAAAAATTATGCAGTGTACCGCGGGTTGGAAGGGATAGCAGAAAAGCTGGCATTTCTGGAGCGGGTGCTGGTAGGCAACCTGCTGTCTTTTGCCAAAGGTGTACACTGGACGGTGACCGATCCCATTCGGGTTCGGATTACGGGGTTTCCTCAGGAAAGGTGGGTTCGTCACAAGGGAATCAGGCTGCTGGCGCTGGACGTGGATTTTTCATGCAATGTGCTGCTGCCCTCGGATATTGGCTTGGGCAAGGGCGCGAGTGTAGGTTTTGGAACATTAATCAGTAAAAAAAATAAACGATGACAAAGTATTTATATGGAGCCAGCATTCAGGGCATTCAGAGCTTTATTTTTCAGACAAATAAGCTCAAGGAGATTGTAGGAGGGAGTGAGTTGGTAGAGGAGATATGTACGGACATGTTTTACGAATTCATTAACTCCAATGAATCAGATGAAAACATTATTGTAAGTGCAGCGGGAAACATCAAATATATTGGAAACGAACAAATCAGTAGAAAGCTGATGAGAGAATTCCCCATGTATGTGTTGAAGAAAGCTCCTGGGGTTACTGTAAGTCAAGCAATCGTCAAAATTGAGGATAATGCTCCACTTTCTGAGCTTATAACAAAGCTGGAAGAAAAGTTAAAAGTGGAGCGAAATAAAGCAATGATGCCTTTGGAAATTGGATTTATGGGCTTGGAAAGAGCCCGAAGAACTGGAGGAGTAGCGGTTGAAATTAAAGAAAAGAAAGGAAAAAAGATTTCATTTTGTGAAAGTACTAAACTAAAAGACTCTGCCGTAGATAAAAAGTCTCAAGATTATGGGACGTCAAGCCATACAAAACTATTTAAAAAGATTTCAGGGCTTGTCGAAAAACCAAAGGAAATCACCCTTGAAATTGAAGACATCTGTAAAGGTCATAAAAACTCTTGGATTGCAGTGGTTCATGCGGATGGTAATGGACTGGGAAATATACTTAGAGTAATGGGAAAAAAACTCAAGGATAAAGATTTCGATACTAGTAAGTCAGCCTTTAAAAAATTTTCCAATGCACTAGATAAAGCTACCCAAAGTGCAGCTCAATCTGCTTTTTGGAAAGTTTTTAGTAAAGACGAGGCTATTACTTCTAAAGGTAAGCAACCGGTTAGACCGATCATTTGTGGGGGAGATGATTTGACCTTTATTATTCGGGCAGATTTAGCTTTAGAATTTACAGAACTTTTTCTTAGAGCCTTTGAAGAAAAAACCGAAGAGGAATTTAAAGTTTTGAAAGATTTTGGCATCTCCGATTTTAGTGATGGAATTACTGCTTGCGCAGGTATTGCCTATGTAAAAGAATCCTATCCCCTTCATTATGCGCTTAATCTTTCCGAAGCTTTGTGTAAGGATGCTAAGAAAAAAGTGAAGGAAAATGTTAAAAAACGTGATAATGGAATCCCTGAATCTGCACTGGCTTTTTATAAGGTTCAAGAATCTTTTACAGATAAGTTGTCTGTATTGCAAGAACGAACACTTCTGGCCAAGCAAAATGATAAAAGTTTAAATTATTACTATGGTCCATATCTATTGGACGAATTAGAGACATTAAATAGCCGACTGGCAACTCTCAAACTTGAAGCGGACAATTCCCAAGATGGATCAAAAGCAATTGGAAAACTACGTCGGGTGGTTTCGGACTCTTATAAAGATTTTTCTGTCGCCGAGTTCAACTTGAAGCGGATGCAAAATGTCAATAATGAATTCTTTGAAAAACTTAAGCTAAGTCAAGAACTCGAAACATTTGAAAATTTGACTTCTGGATCATTAGCAAAATCTCAATTATTGGATTTAATCACCTTACATGGATTTAGATATGGCACAAGAGAAAATTAATTATACCATCAACTTTTATACGGACTGGCATGCAGGGTCTGGCCTTTCGGCAGGAGCCGAAGCAGATGCGATAGTGATCAAAGATCCAGATGGATTTCCATATATCCCAGGCAAAACATTAAAAGGTTTATTTGTGGATGCTTTCAATGATTTTGAATTGTTAGAGATTCAGGGTTTTGATGAAGATACTAGGAAAAGATTATTTGGTTTTGTGGATGAAAAGAATGGTATCACCACGCCAGGAATGCTCTTTTTTTCCAACGCATCATTGCCAATAGATGAAAAAATGGCTATTGGAGCAGATCATTCAGAATTCCTTTATCGAACGATTGCCTCTACAGCAATCGATGCGGAAAAAGGTGTGGCTAAAAACACCTCACTTCGCGTTACAGAAGTCTGCATTCCTTTATCCTTGAATGCTTACATTCAAGGAGTGACAGAAAATGAACATCAAATTTTAATGCAATTGGCCAAGTATATCCGATCAATAGGAGCAAATCGAAACCGAGGCCTCGGTAGATGTTCAATCAAACTAACCTAAAAGCTATGACAACTTATTATTTTAAATGCACATTGCTTTCTGATGTGGTATTGAACGCCAAATTAGCCACTGAAGGCAATATGACCACCTTGGATTATATTCCTGGAAGTAATTTTTTGGGAATTGCAGCAAAACATCTTTATAAACCTGAAGAGAGCGAAATGGCTTACAGCTTATTTCATTCAGGCGATATTAAGTTTGGAGATGCTCGGGTGGCTACCAGTGCTGGTGAACCTACTTACGCTATCCCTTTCTCCTTCTTTCAGGATAAATTGAACTCAAAGTTAGAAGCTAACAAAGTCTACCTTCATCACATGATAACTTCTGAAAATCATCCATTAGATGAAAAGGAGACTAAGTTGCAGCTTCAACAATCCCGATCGGGTTATATTTCATCGTCTGGAGTATTGGTAAAAGAAGTTGGAAAGCGTTTTTCTTTAAAATCCGCTTATGATAGGGATTCACGTACTTCAAAAACAGGTTATATGTTTGGTTTTGAAGCTATACCTGCTGGGACAAGCTTTATCTTTTCTGTCCAAGCAGAGGATGAAGCGTTGTTAAAAACTGTATCCTCAGCCTTGGAAGGTGAACAAAGATTGGGTAAATCAAAAACTGCAGAATACGGTCAAGTTAAGATCAAACAAATCCAAGCTTTAGACCCAATACCTACTTTTCAATCAGAAGATTTTACTTTGGTTTATGCGGAGAGTAATCTTTGTTTTTTTGATTCAGCTGGTCAACCAACATTTCAGCCTACTGCAAAGGATTTAGGATTGGATGGGAAAATTGATTGGTCAAAATCACAAATTAGAACCTACAGCTATTCACCTTGGAATGGGCAAAGGAAAACCACTTCAACACAGCGCCACTGCATCCTCAAAGGGTCAGTCTTCTATGTGAAAACTGCTTCAAAGTCAACTGATTCAGCTTATAGAGGACATTATCAGGCTGAAGGTTTGGGGAAAGTGATTTATAATCCGATTTTTCTTCAATCTACTGGTAATGACCCGGTATCACCTTTTAAAATAAAATTAGATAATCCTCAAAATTCAACTTTTGAAAGGGGAGCTGGGAATTCAGCTTTAGCAAAGGTTCTTAAAAAGCGGAAGAACCAAGTAGCTGTTGAGTTATTGACGTCTCAATTGGTGACCAAATTTGTGTACGAAGAAGTACCAAAACAATTTGGCAAACTCAAAAGTGTTTCACCAAGCCAATGGGGGAATATTCGTTCGATCGCTTCAAGGTCAAAAGATGTGGCAGAAATAAAAGAAAAGCTCTATGAAGGGAAAGATGCTTACTTGACCCATGGAGTGGCCTATGAAAAGTGCTGGGGAGAAAATGGAGCGACTAGGTTGAAAAACTTCAAAGAAATCGTCGATAAAGTTGAAAATAGTTCTGGAGAAGATATTAGGCCTGATTTACGAATTTTCATTGCCAAGTTCTCTTCTGAGATGGCCAAGGCTTATAAAAATTAAAGAATATGGGAAAGACAATCATTAAATGTATCGCAAGATTTATGTTGGAGGCAGAGATCCCTTTGTTTGTAGGCTCTGGTCAATCGACACTTTTGAAAGATGCGCTGGTTCAAAAAGATGCCAATGGATTCCCGATGATTTCAGGTACTACCCTCGCTGGAGTATTAAGACACCAGTTTTCTAAACATGGTAATACTGAATCTGCCGCCAATTTATTTGGGGATTCTAAAGGAGGTGATACCGGTACCGGATCCTTAATCAAGGTAAGTCCGGGCTTAATGATGCTCAACAAAACTCAGGTTTCCGAAGGTTTGTTGGTGGATGAAAAGTGGGATGCTTTAAAAGCTCAATTTGAGCACCTTCCAGTTCGCCAACATGTCCGAATGAACGATAAGGCAGTTGCTGAAAAAAATGGTCTTTTTGATAATGAAGTGATCTTTAAAGGAACTCGTTTTGTATTCGAATTGGAATTGACGGATTTTTCCGGTAAAAATAAAGACAATTGGGATAAAATCTTAAAAACGGTTGGAAGTCCTGACTTTAGAATAGGCGCTGGAAGCAGAAATGGTTATGGAAGTCTAAAGGTTTTGCAAGTTCAAAAAATGCAATACGATTTAAATTCAGAAATGCAGGAATATTTGGAGCTTTCATCTTCTTTTAATGCCATTGATTGGGGTAAAGAAAATGAGGCTAAAGCAGAATCAGTAAGCTCCTCCAAAACCCATTATAAGTTAAAATTGACTCCTGATCCATTTTTCATTTTTGGGTCGGGGTATGGAGACCAAGATGTGGACAATACACCTGTGGAAGAAGAAGTTGCTGTCTATTCTGAAACAGGTATTGAGTTCGAAAAACAGAGTTTAGTACCTGGATCATCTATCAAGGGAGCTCTTTCACATCGGGTAGCTTATCATTATAACAAAGAAAAAAAACGATGGGCTGGTACTGCTGAAGCCAAAGTTGGGATACAAAACGAAGCAGTTGCTGAGCTTTTTGGTAAAGCAGGTAAAAACGTTGACGATCCAAAAGCGGGAAAAGTGTTTATTGATGATATTTTCCTCACTCAGGAAAAGGTAAAGAATGACAAGATCTTGAATCATGTGGCTATAGACCGTTTTACAGGAGGCGCATTGGAAGGTGCGCTTTTCTCTGAAAAAGTGAGCTATTTAAATGATGATGCTTTGGAAATCAATCTCTTCGCAGAAAAGGAAATTGCCGAAGAGTATTTAGAAGCATTAGAAGAAGGCTTAAAGGATATCTGCAAAGGCCTTCTTCCTCTAGGAGGAATGACCACTAAGGGTCATGGAATATTTACAGGAAGCCTTTGTATAGATGGAAATGAAATTTTTCCTATTAATTGACTTAACATGAAAAAATATATTCTAAAAGAAATTGAAGAAATCAATAAGATCCCTGATTATACATTCACGGGCTATTATTGGATGTCCCATAAGGATAAGCCGGATATGCTATTTGAGGAAAAATTTCCCAAAGAAATGATTCTGCAATCCATCAATCCCTTTTGTGTAGAAGCCTTATTGTACTCAGCCGAAAAAGATATCAGCATTCATATTCAGCATACGGGGGTGTATATGGTTACTGCATTTGATCATGAAGCGCTAAAAGACTTAGAAGTACTTCCTAAGGAATATATTCCCCATAAACTTGAACAAGTAAGCAAAGTCCTATTCAAACAAGTTTGGGAAGAGGAGTCTTACCAAGTTGATAGCGAAACGAACTTTCCTACACTCAAACCTACCGCTTTAATTTTCTCAGGATTTAAATACTAAAAATATGTCAGTAGTAAAATCACCATACAATTTCGTTCCAGCTCCTTCTGAAGGTCAAGTATTTTATCCACCGTGGCGGAACGATGTAAGACACGACATCCCTTTTGAGGATGGAGAAAGCGGAGAGATAGAAATCGAGATTACTGCAGAGACCCCAATCTTTATCCGAAATGGCCACACTAAACCAGCAGAAGGAGAAAAACCCACCGAGGAATTCTCCCACTTTATAGATAAAAATGGCCAAAAACAGTATTTTATTCCAGCCACTTCGCTTAAAGGGATGGTCAGGAATGTGTTGGAGATTATGAGTTTTTCGAGGTTGAATAAAAATTTGATTAATGATCATAGGTATGCTTTTAGGGATTTAACTCGGGCTTCACAATATCTTGCCCGTTATAAATATAATGAAATACAAGGTGGATGGCTAAAGGAAAAAGAAGATGGAAGCTGGTCTATCGAAAAATGTGAAGAACTAGCGCATATAGACCATCGCGAATTAAAAGAATATTTGGGCATCCCATTTAGGGATTATTTTTTGAACAACCAGCCAAAAAATAAAGAAGCTTTTTCTAAATATGAAAATTCAATAGTTAAAAAGCATGGACTTACACATTCATTCAGGACGGAAAAAAAACCATTATTTGGAAATATAGAATTAAATATGGCCTATTTCAATAGTGAAGGTAGAAAAGGTACATTAGTTTTTACAGGTCAACCTGGGCCTAGAAAGGAGGACACAAGAGATCTCCCTAAAGATAGAAAATTCAAGAGTTCAGGAAAGGTAAGAGAATTTGTATTCTTCGATTCAGAAAATCCTAAGATTTTGGAAGTAAGTCAAACTCAGCAAAAGGATTTTAAATTTATATATGGGCATGACGATCCAAGTAATCTTTCAAAGGACTGGAAGTATTGGAGAGGAAAACTTATAAATGGTGAAAAAATTCCAGTTTTTTTTGCTGAAAATGAAAACGGTGATTTAGAGCATTTTGGGTTGTCCTACATGTATAAGCTTCCATTTAAATATCGAGTTTCTGATCTCAATCCGAATCATAATCCCGACAAAAAGAAAGATCTGGCGGAGACCTTATTTGGATATACATCAAAGGACGATTCCTTAAAAGGGCGCTTGTTTTTTGGACATGCTTTAGCAGAGTCCCAAACGGTAAAAGTTTTACCACAAGTTGAGGCTGTTTTAGGAGGCCCTAAAGCATCTTATTTTCCATTTTACTTGGATCAGTTTAAGGATAAAGGCGGTTATTTCACTTATGATGATTCTGCAGCAACTTTAAGAGGCTTTAAAAGATATCCTGTTCAATCCAAAGAAGTTAAGACTTCTGCCGGTGATAATCAAAAAGTTGTAACCCATTTTAAACCGTTGGATAAAGGGACTAATTTTAAAATGAAGCTTAGATTTCATAATTTGAAATCTGTCGAAGTTGGAGCAGTCTTATCTGCCCTTACTTTTCATGGTTATTCAGATACCTTTTTTCATAGTCTTGGAGCTGCAAAGCCATTTGGTTATGGAAAAGTAAAGGTTAATGTCAACGATCCTAAATATTTGAATAAGCCTAAAGAGGATTACATGATGGACTTTGAAAACTTGATGATGTCTAAAGATCCAAACTGGCTTTCAAGTCCTCAAATAAAGGAACTTTTTGCAATGGCTAAAGGAGGTGTGAATGAAGACTATCTTTCATATCCGGTAATAAAAGATTTTATCAATATTAAACAACAAAATGAAAGGCTAGATCCCTTTACAGAGTTTTTTGAAAATGTAGATCCTACGGGACTATTAAAGCCATTCTCTGTAAGGCTCAAACCTCAAAAACCTCTACAACTTGAAGGTTTTGATAATTACCAAGATCTATCAAAATACTTAAATGAAGAAATTTCAATATTTGGTGAGTTTACGGATGAAAATAAGCTTTTGATTTTTGAAAAAATCGCACGAATTATTGAAGGCAAACATAAAGATTCCGTTAAAAAGCTTAGAAAAGATAGTCACTGGGATGGAAATATATCAAATTGGCTAGGAGTTGATATGAAAAATCAGTTAAAGGAACGATTAACACCTCTTTTATAACTCTATGCCCCACCTCCTCTCCATCATTTCCGATCAAGCGGTTCCAAATCTGCTTTTTATCAAGCAATTCGAAAAAGAGGACTCTCAATATTTCTTTGTGACCACCAAAGAGATGGAAGGGAAGCAGACCACCGATCATTTAATTGCTGCATTAAAACTGCCTGAACACAAATGCCATAAAATCCTTATCGATGCCAATGACGCGCTGTTGATTTTTGAGCAGCTAAAAGCATTTCCTTTTCCAAAGGAAGCTTCTTATTTGGTCAATATTACCGGGGGAAACAAACTAATGTCCCAAATGGTATTTCAACATTTTTTGGACTTCGAGGCTATGATGTACTATGCACCGATTGGTTCAGATCAGTATCAGGTTTTGTATCCCGAAGTGGGTCAGGTCCCCAAAAGTCAGACTATCAAGACAAGTTTGGATGACTACCTTAGGGCTTATGGGTATTTAGCAGAAAGCAGTTTGGAATACTACGAGGGTAGGCCATCTCCTAAAATCCTTATGCAGCAGGTACTTCAAAAAGGCCATCCCGGAAAGGTTTATGCCATAGCCAAAGCGACCGATCATGACTATAAGTTGCTGGACAAAAATTACTTGATGGGGGAGTGGTTTGAAATGTACTGTTACGATTATTTTAGAAAAGCGTTTGAATTAGACGAGAGCCAAATAGCTTGCAGTGTCGGCGTCAAACGTGCCGATAGCCATACTCCTTTTGATCACGATAACGAGTTTGACTTGATGTTCGTTCATCGAAATGATCTCTATGTATTCGAATGCAAGGTGTTTCCCAGCGGGAATGCCAAGATGGACCGAATCTCCAAACCCCTATTCAAGCTTGCCTCGCTCACTCAGCAATTTGGACTTAAGTGTAAAAAGTACCTAGCCGTATTGGGAAGTTTTTCCCAAGATCCCAAGTCTTTGCAGCAGCTCGAAAATCTCCGCCAAAATTTGGGAATCTCAAAGATACTGGATATCGACGCTTTTATGCTTCATTCTGGAAAGGATATCCTTCGAGAAGATATGAATTTTAAGATTAATCAGTTATTGGAAAAATTTAACGGATAGATGTTATGGCTAGGAAAGTATTTTTATCGTTTTTAGGAACCAATAGATACATTGAATGCAATTATTTCGAAGAAGGTAATCTCAATAAGAAAATTGATAACGTCAAATATATACAAGAGGCATTGATTAAATTGTATTGTCATGATTTTTCGAGTAAAGATCAAGTGTTCATATTTTTAACAAAGGACTCGCACGACAGGAATTTCTTAGATAATGGGCTTTGGAATAGCGAAACAAAAAAATATGACTTAAAAAATGTAGGTCTTAAAACCACGTTGAATCATATTTTACCTGAAATTGGAAACCCTAAGCTTGACCCAGTTGAAATAAAGGAAGGATTTTCGAGAGAAGATATTTGGTCAATATTCGAGGCTGTTTCAGATAAAGTAGAGGAAGGCGATTTAATATTCCTTGATATTACCCATGCTTTTAGGTTCCTACCAATGTTAGGAATAGTTTTAATGAATTATTTAAAAGCTACCAAAAATATTAAAGTTTGTGGGATTCACTACGGTGCATTTGAGAAATTAGGACCAGCAGCATTGGTTGAGCAAACAATATCTATAGATCAAAGAAATGCACCGATAATAAATTTAAATACGCTTCTTGAATTTCAGGAATGGACTAGTGCCGTTAATGGATTTATCAGGTTTGGAGAATCCAGTTCGCTAAAGTCAGTCAGCGATAAAGAAATCAATAATTTTCTTAGACAACCTGAAACCAGGGATCAAACCACTAAGGACTTGCGATTTATTGTTAATGGTTTATCAGGTATTACAGCAGATTTACAAACAAATAGATTAAATACCCTCATAAACCAAGATCTTAGTAATTTTTCTGTCAAGCTTAAAAGTCTTAGAGAAAAATCGCCAACAGTCAAACCATTCAAACAAATCCTTAAATTGCTAGAAGAACAAATCTTAAACCTTTCAGAGGCTGGGGAACTTAGGTGGCTTGAGGCTGCAAAGTGGAGTGCAAAGCACAATCTCATTCAACAAGCTTTTACTCAGTTTCAAGAAGGAATGTTAACCTATTTTATACAGGATATTAACAAGCTTTTAGAAAGGAAGCCTCAACTAGTTTGTTTTTTTCCAGTTAATGAATCTGGAAAAATTGACTATTTAAACGAAAAATCTAGAAGTTTTTACAGCAGCATTCTTTACCTAGCTTATAAAAAAAACCAAAAGGAAAATATTCCTGATGAATTCGAGAAAGCTGTTTCTACCTTGATTTTTCATGGATATGATGAGCTAGCAAACTTATATGGTCAAATAAACAAACCCAGAAATGACATAAATCATGCAGGAATGCGAAAAGGCCCTTCTCAGGCTAAAAAGTTTCTAGAAATTATCATAGATATAATTTCTAAGTCTGAGAAAATATTCTACTCAAATCAAGCCAAGCAATCTAATTTTCCATCAAAAAGAAATTTACTCAACCTCTCCAACCATCCCTCCACTTCCTGGCCAGAAAAGCAGCTGAAACTTGCTTCGGAGCATTACGGGCCCGTTCAGGACATACCTTTTCCTCAAATCGACCCGCTAGCAGGTGAGGGGGAAATCGATGCTTTGGCTGACCAATATCTAACCAAAATTCTGGATCTCCGGCCAAAAGCCGTCCACCTAATGGGGGAACTAACATTTACCTTCACCTTGGTGCAATTGCTCCAATCCCACGGCATCCCCTGCATTGCCTCCACCACCCACCGCACCACGCAGGATATGCCCGATGGTACCAAGGTCTCTAAGTTTGAATTTGTGCGCTTCCGAAACTACTAACCCATATGGCTGATATCGTTCTCAATTCCCAACAAGAAGAAGCCTTTGAGCAGATCGTACAATTTCTGGAATATCCCGGGCAGGCATTTTTTATCTTGAAAGGCTATGCCGGTACCGGAAAAACCACCCTGTTACAGCACCTCGCCCAATACCTGGAGGAAGAGGAAAGGATATTTTCCCTATTGGCGCCTACCGGTAGGGCTGCGGCCGTACTCAGTGCCAAGACCGGCTATACCGCACGAACCATCCACTCCGAACTGTACCACTTTAAGGATATCGATGGAGATGCCGACCCCGAAAAGCAAAAAACGGCCGTCGAAGACTATGGTCAGATGCGCTTGCTTTTTGAAATCCGGAAACCGGACGAAGATACCCAAAAAGTATATGTAGTGGATGAAGCATCCATGATCGGAGATGAGCGAAATGACGATAGCTCCTTTGCCTCCTTTGGTTCAGGGCACCTGTTGACGGACTTCATGACGTTGGTCGGAGAAAACAAAGTGATTTTTGCCGGAGACCCCTGTCAGCTTCCCCCCGTAGGCAGCCTGGAAAGCCCGGCACTGATGGAAACCTTTTTCAAACGATTGGGGAAAAAAGTTTTTTCTTTTGAAATGACCCGGATTCTCCGCCAAAAACAAGACTCCGAAGTACTCAAGCTGGCCACCCAGGTCCGAAGGATGACGGGCATCTCGTACAAGACCAAGTGGGTGAAAATACCCGCCAGAAATAGCCCTTGGATCCAGTTGGCTGGATTTGACCGCATGAAGGAAATTTATATCTCAGACCTGATGGAAAATGGATCGGACCATACCATCGCCATCAGTCTAAGCAACCAAAACTGCCACCATATCAACTTAGAGGTCCGTAAAAGAATGTATGGGAACGCACATCAGTCGCTTCAAGTGGGAGATCTGCTGATGGTGACCCAAAACAATTATTTGGTGCCGCTCACCAACGGGGATTTTGTGGAAGTGGTAGAGATTGGGCCCAACGAATCGGTCAAGGGCATCAGCTTTATCCATGTGACGGTGCGGGCGCGCCTCACGGGAAAAAAACACGAGACCATGCTTTGCTTGGATCCCTTGAACAACGGCAGCAGCAACCTGAATGCAGATCAGCAACGGCTGCTGATGATCGACTTTAGCCAACGAATGCGTCTACATGGAGTTCGTCCCAAAACAGATTCCTACTTCACCGCCATGCAGCGTGACCCTATATTAAATAGCCTTCGGGCGAATTACGGCTATGCCGTCACCTGCCACAAAAGTCAGGGAGGGGAATGGGAGAAGGTATATTTCTTTCTCAATAAAGGGATGTATGTGATGAATCCTCCCGAGCTGACCCGGTGGTGGTACACCGGCATTACCCGTGCCAAAGAAAAGCTGATCCTGGCGCAGGATTGGTGGATCGGATAAAACCTTTGGGGTCTTTTTTTGACCCCGAAGGTTTTGGGGAAAAGGTTCATAAGGATAAGCTTTTCCAAAGTTCCAATCTTTGGAAATTTTAATAGTAAACCTGGCAGGTTTGTCGGGTACAACACAACCTAATATAACCATGCACCTAGTCATCAATACATTCGGTGCCACCCTGCAAAAAGATAACGGGCTTTTTGTGGTCAGCACCCCGGAGGGCAAACAGACCTTTCCCCCGGATATGGTAAAGAGTATTTCCATATCCAAAGCCGCGCGGATCACGAGCGATGCAATCCTACTGGCTATCAAGCATCAGGTAGAAGTATTATTTGTCAATGACCTGGGCAACCCCGAGGGTAGGGTGTGGAGTGTGCAGTATGGCTCGATCAGCAATATCCGCAAAGCACAGGTCAATTTCCTTTATTCGAAAGAGGCGTTGGAATGGGTAAAGGAGCTGATTTTTTATAAGATGGACCATCAAGTGGCCTTACTACTTAGCATGCAGCCGGAAAAGGAAGTGATTCCAGTCCATAATATTTTCAAGTCGGCCATCAATAGTATAGAGGATTACAAAAGAAAGGTGAGTGAAGTGCAGGGGGAGTTCATCTCGGATGTGGCTCCGAGTATCCGTGGATGGGAAGGGGCCGCAGGAAAGCGATACTTTCAGGCCATTGCCCACCTGATGCCGGAATCCTATGCATTTGAGTCCAGGGACCGACGCCCTGCCAGGGATCCATTCAATGCGTTGTTGAATTATGCGTATGGCATTCTCTATGGCAAGATAGAGGGTTCCCTCATCAAGGCAGGGATAGATCCATACGTCGGGATTTTTCACCGCGATGACTACAATCGTCCCGCCTTGGTATTTGATATCATCGAGAAATACCGCACCTGGATGGACTACGTGGTGATTCAGTTATGCATGGCGGAGGCTTTTCCACTAGAGTCCTTTGACCAAGAAAATGCCGAAAGTGCGCTGTTGCTGGGCCCTTTGGCCAAACGCATTCTCATCCAATCGGTCAACGATTACCTGGGGGAAGTCATTGTCCTAAACGGTAAGACGCTCAGCCGTATGTCCCATATTGACGAAGACATGCACCGGCTGGCTAAGTTTTTCATCAAAAATGCACCGCAATGATTCGTTTGGGAAAAAATGTGACGCAGGCTGGTGACCAGCTTTACGATGTCAGTATGGATAAGCTACATAAAGCGCTGATCAATCCAGAAGGCGATGTAGCATCCCTACAAAGACGGCTACAGGCTATCCGGGCCATGGATCCTGCGCAGTACCGCAAGATGAAAACCTCGCTTCCCTATGTGGTATGTGCGCAGTTTCACCCCAAGGTCCGGCGCAAAGAGAATTTCTTATTTGCCGACCGGTTTTTGGTGGATATAGATCACCTCTCCGAGTTTGACTTGGAGATGAGCGAGTTAAAAGCAAGGTTTTCCAAGGATGAACGGGTGGAATTGATGTTTGCATCCCCGAGTGGAGATGGCTTAAAGGTGCTCTTTAAGCTTGAGCCCCGCATCACGGACCCTGCCTACTACGTGGTTTTTTACAAGGCCTTTTGCCTACAGCTCGAAAAGCAATACCGTCTAGGTGCAGCGCTGGATCACAAAACCCACGATGTGAGTCGGTGCTGTTTTGTCAGTTTCGATCCCGATGCCTACTACAATCCGCAGGCAGTCGCTATATCACCGGAGACAGTCGTTAAAAAGGAGTCGTTTTTTGACATGGAGGAAGTGCAAGAGGAATCCTCCCAAATCGTAAAAGAGAACGAAAGACAGCTCCGAGCAGTCACTCAGACCGAAAAATCCAATCCAGGTCAGGACCTGCCCGATGAGGTGTTGGCATATATCAAAGAAAAGACCGGACAGCGACTCCAAAGGGTGGCGGCGGAGAAATACTACGAGCAACCCGAAGAGTTGGAGGCGATTGTCGATCAGCTAAAGACGTATCTTCAGGAGATACATGCCACCTTGGAAAGCATCAAGCCCATATCCTACGGGAGGCAGATCAAGGTCAACTCCGGTACGATCTGGGCGGAAGTAAATGTCTTTTTCGGAAAAAAAGGGGTGAGCATCGTAGCCACCACTAAATCGGGAAGCCACCGGGAGTACGGCAAGACAGTGACCGATTATTTAAAAGCAAGTTTTGCCTCCAGCTGATACCATGCCGAAGCCTCCGAAAAAGACCTTTGACCTGAAAGAGCGGATCGAAAAGATCCGACGTGCAGGTCTCAGCGTATCCGAAGCACAGCCGCCGGAAGGCATAGCCCCTGAAGAGGAGCTCCTGCCGCTGTCGCAGCGGATTCAGAAAATATTGGGCATTCTCCGTGATAAACCTATAAAGAGTACGACCATGAACTACCTGATCATGTACGACATTCAGAATAACAAAGTGAGAAACCTCGTCTCCAAGTACCTGATAAAAAATGGTTGTACAAGGGTACAAAAGTCCGTTTTTTTGGTCCATTCGGATCATAAAAAATTTGACGAAATCAGGCAGACGCTAGCCGATATCAACGACGTATACGAAAACGAGGATAGCATCATCTTAGTGCCGTTGAATATTTCCGATGCCCGCAGCATGAAGCTGATTGGAAAAAATGTGAATATCGAACAGATCATCGACCCACCCAATACCATATTTCTATGATGCAGACGGCGTTGATAAAGAAACTGCGAGGAGAAAGCCGCTTCGAGGAAGCTTACAAGCTGTCTCAGGCAGATTTGGAAAGGAATCCTCAGGACATCTGGGCCAAGAGAAACCATGCTTGGTCCCTGTACTACCTGATCAAAAAACATGTACAGGCAGGCGAAGCGGACCGCGCAAAGCACTTTTTGAAGGAGTTTGAAGAAATGCAAATGCCTTCGGACGAGGTACTCCTGTATGAGCGGATAGGGTATTTTTCGCACGTGGTGCAGGAGGATTATCTAAAGGCAAAACAGCTGATTGCCTCCGGACAGTATCTGGAAGCCTTTGACCTGCATGTCAGTGCTGCCCTGCCTGAGGAGCAGCTCGCTTGGGCCATGTATTACCTGCTGAGAGGATATAACAAGAACCGTTTTTCTTTGTTGCAGGCGGTAAGGGAGCGATGCAGCTATTTCAGAGATCATGTACATCCGGTTAAAAAGCTCGTGTTTAAGTTGATCCTACAGGAATTGATTAAGACGCCGCCGGAATTTTGGGAGAATTTTACGCCACAAAGCGCGTATTTGGAGTTTTTGGGGCTGTTTGATGTGTTGGAGGAGGAGGATTATCAGAAGCAGGAGTGGGAAGGAAAGAAGATCATCGCACTTGCCGAGCGCTTGCATATTGCGTATTCTAAAGCGCTACTTCGGGAGGGTGCGTCGAAAGAAAAGGTTCAGAACTACCTCACGCAGATTGTAGAGCCCAAATTAGAGTCAAATGCAGGGATGCTGTATGTGCCGTTTTTCAAGGCCAAGTTACTATTGGGAACCGGTGAGCGGGAGGAGGGGCTTAGGGCCTTTCTTCCTTTTGCCCAAAAAAAGCAGAAAGAGTTTTGGGTTTGGCAGGTATTTGCGGAAGCATACAGCGAGGATGAGGTGCTTTACCTTTCCTGCTTGTGTAAAGCCATGACCTGTAAGTCAAAACCCGAGTTTTTGTGCGGCATCAAAGAGCGATTGATTGGCTATTTGGTAGCCAAAGGGCACGATGATTGGGCAAAGACGGAGCTCGATGAACTGGTTCGTTTGCGCCAAAAGATGGAATGGGGTCTGCGAACGCATCATCAGGCGTATTTACAGTCCCCTTGGTATCTTCAATCAAAAGGATTGTTGGATGCTGGCCGGCGCTATCAGGGCCATTTGGCTGCTGCGGAGGCATTGCTTGGAGGTACAGGTGCCTCAGCTACCCAAGTAGACATCGTGGTTACCCAGGTAAATAAGGCGAAGCGGGTGTTCAATTTTGTCACGGACGACAAAAAGGAGGGCTTTGCCAAATACCGGGAGGAGCCCGAGCTTTGGGAGGCTTACCGGGTAACGGGCAGTTTTGGAGAGGGATTATTTTTTAAGGTAAAGTCTATGGAGAAGTCCAAGGATATGGCTTCGATTGGAAAAGTCAGAAAGGAGGTTGAAGGTATCTTTCGGAGCAAGGCTGGCCAAGTATTTGGCTTTGTAGACGGCGTATTTGTCCCGCCTGATTTGGTGAGTGCATACAGGCTGGCTAGCGGAATGGGTGTAAAAGGCTTCGCAGTACTGACACCGATTAAGGGCAAGAAGGATTGGGGTTGGAAGTTGGTCAAGGTGGCGTTGGAATGATACCGGTTTGTTTTGTTGATGTTTTGCAAAAATAGCGTTAGCTTTGTTTATGGGCAGTTTGGAAGGGGTGGTTTATTTTCGGGAAAACGCATGTATTTTCCTGTTTTTCAGGGGTCAAATTTCTGAAAATCAGCATAAACTGGATTTAGCAGCCCAAGAGGCACATCCACTACAATAAGGATTAAGACAAAGACCCATTTTCCATTGAGGCGTATCCAATCATGGCCCAAGAGGCACATCCACTACAATAAGGATTAAGACTCCAGATCATCAATTGAAAAAATAGAATCTTTCACAGCCCAAGAGGCACATCCACTACAATAAGGATTAAGACGTCTGAAATATTTACCGTTACTTTTGATGGCGCCAAGCCCAAGAGGCACATCCACTACAATAAGGATTAAGACAAGGGAGGGGGATTTCTCCCGCCTCCCGTCCCCTTAGCCCAAGAGGCACATCCACTACAATAAGGATTAAGACCCACGACGTGGTCATCTTTGATCTCAAAGTCCCAAAGCCCAAGAGGCACATCCACTACAATAAGGATTAAGACTAACCAACCAAAACATTTTCGGATTCTTCATAATCGAGCCCAAGAGGCACATCCACTACAATAAGGATTAAGACTTTGATAATCCGTTACTTGCATGCCCCCAACCGGAGCCCAAGAGGCACATCCACTACAATAAGGATTAAGACGAGGGTAAATTCCCCGTTTGCCTCGTCGAAACCTTCGCCCAAGAGGCACATCCACTACAATAAGGATTAAGACTCATAAGCTGCAGTACCATCTTCGATTCCTATTTGGG
>NZ_JAFIEU010000014.1 GCF_020832325.1 Lunatimonas sp.
CCTTTCTTCGCTCTTTGGCCGAAGGGCATACGAGATTGACTTTTGAAACCAATTCAGCTGGCTGACTGTGGTGAATAATTCACTGTTAGTAAAATTTATTTAAATAGTTTTCAATGTATTTAAAATACATTCAATTAGGTGAAAATCAATTTATTGTCATAGGTTTGAATAATTATTAGATTAATTGACTCATGGTTAAAATTAAATCTGAGAATTACCTGCTACCATCCTGCTACGATTCATGCATAGCGGAGATTGTTTTTTGCGATCAATCGGAAATGATTCGCTCCACAACGATCCCATTTACGTCACTACATGAGATTAACAAGGAAAAGGAATGATGAATAGGTAATTGATATACAGATATATATGATCAGTCAATTAAATTAAATCATATTTAATATGCCATGACGAGGATGTTAGAGGCAACTTCCTTGGAAATAAACTGCCTACGTTTGTTATCTATTAGCAATTCCATAGAGCCGTCAAAATCTACCTTATCCAATACCAGTACTTTGACACCGATGAAAATACCGGCTTTGTCCAGGTACTTCAAAAAGCTACTGCTGTTGTCGTTTACACCTATGATTTTCCCACTTTGCTCAAACGACAGGTCCAATAGGGGTACTCTTGGATGATCGCTCATTTCGCCGAGCTCGTTGGGAATAGGATCTCCAAAAGGATCAAACTTGGGATAGCCCAGGTACTCGTCCAAACGTTGCATCAAAAGGGGAGAAGACACATGTTCCAATTCGTCGGAGAGCTCGGTGAGTTCATCCCATTGTAATCGTAGTTTTTCCACCAAAAACACCTCCCATAGCTTTCTTCTTCGGGTAATTTCCAAGGCCTTTTTTTTACCGGCAGTGGTGACACTCACGCCTTGGTATTTCACATAGCTGATCATCCCCTTTTTTGCCAATTTCTTCAGCATATCTGTAACGGACGCAGGTTTTGTTTGCAGGAGGGCCGCCAACTCATTCGTGGAAATATCACCATTGCGACCAACCCCAAGGGAGTAAATACCTTTTAAGTAATTTTCTTCAGCAGAAGTTAGATTCATAGGGGTGGTTTTTGTTTTAGACAAAGCTAAAAATAATTTTTAACACTACCTAAAATGCCTGTGGATAACTCCAAAATCGGTGTGGAAATTCAATTAGCCCTACCTAATATTTAATTTAGATATACCTAAAAATAAACATAAGTACTTATTTTACAGTATGTTAAATAGGTGTTTCCTCCTGTATCTATCAAAAAACAGGCATCTGGAAATAATCCAAAACGTGGCTTTACTGGTTTGGGAGAAGTTGTCGAATCACTTGTAGAAATCGGGCTTTTTCGGATTCCCAGGTGACTTCTGTTCCTGGTAGGATGGTATAAAATCGAGTAGTTGAAAGCTTGTCCATGCACTCCGGCAATTGATCCAACCGCTGAAAGTCTACAGATAGTCCGGCTTGGTAGCGGCTCAATGTAGTCTCCCAAAGTTCGTTTGGGGTGATTAATACGGGTATTCCGAGGGCAAGTGCCTCGTATAGCTTGGTGGGCATTTTGTCACAAATACTCGGGATGGGATGGTAGGGCATCAGCCAAACCTGTGCGGATTCCGTTGCTTCCCTAATCGCTTCGACTGGCAGCGGTGTGGAAGAAGTCCTAAGCTGAATTTGAGGACAAGAAGCTTGCAGTATCTGAAGCCTTTCTTGATAGGATTCTAGGGGGCAATGCCCGATCACGGTGAGTCGGTGTATTGGCTCGATTTGGGTAAGGGCCTGAAACCAACGCATGGCGGTTTCCACACCATATACTTCGGTTAGCGTACCCGATATCACAAAATGGATTCCTGCCGATCGGTCCAGGATCACGGATTCTTTTGCTTGTATGGTTCCCTGAAATTTGTTTTCCAATACGGTTCGATTGGTTGTGTTTTTATTCCCTTTCAAATAGCAGGATTCAGCCAACAGGTACCAATCTACACAGTGATCCCCTAAGCGCTCAATGGCTTTTATAATTTCTGCCAGCGGGCGTTGGAACAGCTTGGGTAGGGTTTGGTTGTACAGTATGTTCAGCGCATAGTCTTCTTGTATATCGTACACTGCTTTGAAAGGCTGTATCCATTTTGCAAGACAAAGTGCGGGCAGCAGTTCGTAGGTGGTGATTATTACCAGGGATGGTTTTTGCTTCAAAATGTGCCAAATCAATCGAGGCCCGGCCAAAAACCTTGAAAGGCTGATTCTTTTCCCGTTAAAAAGTGTTTCAAAGGTGATTTCTGGAAAAATTGAAGCTTTTTTTGCGGGGAATCCTAGGATGTATAGGCGGTATTTATTTGTTTCACGCAGTGAAAGGCCAAGCTTGTGCAATATGCGGGGCTCGTCCACGGGTTTGAGTACGGAAGCTAGGATGATCTTTTTGGATTCAGCCATTTTTACCAAGTGGGAGAACAAAAGCATCGGCGCATCAAGTAGGGTATTTTTCCCAAGCTGCTACGCGGATAGTAGTTAACAAACCAAACAAATGTATTTAAAAATTAACGATCAACATAAAAGGTTTATGGATTTGCAAAACATCATCGAAAATGCCTGGGACAATCGGCAATTATTGAACGAAAAAGATGTACAGATTGCCATCAAGACAGTGATTGCTGACTTGGACAACGGTTCTTTGCGGGTGGCACAACCGGAAGCGGATGGATCTTGGAAGGTAAACGATTGGGTTAAGAAGGCGGTTATTTTGTATTTCCCCATACAGAAGATGCATACCATTGAGGTGGGACCTTTTGAATTCCACGATAAGATGGCGCTTAAGACCAATTACGCCAAGCAAGGTGTTCGTGTGGTTCCCCACGCAGTGGCCAGATATGGCTCGTTTCTTGCTAAAGGTGTAGTGATGATGCCTTCTTATGTCAATATCGGAGCTTATGTAGACAGCGGCACCATGGTGGACACCTGGGCTACCGTTGGTTCCTGTGCTCAGATTGGCAAAGACGTTCACCTCAGCGGGGGCGTGGGCATAGGAGGAGTACTGGAGCCCATTCAGGCGGCACCGGTCATCGTAGAAGACGGAGCGTTTATCGGTTCTAGAGCGATCATTGTGGAAGGGGTGAGGATTGGAAAGGAAGCAGTTATCGGAGCGGGGGTAACGCTCACGGCCAGCTCTAAAATTATCGATGTTACGGGTAGCGAAGCCAAGGAATACCGTGGCTATGTGCCGGATCGATCGGTGGTCATTCCTGGATCTCTAACCAAGCACTTTGCTGCCGGCGATTACCAAGTTCCCTGCGCACTGATTATCGGGCAGCGGAAAGCTTCTACTGACCTCAAAACCTCCCTGAACGAAGCGCTCCGGGAAAATAATGTGGCAGTTTAATTTAACTTCGAATGATGCGTTTATCAAAAAGTCTAGTAGTAATTGGTATTTTATTTCTTTTTATGACAGCCTGTGGCGGAAACAGTTCCTCACAGGGAGACATCTATTTTCAAAATGAGCAGTACGAGGAAGCCATCCGGGCTTACGAAAAGTTTTTGGAAACCAAACCAAAAAATGTGAAAGCGCTGTATAATCGCGGACGGGCCTACGAGGAAGTCGGAGACTTGGAGCAGGCAGAGGCTAGTTTCAAGAGAGCGTTGGAGGTGGATACGAAAAACACCCAAATCATGCTTAGCCTTTCGAATTTGTACCACAAAAGGAAAAGCTATGAATTGTCACTCATGTACGCTGACAATGCAGTAGCCGTTTCGGGCGCTCCTTCTACAGCTTACTTCATGAAAGGAAGGGCCATGCATCAGTTGGGTAACGTAAATGAAGCGTTGCGTGAATACAATGCGGCGATTAAGATGAGTCCTGGAAACGGTCAATATTATTATTACCGAGGTATGTTGCACCAGGCCACCGATAAAAAACAGCAAGCCTGTAACGATTTACGAAAAGCCGTTCAATTAAATTTCGAAGGGGCCAACGAAGCCGTGGCCAATTACTGTCAGTAGACAAAATATCCTAAAAAAAGGGGATGGAACCATTTCCATCGCCTTTTTTTAGGTCCTTCCTAGGGGTGGGAGTGTAGGACCAATGTTTTGAACGATGTTCGAATATTTTGAAAATGAGTTAAATCCCCACTTTCTCGGTGATCACACAGCTGATCGGAAGTGATTTCGCCATCACCGTCACAGGTTTTGCAATCCCCAAATTCTACTTTGGACCCCTCACAGCGGGGACAGACAAGTCTACCGGTGGCGTTACAGCGTTCGCAATCGTAGTATTCCACAATGTTAAACACGTTCTTTTTGGTGACCACCCCTTTGCCCGCACAACGGCTGCAGCCCACCACTCCCGCTAAGCGGCACAGCGAGCAGTCCTGCTGCACTTCTTTACTTCCGTTGCAAGTACCACAGGTCTTAAGCCTGTACCCCATTCGGTCGCAGAAATTGCAGGCTTTTATTTCGGATAGAGGTACTTCCAGCTGGGTTTGTAGCTTTTTGGCCTCTTGGTAGTGCTCCCCCTTAAACCCGTTTAGGTCCAGGTATTTTTGCAGGAAATTGGCACTGTTACTGTATTGCTCCAACTCGAAAAGCGTCTTTGCAAAATAATAGGGCATTTCTGGGGGAATAGGTACACTGCTATCCAAAATTTGGCGAAACAGCTCATTGGCCGTTTGGAATTCTTCCCGCTCCATGGCCTGCACCGCTTGATTCATTAGTCTAGAGGTGGTACCCAGGTTTGGGCCTGTCTGCCCATGAAGTAGACTGACAGAGAAGAAGAAAATCAGGAAGCAAAAGGATGTATGTATCGGAATGCGTATGTTCATGGGGATGCGAATTGATGGGGAATTGGTCCCATTCACGGTTATCGAAAGTCGACTTAATGACCCTAAACTATCTACAATGTTAGGATATTACAACAAAGTTGGCTCAGATTTTTTATTTTTCCATGTTAATAGATCTTAACAGCCCGTTATTTGTATTTTTGGCAAATGCGTAGGATAGGAGTGATCGGAGGGGGTGCAGCTGGCTTTTTCGCAGCAATTCACGCCTCAGCGTCCGGAAACAGGGTAACCATTTTTGAAAAATCGACCAAACTGCTCTCCAAGGTGAAAGTGTCTGGGGGTGGTCGCTGCAATGTGACCAATGAGTGCAGGGAAATTTCAAAATTGGTCAGGTTTTATCCAAGAGGAGAGAAATTTCTCCGGAAGGTTTTCTGTAAGTTTTCCGTATCGGACACAATTTCCTGGTTCGAACTGCGCGGTGTACCCCTAAAAACTGAGCCGGACGGGCGTATTTTTCCCGTTTCTGACAGTTCACAATCCGTAATCGACACCCTGATGTTGGAAGCTCAACGCTTCGGTGTGGTAGTGAAAACCAAGACCGGTATAGAGGAAATCCGGCCACATGGTGAAGGCTTCTTCTTGATCTCCGGGTCCGGGCAGGACTACGTGGATCGGGTGATCATCACCAGTGGTGGGCATGCGAAGGCTGCTGCGTATGATTTTATTAAGTCATTGGGCCATAGCATTGTAGATCCGGTTCCTTCTCTGTTTACTTTCAATACTCCTAGAGACCCGGTCCGGTCCCTTATGGGTATTTCCATGCCTTGTGTGCATATCCGGTTGGAAGGCACAAAACTAGCGTATGAAGGCCCACTATTGATTACCCATTGGGGAGTTAGTGGTCCAGCTGTATTGAAATTGTCTGCCTATGGCGCAAAGTGGCTACACGATCAGGTGTATAAGGCCAAGGCTCATATCCGATGGGATGCAGGTTTTGAAGAAGATACGCTTCGATCCGACCTACAAAGCTATCGGGAACGGCATCCCAAGCGAAGAGTAGGGGCTCATTCCCTGTTTCAAATTCCGGCTAGGCTATGGCTTTTTCTCACGCAAAAAGCCGAAATTGACCCCGATCAGCATTGGTATCAAATTTCTAACAAGCAAATCAATAAATTATTGGAAAATCTATTTAGATTTACCATTGAAATTGACGGTAAAACCACTTTTAAAGAAGAATTTGTAACAGCGGGAGGTGTTTCCTTGGAAGAAATTTCCCCAGGTACCATGCAAAGTAAACTGGTTCCGGGAGTATTTTTTGCAGGAGAGGTAATCGATATCGATGGGATTACAGGCGGATTTAATTTTCAGGCCGCGTGGAGTACGGGATTCGTTGCCGGCACTTCTGTTAATCAATAAAATTATGGGACCGGTATTGCGGCATATTGATTATGAGAAGGTAGAAGATATGGTAGAGGGTGACGATGAATTTCGCACTCAGCTTTTTCAAGCCATTTTGGTAGCGGTAAAAGAGCTGCGAGATACCTATTCAAAGGGAATTATCCAAAAAGACCCAGATTTGATCCGGCAAGCCAGGCACAAAATCAAGCCTACGCTATTTCTGTTTGGCTTAGAGGCCATCAACCGGACCCTGAGTGAAGGAAAGCGGCTAATCGCAAGCGATGGATTAGATCAAGACCTCAGTGAACATTTGGATAAGTTCATGCAAAATACCCAGGATTTAATGGAGGAAGTAGAAAACAATCTTTAATGCCCCTAGTACCTTATTCCTCCTATAAAGGGCCACCGGCCTATTATCTCAACGGCCATTTTGAAACCATCATTCCGAGTTTATTTAGAAAGGTTGCTGGTCTTACCTATACCCGGGAACGCATAGATACGGCAGACGGAGATTTTTTAGACCTGGATTGGGCAGGGGTGGGTTCTGATAGGCTGCTCATCGTCTCCCATGGACTGGAAGGAGGGTCTGACCGGCATTACGCTAGGGGTTTGGCCAAGCTTTTTACGGGAGTAGGCCTGGATGTGCTTGTTTGGAATAACCGCTCTTGCAGTGGTGAAATGAATCGAAGACCGGTACTCTACCACCACGGATGTTCTGATGACCTTCGAACTGTAATTGAATACGTACTTTCGCTGAATAGGTATAATGATCTTTTTTTGAGCGGGATAAGCATGGGAGGTGCACAGACATTGAAGTACTTGGGCGAGCAAGGTGTGAATCTTCCACCTACAATCAAGGCAGCAGCTGTTTATTCCACCCCCTGTAATTTGCCAGCCAGTGCCGCGACACTCCGTTACCGGTCAAACCGTTTTTACAAAAATCGATTTTTGCATAAACTGAAGACAAAAGTGCGTCGCAAAGCCCAGCAATTTCCGGACTTGATCGATGTGGAGCTTCTTGACCGGGTCCATGACTTTGACACTTTTGACACCCATTTTACAGCAAAATTACATGGATTCAGTGATGCCGAAGACTTCTACCGTTCCGTCAGTGCCGACAGATGCATGGCTCAGATACAAGTCCCAACACTCATTCTCAATGCCCAAAATGACCCCTTGTTGGAGGGGCCTTGTTATCCAATAGACATAGCAGAACGCCACCCTTACCTGTACTTGGAAATGCCCAAAAGAGGCGGACATACGGGGTTTACCCTTGGTGGAGAGGAGTTTACCTGGGCCGAGCAACGGGTTTGGCAATTTATCGCACATCAAGGCGCTTCAGTGCCAAGTCACTGACCGTGTCACCGATGGAAAGGGAACTTGTGGCCGCTGGCGATGGTGCATTTAACACGTGGATGCTGCCGCTGTTTTCGGTGATCACAAAATCATCGATTAATCCACCCTCCCGATCGCAGGCTTGCGCTCGAACCCCCGCGCCACCTTCTACCAAATCGGAATCTTGTATGTCAGGGATAAGCTCTTGGAGAGCTTGTGTAAAGGCGTATTTCGAGAATGAACGCTTGTATTCCCCCAATCCGGTTTTCCAGTATTTTTTGGCTACTTTTTGGAGTCCAGGCCAGGTTACTGACTCCATAAATTCCTTAAAGTCAAAGTCAGATTTTTTATAGCCTTCCTTTTTAAAGGCAAGTACTGCGTTGGGCCCTGCTTCAACACCACCCTTGGCCATTCGGGTAAAATGTACACCCAAAAACGGGAAATTCGGGTCTGGAACGGGGTAGATAAGGTTTTTAACCAGGTATTCCCGCTCTTTTTTGATCTTGTAGTATTCTCCTCTGAATGGAATGATGCGTAGGTTCAGCGGTGTTTTCTGCTGCATTTCAGCGATTTTATCGGCGTATAGGCCTGCACAGTTGATTAGCAGCTTTGCCGAAAGTGTTCCATGATCGTGAATAATCTCTACCCCGGTAGGTGTTGTCAGTATGTCCTGAACGGCATGGCCCAGCAGCAATTCGCCGCCGAGTTCCTGAAATTTCCGCGCATAAACTTGGGCCACCTTCTTATAATCCACGATGCCGGTCTGTGGAATATGCAAGGCCGCGACCCCTTGGCAATAGGGCTCGTATTCTTTCAGTTCATCCAGAGTGATCGAGCGACTTCCTGTTAATCCGTTTTCCAGACCACGCTGAAGCAAATTGTTCAACAGGGGAATTTGCTCCTTCTTGGTAGCTACCACCACCTTTCCGGTTATCTCAAAAGGAATAGATTCTTCTTCACAAAAGCGGATTAGCTGATGGTACCCGTTGATACAGTTAGTTGCTTTTAAGCTGCCTGGCTTATAGTATAGCCCCGAATGGATCACTCCGCTGTTATTGCCGGTTTGGTGTTTGGCCACTTCTATCTCTTTTTCCAAAACAACCACCGAAACAGAGGGGTTTTTGAGTTTTATTTTTAGCCCGGTGGCTAGGCCGACGATACCGCCTCCAACAATCGCTATGTCGTTTTTCATGTTAACTACAATTTCCGGCTAAAGATAGCCACAAGTATTGAATCAATTTTTTGAACTTGAAAATTTCTTGGCGGGAATTGCTCACCAATCCTCCAAATCGCTGTCCTCCTCAGTTGGCCGCAGGTTGGTCAAGAGCTGATGCATCATGCTGGATAGAGCCACGGGGTATTTTAATTCTCCCATTCGCAGAAACCGGTGGGTTTGGATCAGATTCTCGTAGTTGCAGTCTGGAATGTGCTTTGGAATCTCGTATATTCTCGGATCAGACTTATCAAAAGGTGGTGGAACCTTTGCCCCATAGAAGAAAGGCATGAGGGTTTTGGAGATCGACACGGCAATTATATCTACCCGGTTTTTGGCCAAATACTCAGTCAGTTGCTCATTGATCTCGGTAAAAAACTGCAGGGATTCTGCCAGCCGTACCCGCGAACCTGCGCGGGATTTTCCTTTTGTCTTCAGGTGTTTGATTTGGCTTTTTCCCTGCTTTTTTCGCACCATATATGCCCGGAATACCTTGTGGTGTACCGTTTCATTGTCCTCAAAAAAACCCGTTGCCGCCAGCCCAGATTCGAGCAAGACCATCACGTAATTCAAAACCTGCCCGGAATGCATGGGAGGATTTATTGGGTAAGCTATCTGCAAGGGAAGGCGTAAAAAAAAAGCACTCCCGTTGGTAGCGTACCGAATTTGGTGTTTTTCTAGGTCGTATTCGCCAACAAACTCTTTGCTTTGAATCAGGTGGTACAGTCGGATGACATCTTCTTCAGGTATCAGATGGTGGATCACAGGGTAGTATTTATAGCGATTGGAGACCAAATATATAAAGAGACAGCGCAGGGATTTGAGATTCTTTTATTATTCGTTAACTTTAGATAAATCTAAGTCCAATAGTCAAATGCATAAACCCAAAACCCCATTTAGTCCCGAACAGATGCTGCAGTTTCAGCAGGACGGGTACTTGATTGTGAGAGATTTTTGTTCCAAGGCAGAAGTGGACCGTCTCTACGGCGTAGCCCTAGAGGATGACGCCATGCGCACCAACGCCATGGATTTGAATGATCAAACCGGCAAAAAGACACGTCTCTCCCTGTGGTTTACCCCCGGAAGAGATCCATTTGGTTACCTCGTGCGTACCGAAAAGATGGTACATCGGGTTCACCAATTGATGGGAGGAGACTCTCCCGTGTGCCATTTCCATTCCAAGCTTATGCAAAAGGAACCCAAGGTAGGCGGGGCTTGGGAATGGCATCAAGATTATGGTTACTGGTATAAGAATCAATTTATTTACCCGGATAGGATGATGAGTGTCATGATCGCACTCACCGAGGCCAATCAAGAAAACGGGTGTCTACAGGTGATTAAGGGATCACACCGCATGGGTCGCCTTAACCACGGTTTTACCGGTGAACAGGTGGGGGCTGATATGGTAATGGTTGACAATGCCCTGAAGACCATGGAGTTGGTTTATTGTGAATTACAACCAGGAGATGCTTTGTTTTTCCATAGCAATATGCTGCACCGGTCGGAGGCCAACCTCTCTGACCGCCCGAGGTGGTCTCTGATTGCCTGCTACAATACCCTGGATAATATCGCTTACAGTGAGAAATCTCCCGCATGGAGGATTCCCTTGGAGACAGTCCCTGACGAAGCCGTTACAGAGTGGGACTTTGAATCGCTTTCTAAGGCGGATTTCCTAACCAAAGACCGCGACCCAGCACTGAAAGAAACTGGCTGGGAATCGGATGTTAAGGTAAAATAATCCCGGAACCAGCCTTTTACCATCCGCTGATCTCCATCTGACCATTAAAAATCAATTATAGACACATGAAATCGAGCATGACGTAGCCGTCACACAGTGGGATGATTATTTCCCATGCGAGATTCCATCTGACCTTTGAAAAACAAAAAATAAACAGATGAAAATAGCCATGCTAGGTTCGGGTTTTATTGCCCGATTTTATGCCGATTCTCTGCACGCGCAGCGAAGGGTAGATCATATTCACCACGTTTATTCCCGTACTGACGCCAACGCGGAGCGCTTCGCCACAGACTATGGATTGGCCCATTTTACTGCTGACATGCGGACAGCCATTGAGCACCCCGATACGGATGTTGTGCTAATTGCGCTTCCAAACCACCAGCATCTAGAGGCTGTGTTGGCCTGTGCGGAGGCAAGGAAGCCGGTACTCTGTACCAAGCCCTTGGGCAGAAACGCAGTAGAGGCCAAGGAAATGCTGTTGGCGGTGGAGAAAGCGGGAATATTTGGCGGGTATTTGGAAGACCTGTGCTATACCCCCAAATTTTTGAAAGCACTGAAAAGTGTTCAGGAGGGAAGTCTGGGAAGGATTTTGTGGACCAAGTCTCGGGAGGCCCATCCCGGTCCGCACAGCGATTGGTTTTGGGACAAGGAGAAGTCAGGAGGTGGGGCCATCATCGATCTGGGTTGCCATTGCGTGGAAATAGGAAGGAATTTCATCGGCAAAGATATCAGACCGTTGGAGGTCATGTGCTGGGCCGATACCCAGGTTCATCCCATTGAGGCAGAGGATCATGCAATCGGCCTGGTAAAATATGCGAATGGTGCAATCGGCCAATTTGAAGTTAGCTGGACCTTTCGGGGTGGCATGGATCTCCGGGATGAGGTGATGGGTACTGAGGGAACAGTATGGTTGAATAGCTTCTTAAGAACGGGGTTTGAGATGTTCACTACGGGCAAGGGGAGTGGTTATGTGGCAGAAAAGGCAGAGTCGAATTCGGGCTGGTTATTTCCTGTGGGAGATGAAGCCCATGAGCTAGGGTACCCTCACATGTTTACCGATATGTTTGACGCATTGGAAAAGGGACGTGAACCGCTCGAAACCTTTTACGACGGGTATGTGGTCAATGCGATATTGGACGCAGCTTTTTTGTCGGCCCAATCAAGAAAATGGGAACCGGTAAAATTAGATATATGGCGCGGAGAGGATGGCAATAGGTTAGGTACATCGTACGCAGAACACGACGAAAACCATTACCTGATCAAACGGGAAATTCTTCCAAACGGTGATCAAAAGTTGATTCTCAAGCACAAGTCCACCGGAGAGATCAGCCAAACCGTAACACGAAGTTAATTTCCGTTCAAAACTGATTTTTACAGAAAATAAAATACGCAGCAGCATCATGGCCATAATTTGTCATTTTGCGCCTTCTTTACAGGCATTGGTAGTGCAGGACGCTGTGGTTAACAGCTTTTTTCCTACTTAGGCCTGCATGCTACGTGTAAAATCATTAAACTTGCGCTCCTTTTTATCCAAGGGGATATTCGTATGAACATTATCTGGCGTTTTTGCGCATTAATACTTATCGGAATGCTGACCCTTTTTGCCCAACAGGTCATGGGGCAAAAGATCAACGCCAAGTACCAACTGCCTATAAAAAAATCCTCGTCACCCATTATCGTGGATGGTGTGATGGACGAGCAGGGTTGGGCCGACGCTGAAGTAGCTACCGATTTTTTTATGATCTTGCCGATGGATACCAGCTTTTCACAGGTTAGGACAGACGTGCGTATGACCTACGATGACCAAAACCTGTACATCTTGGTGATTAACTTTCACGCGGTTCCGGGACCTTACTATGTAGAGTCTCTGCGCAGGGACTTTTCTTTTGGGAAGAATGACAATTTTCTCCTTTTTATGGATCCCTTTGATGACCAAACCAACGGTTTCAGTTTTGGGGCAAATGCTGCTGGGGCCCAGTGGGATGGAATTATGTATGAAGGAGGAAAGGTGGACTTAAGCTGGGACAATAAATGGGTTTCCAAAGTCCAAAATTACGACGACAAGTGGATCTGGGAGGCCTCGATACCTTTTAAGTCCATCCGGTACAAAAAAGGCATTACCGAATGGGGGATTAATTTCTCCAGACTAGACTTAAAGACTACGGAAAAATCAAGTTGGGCACCGGTCCCTAGGCAGTTTCCGTCCGCATCTTTGGCTTATACAGGTTCCCTAATGTGGGATCAAGCTCCTCCGGAAGCCGGGGCTAATATATCGGTGATCCCGTATGCCATGGGCGGGTCGATCAATGATTTTGAAAACAATGCGGATCCCAGGTATCAAAACAGGGTAGGTGTGGATGCGAAAATCGCTGTGAGTTCGTCTCTTAATCTCGACTTGACGGTCAATCCCGACTTCTCACAGGTTGAAGTAGACCGTCAGCTGACCAACTTGGACCGGTTTGAACTATTCTTTCCTGAACGAAGGCAGTTTTTTCTTGAGAACGGAGATTTATTTGCCAATTTTGGTTATGAAAACATCCGCCCGTTTTTTTCACGACGGATAGGCTTGGATGCCCCCATACAGTTTGGTGCCAGATTGAGTGGGAAGATCAACAAGGATTGGCGTATCGGTGCCATGAACATGCAAACCGGTGCCGTGGAGGAAACCGGCCTGCCTGCGCAAAATTTCAGCGTAGTATCCCTACAGCGCAGAGTGGCTCAGCGATCCAACATAGGCGTAATCCTGATCAATAAAACGGCATTTGACGTGGCATCTACCACCGAGCCTGTGCAAGCAGATTACACGGACTTTAATCGAAATCTAGGACTAGAATATAACCTGGCTACCTCCAACAACCTGTGGACTGGTAAAGCGATGGTGTTAAAGTCGTTTAGTCCGGGAAACCAGGGTGACGGAATGGTACATGCCGCCAATCTAAGGTATTCCTCCGGTTCCCTTACTGCGGAGTGGCGCCACGAATACGTATCAACGGATTATACCGCAGAAGTAGGCTTTGTACCCCGTGTCGGGTATTACCGAATCAATCCCAATTTGGCGTATTTGTTTTTCCCAAAAAGTAAAAAAATCCTGCGGCACGGACCGGTAGCCAATACGTCCCTATACTATGACATGGACTTGAACCAGACGGATAACATCACCCGGTTCGGGTATACCACGCGTTTTCGAACGCAGGCGGATTTTACCGTTTTTGGGGAATACAATCGGATTTTGTTACAAGCACCGTTTGATCCAACCAATTTTAGCGGAAATACCCTCGATGCCTTTACCGACCACAGCTGGTATAATTTCGGTGCGGAGTTTATCTCCAAACCGCAAAGCTTATTTACCTATGCAGCATCCAGCCAGTATGGAGGTTACTATGCCGAAGGCCAACGCTACAACTTTATGGGCGAAATAGGGTACCGATTTCAACCCTATGTTGGCCTATCACTTTCAGCGAATTACAATAATATACTACTGCCGGAACCTTGGGCAAGAACCTCCTTTTGGCTAGTGGGACCGAGGGCTGATATTACGTTTACCAACACGGTATTTCTCACGGCTTTTGTCCAGTACAACGAGCAAATCAACAACGTCAATCTCAACACGCGGTTCCAATGGAGGTTTAAGCCGGCATCTGACATCTTTTTGGTGTTTACCGATAATTACCTTCCTGCCCCTTTTTACGTAAAAAACAGGTCTGTAGCGCTTAAGTTTACCTACTGGTGGACCATGTAACAGGGTTACCACGGGTCGACCCCCAGTAGTTTTCGTCCCAGTTCTGTTAATTCTGCCTGTGGGTAACGGTTTTTCTCCCAGTTTCTGGGATCTCCGGGAAAAGCATACCCTTCTGGAGTCAGCCGTTCCTGCCAGGATCGGATGCGCCATTCCCTCAGTGCATTGTTGTGGTTTTCGGCAGGCATCATAGAGACATATTGGGCCATACGTACCTTATCTTCGCTGAGGTTAGGTCGTATGCCATGAGGTAGCGTGCTGTTGAAAATCAATAGGTCTCCCGCTTTTAACAAGACTTTGGTGATCTCAAACCCGGCAACATCCGGCATAAAGCGGTCTCTGTCCGCAGGCTGGGTTTCTTTCCAGGAATCGTAGGTTCGATAGAGTTCCGGGATGCATTGAAAGCCACCCACATTTTCGTCCGTTTGATCGTTTAAGGCCACCAGACCCTGCACATTTTGGGGTTTGGTTTCTGGGTCATAGTCCCAGTGAATAAACCCCGGAAAGTCAAATCCCGGCCGCGCTGGCAGGTTTAAATTTGCGCGATCGATGGTAACCCAGAGTTCATCTGTGCCCCAGATATCGCAAAAAGTATCGTAGACTTTTGGATACTGACGGATATCCCACAAAAACTGGTGGTTGTAGATTTCAACCATGCCGCTATTTTTCAGCTCCTTCATTTTCATCTCGGCCCTACTGGGGGCGTACCAGGTATCGGGATTTTCCGGATCTTTTTCTTCAAATTCCCACAGAAGCTTGGCCGTACGTTGGATAAATTCCAAGGGAACTGCATTTCTAAGTACTAGGTATCCGTTGGCAACCCAAAAGTCCCAGTCATCTTCAGTAAGAATTTTAAGCGGCCTGCCGTTGCTGCGGTCACTTAATGTGAATTTACTCGAAGTTGCGGTTGAGGGGTTACCGGGGATGTCCTTGTGATAGTGATTTGCTGCCATGGTTATTGGGTTTGCCTTAAACTATACTACGATAATCTGAAAAATAAGATAGGGCATTTCCGTGAAAAAACCCAATAACCTCTGCATGCTTCGGTGCGTTATTATCGGGTATTATTTCCGTTGATATAAATTAATTATAAATTTACCCTCACATCCCGTAGTTTGACCAGCTAAACCAACGCCAATGAAACTGAAAAATTACCTTATCCAAAGCATCTATTTTTCTGTTTTTTATGTCTTTGTTTCCAATACGGTCATTGCTCAGACTTCCTCAGAGCTATACCATGATCTGCTGAAGTTGAAAGAAACCAAACGGGTACTCTATGTAGCGGCACATCCAGATGACGAAAATACCCGCTTGATCGCTTATATGGCCAACCGGGAGCACGCGGAAATTGCGTATCTATCGCTTACCAGAGGTGACGGTGGTCAAAACCTTATTGGCAAGGAACTGGGTATAGAACTGGGAATGATCCGGACTCAAGAGCTTATTCGGGCCAGAGAAACGGACGGGGGCCGGCAGTTTTTTAGCCGGGCCATAGATTTTGGCTTCAGCAAGCATCCGGACGAAACCTTAAACAATTGGGACCGGGAAACCCTGCTTTCCGATGTAGTTTGGATCATCCGGAAATTTCAGCCTGACATCGTAATCAACCGGTTTAATGACACGCCAGGCACTACCCACGGGCACCATACTACCTCCGCTATTTTGTCTCTGGAAGCGTTTGAAAAGGCAGGAGACCCCAGTGTATTTCCAGACCAGTTGAAATGGGTTCAGCCTTGGCAACCAAAAAGAGTCTTTTGGAATGCCTACAGTTGGGGCGGCCAGTATGAGCCCCAGCAGGGAAAATTATTCCACCGCTTTGAGGTAGGAGAGGTAAACCCACTGTTGGGAACAAGTTATTCTCAAGTCGCGGCAGACAGTAGGACCATGCATAAATCCCAAGGTTTTGGATCCACAGCCCAAGTGGGTGTCAGTGACGATTTCATGGAGCTGGTAATAGGAGAATCCTTTCAAACCAGCCCTTTTGAAGGAGTTAAGAACCGATGGGAGACCGTATCGGGAGGTGCAGCCATAGAGCAGGCATTGGATGCACTAGTGGGAAATTTTGATTTCAGGTACCCTTCGAATAATGTGAAAGCCCTTTTGGCTATAAAAGACAAATTGTCTGCATTGCCATCCGGTGAAATATGGATAGTAGAAAAACAGGAAGCCGTAGATCAGTTGATTTTGGGTTGTCTGGGGTTTAAGGCAGAGTTTTTGGCCAATAAGGAACTCTCATTCCCTACGGACGATGTGGGAGCCAGGTTGGTGGTAAATAATCCTTCGGACCTGAAGCTACAGGTGGAGTCCTTTGAGGCATTGGACCAAAAAATATCATTATCCAAGCCTCTTTCAGCCAACCTCCCCTTGGAAACAACCCTTCCCCTAAAAATTCCAGCGGATTTTCCCATTTCGCAGCCCTATTGGTTGAATGACTTACCAAAGAACAACCTGTTTACCATTCCGGAGCGCACCGAGATCGGTAAGCCCTTCAATGACCCGGCTATTTCTGGTGTGCTGGAAATGAGTCTGGAGGGCCGGAAGATCAACGTACACGTTCCGCTTATTTACAAGTACAACGACCAAGTGGACGGGGAAATCAAGCAACCCTTTACCCTAGTTCCGCAGGCTTCTCTGGATATTTCGAAAGATAACCTTTTCCTTCTCAACGGAGAATCCGACGAACTAAGCGTAGAAGTATCCTTTCAAAAGGAGATATTATCCGGTAAACTGGGTTTTGAGGGATTGAGCGAATCTGAATTTGAGGTGGTGGGAGAAAAAGTAGACGAAGAGAAACGAAGAATAACCTATCAAGTTAGGCTGATGAGCCACGAGGGCCCAGAAAAAAGCACGATTGGAGTGTATTATAGCACCTCTGACGGGCAGGTCTTTCGGCAGGGAAAGAAGCGAATAAGCTACAAGCATATTCCAAACCTCACGTATTTTCCGCCCGCTCAGTTTAATCTGATCCGATTGACTTTAAACATGACCCCTCAGCGAATTGGTTATATACCGGGCGCTGGAGACGACGTACCTGGGGTATTGACCAACCTGGGATATCAAGTGGATTTGCTGGAAAATGGTGGACTTTCTCTGGACAGATTGCGCGCTTACTCCACTATAATTGTCGGTATCCGAGCCTTCAACGTGAATCAGGCTCTGGCAGACAATGTCAGCAATCTTATGGATTATGTGGATCAGGGAGGCAATTTGATTGTCCAATACAACACTTCATCGCCGTTACTGACGCGGAGCTTGGGGCCTTATTCCATCACCCTTTCCAGGGACCGGGTAGCGGTCGAGGATTCTCCAGTCAAGCCGGATTTTCAAGCGCATCGGGTAATGCATCTTCCCAACGCGATTGAGATGAAGGATTTTGAGGGCTGGGTACAGGAGCGAGGTCTGTATTTTGCAGGTGACTGGGACAGCCGTTATGTGACTCCCCTAGAGCTACAGGATCCCGGAGAATCCCCCTCCAAGGGTTCTTTGTTATTGGCTGATTTTGGAGAAGGAACCTTCGCCTATTCCGGGATTTCTTGGTTCCGCCTATTACCTGCGGGCGTGCCCGGGGCCATCAAACTATTTGTCAACCTAATCGAACAAGGCGGTGAAAAATAAAAGCGAGCGAAAACTTTGGACCAGCATATACGCCGGTCAAATGTTGGTTTTGGCAGTCCTGGTTTGGCTGTTTTACCTCCTAACCATCAGCTTTTCATGAGCGCGTTAGACTGGAGCATTTTATTCGGCACGCTGACATTGATAGTCGGTTACGGTGTGTATAAGACCTATGGCCCCTCAACCATGGAACGGTACCTAAAAGGGGGAAATGAAATGAATTGGTGGACCATTGGTCTTTCTATCATGGCAACGCAGGCGTCTGCGATCACCTTTTTAAGTACACCGGGTCAAGCGTATTCAGACGGGATGAGGTTTATCCAATTTTATTTGGGGCTTCCTGCGGCGATGATCATTCTGTCTATCTTCTTTATCCCCGTGTACTATCGGCTAAAGGTTTATACAGCCTACGAATTTTTGGAATCTAGATTTGATCTCAAAACTCGGACTTTAGCCGCTTCCTTATTTTTGATTCAACGGGGGCTTGCAGCCGGCATTACCATTTATGCCCCGGCCATTATCTTATCGACGTTATTGAACTGGAACCTTACCTTCACAAATATATTCATCGGAGTATTGGTAATAGTATATACCGCCTCAGGGGGTACCAAGGCTGTTTCCATTACCCAAAAACAGCAAATGACTGTAATGATGGGAGGGATGATTTTGGCGGGGATTTTGGTGATCTATATGCTGCCAGTCAAATTTACAGATGCGCTGCATGTTGCGGGAAAAATGGACAAACTGAATATCGTAAATTTTGAATTCAATTTGTCCGACCGCTACAATTTTTGGTCTGGCATGACCGGTGCGCTGTTTTTATTTCTTTCGTATTTCGGGACAGACCAGTCTCAGGTACAACGGTATCTAACGGGCAGCACCCTAAAGGAAAGCCGTATGGGATTGATGATGAATGGTTTTCTCAAAGTACCCATGCAGTTCGTAATCCTGTTTATTGGCGTGATGGTTTTTGTGTTCTACCAGTTCTATCAGCCCCCTGTTTTCTTCAACCAAGTGCAGGTAGATAAATTGCAACAGAGCGAGTACTGGGCAGACTACCAGGAACTGGAAAAAAAATACCAAGCTACTTTTGAGCAAAAGAATACTCAAATATTTGAGATGCTGGATGCCGTGAAGGAGGAAGATCCCGGTCAGACGGACTTGCTAAGGAGCCGAATCGCGGAAAACTCGAAAGAACAGGAGGCCATTAGGGGACAGGTAAAGGAATTGATTCTAAAAAATGATCCCTTGGGCGAGACAAACGATACCGATTATGTCTTTATGCGTTTTGTGATGGACTACCTCCCCAAAGGAATCATAGGGTTGCTGTTCGCGGTCATTTTCAGCGCGGCCATGTCGTCTACAGCCTCTGAATTGAATGCATTGGCATCCACCACCACAGTAGATATTTACAAGCGGTCCATGAATAAGCACAGGGCATCGGGACACTATGTGAAATCGTCCAAGTGGTTTACAGTGCTTTGGGGAGTATTTGCGATTACTTTTGCCACCTATGCCACGCTTTTTGAAAACCTGATCCAAGCGGTCAATCTACTAGGTTCGCTGTTTTACGGTACCATTCTTGGCATATTCCTAGTCGCCTTTTTTATGAAATGGGTGAGGGGTCACGCGGTATTTTTGGCAGCCCTTATCACGGAGGGAATCATCTTGCTTATTCATTTTAACAACGGCGGTGTATTGCTGGGTATTCCCATAAACATCGGTTACCTGTGGTACAACGCCATCGGAAGTATCCTGATGTTGGTGATTGCTGCGTTTCTTCAGCTATTTATGCCTCGAAAGCATAGTAAAAAAACAAGGCTTCCCTGAACGAGACAGGGAAGCCAAAGGGATGTAAAAAGAGGCTGTTTCAAATCCTGAATCAGCCTCTTTGTGATTATTTGATGGATTTGATCAACCGCTCGTTAAGTCCTACATAATCGGGATTATTTTCTTTTCTGGCCATATCCATGCTGGTTTGGGCGGATTTCAATGCAGCCTCATTCAGTCCCAGTTTCTGCTCTATCTTGGCTTTTAGATGAATAGTCCAGTATTTGGGATCGGCTTCAACTGACTTGGTAACCCATTCCAGCGCTTTTTGGAGGTCTTTGTTGGTATTAAAGTAATAGGTTGCGGCCTGAAAATACACCCCGGGATTACTTGGTGTGTTATTAATCACCTGCTCTTCGATCTGTTTCATTACAATGGGATCCACTTCGGTTTCGATGCGGAACGCAGCACCGGATTTTTCCCATCGTAGGCTGACAGTGCTACCTGAGTCCGTAATGTCCCCAAATTCCACTTGAAAGGTTTCTACACTTTTCTTAGACTTCAAAGCCGGAACTTGCACTCTGAAGACATCGTCTTTTGAGTCATAGCCAATCGCACCCCACAACGAAGTGTTTTTATAAAAAATCAGCGTCCAAGTTGATTTACCCGGGATGCTATATAGTGCGTATTTGCCTGCGGGGAGAGGCTTACCTTCTATCGTCACATCCGTCGAAAACTCAAAGGTAGTCGCTGCATTTGCCCCGGTACGCCAAACTTCACCGTAGGGCACCAACTCGCCAAAGATCTTTCGTCCGCGAACACTTGGCCTGCTATATTCCAAAGATATTTGGGTAAGACCCACCAATTGACTAACTTTTGCCGGTGGACTAGCCTGAGGCATTTGTATTTGGGCATTTGCACCAAATGCAGTCATGATAAAAGCTGCTGCCAGTAAAATAAAATATTTTGTATTCATATGGTATATTAATTATATTGGTTTCGACTTAATCCCTTGGTCCTCGTTTTCATGTACGAACGCCTTGCTGTATTACACCTGTAAAGCGACAAATTTATATAAAAAGAAAGCAGGAACCATTAAAATCAATTGAGAAGTTCGGTATAACTTTGGGGGGGAGATTTTTGGGATAACCAGCTTTTGGATTTGTTCGAATTTTGACAACGATTAAACATTGATTCTTTAAATGAGCATAGCGATAATTGCGCCATACAAAAAAGACATACCGGTTTGGAAAGACACCTTCCATAAATTAGCGCCCACCATTCCGTTGGAAGTGTATCCGGAAATTGAAAATCCAGAGGAGGTAGAAACAGTGGTGGTTTGGCAGCATCCACATGGAATTTTGAGGGATTATCCTAACCTAAAGCTGATTTGCTCGATGGGGTCAGGGGTAGATCACATAGTGGCAGATCCAAAGCTGCCTTCCGGTGTGCCTGTAACACGAATTGTAGACCCTCGACTCACGTATAGCATGACCAACTACGTGATCATGGGCATTCTGAATTACCATAGACAGTTCACCCGATACCAACGGGATAAGCTCGATAAAACATGGGATATGAGCAGTCCGGAGATTGATATAGCGGTAGGAGTGTTGGGAACCGGTCAGTTGGGAGGAGATGTGCTCGACAAGCTGGCAGCAATCGGTATACCAGCCTACGGTTACGGCAATAGCCCAAAAGAAGGATTTAGGCATCCCTACTACCACGGAGATGCCTTGGATAAGTTTTTAGAAAAAGTAAACGTCGTTGTATGTCTATTGCCACTTACTGAAAAAACTGAAGGGTTTCTCAACAAAGAGCTTTTCGCCCGGTTTAAACCAGGCACTTACCTGATAAATGTAGCTAGGGGCAAACACTTGATCGAAGAAGACCTTGTCCTTGCCCTATCAAAAGGTTGGATTTCCGGTGCGCTATTGGATGTTTTTGTCCAGGAGCCATTGCCGAAAGAACATCCCTTTTGGGACCACCCTCAGATCATGATTACACCACATATTGCCTGTATTACCATGTACGAAGCGGCAGTGCCCCAAATTTTGGAAAACCACCGCAGGCAACTGGCGAATGAACCCCTTTCCAACGAAATTGACCTATCACAAGGATATTAAACAAACCTTGCTTAAACCTATGAGACCTTTTACCATTCTTTGCCCTACCGATTTTTCTGAATGCTCCCTAAACGCCATCGAATATGCTTCCCGGTTGGGTGAGCACTACCAGGCGGTATTGGTCCTTTTTCATGTCCCTAACCGTGAGGATTATAAAAAATTGACCAGCCCGGGAGAGTCGGCCGATATGCATCGATTTGCCACCACTAAACTTAACAGCCTGTCTGAAACTGTGAAAGCAGAAAGTCTCAAAAATGGACTCAAAGACTGTCAAACGGTAATCGTAGAAGGAAAAACGGTCCAAACGATATTAGAATTCGCAGATACCCATGCTGTGGATCTAATCGTGATGGGAACTGAAGGCGTAAATGACTTCAAACAAAATTATATAGGCACCAAAACCAGTAAAGTGGTAGAACAGGCGGGACAGGACGTGTTCATTATTCCCAGAAAGGTATATTTCAAGCATCCGCGTAAACTGGTATTTGCCACCGATTACATGGAAGAGGACAAATTGGCCATTCAAAAAGTGGTTGAAATGGCCCGTTTTTTTGATAGTGAAGTGGATATCGTACACGTGGGGACCAAAATCCGAACGATAGATAAGGCTTTACACCAGACCATGATCAATGAAATTAGCCCTTTTATCAAATATGAAAAGACCAACTTTATTTTGAAAGCCTACAGGGATGATCCGGGGTTGGGCTTAGAGAGCTATTTGATCTCCGCTAAAGGCGATGTACTCTTTACATTGAGTAAGAAGAAATCTTGGTTTGAATCGTTGTTTACCAAGAACCTTTCCCGCAAAATGTCTTATTTCATCAACAAGCCTTTATATGTCATCAAGACCGTTTAAGTCCGTTTTTGAGAAAATGCCAAAATTCCCGGCGGGCCGCTGATTGAGATAGAAGCGCCTTGATCGTATCCCAAATGTATCCCCCGGTCAAGGATCTAGATATGCGTACATCGTCGGTTTTCTCCGGCGCAGTAATGGGGATTTCTCGGCTACCGGTTTTGTCTTCGCGCTGTTGGGATTGGGGTTGCTTTGGTTTGTATCCGATCAATTCATCCGCTTTTTCAAAGCTCTTTTTTGATCGGGATTTGTAACCCAGCCTTTCCTCGACCATACCTTTGTTATTCAATGATATAGCGTCCTCTGGGTCAAGCTCCAGGGCTATTTCATAGTCCGCCAAAGCACCGTGAAGATCACCGATTCTGTCTTTGAGAAAAGCTCTACTAGCGTAGCGGTAGGGATTTTTGGGTTCAAGATTCTGTGCCCTGTCTAGCTCTGAAATAGCTTCTTCGTTGCGGCTCATCAGGTGAAGTACGACTGCCCTGTCACTGATAAGGTCGCAGTCAAACGGGTCACTGGTCAGCAACCTGTCAAAATCAGCAAGCGAATCCTGAAACCTACCCATTCGGGAATACACCCGAGCACGGTAGATCAGTCCGGCAGCATCGTCGGGATTGGACACCAAATGCAGTTCAAAAACCCGCAGAGCTTCTTCAAATTTTCCTTCCTTATAATGGGCTATTCCCTGTTCTATCATGCTCACGTTGCTACTGTGTTAATGGATATGTACGTTATAGATACAAATTTCGATCAAGATTTGTTCATGTGCGGATAAGGACTTGCAAAATATCAACCAATCGCCAATTTTAGCTATCTTTGACGGTAGATAACCTCATTCATGGCTAGTACTCCGGAAACTGTTTTAAAGGATCTAAAAAATGGCAAATTTTCTCCTGTGTATTTTATTCAAGGAGAGGAGCCCTACTTCATAGACAAGATCACCCATTATATTGAGAATCACGCAATACCGCCACAGGACCGTGGGTTTAATCAGGTGGTTATGTATGGGAAAGACGTGACGATGAGCACGGTAATCAACCATGCTAAGCGCTTCCCCATGATGGCCGAGAGGCAGGCAGTGATCGTAAAAGAAGCGCAGCACATCGATGGTTTGGGAAGAGAAGAAGGGGACAATCTTCTCATCAGTTACCTAAAGAACCCGCTCCCCAGCACGATATTGGTTTTTGCACACAAGCATAAGACAGTGGATGGGCGAAAAGCTCTTGGAAAGGAACTGGACAAACATGCGGTGCTCGTAAAGTCAAGTAAGATTGCCGAATACAAGATTTCTCCCTATATCGAGGCTTACATCAAAGAGAAAAATTTCAGCATCGACCCCAAAGCATTGCAGGTCTTGGCGGAATCTATCGGTAGTAATCTGGAGGTATTGACAAATGAGATCGACAAAATGTTGATAAATTTTTCGGAACCGGTGAAGATCACCAATGACCATATTCAAAAATACATAGGGATCAGTAAAGAATACAACATATTTGAATTAACCAATGCGCTCAGTTTTAGAAATGTGGTCAAGGCAAATTCCATTATTTATTACTTCAGCCAAAACCCTAAATCAAACCCTCTGATTCCGATTATTACGGTACTGTATACCCATTTTAACCGCATATTACTTGTTTATGGCAACAAGAGTCTCGGCGAAAAGGAATTGGCCGGCATCTTGAAAGTAAACCCCTATTTTATAAAAGAATACCTTACTGCAGCAAAAAATTATTCATTAGGCAAGATTATTGATATCATCGCATATTTGAAAGAAGCGGATTTACGTTCAAAGGGTGTTGATAGCAACAACCTAGATCATTCCCAAATTTTAAAAGAATTGGTATTCAAAATTCTGCACTAGGCGCAACAGCATTTATGAAGATTAGATTGATCGTTTTTTTTGTCGTGATCTTCCATTGGAAGGGAACGGCACAGTCCACCCTATACCAAAGGAGCACGGAAAAACTATTCCACGATGCCTTGGAATTGTATCAAAAGGATCAATTCGCTGCATCAAAGATTGCCTTCACCAGGCTCTTGGCGATGGACCTGTCGGAATCCAAACAAGTAGCTTCTAGCTATTATTTGGCCTCTTCCGCTCTCAAATCCGAGAACCCCGATGGTCCCTCCATGTTGGAGACCTTTATCGTAAACCATCCCAACGAGCCACTGGGAAATGAAGCGGCGATAGAGTTAGGAAATCACTTTTTTCTGGCGAGGAATTACCCAAAGGCTATCGAAGCCTATCGCCGGATCGACGCTGATTTTCTCTACGGAGAAAAAAAAGCAGAGGTGCTGTTTAAGACAGGGTATGCTTTTTTTATGTTGAAAAACTACCGGGAATCCATTCAATATCTAGAGGAAGCCAAGCGATACCGGAGTGATTATTTAGCGGACGCCTACTATTATGCTGGATATGCATACATGGAACAAAAGCAGGATGAGCAGGCAATTCGGGATTTTAAAGAAGCTGAGAAAGCCCGTGCGTATTCCGGAAAGGTACCGTACATGCTGGCATCTATTTATTACAAGAGACAACAGTATGATGAGTTGATAGCCTACGCGCCGGGTATCTTGGACCGGCAGGGATTGGAAAAGAAGGAGGGCATTCAGTTATTACTGGCAGAGGCCTATTTTGAAAGGAGAAACCACGAGCAAGCAGCCCAAAACTACGCGGCTTTCACCGCGGCAAACAAGGGACGATTAACCCGGGAGCAGCAATACAAAGCCGGCGTTTCCCATTACCATGTCGGGAGGTATGCGGAGGCAAGCAATTATTTCAAAGAAGTGGCATTGGGCAATGACAGGCTAGGGCAGGTCTCCAGCTATTACCTGGGCCACGCTTATATCAAGCTAAATAATCCCCAATTTGCGTCCAATAGCTTTAGTGCGGCCTTCAAAGCGGATTTTGATCCTCAGATCAAAGAAGAGGCGCTTTTTAATTACGCCAAAGTAAACCTGGAGCGTGGAAGCTTTCAGGATGCCGTAAATGCACTGGATACCTATTTGGAGCAATACCGAAACGGACCACATGCTCGGGAGGCGGAAAACTTGCTTAGCGATGCGCTGATTAATACCAACAATTACCTCCGGGCAATCGAGCACATGGATAAGATGCCCAATAAGTCTGAAAGAATCAAAGCGGCTTACCAAAAAGTGGCCTTTTACCAAGCTATGGTGTATTACAGGGATGGAAAGTATGGCAGCGCACTACAGATGCTGAACAAATCCCAAACCTATCCAATCGATAAAAACCTGGCTGTTCAAACCCAGTTTTGGAAAGGAGAGACACATGCCGCCAATAACAAGCTTGACGAAGCAATCAAAGCCTACGAAGCAGTGATTTCCATGCGGCCCAACGCCCGAGATCCCAGTCTCATCAAAACCCATTACGGATTGGGTTATGCCTATTTCAATACCCAGCGCTATTCCCAAGCAGAAGGTCAATTCAAAGCCTACACAGACAAACTGAGAAACAGCCGAGACCGAGAAAACTACGATGACGCCCTGATCCGATTGGGCGATGTATACTATGTGCAGAAGAAGTTTCGGGATGCCTTGGATACCTTCAATCGTGCAATTCGCGAAAATAATCCCTACACCGATTATGCTTACTTCCGTGTAGGTGTGATTCACAACTTTGAAAACCGAAATAATGAAGCCATCGAACAATTAAATCGGGTAATCAGCGGTTTTCCTACGAGCCGTTATTTCGAAGATGCTTTGTTTCAGCGCGCTCAGATAAACATGGAGATGACCCGGTACGAAGATGCTCGGGCCGGTTTTTCTGAATTAATTAGCAATCGGGCAAACAGCCCTTTTATTCCCTATGCCCTCGAAGGTCGGGCGGTGGCCAATTACTCCATCCGAGACTACGAAGGGGCGATCAGAGATTATAAAGCCATCTTGGATAACCACCCAAATGCAGCAAATGTCGAATCCGCTTTGGTGGGATTGCAGGAAAGCCTTACGCTTCAGGGAAGGGCCGGTGAGTTTTCCACTTACCTGGCAAATTACAAGCGAACCAACCCTGGCAGTAGCTCCTTACAAACCTTGGAATTTGAAACTGCCAAAAATCTGTTTTTCAATCAGTCCTACAGCGAAGCTATCCGTTCGTTTGAGAACTTTATCCGGAGTTATCCAAATGTGACACAGGTACCTGAAGCGCAGTTTTTTATCGGTGATTCCTATTTTAGGCTAGGAGACAAAAACAAGGCATTGGAATATTTTTACCTCGTTGAAAAGACACAAGAAGTGTCGCTCAAAAATAGGGCGATACAACGGATAGGGACCCTGGAGTTTGAGAAGGGAAACTACACCGAAGCAATTCGTTTTCTGCGAGTTAGTGTTCGAAATGCCCGTACTAAGTTAGATGAATATGAATCCTTGAACAGCCTGATGGATGCTTTCTACCGGACCAAGCAGTACGATTCGGCAACCGTATACGCCAACCGGATCATTGGGCTAGGAGATATCACCATCGATGCCACCCCAAAAGCCCTGCTGGTAAAGGGAAAATCACAGTTGGAGAAGGGGCAGGTAAACGATGCCAGAAACACCTTCAAAGAGCTGTATTCCACCTTTAAAACGGTGCAGGGAGCGGAAGCTTTGTATTTAATGGCACTTTCATTCCACGATGCAAATATGTTCGCCGCTTCAAACGATTTGATTTTTGATGAATCACAACCATTCGGTCCGTACGACTTTTGGTATGGCAAGCAGTTTATTCTGCTCGCGAAAAACTACTTGAAGTTAAACGAAACCTTTCAAGCGAAAGCGACTTTGGAGTCTATCGTGGAAAATTCGCCCAACGATCAGGTTAAAGAAGAGGCACGCCAATTATTAAGAACGATCAACTGATTATGAACCGACCAATAAAAACTCTTTTTATCGTAGCGATCGCCTTTGCTTCCCCATGGTACGTGGGCGCACAGGAAACTGGCCGGGGTTCCGAGAGGGGCGAGATACGCGATACGGAATTTATCATCCGTAAGGATAGAGTATTGACATTGCCGACTCAAAACCGTGTAAACGAGCGTCCGCCTTCTTTGCCTTCCGTGAGTAGTCAGGGAAACTATACCTACGCGGTGAAAGATTTCTTCTTAGATATGACACCGGTAGCATTGGACATCCAACCCTTTGCACGGAATTTTCCAAAGCCCTCAGTTGAGTCATACCATAGTTTTACCAGGCTGGGCTATGGAAATTACCGGTCGCCATTGGCAGAGATTCATATCAATAACCTGTCTAACGAGGAGCGTAACTATGGTATCAAACTAAAGCATCAGGGTTTTTACCGAGGTCCTGTAGATGGTTCCTTCTCTGCGGAAGATCATACCGAAGTGAAGGTGAATGGGTCTCTTTTTCGTGACGATATGGAAATTTTCGGAGATTTTGGCTATGACCGAGACAAATACCATTTTTACGGATACACAGAAGGCGCCATTTGGAGTGCTGCCCCATTTGATTTAGGCCAAGTCCTGCATACGGCCTACGGAAGCGTGGGTGTAAAAAAAATCGAGCAACTGGACGTATTCAATTACCATGCTACGCTAAATCTACGGCTATTTAACGACAATTACCTGGCACGCGAACACGAAGCCAATGTGCAGGCGTTGATAGGCTTTCGGGCCAACGAAAACTTACACGGCGGCATAAATACCCAGTTGTTTTTCACCTCTCCATCCGACGAAGGATATACCGATATCAACCGAAACTACTTTAAATTGCAACCTTTTGCAGTGTACCAAAACGCAGGTGTAAAGATCAAGGTAGGAGCCAATGTGATCCACGAAAACGACATCGTTCCCAATAAGACAAAGGATTTTCATGTATATCCTTTGGCCAATGTGTCCTATCATCCGGTTCCAATGTTTGGAGTATATGCCTCTTACGAGGGGGATGTATTGCGGAAAACTTACTATGATTTTGTCCAAGAAAACCCTTTTTTGGGTCCCAGCGCCCAGTTAAGGAACACCATCCAAAATTACGAGGTAGACCTGGGAGTCTCCGGAAATGTATTGGGAGAATTGCATTACAAGGCTGGTGTTAAATACGGAAATTTCTCCAACATGCATTTTTTTGGGAACAATGCCAGTGACAGTACGCGCTTTCAATTGATCTACGACGACATCAGTAGGGTGCTGAATTATCACATAGGAGCCAATTGGAATTACGAAGGAATCTATCAAGTAGATGGTGAAATCAATTATTACCAATATACCCTAACAGATATCAGCAGTCCGTGGCATCGCCCGGAATGGGAGGTGAAAATACACAATACCCTCCAACCGGATTCCAAATGGACAATACAGTTAAATGCCCACCTAATGGGTGGTATATCGGCCATAAACCTAGCATCCGATCTAAATACCACCTTGAAGCCGATTTTGGATCTACAGGCAAAGATAGACTACCGCGTTACTCCCCGGTTTTCGGTATTTGCTATTGGCAACAACCTGTTAAATCAGTCGAATCAACGGTTCTGGAACTATCCTGTTCGGGGAATCCAAGGAATAGGTGGTGTAACGATGAAATTCTAATGTTATTCGAAGGGAACGTTGTTGGGATAATTTAGGGTCATAATTGGCTATTTGACCGATTTACCTTAGTTTAGTATATTCAAACAGCTTACTATTTTTGATATGTCTGATAAAGAGCCTTCTAATAACAAAAACACCTCGCCCGAAGACGATGATTTCGGTTTGCCAGAGGGAAGTTTTTCACCGCTGGCAGAGGATGACATCACTAAGAATGAGGAGGAAAACGAAGTTGTTGCCCCCATTCCTGTGCCTATGGGTGATTCACCGGAGGAAGCTTCGGTAGAGACCTCGGTTCAAGAGCCACAAAATGAAAAATCCTCCAGTTCGGGATGGGTAGTGATCTTGCTGTTGTTATTGCTGGTGACTGCATCGGGTATTGGGTTTTATTTGGGTTGGTTTGCGCCGTCCGATGGAGGTCAGGTAGCGCAGGATCAGGGAAAAACAGACGAGAGTACCGAGCAACCGGCGATTTCGGAAGCACCATCGGAAGTACCTGAATTACCGTCTGAATCCGAAATACCGACAGAAGAATTAAAGTTGACAGAAATTACATCGAAAGGCGACTCTCCACGTTATTTTGTGGTGGTGGGTAGTTTTATTGACGACGACCTCGCCAAAGATTATTCCAAAAAATTAAACACAGACGGATTTAAAACCTATTTGATACACCCTTATGGAGATATTGACTTTTACCGGTTAGCGGTGGATGAACACCCCGGCGTAGCGGAAGCCTTGACGGTCATGGAACGGATACAGGCGGATTTTGAAGAAAATTTATGGGTTTTGAAATATTAATATGACATTCTTGCAAACACTCTCTACCGACAACCAACTGGTGGTCGATACACTTACACAACTTGATAATACCAGCTCTAACATAGGACTGATTGATCTAATGATCAAAGGGGGATACATGATGATTCCTCTCTACCTGCTGTTCGTATTGGCAGTCTACATTTTCGTGGAGAGGGTGATTACCCTGAAAAAAGCCTCGAAAACTCCGAAAGGTCTGATGGACCAGGTAAAGATGATGGTTCAAAGCGGGAACGTACAGCAGGCAAAAATGATTTGCCAAGGAGAGAGCACTCCAGTGGCCCAGATGATTATCAAGGGCTTGGAACGTATCGGCAGCCCGCTAAAGAATATCGAAGTGGCGATTGAAAATGTAGGAAAGATTGAAATCTATAAGCTGGAAAAGAATCTGGGGCTACTGGCCACTGTTTCCGGAGCGGCTCCCATGATCGGGTTTTTGGGCACGGTAGCCGGTATGATCCGGGCGTTTATCGGTGTGGCACAGGAAGAGGGGATGGTATCGCCAAAGTTGCTCTCCACGGGTATCTATGAAGCGATGATCACCACTGCCACCGGGCTGGTAGTTGGGATTTTGGCGTATTTGGGATATAACTACTTAGTATCACAGGTGTCCAAGCTGATCCATAATATGGAATATTCCAGCATTGAGTTTATTGACATGCTTCAGGAAAAGAAATAAGCGCCATGGCATTACAATCCAAGAACAAGATCGAATCAGCGTTTAGTATGTCCTCTATGACGGACATTATCTTCTTGCTGTTGATTTTCTTTATGCTCACTTCTTCCTTTATCACTCCTTCCGGTTTGCCGGTTAATTTGCCTTCCAGTGAGACCTCCGACATCGTGATGCAGGAAGTCACCGTTAGTGTGACAAAGGACCTTCGTTTTTCAGTAAACGATAAAAGGGTTACCCGGGAAGAAATTAAACGAGAGCTTGAAGCGTTATTGAGAGAGAAAAAGGGGCACGTTGTGCTCCACATAGATAAGGAAGTTCCTGTAGAATATCTGGTTGAAATCGGAGGAATTGCGGCCACCCTGGAGGCAAATGTCTCTATAGCTACAAAACCATTTAAATAATTGATGAACGCTTGGGAAACAGATCGGGAAGATGCGAATAACCGCAGAAAGGCTATGATCATCACGTTCATAGTTAATTTGTTGGTGATTACCGCATTGTATTTCATCGTCGTTTGGCGCCAGCCCGTGCCACCGATTCCTCAATTCGGATTGGAATTGAATTTGGGTTTTACGGATACCGGGTCTGGTAACGTGCAAACTACTGCACCGCCTGCCGAAACGAGGGAACAGGTGACTGAGGCACCGGCACCGGGCGAACAGGCACAGCAGGTGACCCAGGCCGCCGTTCCGAAGGCTGCTCCCGAAACCTCGGTAGCCAGACCGGCACCTGCTCAATCCCAACGGCAGGTGGAAACCCAATCAAGGGTAGAAAGCCCCTTAAAGGGTGCAGAAACTACTGCCGAAGCGGTAAAGGAAAGCGCAAAGCCGACTCAGACTCCTCCAGCTACTGCCCCATCCACCGCGGAAGCTCCCAAAACCGAGACCAAGGCAGCCGAAAAACCGACGGTAGACCCACGTGCAATTTTTGGAGCGGGAGGTACCACTGGCACCGGCAATCAGCCCAGTTCCGGTAGCAGCCAAGGAAGCTCAAACCGCCCTGGTGACGAGGGGAATCCCCAAGGCACCGTAGATGGACGGTCTATCCTACAATCTGGCAGAGGAAATGCTGGCGACGGGGCAGGGTACAACTTGGACCTGGCTGGATGGGATTTCGCATCGAAGCCAAACATTCAAGACCGGGTTTCCACCAGAAATGGCCGAATTGTTTTCAGAATCACCGTGGATCAAGATGGCAGAATACAGCAAGCTATCCCGCTGGAATACAACGTTTCTAACGAGGTGTTGAGTTATTACAGGACTGTAGTTAATCAACTTTCTTTCAAACGGCAAAGTGGAAACCCAACCGCTGATTTTTCTACCGGTAGAATCACCTTTATCATCAAAGTCGACTAAAACAAGTGCATGAATTATCAGGAGACTTTGGACTACCTGTTCAATGCTTTGCCCATGTTTCAACGCATTGGTGCGGCAGCCTTTAAAAAAGATCTTGGACCGACGATTGCCTTGTGCGAATATCTGGGTAATCCTCAACATGCATTCAAAAGTATCCATGTAGCCGGCACCAACGGCAAAGGCAGTACCTCTCATGCATTGGCATCGATACTCCAGGAACAGGGATACAAGGTAGGCTTATACACCTCACCTCATTTGAAATCCTTTACAGAACGTATCAGGGTAAACGGTCAGCCCATTGCTGAGCATGCCGTGGTTCACTTTGTCGCCCAAAACAAGGATTTTATAGATCGGATAAAACCAAGTTTTTTTGAGATGACGGTAGCGCTTGCTTTTGACTACTTCGCACGTGAAAAGGTTGATGTAGCGGTGGTTGAAGTGGGTATGGGTGGTAGGCTGGATAGTACCAACGTGCTGATGCCCATGCTTTGCATTATCACCAATATAGGTATGGACCACATGCAGTTTCTGGGAAATACGCTGCCGGAAATTGCAGCAGAAAAAGCAGGGATCATCAAGCCCGGCATACCTGTGATTGTAGGTACTACACAAGTTGAAACGGAGCCGGTCTTTCGGAAGAAAGCGTCGGAAGCGCATGCCCCGATTTATTTTGCCGATCAGGAAATAAAGGTTTACCCAGGAGTGCTATCCCCAGAGGGAAATCAAAGGTCTTACACGGTGGAGTTACCTTCCGAACGATTTGAAATTCAATTTGGGCTAGCGGGGGACTATCAAGTGTGGAATTTACCGGCCATTCTGTTGGCCAGTAAGGTATTACCCCAGTTGGGACTACCGGTTTCATCCAAAGCGCTTCATCAGGGCCTTATTCACCTAGTGGTAAATACGGGGTTGAAAGGTCGCTGGCAGCGTCTGTCTATGAAACCTTTAACCATTTGTGATACAGGACATAATGAAGATGCTTTTAAAGCGATTGTTCAGCAATTAAAGCAAATTCCGCACCGACATCTTTGGATGGTTCTAGGTGTGGTGAAGGACAAAGACGTTGGATCGGTGCTCGCTCTATTACCAACGGATGCAAGCTACATCTTTTGTCAGGCTGCCATTCCTAGGGCCATGCCGGCACAGGACTTGGCCGATCAGGCAGGCAAGATCGGATTGGAGGGCGTGGTGGTGGAGGATGTCAACGAAGCGTTGAATTACACACGTCAGCAGGCGAGCGAAGAAGATTTGATTTTTGTGGGAGGCAGTACCTTTGTGGTTGCTGAAATAGTCAATTTATAGTTATGGGAAGAAATAAGTTAGAGCGGTTTCGCCAAAATGAAGAAAATACAAACGTGGTACAACCCGGAAAAGCGATCTATGAAAAGATCAAAGGAGGTTGGCAGGCATTTTTTGGGAACGAACAACCTATAACCGTAGAACTTGCTTGTGGCAGGGGAGAGTTTACAGTTGGGCTGGGAAGAAGTTATAAAGCGAGAAATTTTATCGGGGTGGATATCAAAGGCTCCCGAATATGGAAAGGCAGTACCATGGCGATAGCGGAAAACCTCCCAAACGTTGCATTTCTGCGGGCACAAATTGAGCAGCTAAATCAATTTTTTTCAGAGGGAGAAATCGCCGAGCTTTGGATAACCTTTCCCGACCCCCGACCAAAGGACCGGGATGAAAAACGTCGGCTTACTTCGCCCAGGTTTTTGGATATGTATGAACCTCTGCTGGAAAAAGGCGGTTTGGTCCATTTTAAGACAGACAATACCGGTCTTTATCAATACACCAAGGAAATCCTTGCGGCACGACCGAATGTGAAGATCCTGAAAGATACCGATGATTTCTATTCGTCCACCTGGAGAGACGAGCACTTGGGCATCCAAACCCGGTATGAGAAAATGTTCTCAGAAAAAGGCGAAACCATCAAGTACATTTGCTTCAAGTGCTTATAGCTCAAAATCCGTGAATTTGGCTACTCCATTTCCAGCACTTCTAAAATATCCGCCAATTCATCAAAGTCTTTCAGACCAGGTTTGATTTCATCGCCCCCGCGCAGCGAAATCCCTGTTACCTTCGTTTGCTGCACTACCCGCTCCACATTGGTTTTATCGAGGCCAAAACCCAAGATCAACGCACAGTTTGTCGCCAACTCGGAGATTAGGTTTAGATCTTCATCTGTCAAGCTGATTGACTGGTCGCTCTCCAGTAGAAGTTGTATCTCGTGTTCCGACAGTTGATGGGACAAGCCTACTAATGCCTGTAGGTCTGAGGCACTGGAAATATTTTTCTTTAAGATCAGTTGGTAGCCGCTGTTTTGTAGCATGGGCAGGAATACCTCTTGGGTTACCTGGATAAAAGAGAAGCCAGGGTAATCAGACAGCGTTTGCAACACCTTTTCTGGGTGGTAGGAGTCAAACTCTGCAACATACGCTGGTCCAGAAAGCCAGTTTGTAATCTCCGTGTACTGTCCAGGGCTCACAAAATCAGCCTGATGGGCCTCTAGACAAAAGCCCATTAAGTCTACGTACATACCTGCGCAATACCTTGCGTCACTCAAATTGTTTACCGTGCTTATCTTTACAAAAGTTTTTAGCGCCATTTTAAGATATATTGTGTAACTTTTCTCAATTTGTCAAAGATAGTTGAATTGACTAACAAATCATTTAATGTATCTCCAAGAAATGACCCTAGAAGCATACCCTAGCGATGTTGTGCGTAACACAAGGTGTACTGGCGTTCAGATTGGGAACAGCGATGCGAGCAAGTAAACTTAGAAGAAGCAGATGAATACGTGGACGAAATGGACTTTTTTATTGGGCATTGCTTTTTATTTGGCATCCTGTGATTGGGTAGACCGTGAACAACCCGCGTCTGTTCTTCCCAGATATTCCCCGCTGCAAGTGGGCAGGTTTTGGGTGTATGAGGTGGATGAACGCGTTTATTTTGGTGAAAATGATTTTGAAGATACCCGTTATTATTACCGGGACCAAATCACAGAAGAATTCCTCAACGAGCAGGGCCAAGTTGCTTTCAGAGTGATACGGCAAAAGTCCCTGGATCGTCAGGTTTGGGAAAATGAACAGGCCTACGGACTTCGGCTAGCAGAAAATCGGCTAATACGCCTTATGGACAATATACAGGAAATCAGGTTGGTGTACCCTATTCAACTGCTGAAAGAGTGGGATTCAAATGCATTTAATACCCGGTCGACCGAAATTTTCACCATTGAACGGGTTGGTAGCTACGCACTGGGAGAGCGGGTTTTTCCTGCTGCGGTCGTAGTCCGGCACATGGAAGACGATGATTTAATCACTTTTCGGGACAACCGCTATGAGGTGTATGCGGAAAACCTGGGAATGGTAGAGAAGTATTCAGAGGTTTTTTCTTATTGCTCACGCAGCGACTGCCTGGGACAACAAATTATTCAAAGTGGCCGTTTTATACATTTGAAACTAATGACCCATGGGATTCTCTAGCAACGCATTTTTTTTTCTATTAGGCACTCTTTTTCTACTTCAGGAAGTGGAAGCACAGGACCGGTACGCGATCCATTTCAAGTACAAACCGACGGAAATCCATAGCTTGGAGCGGCCATTCGAGCTGATGACAGCAGAGGCGCTTGCTCGCAGGGAGCGGGAGGCAATCTCTGTTGACAGTACTGATCTTCCGGTTTCTCCAAAGTACATAGCTGATATTGAGCTTTTTGTGCGTAAAATCCTCTATCATACACATTGGTTAAATGCCTCGGTAGTAGTGGCGGAAGAGGCCTCTATTGCGGAGATCCGCTCATTGCCATTTGTCTCCGAAGTGGTATTAGTTGGGAGAGGTTCTGGTCCGAAAACTGCTGAAAGCGGAAAGAAGGCGGCGTCCGATCCCTTTCGGCTGCGCATCCAAAAGAAACAATCACAGCCCTACGATTTTCAGAACGAACTCTTGGGGATACCTCAGATGCATTTGGAAGGATATACCGGTACCGGGGTAAGGATAGCCGTATTTGATGCTGGGTTCCAAAATGTGGATGTCATTCCGGCATTTAAACATTTGTTTGATGAGGGGAAAATCATAGGCACCAGAGACTTTGTCATTCCGGGGTCGTCGGAGGTATTTAAAGATGATACCCATGGTACAGGAGCACTTTCACTCATTGCATCTAATCACGAACGGTTACTAGCAGGGGCATACGACGCGTCGTTTATTTTATGTATCACGGAGGATGTTGCTTCCGAATTCAGGATAGAAGAGTATAATTGGGTCAAAGCAGCGGAATATGCCGATAGTTTGGGGGTGGATATTATCAATAGTTCCTTAGGATACAATCAGTTTGACGATGTGGACATGAATTACGGGAAGGATGATATGGATGGTAATACCGCCACCATTAGTATAGGCGCTTCTATAGCTGCCCAAAAGGGGATCCTGGTGGTAACCAGTAACGGAAACGAGGGAAACCTTAGCTGGCGTACCATTACAGCTCCAGCCGATGCAGCAGATGTACTGGCAGTTGGCGCGATATCAAATAGTTTGGAAAAAGCGAGCTTCAGTTCTGTAGGTCCTACCGCAGATGGAAGGGTTAAGCCTGATTTGGTCGCCTATGGCACAGGGGTAAGCCTTTGGCGCTACGTCTCTGGGCCCAGCTTTTCCAGCGGGACTTCCTTTTCGGCACCCCAGATCGCTGCATTGGCTGCCGGGCTTTGGCAGGCAAATCCTACGCTGCGTATGGTGGAGATTAAAGAAAAACTGCTTCTAAGCGGGCACCTTTCGGACGATCCCAATATGGAATTGGGGTATGGTATTCCAAATTTCGAACGGGCCATGTACGGAATAGAACTAGAAAATGAAGAGATTTTAGCCAAGCGAAAGATCAGCCTGTACCCCAACCCCTTGGACGGAGACCGACTTTTTGCCAAAAACGTTCCTACCAGTACCTGTTGCGTGCGCCTGATGTCGAGCTCAGGAAATCTCGTCAATCAATGGATCTTGGCATCAAACGAAGCCCAGCGACCTATGGAGTTTGATATTGGAAATGTGATGCCCGGCTTTTACATAGTTGAATTTCAGTCAACTAACTGGTCTGAGCGATTTAAGTTGCTGAAAAGGTAAGGATTTGGCCGGCAATTTCACGTTTTTTGCTCTATGATGCATGTGCATCTTTCGTTAAAAACATAAAACTGTCTTTGCCTAAACCCCAAAAGCTATGAGACCTTTTATTGCTCCCTCTGTATTGGCATCCGACTTTGCGAATCTACAGCAAGAAATAGAGATGATCAATAAATCCGATGCTTCCTATATTCACGTGGATGTGATGGACGGTGTCTTTGTACCGAATATTTCATTGGGCCTTCCCGTAGTGGAAGCCATAAAACGGCATGCTGAGAAGCCGTTGGATGTCCATTTGATGATCATCGACCCAGATAAATATTTAAAGCGGTTCAAAGAAGCTGGTGCATCCCACATCACGGTTCACTACGAAGCCTGCAATCACCTACACCGTACATTGCATGAGATTCGAAGCCTCGATTGCAAAGCCGGTGTGGCACTTAATCCCCATACACCGGTTGAGTTGCTCAAAGATATCATTCACGACGTGGATTTGGTATGCCTGATGTCAGTGAATCCAGGGTTTGGAGGGCAAACATTTATCGAACATACCTACACCAAAATAGAGAATCTGAAAAAGCTTATTGTTCAGACGGGTTCTAAGGCACAGATTGAGATAGACGGGGGGGTAAGTATGGCGAATGCAGCCGCGTTAGTGGAAGCAGGTGCCGATATCTTGGTAGCCGGGAATTTTATATTCACTTCTAAAAATCCAATCGAAACCGTTAATAAACTAAAAAATATTAAGTAAATTCAATATGGAGGATTAAAAATCAACTTTTGGCGTATTTCTTGATGTTTAATTTGTGATAGTAACGGAAAAATCCGAAATTAGTAATCACGTTTAATTAAAAAGGATAGATATATGAAAAAATTACGGTTCTTAGCCCTCCTGTTCGTAGGTTTCATGAGTTTCAGTGCTTTCGCCCAAGACGAGGCGGAGGAAATAACGGAAGAAGAATTGATGAGATTTGCCGTGATGGAAGACTCTGTGATGGCATTTTTCGAGCAGAAAAACGACGAGTTGATTGATCTCATCCGTAACAACGATGTAATTGACGGTGCCGGGAGGTACAATGAGATCAAAGCAGCCTGGGATGATGAGGACAAATTAGCGGAAATTGAAATCACTGACGAAGAGAAAACCGCTTATGAGGAGATTTTGGCGTTTATGAGCTCGGTACAGGATGAGGTTCGTGAGTTTAAGATATACCTGATCAAAAACGACGAGGTGTTGGGTGTAGCTACCTTCAATAAGGTAAATAAAGCCATGAAAGAAAATCCCGAGATAAAAGAAAAAGTAGATACACTTCAGGCTGAACTCAAAGAAAAACGATCTAGTGAGGAAGACGGCGTAAGTGCCGATAGTTGAGATATAGGTATTCAAAAAAGAAACAAAAAAACCCTCTTTTGCAGAGGGTTTTTTTGTTTATATTCGTTACCTAAATAGAAGCTTAAAGCAATCAATTCAGGCTGGGTGAGATATACCTGAAACAGGGAGTTCGTATGGGAAGAAGGAAGAGCAATATTCAATGGATTGTAGTATTTCTGGCAATATGGTTTGTGCTGCCGGTTGCTGCACAAGATGATGATATTTTCGGTATCGAACGAAAGCTTAAAAGTAGAACCAGAAAAAGTGAAAGTGAATTGGGCAACGTCTTTCGAAATGTTATAGGAGGCGTTTCTTTTGAGATTGGCGGGGGTGCTGGCTATCATTCCAATACGATGCGGTTTGGCAGTGAAGAACCGAGCGCTTATCCCATTACCTCAGTAATTACCGAATCTGTCACGGATATCAATCCGGAAGATACATTGGGATTTCGGGGCGGTAATTTCGCTTTCCCCTTTCAGTTGGGCGTCAAGCTAAATTTGTTTGACTTGTTGGAAATCGGTGGGGGATATGGGCGTGAATGGGGAAATATGGATGCATTGCGTCTACAGGACTATCGATTCAATTTTGAAAGCAACACGTATACGTTTGACAAGCTATACGGTTCCGTTGGATTGATACTCTACGATGCGGGAAAACGGCGTTCTTTTTTGAATTACCGTTACCGTAAATACTCTGGATCTAACCATTACATGCAATCTGAGCGCCGCTTGCGTATGCAGCAGGATTATCCATGGCGATTCTTGGTGGATGCAGAATTTGGACAGCTTTTTATAAGGCAGCCCTACGACAGCAGACTGAGTATAGACAAGCCCTTTTATTCAATAGGTTTTAGAATTGAGAAGGAGTTTTCCGAGTACACGAAAATGTTCTTTCGTCCGGCAATCACATTTCGGGAGTTTAGCTATGATCAAGGGTTGGAAAACCTCGAGTTACAGCAGATCAATCAACAATTATTTACCATTCAGGCCGGTGTGGCATTGCGTTTGCCTGCTACCAAACGTTGCAAGGTTCCCGGATGCGGTGTGGTCATGAAGCACCTGCACAACGGTGTGGAATACCGGGGCAGCTCCATATGGAATATGCAGCACCGCAAAGTGGGCCAATGGTAGCGGTTCAGGTTGTATGACCTAGCGGTTTCTTAAAAAGAAACTAATTTAACTGTATGAATATAAATTAAATACCATGGTTTTTTCTTTTAGGTAAAATTATATTTTTCAAAAACCGTCAGTTTTACGTATATTGCCATTTATTATTGAGAATAATTTTGAACATGGCTCAAGGAGAAAACGAGAACATCATACCAATCAATATTGAGGAGGAAATGCGCGGAGCGTACATCGATTATTCGATGTCGGTCATTGTTTCCCGAGCCCTCCCAGATGTCCGAGATGGCTTAAAACCAGTACATAGGCGGATACTTTTTGGAATGCAGGAACTGGGAGTTTCCCACAACAAGCCCTACAAAAAATCCGCTAGAATTGTCGGGGAAGTCCTAGGTAAGTATCACCCACATGGTGACTCGGCTGTGTACGAAACGCTCGTACGGATGGCGCAACCATGGTCCCTCAGGTACCCATTGGTAGACCCTCAGGGTAACTTTGGCTCGATAGACGGGGACAATGCAGCGGCGATGAGGTATACTGAAGCCCGCTTACGCCGTATCGCGGAAGAGCTGCTCATTGATATCAACAAAGAAACCGTAGACTTTCAGCTAAACTTTGACGATAGTTTAAAGGAACCGGTGGTACTCCCGGCCAAAATTCCCGCATTGCTGCTAAATGGAGCTTCTGGAATTGCAGTAGGTATGGCGACCAATATGGCACCCCATAACCTCACCGAGGTGATAAACGGGATCATCGCTTACGTGGATAATCGGGATATTACGGTCGCAGAACTAATGCAGCACATCACGGCCCCTGACTTCCCTACCGGTGGCATCATCTATGGATACAACGGTGTGAAGGCAGCGTTCGAAACCGGCAGAGGACGGATTATCGTAAGGGGTAAAGCCAATGTAGAACAGAAGGACAACGGCAAGGAGATGATCATCATTACCGAGATCCCCTACATGGTCAATAAAGCTGGGATGGTTGAAAAAACTGCCCAACTAATCAATGAGAAAAAATTAGACGGTATTTCGGCCATTCGGGATGAATCGGATAGGCAAGGAATGCGGATTGTATATGAACTGAAAAAGGATGCAGTACCCAATGTGGTATTGAACAACCTGTACAAGCATACCCAACTTCAGACTTCCTTCAGTGTAAACAATGTAGCGCTAGTGAAAGGCAGGCCCTACACGCTCAACCTGAAGGATCTCATAGTGCACTATGTAAACCACCGGCACGAGGTGGTCATTAGGCGTACGGAGTATGAGTTGAAGGAAGCCGAGAAACGGGCGCATATTCTGGAAGGATATCTGATCGCGTTAGACCATTTGGATGAGGTGATTACCCTAATTCGGAATTCCAGAGATCCTGAAACAGCCCGAAACGGATTGATGGAGCGGTTTTCTCTCTCCGAAATACAGGCAAGGGCGATATTGGACATGCGTCTTCACCGACTTACCGGCATGGAGCGGGAGAAAATCCAGAAGGAATACGATGAGCTGATCATGCTTATTGAGGACCTGAAAGATATCCTAGCCAACGAGGATCGAAGAATGGAGATCATCAAAACTGAGTTGGCAGAAATGAGGGACCGGTATGGGGACGAGCGTAGAACTGCCATCGAACACAACGCTGAGGACTTCAACTACGAGGACATGATACCCAATGAAGAGGTGGTCATCACGGTAAGCCATCAGGGGTATATCAAACGCACTGTACTGACAGAATACAAAACGCAAAGTAGGGGAGGGGTAGGTTCTAAAGGAGTATCCACAAAAGAGGATGACTTCACCGAATACCTATTTACAGCAATGACCCACAACTACCTGCTGATCTTTACCGATATGGGTAAGTTGTTCTGGCTGAAGACGTATGGGATTCCCGAAGGAGGAAAAACCTCCAAAGGAAGGCCTATTCAAAACCTTATAAATATAGAAAGTGATGATAAAATCCGCTCTATCATCCAGGTCTCTGACTTGAATGATGCAGATTATATCAACAATAACTATATTGTGATGATAACCAAAAACGGAATCATCAAAAAAACGACCTTGGAGCAATACTCCAGGCCACGGACCAACGGCATCATCGCACTGAACATCCGGGAAGAAGATCAACTGGTGAATGTAGAGCTTACGACCGGAGATTCACACATCGTGATTGCGTCCAGTTCGGGGCGGGCGGTACACTTTCACGAGTCTAATGTGCGACCCATGGGACGAACAGCTACTGGGGTAAAAGCAATCAATTTAGAGGGAGGAAACTACCAGGTAATTGGCATGGTTTGTGTATCCAGAGAGGATGCGACGCTACTTGTTGTTTCCGAAAAGGGATATGGTAAACGCTCCTTCCTATCGGAATATAGAATCACCAACCGAGGAGGAAAAGGTGTGAAGGCGATGAATGTGACCGATAAGACAGGTGGGTTGGTTGCCATCAAGGAAGTGATGGACACCGATGATCTGATGATTATCAACAAGTCGGGCATTGCGATCCGCACCCCGGTTTCCGGTGTACGAGTGATGGGCCGGGCAACCCAGGGAGTGAGGTTGATTCGCTTGAACGACAATGATGAGATTTCATCTATCGAAAAGATCGAAAACATAATGGCAAATCAGCAGGACGGGGATGTGGAACCAGAAAATCCACCCACCGGTGAGGCCTCCCCAGAAGCTACCGAATAAATGAATCAATATCCTTTAAATAGTTAGTTAACCTTAAGAACCAATCGAATTAGATTAAAAACTGCAAACATGAAAAAGTTAATTTTATCATTAGCTTTGGTTGGAATAGCCACTACGCTAGCATTTGGCCAAAAGAAAGTCGTCAAATCCGCTGAAAGAAACATGAAGCGGGGCAACCTGGAGGATGCTTACACGGAAGTCCAATCAGCGCTACAGGATCCCGAAACCGGTGATCTGTCAACCACTTACCTGTTGAAAGGTAAGATTGAGACGATGTTATTTGAAGCGGATTCTTCGAATACTATGCAGACCTTGGACTATGGTCAATCTGCAAAAGAGAGCTTCATGACTACCTTTGAAAAAGAAGGGATGGATTCCACGTCCAAAGTATCGAAGGACTTGTTTAAAGAAGTACTTCCGGATATGCCGGAAAACTTCCAAGGGCAAGGGATCTACAGGCTGAAAAATGCGTCTTTCAACAAGGCAATTGATCGGTACGAGGATGACGATATGGAGATGGCGTTCGAGTTTTTCGCACTTGCGGCAGATTTGGATCCAAAAGACACGTCCATTGTATTTAACGCGGGATACACCGGTAACATGGTGGGAGAGGCCCAACGAGCGAAAAAATACTTTACGTCGTTGCTGGATATTAAGGATTATAACAAGCTAAATGCGTACTACTTCCTTATTCAAATTGCATCTGCCGAAGACAATGATCCTCAAGAGGCATACCGATTGGTATCGCAGGCAAGAGAGACTTATCCAGATGACAAAGGACTGGCAGAATTCGAAATTCAATTACTGCTTCAATTGGATAAGATGGACGAAGCGATGACTTCAATCGAATCTGCCTTGAAGAATGACCCGGAAAACACAGCGATCCTCTTAAGATACGGGTACCTGAAAGAGAAGTCCGGAGATATCGACGGCGCTTTGACTGAGTATAAAAAGACGGTAGCTGTTGATCCTGAGTTCTTTGAAGGAAACTATTATGCCGGTGCCCTATACTTGGAGAAAGCCAGAAACATCATCACGGAAGTAAACAACCTTTCTGACGATGAGTGGGAAGAGAAATCTCCCATCATGGTAAAAGAAGCGGATGATCTTTATGCAGATGCACTCCCTTACTTTACCCGCGCTTCGGAGATGAGACCGGACAACACGGATATCATGGAAATTCTATATCAGATCCATACCCGGTTGAGAAACGAGGCGAAAATTGAAGAGTATAATAAGAAGTTGAGCGATCTGCTCGGTCCTGATTGGATGGAGAGATAAATGCGAATTGCACTCAGATAAAGAAAGGCCCTTGGGAAATTGTTCTCAAGGGCCTTTTTGTTGTAACTCCTCATGTTCTGACGAAAAGGTGCCAACTCGCCGAGGCGCAAGTGTTCTAACGCAATTCTAACGGAAAGCTATCAAGATCTATATCCCATGCCATGGGAAGAAAATATAGGATCAGTAGAAGAATTACAGCAATGGAGACCAAGTTCATCCAAAAACCGGTGCGAATCATGGCTGGTATGGTTAGATATCCCGATCCAAAAACTACTGCATTCGGGGGCGTGGCCACCGGAAGCATAAATGCACAGCTTGCAGCTAAGGTAGCTCCAACCATGAGACCATACGGGTGCACGTTCATGGCTAATGCCACTGCAGATAGAATGGGCAGCAACATGGAAGCTGTCGCCACATTGGAAGTGATTTCCGTCAGGAAGTTGACTGCAGCAACTATTAGTAGTAGGAACAACCAAAAACTTACATCCTGTAGCAAGACAAACTGTTTTCCTATCCACTGTGCCAATCCGGTCTGCTGAAAACCGATGGCTAGTGCCAATCCACCACCAAAAAGGATCAGTATGCCCCAAGGGATCTTTTCTGCTACCTTCCAATTCAACAATCGCTGATCCTTTGGGCCACCCGACGGTAGTACGAAAAGCAACAGAACACCGATAAGAGCTATCAGGGTATCATCCAAAACTGGAATTAGCTTCTGCAACAAAAAAGATCGACTGATCCAGGCCACAGAAACGGCCATGAAAACGTATAAAACACGCTTTTCCTCGCGGGTGATGCTACCCAGTGCCTTTAGCTGCTGTAAGATTTCCTCTTTGCCACCGGTGGTGTGTCGGGCTAGAGAAAGATCAAATGCCACGTTGACCAAAAAATACCAGCAAACGATAAGTAGGACGATGGCTACGGGTAGTCCGACCATCATCCACTCACTGAACCCTATTTCGACACCATAGGTTTGCTTAATCACTCCGACCAGGATGATGTTGGTAGGTGTTCCGATGATTGTTGCCATTCCCCCTATACTGGCCGAATAAGCAATCCCCAGCATCAAGGCGCGGCCAACAGTTGTCTCCGTATAGTTGGGGTCCATCAATTGGCTTCCCATTTGGGTAATGACGGCTATGGCTATGGGCAGCATCATGAGTGAGGTAGCTGTATTTGAAATCCACATGGAAAGAAATCCTGTTGCCAGCATAAAACCAAAAATGATGCGCTTCATATCTGTGCCCATAAAGGCGATAATAGTAAGTGCTATCCGTTTGTGCAGATTCCAACGCTCTATGGTCACTGCGATCATAAAGCCACCCATGTATAAGAGTACCATCGGATCCGAATAGGCTACCGAGGTCTCTTTAATACCTAGAATTCCGGTCACCGGAAATAACACGAGGGGCAGTAGGGCAGTAGCAGCGATGGGAATGGCTTCGGTGATCCACCAAACAGCAATCCAGGCAGTTACGGCGATCAGTGAGACTCCCTCGGCAGAAAGATCGGTTGGTTTTACAAACAATAGAATTGCAAAGAAAAGGAGAGGCCCTACTAAAAGCCCGATTTGAGATATTTTCATGATGGTTTAAAAAATAAGGTTAATTACTTTTATTGAAAAATCAAAGACAAAGGTTACGGAACTTTTCAGTGCCAACCACATAATTTGCTTTGGAAAAGACTGGATTTTATTCTACTATTGACATTGATCTAACCAGTAACAGCTAATTTCAGGTAAGTACAGGATAGTATTACCCTGAAAATGTCGCTAATTGAGAAGATTAATTTTAGGCGGACAAAATAGCGTCTAACTACTTACCGTCGAATTATAATAAGTTAATTATCTAACACCGCAACACACCAACAGATGAAATCGAGCTTGACGTAGCCGTCACACACTGGGATGCCCCGATAGCTATCGGGGCAACCATGCGACCTGCCTGCCGCAGGCAGAGATTCCATCTGACCAATAAAAAACAATTAAAAACACATGAAAACACGAAATAACCTGGCCAGGGGATTGGCTTTTCTGCTCCTCGCTGCCTTGATGTTCAGTTGTGGTCCGGAAGAGGAAACCTTGGATCTCAGAAAGGGTCAGCACATTATGTTGATCGGTAACAACTTGGGATCCAGAATGATGGACTATGGGCTTTTTGAAACCGAAATGCATGTGCGCTATCCTGACTCACTTTTGTATATCCGAAATATGTGCGATCCTGGAGACACACCTGGATTTAGAGCTCACTCGGGTAGAAATACACCATGGGCATTTCCCGGGGCTGAAAAATTTCAGACTGAGCTAGCGACACCTTCCGGGAGTGAAGGCCACTTGGAATATCCCGACGAATGGCTGACAAACCACAAAGCGGATGTGATAGTGGGCTTCTTTGGCTATAACGAGAGCTTTGGTGGCTTGGATGCGCTGGAAATGTGGAAGGAAGAATTACAGGCATTTATCGATCATACCAAAGGGCAGAGTTATAACGGAAGCCTTCCTCCTCAGTTGGCCTTGGTCTCTCCGATCGCTTTTGAAGATCTGTCAGCCATGTACGACCTGCCAAACGGTGTAACGGAAAACGCGAATATAAAGCTGTATACGGATGCCATGAAAGAAGTGGCAGAGAGAAATCAGGTATTCTTTGTAGATGCCTTCGAGCCCTCCAAGAAATGGTATGACTCCAGCAAAGAGCCGTTGACGATAGACGGGTTTCAATTGAATGAGGAAGGCTATAAAAAGTTTTCTGTTTTCTTAGCAGATAAGCTTTTTGGTAAAAATAAAGCGAGGGCAGAGAAGCACCGGGCAGCCATACACCAGGCCGTGATGGAAAAAAACTGGATGTGGCATAACGACTACAAAATACCCAACGGGGTACACGTCTTTGGTCGTAGATACAATCCATTTGGTCCAGATAACTATCCCTACGAGTTGGAGAAGATTCGGCAGATGACGGCCAACAGGGACCAAGCCATTTGGTCTGCGAATAAAGGTGAAAAGTTTGATCTAGTGGCCGCAGACGCCGGCACCCGCGAATTGCCTGAAATTGAAACCAATTATAATCCCGAGCGCAACGGTAACCTGGAATACCTGTATGGTCAGGATGCCCTAGATCAAATCCACGTGCCCGAAGGGTACAAGTTGGAGTTGTTCGCTTCCGAGGTGGAATTTCCCGATCTGGCAAACCCCGTTCAGATGACCTTTGACAACAAAGGTAGACTTTGGGTAGCCGTCATGCCCAGCTATCCCCATTACAAGCCCGGAGATCCAAAGCCAAACGATAAGATTCTAATCTTGGAAGATACGAACGGAGATGGGAAAGCAGACAAACAAACGGTTTTTGCCGACGGCCTACACCTTCCCATTGGGCTGGAAATCGCTCCTGAGGGAGTCTATGTGTCTCAAGGAATCAACCTGATTATTCTGAAGGACCTCGACGGCGATGACCGTGCCGACACCAAGGAAATTTTACTGAGCGGTTTTGACGACCACGATACCCACCACAACATCAGCGCCTTTGTAGCAGACCCCTCTGGGGCGATCTACATGGGTGAGGGGGTGTTTTTGCATACCAATGTGGAAACGGCCTATGGCCCTGTACGTGCTACGAATGGAGGCTTTTACCGCTATAACCCAGCCAGAAAGCATTTGGAGCGCACAGCTCAATTGCCTATACCAAATCCCTGGGGGATTGCATTTGATGATTGGGGCCAAAATTTCTTTGCCGAAACCTCCGGTCCGGATGTGCGTTGGATGATGCCGGGTTCGGTAAAACCACGCTATGGGGTGGCCACCCACAAAGGGTTTAACCTGATCGAAGATGCCCATCGGGTAAGGCCTACCTCAGGACTTGAATTTGTATCCAGCCGTCATTTTCCAGATGAGCATCAGGGAGATTTGCTAATCAATAACACCATTGGTTTCTTGGGAATGAAACAACATGCTATCGAAGACGACGGTACCGGCTACCACAGCCGTCACCGATTGGATTTGGTAAAAAGCGATGATCGTAATTTCCGGCCAGTAGATATGGAATTCGCACCAGATGGATCATTGTATTTCATCGACTGGCACAATATCCTTGTGGGCCACATGCAGCACAACGCAAGGGATCCACTAAGGGACCACGTGCACGGGAGGGTTTACCGCATTACGTACCCATCCCGTCCATTGGTAACACCTCCCAAAATCCACGGGGCCTCCATAGATGAATTGCTGGAAAACCTAAAATTACCTGAATTTAGGGCGCGCTATCGCACGAGGTCCGAACTAAGGGGCCGAAATGCCAATGAGGTAACCGCCAAGATAAAGACATGGGTTAGCAACCTGGACAAAAACGATCCGAAGTACGACCATTATGTATTGGAGGCGCTTTGGGTATCCTGGGGGCTCAACAAGGTGGATCAAGATCTACTCAAGCAAATGCTAAACTCGAAGGACTTCCGAGCACGTGCAGCTGCCGCCAGAATCCTAAGGTACACCGGACACCAAGTACCGGATCAAATCGAGCTATTAAAGCAGGCAGCGGCAGACGAACATGGAAGAGTTCGTTTGGAAGCAATCGTGGCTGCTTCTTGGTTAGATAAAGACAGCGGCCTGGAGATCCTGCAGGTAGCTAACGAACACCCAAAAGACGACTGGATGATCAAAGCATTTGAGACATCGTTGGCGCATTTAAACGGGTTCTCGGTCAGTGAGGTGACTATTAGTGCCAGTGGCAGCATAGAATTTAAGAGTAAGACACCGGACACGCCGGCCGAAGCACCCAAAGCAGTAAACAATCTTTCGGGAGCAGAAATGGCACTATACGAAAAAGGAAAAGTGATTTATGGTAAAGAGGGCTTTTGCATCACCTGCCATCAAGAAGATGGCAAAGGACTGGCAGCTTCCGGATTTCCTCCGCTGGCAGGTACGCGTTGGGTGACCGGCAGTGAAGAGCGTCTGATAAAAATCATCCTAAACGGTTTGATGGGACCCATAGAGGTATTGGGCAAATCCTACCCGGGTCAGGTACCTATGACGCCGTATGGTGGCATGTTGAACGACGAAGACATCGCATCGGTAGCCACCTATGTGAGGAACTCGTTTGGAAACAATGCTACGCCCATTTCCCCCGCCAAAGTGAAAGAGGTCCGTGAAGCGACCAAAGGAAAATCGGGCTTCTATTCGCCCACAGAGTTGCTGCAACAGCATCCTTTGGAGAACAAAAACACCCAAACGGCCAGTCGTTAGAAGGGTTTAGATTTACTAAAAAATGCAAAGAGCTGCTTCATGGATGAGGCAGCTCTTTGTGGTTTATACTATCTGAGTGATCTATCGGCTTGCTTCCGGGTACTCGTCAATCACTTTACCTTGCTCATTAATCATTAGGAAATGCTGGTGTGGGCCGTGCAGGGTGACAATAATCGCAGAATTCTCTTGTGCTGACTTCTGGAGGTACCAAACCTCTTCCGGTGTTTTGGGATTTCGTTTGGAAACACCCCAAGAACCGTCACCAATATATACGATGCCATTCGGATCCACCTGGTCACCACGGATTGGGAAGGTTCGCTTATAGGTATGGTCATCATTTTCTAGGGCAACCCGAACCCCATACTGCTCGAATAGGGGGACCCAATTGCGTAGCACTTCTTCCGACCAAAATTGGTTTCGCTTGCCTCCCGGCTGTACCCTCGACGAGGGGTAGGCAGGTTTGTGGTACACGGGTAGGAGATGGGGGACATGTGTTCTATTGGCCAATACCTGCTTTAGCCAAGCGGTCTGTGTACCGCTGATCAGATTGCTGTGCGAACTGTCCAGGATAATCAAGGAAAGGTAATTGCCAAAGTCCAACACGCCATAGCCTGGCTGTCCGGGAAAGGCAAACAACCGGTAAAAAAAGGGGCCTTTGGCCAAGCGCGACTCGTCGGTAGCTTCCTCCATGAGACCTTGCCTAACCTTGGCAATGAATCCGGGCATGCCAGATTCTTTGTTGTCAATCTGAGACTCCGATCCGGGGTAGTGATGGTCTAGCACATCGTGGTTGCCGATTCCTACCAAAATGGGAACCACCCGGCCTTCCGAGCTTATTAGGTCCGTTTTGACACGGTCAAACCACCTGTGCCACAGCTCCACATTTTCCGCGAGTCCGTTTGCATAGGCCAAATCCCCACCCCAGACAATAAAATCCAAGTCATAGCGTATGACAGCCTGGTTCATTTGCCGAAACATATCTCCGTGGGAGGTATCGCCTCCCGCCGCAAACCGAACCGGCTGGAAATTATGCAATGGCAAGGTGCGGAAGGAGTATATGCGATCGTAACCCTTGAACCTAAATTCATAGGTGGAGTAGGGGGTCAATTGATCCAGTTCGACCCTATGGATGGTACGGTCGCTATGTGGGAATGGAAACTGCATACCAGTGGCGTCCTCCCACTCACCTCCGAGCGGTCTGACCTGAAGCAGGGATTCGCTTGGTTCAGAAGGGTCGGTATGCCAGTCAATCGTGATGGTCGTACAGGGATCTTGCTGCCAGGTCAGGAAAATCCCCTTGGGCTCGTTCTGAGCTGCAGAAACCAGGAAAAGAAGGAACAGCAGTAGATGGGTAAGCAAAAGGCGTCTATAAACCATTTGGAAGGAAGCTATCATAAGGGAAAAGAATTGGTCTTACAAGTATACCCAATAATCGCCGGAATGGCCTATTTGGGGGAATAATTAGATGTGAGATGTTAGACGTTAGATGTTAGACATAAGACGTTAGACATAAGACATAAGACGTTAGACATAAGATTTAAGATTAACGGTATTAACGATTCCACATCCTTTCCAAAACCATGAATCCGATTCGATCCTACCATGATAAACGCAACCCAATATATCGCCGAAGGCATATATCACGAAGTATATATCGCGAAGCATATATCCTTTAAATATCGCCGAAGGCATATTTAAAGAAGTGTATATCGAGAAGCATTCGCCCCCCCATATAATACAAAGGGTAGAGGTGCGATTATACTACGCTGCTTTTTGCGGGATGGGTGGGAATATCCTTTCCATCAAGACCACGTAAGGAACCGACAAAAGTACGGAAATCATGAAATAGGGGAGGTTGAAAGTTGGCCAGTTTAGATTTAAAATCAGGTAAAAGATGGTAAAGAACAATAGAAAACCTAAAAACAACTTCAGCGAAAAACGGGTGGTTGTGCCCATTTGAATAAATGGGTAACATATCGACACGACTAGAGGAGTCGCAAAAAGGATAAGTTTATCTCCGAGTAGACTGGTTAAATCCGAGTGGAATGTAATAACGGCAGCAATTAATATAAAATTTAGGCCTAGTTTACAAAATAGGTTTTTTTTCATAATCTAATATTTTTAGTCGAGAAGCCTATATTTTGTCAATATAAGCTCGCTCGACAACACTCTATTTATTAATCAGCGACTATTTGACGCTGGACCATTACCTTTTGATAGGTGTCCTCTACCTGGCGATCTACCGAATTTAGGAAACCTGCATACACTCTCCCAAACCATTTCCAAACCGAGCCTCCGCCATATATCTTTACGCATTCGATCTTACTTAGCTCCTTCATATCTAACTTCGTTAAAACCTGTATTGAAATCATTTTTTACTGAGGTCCATCCTTCTGTGATTAATTCAACTGCAGCAGTTGACGCTAAGGTTATCGTAATCCATTTAGTACCAGCCCATATAATAGGCCAAACTCCGCCAACAATCTCCTGCATTTCCTCAGAGTTTAATTCTCTAAATTTGTCCATAATATAATTAATTTTTCCTGTTTTCCCAACCTTTGCCGGGCATTGGGTTTTCCCAATCTCAATCATTCCAATCTCGTTGGCTATCATAGAGAATTGCTGACCGATCATGGTTTAAAATAACCGTTTTTCCGTCTAAAAAATTAGACGCTCGCAACAATTTTCCACCTTTCCGGCAAATATTTTTCTCGATTCTTCCAACCCTAATATATGAATGGAAACGCCAATCGAAATGCCATCACAATTCTCAAAAACAAACGAATTGATCCGCTTAGAATACCGGATTTTTGCACCTTCATCTTTTAGTTCGTCCAGCATTAAATACAACTTGGCACGACTTACCCCAAGTCTACTCGCCAATTCATCTGGACTTCCGGTGCGCTCTTCTTTAATTAGCTTGCTTAGTAGCTGAAATCGCTCGATTTGTTTGATAAATTCCATAGTTTTTGGTTATTATTGGTTTACAGGTCTATGATAGATAATATAGCTATTCTATGGAAAAAACTTTATCAATGAAGAACAAACTGTTTTCGAACCATATCATGGTACTTTCCTCCTTTTGCGAGTAACTCGGAATGCGTACCTTCTTCGATGAGTTTACCCTTATCCAGGACATAAAGCCTGTCAAAATCCTGCACTGTGGCTAAACGGTGGGTTATGAAAATCACCGTCTTACCCTCTTTTGCTAACACTCGGACGGTTTGCTGAACAAATTGCTCGGAACTTGGATCCAATGAGGCGGTTGCTTCGTCGAGAATCAGGACTTCAGGATCCCGATATAGCGCCCTAGCAATGGCAATCCGCTGCTTTTGACCTCCCGAAAGTGAAGCCCCGTTTTCGCCCAGATAGGTGCCAAAGCCATTAGGAAGATTTTCAATAAAATCCATCATGCCGAGTTTATTACAGATGTGAACAATCTTTTGTATGTCAGGTTGGTAATCCCCTAAGGCAATGTTTTCCAGTACATTGCCGGCAAATAGGTCAATACGCTGTGGCACGACAGAGACGATTTGTCTTAAACTGGCGTTAGCGATAAACTTGATATCGTATTCACCGATGTAAATATTGCCTGATTGCAAGGGATAGAGATTTTGCAGAAGTGATACCAGCGTGCTTTTCCCTGAGCCACTTTCACCTATCACTCCAGACACCTTTCCTTTCGGGAAAACCAAATCCAAATCCTCAAAGACGTTGGCTCTCGAGCCATATCGAAAATTCACACCCTTGAAGCGAATGTCTCCTACTTGTTCTTTTTTGATTGGGAAGGTATCTTCCCCAGTTTCAACGTCCAAGTCCATGATTTCAAATAGTCTATCCGCAGCTATTAAAGCGTTTTGGATAGTTTTGTTCATTCCTATTAAGCCGGAAACAGGTCCAGTCAAATAGCCCGTAAGTGCATAAAACGACATTAACTCCCCGGGCGTGATTTCGTTTTTTAATACATACCCTGCACCAACCCATAGTAAAACAATCGTAAACACTCTTGAAATGGTTTCTGAGGAAGTCCCAGAAAAGATGTTATTCAGTCCTGATTGATATACCGTTTTGAGTAGGGAAACAAATCGTATTTCTGTCTTTATATTGGCATGGTCTTCAGCCCCAAAACGCTTTATAGTTCCCGCTGCAGTGATAGATTCAACAAGTTGGGACTCCAGCTCGGCAGATTCTTCCATCAATCTGCGCTCTATTTTCTTATTTAATCTGTTTGTGATCAAATATAGGACGGCATAAAAGGGTATGACCAGCAACATGACCAAGGCCAATTTCCAATAGAATGTAAACATCAACGCGAATGAGAAAACGACAATGAACAGGTTGACCAAGAATCCTATAGAGACATCGTTGATGAACGCCCTGATTTTTACGGCATCGTTAATTCGGGAAATAATTTCCCCCACGCGCATGGTATCAAAAAATCTCTGGGGAAGGCTGAGCAAGTGTTTATAGTAACCTAAGATCAAGCGAGCATCTATTCGCTGGCCTACTTTGATGACAAACAGCGTTTGAAAGACCCCAATAACAATCTGGATTATAAGCAAAACAATCATTGTGACCGAAAGGAGATTAAGCAAATTCACATTTCTTCCTATAAAAACATGGTCGATGATCTTTTGTACGTAAATAGAAGTGGATAGACCTAAAACAGTATAAATAATGGCTCCAATGAGTGACTGAAACATTACCCGTCGATGGGGACTTACCAAAAACCAAAACCTATTCCAAGTGCTCACTTTTTGGTTGATAGCTCTGAATTCATCGTTGGGCATCAGTAAAACCAAAACACCCGTCCACATTTCCTTGAAGGAATCGGAGCTCACTTTGTGTAGTTGGCCATCTCCAGGATCCATGTATTCGACTGTCCTGTCAGACACCTTATACAATACCACGTAATGATGCAAAACCTTATTTACAATCACGTGTGCTATCACCGGCATAGGAACTTGAATGAGTGCATCAAAGTCGCCCCTTACACCCTTAGCGGAAAAGCCCATTTTAGTTGCCGCTTCGATCAAGCCAAGGATGTTTGTTCCCTTTTGGTCTGTGGAAGCCATTTGCCTTATTCTTGCGACCGGCATCTCCAGTTTGAAATGCGCAGCAACCGAGGCCAAACACGCTGCACCGCAATCGGTTATATCTCTTTGCTTTATCTTGATTCCCATGATGAAAAGAGTTTAGATGGCAATTGAACTTGCGGATTTATCCAATTATTGACTTTGTCATAAAGTAGCTGAAATAGGGACCTTCTTGCGATGACAAACCGAGCGTTGAAAGTCATTCCTTTTTTTATGTATCCTGATTGGCCACTGGGAAGCGTTAAGTAAGGGGCGTCCAGTAAACAAGTGACCAAATACCCAGCTTCTCGTTCATTTAAAACGGTGAGGTCGTCCGCGATATCAATTACTTTCCCTTTCGCAACTCCCCATTGGTTATAGTTGTAGGCATCTATTTGAAAACTGACTTCCTGTTCCGTATCAATAAAAGCAATGTCGATGGGTGAAATATATGTGACAGCAATAATCGTTGTGTCAGGAGAGATCTCAGCTAATTTTTGCTGGGGATGAACAAAATCACCTTCGTTTAAATTTTGGACATTGATGAGTGTTCCATTGGTACCCGCTATGATTTTAAACTGATCCATCTGTTCGGTTAACACTTCCAGTTGACTTTTTAGGCGGATACTCTCGTTCTGGTAATTGACTAAGTCCTGCCCCCATAAATTTACCTGGTGCTTTTCAAGCATTGCGAGTTGTGTCAATGCCTGTTTGTATTGCACCTCTACATTGTCAAATTCAGCAAAAGCAACAGACTCACTCTCGAACAAGATCTTCGCACGCTCATAATCACGAGTTAATTTCTCCAGCGTTGCTGTCTGATTGGAAACTTTGGCTTCAAATTCTAGAAAGGATGCTTGATAGAATTTGGATTTTAGGTCTAGTAGGGGAGTGCTGGTCTCATTTTTATGTGAAAGTAAAAGACTACGCAAATCGGACATAAAATCGTCGATCAGATTTAACCTTTCCTTAATACCTTTGATTTCGAGTTGTACCTGTTCACTTCTCACAACCGCGAGGATATCACCTTTACGGACCTTTTGGTTTTCATAAACATTCCATTTCTCCAATCGTCCGGCAACAGAACTGGTCAAGGTGTTTCGTTGAAGCGCTGATTGAAGGGTACCTCTCGACAGTACTGCAACATCCACAAAAATAAATGGCAACGCTACCATCATCGATATAAATGTGCCTAAAAGGATTAAATAGATAATATTAGACTTGACGCTAATTCTAGATTCGTATACCTCGATAGAATGGTTAACGACTGTTGCGGGAAAAATCTTTTGATAGCTCATAGGTTAGCTGCTTTATAAAACCTAACTAAGACATCGCATCAAAGTATTATTCTGTAAAATTATCCCTCCCCACTGAAAAAAAATTTCAGTGGGCGAAAAATATGCTTATTTTGAATCGGAGTTGGGTCTGATTTTTACGAGGAGTGAGATTCGTCAGAGTAGGCTGTGGCTGATCCATACTTTAATTGGTAAGCATGGAATGGCTCCTCATTTCTTTGCTTTACATCGCCTTCAAAGATTATCCAGGCTCCCAGTAGGTAGTATAGAATGTCTCCGATATCAAAGGTTCCGATTATTTCTGGGTAGAACAAAGAAAGAATTTCCTGGACCACGAAAATGGTAATAGCTCCCTTAGCATTTTGTAACGCTTCGGTTTTTCCCTTAAATGGTGGGGTCACAAGGGTGTATACTAACCATATTGAAAAGCTGCTACCTTTATGGATATTCCGGTGATGCTGACCCCCCAATCCAGCCATACTGACCCCCTCTGGATTTGAGGTTTTTGGAACTTAGTAGCCTGACAAAGTTACATATTTTTTCTTCTTCTGCTTTCTCCCCTCAATTCTATCCGGTGGGAGGTGTGAATCAACCTGTCAAGGATGGCATCGGCAATGGTTTCTTCCCCGATTACCTCATACCAACTTGCCACGGGAAGCTGACTGGCGATCACCGTCGATTTTCTCCCATGGCGGTCTTCTATCAACTCCAGCAGATCGAGCCGGTGTTGTTGTTCCATGTGGGTCAGTCCAAAGTCATCCAGGATCAACAGGTCTGTTTTGCCTAATTTGTCCAACAGTTTGATGATCGAACCGTCGGCCCGGCTCATTTTCGTTTTCAGCAGCAGCTTTTGGAGGTTGTAATAGGCTACGCTGTATCCCTGCCCGCAGGCCTGGTTTCCAAGTGCCGATACCAAAAAGCTTTTGCCGCATCCCGTAGCCCCGGTGACCAGTACCGATTCTCCCTCACGGATGTAATTGCCCCGTGCAAGTTGCGTGATCACCGTCTTGTCCATACCCCGGCTGCTCTCGGTCTGCAGTTCCTCGACGGAGGCTTGGTACCGGAATCCGGCACCTTTCCGCAGGCGTTCAAAACGGCGGTGGGTACGCTCCTCCTGCTCAGACTGCAGCAGCATCTCCAATCCTTCGGATAGGTTCAGCTCCAGGTGCTTTCTGGTCTCTGTTAGGGTCTGCCAGCATTGGTCCATGCCATGCAGGCGCAATTGGCCGAGTTGTGTTTTGATGTCCATAGTTTATGGTTTAAAGTTGATGTTGAGTTGTTTTTCGTAGTAATCCTTACCCCTGACGTTGCCATGCCCGGGAAGCGGTTTTTGTGGATCCGCGGATTGCTGGTCCACCATGTTGTTGTCCAGGACGTTGCGGACGAAACGGTAGGAATAGTATTTGTATTCCAGGGCTATTTTGCATGCTTTGTCGGCTTTCTCAGCACCTATTTTGCGGTAGATGTCCAGTAACCCGTCACAGTTGCCGTAGAGCTGCTCCGGGTGGCGGTCCCGGGTAAACAGCTTACCGATAAGTTCATGCAGGATGGGAGAGACTCCTTTGGCTTTGTCGAGGTAATATCCGGGGCTGCGTTTCAGGTAATGTTGGTGATGTGAGCACAGGTGGTTGGCCACGGTGGTATAACCGCCCTCCCGGCTGTCCCTGGCATGTGCGCCTATCTGGTTACCCTGATGGTAGATCCGTACCATCGAGCGGGAGTAGATAACTTTGACTGTTTCCCCGATATACCGGTAGGGGACGCTGTAGTAGTGGCTGTCCTCGGAGAGCTTTATATGGTTGTTTTGCCGTACTTTATATTCCTTATAAAACTTGATCTCAAAGCTTTCCTTGGGCAGTGGGGCCAACAGGGGCTTTTCGTCGGCAAGAAAGCGTTCTTCCCTACTGAAGGGTTTTTCCTGCATCCGGGTCTGGTTGTGCCGGAGCATCTTTTCGGCAACCGCCTCATTGAGTGCGTGCAGGCTGAAAAACTGCTGGTTGCGCAACCGGGCATAGACGCGGGAGTAGATGATTTTTACCTGGTTTTCGACCAGTGCCTTGTCCTTTGGCCTTGCCACGCGGGCGGGCAACACGTTGGTGCCGTAGTGGTTGGCAAGATCCTCCAGTGCCTGGTTAATACTTGGCTCATAACGGTCGGTTTTGACTATTGCCGACTTGAGATTGTCCGGTACGAGCAGGGCGGGAACTCCCCCCAGAAACTCAAGACAGCAGATCAGCGCATGGATAAAATCGGCTATCTTCTGCGACGGCACGGCCAACGCGAAGCCGTAATCCGAATAGGGCAGGCAGGCGACGAATACCTGGCACCCGATCACTTCCCCGCTGCTCCTGTCGATGTAGGAGAGCGTCTTGCCCGCATAATCGATGAACAGCTTGTCGGCGGGTTCGTGATGCAGGACCATCGATGGCTTTCCGGCACGGATATGCTGGTAAAGGTGGTGGCAGAACTGGCTCCGTCCGTATCCGTTGGGCTGTTCCTTATGGTATTCTTCCCAAAGCAGCTGTTTGGTGACGCCGGTTTTGTCCAGCTCCCGGGCATAGTAGTCCAGTTTGTCCTTGAGATACTGGTACCGGGTATCCTTGTAGGCGGGATTGCCTGCGTGGAACTTTGCTTCCAGTACGGGGTCTTCCAGTGCCAGAAGGGAGGCGACTGGCCAGTTTTCCTGCCCTACGCGCTGCAGGTATGCCTTCACGGTGTTTTTGCTTATTTCCAGCTCCCGGGCTATGGTTTTGATCTTCCAGCCCTCTTGGTGTAATCGAAGTAATTGTTTGATCTGACTCATGCGTTTTGGTTTTCCAGCCATCTGAAGTTCTGTTTAACGGTTTGGTAAAACCGCTAATTAACCAAAATCCATTTAGGGGGGTCAGCATACTCCGGATTATAGACCTGGGGGGTCAACATGCTCCGGATTATTCAAAACGAAGGGGTCAGCATCTGCCGGATTGGCAGCTACTTTTTCACTATTTTTATGTCTCCGGATCGGGGGGTCAGCTTAGTCCGGAATATCCA
>NZ_JAFIEU010000023.1 GCF_020832325.1 Lunatimonas sp.
CCCACCGGATAAACCTGAACGGAGAGTCCATGAGAAAGGGGATTTTAAAAAATGAATAAATAATTTTAACTACTTTGCACCTTCTTTTGGAGTGGCACCATTTGACCGAAAACGCTGGCATGGTCCGACCGAAATATCCAAGAGATTGGATTACTTGGCAATATTGAAGGAAAAAGGATTTTGCACTTGCAATGCCATTTCGGACAGGATACCATTTCACTTGCAAGACATGGAGCATTGCCAACAGGAGTTGACTTTGCAGAAAACGCAATTGAAAAAGCAAAAAAGCTTAATGACTTATTAGGTACAAATGCAAAATTTGTTCACAGTGACATCTACAGCCTTCCTGAAAATCTTGATGAAAAATTTGATGTTGTTTTTACTTCATATGGTGTGATTGGTTGGTTGCCAGACATGAAAAAATGGGCGGATATTATTAATCATTTTCTAAAGCCCGGAGGAGAATTTATAATGGTAGAGTTTCACCCGGTTGTTTGGATGTTTAGCTATGATTTCAAACAGATTGAGTTTAGCTATATGGATTCAGCTCCGATTATTGAAGAATTAGAAGGTACATATACTGACAGAAATGCTCAAATAATAGAACAATCTGTATGTTGGAATCACGGACTGAGTGCTGTTCTTGATTCACTTATAAAATCAGGATTAGCAATATCAGATTTCAAAGAGTATAATTATTCACCTTACGATTGCTTTAATAATACCATAATTACTGAAGATGGGAATTATAAAATAAAGGGATTAGAAGATATGATACCGATGATTTATTCGGTTAAAGCCAATAAAATGACATAAAAAGCAACCTGTGCTTTCTACCTATGAGGCACTGGAGGAAATAATGGGGCCTACCTCGTGTAAGTAAGATAGACTTTTTTGATGAAAAAAGGTGGGCCAACTTGCGGTATTCTGCTCCTATACCTGCCTACGCGATTCGCTCCGTATCACTCCGTGCACAAACTCCAGCTTCCGGATCACGGAAGGATTGATTACAAAGGGATAGAGGTCGGAGGCTCCCATACTTCGGTTTATGCTGTTGAGCGCAATGGACAGCGGCATCCACATGGCGATGATCTTGTTGAAATCCTCGCAAAAATAGGCGTTCTCATCCACGTCCGAACGCAGCCACTTGGAGGTCTGCACAGACCTGGGATGTACCTGCGTACCGAAACTATAGGCGGTCTCCAGGGTATCCACAATATGCAGGTAATGTGCCCAGGTCTCTGCCCAATCTTCCCAAGGGTGCATGGTGGCATAGGCACTGATGTACGTTTCGCGCCAATCTGGGAGAGGACCTACCTGGTAGTGCCTCTCCAGAGCGGAAGCGTAGTTCTGGGTTTCATCCCCAAATAATGTCCGGAAGCCATGCAGGTGATCGCTCTCTTTGACCAATAGGTCCCAGTAATAATGCCCAATTTCATGCCGGAAATGCCCGAGCAAGGTGCGGTACACTTCATCCATCTCGTTTCGCATCATTTCCCGCTCCACATCGTCGGCCTCCGCAATATTCAAGGTAATGATCCCCTGGGCATGGCCGGTTACGACGGGTTGGCTGATATCTTGTCCACTATTGGATTTAAAATCAAACACCAAGCCCCGCTTTGGATCGCGGTGCTTGCTTAACAGGGGCAACTGCCAGTTAAGCAACGTGTACACCAGGCGGTGCTTGGCTTCTTCGATGGCCTTCCACCGTTTCCAATAGGAGGGCTGGGACAGATTCGGTATCACCCTGTTAAGCTCACAGGCTCGACAGAAAGTGTCCGAGTGGTCTACAGGAATAATCCAGTTGCATACCCCAAGCCGTTGGTTTTCGCAGTACCTAAACTCCAATGACAGGTGTCGGCTATGATAGGTTCCAGTATCCCCCGGATCGAGTGATAGCATGTGTAGGTTTTTGGAATCAAATCCCAGCAAACAGCCACAATTAAGGCAGGAGGCATTGTCAAAAAAAACAGGATGACCACAGGTGTCGCAATAGAACAGCTTCATGGTTCATATTACACAAAAAACAGATAGAAAACCCGAGTTCTTTTGTTAAATACCTTACTTTGCCACCAAGGACGGTGCCAACCACCTTCTGGTGGAAGGATCAAAGGCATTTCGCCTATCGGGAAATTCGATGTATTCCTCCTCCCCAGAGTTTTCTGGATAATAAGGAGATAGGTCCTCCCCGTTTACCATCTTAGCAAAGAGCATCATCGCCTTGGCTTGTAGTGATTCCTCGGGCATCTTCCAGGTTCGGAATACTTCTTCGTAATAGGTTAAGCTATCCTCCTCATTGCGCTGGAATCGAATACCCGTGGCAACAAATTTTTTAAATAGGCTAGGTGCCTCCCGGCTAATAAGTAGGTGCTCAACCCCCTCTTTGTCTACATGGTAGGCTAATACTCGGTGCTCTTTGGCATGCTGGGCGTAATAGACCGAGAAGCGCTCCTCAAATTTATTGTCGTGATCGGCATGACGTTTGGGTAGCTTGCCGTAGTAGCGCACCATGCGGTACATCAACTCATCTCGCTCCCCCTCCGTAAGCTGGCTGGGGTCATAGTTCGCCTGCCCGCAGGAATAGCTAATGGCACAGAGGATAAGTAATAAGCTCAGAGAATTCATTATTTCATTTATTCGATTGACTAATAAAAAGGACCGGGCTTTTCTTACCCGATCCTTCAAAAAATCTACTTCAATTTGTGCCTGTTAATATTCCTTGTCAACGGGATCAAACTCCGCCCATCCGTCGGTCCAATCGGTACCGCCAAATCCACCTAAGAACGTCACGCTCTGATCAAAGAAATTCGCTCGAGAAGCTTCTGCGAACTTAGGTAAGTCAAATTTTGCCCCGCTAGCGGCAAGGCCTCCATTGATGGTAAAGTTCGGATTAGACGGATACTCATTGGTCAATCGGGTGCCAAAGAACCAGTCCTGACGCATTCCCAATGCCTCATGCTCTGCAGCGGAAGCAGGGGTATTTACCACCGTATTCCGCGACTCAATGTAAGCAGCTACAGCGTTTACATCCACATCGGTACCTGCCCGGAACTTTTCGTTTGGAGCGAAGAAGATATTGTTAGCTATAAATCCGTTTTCGTTTACAGCATATTGCTCATATACAGAGGGCTGATTCATGCGAAGTGCGCGGGGAAATCCCGCAAAGACAGAGTTAGTGATGGTAACGGCCGTTCTTCGTCGCAAATCCACCGCATAGGCAAAGTTGTTGTTGCCTGGATTGGTACCAGTAGCAATGGGTCCTACCACGGTGATATTGGAGAAGGTACCTGTAGTATAGGGCTCCACATTGTTGTCATTGGGTCCGTTGTCACACTCGAATGCGTTGGATTCGGACTGATCTGCATAGCCCCTGTACCGAACGGCCAATCCGAACTGAACGTTGCCGGAATAGCCGAAGTCGACGTCAAAGTCATCATCCCACATGGCAAATGAGATCAGGTTTTTGCCATTAACGGTTCCACCAAACCATTCGAAGCCATCGTCACCTCCAAAGGAAACCATACAATTTTCCATTTTGGTGCGACTTCCCACACCGCCCATGGTAATCGAGTTGGTCTCGTTATTTACCGAAAGTTCGATCCCCGCAAATTCCACTCGAAGGAATTCGTAGATACCGGAATCGTCGTCGTTTTGAGTGGCGTCACTCCTTCCAAAGGTAACCGGAGGATCTATGCCCTCGATGTTTGGATTGGTCTGGTTGGTTTGCGCGTTACCGATGATGACCAAGCCACCCCAGTCGCCTCGGTCCCACTCTCCGGGACGTTGGTTGGAAGTCATTACGATGGGTTCCTCCTTGGTTCCCTGTGCGATAATCTTACCTCCACGGTCTACAATCAAGGTACCTTTGGATCTCTTTTCCCCAAAAATAACCGTTCCCGGGTCTATGGTTACCACCTGACCGGATCGAACGAAAGTCTGCCCCACAATCAGGTACTTGTTGTCTTTTGTCAAACGTTGGGTCTGTAGATCGCCACTCAGTTGTACAAACTCAGATTCCGGATCTACCGGACCCAAATTTGGTGAATCGTCCGTAGAACAGCCTGCCGCTAGGATGGCAAAGGCAATCATCGCGAGAATAAATAGGTTTTTCATGGTGATTAGTTAAAATTAGTTGATGTTCAAAATAAATAGCTGATAGAGGTAGTAAAGAGGGTTCCCCTTCTGAACTGAAAGATGGGGCTGTCCACGTCCGGGTCCACCGAGGTGGATCCATAGAGGAATGTGGAGTTTTCGAAGAAGCGATAAGGCGCATTAAGTACATCCTGAACGCCTGCTTTGAGGGTGAGCTTTTCGGAAAGTTGCTTGCTTACTGTCAGATCCAGCGCATGCCTAGGCAGTTCAAAGATGGTCGGAAACAGGTAGTTTCCTACGGCATATATCCGCTGCCCAAAGACATTGTATGCTGCCCCAACCTGGAATCCCTTTTCCACGTCATCGTATACCAATCCCGCATTCACGATATAGGGAGACTGTCCCTGCAGGGGTCTTTTTTGGTCCTGGGACAAGTCTTCTCCCGGGCCAAAGTCTACTTGCGAATGGATCAGGGAAGCGTTTAGATTTACCTGAAATCGATTGAGGAAGCTGGAGGCAAACACATCTTGAAAGGACTTTCTGACCTCGATTTCCGCTCCATAGTTATAGGCCCGTTCTGCATTGCCATAGGCAAAGCCCGGTGATTCGGTTTGAACCACAATCTTCGCTTCTATGGGATTGAGGAAATATTTGTAAAACACCCCAAAACTGATTGTTTCGCCGGGTCTCGGATAGGTTTCTATACGCAGATCCACGTTGTGGATATCGGCTACCTTGAGGTCCGGATTTCCGGTGACGGTGGCCTCCAGTCGGAAGTCGTAGTATTGGAAAGGTGCAATCTCCCGGAACTCAGGCCGGTTGACGGTTTTCCCATAACCGAACCGAACCAACGTATTTTCCGCAACGCTATAATCCACGTTCAAAAATCCCAAAGGGGAAAAAACAGGGTTCGTGATTTCAAAAGGACCAATCTCGTTGGCGGAGTTCACTTCCTGCACGTTGTATTCCATCCGTGCCCCTCCGGAAAAGTTGAACAGCCCAACCGGGTACACGAGGGAAAGGTAACCGGCAGTAAGCAGGTTGCTGGCGGTGTAGCTGTCTACCGGCCGTGTACCTTCTTCGATGACCAGCCCATTGTTTCTTCGGATGTTTTCAGGGGAAAAGATCTGATCAAGCGGTTGCGTTCTAATTTGTTCTCCGATCGCCGGATCATTCCCTCCGCCAGGATAAAGGTAGTTAATATACCGGGCATCAAAGGTCCTATTGCGGAATTCAGCCAAGTACCCGGCCTTCAGCTTTCTGGGCTTGTCCTCATCACCGCCGAGGATTTTTTCAAAGTTTAACCCGTTGGAAAAGCCCTGTTCAGCAAGTTCACCCCAATACCGGCCCGTATCGAAGAGGTTGGAACTGGGCGGCAATATCATGGAAAATGGAGATTCCGAACCGGATGCTGGATCGAATTGTATGGTCCTAAAACGCCTCAAATCGGGCTCCAGCTCAGCTATGTAATTGAATCCCATTACCCAATTGAGCGAGGACTTAGAAGCCGGGAACTGATGGGTGCCTTCCAACTGACTGGTAAGTAGGGTTCTACTGCGGTACTGAAGCATGTAGTTTCTTCTTAGGTTACCGGCAAACTGCTGGTAATCGTAGCCTTCCCGCACTACCGTGGTGTTTTCACCTATTTGGTTAAACAGGTTCTTAAACTCGATGCGGTTAAATGCGTTGATGCGGTAGTTCCAGTTGGAGATGATCCCCACACGGTTGTCCTTTTCGTAGGTGGCGTCCTGAAAGGCAAATCGCCGCAAGATGGGTGCCTCCCGATTTTCCCAGGTGAAATACCGGAAAAAATCCCTACCGTACTGTTGGTAGCTTTGGGAGATGTTGAAGGAAGTGACTGTAGACAGGCTACCCGGCCCTTTTAGTTCAAAATTCTTTCCAAAACTAATCCCTGCCGACATGTCCGGTATAGCTTGTGACTGCGCGGGCTGAAAATCATTGCGCAGGCTCTTACCAGCTGTTTCCCTCAGTTCTGAAAAACGACTGGTACCCTGTAGGGTCCGGGTGTCAGGAAAACCGGCGGGCAAATTCCGGAGCCCATTGTCGAATCCAAAGAAATCGGTGCCCGACCCCGCTGCCTGAAGGTACTGGTTGAAGGTAGTTCCCTGCCGAACCCCAATGCCGAAATTGACTTGGGTAAAGTCTTCGGTAAAGGCATTTTTAGTGTATAGCTTGATTAGGCCGCCGGAGAAGTCCCCAGGATTCTCCGGTGATCCGGATTTGAAGATCAACATCCTATCCAACGTCTGGGAGGGGATAAGGTCGAAGGAAAAAGTACGGCGATCTATTTCCGTGCTGGGTGCTATGGCGTTGTTGATCATGACCTGGTTGTACCGTTCAGGCACACCTCTTACCATCACAAACCGGTTGTTGACAATCGTTATTCCAGGAACCCGGCTCATCGCCTGTGCCGCATCCCGGTCTTGGGAGAGCTTTATCTGATCCGAGGAAATGCCACTGACCACATTGAGCGAGCGGCGCATCTCAGAAATCACGGCCATTTGGGTGCTGGTCTCCCGGGCGGCAGTGACCACTACCTCACCCAGTTCATCCGCGTCCTCCTCCATTTGCAGGTTAACCGAAGTAACCTTTCCCTCTGCCACTTGCAGTCCCTCCAGTCGAACGGATTTGTAGGAGATAAAAGAAATTTTAAGATTATAGGTGCCTGGCTGAATCTGCGTGATTTCAAAACCGCCGTCCAGATCGGTAGCGGCACCTTGGGAGGTTCCCTCAATCAGCACGTTAGCACCGATGATCGTCTCGTTGGAATTCGCATCGGTCACAACTCCCCGTATGGATCCCGTCTGGGCTAGCACAGACATGCTGCATAGGGCAAGCAGCATCAGGGGGAAAAGTCGTTTTAACATAAACTTCGTATCGTTTTATACAGCGATACAAAGGTGCGGCTCTCGTATGAATTGAACGGGTAGGAATATTTAACAAACTGTTAACAATACACAGTAGTCCATAGGCATTTGTTTACTTATCCGTAATACCGGTCCAATAACACCCGGTTTACTGCGGTTACTTTCTTTTCAGCTCCTCAAACAGAAACCTCCCTGTGTGGCTTTTGGGATTTTTGGCTACTACTTCCGGGACTCCTTCGGCCACTATCTCTCCGCCCTTATCTCCACCTTCCGGTCCCAGATCGATGAGGTGGTCGGCTACCTTGATTACATCTAGGTTATGCTCAATGATCAGTACCGTATTGCCCTTATCCACTAACTTATTTAGCACTTCCAGCAGGTGTTCGATGTCTTGAAAGTGAAGCCCAGTGGTAGGCTCATCGAGGATGTAGAATGTCTGGCCGGTATCCTTTTTGGATAGCTCGGTGGCGAGTTTTACACGCTGTGCCTCTCCGCCGGAGAGGGTGGTGGCATGCTGCCCCAACGTAATATAGCCTAGCCCCACTTCAAACAGTGTCTGAATCTTCCGAAGTATCTTCGGCTGATTTTCAAAAAACTCCACCGCCTGCTCTACCGTCATGTCCAACACGTCGGAAATACTCTTGCCTTTAAAGCGCACCTCCAGCGTTTCCCGGTTGTAGCGCTTGCCCTTGCAGGTCTCGCAGGGGACGTGTACATCGGGAAGAAAATCCATCTCAATAAGCTTCATCCCCGCTCCCTCGCAATCCTCACAGCGCCCTCCCTTCACGTTAAAGGAAAAACGGCCGGGCTTGTAACCCCTAATTTTGGATTCGGGGAGCTCGGTGAAGAGGGCCCGAATATCGGTGAAAACACCCGTGTAGGTAGCTGGGTTTGATCTGGGAGTACGTCCTATAGGCGATTGGTCCACCTCAATGACCTTGTCCAAATGCTCCAATCCCTGTACGCTCTTGTGAGGAAGTGGCTCCTTTTTTGAATGGTAAAAATGGCGGTTTAATAGCGGGTACAGGGTTTCGTGAATCAACGAACTCTTGCCCGATCCGGATACTCCTGTCACACAGATCATGGTGCCCAGCGGAAATTTGACCGATACGTTTTTCAGGTTGTGGCCAGTGGCTCCCTTCAGTACCAGTGATTCCCCATTTCCCTTCCTCCGCAACTCCGGCACTGCAATCTGCTTCTTGCCGCTCAGGTATTGAGCCGTGAGGCTGTCCAACTGCAAAATCTCTGTGGGCGTACCGCTGGCTACTATCTGCCCGCCGTGCCTCCCGGCGCCAGGTCCTATATCCACGATATGGTCTGACTCCAACATCATGTCCTTGTCATGCTCTACCACCAGCACCGAGTTCCCCAGGTCCCGCAGGTCTTGGAGAGCCTTGATCAATTTGACGTTATCCCGCTGATGTAGACCGATGCTTGGTTCATCCAGGATATACAATACCCCGACGAGCTGTGTACCAATCTGTGTGGCCAGACGAATACGCTGTGCCTCTCCCCCGGAAAGCGTCCGTAAGGGGCGGTTGAGCGTGAGGTAGCTCAGGCCAATATCCAACAAAAAGCCAATCCGCTTACGAATCTCCTTAAGTACTTCCGCACCGATGATGCGCTGCTTTTCGGTCATGCGGCTTTCCACATCTGAAAACCATGCCGATAGTTGTGAGATGTCCATCTCTGCCAGCTCCCCAATATGTTTCTCGGCTACCCGAAAATGCAGCGATTCCTTCTTGAGCCGGTATCCGCCGCAGTCCGGGCAGGTACGGGTAGTAGTGAAGTCAGCTACCCACTTTTGGATCTTATCCGAGCCGCCTTCCTGCTGTTTTTGGAGAAAATGAATGATGCCTTCGAAGGTGGTGTTCCAAGTGGTCCCGGGGTATTTCACGGAATCTACCGCCACTTCCACATGGTCCCCATATAGCAAGGTATGGATTACCTCTTCGCTGAGCTTTTTTATGGGGGTTGAAATACTGGCTTTGTGACGCTTTAGGATGGCATCAATCTTTTTAAAGATCCATATATCCCGAAATTCACCCAAGGGAGCGATGCCTCCACGGCTGATGCTCAGATCCGGGTCGGGCATGATATTTTCTCTGGTAATCTCCTCTATCACACCCAACCCATTGCAGGCAGGGCAAGCACCATAGGGGCTGTTAAAGGAAAAGTTATTCGGGGCGGGCTCATCGTAGCTGAGGCCCGTTTCCGGATCCATCAAGTATTTGGAAAAATGGTACACGGCACCGCTTTCGTCCCGCAGCATGATGATGCCCTTTCCTAGGTTTAAGGCGGTCTTTAGGGACTGCACGATGCGGTACCTATCGGTCTCATCCGCCACGATGCGGTCTACCACGATCTCTATGTCGTGGATCTTGTAGCGGTCCAGTTGCATCTTTGGCACGAGATCCATGACCACGCCGTCTACGCGCACTTTGGAGTAGCCCATCTTTCGTACCTGTTCAAAGAGCTCCCGGTAGTGGCCTTTCCTACCCTTGACCACGGGCGCCAGCAAGTAGAGTTTCTTCCCTCCAAACTGCTGAAAGAGCTGCTCCACGATTTGATCTTCTGTCTGCCGGACCATCCGATGTCCGGTCAGGTAGGAAAACGCTTCCCCCGCACGGGCATACAAGAGGCGCATAAAGTCGTAAATCTCCGTGACGGTTCCCACGGTGGATCGGGGATTTTTGGAGGTGGTTTTTTGCTCGATGGAAATTACGGGTGATAGCCCATTGATCTTATCCACATCGGGCCTTTCCATGCCGCCCAGAAAGGAACGGGCATACGCAGAAAAGCTCTCCATGTACCTTCGCTGCCCTTCTGCATAGATGGTATCAAATGCCAAGGAACTTTTGCCGCTGCCGCTTATTCCTGTGATCACCACCAGCTTATACCGGGGCAGGCTTAAATCGATGTTTTTGAGATTGTGCTCCCGGGCACCAAAAATCTCTATTAATTCCTCGGTAAGTACGTTTTCTTCAGTCATAAACGGATAGATCCCTTGCTGATCGGCCAAGTTCGCAAAATTAGGTATTATTCGGAGATTCGACCAATAACCCCTAGTAAACTTCCCCCGGTGGATTTTGGTTCTGCCAGCATTCCGATTAATTCTTGCGGGCCTTTTCCCGGAGATCTTCCTCCGAATCACCTATGATGGTAGACTTGAGCCCACTCAGCATCAACTGCCACCAGTAATTAAAAATAAACTTGCTCTGATCGCGGACTTGGTACACGGCTCCTTTTTTCAGTTCCCCCCGCTTGGTGGGATTTTGAGACTTGATTACCAACTTATTCGCCAAAAATGAACCGATCCGCTGAAAGATATTCTGATCGTGGCCAAAATTCTTGTCCAAAATCTCGATCTCCAGGTCCTGAAACTTAGCTATCAACTCTCCGGCCCCATCGTAGTCGTTTGCCGAGATATTAAAATGCAATTCCGTCAGCTGCCCGTCCTTCAGAGCCACCCGGGTAGCGGGTTCTACCATGGCATTTATCGCCTTCAGATCAAATCCTCCCACGCTTCCCTGCATGGTAAACCTCCCCTTTTCGTCCAGTAAGAAGTACCGGCTCTTTAGGTTAATCTTGCCCTGACCCATGAGTCGGGCTTCCGCAATCAGATGCAGGGTGTCGCTTTTGAGCAAATCTTCCTCGTAGGTGGTGAAGGGATAGATGGTAGCTTGCAACCGGTCAAAGAAGATGATTCCAGATCGGGGTGCATCGTTGTCCGGGCGTTCTTCATAGGAAACCCGCATGTTCTCTACAGCGATGGTGTCGATCTTGACCCTTAACTCGATGGATTTAACAATCTCGTGAATCATCTTCGGGCGTTTGTCTCTATCTTCCGGTCGGCGTTTGTCCCGAAAGACTTCCAATTCGGGGTCTGTAACCAGGAGCTTCTCGGCATGAAGCTCCCCAGAGCTTAAGTAGCCGGCGAGGTCAATACCCAACAGTTCCAAACGCCCCTGCTTCAGCTCCATCCAATCGGTCTCCTTTTCAAACTGCCGGATGTAGGCGTACTTTTCTAACTTGTTTATCAGCGATACCTTATCGATGAACAGCCTTCTGTCATCCGTGTCAAATGAAAGATCTTTGGCGCTGATCGCATTTCGATAGTCGTTGAGGTGAACGGTGGCTTCGTCCATATAGCCCTGAATAAAGGCTATATCAAACAAGGCTTGCCGATCGCGCAAATGCTCTCTCGTAAATTCCAATTCATCAGCGAATACATACAAATCCTTCAAGCTCAATCTCGTTGAATCGGTGTAGCTGTCTTTGTTGAAAAAATTCAGTTTGTTGACCCGAATGTGATTTACAAAGATGCGGTCGTAATCCTTTCCCTCCCGCTTTGGGGCATTTGAATTTCCCATTTCCAGCTCTTCTAGCGGGGGCGTGGAACTTTCCAAAGAAAAGTCCTCCAAGTGTGCGGAATCTAGGCGAATGGAATTGTCCAACAAAAAATCCATCCATCGAAAACCGGTGAGGTTGGCCTCCTTTATGTTCAGGGTAAAGCGGATCTTGTCCTTTTCACTTTCCAGCTCTCCTGGACTGATTGCTACATCCCTCAACCGAAGTACCGTACCAAAAAAATCGTAGTCCATGCGGATGTCGCCAAAATGAACCTCATGACCGGCAAAATCAGAAGTCCGAGTGATCATGTCCCGAACAATTCGCTCTCCATTTTTATTGAGGTACAGGTTGACCACCGTGGGCAAGCTGAAATAGACTACGGCCACGATGCCAATCAATACGACAGCCACCTTCAACAAAATACGTAGGAGTCTCATGGGGTAGAACGTTTTAGGTCTGGATATTTTTTATCAATATAACCTTAATTTATTTTATCCTACCCATACATGCTATTTTAAACTGCAACCAACCAATCTAAATTCCTACAATGGCAACTCAATGGTATAGGTTTTCCCACTCCCAACGCTTAGCTTATCGGACCTCAACCAAGCATTGTGTAGCTTGAGTTCCTTGTAATTACTTCCATGCTGAATGGCCCATGAGGCTAAATTAGAGATGGAGGACGTAACCACCACCTCCCGATACCGGGGCAATTGGTATAAATCGGAGGCCTGTAGCTCAAAGCCATATTGCGAGGGATGGGAAAACAATTCCTTCATGGCCAGGACACGAAACATGTATCGGCTGGTTTCCTCGTTGAGGTACAGGTCGTAGTAGTTGGGCACCTGCTGCTCATTGATCCGGCGGTTTAGGCCCGCCATACCCATGTTGTAGCTCGCTGCCACGTTGGTCCAACTGCCAAAACGCCCGTACGCGGAACGCAGGTATTTGCACGCAGCCACCGTTGCCTTCCGCCAGTGATACCGCTCGTCTACCTCATTGCTGACTTCGAGTCCAAACTCTTTGGCAGTGCTGGGCATAAATTGCCAAAACCCACGAGCCCCGGCAGGTGATACCACGTTCATCAGTCCGGACTCGATCAGTGCCACGTACTTAAAATCATCCGGTATCCCGTTTTCCTGCAACATCTGTTCGATTTCCGGGAAAAACCTTCCCGCCCGCTTCATCATCAACACCGTATTGGACTCCCAATAGGCATTTACATAAAGCTCCCGCTCCAGCCGCTCGTAGACATCCGGCTGATGCAGAGGAACTGACTCACCGGCGAAATCCAGCTTCTCCGGCAGCTTAAATATTCCAACTCTGGGACCGGGAGGCTCTTGGGCTGGGCCAAGAAAGGACTCCTCTTTTTGCTCGCGCGCCGGAGTATACGGATTTTCAGAAATTCGGTTCCATAGGAACGCCAAGCCTAGGAAGAGAATCCCAACCAAGGCATACAAGATCGTAAGTTGATTATTTTTCAAGTGTCAAAAATTAACGTATGTCTCCCTGCACGTGCTGCCGATTTACCCAACAGGTCTAGCACGTAAACCACCCCGCTGGAAATAATACTGAAAGATAACGTTTTCGCATCAATCCTAAAATGGAAAAATGGTGGAAGGTATTCCAATAAAAAAACCCGAGGGTAACTCGGGTTTAGAAAGGTTTATGCAAGACGAAACGGAAGCTGGTACACCCGCTTGCCGGTTAGCTTGTAGTAGGCGTTTGCCAATGCCGGGGCCAACGGCGGAACAGGCGGTTCACCCACTCCGGTTGGCTTTCGGGAACTCTCTATGATATGCACATGGATTTTTTGGGGTGACTCTGGCATACGTACCAGTTGGTATCCGTCAAAATTGTTTTGCTCTACCTGTCCGTTTTTTAGGGTGATGGCAGAGGTATTGGCAATGCTGGTTCCAAAAATCGCTCCGCCTTCAAATTGGGACCGAACCCGATCGGTGTTAACGGCAATTCCACAGTCTACCGCATAGTGCACCACAGGAATGGTGATTTTGCCGTCCGATGTCCTTCGTAGCTCGACCACGCAGGCCACATAGGTCAGAAAACTCTTGTGCACGGCAAACCCCATAGCCGTTCCTGTGGGTAGTGACTTGCCCCAGCCAGATTCCTCTACCACCCGGCGTATCACCCCCTTCAGTCGGGCGGTTTCCCAAGGAAAATCTTCCAGCGGCTCCCCATAATTGCCAAAGTCTCCCTTGATCTCCCCCTCAAAGGTCAGCTTTTCGTCGTCTGCCAACATCTCCAAGTTAAAGGCTACCGGATCTTTACCACATGCCTCCGCGACCTCATCCATCATAGTGCAAATCGCAAAAGCATGGTGAATATTGCTCACAGACCTCATCCAACCGATTCGGGTATGGGCTTTGGATTCGTGGGTTTCGATGCGGATATGGGGCACCTGGAAGGGATAATCGATGCAGCCCAACCCCAGTTCACCGTCAGAGGGATGTAACTCTTCGGCGTTTGAAGTGGCCCCGATTGCGGGGAAAACGGTGTGGTGATTCCATCCAGTAAGTCTACGGTTTGCATCGAGCGTGGCCCGAATGCGCTGCGCACTGTGCGAATGGAAAAAATCATGGTGTAGATCATCCTCCCTGGTCCATTGCACGCGAATGGGCATACCCATTTCCTTCGCCAACAAGGCTGCCTCTACCAAAAAGTCCGGTTTGGACTTCCGTCCAAAGGCTCCTCCCAGTAGGGTCACACGTACGGTGATGTCCGCCAGTGCAACACCGGTAGCCTCTGCCACAGATTCCTTTGCCCATTGGGGGTGCTGCGTGGGCGCCCAGATCTCTAATTTACCGCCCTCCCACCGTGCGATGGCGGCTGGTGGTTCGATGGTGGCATGGGCATAAAAGGGGGCTTCATATACCCGATCTATCACACGGGAAGCCTGCGATAACGCCGACTGAAAATCGCCACGCTCCCGCCGCACCATGCCGTCTTTTTGGGTACTGGCCTTCATTTCTTCCAATTGCTGCCGGGAGTCGTAATCGGCATTGGGACCCATGTCCCACTCGATCTCCAGCGCTTTTCGACCCTGCATCGCTGCCCACGTATGGTCGGCAATAACTGCCAGTCCTTCCAAAGGCTTGTTCAGCCCGGGAGGAATGCCAGACCCGGAAATCTTAATAACCTGCCTAACGCCGGGAACCGCCAATGCTTTTTCATCCTTGTAAGAAACGATTTTCGCCCCCACCACCGGAGAACGGGCAATGACTGCGATCTTCATCCCGGGCAAATCTACGTCCGCCCCAAATACCGCCTTACCGGTAACAAAGTCTTTCAAATCAATGATGGGCGTATCTTTTCCCACTAGTTTATACGTAGAAAAATCCTTTAGCGGCACCTGGCTTGGCTCGGGAAGCTCCAGCGATTGCGCCTTTGAGGCCAGTTCACCAAAGCCCAAAGACCGTCCACTACCGGCATGGTTGATCCGTCCATTTTCAGCGACACATTCCGACGCTTCTACGCCCCATTCCTTAGCCGCAGCCTGCGTCAGCAAGTACCTAGCGGTGGCACCAGCCTGACGCATGGGCTCGTAAAACATCCTCACCGAAAAAGAACCATCGGTGTTTTGATTTCCATACGTATCTTCATCTCCCACCGCCTGCACGATCTTCACCTGGCTCCAGTCTGCTCCCAATTCGTCTGCAACGATCATAGGCAGAGACGTGCGTATACCTTGTCCCATCTCGGAGCGGTGCGCAATGATCGTTACCGTCCCATCTGGATCTATACGTAAGTAGGCATTGGGTGTAAACACCGCATCCCCGTCCTTGGTACTACACTGAAACGTAACTCCTAACATCAGGCCACCTCCGGCCAGTGCACCTAGCTTCAAAAAATCCCGTCGGGAAGGCTGGTAGATTCGGGTGGTGGAGGGATCTTTTTTGGGAAAAGTGAGAAATGGAAATTTAGGTATCATGGATTTCAAGGTTTGGGGTTGGACTAGCGGGTAGTGCTGAGGATGGCTTCTTTGATGCGATTATAGGTTCCGCAGCGGCATAAATTGCCCGCCATGGCCTGATCGATCTCCGCGTCAGAAGGAGAAGGGTTTCTTTTGAGTAGAGCAGCAGCGCTCATGATCTGGCCTGCCTGGCAGTACCCGCACTGTGGTACATTGTACTCCACCCAGGCTTGTTGTACCGGATGGCTGCCATCTGCTGCCAAGCCTTCGATGGTGGTGATGGGTTGGTTGCCCACTTCGGATACGGGAAGCGTGCAGGATCTTACCGATGTATCGCCAAGCATCACGGTACAGGCACCGCAAAGGGCTTGACCGCATCCAAATTTGGTACCTTTCATACCGAGGAGGTCTCGAATTACCCAAAGTAGGGGCATCTCCTCCGGTGCTTCTACCGTCTGTTGCGTACCGTTAATCGTCAGTGTATAATTTGCCATAAGGTAAGGGATAAATGTGTCGCTAGCTAAAGTTACATAAATTTCCCAAAAATGACCCACCTTAGAGCATTTTATACGAAACAAGCACGGCACAACCCGACTCAGAATACACCAAGAAGGGAGTTCATAGCAAGGACGAATCGCAATCGGATACGCTCGGTGACGCCTCTGTCAAAGGCTTATCTATTCCACTTGATTTCGTACACACCACCCTTATCCAATCCGACAAAAATCCGCTCACCGGCAGGTCTGGACACCAGCACCAAATCCAGGATACCTCCAAACTGAACACTTGAAAAAGCCACTTCGGTCCAACTCTGACCCTTGTTGGTGGAGTACATGAGCTCAAGCGGCTGAGGTTCGTCGGTCTTGGCCCATTTGCCAGCCACGACCACCTCTGGGTTTTGCGTACTCACACCAATGCCAAAGAAGAAATGAGACTCCTCGTGGCGGTCGATGAGTTTTTGCCAAGATTGACCGTTGTTTTGAGAGCGGGAGAGCTCTCCCTCCCAACCGACATAAATGGACTGAGGGGTCTGCTTGTCAAAAGCTACTTTTTTCACCGTAGTCGGGTTTGGCACCAACGTATTCCAGAATCCTTCCTCTTGCCCGTTCTTCAGGTGAACGAGGTAACCGTTTTCAATAGCCCCTTGTCCTCCGGCCCAAAGCTCGTTGGGTAGTTGGGGATTGATGAATACCCGCATGCGGTTGGCAAACATGTCAAAATCTCCCCAAACAGGCGTCCAGGTGACTCCCTTGTCCGTAGACTCAGCCACAACCTGGTAGCCGGTAGCGTACATTTTATCCGGTTGCTCCGGGTTCCAGGCAAAATGAAACACCGGTTCTTGGATTTCTCCACCAAAATTATGATCCAGGGTCGTCCAAGTATCCCCGCCATCTGAAGTATAGTAAAGTTCTGCCACTTGGTCCCAGGTGCCGTCCAAATCCCAAAGCGATGCCAAAATCTCGGTGCTGGAAAACACCACGGCACTGGTAAGGTTCTTACCCTTCAAGCCAAGCAGCTGCAGGTTGCCGCCTTCCACGTTTCCGTGGTAGATGCCATCGTTTGTCAGCGCATAGAGTTTATCTCCCACTAGTTTCAATTCATTTACTTTCAATCCATCAAGACCACGGGAAATCAACTCAAAGTCATCCTCATTGGGCAGGGTCACCCGTTCATCCGCCTCAACGCAGGACAACATTAGTAGACAAAGTGCACATAGCGGCACATAGCGTAGCATAGTTTGAAAAGAATGGTTCATCGGTATCATGTGTTTGGGTTATTTTCGAGAACGAGACGAAAAATCGGGAGGAAACGCTACAACACCTTCAAAAATACTTTCGCTACCATACAGCCTTTTTATGGGCTTTTGGATAAAAATCCACCATCAGCCATTTGGCCCCAGGAAGCACCCGCCTACCCACTTCCCAAAAGAAAAAATCCAGCTCCTCGTCTTCAAACATATCCAGCAGATACTGGGTCACCACAACATCAAACACCGTCGTAGGAGGCACTTGGGCCATAGATTTCACAAAATCGACATTTCTTCTGTCGATCCTTTGTTTCGCAAGTGCGGTCATCCGCACAGACGGCTCCACGTACACAACCGAACCGGAACAACCAATTCGATCGTAGTTGTTTTGCATGTCGACAAAAATCATTAAAGTGGTAAAACAATGAGCGCCATGGGCATCAGAAACGAAAGTTCCAACCGCCGTCGAAGGGACTCCTTGGGAAACTTTCGGTATTCCAGGAAATACCTCACATGCCAAGTAAACATCAGCAGAAGCAAAACAGTGAACACATGATAATAGGAAGGCAGCAAAAACAGCAACGCTAGGAAATAAACCAACCCCAGTATGCCCATCCATTGAAGCAGCTTTTTGACCCATCGATGCCCCAAGGTGGTGGCTAGGGACCGCTGTCCCGAAAGCTTGTCTGTCTCGTAATCTAAAAGGGAAAGAAACACCAAATTGTACCAGGCCAGCAAAAAATACCCGAAGGCAAAGGCTATCCAGGTGAGGTTTAATGCCAGAAATTCCTTTTTAAACAGGGGCAACAGCAGGATGCCCAAGACATAAAACAAGGCTATGCTGGTCTCCTTCCAAGGGGCAAGCCGCTGTTTGAAGTATTGGGTAAGCAGTAAATTGACTAGTATGAGCCCACCCAGAACGAGCGCCGTGACAAAGATCAAGGTGGATGGCAAAAAAAGAAACGCCACCACTACCACAGCAACCGCGGCAACGAACAACGCTACCCGAAGCTCGAGGAAATGTCGCTGATGGAACCTGTGCCGAGGAGAGGCATGATCTGCCGGTATATGGCGGGCATCCAATAGGTGGTCAAAGGTATAGATTACCCAGACAGACAGTGCCATCAGAAAAAACTCCACGGGCTTGAGCTCCACACGAAGCATGCTTGCAAAAAAATACATCCCCGCACATGCGCCCAAAGCTACATCTACTGAGAGAAAATTAGCCAATCGGTGATATCTGAAAGCCATCGCTTCAAAGTTAGGCAATAGAACAGGCAAAAGACATCAAAAAAAGCGTAATTTACCAGTCGCATGGCTCGACCGAACAAAAGACGGCAACCTATCCGGAAAGAAGGTTTATCCACCATGCGCACTTTTCCCGAAAAAATAAACTGAGAATACTATGAAAATCTGGAGTATGGTGTGGATTGTATGGGTGGCGTTTGTCGCCGGGGCTTTTGCCCAAGAACCTATACGGGTTGCTTGTGTGGGAAACAGTATTACCCAAGGGCCTGGAAGAGATAATATCAACAGCTTTCCGCTAATGATGCAAAAACTCCTAGGGGATGCCTACGAGGTGAAAAACTTCGGCGTGAGCGGTAGTACCCTGCTGAAAAAGGGAGATCTACCCTACTGGGATCAACCGCAGTACAAAGAAGCGCTGGATTTCAAACCGGACATCCTGGTGATCAAACTAGGCACCAATGACTCCAAACCACAGAATTGGGCGTTCAAGGAGGAATTCTTGGCTGACTACCAAGACATGTTGAGTGTTTTCACCGCCGTAATGCCGGAGGGAGGAAAGATTTACGTTTGCCTCCCGGTACCGGTATTTGAGGATAATTGGGGAATCACGGAATCGGTCATCGTAAAGGAGATGACGCCTCAAATCAAAAAAGCCGCACGAGCTGCAAAGGCCAGCATCATTGATTTGCACAAGCCCTTTACCAAGAAGAAAGGACTCTTCCCCGACGGGGTGCATCCAAATGCGGAGGGGAATGCGCAGATGGCAGAGATCATCGCGGAGAGAATTAACAACTAAGAGAGATGATATACTTGAAAAGGTGTCTTTTTGGGATACTTTGGATAGGCTTTCAGTTGGCTACCGCTCAGGCCCAATCCACCTATCCGCTAAGCAAAGACAGTAAGCGGATACTGTTTATCGGTAACAGCATCACCTATGCCGCCCACTACGTAGACTTTACCGTAGCTGCGCTATACCTGGAAAACCCTGGCAGCAAAATGGAAGCTATTAATGTGGGTCTTCCCAGTGAAACGGCAAGCGGACTATCCGAGCCCGGGCATGCAGGTGGGCGTTTTCCCCGTCCCAACCTCCACGATCGCTTGGAACGGACCTTAGAGGAGGTTAAGCCGGATCTGGTGATCTCCTGCTATGGTATGAACGATGGCATCTATATGCCGCTTGACGAGGAACGATTTGCCAGGTTTCGGGAAGGAATCCAGCGGCTGCACGAAGCGGCAACGCAGCGATCCATTCCTATTATCCATCTGACCCCTCCAATATTTGACCCGAAAAAAGACCCCGCCTATGCAGAAGTGCTGGACACCTATTCCGAGTGGCTACTGTCCCAGCGGATGAATGCTCAGTGGCAGGTAATAGACCTTCATTTTCCTATGAAGGAGTATTTGTTGGCTGAGCGGAAAACAAACCCTGATTTCTTCTTGGCTGAGGATGCGGTACATCCAAACGAAACAGGCCACTGGATCATGGCCCAGTCGCTATTGGAAGGGTTAGGTCTTCCGGAAGCGAAGAGAAAGGCATCACCCGATACCTATTTTGATACGAAGGCCTCTGGGCAGGAAGTCTTGGCACTGGTCAAAAAAGATCAGTCCTTAACCAAGGATGCTTGGCTGACGCATATCGGGCACGATCGACCCGGAATGAAGGAAGGCGTGCCGCTGAAGCAGGCAACCAAGGAAAGTAAGAAGAACCGAAAAGAGATCCGTAGGCTGTCTAACCTGTAGGGTTACATGTAAAAAAAAGGTCTGATGCACCTGCTCTCAAGGGTAAGGCTAAGCATCGTAGGAACTATTTACGCTTACCCGGAAAGACACTAGCTAACACCGCTTTTTACTCAAAGGTCTATTACTTTCTGTGAAATTTGTACCCTACCCCCACAGACCAAACCCATTCTTCCGTAGTATCAAAATGGTAGAATGGGAAAAATAAAGCCCAATTGTTGATGTCCAGTCTTGGAGCTACACCAAGTTTAGCGCCTGTCTTGCCATTCCTGATATAGAAAGAAGGCAGCGCTCCAAAGCCAACTTTGACTTTCTGATTGATATTAAGGAGTAAGCTGGGGCCTCCCACATTGAAGGAGGTGAAGTTTTTGCCGAATGCCACTCCTGCCATACCCTCTAAAGCAAAATCCACTTTATTGGACGACATTTCTTCTTGTGCATCTACATTGGAAAATAGCAAAACGGCAACCAGAATCAATATTGTTTTTTGCATCCGTTTATAATTGTTTTTCGGCGGTTACATGCCTGCCTGTCCGATAGGCAGGCTCGATTTCATAGATTTCTATTTTACAGTCCGGTCTCGGAGAAGTTCGCCGCGACCGATGCGTTGGTTGTAGATTACGTTTAAAGGTACTTTTTTACCCTGCATTAGTCATGCCAATCGTTGAGTGAAGTTATCGTTCCACCGATTACTTCCCAGCACCTCGGATGATCAAGACCATGATCCTCAAAACATACTCAAGTCCCTTTTTATTCGGTGCATCGTAGGCCATAAACTTATGTTTTGGACGACCTCCGACTTGGTAGTGGCGATCGCGACGAACAATTACCAACGCGGGTAGGAGCCAATGCTTGCGTTTTACAGTTTATTATCCGTTTCGGATTTCACAATTCTGTTCAACAATGCAGAAATGATCCTTCAAAATACCCGTATCTTCGGATCTGCATTTTCAATTTTTTCGTCGGCCCAGTCTTTTTCTTCTCGGTCCGGTGGTGCCTGCTGGGAATCGTTTAGATGAGCCTTTGGAGGATTCAGGTGCAGGTGCATAAAAACCGGAAAGTGATCAGACCCGATTGACGGCAGCACCTTAATGGTGCGGAGCAGAAATTCTTTCGAGATGAAAACGTGGTCCAATGGCCAGCGTAAAAACCAATAGCCAGCATGAAAGGTGTTGAAAAATCCCCGTCCAATTCTGGGATCCAACAAACCACTGATCTTCTGAAATAACTTGGTGGTCCGGGACCATGCGACATCGTTTAAGTCTCCCAATACTATCACGGGACAGGAAGATTGTTTTACGTTTTTGCCGACGATCAGCAATTCGGCGTCTCGGCTCGTACTGGTTTCGGACTCGGTAGGGCTAGGAGGTTCCGGATGGAGGCAATGGATTTCAATTTTTTCCCCAGACCGTAGCGTTACTAGCGAATGAATGGAAGGGATGTCTTCCTCGACTAGGTACAATACTTTCGTTTCCGTGAGATTCAACTTGGAATACAGATGCATGCCATATAAGTTATCTAGGGGGATCTTTACCGTGTGAGGATACGCTTGCTCCAAAACAGAAAGTTGATCCTGCCACCATTGGTCAGACTCTAGGGTAAGTAGTATATCCGGCTGGTATCTATATACGAGTTTAAGGAGTTTATCGGCTTGGCGGTTTGGAGTGAGCACATTGCTCACCATGAGTGAAATCTCGTTTTGATCTGCTGTTTCCATGCAGCGGCTCACCTCCTTTTTGGAGAATGGGGTATAGGGATAAATTTTTGACATCTGATAAGCCATACTAATCAGCAAGGAGGCCACAAAAAGCAGGCTCCATCGGTCGTCCGGCCATACGATAAGCAAACCAAAAAGCAACGAAAGGAAGTGAATAGCTACGATCTGAATTCGTGGAAAGTCAAACATTCGCACCCACCAATGGTCCCATTTGACCAGAGAGGCTATGGTGGACAGCATTGATACGCCGTACAAGGTCCAGCAAAGGAGTTTAAAAATCAGCATGGAAATGAATGGCTGCGTGATTGATTGGGTATTTCATACCGAATAATCGTAAATTTATCGTTATTTTGGATATTCTACGGGATTATCCCTGAAGAATGTCTAACCATATCCGAAAACACCGGGATTATTTGTTCCAAAGCAAACATGTCGTTTTTAAAAGACTTTTTTTTTGAGGAATTCAAGCAACAGAGACTGGATACTGAAAACAGTGCATTTATTCAAGCACTGGAATTAGCCCTATATTCCGACAAATCGTTGTTTTTGACAGGCAGGGCAGGTACCGGAAAGACCACCTTTTTGCACACCTTCCGCCGGCTCAATGTGAACAAAAATCTTGCCGTAGTAGCGCCTACTGGAGTGGCAGCGATCAATGCCAAAGGCAGGACGCTGCATTCTTTTTTCCGCATTGACCCTAAACAGCTTTTTCTGCCAGGCGATCCGCGTCTACAGCCACAGGCAAAAGGAAAAAAGGAGTCTATCTTTTCCACCTTTCGCTTTACGGATTCGCGGCTATCGGTAATTCGTAAGCTAGACACCCTGGTGATCGATGAGATATCCATGGTGCGGGTGGAGCTCTTGGATGTGATAGATCAGATTTTGCGGGTGTACCGCAGAAGACAGCACCTGCCTTTTGGAGGCGTGCAGTTAATCATGATCGGGGATCCTTTTCAACTTCCACCGGTAGTGAGAAGCCAAGACTGGGAGTTACTGAGCCCGTATTATCAAAGTCGCTTTTTCTTCAGTTCGATGGCATTTAGGCAGTTACGGCCGCTATATATCGAGCTGAACAAGATTTACCGGCAGAAGGACCTCGTATTCAAGGAGATTCTAAACCGTGTACGGGAAAGTCAACACACGGCTGAAGATATCCAAACGCTCAATCAGACGGCATCCCGCTATCATTTTGGTTTGTTGGATCAGGGCTATATTTTGTTGGGTACACATAACAATACCATTCAGGACATCAATGCCCGTAAACTGTCGGAGTTGCAGGGGAAGGAAAAGATGTATAAAGGGGAGTTTAAGGACGATTTTCCGATTAATATGGCTCCTTTTGAGCCGATCGATTTGACCCTCAAGGTGGGCGCCCAGGTAATATTTCTGCGAAACAATCCCGAAAAGGGATTTTACAATGGGATGATTGGGAAAGTGGTCAAACTGGAATCCAATCTCATTCAGGTCGAAAATGAACGGGGCAGCTTGTTTGACGTGTCTAGAGAAGTGTGGGAAAATGTGGAGTTTACCTACAACGAAACCTCCGAACGGGTAGAGGCGGAGGTTGTCGGTAGCTTTGTACAGTTTCCCCTGAAGTTGGCTTGGGCGATTACGGTGCATAAGAGTCAAGGGCTAACTTTTGAGAAATGCATCCTTGATATCGAAAGATCCTTCGAAGCGGGACAGGTGTACGTAGCCCTAAGCCGTTGTACCTCCCTAGACGGACTGGTTTTAAAGATGCCGATTGGTTACCACAGTGTTAAGGTCAGTGCCGATAGCTTAGGATTCAGTGCGGAGCGCACACATGAGGAAGAGATTGAACAGGAACTGGAAATAACCCGGGCCAAGGTGGCATTGCGCCATGCATTTCGCCTTTTTATGGCGGGAGACTACCCACAGGCCGAACGGTTTTTTGTTGAAGCCCAGCGCGTCGAGGATTTTCGTGCGTATCCGAAATGGAGGCAGTTTTTGGACGTAAAAGATTGGGTGATGGAGCGACACAAGAAAATGGCACGTTGAAATGGGAATTGGCAGAAGTACCTTGGCATACTTTTTTGTATAGAAATTGTCGAATAGTTTGTTTTTACAAAATAAACCAATAAATTTGCTTTATACATCCAAATAAATGTATTTTAAATTAATTCTAATCAGAACCATTCACGCTACGATATTACTCCACTTGTGAAACGGGTACGTCATGTTTGTTTGCCTCTGGCGGGCTCGATTTCATACGATTACAACTTTCAGTTTTTAGTTGTTGCTTGATTACCCACTCTCCTGTTCATCAGGAGAGTGTTTTTCAAGCTCCGAAAGACACGGCGACCACTGCCGTGTCTTTCTTTTTTTTTAACAATTTTACTTTTCCTAGGTTGAGTTGGTATCTTTGCGCGTTATGGGAAATAGGAAGCAAACTGCCTTGGAGGATCTGGATCAACTGGATGCCAAAAAGTTTATCATCATCAAAAATGCCCGGGTGAATAACCTGAAGGGGGTAAGCCTGGCCATACCGAGAAACTCCTTGGTGGTCGTGACCGGACTGTCCGGTTCAGGCAAATCTTCGCTGGCCTTTGATACGCTGTTTGCTGAAGGGCAGCGCATGTACGTGGAGAGCCTCAGTTCATACGCGAGGCAGTTTTTGGGTCGAATGGAAAAACCGGATGTGGAGTACATCCGAGGCATTTCTCCGGCTATAGCGATACAGCAGAAGGTGACCACCAAAAACCCCCGCTCCACAGTGGGCACTACCACTGAAATTTACGATTACCTCAAACTCTTATATAGCCGCATAGGCAGAACCATCTCGCCCGTTAGCGGAGAGGAAGTGAAACACCATACCGTGACAGACGTGGTGGACCATATCCATGGCTTGGACGAGGGCACCAAAGTGATGATCAGTTGCCCACTGCAACGGGCCGCTGATCGGACATGGGAAAAGGAACTGGAAGTGCTCCTCCAAAAAGGATTTACGCGTATTCTTATCGACGGCGAGGCGTATTACGTGGAAGACCTGGTGAACGACTCCCAACATCCTCGCGGAGAGGTGGAAATTCTAATCGATCGGGTCGTGGTACAGCACGACGACGAGGATAACCAATACCGCATCGCAGATAGTGTGCAAACCGCATTTTTTGAAGGGCATGGGTACTGCATGGTTACGGTTCCTGATCGTTCCCGTGTGGGCTTCAGCGATAAGTTTGAGCTCGATGGTATCAGCTTTGAACTCCCCTCAGTCAATCTCTTTAGTTTTAACAACCCCTACGGTGCATGCCGTACTTGTGAGGGGTTTGGTTCGGTATTGGGTATAGATCCTGACTTGGTCATACCAGACAAGAGTCTCTCGGTATACGACGGGGCCATAGCGCCCTGGCGTGGAGAGACTACTAAAAAGTGGCTGACACCCCTGCTGAAAAACGGTATCCGCTTCGATTTTCCGGTGCACCGTGCCTACGAGGATCTCAACGAGCAGGAAAAGGAGATTCTCTGGACGGGAAACACCTACTTCAAAGGAATCCATGCCTTCTTTGAATTTCTGGAATCCAAGCTTCACAAGATCCAATACCGGGTGATGCTGTCCCGGTTTCGGGGCAGAACCACCTGTCCGGATTGTAAGGGCACCCGCATCCGAAAGGACGCCTCCTACGTGCGGGTGGGTGGTACCTCGATCACGGATGTGGTCCTGATGCCCGTGAGCAAATCACTTGCTTTTTTTCAGAACTTGGAGCTGACTAGTGCGGAACAAAAGATTGCGAGCAGATTGCTAAAAGAAATCATAAATAGGCTGGAGTACCTGGATAAGGTGGGCCTTGGGTACCTAACCCTCAATCGGTTGACATCCTCGCTTTCCGGAGGGGAGTTTCAGCGGATCCGGTTAGCGACTTCGTTAGGCAGTGCCTTGGTAGGCTCCATGTATATTTTGGATGAACCCAGCATCGGCCTGCATCCACGCGATACGGAGCGACTGATTGAAGTGCTCAAATCCCTGCGGGACCTCGGCAACACGGTTATCGTAGTGGAACACGAGGAAAAAATCATCCGTGCTGCTGATCAGATCATCGACATCGGGCCCGACGCAGGGGTGAATGGTGGCCAACTAATGTTCCAAGGCGATTTGGGGGAACTTTTGGTGAACGGAACCACCCACACCGCACGGTATTTGCGTAGAGAGGAGACCATTGCAGAGAATATGTCCCCGCGTACGTGGCGAAACAGCCTGTTGATTCAAGGGGCGCGCGAAAACAACCTCAAAAACCTGACTGTCCGGATCCCATTGGGAGTGTTGACGGTGGTCACGGGAGTCAGCGGATCGGGTAAATCCACCTTGGTCAAAAAGGTGCTATACCCCGCGCTAGGCAAGATGCTGGGCACGGTTTCGGATGAGACCGGTAAATTTGACCGGCTCGATGGCGACTATAGGATGGTCAACCGGGTGGAATTTGTGGATCAAAATCCCATTGGCAAGTCCTCACGCTCCAATCCCGTAACCTACGTAAAAGCCTACGACGCGATCCGTACCTTGTATTCGGAGCAACCTCTGTCCAAACAGCGCAGCTACAAGCCGGCATTCTTCAGTTTTAACGTGGACGGAGGCCGGTGCGAGGCCTGTCAGGGTGAGGGCACCCAGAAGATTGAAATGCAATTTATGGCCGATATCTTTCTTACCTGTGAGTCGTGTAAGGGGAAACGGTTCAAGAATGAGATTTTGGAAGTAACCTATAAGGAAAAGACGATTTCCGATGTGTTGGACATGACCATTGACGAGGCCATGGAATTTTTTGCCGACAAGAATCCAATCATCAACCGGCTACAGCCTCTACAGGAAGTTGGCCTGGGGTACATCGGCATGGGCCAGTCTTCCAATACGCTGAGCGGGGGAGAAGCTCAAAGGGTGAAGTTGGCCTCTTTCCTGGGAAAAGGAGAAACCAGGAACCAGGAGCATATCCTGTTTATCTTTGACGAACCCACTACGGGATTGCATTTTCACGATATCAAGAAGCTACTCCATTCAATCAATGCGTTGATAGACCAAGGTCATTCCGTGCTGGTGATTGAACACAATACAGAGGTGATTCTCGCGGCAGATTGGGTGATCGACTTGGGCCCTGAAGGCGGAGAACAGGGTGGAAATATTCTTTACGAAGGCATTCCGGACGGGTTACGCGATGCAGCGTCCAGCTATACGGGATATTATTTGGATACCGTTCGCACATAGGTGTTCTGTTTTTTGCAACCCCGACCGTCTTTCGCAGCTAAACGTCAACCGTTTACATAAAAGGGGACGTTTAGGGAGCTGCTTATTTGCTTTTTTTAACGTTGTTTGGTTTCTCTGCTGGAATGTTGCTTTCAATTATTCAAAAATAAGAGTAATTTAGACGCCTATACCCAATGCAGCGGAAGCAGTTTTCTAAAGAGGAAACTAAAACCGCTGTAATTCTACGATTAATCATGCATACATACCGCATTCTGACGGCGTTTGCCGTGCTTTTAGTATTATCCGCTTGGATAATGGCTCCAAAATGGGCGAATAATTTTCAACCCTATGAGCAAACGATCCCCCATACCTCCTTAAGTTTCGGAATGATTCCCATACCTGGGGGAGTTTTTAAGATGGGCAGTGAAAAAGGAGAGGCCGATGAGGCACCCGTACACGAGGTGCATCTTGATCCATTTTGGATGGGTACCCACGAGGTGACGTGGGATTTGTACGAAATGTTTCTGGACAAGAACTTTGAGGCATCGGTAAGCGAGCAACCGTTGACCTCCGTAGTAGACGGCCTTACACGGCCGTCCATACCGTACTTGGATATGACCTTTGGGATGGGCAAAAACAACAAGCCGGCCATCGGGATGACCCAATACGGTGCGATTCAGTTTTGCAGGTGGCTTTACTTAAAGACAGGGATATTTTACCGCCTACCTACAGAGGCAGAATGGGAATATGCCAGCCGGGCCGGTGCTTCCACAGCGTATTTTTTTGGAGATGATCCCAAAGAGCTGGATAAATACGCTTGGTTTGGCGCCAATGCCGGAGAGACCACGCAGGAAATAGGCAAAAAACTCCCCAATCCCTGGGGCTTATACGATATATACGGAAATGTGAACGAGTGGACCATTGATCATTACGAGGCAGATTCGTATCAAAAGCGGGCAGGCGCCGCGACGAAAAATCCCTTGCTGATAAGTGAGGATCTGTACCCGAAAGTATTGAGGGGTGGCAGTTACAAGAGTACTGCTGAGGAGCTTCGATCCGCAAACCGCGTGGCCAGTACGGCCCAATGGAAGCGCATAGATCCACAGATTCCCAAAAGTCAGTGGTGGTTTCCAGAAGCACCTTTTGTGGGTATGCGTGTGGTCAGACCTGTGACTCCGCCCAGCCTAGAAGAGATCGAGAACTATTATGGCACATTGCCCGAAGAAGACTATTAACATAAACTTACATAACTATGGAACCAAACAAAAATAACCACCGAAGGGATTTCTTAAAGACCTCTGCCCTGATTACAGGAGGCGCACTTTTGAATCCCTTCAGCTTACCGGGTGCCTATGCAGCCGGGACAGATGAGATCAAAATTGCCGTAGTAGGCTGTGGCGGCCGAGGTACAGGCGCCGTATTTCAGGCATTTGAAACCGGGCACAATATCAAGTTGGTCGGCATGGCTGATGCCTTTGAGGATAGATTGGAGCAATCCTACGACCGTATCCTCAAGCGATTCGGAGAGGACAAAGTGGTGGTGCCCAAAGAGAAGCGTATTGCAGGCTTTGATGGGTACAAAGAAGTGATGAAGGATGCCGATGTGGTGATCCTGGCAGCACCTCCAGGCTTTCGTCCCGACCATTTCGAAGAGGCGGTACGTTTGAATAAGCAGATTTTTATGGAGAAACCCGTTGCTACCGACGCCGTTGGTATCCGTAGGGTATTGGCTGCTGCAGAAGAAGCCAAGAAAAAGAAGCTAAACGTGGTCGTTGGCCTTCAGCGCCATTACCAAGATAGTTACGTAGAAACCATCAAGCGCGTGCATGACGGGCAGATCGGAGATATCGTAGGCGGTCAGGTATTCTGGAATGACGGCGGTGTATGGGTAAGGGAACGACAACCCGGTCAGACGGAGATGGAGTACCAAATGAGAAACTGGTATTATTTCAACTGGCTTTGCGGAGACCACATCGTGGAGCAGCACGTACATAACCTGGATGTGGCTAATTGGGTGAAAAACGGTTACCCCGTTAAGGCTGAAGGCACCGGTGGTCGAACGGTGCGAAGAGGAAAAGATCACGGTGAGATCTTTGACCACCACGTCGTTTTGTTTACGTATGAAGATGGAACGGTGATCCACAGTGAATGTAGGCATTTTCCTGGAGCGGCAAACCGCGTAGATGAGTCCTTTCAGGGAACAAAAGGAAAGGTATACATGAATGCCGGTCACGTGGGTAAGATTTCTGACTACAAGGGAAATAGCCTTTATGACCACAACGGAGAGAATAACATAAACCCCTACCAAAAGGAACACAACGAGCTTTTTGCGGCCATTGTGAAGGGAGAGTATAAGTTTGCCGACGCTGAAAATGCAGCCAAAAGTACCATGACATCGATATTGGGGCGTTTTGCAACGTATTCTGGAAAAGTGGTTTCCTGGGATGAGGCTATCAATTCAGACATCAACCTGATGCCGGACGTATTGGCATGGGATGCGATTCCTAAAAATGTGCCAAACAACGAAGGCTACTATGCCTATGCAGTGCCAGGTCAAAGCAAGGTAGTCTGATCTTAACCCAATCAATCGAATGAGAAGAAGAAATTTCATCAAAAATGTATCTTTGGGCGCAGCTGTGGGGCTTACCGGAACCGGTGCCCTACAGGCTGATGTCCTCCCAACGAACAAGCAGGTAGATAAAACCTTTAATCTAAACTATGCCCCCCATTTTGGCATGTTCCGCAACCATGCAGGCGACGACTTGATAGCGCAGCTTGACTTCATGTATGAGCGGGGCTTCAGAAGCCTAGAGGACAACGGCATGATGGGTAGGCCGGTGGATGTTCAGGAAAAAATCGGCAACCACCTCGCGAAGCTGGGCATGGATATGGGAGTTTTTGTCTTGGATAAAGGAGGAAATGGTGCAAACACCTTTGCTTCCGGATCTCAAGAACACACCGATATCTTCTTAAACGGCTGTAGAAGGGCTGTAGAAGTGGCTAAGCGGGTAAATGCCAAATGGATTACCGTGGTTCCTGGAGATTTCGATCGCCGCTTACCGCTAGATATCCAAACAGCCAATGTAATCGATACGCTTCGCAAGGGGGCCGAGATTTTGGAACCCCATGGCCTAGTGATGGTATTGGAGCCACTCAGTGATACACCCAATCTATACCTGCGGACCTCTACACAGACCTACATGATATGTAGGGCCGTGAATAGTCCTGCCTGTAAAGTATTGTACGATGCGTACCACATGCAGAAAAATGAGGGGCATTTGATCACTATGATGGATCATTGTTGGGATGAAATCGCCTACATTCAGATAGGTGACAATCCGGGTAGAAAAGAGCCGGGAACCGGTGAAATTAACTACTTGAATGTATTCAAACACATCCATGCAAAAGGCTACAAAGGCATTATGGGAATGGAACACGGCAACGCTAGCCCGGGCAAAGAGGGAGAGACCGCGCTGATTGAGGCCTACCGAAAAGCCGACAGCTTTATGTAAAATGGGTAGGTTCTAATGAATAAAAAAGGTTGAGATCTGATGGATCTCAACCTTTTTTTAGGTCGTAGCCTTTTCGTTTCAGAATAGTCTCGATGAATTTGACGTCGTTTTCGGAATTGAAGATTTTGAAAGGCAAATAAATGAACTGCGCCTTGGACATGGTGAAAACAAAGGCATCTTTCTTCATTTCGGTCCGCTTGATCATATCCCATTTGATAGGCATGCCCTGTTTGGCGTTGAGCTTCATGAGGATTTGGCGGCTATCTATTTCATAAGCCATTTTCTCAAACATGACTTTGTTTTGTTCCAATTGGGTGACACCCGCAAATTGGATTACCCAAAAAAGCCAGTAGAGCGCATACGCAAGAATGGCCATGCTGATCCACCACCAAGAGGGGATCCAAAAATATCCGCAGCCAATAAGAATGGCAATGAGTACCACCCACCACTGTTCTTTCAAAATATTGATCAATCCTAATTTGATATAAGTACCGGTAGGGAGTTGGTATTTTTTTGTTTTTACGATCATTGGGTGCTAAATTTTCAGTCCGCAAATATCTAACGATATGGCCTATATCGCAAGCCGATGCCCGTTTACCGAGAGATATTTTGTCTTTTTTTAGAACACTGCGAAAAGTACTTGGTTTAAATTATTGACTTAATGATTTTATTGCTGTAAATTAATGCGTTAAAGAGCTTGTATATGAGTAGCTTAGTGATAGACCTTTTCCTTTGTGGCGTAGCATACGTGGTGTTGATATACTTTGTGGCTACAATGACCAAGGCCCGGATTAACAGAAACCGGAACAATGACGACGATGGAGACGGAGGGGTGGAAGACCTCACACCGCCAAAAATCGATCTACCCCCCGGGATTGTGTGGCCAACAGACGATACCCCCAAGCCTGCTAAACCGACTGTTGTCGATTTTTAGCTGCAATCCTTGCAGATACCCATTACCAAAAGGCTTTTTTCCCTGGCTACATAGCCTTCGGGAAGGGTTATTTTAGGCAGGGTAATTTCCTGAATGCAGCTGGTGTTTCCGCATTGTTCACACTTAAAATGAACATGCTCGTGGTCGTGATGATGTTCGCTGCTATCGTGTACGCACAAAGCGTATTTGGTTATGCCGCTGTCATCCAATACCTTGTGAATCAAATCACTTTCCAAGAATGTTTTGAGGGTACGGTAGATCGTGACTCTGTCAAAATTCTCCTTTAGGGCTTCTTCCAGATCGGCATGTGAAAGGGCCACCTTCTTGCCAATGAAGGTAGCCAATACATCTCTTCTGCAACTCGTCACCCGAAGATTACTATCTTTCAGTATGTCTGACGTAGTGTCTGCCATGGGTTTATCTCATTTTCTTCCAGCCTCTGATTACCGTCACCGCCCCGGCCAACGCGATGATGCCTGCGATGGTTCCGCCAACAGCGTTGCCATAAATCCAAAATCCGGTAGAAAACAGCGCAGCATAAACCATGATAGATCCCACCAACATCAGGCCGATTTCCATCGGAAGCTGACCGGTTTCTGTTTTTTGGTCTGGGTAACGGTCCAGTAATTTTTTCCATCCGAAGGCGGCGGGCCTTACCTTTTGGTAAAAGGCCAACAAGACCTCGTCTGTCTCCGGCTTGGTGAGCAAAGTTACTAAAATCCATGTGATTGTGGTAATGGTAACACCCAGAAGCAGCTTGAGGTAGCTCATTTCCGGTGGAATAGGGAGAAACCCTAGTTTGTCGTGTATGGACTCAAAGTAAATCGCAACAATAAAGGAAATGATCATCGCCGATATCTCGGTGTAGGAATTGATCCTCCACCAGAACCAACGTAGGATAAAGATCAGTCCGGTACCCGCACCGATTTGAAGAAGGATATTAAATGCTTCTAGGGCGTTGGAAAGTGCCAAGGCCAAGAAAGCAGCCAGAATCATTAACCCTACCGTAGATAATCTACCCACCATCACCAATTCTTTGTCACTGGCGTCCTTCTTCAAAAATCGTAAATAGAAGTCGTTTACCACGTAAGAAGATCCCCAGTTCAGGTGCGTGGATATCGTAGACATCACCGCTGCAATAAGAGAAGCCATCACCACCCCGATTAGACCGGCAGGCAGGAAGGTCAACATCGCTGAATAGGCCAAATCGTTGCCCAACTTATCCGTTGGAATATGGGGAAAAGCCTCCTGAAGGTCACTTACCTGCGGGAAAATAATGAGGGAAGAAAGCGCAATGATAATCCAAGGCCATGGTCGCAGGGCATAGTGGGCCACATTAAAGAGAAGCGTGGCTCCGATTGCATTTTTTTCATCCTTTGCCGAGAGCATACGCTGGGCAATGTATCCACCACCTCCGGGCTCTGCGCCGGGATACCAAGTGGCCCACCA
>NZ_JAFIEU010000028.1 GCF_020832325.1 Lunatimonas sp.
ATTGATGGTCGTGTTGCTCTTTGGCTGCCCGGAGGATTTTGAAAGAAAGCTCAACCAAATGAAAACCAGACATAAAAAACGTAAAAGAGACATCGACCGGTATTACAAAAACGATGGCTAGTTTAACTTAGTAAAGTAGTATTAAAAAACGGATATTGTTCTCATCAAAAAAATGATTGCTACACAATCCATTAAATTTCTAAAGCGCTAAAAACGGAGGCTAGTTGTTTCGTATCATAGATAAAAGTCATCTGTAAATTAACGAAACGAAAGTAAGAATTATTTACATTATTGCAAGCGACCCAACAAAAAAAAGAGGCTGTATGTAAAATTAGATACAGCCTCTCGTGTAGGGTATTGCTAGGATTAATTGCCTCGATAAATGTCCCAGCTTACTTCAGCTTGTGGATGCGGGAACTGTCGGAAGATCGTCCCGTTGTCGTATTGGGTAGGAATCTCACTTAACCTGTCGTAGCGCCTTGCGTCTATCCATCGGTGGCCCCAGGGTTCTGCCCAAAGGGAGTATCTACGTTGGTATAGAATCTCATCGATAAGTGCCTCCGTGGTGGTAGTGCCCGCATAGTCTCCAATACCAGCAGCGTTTCGGATCACATTGATGGCCTCCACCGCATCATCGGACTGACCTAATTGCGCGTGGGCCTCCGCCTTTAACAAGATCAACTCTTCGTTTCTGATAAACGGAACGGGTGCGGTATTCGTCTCCCATCGGTTATCCTGATGCGTTCCAATCAAAGCACCGGCAGCATCCGTGGTGATGGTGATAGGTGTAGTACGCTCGAAAAACTTGCGGCGTACGCGGAGATCTCCCGCCGTAGTGTCTGCCAAAACGGAAGGATGCACCACGATCATCGTATTCACCGCAGCGTTTCTTACGTAGAACAAGGGGTTGAAGACGTCTGGCGGGCCGGTATAAGGGTGTGCAGGACCTCTCTGAAGGTTACCATTCAGATCCATAAACGATGCATCCAGTGCGGTCAACACGCCCTGCCAGTCTTTACGGTAAATATTCAACCGTGCTAGGATCGCGTAGTTCACTTGCCTAAGTGCGGCGAGCGTGTTAAATCCAGCAAAGCCTGGAGTCAGCATCAATGGGAAATTTCCGGTACCGGCTGCCTGAAAGCTTTGATCGGCTTCCAGAAGAAGGCTTCTCGCGTGGTCAAGCGCTTCTACGTAGGGGACAAATCCACCGGGGTTCAGTTCATCTGCAACGTCGATTCGGATACCATTGTCATACACGAAGTTTGCCGGTATCATAAATTGATACCCCTGGATCATTTTGGCAAAGCCTATTACTGCTTCTCTTTCTTGGGTACTTATAAGATTCGTATTTGACGCAGATTCTATCAAGACCCTACCCTGTAGGATTGCTTGGTAGGGGGAGAAGAAGGAACCTCCACCGGTGTTTCCAAAGCCAAAGTAGGAACGATCCGGAACACGTCCGGCCTGACCTAACCAGTCAGTTTGGAATCGCGGATCCGATGCATTCAAATACCAGATTTCACGGCCAAAGGTGTTCCATGCCTGGGAGACGTTGGTTACGTATCCCCTATGCCTGGCTTCCAAACCTGTTAACACAGATTGGATTTGAGAACGCGTCGCATTGTTGGTGACGCTTGCTACGGAGGGATTGTTGGGATCATCTATTGGGTCCAACTGCAATGGATTGCAACCGGCAAGCAATAAACCTCCTAAAGCCAAGCTTGATATATAGGTTATAAATCTTTTCATTTCTTTATAGGTTTAGTCTTTAGAAGTCCAAGTTGATGTGGAAGAAGATTCTCCTTGGAGTTGGGTAAGGAGCAATGTCCACGTTGTTATCCACAGACCTTGCTCCAAACGTAGACGTCTCCGGATCGTATCCGAAATAGTCTGTGAACAGGAACAGGTTGTTTCCGGATACCCCCAAACGGACGTTCTCCAGCGCGTTTCCAAACATATTGTTCAGGGTGGTTTTCGGAACCGTGTAGTACAGTCCTACTTCCCTGATTTTTATAAAGGAGGCATCCTGTACCCACCTTGCTGCATTATTAAAGGGTGCTGGCGGTCGTTGCCTTCCGTTGGGAATGCCGTCACCGTTGTCATCGTCAAACCAACCCGGCGTAGTTCCTCCCGAGTCGGACAAGAAAGAGGTTAAGTTGATGTTTTCTCCTCCTTGACGCCATTCCGTCATGATGGACAGCTCCAAGTTTTTCAGGATGTTAAAACTGTTAAACATGGACATGTTAAACTTGGGTTGTCCGTCGCCCCAAATGGTAAATCCTCCGGGTACGCTGGCGTCTGCCGGTGTACCAACAATCGTGGTGGGAGAATATCCCTGCGCATACAAGAAGGTACCCAACCCCGATCCAAAAGCACCTTGGGTATAGGTAGGTATACCCAAATAGGTCATGTTCAGTCGGTTTTGCCAGTAAAGCACTCTGGAGAACCATTTGAAGTTGGCGTTGTCTACTACGGTGGCCGATAAGCCCAGCTCGATTCCTTTATTCTGGAGTTCCGCCTGATTACTTGGGGTAGACGATAAGCCGGTAGCAGGCGACAAATTCAAGTTCTGAATATTGTTCTGTGTATTTTTGATGTAATAGGTTGCTTCCAATGCGATTCGGTTGCTCAGAAACGCCATGTCCAATCCGAACTCAAGTTCCGTGGCAGTTTCAGGAAAGATGTTGGTATTGCCCACTTGGGTTCCCACTACAGATCCCAACATACCCCCAATACTGGAAGCAGGAAGCGGCGTAAACACGTTGCCAAATGCTACCGGACCGGCGGTTTCACCATAAGCGATTCGTGGCTTCAGTTGATTAATTGCGGGCACGTCCCAAAAATCAAAGTTGGCAATGTTCACAGCCAAAGAGGCTCGGGGAAACGCATAGAACTTTTGATAATCTCCATTTAGGGTGGATTTGTCCCATCGGACACCTACGGTACCTACAATTTTGTCGTCAAAATTGGCTTCTTGTTGCAAGAAAACACCCGCTTCCTGCACCATGGTCTTCTCGTCAATGACGATTTCCTGGATATTTGCCTGCTTGAGGTTTGTCTGTCCGGCCACCAGTCCGCGGCCCCGGTTAAACAATGCGCTGTTGTTAAAGTCAAGTCTGACAATACCCGCTTGCGAATTCATGTTTACCTGACCCAAATTCCAGTTATAAACCAACGCAGCTTGGAAGTTGGTATTAAAGCTCTCCTGCCTGCCCACATACAAATCGCCGGGATTTGCCTGGCCTCGCTGATACTGTAAGAATTCCGGCAAATACACCATGGTGCTGTTTTGGAGGTAGTCCAAACCTCCCGCCACGTTTGCTCTCAGAAAGCTATTGTTGGTCTTAATGAGGTCAATGTCCATGTTGAACGCCTGCACAAAACGGTTTACCTCGGAGTTGTTTATCCCATGGTCGGTTACGGCTACAGGGTTTTCTGCAAAATAAGGGTTGATTGGATAGTCACCATTTGCATTTGGCCGTAGGTCAAAGTAGTTCGGCACGTAGGCAATGCTATATCCGATACTCGCTCCTGAGTTATTTTGATTGCCGGTAAACCCACGGTCTGTATTAGACTGAATATAGTTGGATGAGAAGCCCAGTTTAATCCGGTCAGAGAGCTGATGGTCCACATTCGCCCGGATAGAGTACCGGTCAAAACCGGTATTTCTCACGGTACCGTCCTCGGAAGTAATGTTTCCGGAAAGAAAAAATTTGGTTTTGTTATTACCTCCAGATATGTTGAGGCGCGTATTGCTTAATAACGCTGTGTTGTTGTAGAAGAAATCTTCGTAGTCTATGCGCGTTCCCTGCCGGAATCTCTCGAGCTCAGTAGCCCTTCTTGCCTCCGTGGTGAAGAAAAAGTTGATCTTTTCTTCGCTCCAGTCATCCACACCCAACAGCCTAAGGGGAGTTGCAAAACCGATGTCCTGGGACAAGGATACCTTGGTACGACCTTCGGCCCCTCGCTTGGTGGTGATGATGATTACACCGGCATTGGCTCGCGTTCCGTAGATCGCTGCTGCGGAGGGGCCTTTTAAGATCTCAATGGACTCAATGTCTGCCGGGTTAATGTCTGCAAGTCGGTTGGCCCCGTCGTCTTGGGTGTTTGCACCTGCTCCGGTTACTGCCGCTCTACCGGTTTGCTGAAAGGAGTTGTTGATATATACCCCATCCAAAATAATCAGCGGCTGAGAGGCGCCGATCAAACTGGAAATACCCCTCAATTGAATGGACACCCCTCCCCCGGGAGCGCCACCATTGGAGCGGATAGTCGCCCCAGCTACTTTACCGTACAGCGCACCGTCCGTAGTTTGTATGGTGGTAGTACCGGTCAATTCCCTAGCTGATACCGAACTGACTGCATTTGCCAGATTGGAGCGCTTCACGGTAGACGCCAAACCAGTAATCACGACCTCCTCCAAGTTGGTAGCATCCTCTCGGAGCGACACCTGTAGGTTGTTATTGGTCGGGCTTACACTAAACGTTTGGCTCAGATAGCCCAACGAGGAAATCACCAGTGTAGCACCTTCGTTGCTGTCAAATGAAATGCTGAATCGGCCGTCGATATCAGCCACCGTACCACGCGTGGTATTTCGGACCAAAACACTTGCGCCAATGAGTGATTCTCCGGTACGGTCATCGGTAACTACTCCCGTTACCGTGTATTGGCCAAAGGCCATTCCCATACTGAAAACCATCAATGCCAAGCTTAACGAAAACTTGTAAATTTTTACCATTGATTTTGTTTTGATTGTTAAAAACTAAAACTGAACTAGTACTGTATACTTACTTACTCCTCTAAGGCAAAGTCACTTGCAATGTGATAAACTATATTATTTTGATTTTAGTGTAAACAAAAAAATGTTATTATAGTTCAATTAGCCTGAAAAATCATCTGAGAATCATTTCTGGTTAAAAATAAAAGGGATTGTTGGCAACGTATTATCGAAATGAACATGTGCTAGACTTAGTGGATTCGTCTGATTCCGAGGTTTTGGCTGAAAGAATTGCTTGTTGCAGCACATTTGCCCAACGTAAACTTCTAATCGTGAATTCCGAAAAATAACGCTAAGGATAACGCGTGGATGATCCTCCGAATGATTGGTATCAATAGTGTATTTTGGCCTTTTTCAGAATTTTATTCTGTCTATTAAATATCTGGCTTTTGCCGATTCAACTGGATACGAGGCATTTTACGCAAAAATGGGTTGAAAATGCAGCCTTTATCTTCTAGTTTTGCTTTCAATCATCCAACTATTCGCATGACGAAAAACCTGCATGGAATACCCCTCTCTACCTGGAGCTTGGCTAAAGTACTCTGGGATTACCATCACACTCACCACCAATTAGAGCACGCAGAGTGTATTCTCGTTTTGGGCAGCAATGACACCCGTGTGGCGGAGCGTGGAGCGGAGTTGTTTCTGAAAGGATATGCACCGTTACTCGTTTTTTCTGGGGGATTGGGAAATTTCACGCAGGGACTTTGGAGCGAACCTGAGGCGGATAAGTTTGCCAAGATTGCCTTTCGTATGGGGGTACCAAAAGAAAATGTGTTGATCGAAAATAAGTCCACCAATACCGGTGAGAATATCCGAAACACACAGCGGCTACTTGCCGAAAAGGGTTTGAATCCGCAGCGCTTTATCGTGGTGCAGAAGCCCTTTATGGAACGTAGGAGCTTAGCCACCTTTCTAGTGCATTGGCCGGAAAAGGAGCTCATGGTCACTAGTCCGCAGATTCCCATGGAGGATTACCCCAACGATGAGATCAGTCCAGAGTTGCTGATCAATGCCATGGTGGGTGACTTACAGCGCATCAAAATCTATCCAAAAAAAGGTTTTCAGGTCTACCAGGAAATCCCCCCAGCCGTTTGGGCCGCGTACGTAAAGTTAGTAGGCTTGGGTTATGATAAGCACCTTGCAGTAGAGTAAATCTTTTTGAAAAATGACCTATTCTACTACCTAATCCCCTGTATAGCTATTTATTGAGGCCTGTAGGAAAACTATTAGGATGCGTGCAGCTAAAAACAATTTTCTTTGAATTTTTGCAGAGAAAATTACTATATTGGTTCTCTTTCTCAGAAATACCCACGCCGAGAAACACTACCAACTACCACCCAAACACCAACCTGCCCATGAACCCTCGCATCTCCCAAGCTGCCGGTATGGCTTTCCTGTTCTTATTTGTGGCACTTTTTGGCCTCAAATTTAAAGAGTCCAAAGAACCACGATCCACTAAACCGCCCAAGTTGTCCCCCCGACTGGAGGCAGTGCGGCAATTTGCCGAAACAGTCTTAGAACATGCAGGGGATACGTATCGTGCCACCCATACTCCTCTGTTTGTGGATGGGTTACGGGTGGCAGATTATACACCGGTGAAGTGGCTGCACGAGGGCGAGGCTTGGATACCCTCTAACCTTGCCAATCAGCAAAACCTATTTCGCACATTTGTGGGATTGAGTAGGCTTACCGGGAACTCCCGCTACGAGGATGCCGCAAAAGCTGCTATCTCCTATGGCTTTGATCATCAGCAACACCCCAATGGGTTGATGTATTGGGGAGGACATCGGTTTTTTGACCTGGCATCGGGGCGTTTTGTAGGAGAGGGCTACCGCCACGAGTTTAAGTTTACGCTGCCTTACTATGAGTTTATGTGGGAAGTGAACCCCGAAGCATGCAGGACCTTTATGCGATCTTTCTGGAATGCCCACATGCTGGATTGGGAATCCATGGACATGAACCGGCACGGAGCCTACGAATCCACGCTCGGCAGCCTGTGGGAGCGTTTACCGGTCGATGGTCCGGCTTTTTTTGAGGGAGATGGCCTGACATTTATCAACGCAGGTACCGACCTGATCTATGCAGGTTACATGCTTTATCAGCTAGAAGGAGAGGAAGGGGCATATACGTGGGCGAATCATCTGGCCAAAAAGTATGTGGAAGCCCGGCACCTCGACACGCAGCTTGGTGTGTATCAATACAGCAAGCCCATTCGGAAAGACACCCCTCCAGCCACCGGGCCCCTTCCCACCACCTCGAACTTCGGAGACCGGGCCGAGAACCAGTTTTCCGCGGATTTTGGAGAAGTAACCCGTGAAGGCTACCTGCTGCGCAACCCAGGAGCAATCTACGGGCACAATGCCATTATTCAACTTCAAATGGCAGAACAATTGGGAGATCGTGGCAAGGAACTTCTTGGCTGGACCCTGGATGGGCTCAAAGCCTGGGCAAAATACGGCTACGATCCCGTCCGGAATTACGCTAGACCCATGTGGGCCGACGGAACAGACCTGTCCGGTTATGAGATAAAGCGGGATGGCTATTATGGAAAGGCCGGTACGACGTTTCAACCTTCGATCGTCCCACCGATTCTACTTTGGTCCTATGCCTTGGCCTTTAGGCTTTCCGGTGATCCGGAACTAGGGGAAACGATGCGCCATATGGCGAAGGGTTTTGATTTAGGGGATTGGGGTACTTGGGGAGTACCGCCTAACGTTAACCTAGGGACTCAGGCCGCTGACCCCTTGATACTGTATGCCTTGCTGGAGCTCTGCAAGGCTTCAGACCGCCCTGAGTTTCGGCAACTTTCCGAGCGCATTGGCGATAACATCCTGTATCAGCGCTTTCGACGGGGGCTTTTCACGCCTAGCGCCGATCACGTGTATGCCAGCGTAAATGCGGTTGAGCCGCTTTCTTTGTTGGCCTTAGAAGCCATGTTGTTGGGAAAGGAAGACTTGGTCCCTGCTTACAATGGGGGCAGCGGCTATTTTCACGGACCCCACGACGGTAAGGGGAGAACGACGGATCAGGCAGTGTTTTGGAGTGCCAAAAAGTAGTCTTGCGGCTAGTGGCAGGATTTGTCAAGTAGATCCGTAGCTTGTGCTTTCTATTTTTGACGGGCTGCCAATCCTGCACCGGCAAAATCTAATGTGTTGATCAGGTGCATCACGTCCGACTTAATATATTCGATGATCGGAGCGAGGGAGTCATTTTTGACGGCCGTGTTGAAATAAAGTGCACCCCTGAGAAAATGACTCGTGGAGTCGGTTACAAAAAATTGAAACTGGGTTGGCACCTCTCCGCTTAGTTCGGCCACCAAACCCGTATACCCCGCTGGGTTACGAACCACCATCTCGTCTATGCCATATGCCTTTACTTGATGTTTGGAGGTGAGGGAAATCGCATCGTCCAGGTAGGCCTTGAGGGTTGCTCGTTGCCCGTCTAAGGATTTGTAAGTCAGGTGTACCCTAGCGTCCCATTGCGGATAATGGAGGTTGATCCAACTTTTCTCTTCCGGGTTAAAGCTATCCGGCTCCACTTGCGCGTGCCTGGAGTACTCGAATTGGTAGGGTAGATTTCCCTCTAAGGGCAAGAAGGCCGGATCCGGCAGATCGATCCGATTGTAGCCCTTGGGTTTGGGAAGGTAATCCGACTGGCAGGAAACCGAGAATACCGCTAGGCCAAATAGGAGGATTAGCGCACATAAACCTAGTCGGTCCTTGCCGAGGTAATGCTTAGTCATGCTCATACGTAGTGTATAACTGCGATTCAAGGGTCTGTAGTATACCATACAAAAAAAGCCCTGGAAGAATTCCAAAGGCTTTTCTTGCATACCTAAATTTCAAGCGTAAACTTACATCTTCGCACTGTAGTTAGGTGCCTCCCGGGTGATGTTTACATCGTGCGGGTGAGACTCTCTGACTCCAGCAGTGGTGATTTTTACAAATTTGCCGTTTTTCTGTAGATCATCTATCGTGGCGGTACCGCAATACCCCATTCCAGCCTGCAATCCTCCAACCAATTGGTACAATACCTCAGAAACCAGACCTTTGAAAGCCACTCGGCCTACAATGCCTTCCGGTACCAGCTTTTTGATGTTGTCTTCGGCATCTTGAAAGTATCGGTCTTTGGATCCGGATTCCATGGCTTCCAGAGAGCCCATGCCTCGGTAGGATTTGAATTTTCTGCCTTCGTAGATGATGATTTCGCCAGGTGCCTCCTCCGTTCCGGCAAGGATGGACCCGATCATGACCGAACTCGCACCGGCGGCAATGGCCTTCACCACATCCCCAGAATACCGGATTCCGCCATCTGCAATCACACCTATGCCAGTACCCTTTAGTGCCTGGGCGCATTCAAATACCGCAGAAAGCTGTGGCACGCCTACTCCTGCGATGACGCGCGTAGTGCAGATACTGCCCGGGCCTACACCGACCTTTACCGCATCTGCACCTGCCTCTGCCAATGCCAGGGCGGCCTCCGGCGTTGCGATATTTCCCACGATTACGTCTAAGTCGGGAAATGCATCTTTAATCTTTCTGCAAGCATCGATGACACCTTTGGAGTGCCCATGGGCAGTGTCAATGGAAACAACGTCTACCCCGGCTGATTTTAGCGCTTCCACACGGTCCACAATGTCAGCAGTAACCCCTACCGCCGCGCCTACCCTCAAGCGACCAAATTCGTCCTTGCAGGCATGTGGTTTGTCTTTTCGCTTTAGGATATCCTTGTAGGTGATCAGTCCGGTTAGTCTGCCTTCCTCATCGATTATAGGCAGTTTTTCGATCTTGAATTCTTGCAAAACCTCCTCAGCCTGTTCCAGCGAAATACCCGCTTTGGCTGTGATGAGGTTCTCCTTGGTCATTATCTCGCGGATATCCCGGTTCATGTCCTTGATAAAACGCAGGTCACGGTTGGTAATAATTCCTTTCAGGAACCGGTCTTTATCCACCACCGGAATTCCACCAATGTTGTATTCTTTCATAAAATGCTCCGCATCTCGCACTTTGGAGTTGATATCCAACGTGATGGGATCCAGAATCATTCCACTTTGAGACCGCTTCACCTTACGGACCTGGGCTGCTTGCTTTTCGATGGGCATGTTTTTGTGGATGAACCCTAAACCGCCTTCCAAGGCAATGGCTATCGCCAACTCTGCCTCTGTAACGGTGTCCATAGCCGCAGATACCAAGGGAATTTCCAGCTTGATATTTTTGGTGAGATAAGAAGAGGTGTCTGTTTGTCGGGGAAGTACCTCGGAATAACCCGGTACTAGAAGCACATCATCGTAGGTGAGTGCTTCAAAGAGAAATTTATCGGAATTTTTGTTCATGGCAAATGCGTTAGGGAACCGTATTTGCCCGTCAAAGATACTATGTTTTTCATATGTAAATCAACTGTTTTTAAAAATTTCTATCAAAGGATCAAAAAATACCCTCCATTTCAGGAATTTTCTTTGGCCTGAGCGGCCAACGTCACAGGCGTCTGTCTAAGATTGGCTACCACATGGAGGTAAAAAAAGCAGACTAGCCTATTTTTTCCATCCGGGCAATGTAAAATCCGTCGAAACCACTCTCGTGTGCCAAGACTTTTTGGTCGTCCAAAAGTTTGAAAGATTTACCCGCTTCTGACGCCAAAAACTGCGCTACTTGCTTTTCGTTTTCCTCTGGGAGAATGCTACAGGTAGCGTATACCACCCTGCCGCCCACCTTTACCATGGAGGTGTAGTTTTGTAGGATCTCCTGTTGTATGCCCTTTACCCGTTCGATTTCTTCCGGGCTTAGCTTCCACTTGGAATCAGGGTTTCGCTTGAGTACACCCATTCCCGAACAGGGGGCATCGAGTAACAGGCGGTCGGCTGTATTTCGGAGCCTTTTGATGGTTTTACTTCCTTCGATGACACGTGTTTCGATCACGGAAACACCGCCCCTACGGGCTCTTAGTTTGGTGTTTTTCAGCTTGTAGTCCAACACATCCATACTCAGAATGCGTCCTTTATTTTCCATCAGCGCCGCTAAATGCAGCGACTTGCCTCCGGCACCCGCACAGGCATCTATTACCCTCATGCCAGGTTCTACGTCCAAGGCTCTGGCCACTAACTGGGAGGACGCATCTTGAACTTCGAAGAAGCCTTCTTTGAAATAGGTGGATCGGAAAATGTTTTGCCGTTGTTCCAGCACCAGAGCGTCCGGATAACCGGCGGGTTGGTAGTTGCCAATACCCTCGGACCGCAATTTTTCGCTTAATTCTTCCGGGCTGATCTTGAGGGTATTTACCCGCAGCACTACGGGTGCCGGTTCATTTAGTGCGGCGATTTCTGCATCCCACTTGGCTCCCAGGGACTGCTCTCCGATCTGATCCATCCAGTCCGGTATGGACTCAAGTACGGAACGCTGCTGGATTTTTTCTAGCCTGCGTTTGATCTGACGTTCATCCAATCCATGGAACTCCTTCCAATCTGGGAGGTTTTGTCCTTTCCAAAGCAAGTAGGTACCCAGCATCTTATACAAGTCCTTGCTGGGGCTCAGTGCTTGAATCAACCGCCACCAACGTACCATTTCATATACTGTCTCAGCAACAAACCCCCGGTCCCGGGCACCCCATTTGGGATGGGATTTTAGTGTCCGCTCTATTACCTTATCTGCATAACCTTGTTGGTTAAATATGGCTTCTAAGGCCTCGATTACACCCTGCACAGTGTTTTGATGGAGTTTCATCTGTCTATAATTGTTTTTTAATGGTCAGATGGAATCTCGCATGTTTGATAGTCATCCCAGTGTGTGACGGATACGTTATGCTCGATTTCATGTGTCTATAATTGTTTTTCAGCGGTCACAACTTGTCCCGGTCTATCGGGATGCCTTCCTGTCGGCAAACAGGTCGGATGGCTTTTTCCCATCCCCTGTGTGGGCACATATGCGAATAGCCATTTCGGGCCAACTCATTCATTTGAGCCTGCAAATATACGGATTTACTCTCCGTATGACCTAATCCGTGTTTTTTGGCACCTTCAGGTCGGTTGCGACTCAGTTTGGCAGGAATTTGGTATATTTGTTCGGTATGGGAGAAAAAAAATGTCCACACTGCGGAGCTTGGTCCAAGTGGAACCAAGATATACAAGATAGTTGCGAGCACTGCGGCGGGAAATTGGGCGGTGCAGACCTGGCTTTCCACGAAAAGCGGCTGGCTCAGGAGAAAGCAAACCGGGAAAACTGGATTTTTTACATCAAAGAAACCGACAGTGGCTTTGTACGGGCGGTTAAGACAGTGGGTAATTTTTTCTACACCATATACATCGCCATCATTACATTCCTAGCCTGGCTCATCGCTGTATTGCCCGGGTAATGGCTGTTTGGAAAAATCCCTTTTTTCTTGTGCCCTGCGTCATTTTTTGGGTGAATCAATACCTCGAAAAGGCTCTTGCAATCTTTGTCCCACTGGTACACAGCTACCTGGATGATCTGCTGGCTATGCCCGTTATTTTGGGAATTACGCTACAGGTGTTTCGCTGGGTTCATCCAACGGGGGAGCAATTTCGTTTTTCCACCATGCAGATCGTGGTGGGCGTAGCCTATATCAGTCTGCTTTTTGAAGTGCTGCTTCCCATGTGGTCTGAGATTTACGTGCGGGATTTTTGGGATGTGGTTTGCTATGCGGCGGGAGCCTTCTATTTTTACTTTTTCATCAATAAACAACCCACTGAATAGGTACCTGATGGCTATACCAGTAAGACAATTATTTCTCACCGATCGGGAGAGATTATCACCGACCTATTCCAAGGAAGAGTCAGAAAACCTGGTACTTTGGTTAATGGAACATTACTTGGGAGTTGCCAAAAAGGATCTCCTGCTGAACAAGGTGCTTTCCGAGATTCCAGTCACTTACCATGCAGCCATGGACCAGTTGATAGCAGGTAGACCTATCCAATACATCCTTGGAGAAGCCCCTTTTTATGGGAGAAATTTTTTGGTAAACGAAGCGGTACTCATTCCGCGAAGAGAAACGGAGGAGTTGGTGTACGGGGTTATTCAAGGACATCGGGCACCGGATCTGCGTGTGTTGGATATCGGTACGGGCTCGGGCTGTATACCTGTCACGTTGGCCTTGGATTTGCCAAATGCGGAGTTGTATGCCGTGGACATCAGCGAGGACGCCCTGGATGTAGCGCGGCGCAATGCCCAGCTGCACGGGGTAAAGGTGGTATTTCAGCGATTGAATATTTTGAAAGAGGCATTGCCTTGGAAAGATTTGGACATTATCCTTAGCAATCCCCCCTATGTAACAGAGCGTGAGAAGGATCAGATGAGTGGCCACGTCTTGCAGCATGAGCCCCATCTGGCTTTGTTTGTACCAGATCAGGACCCGCTGAGGTTCTATAGAGAGATCGCAGAAAAAGCATGGAAGGCGCTAAAGCCAGGGGGCATGTTGTTCGTGGAAATTAACGAAGCTTTTGGATCGGAGACGGTTAATTTGATGCGTGAAAGCGGATTTACGCATGTGTCACTCAAAATGGACATGCAGGGAAAAGACCGCATGGTGCAGGCTCAAAAGGGGTTATAGGCCGGAAACAAAAAACTCTCCCACCCAAAATAACTCCGTACTTTGTAAGCGGATGGTTCCCTCCTCCACTTCCAAAAAAGTGGCATGCCGGATCTGATGAACCGTACTTTCTTGCTCTGTGCTAACTTCCACGAAGCTGTTTTCCCTTCCATGCAGTTGGATACTGCCTCCTGGTACCCATTTCTTGAAAGAGGGATCTTTTACCGGAAAATAACGCAAAGGTCCGTCAAAAAGGACCAAGTCCAATTGCTCCAGATAAGGCTCCAACAAGAACGCTTCCCGGTGATCCAAACCGATTAAGTTCACGGCTTTTTGGCCGGCGCGTATCATGAATTCCAGCCCAGCCACTAAAGGGCTTCTGCCTTCCCTATCCACGAGTGTCAGGGGAAATTGGGCATCGACGAGCTCATTGAGGGGTATAGCAAGGGGTAGTTCAGCAACAACCGCGTCAATCTTGATGCCGTGAGAAGCCAGTTTTTCTGCCACCTCCTGCGTGGCAACCACGGTAGGTACCCATTCCAAGAGCTCGCCGATTACCTCGGTATGCAGGCTTTCCAATCGAAGAATAAAGAGTGCTGGTTCTTGGTTTTCCCGTACGAAATGGTGTGAGGACATAATTAGAGAAAAAACGGTTGCGGACCTGTAAAGGTAACGATTGACAAACATTTATTCACTTCGTTGGGCTGGAGCTTTTTGAGAAGACCCTAGGCAAATTATTCCGGGACTTTTTGCGGATAGGTGTTTTATGGCTACTTTTAGGGTGGTGTAGACCACCGTTTTTACACATCCCTTTTAGAATCAAAACGCACAATACCTATGGCCATTTCCCAACCCATAAACTTCACCAAATGGATAGAAGCTAACCGCCACCTACTCAAACCACCCATCGGTAACCAAGTCATGTACAAGGGTAATGACGACTTTATTGTCATGGTGGTTGGTGGGCCTAATTCCCGAAAGGACTTTCATTACAATGAGGGGGAGGAGTTTTTTTACCAACTAGAAGGAGAAATCACCCTGAAAGTGGTGGATGAGGGGGAGGTGAAGGATATCGTGATCAAGGAAGGAGAAATGTTTTTGCTGCCAGCCAAGGTACCCCATAGCCCCAGAAGACCGGCCAATACCATCGGGCTGGTATTTGAACGGTACCGAAGGCCCGGCGAGAAAGACGGTTTTATCTGGCACTGCGAAAACTGCGGCCAAAAACTCTACGAGGAATACCAAGTGGTGACGGATATCGTCAGTCAGCTACCTCCCATAATGGAGCGGTTTTGGAGCGATCCGGCCCACACCACCTGCAGCGCTTGCGGCACCGTAATGGCTAAGTGAGGCTTTTGATAGCCGGCGCTTGTAAATCCAACATATTCATTATATTTACAGAAATCAGCGGTTTGATATGGGTAAGGGTAGTTTTACGTGTGATTTTTCAGTAACGTGCTCATCGGAGAAGCGTTGCACGGCCCGTTTTTTTTGGCACAATAGGGCTTTTGTAGGTTAGTCCCCTGCCACTTGGTATGGTGGGGGAAAGAACACCCAAGCTAAGTAAGGTTCCGCGTATGTAGGCCGGTCTATTCTGCCGGATCAGGAGCCAACATGGTCAAACTTCAACAACAGGCAACTTATGAAATGGGTTTATAGTGTCAAAAATAAGATGATGGCTGCGACATCATTGGCCTTGGTGCTGATGTTGGTGCTGATGAATAATTTTTCAGAAAGGGAAAACACCCTAAAAGTGAATAAAGCCATCCATTCCATCTACGACGATCGATTGATCGCGGAGAGCTGTATCTTCCATTACCTAAATCATTCCCACCAAATCATCGAGGCGATAGACGATGTGGGTGCAAGTTCGATGGAAAAGCGGCGTGCAGTGGATGAGCGGCTTCGCGAGGTCCGAATTATTCACGAGGATTTTATGCAGACCACCTTTACCGAGCTGGAGTCGTTGGATTTTGAGGCGCTGACGGCGCTTTATGCTGACATGGAAAAGGCCTCTGCCAGCGGCAATATGGTGCAGGTAAAAAAATCCGCCAAGGAAACCATCGGCTTATTGGAGGCACTATCGGATATTCAACTGGCAGAGGCCGAAAGTCAGATCCACGAGATTAACCGGATAAACAGTTCCACCATCCTACATTCCTACATGGAGGTTGCGGTACTTATCGTGATTGCGGTGTTTATCCAAGCGCTGGTGTTGGCTTCCAAGTCATTGAAAGAGGAGGTGGTCAAGTCGGATCCTAGCTTAAATTAGGCTAGAGACGAATTTTGAGCCCACGTTACAGCGTAATCGTTTGGCGGAATTAGAAACAAGTTGTAGGAGACTGTTAAGTCAACAAAAATCATCTACAAATTGGGAAAAAGTCTCTTTCATACTTTTGATTTTTAGTTTGTTAAAAATAATTTCTGAGACACGAACAGGTGCCAGCTCGTGTTAATGCCACGATCTAAAACAACTGAACTACCCAAGGTCATAAAAGCAGGTTTGATAATCGCAAAATTAAACTATATAAGTAAATTTAGGGCATGAGAAATGAAGTAAATGTAAATAGCAACATACTTACCTGGGCTATTACCCGGGCTGGATATGATGTGCCTGCATTTGCCGAAAAATTTCCCAAAATATTAGAGTGGCTGGAAGGGCAAAAGAAACCTACTGTAAAGCAGTTAGAGGAATTTTCCAAGAAAGTTTACCTGCCTTTTGGTTATCTGTTTTTGCAACAACCACCGCAAGAAAGGCTCCCCATCCCTTTTTTCCGCACTAACGGAAACCAACGAGACCGAATCAGCATCAATGTGTATGATACCATTTTGCTTTTGCAGCAAAGGCAAGATTGGTTGAAAAACTATTTACAGGACAATGACTTTCAGCGTTTGCCTTATGTTGGAAAGTTCAGAAACAGCAATGATGTAGATGCCATTGTGGCGGACATTCGTCAAACACTCCAATTATCTGAAAATTGGGCAAGTCAATTCAGAACTTGGCAGGAAGCCCAAGACCATTTGGTGCTGCATATTGAAGACAAAGGAATCATTACCATATTCAACGGCATAGTTGAAAATAATACTCACCGACCAATTCCAGTTGACGAGTGCAGAGGTTTTGTTTTAGTTGACGAGTATGCTCCTTTCATGTTCGTAAACAATTCCGATTTCAAATCTGCGCAGATGTTTACCATTGTGCATGAGCTAGCCCATATTTGGACAGGTCACAGTGCAGGTTTCGATTTCAGAAGATTGCAACCAGCCAACGACCCGATTGAAATTCTTTGCGATAAAGTAGCTGCTGAATTTTTAGTCCCTGCACAGGAGTTTGATGAAGTATGGAATCACAGACCAAATAATTTCGCTTATGCTTCCCGATATTTCAAAGTGAGTGAAATTGTAATTGCACGCAGGGCTTTAGACACTGGAAAAATCACGAGACTACAGTTTTTTGATTTCTACGAAGAATATTCCAAACTGGAATTTGCAAAGAAAGAAAGGCAAGGTTCTGGTGGTGACTTTTACGCAACTACAAAGAAACGAATCAGTATCGCATTTGCCAGTCATGTTAATCAGGCTGTTAAATCTGGTAATTTATTGTATCGTGATGCCTATAAACTTACGGGCCTAAAGGGCGACACGTTTGAAAATTTCTTCTCTAGACACCTATAGCACGGATGGCAGTATATGTCCTAGATAGCAACTTTTTTGTTCAAGCTCATCGGTTTCATTATTTGCCAAATGCGTTGAATGAGTTTTTGGATGCTTACGAAGCAGATGCATTTTTAGTTGCTTTTTGCCTTGCAGAACCTGCTAGCAAAATTGTAGTAACACAAGAAGTAAGTGAGCCAAACAGAAAAAATAAGGTCAAGATTCCTGATGCGTGTATAGCTTTAAATGTTTTATATGTGAATACAATTGAAATGTTCAGACAACTGGGGGAAACGTTTTAGATCATGCATCAACCATAAAAATACCATATTTTCATGGGCCAAAAGTGTGGTAAGTTTTACATCTTCAAATTCTAAAATTACAATAATAGCCAAAAGAACTGCTAAACTCAACCAAGAAGCGATCGCGTTATCTTTAAGCTAGCATGCGTTTCGTACTTCATTTGGAACCGGAATTCATTTATTAGGCAGCGGCTGAGAAAAATGGATTAGGCCGGGTTTCAATCTGGCATTTCTCCTTATATTTGCCCGTGACGACCATGTTCGGAAACAAGCCTAAAACCTGCTTTACATGCCTCTCCAAGCCTTTCAGTACGCCGAGTCTTTCGCCCTGCGCATGGATGAACAGGACCCGTTGCGGAGATTTAGGGAATGTTTTTTTATTCCGGAGCAAAATGGAAAGCCAGTCATCTACCTGTGCGGAAATTCCCTCGGCTTGCAACCCAAGCAGGCAGCCAACTATATCCAAAAGGAGCTAGACTCCTGGGCCAGACTCGGTGTGGAGGGCCACTTTCAGGGAGAGAATCCATGGGTTTATTACCGAAAACGATCCAAGCACGCTTTGGCTGCCCTAGTGGGATCCTCAGAAGAAGAGGTGGTTGCTATGAATCAATTGAGTACCAACCTCCACCTGCTATTGGTTTCATTTTACCGGCCCAAACCCGGGAAATACAAAATTCTAACTGAGTCTGGGGCATTTCCCTCCGATCAATATATTCTGGAATCACAAACCCGTTTCCACGGATATGCCCCTCATGACGCCATCATAGAATTGACCCCGCGGGATGGTAAACACACGCTGGAGACAGACGATATATTGGAAGCCCTAGATCGCCATTCCTCTGAACTTGCCCTGATCATCATGTCCGGTGTGCAGTATTACACCGGGCAGCGTTTTGACATGGCGCGTATCGCGGCGGCGGCACAGCGAAAGGGCATTCCCGTTGGATTTGACCTAGCGCATGCGGTAGGCAATGTTCCTTTGTCTTTGCACGCGTGGGGCGTTGACTTCGCTACTTGGTGCAGCTATAAGTATTTGAATTCCGGCCCAGGAAACGTTTCCGGCGTTTTTGTACATCAACGCCATGCCAGATCCTTTGACCTGCCTCGATTTGCCGGTTGGTGGGGACACGAAGAATCCGAGCGCTTCCAGATGAAAAAGGGATTCAAGCCCATGCCCGGTGCCGATGGATGGCTACTTTCTAACGACAATGTGTTAGGGTTGGCGGCCCACCAAGCATCACTTGATCTTTTCATGGAGGCGGGTTTAGATAATTTAACCAAAAAGCGTGAACAAATGACAGGCTATTTGGAGTTTATACTATACCAACTAAACGAGCGTAAAAACGTTATCGAGATTATCACACCCAAAGACCCAAATTCGCGGGGTGCGCAGTTGTCGCTGTTTGTGCATAAAGAAGGAAAAGCACTCTTCGAAAAAATCTCAGAAGCCGGTGTGGTTTGTGATTGGAGAGAACCGAATGTGATTCGGATTGCGCCGGCTCCATTGTATACTAGTTACGAAGACATTTATAAATTTGCAGTAGCTTTCGAAAAAGCACTACATGCGATCGACTGACAAAACCCTAAACCTATTCAATCACCCCTTTCACGAAATTACCATCTCATGAGTCAACATACGAGCATACTCGGTGCAGGCCTGATAGGCTCCCTTCTGGGCGTTTACCTGAAAAAGCGAGGTCTAGACGTGCATATATACGATAAAAGACCAGATTGGCGTACCCTTCCCTCCAGCGCGGAAGGAAAATCCATCAACATGGCTATCAGCCATCGTGGTTGGAAAGCACTGGAAAAGGTAGGCCTAAGGGAAAAAGTGGAGGCCCACACCATCCCCATGTACGGAAGAAGGATACACGACGAACATGGTACTACCTATTTTCAGCCTTATGGTAAGCACGATGAAGCCATCTATTCTGTCTCTAGAAATATCTTAAATAGCGTTCTACTCGACGAGGCTGAGCGTGCAGGTGTTGAGCTACATTTTGAGCACAAAGTGGAGCATGTAGATGTAGCCCAAAACAAGGTCTATTTCTCACTGCCCGATGGGCAGGCCAAAGAGGGAGAAAGTTCGGTGATCATCGGTGCCGATGGAGCATTCTCCTCCTTGCGAAATGCCATGCAGAAACAAATGCGATTCAATTATCGGCAAGAATATATCAGCCACGGCTACAAAGAGCTAAGTATTCCCCCTACAGCTGATGGAGAGTTTGCGATGGATCCGAACGCCCTACATATATGGCCTCGGGGAAATTTTATGTTGATTGCGTTGCCCAATCAGGACAAATCCTTTACTTGCACCTTGTTTCTTCCCTTTGAAGACGAGAAAGTCTCTTTTGACAAGCTTCGAGATAAGCAGGATGTGGAGGGCTTTTTCAAGACGTACTTTGACGATGCCTATCAATTGATGCCCACACTCACCGCAGATTTTTGTAAGAACCAGACGGCAGCGTTGGTCAATATCGAGTGTTACCCATGGACAATCAATCATTGCTTGCTGATAGGTGATGCAGCCCATGCCATTGTGCCTTTTTACGGGCAAGGAATGAATAGCGGGTTTGAGGATTGTTTTATTTTAGATGGCCTAATAGAGAAGTATGGCACATTTTCTTGGGATTTGGTATTTGAAAAATTCCAAAAAACACGCAAGCCCGATACCGATGCGATCTGCAAATTGGCAATGGATAACTTCCGGGAGATGTGCGACCGTGTGGCGGACCCCCGTTTCCTGATCCGAAAGAAGATCGAAGCCAAACTTCACGAGATGTTTCCTTACGAGTGGGTGCCTTTATACAGCATGGTCACCTTCACCGATATCAAGTATTCCGAAGCCTATGCCATTGGTAAGCTGCAAGAGGCCGTATTGGACAAAGTCATGAGAGACCCCTTTATCGCGCAAAAATGGGAAAATTTAGACTATCATGCCATTTTGGATAATGTAGAGACTTCCAAGGCGGTCTAGTTAGGATCTTTTAACCGGTATTTGCACATGGTGCCATCCCAAGCTAACTAGGGATGGCACCGTTTTTTGTCGATGGGTTTAGTCCGGATAGAGTCTTTGGTTCCACCGCCACTCAAATCCAGCAATCCCCTGTAGTCCCCCTGAATGGATCATCAGGATACGACTGCCCGGAGGAAAGTAATCTTTTTCCAAGAGATCCAGGATACCCATAACCATCTTTCCCGTATAGATAGGGTCCAAGGGGATGCCTGTTGCGCGGTTAAAATCCCGCATGACTTTTAGCAATGTTGCATTGTGCTTAGCATATCCACCGCAGTGGTAATCGGTGAAAATTTCCCATTGCCCCAAAGGTTCAAGTTGGTGTTCCAAAAGTAAAGCTTCGAAATCCTTGAGGACAAATTGTCCTTTTAGCGAGGAAAATCCCAGTACCCGCTGCTTTGGCGCGGCAGCAGCCAGTATCCCGGCGAGTGTGCCTCCGGTGCCAATAGAAGCACATACAGTATCAAATGTCCGGTCCGAATCGCTCAGTATTTCCTGACACCCTAAAATAGCCAAGCCGTTGGTGCCACCTTCGGGGATCAGGTAGAAGTCACCAAAGCGCTCCCGCAGCATTTCCAGCACCCAAGAGGTTGACTTTTGGCGGTAGGTGCTGCGCGCCATAGGAAATAGGGCCATACCCATCTCGCTAGCGGCACGAAGGGTTGGGTTTAGAGGTTCGTCAACTTCCCCTCGGATGCAGCCGACAATCTCCAGACCAGCTAGGTGCGCCGCGGCGGCGGCGGCATAAATGTGGTTCGAAAAAGCACCCCCAAAAGTAAGCAGTCGCTTTGCGCCTTTGTTTTGGGCATGGACGATTGTATGCTTAAGCTTGTAGTACTTGTTGCCCGAAAGCAGCGGGTGAATCAGATCTAGGCGCTTTACATACCACTCCACTTTTTTGGTTTCCAAGATGGGCAGGACAACTTGCTGAAGGGGTGTTTGGGCGGCGGCAGGGAACATACTCAATGATTTAAACACCAAAAGTAGGATTTTCTACCCATGTATGGGTTAGATTTGCGGGATGATAACAGATTTGCAAGGCGAGGATGATTTTTCGGAAGAGGACGATTCCGAGGTAACCCACTTTGAACTCAAGGTGGACAAGGGACAGGAGATGGTGCGTATTGACCGTTTTCTCGCGGATAAGACGGCCAATTTTAGCAGGAGCAAAGTACAGCAGGCGATCGATAACGAAGTGATCAAGGTAAATGGTCTTCCCGTCAAGTCTAATTATAAGGTAAAGCCGGGTGATTTGATCAGCTACTGGCTTGCCAAGACGCCCCGTCCTACCGATGTGGTACCGGAGCCCATTCCCTTGGATATCCTATATGAAGACGATCACCTGCTCGTGGTAAACAAACCGGCAGGTATGGTGGTACACCCTGCCCATGGCAATTGGACAGGAACTTTGGTCAACGGACTCGCCTATTATTTCAATCAATTGCCCGAGTTGCCCGGAAACTCCGGCAGACCGGGTTTGGTACACCGTATAGACAAAGATACCAGTGGCTTGCTGGTGGTGGCCAAATCCGAAAGAGCGATGACCCACCTCGCCGAGCAGTTTTTTGTCCATAGCATTGAGCGAACCTATCTGGCACTCGCTTGGGGTGAACCCGCAGAAGATCAGGGAACCGTCGATGTCCCGATCGGGCGCAGCGCCAAGGACCGGAAAGTCATGGATGCATTCCCCGAAGGAACCTATGGAAAGCGGGCGGTCACTCACTGGCAGGTGCTTAAGCGCCTTCGATACGTAAGCCTCCTATCCTGCCAACTGGAAACGGGTCGTACCCATCAGATTCGTATCCACATGAAATATGCCGGCCACCCCCTATTCAATGACGCGACCTACGGTGGGGATAAGATCCGAAAAGGCACCCAGTTTTCAAAGTACAAGACCTTCGTCCAAAATTGCTTCAAGATGCTTCCCCGGCAGGCCCTTCACGCCAAGTCACTGGGTTTCGTTCATCCCATTACCGGCGAAAAAATGTACTTTGAAACCCCCCTCCCACAGGATATGGCGGACGTTATCCGTAAATGGGAAGAATATGTAAACCAAATGCCCTAAAAAGTCTTTAGGAAATCAATAAAAATCCCTGCCATATTTTATATGGTTTTATGTAATACGCACGAATAAGGCCTTGTTTTTAAAAATAATGTAAAAAAACATCTTTTTTGATCAATTAATTTTCTTAAAAGGATGCTTTTATTAGATTTGTTGCAACAAAAGCAAACGCGCTTAAGGTTACCACAAACGATCCTGTAGGATGTTGAAATTGGCAGACAAGCCCTCCTGTCTCGGGGGTGGAGGATCCAGATTTATCTGGTGCACTGGATAAAGCACACATCGAGCTCAATGTGTTGCCTAACAGCTCCGTGGAGGTTCGAGTCCTTCTCCTACAGCCATATACGAAACCGTACCAAAGAAACGTTTATAGAGGAAATGACTACTTTCCGACTGAACGTTTCTTTTTTTTTGCCTTTGCGCATGATCCACTATTTTTTGAATTATATTGATTTAATTTTGTGTTTGTAAGAAGTTGCTATGGGCGTTGTTACCGAGGATAAAATACGTGTAAAAAAGGGAATGCGGGTGCTGTTGTACGTGCTGCTCTTTCTGATTGTCTTGGTGGCTGTAGCCCAGGCCGTCTTTTATTTTGGTTCCGATCGCCTGCTTAGGGGATATGTTCAGCGTCAGGTAGACGAAGTATCCGGTGGCAAATACCACGTTGAGTTTGAGGAATTTCAGATTTCCCTGCTGGAGCGCGGCTTTTACTTGAAGGGGTTTTCGCTTAGCCCAGTAGACAGTACACTCTTCGAAGAAATCCATGCGACCGTTTATAAGGTGGAAATACCGGAAATTAGTGTCAAGGGATTGGGGTTCCGATTTGGCGAAAAAATCCTGACCGTAGGGCGGATTAGACTCAAGGAACCCATGGTTCGTTTTCAGCAGCCCAGCGACGGTGAAGAGGAGGAGGTAGAGGAAGTAACACCCTTACGACAGCTGGAGTTGGAAATTCAGCGGTCCTTTGGAGACAACCTCAAAGATATCCTAATCCGGGAGGTGTATATCGATGATGCTGACCTGTTACTAGTGAATTTTATCAGCCAAAAGTCCATCACTGCGGATGAAACCAGCCTTTATGTAAGGAACCTACAGCTTGCCCAAGTAGATCAGGCTATTCCTTTCAATGCGGAGGGGTTTGAATTTGATTTGAGGAACTTTGAAATGCTGCTGGCCGACAGTATTCATTTGGTATCCGCCACATCGGTGCGGATTTCTTCCTTAGACAAAGCGATCACGGTAGATAAAGTCCGCATCATTCCCGATCGGGATCGGGAAGCCGCAGTGTATTACGAGATTGATCTAGATAACCTAGAGCTGAGAGACGCGGATATTGATCAGATTTTTTATACCTCTGACGTGAACATCGGAAACCTGCGCCTAGTGGGGCCGCACTTTGTGCTTTATACGGACCGTATCGTCGCCGAGGGCGATGAATTGAATGCGGATGTAAATCTGTATGACCTGATACAGGATATTCTTTCTTCCATTTCTATTGAAAATCTGAACATTCAGTCGGGGTATTTTTTGCAGCGCGGTATTGAAGATCCAAACAAAAACCGGATAGAAGCGGAGGAGATTTTCTTCCATATGATGCAGGTTTATATAGGTTCGGACTTATCCCGCCGAGAAAACCAGTTTTTTTATGCCAATGAAGCCGAACTGGACATCTCTCAAGTCCGGTTGGCACTGGCGGATGGCATTCACTGGGTGACGGGAGAAAGTGTGATGATTTCTTCTATGGAGGATAAGGTTTCTATGGAGCGAATTCGGATTATGCCGGAGTTGGCTTCGGGAGAAGATCCTGACATACCCCTGTTTGAAATCGAGGTGCCCTTTCTGAATTTCAATAACGCCAACTTAAAGAAAGTATACAACGAAAACATTGTAGACGTGGAAGAGCTGCGCATCACGTCGCCCAGAGTGGTGTTTCGAGACCTGAAAGGCAAGGAAGGGGGGCAACCGGCGAGCACCGCTTCCATACAGGATTTGGTAAAGGAATACCTGAGGGCAGTATATGTGCAAAATTTGGAAATCACTGAAGGTAGACTGGTTATGGACAACCACCTCCGCGTACGGCAAGATAGTCTTTCCTTTGGAAATATTAACCTGCTGCTTCGCAATTTCCAGTTGGACGACAACGTGGAAGCGGATATGGACAACAAGCTTTTTTACGCCGAACACCTGCGGCTGGATATAGAAGATTACGCCTTGAAACTTTCCGATAACCTTCACCTTTTCACCGCAGACCGTATCCTAATTGACACCGAAAGTGAGCTGCTGGATATTGAAGGCTTTCGGTTAGCGCCATTTTCCAAAGAGGATGTGCCCGGACTGCTGGAGCGCTATGGCCGCACCACCATATTGGATATGGAGATACCCCGGTTTACCGCATACGGAGTAGATATTACCACCGCCTACTTTGAGGAAAAGTTGAACGTTAAGCACATTGATATTCCCTCCCCAACGATCAAGTGGACCCGGTTTATGCAAAAGGAAGAAGAGGAGGCAGAACCAGGGGGAAGGGTTGAGCGTACAGATCTGTTCAACCTACTTTCTACCTATTTCAGCGAGGTAAGCATAGACTCCTTGACCCTCAACCAAGGTTCTTTCGCGTACGACAACTTTGTCAACGAGGCTTTTCAGTCTTTTGCAGAAAACGATATTTCGGTTACCATTAAGAAGTTTTACCTGGACGAATATGTAGATATGTCTGAATCGGGGTTTCTCTTTGCCGAGGAACTGGATATAGGCCTGAATAACTACGTATTCAACATCGCGGATGGTAGGTATCAGGTGGTGGCTGACCGCATTGCCTTTAACTCGGCAAGGGAAGAGATATCTACTTTCAATGTGCGTCTAAGGCCTCAGAGAAAATTGGACGGCAAAGTTAGCATTTCGGCCACGATACCGGATATGAGCTTTGGAGGCGTGGACTTGGAGGCTTTTCTATTTGAAAACCGGCTAGAACTTGACCGCCTACGTTTGGTGGATGCAGATGTAAAGCTATCCATCAATCGGACGGTAGATGACGACGACGACGCCGGCCCAACGAGAAGGGACCGTAGCCTTCCCAAAACCATCGATGCGGTGCAAATTGGAGAAATCAGCGCCCAAAATGCTCGGCTAAATGTTTCCTACAACGAAGATGGCAAAGACATAGACCTGATCAAGACAGGTATCAGTATAGCGTTTTCAGGATTTATGTTGGATTCCGTCAAGCTGGCAGATGGAGACATCGCCGCCTTGTTCCGAAACATGGCCTTGGAGGTGGATGATTTTTCACTAGCCCTAAAAGATAGCGTCCACACGGTAAATTTCTCCAATATTGAACTGGATGTGGACAAAGAACTGATCATATTAGATAATCTAAAAATCACCCCGAAACGCTTTGATACGGAGAAGGGACGCCCCGTGATACAAGCGACTGTTCCCCGGGCCAGTATTACTACCAAATCCCTGCGGACGTTTCAACGAACCGGAGATCTAGACATCGCCCTATTGCTCCTGACCAATCCCCAATTATACGTGTACTTGGACAAAGACGAGATAGCTGTGCTCAAGCCGGAAGAGGAAAAGGAAAAAGTCCGTCAGGCAATATTACAGTCCTTCAATATCGCATCCCTTCAGATACAAGACGGTGAGTTGAGCATACGGGAAAAATCCAATCAAGAGGAAATCAATGGCCTAAGAAACATCAGCATGATGCTGACGGAATTGAGCTTTGACCTCACCAAGCCTCAGCAGATCAACACCCAGTTTTTACTCAACAACGACTACCAGTTCGAACTGAACGACTACGAAATCAAGCTTCCCGATAGCCTCAATACCGTTTTCATCGAGAAGATTTTATTGAGTCAAGATCAGCTGATCGTGGAAGGAGTGTCGTTGATGCCACGTTATGGGCGGTATCACTATGCCCGCAGGGTAGGCGAGCAAGTGGATGTCGCTGAGGTGCGGATAGAGCGAATGGTTTTTGACGGGTTGGTTGTAAATGCCTTTATTGATAGCCAAAAAATCGTCGCATCCTCGATGCGGATCAGTAACCCCACGGCATTTATGTTTCGAGATAAGCGTATGCCCCGTGCAGAGGATATTTTCCGGAAAATGCCGCAGCAGCTCATGCGGGAAATTGAAGCCTACGTGGAAGTGGAAGAGATACTGGTGGAAAACGGATCGGTGACTTACGAGGAATTTCCGGAAAACGGGATGATTCCCGGCCGTATTTCCTTTACCAGCATGGAGGCATCGCTGCGGCCCTTTCAACTCAGCAAGGAACAAGGCCCAAGGGAAACCATGCGACTGGACGCAACCATGATGCTAAACCATGCTGCCCGACTAAATGTGAACCTGCTTTTGGGCTTCGATGATCCGTATCCCGTTAAGGTAGAAGCATCTGTGGGCGAGTTTGAGCTATCCGAGATCAATTCCATCCTAGAGACCAATGCCTTTATCACCGTCGAATCGGGACTCATTCGGGGAGGGGAATGGCACTTTACGGCTGATAAAAATCGTGCTATTGGAGAAATGACCCTGCGCTACAACGACCTGAAGGTGCGTTTACTGGACGAGCGAACCCTCGAGGTGGCACGCGGCCGAAAGGGTGTGCTTACTTTTGTGGTGAATGCGCTCGCGCTGCGCAGCAATAATCCACGGAAGCTCTTTAACCGCTTGGTAAGCTCCAACATCTATCACCGTAGAGATACAGATAAGTTTATATTCAACTACATGTGGAAGGCTACTTTTTCGGGGTTGATGGGAAGCTCGGGAATCTCCCAACCCAAAATTCCCAGAAAAGAGGAAGACGAGTAGCACATAGTGACGGACACGAAAAGTACTCCGGACAAAGTAGAAGGCCGTGCCATTTTTTTTTTAGATTTGCAGTTCGTTAACTTCCCTAAGGGCTATGCACAAAGAAAAAATTGAGCAAATCAAAGCAGAAATAGCTGCCGCCAAAGCCAGTACCACCGACGAACTGGAAAAATACCGCATGCGCTTTATCAGCAAGAAGAGTGTGGTAGGGGAGCTTTTTGCTCAGATGCGCGAGATTAGCCACGAGCAAAAGCGGGAATTTGGCCAAGTTGTAAACGAAGTAAAACAGCTCGCAGAGCAGAAGTTTCAGGAGTTGATCGAGTCGGTCGGTAGCGGTAAGCAAAAACGCGGAAACGGGCAGGTAGACCTCACCCTGCCGCCGACAAATATTCCCATAGGGGGTATACATCCCCTCACGGCCACAAGGCAGCGGATCATTGAAATTTTTGAGCGTATCGGATTCAACCTGTCCGAGGGACCGGAGATCGAAGACGACTGGCACAACTTTACAGCCTTGAATTTTCCCGAAAACCACCCTGCCCGCGAAATGCAAGATACCTTTTTCATCGAGAAAAATCCGGATATCGCCCTGCGCACGCATACGTCTTCCGTGCAGGTACGGGTAATGGAAAAGGAGAAGCCACCTATCCGAACCCTATCGCCGGGGCGGGTATTCCGCAACGAAGCCATTTCTGCCCGCGCACATTGTATTTTCCATCAGGTAGAGGGCTTGTACGTGGATCGAAACGTCAGCTTTGCCGACCTCAAACAGACGCTTTACCACTTTGCCAAAGAAATGTTCGGAAAAGAAACCAAGGTACGGTTTCGCCCCTCCTTTTTTCCGTTTACGGAGCCCAGTGCGGAGATTGATATTTCCTGTCTGATCTGCGGGGGAAAAGGCTGCAACATCTGCAAGCACAGTGGATGGGTGGAAATCGGCGGATCCGGCATGGTGGATCCCAATGTATTGGAAAACTGTGGGATAGACTCCGAGGAGTTTACCGGGTTTGCCTTTGGGATGGGCATCGAACGAATCGCCATGTTGAAGTACCAAATAAACGACCTACGTCTTTTTACCGAAAACGATATCCGGTTTTTGCAACAATTTAGGCCCTTGCTGTAGTTTTGATTCATCGGGGACTTGAGCGGTTTGACACATGAAGGGTTGATTATTTCATCGGCAAGCTGAACGGTAAAGACGTAGATTTCTCCAAGTTACTACTTAGTAGCTAGGTTAGCAGGCTATGTCGAACATGATTCTTTGAACAAAGTGATTACAATTGCATGAAAAAAACGTTACTCGCTGGATTGTTGTCGCTATTACTCGGATTGGTCCAAGCGCAGGAAAAAGGGGATTTCCGGTTGCACTTTGGAGGGGAATTTGGAACATGGCCGCAGCTTTTTTTTGGAATGAATGGTGGAGTAGAGTATGTCTTTATGGACAGGCTCTCCGTTGTGCCAAATTACAGCCGCTTCTTTCCGGAATTTGGCCATGCCAGCAGCCTAAATCTGGATACCAGGTACTATTTTACCGAGGGGGCACTGAAGTGGTATGGCATGGGAGGCTTCACCAATGCGTGGAGTCTTCTTAATCGCCCAGGGGTTGGGATGGTTAGAGTCAATACGCAAGGTCCCAACCTAGGTTTCGGTGGCCTGCTGGCCTTTGACAATCGATTGGCACTGAACCCTGAACTTAAATATTGGAGTCAGCGCGAGGGCCGTTTTATTTTCACGATCAGCATGGTTTACTTCCTAAATTAACACCGAGTTTGCGTTGCGATTTAAATTGCAGGGTCAACATGCGAACTGGCTCGTATAGCTAAAATTTGAATCATCGAAAAAAATTGTTTCAGCCAAGCGAAAATATATCCCAAAAGGTTTTGGCATTTCAGTGAATTGGATTGAATTTTGATACTACGAATCTCTCTAAATTAAACTTTGTTGTATATGAAAAAGGTACTATTCATTGGATTGTTTTCACTGGTATTGGGTGTAGCACAGGCACAGGAAAAAGGAGATCTCCGTTTGCAGGCTGGTGGGGAGTTTGGGTTTCGATCTGAGTTTTTTGGGCTAAACTTCGGGGGAGAATACCTCTTCACCGATCAGATTTCCGCAGCTCCGAGTTTCACGATCTTCTTTCCGGAAATTGGCAATGCCAGCAATCTCAACTTGGATTTTAGGTATTATTTTACCGAGGGGGCATTGCAGTGGTACGGATTGGCGGGTTTTATGAATGCTTGGAGCAGCGTTAATATCCCCGGCTTTGGGCAAATAAGCAGTAGCACGCAGGGTGCAAACTTGGGTGCGGGTGGCGTGCTGATGTTTGGGGATCGTATCGCTTTCAACCCCGAGCTGAAGTATCAGGCCCAGCGGGGTGGTCAGGCTGTGTTCAAGCTAGGGCTTGTTTATTTTCTGAATTGACAGCGGATATCAGGTAAAGTCCGGACTAGGTATCCGGTTTTCAATCGCTAATGACGAAAAGCCCTATTGGGTGGAAAGACGTAGGCTTTTCCCCAATAGGGTTTATTTTTTGAGGTCGGTGCCGATTTGGCAAAGTTTTCATATCTTAAAGTCCCATTTACCTATACTGCCCATGGATAACCTCAACCGACGTGACTTCATCCGCAACGGCCTGCTCTTGGCGGGTGCCGGTTCCCTCGCTTCCTTTCACTTCCGGGACCCGGTTTATTCCAGTTCATTTGCCTACCCCATTGGTGCCTGCGATTGGTCCATCGGAAAAACCAGCGATCCGGATGCATTTCGGCTGGCCCGAGAGATTGGACTGGACGGGCTACAGGTCAGTTTGGGTACCGTCAAAAACAACATGCATCTCCGGCAGCCGCAGATACAGCAGGAATTTTTGGCGGCCGCCCGCGCCAGTGGGGTACGAATTGGCAGCATGGCAATCGGAGAACTCAACAATGTCCCCTATAAATCGGAATCCATTACCCAAGAATGGGTACACGACTGCATCGATGTGGCTGAGGCGCTCGGCTGTGAAGTAATTCTGTTGGCTTTTTTTCACCATGGGGATCTCCGTGACGACCCTGCCGGTAAGGCCGAAGTGATCCGTAAATTACGGGAAGTTGCGCCAAAAGCGGAAAAACAGGGTATTTACCTAGCCATAGAATCCTGGCTTAGCGCGGAGGAACATGTGGAAATCATCGAATCCGTGGGATCCAGCCACGTGCGGGTATACTACGACGTCGCCAACGCCACTGAGATGGGCTACGATATTTACAGGGAGATGAAGCTGCTCGGGACAGAATATATTTGCGAGATCCACATGAAAGAAAACGGACAGCTACTCGGTCAGGGAAAAGTTGATTTCAAACGCGTCCGGGAGACCCTAAAGGACATCGGATATCAAGATTGGCTCGTCATAGAGGGAGCAGTTCCCTCGGGTGGACAGATGTTTCCCGCTTATATCGAAAACCGCCGGTTTCTCGCGCAGTTGATGAACGCCTAATTTGAATTCCATGCTATTTTCAAAATCCCATCCCTGTTATCTCCTGCTCATATTGAGTGCATTTTCCTGTAGTTCGAAAGAAGAGGCAGCACCGCTGCTTTACGTTCCGGATGATTTAGAAGTAACTATCTGGGCTTCTTCCCCGCAGTTTTTCAATCCTACCAACCTCGATGTGGATGTTCACGGCCGCATTTGGCTCACGGAGGCGGTGAATTACCGGGATTTTCGAAATGCAGATGCGCACATGGTACACGAGGCGGGCGATCGGATTGTCATTTTGGAAGATACCAATGGGGATGGGAAAGCGGACAAATCCAAGGTATTTATCCAGGATGAAGACCTGCGTGCTCCGTTGGGCATTGCCGTCGTGGGCAATCAGGTAGTGGTTTCCTGTTCCCCGTCGATCATCATCTACACCGACGAAGATGGCGACGATGTGCCCGACCGAAAGGAGGTTTTTCTGACTGGCTTTGGAGGGCGGGATCATGACCATGGGTTGCATGCCGGCGTGCTTGGCCCCGACGGCAAGTGGTATTTTATAGCTGGAAATAAAGGCCCCCACGAAGTTACCGACCGGGACGGTGTCACCGTACGCGCGGGAAGTGTGTACAACGAGTATACCCCCTACCCCGAGGAAAACAGACCCAATCTCGTGAGCGATGACGGGAATATCTATACCGGTGGGCTGATCGTTCGGGTGAATCCGGACGGAACGGGGCTGGAAGTGATGTCCCACAATTACCGCAATGCGTACGAGGTAGCGGTAGACTCCTTCGGTAACATGTGGCAGAGCGACAACGACGATCAGACTGCATCCTGTCGTACTACCTGGCTGATGGAAGGCAGCAATGCGGGCTTTTTCAGTGCTACGGGTGACCGAACTTGGCAGGCAGATCGACGGCCTGGGCAAACAGTACCCCTGGCGCATTGGCATCAGTACGATCCCGGGGTGTTACCGGCAGGAGATATCTATGGAGCGGGATCGCCGACTGGTGTGGTACGCATTGAGGGCGATGAATTAGGCAAGCACTACCGGGGACTCTTACTGGCTGCAGATGCCGGGCGCAACATTATTTTCGGTTACCATCCCAAGCCAATGGGTGCCGGATACAGTTTGGAGCAGCGGGAAGCCTTTATTTCCTCTGTGGATAGGGACAATACCGGCTACATCTGGCACGAGCTGGAGGACGACGACCGAAAGTGGTTTAGGCCTAGCGACGTGGTGGTGGGCACAGATGGGGCCCTCTATGTGGCGGATTGGTACGATCCCATTGTAGGCGGCCACCGCATGATGGATAAAGAGGGGTACGGCAGGATTTACCGCATTGCCCCAAAGGGCAAAAAACTCCAACGTCCAACCTACGATCTTAGCACCACCGATGGCCTAGTGGAAGCCATGCGCAGTCCCGCACTCCATGTCCGGGCGCAGGCCATGGATAAACTACGGGCTGAGGGAGTAAGCGTAGTCCCTGCCGTCCAGAAATTATTGGACGATCCCAACCCCTTTGTGCATGCGAGGGCCCTCTTTTTATTGGCATCACTGGGTGATGCAGGGAAAGAATTGGCAAAATCCTTTTTACAGGATGCGAATTCGGAGCTGGCCGTGGCGGCATTTAGAGCACTTCGTACAAATGGAGTGGATCCCGCGACGCTAACGGCACAGGTAATCGGGTCCGGCAATCCGGCCCTGTACCGAGAGGCGGCAATCTCCTTGCGGCATCTACCGTTTTCCCAGTCCGAAGCCTTTTTCATGCAGCTTGTGGAAGCCCATACGGGCGAGGATCCCTGGCTAGTACATGCCTTGGGGATTGGACTGCGGGGGAATGAGACTGCCTTTTGGGAAAACTGGTATGAATCCAAGGGGCGGCCCGATCCCGTGAATTGGTCTGCTGCCATGGAGCAATTGGCGTTTGAACTACATCCACCCACCGTAGTGCCGCATATCGTGAGGAGGATTCAAAAAGGAAACTTGTCCCCAATGGAAGCAACCCGGGCATTGACCACCCTGGCCTTTATACCTACGATGGAATCGGTAGAATTTATGCGCCAATTGGCAGCTGATTCGAATTCGGCGAATTACCGTGAGGCCCTTTGGTGGTTGCAATTCCGAAAAACGAACGAATGGGAAGCAATGTTGGCCGATTGGCGTCCACCTGCTTCAGTGCTTCCTCCTTCCCAAGAGCCTATACAGCACTTGGCAGATATTGCGGCAGATACGCTACAGTCTTTTGCGGATAGGCTTGCAGCAGCGGAGGAGTTGGCGGAAACCTCGCAGGGGCGTCTGCATTTGCTTTGGTTGGTATTGGAAAAACGTTTGGATGTCTCTTTGATGGAGGCCGTAGGTGAGCGGGTTCATCTGGACAATGTACCGGCGGTTGGAAGTCTGATGGGCAGGTTTTTTCCGCTGGAGGATTCCGATGCCATCACCCTAGAATCGGTGCTGGAAGTACACGCTGATGCGGAACTCGGTCGGGTGGCGGCCGTACGGCACTGTGGAATGTGCCATGCTTTTGGCACCTCGGCCAGCGAGATAGGACCAAATTTAAGCGAGATTCACCTGAAGCTGGACCGGCAGTCCTTTATCCAGTCCGTGCTAGACCCGGATGATGCCATTGCCTTTGGCTCAGAGGCCTTTTTGGTAAAACTGAAAAACGGGGCCATGCTATACGGCATTTTGCAGTCGGCGGGACCGGTGATCACCGTAATGGAGCATACGGGGAGGCAATATACATTACCTGCATCCGAGGTAGCCGGGAGAAAGCAGTTGCGCCACAGCCTGATGCCAACCCCGCAGGCGATGAACCTCGACGCGGAACAGCTGGCGCATATTACGGCGTACATGATGCAGGGTAGTTCAGGGCAATAGGTAGAGGAGTGCAAAGCGGCCTCCGGTCGATTTGAAAGGTAATGAGGCGTTACTTTAATCTTTCCGCCAAAAATCCCATTACGCGTTGGCGTATTTCTACTGCACCAGGTGCATCACCGGATTCTGCTTGGTCTGCGAGATCCCAGAAACGGTGAGATAGAGGAGAAAATGGAAAGCAATGAAGGTACGCATGGTCTTTTGGGTTTGGTTGGAAAGATAGGGGTTTTTGAGGAGAAGATAGGGAGGTAAATCGTTTGCAGGAAGGAATTTCGCTAAATCGGCATCGAAAGGAGGAGTCCCAAGATTAAAAAATGCATTTTCCCGAAACATAGGCATATCTTCTAGGATATTGCCCAATTTGCACCCATCCCAAAGGGATGACATGGTTATGGATCCGTAGGGTGCAGCGTTTATTCGACCCCGTTGGGGTCGCACCTTTTCATCTCGCCTGCCTTTCTATAAACATGTGACCCATTCTGGGTCATGGATATTCAGGAACAATGCCAAGCGTGGGCCAAAGTCCCCTACTTCTTCAAGCAGTAGGGTGTTAAAAACAAAGCCAACCTAGAATTCAATGGGCAAACCCGATGACGAGTCGCTATTCAGCGGTTCGTGTTGTTCTTTCCATCCCGAAGGGATGACAGGTTTATAGAAAATCATTATCGCAACATTTATTCGACCCCATCGGGGTCGTACCGCTCTATCGCGCATTCTTTCCTATGAAGATATGACATCTTCGGGGTCTGTTTTGTTTCCCATTTGCTTTATCTAAACCACCTCCCTCAAACAACTCTGCATCCAATCCTCTTGGGTGGTGTGGTGGGTTTCGATTTCTTGTTCGAGCTGATCGCATAGCGCCATCAAGCCATTGACTTTTTCTACTATAGCTTTTTGTTCTTCAATTGGAGGCAGAGGTATCGGCATGGACAAAAATTGAAATTGGGTTACGTTATTCATAGACGTGCTTTTAGCTGTCGTTAAGGAAGAGTAGTAGTCTTTGGCAATACGAGACTTATTTACTTTATCTACGTATTCTTTGAAAACAAGAGCCGATGTAATAACTCTTATAGTTTTATCACTTAATAATAAATTACTATCAATTGACTTAACTACGCATGAATTTCCTGCCATTTCTTTTGACCCACTTGCTCTGCAATAGATAAAATCTCCTACATTGATTTTTTTAGATATATCCAAAGGCTTAACTAGAGAAAAATACTTGTTCTCTGACTCTAAAAATTCTCCAGTGGTAATAGCACTGGTTTTAATTATACCCCATTCATCTTCTAATACTTCCCTTGAGAAACATTTTAAGCTTTTACCAGCTTCAGTGCGCATTATAACACAATTCATCCTACACCAAAGCCACCCCTCCGGCAATTCATAAGGAATCTCGTCTTCTGAAATAGGAGGCAAAGGTTTTCCCTTTTTAATCCTTCCGGCTTTGATCAGTTGCTCTTTCTCAGCTTTGATTTTTTCTAGCAATAAAGAAGCATGTTCGAGTGGCGGTCCCTGAGCTTGCCGAAGGGCGCGCCAGTGGTGAGTTAGTTTGCCTTGCACGGCCAGTTGGAGGATGGCTTCGCGGAGCTTTTTGATATTCGCCTTTTCGGTAAAGAAGGTGCCAAACTGACGTTTCAGAAACTCCCATTGGCTTGCCACATCCTGTTCGGAGGCTTGGGTCAGCTGATTCAGGGCCGAAGTCACAAAGTCGGCCTTGAGCTGAATTCGCTCCTTAGTCAAGGCTTCCAATTGCTCCACCTCGGCAAAGAGTTGATTAACGATTTCGACAATGGCCTTTTGCTCGGCGAGGGGAGGGAGTGAAAATTCCAATGATTTAACTGTTCCGGTACTTAATTCAGTTTGTTTGGTACTGCCAGAAACTCGTCCCGCTACCAATTTCTGAACTTCAGGGCTAGCCGCGAAAATCCACAGGTAATCAGTACAAATAAACTGTTTAAACACCCGAACTACTGTTACGTGAGAATCTGCGACAACTTTTTCAAATTCAGAGCCAGGATAAGTTATTACTCTTCCAATAGTTCCATCACCTGTTGAGTTCCAAAGTAAATCTCCATTAATCAAAAATCTCTCTCGTCCATATTTTTCAAGAGAGTGTTCTGTTATAAATCTAGCTTTTGAGATATCAAAACCAGACCACTGTACACATTTTTGCGAAACGACAGGAAATTTGGGCTCTTCGGTATAATTTGGCGATTTACCTCTTTGTATATATTCAGATACTTCGATTAACCGACACCATGTCCAGGCCCTAGGTATCTCATATGGAGTTTCATCCCCCGAAATTTTAGACAATGGCAACTCCTTTTTAATTTTCTTTTCCTTGATTAATCTTTCCTTTTCTACCTTAATTTTTTCAAACAAAACCGAAGCAGGTTCCACCTCAGGATTTTCCTCCCTCCATTTTTGGGTGAGTTTCCCTTGTACAGCTAGTTGCAGGATCAGGCCTTTGAGCTCTTCCGCATTTTGGGGATGCCGGGTCAGTTCCTTAAAATGTTCCAGTAGTTGCATAGTATTCTTTGCGTCATTGCGAGGAGCGAGGTACGAGCGACGAAGCAATCTTTTCCATGGATGAGATTGCTTCGTCGTACCTCCTCGCAATGACGTTCTATAGTTTGCTTTTTGTTGCTCCTCGCAATGCCGTGAAAAAAGCAGGTTTCTTGGTTCGCATGGACGTTTTATTTTAAAGCTTCGGTCAATACGTTGATAATCTCCTCCTGAATGGCGGAGATCTTCTTTTCGGTGGCTTGGTACTTTTTCAGCAGGACTTCGGGACTATCGAGGTCATCGGCTTCCTGATGGGGATTTTTCATATCGAGGTTGAAGCCACGAGCGGCGATTTCTTGGGCAGACACCTTCCAGGCATATTGGCTGTAGGCTTCGTTTTCCCGGTCATTCCACCAGGCTTTTTCGAGGTCGAATTCTTTGATATGGATGGGTTTGCCTTTGTTGTAGCTCTTGACTCCCTCGGGATAGGGATGCTCGAAGTACCAGATATCCTGAGTTTGTCTTCCTTTTTCAAAAAAGAGCAGGTTGGTCTTGATGCCCGTATAGGGATTGAAGACGCCATTGGGTAAACGGACGATGGTATGCAGGTTGCAGCGTTCCATCAGTTCTTCTTTGATGCGGGTTTTCACACCTTCACCGAAGAGCGTCCCATCCGGCAGGACCACGGCGCACCTTCCTCCATCCTTTAGCAGGCGGATAATCAGGGCCAGAAATAGATCGGCGGTTTCCTTGGTGCGAAACTTCTGAGGGAAATTGGTCTCCGTCCCGTCCTCTTCCACCCCACCGAAAGGCGGGTTGGTGAGGATAATGTCCACCTTGTCACTCGCTCCCCAGTCTGCATAGGGCTTGCTGAGGAGATTATCTCTCCGCACGGCAGGCACATCAAAGCCATGGAGCATGAGATTTGTCGTGCATAGCAAGTGGGGGAGGGGCTTTTTCTCGATGCCACGGATGGTAGATTGGAGGTCGCGTTCGTCTTGGTCGTTTTGGACGAGTTGCTTCTTGTGATCGATCGCACAGGTCAGGAAGCCGCCTGTACCGCAAGCCGGGTCGAGGACCGTTTCCTTGAGTTGGGGATTGACGATATCGACCATGAATTGGGTCACTGCACGCGGGGTGTAATACTCTCCCGAGGAACCCGCAGACTGCAATTCCTTGAGGATGGTTTCGTAGAGGTCGTTGAAGAGGTGACGGTCTTTGGAACTGTTGAAGTCGATTCGGTTGATCTGATTGATTACCTGACGGAAAAGCGTTCCGTTTTTCATGTAGTTGTAGGTGTCCTCAAAGACCGAGCGGATGATTTTGGCCTGAGGGCTGATGCTGATGTCCAATTCCTTGAGGGCCGGAAAGAGCTCATTGTTGATAAAGTCCATCAGGGCATCGCCGGTGAGGCCCTCCTCGTTGGCTGCCCAGTTCTGCCATTTGAATCGCTCTGGAATTGGGCTTCGGTAGTCGTCGATGGTGATTTCCCATTCTTCTTCTTTATCGGAAAAAATCTTCATAAACAGCATCCAGACCATTTGCGAGATGCGCTGCGCATCGCCGTCGACTCCTGTGTCCTTCCGCATGATATCGCGGATGCCTTTGATATTGGTGGTGATTGTGGTCATTAGGATGATTTATATATTTCTATCCTGTTTATCTTTCTTGAGTAGTTGTAAAAAGGCAATTCCCCGATTAGTTATTCGATATTGTTGGTTTTTACTTTTGGGCTTTTCCGGGATTGTCCATTCGATTAATGACTTTTCCAACAAGTTATTCAGGGTCTTTTTCAATGGTCCTGAGATGTTTTTTTGCCCCAAGTTTGAAGCTATTCCCTTGGTGTTAATATCCTTAGTTGAAATTACTTTTATAACTTTTGTGAAAAGAGACTCGTGCTCTAACTCGTGCTCTAACTCGTGCTCCAACTCGTGCTCCAACTCCTGTTGCAACTCCTGTTGTAACTCCTGTTGCAGTAAATAATGGGTATTTACAAAGCTCACCCTAAAAGCCATCCCAGGTTCGCTCCAGTTGAGCTTTATTTCCGGATATTCTTTTAAATCATCCGCTATCAGCTGCAATCCATTTCCCCATTGTTCAATCAGGCCGAGTCGTTTGAAAACAGGAGCAAGTACTTTATTTCTCACGTCAGACTGTCCGGCAGACATCTCGTCAAAATCTACCGAAGGCATCAACTTGCCAGGACTCGTGATTTCCATTTTATCGTCAAAAATGGCAATTTTTATGTCTTTCCCGGTGAGTGAATAGTCTCTATGGATGACTGCATTTCGAATAACTTCACGTAGCGCTATGATGGGGTATTCCCAGCGGTCGTTTCTGTAAACACCATCATAATTTTTAGTCCCTTCAGAAATATGACGTTTCACAAAATTCAAGGCTAGCTCGGCATGGCCAATAATACTGCCTGAAAAAGATTTTTGATCTATAAAATTACCCGGTTTAGTTCCTTTGAACCGGGGGCATTCAATTTTTGCATTGGGAAAAAGCTGCTCTTTAAGTTTATCATTTGAAAGAAGAATAAGTGCATTAGAAGCTCGCTTTTGCCCCTGTTCATCGACAATAAGATCGAGTTTTTCAAGAACATTCTCGGTTAATTCTTCCTTTGTTTTCTCCTTAAAGAAAGTCGCGAATTCATCCAAAGCTAATTCCCGAAAATCTTTTGAATAAGTGAGTTCCGCATCAAAAGAGATATTAGCAGCCAATCTCTCCAGACGCAGTATGGTATCCCTATCACCTAATCTATTGGATGAACCTACGCGAACAAAAGTACCGCCCTCTTTTCCTTTATTTTTTAAAAAGTAGGGAGGGTTATTTCCTCTATGGATGTACACTCTGATGATGTGCTTACCTTCTTCTGTAAGGAATGAGACCTCTGGTTGAACAACAGGCGTGCAGGAGTCATGGATAATGTTGCTGATTTTATTTTCTACTCTGTCCAATTGGTTCTCAGAAATCCCTACCAATTCTCTGGGATTGTTTTTGATTCCAATAAATACCTCTCCACCTGCATCGTTTGCAAAAGCAATCACTGTCTTGGCAAAGTCTGCATTGGAAGGCAATTCTTCTTTGAACTCCAGCCTCCTCCCCTCAGGCAATTTTATCTTATCCGCTAATTTCAAGTTATGCCGATTTATAAATTTCCTTTTCCAATTCCTTAACGGCCTCCTCAAAATCCTTTCCTTTTCCAAAAGCACGTACCAGTTCCACCGGTGAACCTAACTGATTGAGCGGCTGTACCTTCAGCACTGAACCCTGCTCGATGGTGGTGATTCCCTCTTGCTCATACTTATCCAAAAGCGCATGGAGTACGGCTTGGGCTTGTTCCCCATATTTGGCAAAGTAATTCCGCTTGCGCACTTGCTCGGCCCGTTCCCTTCGCGTGAGGGGAGGCTGATCAAATGCCACATGGCAGATCAAATCAAAGTCGTCCAATTCTTTTCCGACCTCTTCCCGGAGCGCTTCCAAGAGAATCCCCTGCTCGGCCAGTTCGGCCAAAAGTACTTCTTTTTTCTCAGCATCTGTCCAGCGCTGTATAAACTCATCGAGTGAACCGAAACGCTGATCGATGTTCTTTCGGGTGTAATCCTTGAGCGACTCGGTTATTAATCTTCCGTCGGCGCCAAAGTATTGAACCCGTTCGTTGATCACGGTCACAATGACATCATTGACATAGTACTTTCTCGGTTCGGCATCCGGATCCTCTTCGTCAATGCGTATGTCCGGCGGAGGAGATTTTAGTCTAGGTCTTTCTGGTTCGCCCACGGTAATTCCATCGTCCTCCTCTTCATATCCCCCCTCTTCCGGCGGTACAGGAGAATCCTCTATTCCCGGTTCATAAATCTGCACGGGCTCTCCATCAAAATCCGGATCGGCAAAAAGGTTGGTGGCTTTTCTGAAATCCATGATGGTGAAAAAAAGCTTTCCCTCTGCTTCTCGGATTCGGGTACCCCTGCCGACGATCTGCTTGAATTCGGTCATGGAACCGATGTTGGCTTCCAGCACGATCAGCTTGACCATTTTGGTGTCGATCCCTGTAGTCAGCATTTTGGAGGTAGTAGCAATCACAGGGAAGCGCTCTTCCACGTCGGTAAAATTGTCCAGTTCCCGTTTGCCCACTTCATCGTCGCCGGTGATCTTGACCACATATTGAGGATAGTTAGAAACCAAATCTGCATTGGCATTGATCAGGGCTTGGCGCATGCGTTGGGCATGCTCGATATCGATGCAGAACACAATCGTCTTGGCAAATCGATCAGTGGCTTTGAGAAATTCGGTGATCTTCTCAGCAATGACTTGAGTTCGCTGATCGATGACCATTTTTCGGTCATAGTCTTTCAGGTTGTATATCCGATCTTTGATCTCGTGCCCAAATTTGTCCAGCATCCCTGAAGTGGGTCTCCAGCCCTCGTCCAGATTGGTGGTGATTCGTACTACTTTATATGGAGCCAAAAATCCATCCATAATCCCTTGTTTGAGGGAATAAGTATAGACAGGCTCTCGATAATAATCCATATTGGAAATATCCTTGGTTTCCTTGGGAGTAGCGGTCATGCCGATTTGGGTAGCCCCTTCAAAATAATCTAAAACGTCCCTCCAGGCAGAAGCTTCGGATGCCGAACCCCGATGACACTCATCCACCACGATCAGATCAAAAAAGTCCCTGCTGAATTCCTTGTAGGCGTTTTTCTCTTCCTCGTTGCTGGTAAGGCCTTGGTAAAGCGCGAAGTAGATTTGGTAGGACTTGTCAATCTTTCGGTTTTTGATGATGTGCATGATATCATTTCCGAAAGGGGAAAAGTCTCCGTTTTTCGTCTGGGTAAGGAGGGCATTCCGGTCTGCTAGGAAAAGAATCCGCTTTTTGATCCCAGCTTTCCAAAGTCTCCAAATCAGGTTGAAAGCAGTGTAGGTTTTGCCTGTTCCGGTCGCCATGACTAGCAGGATCCGATTTTGGCCTTTGGCAATGGCTTCAATCGCACGATTGACCGCATTGGCCTGATAATACCGCAGATTCATCCCCGAATCATCCGTGTAATAATCCTGCTCCACTACCTCTCTTGCCTGATGCGTCTCAATTCCTTTGTGCTTCAAATACTTTTCCCAAAGCTCCTCTGGAGAAGGAAATTCGTCCATTGTCAATTCTCTTTCCCTTACTTCCAGATTGGTCTTGTCATGGAATACAAAAGAGTCTCCATTGGAAGTGAAGACAAAGGGAAGCTGAAGGATTTCTGCGTATTCTAATGCCTGCTGCATCCCCGAACCGACCCCTTTTTTATTGTCTTTCGCTTCGACGATGGCTATCGGAATGTCTTTTTTGTAGTACAGAATGTAATCCGCTCGCTTTCTTTTACCTCGGGTGTGCAATGAGCCTTGGACGATGATTCGTCCATCGGTAAAAAAGACCTCTTCTCGGACCTGCTTTTCGATATCCCAGCCCGCTTTTTTCAACGCTGGTGTGATAAACTTGGTGCAAATATCCCGCTCAGAAAGGCTCTTTTTGTACATGATGAAAAGTCGGAAAAAACGATTTAAGTCTAAAGATAAGGCATTGAGCCAAAAAACCTGAATTAGCACCTAAAAACGTGCTTCAAAAGGAGCGATATCACAGACCTCAGTACAGCGGGAATACCGTCTTTTAGACAATCCGTTAGCTGATTCCGCTCCTTTCCAGACGAACTGACCACCTCATATATTCCCTTTAAATGCGGTACCTTATTCCTTCTTCAGGTGCTGTTGATTTGCGATGGCCTCGGTCACCAGCAGGGGCCGGTTGAAAACACGTACTTGGATCACTTCACCGCTCAACTTGGTGCCGATCTGTAGTTCGGAGGATCCCTGTGGACTCTTGAAATAGGGACTAAATCTTCCCCAGCCAAACTGCCGCTCATCGCCGCCGTCATTGAACACGCCATCCACCACAAATGAGATGATCTTGGGCCCTCCGTCCACTATAATGCTCGCTACGTGCTCTTTACCCGTTTTCAACGTCCCCGGATCGCTGTCCCATACCGCACGTGTTTGGCCATCGTTCATCTGGATCTCCAACGTACCCCTCTCGGAAATGGCAACCCACCACCCTTTACCGGATGAATCCCGTGCATCCAGCAATACCTGGCCTCCCTTCAGGCTAGCTAGCGTGAACCATAACTCTAGGGTAAACCCAGACCTAACATTCAAACCCCTAAAATCAGACGTATTGGGATCTTGTGAACGAAACGTGGGCATGCTCGGAGCAGGGACCACCTGGGGAAATCCACCGCCTTCATACTTCCAGTTTAGAATCAGGCCTTGCTCGGTATTGGATTTGTTGTCAGGTTGCCCCCAAAGTATCTCCAAGAATTTAGGGTCGATTTTATGTAAACGGGCAATGTCTTTTTGGGTTTCCGTGATATAATAGTTTCCCTCTTCTTCTACTAAATCTGGATAGCTGATTCGGATCAGGGGGTCATCATCATACAGCAATACCTCCGGCTGTGACCAACGAATTACCTTTCCCTTCTCACTGTCGACCTCTATACCTCCCGATACCCATACCGGGTTCCGGTCGTTGTAGCCGATTGCGCTGGGATTTGGATGTTCTCGGATAAACCTTCCTCCGTGGTTGTGAAACCAGTACAAATACTTGCCATTTTCAACCTTCCAGGCAAAGTTGGCTGCCCTCGGGTTCTTCATCAGCCTTCCGTTCGCAAACCTCATGTATTGGGGTGCATCCCAAGTCCTACCCTCATCCCGACTGTAGCTGTATACCGGATGGCCATCAAGGGACCGGTACACCGCGAAGAAACTTTCGTCGCTCAAAATGGAATAACTATGCTCTGCAGCGATTGGCCCCCCACCGGCAGGTGTCCGTAGACCGATGTCGCCATCCGGTAGCGTACGCCAAATGGCATCCCTTGGATCCTCTACGGCAAAGAGGTTTTCGCTCTGCAGCAGTACGCCCTCGTTGGAGGTGAAAAAACCTTCACCAAAACCGCCCACCTTGGTAAGCGGCACGAATGCGCTCCCTTTGTGCGCGAATGCCTTCCCAACGTTCCAAAAGAAACGAATCGCACCTCCATACACATTGTTCCTGTCGATCTCAAACTCCCTTACGGGTATAGTGATCCTATCTTTTGACCAGGTTTTGCCGTGGTCGTCCGAATATTTGAACACGAAGTACCCCTGACTGTCCACCCTCCGCACAATGCCATCCCTATATGGTGGGTTATCACCTTTTATTTCCCTTACGTTGTCTGTATTGTGGTTATAGAAAACGAAAATACGGCCGGATGGAGCCTTCAACAGCACCGAATAGGAGGCTTCCGGTCCATCACTAGGTTCTATTTCAACCATCGCTTCCCAAGTTTTGCCCCTGTCGAGACTTCGCTGACTGATGATGTGTTGTCCCCGGTCGCCCTCGTGGCCCAGGCCGGTAGTCATGACGCACAGCCACGCGCCGTCGTCGGTTTTTAAGATATACGGTTGGTCGCTGTACGTCTTATCGGGAATGATGATACCATTTTGGAGGTTGCGCCAGTCGTCGGTCTGCGCAAGCAAATCATAAAGAGGGTTTGCTAAAAAAACAACAATGAAAAACAACCTAAATAGTATGAACAGGGAAAGTGTCTTCGTCATATTCAATGCAGTTTTTTTGAAATCGAATTAGGGATTTTTGTGCGGGGTTCATCACGAGGTTACCGTGCAAATCCTTACCAATGGGAATTTCACACCTTTCTTCTCCACACAAAAGCGTACAACATAAGCACTTTGGAATACCTCACATTCCACGGCGTGAATAGGACTGCGGGGATAAAGATCATCAAATAGTAATGCCACAATTTGGGACTTTCGAAGATAAGGTAGGTGAGCACGCCAAATACTACAAAAATGGCTACTCCAAACGCGTAGGTAATAAACAGCGAGATTTGATAAAAGCCGGGTTCAGGCATGAAGTCATAGCCACAGACTGCACACTGTTTATTCAACTCGTTAAAGTTCCGCATATCGAGGGCACTGGATCTGAACATTTGCCCCCGGGTGCATACCGGACACTTGCATCCCAGCAAAGACGGAAACAAAGCGGCTCTTTCCTTCGTCCTATCTATCTTAGGTGAATTCACGTTTTGCATGGTATCTATTCTTTTGAATGTGGAAGCAAAACTGGTTCAGTAGCATTACGGGATAGATTCAGGAGAAGACCCGTTACCTGGCAACCTCGCGCTCCTTGGCTAATAGATGCTAAAAGGTCAATCCTTGTCAAATATCCTCATTTTACCACCAATATCCCACAGGGTGATCCCAATGCTCACAGAAATATTGAAAGAATGCTTGGTGCCCAGTTGGGGGATTTCTACCACATGGTCGACTTCGGCCACTACTTTTTCGTCTACTCCGAAGACTTCGTTTCCAAATAGCAAAGCATGGGTAATTCCGGGCTGTGGCTGAAAGTGATTGAGGGAGACGCTGTGAGAAGCTTGCTCCAAGGCCACAGTCTGAATACCCTCCTGTTTTAGCTTCTTGACCAGTTCCAGGGTATCGGGCACATGTTCCCATTCTACCGACTCGGTGGCGCCTAGCGCAGTTTTCTGAATCTCCCGGTGGGGTGGTTTTCCGGTAATGCCGCAGAGGTATACCTTTTGGACACGGAAGGCATCCCCGGTACGAAAGGCAGAGCCTACATTGTTGAGGCTGCGGACATTGTCCAGTACCAGGATCAACGGACTTTTTTCCACGGACTTGTACTCCTCCACCGACAGGCGGTCCAGCTCGTCCATACTCAATTTCTTCATGCTTCTATCGCGTTTTCCGGACGCAAAGATAACAGTATCGACCTACAAATGGAGCTATTCATCCACTTGGATCCGGTCCAAGGCTTGTTCCATGGTCAGCTTCCCGGCATTTAGGTCCAATAGATCCCTCACATCGACGGTTAGGTGTACAAGTTCGGGAAGTTCGGCGCGTGGGTATCCCGCAAATCGAATGCTGAAGACCAATTTTTCGTCTTCTCCCAAGCTTTTGAGGGTTCGGCCGTAGGTGAGCATGTTTCCTTTTAGCTCTTCGATAAACTGCGGATATTCCTCTTTTAGTTTCTCCGAATCCGGCTCCTGGCTTCCAGCACTCCCCATTCTATCCCGCATAATAAAGCTATACATACTTTCATCCGGTCTCGTGAGCATATTGAGGTGGTAGATCACCCCAAAATCAGGGATGCGGTCGTAAAATGCATATCCGGTGTAGTAAAAGGTCTCGGAAAGGTCCGGACGGTATAACCGGTCGAAGATATTGGCCAAAAGCTCCAAATCCTGCTCACTGGATTGGTCTCCGCCGGCAAAGCGTATTTTGGAACGCATTTCTTCCCGCGTAATCTGTCTATTTTGGTACGCGATCAAATCCCCGAATACGACCTCGGCGGCAAAGCGTTGCTTCCGTCCGGTGACATTGGATGCTTGAAATTGAGGCACGAAGCGACCACCGGAAATAAAAGGCGAGCGTTCTTCCACGATTTTGATCCGGTCTTCGGGACCCAATTGGGTGATGAGGTGGGCGTAGTCCAGAAAGTACTCCACAACAAGCTCCTTAGAGCGCAAAGTACGCGCCTGCTCCACGCTATCACGGTCCAGTGGTTTGCCCGTCCTAAGCGTATTCATTCGAGTGCTGTCCAATAACGAACGTCCGATACGGATTTGTGATCCCTGCTGGGGCACAGTTCCTGAAAAAGACCTCGCATTAGTGGTTGGCATAAATTGAATGTTGGGTGCTACCGATACGGAGGCATGGGCCGGCAGGGTCATCATTACCCCGTAGCCGCTGAGGTATTGGGCTTGCCGTCGATCGTCCCGACGGCTGACCAGAAATTCCTGATCCGGCTCAAAGAGGCTGTTAAGAATCGCACTGGCCACTTTCAGTTCCCGCTGCATGCGCTCGCGGTCGATCTCCTGGCTTATGGCAAACTGGCTGGTTCCGGATAGGAATACCAGAAGGAAGATAATCATGCTCGATTTCATGGCTGCTTGGGTGTAGAGGTGTCTGATTCAGCCAGCAAGAAGATTAGGAGGTCATTGATTTCTTGCTGCCGTTGTTCGTTTTCGTATTGCATTCCATTCAGTCTTTCCAACAGAAATACCAGATCTTCCTCGCGAAGCTGTTCGAGGGTCTGCGAGAAATCCTGTAGAAGAACTTCGGTATACTGCTTTTGTACCAGCGCAACCTCTTCCCAGTAGGTAGCAAGTTGGAGGGCCTGTTCCTGACGGGCGGCCTGGAAGTACGCATCCATGCGCCGTTCCAACCCGGGTCCAATCTGACCGATCCACTGCTGCTTTTCATCCCGTAAACGCTGGTCCAGTTTCCGATCAATGATTTCCTGCACTTGGCGAAGCAATGAGTCGGAAGGAGAAGCTTCATAGGTACCTCGTGGGCTTTCCGCTCTTTCCTCTGCTAGCGTGGTTGCCGCTACCATTTGGGGGGTTGGAGGCATTTCACGTATTCCGAAGCTTATATACAGGCCGTCGCTGCTCCACTGTAGATGGAGCTCCGTTGCCCTGGCCGCCACCATCAGACACACCAGGGCAATCACCAGGGTAGCAGCATACTGAATGGGCTTGGGAATGGTGCGTCGCACCGGTCGGGTAGTTTGGGGGAGTTCCGGCAGTGCCATGGGTGGAGGGCTTTTATCCTCCAATCCTTTCAGGCGCTGCCGAAGGGAGGCAAATTGCTCCAGCTCCCGTCTTGCATCGGGGTTGTTTTGGAGGTATTGGGTCACCTGTAGATGCGTCTCGGCGTCCAGCTCACCGTACAGATAACCCATCCAGGTCGTTTCATCAGGGACAAAGCTCATAAGCGGTATCATTTGGGGTGGTAGGAATAACCACTCAGCGTTTCTTTTAAGTGTTTGAATGCGTAATACAGGCGGGATTTTGCAGTGTTTTCCGAGATACCCAAGGACTCGGCGATTTCTCTAAATTTCAGTCCCTCGAATTCCTTCATAATCAACACCTCCCGCTGCACCTCCGGCAGTCGCAAAATGGCCTGTTGCAACTGAAACGCTGCCTCCTGCTGAATCATTTGCTGCTCCGGATTCGTGTTGTTACAGGGGAGGTCCATGGCTTTCCTTGCTGCCTCACTGGACAGGTCGGAGAAAGCAGGGTCCTTCCTGCGGCGCTTTTGGTGTCTACAGTTGTTTGCCAAAATGGTGTAGAGCCAAGACCGGAATTTTTCCGGATCTTGGAGGGTTTCGATTTTATGGTGCACCGCAATGAAGGTTAGTTGCGATACCTCCATGGCAAGGTCGTGATCCCCCAGAAATTTCAGCGCGTAATTGTACACCCGGGTATACCAATCGGTAAGCAGTTGGCTTTTGGCAGATGAGTCACCGGACATCGCTCTGGTTACTAGGATAATATTGACGGTCTGGCCGTAGATCATTGGGGTTTGTAGTGCGGGCTGTATGGGTTCGTTTGATAGTAAGATGCCGCAGCGGTAAAAATAGTTTTATTTGCGCAGATTATTTTTTGGAGAAAGGCTCGGGGGAATATTTGGTAGCCTTGGGAGAGCTGAAGGGAAGGACTGGACCCTACCATTTTTCTTTGTGGGATGGATCGAGTAAATTCAGGGTTTCATTTACGATCAATACGGATTTATGGCTAAAGCAGCAGTGAAAGAGACTCCGCTCATGAAGCAGTACAACGCCATCAAGGCCAAGCACCCCGGTGCCTTGCTGCTGTTTCGGGTGGGAGATTTTTACGAAACGTTCGGAGAGGACGCGGTGAAGGCCAGCAAAATATTGGACATCGTGCTGACTAAGCGGGCCAATGGGGCAGCGTCTCATATTGAATTGGCCGGCTTTCCACATCATTCCTTGGACACCTACCTGCCCAAACTGATCCGGGCAGGCAACCGGGTAGCCATCTGCGACCAATTGGAGGATCCCAAGGAAGTCAAGGGCATTGTAAAGCGCGGCGTGACCGAGCTGGTTACTCCCGGGCTTTCGTTTAACGACAATGTGCTGGACAAGCGGCGGAACAACTTTCTGGCTTCCATCTATTTTGACCGGGAGGCCTTGGGCGTCGCCTTTCTGGATCTCTCTACCGGGGAGTTCATGGCGGCACAAGGGCAGCCAGCCTATATCGAGAAGTTGCTGCAAAGCTTTAGTCCCTCCGAGGTGATCTACTCCAAGGCGGCAAAGACCCGTGCGGCTGAATTTCTGAAAAGTGACTTTACGACTTTCCACTGCGAGGATTGGGTATTTCAATACGACTATGCCTACGAGCGCCTTACCCAACATTTTCAAACCAACTCTCTCAAGGGCTTTGGAATCGAAAACCTCCCCCAGGGGATCGTAGCCGCAGGAGCGATTCTCTATTATTTGGAGGAAACCGAACACAAGGAGGTAAAACACATTGCCTCCATTTCCCGCATTGCGGAGGAAAAATACGTGTGGCTGGACAAGTTTACCATCCGCAACCTGGAGTTGATCCACCCGCAGCAAGAGGGTGGCGTGCCGCTGATCCAGATTTTGGATCACACGCACACACCCATGGGCAGTCGGATGATGAAAAAGTGGATGGTACTCCCTCTCAAGGAGAAGGAACCGATCGTGGAACGGCAGCGGATGGTGGAGCACTTCTTCCAAAACCCCGCTTTTCGCGAGGAGATCGTCTCTCACCTAAAGCATATCGGGGACTTGGAACGTCTAATTTCCAAGGTTGCCGTGGGGCGCATCAACCCCCGGGAGATGAATCAGCTCAAAAAGGCCTTAAAGAATACGCTCCCCATCAAGACACTGCTTAGTTCGGAGAACAACAGGTCCCTGAAGAAGCTGGCGGATCAGCTCAATTCCTGCGAATTTTTGCTTGAAAAGATAGACAAGGAGCTGATGGAGGATGCGCCCATGCTTACCCATCAGGGTGGCATCATCAAAAACGGTGTGGACGCCGATTTGGACGAATACCGAAAGCTGGCCAATTCCGGTAAGGACTACCTGGTACAGCTACAGCAGCGGGAGGTGCAAAAGACCGGCATCAGTTCCCTCAAGGTAGCCTACAACAAGGTCTTCGGCTACTACCTGGAAGTGAGCAATACCCACAAAGACAAAGTGCCCCAAGAATGGATTCGCAAGCAAACGCTTGTAAATGCGGAACGCTACATCACCGAGGAGCTCAAGGTCTACGAGGAGAAAATCCTTCATGCGGAAGAGCGGCTGATTGCTTTGGAGCAAAAATACTTTAACCTCCTGGTGCAGGATGCCACCGATTACGTGTCGAGCATTCAACAAAACGCCCGGATCTTGGCAACCTTGGATGTATTGCTATCATTTGCGCAAGTGGCCGCAGAGAACAATTATTGCCTGCCCAAGATGGCCGACACGGAATCCATCGAAATCAAGGATGGCCGACATCCGGTGATCGAGAAGCAATTGCCGATCGGTGACGCCTACGTGCCCAACGATATCTTTCTGGACAATGCCACGCAGCAGATCATCATCATCACGGGCCCCAATATGGCGGGTAAGTCAGCCCTGTTGCGGCAGACGGCCCTGATCGTACTGATGGCGCAGATGGGAAGCTTTGTACCTGCCTCTTATGCCCGTTTGGGCATCATTGACAAGGTATTCACCCGGGTAGGTGCTTCAGACAATCTCTCCAAGGGTGAGTCCACTTTCATGGTGGAGATGACAGAGACAGCCAGCATTCTCAACAACCTGAGTGATCGAAGCCTGGTACTTATGGACGAGATCGGCAGGGGCACATCCACCTATGACGGAATATCCATCGCCTGGTCCATCGTGGAGTACCTGCACAACCAACCCAAGTGTCGGGCCAAAACGCTCTTTGCTACCCATTATCACGAATTGAATCAGTTGGCAGAGGACTTTCCCAAGGTAAAAAACTTCAATGTCTCTGTGAAGGAGCTGGGCAACAAGGTGATTTTTATGCGGAAGCTGGAAAAGGGAGGCAGTGAGCACAGCTTTGGGATTCATGTAGCCCAGATGGCCGGTATGCCGAACCCGGTGGTACTGCGGGCAGCGGAGATCATGAAGCACCTGGAAAAGGACAAGGACCTCAAAGGGCAGCGCGACAAGATCAAAGATATGCCAAAGAATAATTATCAATTGAGCCTTTTTGAGATGGATCCCAAATTTAAGGCGGCACAGGAGATGCTGGATGCGATCGATATCAATACCATCTCGCCCGTGGAAGCCTTGCTAAAACTGAACGAAATCAAAAAGACCCTCGGCTAGGGGTATGTTTCCCCCTAAAAATCAAAGAGGTACTCGGAAGGGTGTCGACTAATTACAAATATTTGCTTGGAAATATTGCCTTTTATAAAAAAGCAGGTAAATTTGCATTCACATTAAGGGCGCATCGTACGGTTGCGTTTTTTGAATCTTAAAAGCGAAAGTAGCTCAGTTGGTAGAGCACGACCTTGCCAAGGTCGGGGTCGCGAGTTCGAATCTCGTCTTTCGCTCTGCTAAAGCCCTCTACCAAGGGCTTTATTCTTTATGGGCCCTTTAAATTGAAGGGATACCTAAAAGAAAAAATGCCGGGATGGTGGAATTGGTAGACACGCAAGACTTAAAATCTTGTGACCATTTGGTCGTGCGGGTTCAAGTCCCGCTCCTGGTACACTGATTATAAGTAAGTTAGGCCTTTCAGAAATGAAAGGCCTTTTTTTTGTTGCTCAATAGCCTCTAAGTCTATAGAAGATTTAGTTGAGATGCTGTGCACATCGCTGCTGGATACGGAAAAGTGCGAATCAGGGCAGTTCAAGGCACTATACCACCACAGGTGGAGCGAAGAGAAAGCCTACAAACTGCTCAAGTCCAGGGCAGAGCTTGAGAAGTTCTCCGGAAAGACCGCCAGGGCAGTCCGTCAGGATTTCCATGTCAAGGTATTGGCCATGACCATGTGCTCCATCTACGCCCATCCGATAGAGGAAAAAGTAAGGATGGAATACAGGGCGGACAAAGAGCGAAAACATGACCATAAGATCAACAGAACCCATACACTGGCGTCATTTATGGATCTGCTGATGCCGATGTTCCTGAAAAGAAAATACAGGCAGGCAGTAGAGGCATTTGAAGATACCGTATACAAAACCCGGGAAATCATCAGACCCAATCAGTCAGAAAGGCGGGACAAGAAGCCCAAAAAACCCACACATGAATTATAAGCCAATTTGATCCTTAACTAGACGACATTGAAATAGCTTTAGTCAAGGTGGGATCAATCAAAAATATGAATACTTGCAATTTTAGGACAACATCTACGGCAACATCTTGAATGATATGAAAGAATACTGATGGACTGTTATTCCATTAAAATACTGAAAGCATGATATAAAACAGACTATTTGACACCATATTTTGCATGATTTTTCAATAATAAAATTGACAGTTCTAATCACAAACGCCATGGTGAGTTTGAACTTGGTGGTCGAAAGTTCTTTTTCCACATGAAGCCAAAGTTTCCCAAAAAGGTAACCCCTGAGTTTCTACTGGTTGACTTGGTCAATAATTTAGACACGTTGGCCGAAGACAAAATGGCTGTGCTTTCAAAAGCGAAAGAAAGAGCAGCAACACTCGATCCTGTTAAGTTGAAACGGACTGTATCAGCCTATGGAGGCTCACGAGCAAAGAAGGTTTTTTCGCCTATTGTAGAAAAGCAACATGCCTGAACAATATCTGCATGAGCGCAAAGATTTTATTGATCTCCTGAGAATTCTCGAACAAGAAACGGGCATCCAAATCCAATTGATCGAAAAAGATTACTGGATCATGCATATGCTGTGTGGCCTCAAAAAGCAAGGCTTTGAATTTGAGCTCAAGAGTGGAACGTCCCTGTCCAAAGGATATCATATTATTCACCGCTTTTCTGAGGACATCGATATTCATATCAAAGCCCCTGCTCATTTGGGTGTTAATGAGAATCCAAAAAGCGATAAACCTAAAGCCATACAATCGAGAAAAGACTTCTATGACTGGTTGGCCGAATTAGGAGCGTTCTATTTGCGCTTAACCCTTAAAACCTAGAAAGCCTTTAGAAAAACAGTTGTGGAAAACCGCTGACAAGCTTCGGAAAAATATTTGGGTTTGAACCAGTCCCGCGGGTCACCTGTTTTTTCCTTTAACCAGCATCGATTGCATTCCTTGCTAACCCAACTCCACCAATTCTTAATGGCTGAAGTGGAAAAATGTACCTGTGACCAAAAAAAATCGGAAATGATAAAAAAAACCCCACCAAAATTTTCAAGTTCTGGTAGGGTTAATGTACTAGCTCTTTTAACAACGGTTATTAATCACTGCTTTCCAGCGCCTCGGCACCCGCCACAATCTCCAGGATCTCGTTGGTGATGGCTGCTTGGCGGGTACGGTTGTAGACCAGTTTCAATTGCTTGAGCAAGTCGTTGGCATTTTCAGTTGCCTTATCCATTGCCGTCATCCGTGCACCATGCTCGGAGGCATTGCTGTCCAGAATGGCTTTGTAAAACTGAATTTTCAGCGAGTTAGGCACCAATTCCTCGATGATATAATCGCGGGAAGGCTCTACGATGTAGTCCTGCTGGCTAGCAGCGGCATCTACCACTTCGTTCTGCTCGATGGGTAGAAACTGCTCGGCTTTCACCACTTGGGTAGCCACATTCTTAAACTCGTTGTATACAAGGACCACCTTATCAAACAATCCCAGTTCAAAGGCGTTCATCACATGTTCTGCTGCCACCTTTACCCGATCAAACGAAACATCTGCAAAAAGCAGCGCATAATCATCTATAATCGGGTAGGAACGTTTCTTGAAATGGTCGAAGGCCTTCTTGCCAATAGGCATCACCGTGATCTGCTTACCTGCGTAGGTCGTTTCCAGTTCGAGAGAAGCTGCTTTGATCACATTGGAATTGAATGCACCGCAAAGTCCTTTGTCGGAGGTAATGGGTACAAAAAGTACCTTCTCCACTGTTCGCTGTTGTGCGTATACGATATCCGTGCTGCCCTCAGATCCTGAGGAAATATTGTTAAGTATAGCAGTCAGCTTCTGCGAATAAGGCCTCATCTGGACAATTTTGTCCTGTGCCCTACGCAGCTTCGCCGCAGCCACCATCTTCATCGCTTTGGTAATCTGCTGGGTCGAGCTGACCGAATTGATTCTTTCTTTTACTTCCTTAAGGTTCGCCATGATCGTTTACTGTGCCCTTGATGTACGTTTATTCCCATTAGGGATTAAGCTGACGCGTATTTGGGTGCCAACTCGGCCGTAGCTTTCTTTAGCAACTCGCCGGCAGTATCCAAGTCTCCTTTACGGATAGCGGCAAGCGCATCTGCATACTGTGCGTTTACCAAGTTATAGAAATCGCTTTCAAAAGCTTTCACTTTTTCTACCGGAATCTTGTCCAAGAAGCCCTTAGTAGATAGGTAGATGATTGCCACCTGAAGCTCTACCCGTACCGGTGAGTACTGCTTCTGCTTTAGGATTTCTTGGTTTCTTCTACCTCTTTCAATGGTTCGCTTGGTAGTAGGATCTAGGTCGGAACCGAACTTGGAGAAGGCTTCCAGTTCACGGAACTGCGCCTGATCCAGCTTTAGGGTACCGGCTACTTTCTTCATTGCCTTGATCTGAGCATTACCCCCTACACGGGATACGGAAATACCCACGTTGATCGCTGGTCGAATACCGGAGTTAAACAGGTTGGTTTCCAAGAATATCTGTCCGTCCGTAATGGAAATCACGTTGGTGGGGATATACGCAGAGACGTCACCTGCTTGGGTTTCAATGATCGGCAGAGCGGTCAAGGAACCGCCACCTTTCACCAACGGTCGAATCGACTCAGGAAGGTCGTTCATTTGGCTGGCGATTTCATCCGATGCGTTGATCTTTGCGGCACGCTCCAATAATCTGGAGTGCAGATAGAAAACGTCACCGGGATACGCTTCACGTCCCGGAGGTCTTCTCAACAGCAGAGAAACCTCACGGTAAGCTACTGCTTGCTTCGAAAGATCATCGTATACCACCAAGGCAGGTCTTCCGGTATCGCGGAAGAATTCGCCGATGGCAGCACCGGTAAATGGTGCAAAGAACTGCATAGGAGCCGGATCAGCGGCAGCAGCACTTACGATAACGGTATACGGAAGTGCTCCGCCTTTTTCCAAGGCAGCCACAACGTTGGCGACGGTGGAGGCCTTCTGTCCAACGGCTACGTAGATACAGAATACAGGCTCTCCCCTGTCGTAAAATTCTTTTTGGTTTAGAATGGTATCGATCGCTACGGCGGTTTTACCGGTCTGACGGTCACCGATGATCAGCTCCCGCTGTCCTCTACCGATCGGAATCATGGCATCAATGGACTTGATACCTGTCTGAAGCGGCTCGTTTACCGGCTGTCGGTAGATAACGCCCGGGGCTTTGCGTTCCAAAGGCATCTCGTAAAGTTCACCGGCAAGGGGTCCTTTTCCGTCTATGGGCATACCCAAGGTATCCACAACGCGACCCAACATGCCTTCGCCCACTTTAATGGAGGCAATCTGACGGGTTCTCTTTACGGTATCTCCTTCTTTTACTACCTTGGAATCACCAAACAATACCGCACCGACATTGTCTTCTTCCAGGTTCAACACCATGGCCTTCATGCCGCTTTCGAACTCAATCAATTCACCGGCTTGGGCTTTGGAAAGTCCATAGATACGGGCAACACCATCACCTACTTGAAGGACGGTACCCACTTCTTCCAGTTCCGCTTGAGTCCTGGCTCCGGAAAGCTGCTCTTTCAGGATAGCCGAAACTTCATCAGGTCTTACATTTGCCATTCTTATATCGAATTATAGGGTATACTAGTATCAATTAAAATTTCTTCTCGTAAAGGTTCTGGGTGAAGTCCAGTCTCAGCTTGCGAAGCTTGCTGTGGATAGACTCATCGTATTGGCGGTCATCCACCTTCAGCACGAATCCACCGATCAACTTGGCATTTACCTTTTCGATCAGCTCTACGCTTTCCTTGCCAGAGATGTCTTTCACGATATCCACAAACTGCTTCCGAAGCGCTGCGTCGATGGGAAAAGTAGTGGTTACCTCTGCCAATTGGATACCCATTTGGATATTGTACTGTCGGTGAAATTCACGGGCCATTGCTGGCAGAAAGGATTCTCTTCCCTTTTGGGATACCAATTTCACAAAAGTTAGGGTCAATTCAGACGCACTGCTTTTGAAAATAGCCTCCAACACGGTCAGCTTCTTTTCCGAGCTCACAATGGGGCTTTTCAGCATCGCAGCCAACTCCGGGTGAGCTGCTTCTAGCTCCAGGAGTTGGTTCATATCTTGGTGTACCTGGTCTAAAATGCCTTTTTCGACAGCCAGTTCCAGCAACGATTTCGCATATCGGGAGGCGACTCTAAATTCGGACATGCGTTAGTTGAGTTTAATTTCCTTTACGAATTCTTCTACCAATTTCTTTTGCTCAGGTTCTGCAGACAATTTTTGGCGCATCAACTTCTCGGCTATCAGCAGGGAAAGCTCGGCTACCTGGATTTTAACATCCGTGAGAGCTGCTTCCTTTTCTGTCTGAATTTGCGCTTTGGCTTCGGCTACCATTTTAGCCTCTACCTTGGATGCAGCCACGGTGGCTTCTTCCATGAGTTTGGCAGCGTATTCATTGGCAGACTTTAGAATCTCGTCCCGTTCAATTCTGGCCTCCTGAAGGATTTTCTCGTTTTCTGCCACCAAGTTAGCCATCTCTTTTCTGGCTTGTTCGGCTGACAAGAGGGCCGTTTCAATGGTACCCTCTCGTTCTTCCAAAGCAGAAAGAATCGGCTTCCAGGCATATTTAGCCAGGATGATGAATAGGATGGCAAAACCAATCGTTTGCCAGATAATCAAACCTAAATCAGGACTAATCAGATCCATAACGCTATATTTCTTCTTGTTTGTTCAATGTGAAAAGAGGGACTGGCCTATCGCCAATCCCCCGATTTTTTAGAAAGTAAGGTTACCGTTCAATGCAATCAGTAGACATACTACCACTGCAAACAGGGAAACCACTTCAATAAGAGCTGCGATGATCAGCATGGCAGTCTGGATTTTTCCAGCAGCCTCTGGCTGACGTGCAATTCCTTCCATGGCTTGTCCACCGATACGACCGATACCAAGACCTGCGCCAATCGCTACAATTCCGGCACCAATACCCGCACCCATAAGTGCAAAACCGGCAGTCAATAATAATGAAGTTAACATACGTGTGATTTATTTATGAATAATTGAACAAAGAAATTCCAAATCAATGATGATCGTCATGCGCATGTTCCGCTACAGCGGCACCGATGTACATGGCAGAGAACAAGGTAAACACATACGCCTGTATAGTGGCCACCAATAACTCAATGATATTGATAAATACCACCATAAGCGTACTTGCCACCCCAACTGCATAGGACTCAAACACGAATATCAACCCGATAAAGCTCAGTATAACGATGTGCCCCGCAGTGATGGCCACGAAGAGACGGACAGTTAGTGCAAACGGCTTGGTAAACAATCCGATGATCTCCACCGGCACGATAATTAACAACAGCGGCAAAGGTACGCCCGGGGTAGCTACCACGTGCTTCCAATAGGCCTTGTTTCCGTTCAGGTTGGTTACCAAGAACGTGATAATCGCCAAGGTGACCGTCACAGCGATGTTTCCGGTTAGGTTAGCCGCACCGGGCATCAGTCCCAGCAAGTTGCCTATCCATATAAAGAAGAATAGCGTCAAGAGGTATGGCGTGAACTTCTTGTATTTAGGTCCGATATTGGGAATGGCGATCTCGTCTCTTACGAAGATCACAATCGGTTCGACGAAGGAAGCGATTCCTTTGGGAGCCTTGTTGGGGTTATTTTTATAATGTTTGGAGGCAGATAAGAGCAAATAAAGGGATACTGCCAAAACCAAAAAGAGCATAGCTACGTTTTTGGTAATGGAAAGGTCGATAAACGACCTGCTTTCATCCACTGCCTTTAACTTGTCGTGTTCGTCTATGAAATATCCGTTATGTTCTTTCCCAAAATGATGGGTTTCCGGATCCAAAAAGGCGGAGGAAGAATAGAACTCAAAGCCGCGGTCGGAGGAGTAAATGATGACGGGAAGCGGTAGTGTGATGTGGGTATGTCCTATGGTAGCGAAGTGCCATTCATGGGAATCCTTGATATGGTGCATGATGAAACTTGTCTTGTCTTCATCTTCACCGGAAGCAGCTATTGCCTGTGCCGAAAAAGTCAGAAAAAATACTGACAATAAGGCAGTTAAGCATACAAATTTGCGGACCATCAACTTCTTTTGTTTTGCCTATTTCAAATGAAGGCGCAAATTAGTTATTAAGCTGTATATATCAAACAATAAGTACAACAAATAAATGATAAAGAAATTAACGACAAACCAAAGTAAATTTTCATCTTCTCCCCATAAAAGCACAAAAACAAACAGCAGACTGACTATTAATCTGAAAACCGTGCTACCTAAGATTATAGACACAGAATTTAATTTGTCGTTTTTTAGTAAATGTATTGAAAACATGCCAGTTATCGCCGTCAGTATGGCAAAGAAAAACGTGATCGCCCAGATCTGACGGTGAATCCAAGGACCGGGTGCCAACCATTGCAAAGCAACAATAGCAAGAGATACTAACAGGGTTACTACGACCAGTTGGATAAGCAGTGTTTTGTAGCTATGCATAGCGGTACATGGTTTCAGTCGCGGTTGGGAGGAAGGCTTTTGAACAGTTGGTAAAAGGCTATCAGGGTACCTAAGAATGACCCTGTGAGTAACCAAACCGGAAAGCTGTATGACGTTTGGGCATCCAGTCGATGACCCAAGTAGCCTCCAAGCCCGATAAGAGCCATCATTTGAAAGGCCAATCCGATAAAACGGATATAGTCCGGAGTATTCTTTTGGGGGGGGATTTTCAAGAGAGAGTATGCTTAGGGGGAGTGCTATTCGGACCTTTCGCCCATGTTGCACTTTCCGTTTAATTCCGCTCCGTTTTCAATAATGAGTTTTTTTGTATAGATATCTCCAAGAATGACTGCGGTCTTTTTTAAAAATAGTGCCCCACTGCACCTGATTTCTCCCTTTACATGACCGGAGATTTCAATTTCCTTAGCAGAAAGGTTCCCGTGAACCTCAGCCGACTCCCCTACAATGATTTTATTCTGGGATTCCAGTGACCCCTCTACGGTACCCTCGACACGAATATTTCCCGGGGTGGCGATATTTCCGACAATGACCGTCCCTGCAGCGACCAAGTTGCTGGAACTTACCATTTCAGTTGTCTTGTGCTTATCTTCCTTATTGCTTGCCATATTAGTCGAACGTAATGAATTCCTGGGGATTCAGGGGGTTGCCTTTGTACCATAGCTCCAAGTGCAAATGCTGTCCTGTGGTCAGTTCACCGGTATTTCCGATGATAGCCACGATTTCTCCTCCCCGTACGGCATCACCAACAGACTTCAATATTACTGAATTATGTTTGTAAATAGAAATCAGCTCATTCGAATGCTGAATTCCTACTACATAGCCTGTCTCCAATGTCCAGGACGCAAAAATCACCGTACCCTCCGCAATGGCTTTGATGGGCTCATTTTCTGCGGCCACGATATCCACACCAAAATGATTATTGGACGGAGTGTATCCGCTCACCACCACACCTTTTAGCGGGGGAAAGAAATAAGTATCCGCAAAAGCACTATTGCTGATTCGGCCAAAACTGCTTTCATCCAGCGGCATAGACTCAAATTCACTGATGACACTTAGGGTAGCATCGCTGTATTTGTACAGGTCTATCTCGCTGCGGTTTACCTCCAATTGGGCCGGTTCTTGGTCCAAGATGGTATCCTCCGGAATTTCACCGCCTGAAATAATTTGCTGGATGTTTTTGACATAGCGGTCTTTGGCCTGCACTTCGAGGATCAACGAATCCACCACCTCAGAAAGCTGGTAAATACGCGCTGTATTTTCTGACTCGATGTAAGCAGGATCAAACCAACGGGCCAGCAACGACTTGGAAAGTACCAGGGATATGCCGAAGGAGGTAATAAGCAACAGAAACAACAATAAAGCGATCCGTATCTTCGTAATACTGATAGACGTGATCACCGAGAAATCCTCCTCCCTTCGGATTACGAAAAGAAATTTGGTCTCAATCCAATCGTTTAGTTTCTGTTTTAAGCTCAATGTATGCGTGTTTGAATTATCTTGGAAGTGCAAAAATAGGATATTAATAGAAGTCTTTACATATTTATTTTAAAAGAGGTAATTTGCAGGCACTTAAATCCAGCCGAAGTTGAGAAGTTGTACGCTATATCGTGTCCTTTTGTTCGTCATCCTGTTAGGCAGCTCTTGCACATCGCAAAAGAATACCTTCGTGAACAGGCTGTATCATAACACAACGGCCAAATTCAACGCGTATTTTCTGGCGCTAGATAAAATACGCGAGGTGGAAGCAAATATCGAGTCCGAGTACGAGGAGGATTACTCTCAGATATTACCCGTTTTCTATCCCATCGACAGCGCAGTCATCGAATCCAACAAGGAAGCCCTCATGCAGGCGAGGGACTTGGCCTCCAAGGCCATAGATTGGCACCGCATCAGCAAGTGGGTAGATCCCTCCTACTACCTATTGGGCAAGATCGACTATTACCAGGGCAACTTTGACGAAGCCCAGAATACCTTCAAATACCTCAACGTAAACAGTAGTCAGAAAGATGTAAGGCACCTGTCCCTAGTTGGGTTGCTACGCTCTTTCATAGACCTGCGAAAATTTGACGATGCGGTATATGTCATGGATTTTTTGTCCAAGGAAGATGGTATCAGTGATGAAAACCGCTTTCTGCTTTATCAGACGCTGGCTTACTATTACGAAGCCAAAGGAGAGACGGATATGGTCGCTCCAGCGCTGTTTCGCGCACTGGAATTTGCAGACGATAAGAAGATGATATCCCGGATGAATTTTATCCTAGGGCAACTCTATCAGCAAGCCGGATTGGATGCCTTTGCGTATGAATATTACCAAAAAGCAATCAGCGGAAGCCCGAATTACGAACGCACGTTCTTTGCCGTCCTGTATTCACAGCAGGTAGCTGAACTCAGTAAAAGTAAGGACCTCCGGCGCGTAAGGGGATATTACGATGATTTGTATAAGGACCGAAAAAACCTTGAATTTCGCGATGTGATCCTCTATGAAAAGGCCTTGTTTGAATACAAACAGGATGAAAAAGAGGAAAGCATCCGCCTGCTTACCCTTGCAGCCAAGGAACCTACTGACAACCGGCGACAAAAGGGCTATATCTACGAAAAGCTCGCTGATATTTACCTCCAAGACTTCAACGATTTCTTGACCACCAAATATTACTTGGACAGTGCATTGAAGCAATTCCGCGAGGGCGACAGAAACTACCAATCCCTCGCTGCCAGAAAAGAGATTTTTGATCAGTATGCATTGAATTTCGAGTTGATCCAGGCCAATGACAGCCTGATTTCGCTAAGCCGGCTATCGCCCGAACAGCAGGAAGCTTATGTAGACGAATTTCTGAAAAAAGAGGAGGAGCGCCTGATCCGGGAAGCGGAAATGCAGAAAAACAAAAAGCCCTCCAGTATCTTTGACAACTTATTGGCTTCGGCAGGCGGTGGATCGGGTACCTCTTTTTACTGGGATAACCCCACCGCCATGTCGCAAGGGGCCATCGAATTTAACCGCATATGGGGCAATCGGCAATTGACAGACAATTGGCGAAGAAGTGCCCGTGGCTTTCAGGAGTCTACTAACCCGGATATGGTCCAGGATATGGATGATCCGTCGGACAGTGGAGACCAGGAATTGACCTCTGCCATGGCTGCGCTGAACCTTCCGGACAGGGAAAGCCTCCTCTCCCGAATACCCAAAGACCAAGCCACTATAGACCGTCTGGTAGATGAGATGGAAGATGCCTACTTTAATTTAGGCAAACTGCTGTTTTTTGATCTCAAGGAGCCAAAGCTTTCCATTTCCTATTTGGAAACTCTCGTGAGCCAATACCCAAATACCGTAAAAAAGCCGGAAGCCTATTACACGTTGTATCTGGCAAATAAAGAGCTGGGACTAGACTTTGACCGATACGTGACACTTTTGAACCGGGAATTTCCCGAATCGCAGTATACCAAGTCTGTAAATAATCCCGAGTCGGTTTCTGGTACACAAGCAAACTTTGAGTCTTCTCAAAACTATGCGGCAGCCTACCGTCTGTACCAAGCAGGCCAATATCAGGCATCGAGAGAACTTCTTAGAACCACCCTGAATAGCTATCCACTCACCAAGAACACGGATAGATTGTTGATGTTGGACATCATGAACACCGGTAAACTCGGCAACTTGGATGATTATAGGGTCAAACTGGAAAACTACATGCTAAATGCCGCTGATCCAGCATTGATAAATTTGGCAAGGAAAATGCTAGATGGCATAGGCGGCGGGGAAACTATAGATGAATCGATCGCCGATGCGAGCCAAGATATGGAAGAGGAGCTCGAAAGTGAGGAAAATGAAGCGGATGAAGATACGGAGGAGGCAGGCGATGAGCAGATTTACCGCGTAAACGAATCACAAACCCATGTCTTTATCCTGGCAATGGAGCCACGTGCAGCGGCTGAATCGAAAAACCTGACAGCAGACTTGGAGAAGTTCCACGGAGCGAATTTCCCCAATGACAGATTGCGCACAGGTACCATCGCCTTGGATAGGGAAAACACCATCGTAATCATCAGTCCCTTTTCAAACGCGGAAAAGGCACAGGCATATCGGACGCAGTTTTTAAATTCTTTTAACACGGAAAATCTACCGGAGGAGGCAAAAATCAGTAGTTTTGTCATTTCTATAGAAAATTTCCAACAACTGAATCGACGCAAAGACCTAGAGGAATACAGGACCTTCTTCCGAAAGTCTTACACTAAATAAAATGACAAAGCAAAAGCGTACTACCACCGGATTTAACGTCCAAAAAACCATCAAGTACCTTTGGTTGGTTTTTGCGGCAAGCATCATCGGATTTGTGTTATTTGTCTTAGCGGTGAGCTCCAATTTTTTGGGGCTATTCGGAAGTATGCCGGATTTTAAATCGCTAGAAAATCCGGAGAGCGAACTTGCTTCAGAGCTTTTTTCAGCTGACGGGGTTCTTTTGGGGAAATACTTCCGCGAAAACAGAAGCCCGGTAACCTACAACGAACTAAGCCGAAACCTGATCAACGCCTTGATTGCCACAGAAGATGTACGTTTCGACAAGCATTCCGGTATTGATTCCCGCGGCATGGTTCGGGTTTTATTTAAAAGTTTGATTTTGCGCCAAAAGGGCGCGGGAGGTGGAAGTACCCTAAGTCAACAAACCGCCAAAAACCTGTTTAAGACCCGAACCAAAGACATGCAGGGTTTACTCAGTCGTGTTCCCGGTCTTAATATGCTGATTATTAAAACCAAGGAATGGTTAGTGGCCACCCAACTCGAAAAATCCTATACCAAGGACGAAATACTTACGATGTATTTGAACACATCGGATTTTGGTAGCAATGCCTACGGAATAAAAACGGCATCCAAAACCTTCTTCAACAAGGAACCGAATGACCTTGCCGTACAGGAGGCAGCCACCTTGGTCGGGTTGTTCAAGGCACCTTCCTACTATAGTCCGGTGTTTAACCCAGAAAACAGCCTTCGCAGACGAAATACCGTCTTGGCCCAAATGGAAAAATACGGGTATCTCTCCCGTACAGAGTTTGACTCGCTGTCTAAGCTTCCGATTGAATTGGAGTACCGAGTAGAAAATCACAACGAAGGGATGGCTACCTACTTCCGAGAAGTCGTCAAGGCAGACCTCCTGAGATGGGCGAGGGAAAACCTAAAACCGGACGGATCTTCTTACGACCTTTTTGGAGACGGACTTAGGATATTTACCACTGTAGACAGCAGACTGCAGCGATACGCCGAAGAGGCGGTAGCTACGCATATGGCAGATTTGCAGAAGAAATTCGAAGCTGAAGTAGGCAATCGAGAACCTTGGATCGACAATCGCGGCAGGCCAATTCCAAATTTTATCGAAAATGCCGTGAAAAGGACCGAATCGTACCGGCTACTCAAAATCCGATACGGTGACAACGAAGATTCCATTCAGGTCAAGCTGAATGAAAAGAAGAAGATGCGGGTTTTCTCTTGGTCAAGAGGGGAAATAGATACCCTGATGAGCACCATGGATTCCATGCGTCATTACAAGAAATACCTGCAAACAGGTTTTGTCACCATGGATCCCCATACCGGACACATCAAATCTTGGGTGGGTGGCATCAACCACAAGCACTTTAAGTACGACCACGTAAAGCAAGGAAAACGACAGCCCGGTTCTACCTTTAAGCCCTTTGTGTATGCAGCCGCGATCGAAAATGGATATGGACCTTGCTACTCCGTCATTGACCAGCCGGTGGAGGTAAGTACGCCTGGCCAGCCCATCTGGAGACCAAGCAATGCGGATGGTAAATTCACCTATGAACGCATGACCATCCGCAAGGCCATGGCCCAATCGGTAAACTCTGTCACCGCGTACATGATGAAGAAGCTTAGCCCCCGTGTAGTAGTGGAGACGGCCCGCCGAGTGGGTATCACAAGTGATTTGGACGAGGTACCGGCCTTGGCCCTGGGTACCAGTGACGTATCCATTCTGGAAATGGTCGGTGCATTTGGGACTTTTGCGAACAAGGGAGAACACATCACACCGATTTATATCGACCGTATTGAGGATAAAAACGGGAATGTATTGCATCAGTTTATCCCCAAAAAACGCCCCGCAATGAGTGAGGAGCACGCGTACCTAATGCTATATATGCTTCGTGGAGGAACCGAGGAAGAGGGGGGCACCAGTCAGGGTGTGCCTTGGACATTGCGGGACCAAGGAAACGAAATCGGCGGAAAAACGGGAACTACACAGAACGCTTCCGACGGATGGTACATGGCTGTGACCAAAGACCTGGTAAGCGGCGTGTGGGTAGGAGGCGACGACCGAGCCATCCACTTTAGAAGCTGGATAAGCGGTCAGGGATCCCGAACGGCCCGGCCAATTTGGACGAATTTCATGGCCAAGGTCTATGAAGATACGTCCTTGGGGATCACCAAAGGACCGTTCCCAAAACCGGAAAGACCGCTTAGCATGGAGATTGATTGTTCTATGTACGACCTGAACAGACCAGACTTTGACGACTTTCAGTTTGATAGTCAAACCACGGATTTTTAACCACCAATGTCTTGGCCAGATGGGCTTAGGCATCAGGGGTTGAATAAAATCATCCATGATGGACTCACCTGCATACCGTCCCGAGGAATACCAACAATTGCCCGATCAGCCGGGCGTATACCGCTACTATAATGCTGCCGGTGAACTGATCTACGTGGGGAAGGCCAAGAGCTTAAAAAAGCGCGTGGCCAGTTATTTCGGTAACAGTGTAGGTATCAACCGCAAAACCCGCAGAATGGTACGGGAAATCGAGCGGATAGAGTTTACGCTCGTCAACTCGGAGTTTGATGCACTCTTACTAGAGAACAATCTCATTAAGAAATCCCAGCCCAAATACAACATCCTCCTAAAGGACGATAAGACTTACCCCTACCTGCTGCTTACGAAAGAGAATTTCCCCCGCATCTATCCTACCCGAAAGGTGATTCCCTCTAAAGGCACTTATTACGGTCCCTTTGCCAGTGTAAAAGGAATGAATAACGTGTTGGAGCTGATTCGATCGCTGTTTACGATCCGAACCTGCAAGCTGGACCTCTCACCCTACAAGGTGGCCGAAGAGAAATACAAGGTTTGTCTCGAGTACCATATTGGAAACTGCCTAGGCCCCTGCGAACGCTTTCAATCGGAGGAGGAGTACCAAAAGGATATCGAACAAGCTAAATACATTCTAAAAGGCAATCTGGGCGTAGCCAAGAGCTACTTTAAGGAAAAGATGCAGGAAGCGGCCCAAAGTTTGGCCTTTGAAATAGCGCAACGCTACAAGGAAAAACTGGAATTGCTGGAAAAGTACCAAGCCAAATCGTTGGTGCTCAGTCAGAGCATCGGAAGCTTGGATATTTTCAGCATCGTGCTAGACGAGAAGGTAGCCTTTGTGAACTACCTCAAAATTAAGGAAGGCGCACTGATCCTGTCCAAGACCGTGGAGCTGCGGAAACGACTCGACGAAGAACCGGCGGAACTGCTACTGACAGCCATAGTGAGGCTTCGGGATCAGTTTCAGAGTGAGGCCAAAGAAATCTTGGTAAATATCCCGGTGGAAGAGGTATATGGAGATTTTCAGGTGACCGTACCCAAAATTGGCGATAAACGAAAACTAATAGAATTGTCCCTGAAAAATGCCCTTTATTACAAGAAGGAAAAAGCATTGCTTTCCGGCGAAGTCAAAGACAAGAAAAACCGCGTTTTACGTCAGTTACAGAGTGACCTTTCGCTTTCGGACTTGCCAGACCACATCGAATGCTTTGACAATTCGAATATTCAGGGTACACATCCAGTCGCCAGCATGGTTTGCTTCCTGAATGGAAAGCCTGCCAACAAGGAATACCGCCACTATCACATCAAGACGGTAGAAGGTCCGAATGATTTTGCAAGCATGGAAGAAGTAGTCGGACGCAGGTACCAACGCCTTCAGCAGGAAGGTAAACCACTTCCGAAGTTGATCGTAATTGACGGGGGCAAGGGACAGCTTTCTTCGGCCGTCACCGCACTGAAAGCTCAAGGAATCTACGGCAAGATTCCCATTATTGGCATCGCCAAACGGTTGGAGGAAATCTATTTTCCCGAAGATTCCTACCCGATCTATATCGACAAAAAATCCGAATCCCTGCGTCTCTTGCAGCGTATACGCGACGAAGCACACCGTTTTGCAATTACTTTTCACCGAAACGTGCGAAGCAAACATGCGTTTGGTACACAGCTGACGGAGATTGAAGGGATAGGCAAGCTAACCGCTGAAAAGCTACTGAAACATTTTAAATCGATTAAAAAAATAAAGGAAGCCACGCTTGAGGACATGCAGGCTGTCATCGGCAAAGACAAAGCCGAGAAGGTCATGCATCAAATTAACCAATGGATAGCGCCCGAATAGCCCTTCGCTTCACCGGTTGATAGCTCTTGGTACGTGTTCGGGCTAAAAAAAATCCGGCTGACTTTCGAAAGGTCAACCGGATAGTTATTTTTTAACTGATTGAGTGAGATTACCACTCCCACAGATCGTTTTCCCAATCCAGCAACTTGTATTCAAATTCCAAGGACTTAAGGTATGCCTGCATTCGCGCATTTGGATCGCTATTATCTACCATGTCCGCAATAAGGGCATTGTCCGGATTGGTGTATTTTCGAACGACGGACCTAAAAAGACGTAGGTCAAATGCCTGGCTGTATGGGATATTCTTCGAAGGATTCTGATAGTTGATCCACTTAGCCTCTGGATGGTCTTTGAAATGTTCGTAGAAATCCTTGTATCTGAAATACCCGATAGTGCGCTCGCCGGCATTGCTATTGGTTTCAGAAGGCATGGTAAGAATAATATACTTTACGTCAAACTTCGTCTCAGACCTATTTTTATCAAAAATAAAGTCCTCCTTAAAATCAACGTAATAGAGATCTCTCACGAAAATGCTATCACCGATCTCATTGATCCAAAAATTGGACTGGAAGTCGGAGATGGAAAGTTGAGTGGTAAAATCCTCGTCCGCATAAGGGGTCAACTCATTGTCCTCCACGGCTTTTAGGACGTTTCGCATAAAGCCTCCCAGCTTCAATCCGCCGGTTCCATAAAAAGGAAGGTTAAACTTCTCTCTCAGGTCGATCCGTCTCCAGATAGAGATCTGATACATTTTATCGTCCTCGCGAATAGGTAACACCGAGAAGGTCGTGTCCATCTTCATGCCCGAGTCGCCCCAGATAGAAGGATTTTGGGAGGTTGGCACTTGCGCCTTGGCCTCTAAGCCCACCAATAGCAACAGGAGGCTAAACCCAATTATCGAAATTTTTCCCTTCAGTTCGTTCATGATGCTGTACTTTACTGTTCTACGTCAGATAACGAAGCTATCCGTCTTATCGTATGTTAATGGTATATACTTCGTTGAGCTGACTTCTAATTTTATTACCTTGGAAGTTAGTCCTAGTAACTTCATTAACGATCACGATTAACTTGTCTCCTGCTTGGGCCTCTGCCAGCAAGCTGGTGGTGGATACATTTTCGCCAGAAATCCGGACACTGGAACGGGGCACGTCGTTTCGAACCAAACGTACTTCCCCGGCGGAAACCTCAAAGTTGGCATCTCTCGCCATTGTCTGAGCGAAGGTCGGTTCGGGAATCGCCCGGACTTTCAACTGTCTAGGACCTGGAAAAGGAAAGGTATTTTGAAGATCAATCGCATTGTCACCGTTAAATAAGCGGATCGTCGGTGATGGCACAGGGCGGATATCGTATTCCAAAGACCCAATCCGATTTCCGCTGCTTGATACGGTGATATTTACCTTACCACTAGATCCAGGAATGATCGTCACGTCCGCCGGTCGGGACCCTTTTATGGCTTGCCCGCCACTGACGGAAAACTCGGGGGCGTATGCGTTGCCTAATGCAGGAACGTCAATGTTCAGCTCGTTGGCACACTCCGCATACAACTGCCTAACCACCACAGAAGATACTTGAATTACTGGCTGAGCAACAAAATACTGGTAGTCTACGGTCAATACGCTATCTACACCGCCAATAGGTACCACAATCTCTCCGCGCAAGGTTCTAGACGCCAAACCTCGATCGTCGTAACTGCTTGCAGGTGCTACCGGGAATTCAATTTTGCCGAAACCGTCCTGTACGGGAATTTCTCTTCCATCTGCCGACATTCTCAACTGTACGCCTGAGGAAGAGGAAGCCACGAACATGTCTGCTTCAAATCGTGTCCCTGCGGCCACAATATTGGAGTTTGCCGCTACTCGCGCCATTAACTTATCTGCTTCGAAGATAAACGATCCCAATGAGTTGGTTATCCTCGTAAGCGCTTCACTTTCGATGTTCAGCACTTCGTTTTGGTGCTGACTGATGATAGCGATAACAGCACCAACGGGCGACTTCACGAAGTTTAGGTTTACATAGTCTTTGTAATTGACATCTACATCGTTTTTGAACAGATCGATATCTTTTGCGTCGTTTGCGATTTTATCAAACGACATGTCAATTCCTATACTTGCCAAAATGCTGCTAACCTCCTCTGGAAAATCGTTTAGTCGATCTTGCATTTCATAACCTACTCGGTTATTATTAAAGATGTTGCCTGGCACATCCGTATTTTTCAAGGCAGCCGTCTTAAAGTTACCTTCTTCTGTCTTTGCATTAGACTGTTCGATCAGATTGTTTTTGATCTCTTCCAGGTACGCTACGGTCTCTCTGCTGAGTGTTCGAATCTGCTGCGCGGCATCTACTTTCGGCAGGTCCTTTTCATTATTTCCCTGTTGCTCTACCGTAGTACGAATAATGTTTATCGCAAAATCATTCTTCTGATTAAAATTATTGGTGGTCCTTTCCAGTCCATCGTTCAGAAGAATAAATTTCTGCAAAATCTGATTGCTCACTTGTAAGGCCAAAAGAGCGGTTAGGACGAGGTACATCATACCTATCATCCGCTGTCTTGGTGTCTCTTTTCCACCTGCCATAATATTCTATTGTTTGTATACTTAAAACCAAATGTAACTGACGTGCTGCGTTGGGATTAACCCTTCATAGCTGAAAGCATCCCTCCGTAGATTTTGTTCAGTGAGTTTACATTCGTATTAAGTTTGGCCAATTCGGTTTTGAAGGTTTGAGTTTCTTTACCCGCTTCATTCAGGCCTTCCATCGCGGCAGTGATATTCGAATAGAACTTATTGATTACCTTCACATGGTTTTGTGAATCCTGTAGCTCCATTTCATAAATGTTATTCAGCGCGCTTAGGTTTTTGGTTACATTGACAATCTGATCTCTGTATTGTTTGGCATCTTGACTAGCGGAAGACATTTCGGCAAGCGCAGAAGCTGTTTTTTCGTAGGAGTCGTTGATCGAGATAAGCGTTTGGCTGGCTTTTCGGACGTTTTGTGCATAGTCATTTGTTGCAACAGATGCATCTGCCAAGTTGCTCATCTTCTCTGTAGAGCTAGCCAGATTTTGGATGCCTTTGCCGAGACTTTCGATCAAATCGGGTCCTATTTTGGCATTCTCCAGCATTTGATCCAGTTTTTGGCTTGTGTTGTCGGTTGTTTTCACCACTTTTTTCACAGGTGTGGCCCCGATATTCGCTTCATCTGCAAGTTCAGGATACACACGAGTCCAGTCTAATTCATCCGATTTAGGCTCGAAAGCCGATAAAAAAAAGATAATGGCTTCTGTGGTAAGGCCCACCCCGATCATCAGGGAGGCAAAAGGCCAGTCTAATATCTTAAACATGGCTCCCAAGATCACAATAGAAGCACCTATGCCATAAATTTTAGGCATTATTACACCGTAAAATTTATACGAGAATGAGTTTTTGTTTGCTACTGACATAATTGAGTAAAAAAGGGCGATTGTTTGGTTGTTTAACTTAAATAGTTTTATGAGTTATCTTCTGCTTCTTCGATTCGTTTTCACACTCATGGATCCGGATCTCCCGATGTAAGTCATGGCTGTTCTAAATCCTATATGTGCCGTCTTGACGTCCTGGTACTCGTAGCTTCTCGCACTGGTTTCCAAGAAATGGGCCACATCCTTCCAAGAACCTCCTCTGACCACTTTACGCGGCTCGTTGGCATCAAAAAATGTAGGATTCATATCCCATACCATGGCACTAGCTGCAGGATTATAGGCATCTTCCACCCACTCGGACACGTTGCCAGCCATATTATAGAGACCAAATCCGTTCGGCGCAAACGCATCTACCGGAGCTGTATACGCAAAACCATCGTCTATGTAATTTCCTCGCCCTGGCTTGAAATTAGCCATCAGGCATCCTCTGCGGTTCTTAAGGTAAGGCCCGCCCCAAGGATATTTGGCAATATCTTTTCCGCCTTTCGCTGCGTATTCCCATTCTGCTTCGAAGGGTAATCTGAAGCGTGGCATATCAAATTCAGAACGGTCATTCGCATTCATATGGTATGACTTCCATTCGCAAAACTTCTTGGCCTGATCCCAGCTGACTCCTACTACTGGATAATCGTCAAACGCAGGGTGGTCAAAATAATATTGCATCAAGGGATCTCCGTAGTGGTGCGTAAAGCTATTCGTCCAAACCGTGGTATCGGGAATGAGCTCTTCGATATTGAATTGCGGAGGATCTGCCTGGGTAGTCGGTGTTCCGAGGGCCAAGTCTCCCATTCTTACCGCTTCCAAAAATTGCCGGTATTTATTGTTGGAAACCTCGTACTTGTCCATAAAAAACTCAGAGATGGTCACCTGCTTGTTCATAGATGACATACTGAGGGAAATATCCTCGTCAGCCTGACCCATCCAAAACGTCCCTGCTTTTACAGGCACCATTTGGTGCGGCAGGGCTTGTTGCCATCCCGATCGTTTCGGCACCCCAGTTACTTCACCTCTCCGGTTTAACTTCTCACTGGCTGCTCCTTTGCTGCCAAAAAGCCCACAGCCCTGGAGGAGTGTCGCGACCACTAGCCCGACGGCGAGAGCAAAATAACGCGAGTCCATTTTTCTTAACATAAATGACATTAAATTAATAACATTCAATTTCAACTATTTACATCAGCAAAGAAATCGAAATTTAGTAGAAAATGTCAGAAAAACACAAGCTTATTGTGCTTTTTGGTTCCGATATTTTAAAACCTAAACCTCGGTGTCCGTTGGATAACCCGTTCCAACTCCTTCTTGGCCTGGGGAAGGTTGTAAGTCAGCATGAATTCATGCGTAGTTGGAGACTTGGCTTCAAGCCCTCCGACTACCAGATCAAATGCGTATCCCAGCCTCAGCGAATTGTCCTTCATCAAACTGTAACCCATTAGAATTGAAGCAGATTCTTCTCCTCGATAGGCTAAACCCACACTCAGCTTTTTGTTGTACGTGCCTATAACGCTAACATCGTACGAAAAATTATTCAAAGATATGGATTTTAATAATATACTTGGTTCAACACTGAAAAGGGCGAAAGTGTTTATTCTATATCCTACTAGGACATAGTGATGGTTTTCCAGGCGGTTTTCAAAGCCTTCCCCAAAGTCAAACGACGGCTCATTGAAATGACGGACGCTGGCTCCGGCATAGAAATTAGTCCGGTCATACATGAGGCCTAACGAAACACTGTTGTTAATTTGATTCTCTCTACCTCCGGAGCCCACCAATGGATCAGGGTTTACTCCCTCTAGATTCCCGTAATCGATCGTACTGGAAAAAAACCCTCCAGATGCACCTACACTCAGACGGCCTCGGCCCATGCGCAAGTGATATGCTAGCGCTACATTTACCTCTTGGTTGTTTATGGCTCCGATATTATCATTGACTACCGTCAATCCTACACCGAGATTTGCCTTATCGAAGGAACTGGATACCGTGATCAGCTGGGTAGTGGGTGCCCCGCCTCCCCCAGTGGCTGTGCTGTATGAAAGCCACTGACTGCGGTGAAGTGCGGTGATGGCGTGTCCGGATTCTTTGCCGGCGAACGCGGGGTTAAAAAATAGCCCGTTGTACATATATTGCGTAAACTGAGCGTCCTGCTGCGCTTCGGAAAGCATTGGTACCAACAGACAGACACTCAGCAATATCCACTTTACACGTGCATGCAGGTAAACATTTTGGATCATGTGCGAATCACCTTTTGATTTTGAAAACCTATTCTACACATTTTAACTCAATTTACCTTACAAAAGATTAAAAGATGTTACAATTTATTTGCCTTTTTTATGTAAAGCTCCAGTGCACCGGTCATACTGGGAGCATTTGGAAGCGGTGCCTCGATGTCTAAAATAAGGTTCTGTTCCCTCACCGCTTGGGCCGTCGTGGGACCAAAAGCCGCTATGCGCGTGTTATTTTGTTCAAAGTCAGGGAAGTTTTGGAAAAGGGACTTTATACCCGAGGGACTAAAGAACGCCAGAATGTCGTATTTGATATCCTTAAGATCCGATAGGTCTGCAGCTACGGTGTGGTAAATGATCGCCTCGGTAAAGGTGATATTGTTTTTGGTCAGGAAGTCGGGAATGTCTTCCTTTCGGATATCTGAACAAGGAAACAGGTATTTTTCTCCTTTGTGTTTCTTGAAGTAGTCGAAGAGATCTGAGGCCGTTTTGCTCCCCACAAATAACTTTCGCTTCCTGATCACAATGTATTTTTGGAGGTAATGTGCCGTTTGTTCGGAGATACAAAAATACTTCATGTCTGCCGGCATTTCAATCTTTTGTTCTTGGCAGAGACTGAAAAAATGATCGATTGCATTCCTGCTGGTAAATATGATGGCGGTGTGCTTAAGGATATCAATCTTTTGCTTTCTAAACTCCTTCAATGGAACGGGTTCTACCTGAATAAACGGACGAAAGTCAATTTTAATTTTATACTTTTCGGCCAACTGGAAGTAAGGAGACCGTTCATCGGAGGGTTTTGGCTGTGAAACTAGAATGCTTCTAACTCGTTGGAGTCTGTCTTTTACGGCCTTAGTCATCTTAATTTATCCTTTATTAATAGAGGTTTACCCAATGAGCAATCTTGAAATCACCAAAAAGGGAATTAATTCTGAGGTGCAAATGTACGAAAATAAATGATAATTCTTAAAGGACAATCTTTTACTCATCAACACCCCTAATAAGAAAAGGGCCAAAATATAAAACCAAATAAACGCCTTTAAAAAAAAGATTACAACATCCTCTATGGCCTGATATTCGTTGGCGATGCCGATAATCATCACACAGGAAATCAGCAGGATACTTAACGAAAGCACACGCAGTATATACAGAAAGTGCGGAATCTCAAATTTTGCAATACCAAAGATATAAACGTTAATCCGAAGCCAGATTATCTTTAAGATCGATGCTGCCATCAAGATCAAGGTGCCAGCGATCCAAAGGAAAAAATAGTGGTTGATATCATTGGAAAGAGATAGTCCGATCGGCGCTATTGCTAGGTAGTTTGATACGGTGATGAACACTAACATCAACAGCATATTCAACAAAAGCAGGTAATATAGAAGCGCATTGGTGAAGAATTTGGTAAACGAGCCTCCTTCCGTAAACTCCTCAGAGGAGATTAGGTACCGGGGGTTAAGAAATAAAGGGAACACCACCGGGTGAATGACACGAAAAAGGGCTCCTAATAGCATCAGAAAACACAACGCGGTAAAAAAAAACTCGGAAAACACGTCTCTGTCTCTAGCGGCATAGCTATCGGCAAAAACCTGAATGGAGGCTTGCTCGTGGACACTGTGTGTTTGGGGACCGATTTTCCGTACGGAGACTTCGTTCAGGCTAATCCCTTTTTTATACACGGTCAGCTCGGCCGAGCTACTACCTGATGACAGAACCGTATTTAGTTCCTCCAAGGGAAGCCTCAACAGCGTGTCGGCATCCGTTTGGAGCCAAAGAATATGATCGATGAACAAACTGGAGCCTTCTGGCAGCCGAACCAAGAGTGCACTCATCGGAAAGCTGGTCAGATCTACCGTCAGTTGCACGCCCTCCGAACGGAGGTAAAATTGAGTAGCTGGAAGATAAGAAATACGCCCGTCGTAATTTTCCAGCACCTGAGATAGTGCCGGAACAGAGGTCAGCATATAAATGGCAAAAAGTACCTGGACTAACGTTGCTCTTCTGTTCATTTAAAATCTTCCGGTATAGCCAAAATGGATGCGTGAGTAGTTAAAACCAAGTGGTTGGTCTGCCGACTTGCCAAGTGCATACACAAAATGGAAAAGACCACCCTTGGTCTGCATCCTAAATCCACCCCCAAAGGAATAGGGAAGGTCTCGTTCTGAAACATTCACGCGGTTCATCAGGGCTCCTGCATCCGCAAAAATCAGGAAATAGGAACTAGTATCAAAATAAAATCGCGGTTCAATAGTAAGGTAAGCATATTGGGAAGCAAAGAAATGGTTTTCATTAAATCCTCGGATAGTATGTAGACCTCCCAATCGAAAAAGGTCGTTTAAAAGTAGGTTGGGGTTTTCCATATGGCCCGCCCGAACGTGGAAGACTGTGCCCAGAGTGGGACTCCACAGGTGATAGTAACTGTAACCGGCTTCCAGATAATATTGAAGCGTACGGGTGAGATTATTTTGGTAAAGCTGCGGGGGCAGACCGGTATTCTGAAGCAAGCGTTTATTACCAATCCCAATCTCCAAGTCTGCTTTGCTGCCCCGCTTGGGGAAAAACGCGTCGTCCAGATCCACAAAGTCCAGGTCCATGCCATAGTTGGCGAAGCGAAAGTCTGCGGCCGCCGGCAGTTCCGTGCTTTCCCGTAGGTGAAAGGTCGACAGCAGATCTCCAGCCTGCCGCCTGTTGAAAACGCTGAGATACAGGCGCGGATTGACACGGTACCCCAACGCTAACCTTACATCCCGATTTAGAAAGGTGGTGTCTTCCTTAAGCAGAAAAAAGGAGGCACTCACATCAATATCCGACCCAAATATCATGGGTTCAACTGCATGCAGCCGCAAGTTTTGCGAGTACTGGCTGAGCCGTTGCCAGTTTATGCGGTAGTTCCTTCCTCTCCCGGATACGTTGTAGAGGACCACGTCAAACTGTCCAGTGACCAATAGCCTATTTCCTTCGATTTCATTTGGCAGGACGCCGATAATGCCGTCGATGCTATTAATCCTTCGGTCGTTTACCGGCAAGTACAGGGTCGCTTCTTCGTTTTGGAAACTCAGGCTTGGCTCACCACTTACCTGCAAATAAGGGATGGTGCGGAGGGACTGCAAGGAACGGTCTACTTGCCGCTGAGAAAAGGGATCACCGGGTACCACACGGAGTGTTTTGGCTAAAAAAATCGGTTTGGTCTTGCTGTTTCCAGTGATGTTCAGGGTATCAAAACGTATGAACGGCCCTGGATCGAAGTTCAGGGAAGCAGCAAACCCATGCTCGCTACGTGCAAGGCTGTCCAACCGTATGGAAGCAAAGGGATACCCCGTCCGCTGAGACTGATCCAGAACTTTTTCAAACAGACGGGCCAGAGCTTGGTAATTCAACGGCTTTCGCTCAAAAGCCAAGGGATCGTATCCGGAGCGGAGCAGCAGGCTTTCCGGCAGGTTACCGGCACGCAGTTCCACCCATTCGAAGCGTTGAAAAGTTTGTATAACTACAGATTGGCGATGAGGGGAACCGAATTGGGAAGAAACCACCCCGGCCAGTAGGTAACCCTCAGTGCGCAAACGCTGTAGGTGGTCCTGTATGTACCGGTGCTTGGCGAGGGAATCGGACAAGAAAGCTGTTTCCTGCCATTCTTTTTCCCCATGAACCTGAATGAAAAGGGTATCATTTTCTACCCCCTTGACTACCGAAATCCAGAAAAGGGCGATAACACAAGTGAGCAGCGATTTTCCATCGATTACCAAACTCCCCTAACCTTCATGTTTAGTGTGTACACCGCATCCATCGCGGTGATAAACAAGGTCTTACGATCACCTCCTCCAAAACATACGTTGGATGTCCAGCCGGCGTCGATCGGGATATGGCCAATCTGAACGCCTTTGTTGTTGAAAATGGTGACGCCGTCTCCTGTGAGGTAAACATTTCCGCGGTGGTCTATGGTCATGCCGTCTGATCCCATTTCAACAAAAAGCTTGCGGTTGGTGAGGTATCCATCCTCTTCGATATCGTAGACGTAGGTTTTTTTGGCACCAATGTCTGCCACGTATAGTTTTTTGCCGTCAGGGGTTCCCACCAGACCGTTCGGCTTCACTAGGTTCTCGTCCACACGAAAAAGCTGCACGCCGTCCTGACTTAGGTAATACAGGTGCTCTCCATCTTGCTGCATGGCAGGGTCCCTTTCCCAGTAATCCCTCTTGTAGAGCGGATCCGTGAAGTAGATCCCTCCCCGGGGGTTGATCCACAGGTCGTTGGGACCATTCAATTTCTTGCCCCTAAACCCCTCTACCAACACAGTCGGATTGCCTTCTCGGTCGATAGACCACAGCTCGTTGCCCATGTCGGCACAGGCCAGAAGCTCCCCCTTCAGGTTAAAGTACAGGCCGTTTGAGCGACCGGAATCTTCTATGAAGGTGCTGACCTCTCCGGTAGTAAAGGTCCACTTGTGTATTTTGTTGTTCGGCTGATCTGTGAAATATACATTTCCTGGCCGGTCTACTGCGGGACCTTCCGTAAATTTAAAACCGTCTGCAACTTTCTTTACTTCCTCATTCTTAGACACCAAACTACCTTTCACTTCCATTTGTGCATGGGAGGTGAGACCTATCAGCATGAAAGATATCAAAAAGGCGTAAGTTGGGTAGAGCGTTTGCTTTCTCATGGTTTTTTTGTTTTTGAAGCATCCATTGAAAAGATACCAGCTGAAGGCATCTCTCCTTTGAACAATCAATTTCCAGGGATAATTTTCCCGAAATTACTAAAATTTTTATATCGGCTTTGGTACTAGTTCGATTTATCCCCAAACTCTTTCTATTTTGGCCGCCTCAAGCCGTATTTACCTAAACGGCACCATCTCTGTTTCCTTATGTCCGGTATCTACATTCATATTCCCTTTTGCAAGCAGGCTTGCCATTATTGTGATTTTCACTTTAGTACCCAAACGGGGTACAGGGAGCGGATGTTGCAAGCCATGGGGGAGGAGCTCAAGCAGCGCCGAGAATACCTTCCTGATGGGACTAGGATTCAGACGATATACTTTGGAGGCGGAACTCCCTCGCTGCTGCCTCCAGGAGAGATCGAGACCCTACTGAATATCATCTCCAGCCATTATCCGCTAGCATTACAGGAGGTGACACTGGAAGCAAATCCCGACGACCTAAGCAAGGAAAAGTTGCTGGCATACCAGAGCATGGGGGTCGATAGACTGAGTATTGGCATTCAGAGTTTTCAGGAGCCCCTATTGCGGTATTACAACCGTGCACATACGGCTGCAGAATCTCACCGGGTATTGGATTACGCAAGGGACGCGGGCTTTCAGAAGCTTTCCATTGATCTGATGTATGGTTTTCCGGCACCTGACCATGAATACTGGCTTTCGGACCTGGAGATGGCCCTTCAAAAAGATCCGGGCCATATCAGCAGCTACAGCCTGACAGTCGAAGCGGATACTGCGCTGGGTCGCTGGACCAAGGCAGGAAAATTTTTGCCCGCAGAGGAGGAGTTTGTGGCAGAGCAATTTGAGATGTTGCAGGAGGCCATGGAGGCAAAGGGATATATTCAGTATGAGATTTCCAATTTCGGCCGAGAAGGTCAATTTGCCGTCCACAACACAAACTATTGGAAAGGGGTCCCCTATTTGGGAATAGGGCCTAGCGCCCATTCGTTTGATGGAACCAACCGAGGCCACAATATCCCCAATAATGCCCTTTACCTTAAAGGAATGGCCTCTCAGGGCCAACTATTTGAAATAGATGTGTTGAACCAGGAGGACAGGGCAAACGAATACCTACTTACCGCATTAAGGACCATCTGGGGAGTGGACTTAGGTTATTTTGAAAAAACCTACGGCTTGGACCTACGCACGGTACGGTCAGCAGAAATTCATCTGCTACAGCAGCATGGCTGGCTATCGGAATCAGGGGATTCTTTGACATTGACAAAAGCCGGGAAGCTACTGGCAGACAGCATTGCCGCAAAGCTTTTTCTGTAAGAAGTAAACGGTTTTCCATTCAAAAGGCTGCGATCTTGGTAGGAAACCGGCAAAAGCCGTATCTTTGGATATGCGATGGCAACCAAAGGATAGTATCAGAAAAAGCAACACCGCACCACTTAAGGAGGTCTTTCAGGAGCTTTTAGAGGCCTACCGGATCAAAGACCGATTTAATGAGCGGCGAGTAGTAGCGGAGTGGGCAGAACTGATGGGCAAGACGGTAGCTACCCGTACATCCAAGGTGTCGGTAAAAAACAAGATACTCTATGTCCAACTCAGTTCCGGTGCAATTAAAAAAGAACTGATGATGAACAAATCAAAAGTAATGAGCCTGATATCTGAAAAGTTCGGAGATCAGGTCATTACCGATATTGTTTTCCTATGACAGCAGCTTAGTTGACAGACCCGAACACCCGCCTCATGATGGCGGTAGTTCTTTCAGCCGGATTTTCCCTGATTTTCAGTTCTTCTTCTGCGATCAGCTTAAACAGACCGTCTATGGCCATCTCCGTCACATAGGCGTTTAAGTCAGGATTGATCTTCCGGGTGGTAGGAATGGCGTTGTAGGCATTTACCAGGTCGGTGTAGTGCCGGGTTGCGCCTACTTGGTTGAGGGATTCCTGCACCTTTGGCTGGAAAAGCTCGGTTAGCTGTGCCGAGGTCGTTCGCTGCAAAAACCGAGTGGCAGCATCCTGTTCTCCGCGAAGTATGGCAAAAGCATCTTGAATGGTAAGTTGCCGGATGGCGTTGATGAATATGGGTTTGGCCTCCCGCGCGGCGCTTTCAGCACCTCGGTTTATGGTGAGCAGTACCCGATCTACTTCAGATCCCAGCCCAAATTGCCGCATGGTGGATTCCAGGTTTCTCAGTTCTTCGGGAAGTGCAATGCGGATGAGTTCGTTTCGGAAAAAGCCGTCCTCCACGGACGCTTTATCTGCCCCCACGGAAATGCCCTTCACCAACGCATCCCGGAGTCCTTCCCCCACATCCTCGTTGGTTAACGTAGCCTGTGAAGCACCTTGAATAAACCGGTTCACGTCCGCACTCGTGCAACTCCATGCAGCGATGCCGCATGCTATAAACAGATAAGAAATGATTTTTTTCATATATCAATCGTTTTTTGTGAGACGTGTTGCCCCCGGGTTTTCCGGTAAACTTCCCCTTTTGTAATCCGCAATGGATGGTATGCTGATTTTAAGAAAAGGTAGCTTTTAGCAACCTCTTTTATGGATTTTACATCCTTATATGTATTATTGTAAGCGTTTTGTTTATGATCAAATTTCCCCAAGCACATATCAGCAAGATTACGGTGATCTTAGCCATCCTTACATGGCTAGGGCTACTTTTTGTTGATCTCGCCCGTATTTTTGGTGAAATTAACGAAATGGACGTGGGAATAGGTCCAGAATTTACATGGATTTTGGAAATTATTTTTTTCATCCTGTTGTATCTTTTCTTCAACCATTCCATTTCAAAGCATGAAAACGATAGTTTTCTCAACCTAATCTGGCGGGCTTCCTCTACCGGACTTACCGCTACGGTAGTGTCTTTTCTCATCGCGCTGTTTTATTTTCTACTAGAAGATAGCCAACTATACGGCGATCCGCTGTTGAGAAATTTCTTTTACCACGTAAACTTTGCGCTTACCAGTTTGTTTTTGGTGTCCACCTCCCTACTCTGGAAACACCTCATCCTGTATCAAAAAACAAAGGCTGTGGTACAGCAGTGGCAGGCCTTTGAAGTCATCTTGCTGCTGAGTATGTTTTTTGTGCTCATCAATCAGAATACATTCAACTACGGGTTTATCTTTGGACTAATCTTTTTGCTGATATACAGTGTCATCCTGTCGGCAAACCTGAAGTGGATTCCCTACCTTACGTTCAAAGAAAAGTGGAAATCGCTGCTATTTCTGGCGATCATCATATTCAGTGCTGCCTACCTGCTGTATCAACTGATAGAGTATGTGCTGCAAAATGAGTTTTCCGTCAACCTGACCGAAAACCTGTTTATCATGGGTCTGTTTGCTTTTGTGCTGATCTATTCCATTTTTAGTTTTCTGGTCACACTGTTCAACCTTCCTACCTCTTCTGTGTTTGAGCAGAAGCTGGTAGAGGCGATCAACTTTCAGAAGTTGAGCCAATCCATACAGCCCGGAGAAAACGAAGAACGGGTGCTGGACATCTTGATGGATAGTTGCATGAGCGCTGCCTATGTGGATGCCGCTTGGCTGGAAATCAAACTTTCTGACACCGAGGATACCACCGTGGTTCAACAACGGTTTATTTCTAAACCGGAGCAACAGGCTTTACGTAAACTGATTGCTGCCAGCAAGCCCTTTGGTGAGTTTTTACTGGAGGGTGCCGGTGAGCGTATGGAATATATCCACGGCAGGGTCAACCATGAAATTTACCATTCCGTATTGATTTTTCATCTGAAGATAAATAAAACTGTACTTGGAAGCATTTTCCTGCTCAAGGAAGTTAAAGATGGCTTCAATAAGGAGATGATCAACATCATCTCTACCTTTGTGGGTCAGGCTTCCATCTCGGTTGAAAACTATCGGCTGTTGAATCAGGCGATCAAAAACGAACGCTACAAAGAGGAATTGGAGATTGCTCAGCGCGTGCAGCGAAGCCTGTTGCCCTCTATACTTCACCACAATGAGAGCTTTGAAATCGAAGGGTTTTCCGCCGCGGCAGATGAGGTAGGCGGCGATTATTACGAGACATTCCAGTTTGACGAGCACCGATTTGCGCTGATCATCGGGGACGTATCCGGCAAGGGAACCTCAGCGGCCTTTAACATGTCTCAGATGAAGGGCGTATTTCATAGTTTGGTGCAGCTTCAACTCAGGCCGGTGGAGTTTTTGGACAAGGCCAACAATGCGCTTAGCCGCTGCTTAGAAAAAAACCATTTCATCACGACCACTTATTACTTGCTGGATACCGAACGGAAGGAACTGGTCTTCGCAAGGGCAGGTCATTGCCCCACCTTGTATTTCGATAGCCAAACGGATGTAAGTCGATTTTTGGATATCAAGGGCATGGGTCTTGGAATAGTGCGAAACTCGCATTACGTAGGATTTTTGGAAGAGGGTCAACTGAACTACCGGCCGGGCGATGTGATGGTCATGTATACAGACGGAATTATCGAAGCCAAGAATCAGGACAACGAGGAATTTGGCTACGACCGCCTAGCCCAGGTATTGAATCAATGCCACGGATGTTCGCCCGGAGAGATTAAAGCTACCATTATTCGAGAGGTATATGGTTTCATCGGTAAGGACAGCTTGCCCGACGATGACTACTCGTTAATGGTCGTAAAGTTCAAAGAATAAACATAAAACAAGTATAAGCGTATAAGGTAGTATGTTAGAGATAAGCATAAAGGAAGAAAACCAACACCGTGTCGTTTCCCTTCAGGGAGAAGTAGATGCCAGCAACTCGGTGGAGCTGGATGAAGCGATACATGGCCTGCTCGAACAGGGATGTAAACGGATTTTGGTAGACGGTTCGGCCTTGGATTACATTTCATCCGCTGGATTGGGTGTGTTTATGTCTTATTTGGAAGATTTTCAAGAGAAAGGGGTTACCTTCATCATTTATGGCATGAATGAAAAAGTGTTTAATGTTTTTCATATACTTGGGTTGGACCAACTGATTACCATGGTGAATAGCCACCAAGACGCATTGGATATCCTATATGAAGCATGAATTGAATTTGCCCTGCGAAAAACGTAGGCTGGGAGACCTTAGGGCCTTTTTAACAGGGATACTCTCTTCGATAGGTATGTCGGAGGTTATCCAAAACCAATTGATTTTGGCAGTGGAAGAGGTGTGTGCCAACCTCATCATCCACTCCCACGGGTGCAATCCACAAGATCAGATTTTATTGAAAGTATCCACATCAAATGGCAAAATCGTCTTTGAGATAATCGACTCGGGACAGGCTTTTAATATTTTGGAATACCAGGCACCCGAGCTTTCGGAGGTCATTAGGGAAAAGCGTAAGGGTGGCCTAGGAATTTTATTGGTGCGAAAAATCATGGATAAGATTGAGTTTGAGACCAAAAACAGCCAAAATGTGTGCCGGCTGGTTAAAAAGCTCAATTCCAAATAATTGTTAAATCTCCCCACTTATACGGTAAATTGCCCTCAACTCTCTGTTAAAATTTGTAACATTGCAGGATTAATTTCCGGACACGCTAACATGAAATTCGGTTTCAGCATTTGTTTTGCCTTGGTTCTGCTAAGTGCTTGTGCAACCAAGGTGGCTGTAGAGGAGAACAACGAGCCCGTGGTAGAAGTACGTAAGTACCTATTTACGATTGATGGAGAACCCACCTATGCCGATGAATTCCTGTATATCTTGAATAAAAACAACCAACCCGGCGCAGATAGGGCCGTTTTGAGCGAAGAAGATTTCGAGAAAAACTTAGAGCTTTTTATCAATTTTAAGCTCAAGGTAGCAGAAGCCATGAAGTTGGGCTATCACGAGACTGAGGAATTCGAAAGGGAATTTGCTGCATTTCGGGAAGACCTGCGGAAACCGTATCTGTTGGAAAGTGAGGTACAGGAAGGAGAATTGCAAAAAGCGTACGAACGTCTACAGGAAGTCGTGAAAGCCAGCCACATTCTTCTGTCATTTCCAACAAATGCCAGTTTGGAAGATTCCATCGCGGTGCTTCGTATGGCAGAGAAAATTCAGTCAGAGGCACAGGCAGGAGCAGATTTCGGAGCACTTGCTTTAGAACATTCCCAAGATCCATCTGCTCAGGTAAATCGGGGAAATTTGGGTTATTTCACGGCTATGCAGATGGTTTATCCCTTTGAGGCAGCGGCTTACGACCTTCAAGTGGGAGAGGTTTCCCAGCCAGTTTTGACCGACTTTGGGTACCACATCATCCGCCTAGAAGACCGCAAGCCGAATCCGGGAGAGATACGGGTGTCGCACCTATTGGTCAGAACCAACCCTGCAGATCCTGCCAGTGAAGACCGCGCGGTACGTCGGATTGCCGACATCTATGCGCAGCTTAGACTTGAGAGCAGCACGTGGGAAGGTACCGTTGCTAGTTTCTCCGAGGATCAGGGCACCCGTAATAGCGGAGGTCTACTGCCATGGTTTGGTGTAGGGAGCATCGTGCCGGAGTTTGAGGAAGCTGCTTTCAACCTCACGGAAATCGGCGAAATATCCCCACCTGTGAAGACAGATTACGGCTACCACATCATTCGATTGGAAGAGCGTAAGCCCATTGCTCCCTTTGAGGAATTGGAGCCTACTTTGAAATCCAGAATATTGCGTGACAGTAGATCCACGCTGATAAAATCACAGGTACTGGCTATGCAAAAGGCCAAATACCAGGTGAAAGAAAACGAACCGCTTCTCCTAACCCTGGAAAACGTGCTGTCTGATTGGAGTGGAGACTCCGCAGATGCATTGGAGACCGTGCTGAACGCAGAGGGTCTTTGGGAGGAGGAGTTGGTGGTGATTGCCGGGGAACCCATGCCATTGCGTACTTTTCACGCTTTTGTTCAGAAAGAATTGAATGCGGTGGAGTCACGCAGAGTTGCCGGCTGGGAGGGATGGTATGAGCGGTTTTTGGCTGATCGCCTGAAGGCTGCTGAGGAGCAGGAACTGCTCGAAACCAACGCAGACTACCGACTGTTGCTTCAGGAGTTCAGAGAGGGAATCCTGTTGTTTAGCCTCATGAATGATTTGGTATGGCAAAAGGGAATCTTAGATTCTCTGGGACAGCATCAATACTACGAAGCGAATATAGACCGTTATCAATGGAAGGACCGTGTTCCGGCTTTGGTCGTTACCATGACGCAAGAGAATGAAACTCAGGAATCCAATATCCGGAGGTTCCTTAGTAGCAAACGGTACCATGCAGATTTGAAGTATCAGCTGGAAGACCGGTGGTTGGATGAGTTTCCGTTGTTGTTTACGCTCGAAGATAAACTAGTTGAGGTACCAGAACACCCAGTAATCAAAGCGTTGGATCTGTCGAAGCCCTTTCACGACATAAGGCAGGAAGGCAAGCAGTACTTTGTCCTGACTGGGGAGCGGGTACCGGCAGAGGCTAAGAAGTTTGAAGAAACCCGGGGCATGGTGATTCAGGATTACCAAAGCTACCTGGACGAAAAATTGATTGGGGAACTGAGAAATAAATTCGTGCTTCGCCTGGACGAGGACGAAAAAAAACGTGTGTACGAAATTGCAGTCAACTAAGACATACCTAGTTATATTGAGCATATTACTGCTCGGTTCCTGTGATCTTTTCAAAATGAAGGGGGAGGAGGAAGACGAGGAGGACCCCGTCATCGCAGCCGTAGGAAGAACCTACCTGCACGCGTCGGATATTGATTTTATCCGAGGGGATGCGAGAGCCGAGTTGGACAGTGCCGAGATGGTCAGCAGGTATGTTCAGACTTGGATCAAGAAGCAGCTCATGATCAAAGAAGCCTCCAAAAACCTCACCATCAACGAGGCGGAGCTAAACCGGAAGCTGTTGGACTACCGGTATGCATTGATCATTTATGAGTTTGAGAAGTCCCACGTGGAGCAAAAACTCAACAAGGAGGTTCCGCTAGATGAAATCCTGGCCTATTACGAACGGCATAAAGAAAACTTTGCGCTGAAGGAAATCATCGTTCGTACCAACTTTATCAAGATGGAAAAGGGATTGCCCCAAAAAAGGCAGTTGGAGCGCTTGATCAACAGTAATCGAGAGAATGATCGCAGGGAGATGAAGGACATTGCGCAGCGCTATGCTAGCAATTACTTTCTGGAGGATTCTACTTGGATAAAGTTTGACGATATCATCCTGAACACCCCGTTGGCGCAAAACGCCAACAATGTACAGCTACTAAGATCCAATCGTACCATCTCGGTGGACGACGACTCCTATGCCTATTTCTTTCACATACTGGAATACAGGTTGCAAGACCAGGTTCCTCCATTGGAATTTGTGAAGGATGAAATATCCAAAATCATTGTCAATAAACGTAGAGTGGCTTTGGCAGAACAGCTTCACAAAGATGTTTACAACAAGGCGCTTGATAATAATGAATTCACTATTTATGACTAATTACCAAAAATCATGCTATTTGGCCGTTGTGCTACTTCTGTTTGCTTGGTCTGTACGGGCACAGGACACCTTGGCGGTGGCAGATAACAAGCCGGCCACTCCGGCACCGATCCCGACAGGTCAAGTGTTGGACAAGATTATCGCCAAAGTAGACAACTACATCCTCCTGGAATCCGACCTTCAAAAGGCCTACCTGGAAGCAGTATCACAGGCTCAACAGGGCTTTGGCACCCCGACCAAATGTGAGGTATTTGAATCGCTGGTAATCAATAAGCTCATGGCTGCCAAAGCCGAGATTGACTCCATCTTAGTATCCGATGCAGAAGTGATCATTCAGACAGATCAGCGCTTTAGTATGATCATGCAACAGTTTGGAGGAGATGAGGAAACTCTTATTGAGGCCTATGGAAAAACTTCGGACCAGTTAAAAGCTGAACTTCAAGATGCGATCAAAGAACAGATGATCGTGGGCAAAATGCAAAAGAAGATTGCCGAAGATGTGACCGTTTCCCCAGCCGATGTTCGCAAGTTTTTTGAGGCAATTCCTAAAGATTCCCTGCCCTTCTTTTCAGCAGAGGTGACAGTTGGTCAGATCGTTAAAAAACCGGAAGCCAACAAGGCCGAAAAGGATAAGGTTTATAACTTTCTACTTGGCTTGAAACAGCAGATTCTAGATGGCGAGACGGACTTTGCCACCCTCGCCTCACAATACTCCGAAGACCCGGGTTCGAAAGTCCAGGGTGGAGATTTGGGATTCTTTCGTAGAGGCGAACTGGCGCCCGAATACGAGGCGATGGCTTTTGCCCTTAGACCCGGAGAAATAGGGGATCCTGTGGAAACCCAGTTTGGGTTTCACCTCATACAGCTACTTGAGCGTAGAGGAACCACATTTAACACACGCCACATTCTGATCACCCCCAAGCCTTCCGAAGAGGACGTTGTAAAGGCTGAGAGGTATTTGGACAGCTTACGTCAGGTGATCTTGGATGATAAAATCACGTTTGCCAAAGCTGCAAAGGAATACTCCGACGATCGGCAGACCTCGGATAACGGTGGTTTTTTTACGGATCCGATAAATGGTTCCAACAAGCTAACCCTGCGGACTTTGGAAGATCCCGTATTGTACTTTACACTGGACAGTATGAAAGTAGGTACCATCACTACACCCATGCGCTTTGACGATGTGGATCCGCGAAATATGAGATCGGAACCTGCAGTGCGTATCCTGTTTTACAAAGACCGATTTCCCGCCCACAGGGCAAATATCAACGACGACTACGAAAAGCTGAAAGCAGCTACTCGACGAAAAAAAGAAGAAGATATCCTGAGCAGTTGGTTCATTCTAGCCAAAGAGGAAGTCTTTATCGATATTGATCCGCAATACGACGAATGTCAGGCATTGAAGGATCGGTAGTGCGCCGATAGTGGTCTAATCACTGCCCATAAAAAACCCGAGGGGAAAGGTCAACCGTTGATCTTTCCCCTCGGGTTTTGTGTTTGTAGCGTATTGCCTTATGGACTCAGTTGGTCCCCACTAGCTTATACACCTTTCCGTCTGGCTTAGTAAAAATGTAGAGCTCTCCGGCAGCATCTCTCCCCAGCCGGAGATCCACCCGGTTTGTACCGGATAACTCCACGAGCGTTTTTATCTCACCATTCAGTCGCACCCGCCATTCATATACAGGCACGGTTTTCCCAAAGGCCAGTTTGTCGGTTTCCACGTAAAACAGCCTTCCGCGTACAATGTCTCCAAAGAGGTATTTGCCGTTAAGTTTGGGGAGCGCACTGCCCCAGTATTCGAAGCCACCCGAAATGGCATTGCCTTCGTCGTGGTCATACATGGCTACCGGGTAAGTAAACCCCCAGTCTGCGTCATTTGGAGGTAACTCAAACACCTGATTGATGTCTACCTCGTGGTCGATCACCCAGATACCTTCCCGGACGGGCCAGCCGTAATCCTCTCCTGGCTGAAGCATATACAAAGACTCCACTCGACCCTGACCGATATTGGTAGCCAGCTTTTGACCTGCTTTGGTCCAAGTGAGTCGGTGAGGATTGCGAAACCCATGCGTATAGATTTCGGGAAGTTTGTTGGTGTCCCCTACAAAGGGATTGGAAGGAGGAATACCGTAGTTGCCGTTTCGGCTGTTCGTTCCCTTGGGATCGATTCGAAAGATGCTTCCCCAAGCCTGTGTAGGGCCAAAGGAGATAAACTGGTATCCGGCACCTAAACTCCCTCCATCTCCGATGCCTATATAGAGCAATCCGTAGTCTTCGTCACCTGGCTTGGCCAATGGATTGAAGGTGAGTTCCTGCATGCCGTGAATGCCGGTAACCATGTCTATTCGAAACAGCTCGCGGCTTTTTCCTTTGAAAGGCTTGCTTTGGGGATTTTCGGTTTGCCATTCTAACACCACCCATTGCAGGGTTGACTTGATAGAATCTCCGTAACCGAAGTCCGTCGGGGCGGAACCGGGCTTTTCAGTATGGGACGTATACAACAGACCGTTTTTTGCAAAATCGGGGTGAAAGGCAAAGCTGCCGAGACCGGTAGCTAAGCCGGGCTTGTTGATAAATTGGGGCATTTCCACTTCCATATCCAGGTATACTTCAGGCGTTCCATCCTGTAAGTGGTACATCTTTCCCCGCAGATCACTGATGTATAAATCGCCGCTGCTTGGTTCATAATCCAACTTGGCGATTCGCGTACGCGGCATCTCCTCGCTAGAGTAAGGGATCAGGGCGGTTAGTTCCAAATCCACCACCAAGTCAGACAGCGGAATGGGGTCTGGAATGGGGTTTACTACCGAGTCGACCCTAGTCAGCGTAGGTTGCGCTGCGGCCTCAAATTGATGCATGTAAGCGATCAAGGCATCTATACCCTCCTCACCCAAGTAGGAAAACCCGGGCATGTAAGACCGATACCTCGCAAACAACGCCTGCCCCCTTTCGTCGCCGGAGTCAATTACCTCCGTGGGATTGGCTATAAAAGCTCTCAACCAATCTACGGAAACCTGCCGGGTTAAGCCTCCCAATCGTGGACCGATGCCGTCCTGATCAAAGGCATGGCAAGTGGCGCAGTTTTGCTCATACAGCCTCTCTCCCTCGGCAAGTGTAAGTTGATCTATACGAATCAAATCCTCTACCTTCTCCTCACGAGGAGAACAGGAAAAAGCTACTACGAATAAAAAGAGTAGGATGGTCGTTCGAAAATTTGCTGCTGTGCGATTCATGTGGTGTTGAAACGTTAAAAGATCAGCTAAATTAACGGGATTTTTTTGAATCAAAAAATGCCGGTTAGTTCCTCCCAGATTAGGAGGGGTCTCCTAAAACCAATTGTACGTTCCTGTAAAAACTACGCTTATTGATCGGTTCATTCTGTATATTTGCAGATTACCCAAAATTGCTGATTGGATGAAACACGGTTACCACGTTTATTTTATGATTTCCCTGCTGATGGTTGGTCTTTTAGGCTCAGGCCATCTAAGCGCCCAACAGCGTAGCAATGTAAAACTTACGGGACGTATATTGGATGGGCAAAGTCAGCAGGGCTTGGGGTTTGCCACGGTGAGTGTCTACGTTGCAGACAATGCGCAGGGTAGGCTGGTTAACGGAGGTATCACCCAAGAAGACGGGAGTTTTAGCCTAGAGGTAGCTACAGGCAGCTACTACCTGCTCCTGGAGTTTATGGGCTATGAGTCCCGCCGTATCGATGAGGTAGAAGTTACAGCCGATCGGGCAACCATCAACCTCGGAAACCTGACCATTCAGCCCAGCACCGCTGCATTGGATGAAGTGGTGGTTACCGGCGAAAAGGCCCTCATGGAGCTGAGCTTAGATAAGCGGATTTTTAATGTAGGCAAAGATCTGGCAAATGCCGGCGGTACCGCCACCGACATCCTGATGAACCTCCCTTCCATCAACGTGGATCCCGAAGGAAATGTGCGATTGAGAGGCAGTGACAATGTCCGTATTCTGATAGACGGCAAGCCCTCGGGACTGGTTAGCTTTAAGGGCAGCAGCGGCCTGCAACAGCTCCCTGCCAACCTCATTGAGTCCGTTGAAGTGATCACCAATCCCTCCGCCCGTTACGAAGCCGAAGGTATGGCAGGAGTGATTAACATTGTATTGAAAAAAGAAAGCTCCCAAGGGTTCAATGCTTCGTTTGAGGGAATCACCGGAAACCCGACCAATTTGGGCTTTGCCGCAAACCTGAACTACCGACACAAAAAAATCAACTGGTTCATCAACTATGGCTTGGCTTACCGCCGGGTGCCCCGAGAGGGATTTCTACGCCAAGATGTAACCGCCCAGGATTCCACCTTCTACACCGAGCAGTTTACCACAGGGACGGTAAACAGCATCAACAACAACATCCGGGCGGGGATGGATTATTACTTCAACGAGAAGAGCATTCTTACGGGCTCCTACCTCCTTCGAAGGAGCGACTCCAAGCGAATCACCGACATACGGTATGAAGACTTCCTTCCCAACGGTGCCATGGAAGGATATTATCAACGAAGACAGGAGGAAGACGAAAAAGAGCCTAATTCCGAGTACAACCTAAGCTATCGAAGGTCGTTTGACCAGGCGGGCCATCAGTTTACCGCTGCGGTTACCTACTTGGATTACTGGGAAAATTCAGACCAAGTATATACCGAGTTTGGCTTTCAGCCAAACGGTACCCCCATACCATCCAGAAACCTACTCCAAACCTCCATCAACGACGAGTACGAGCGGCAATGGCTGTTTCAACTGGACTATACCAAGCCGGTATTTCGGGAGGGTAACTTTGAAACAGGGATCAGAAGCAGTTTCCGGGACATGGAAAATGACTTCATCGTCAGTGAACTACAGGAATCAGGCGATTTCGAACCACTCCCCGGGCTAGACGATATCTTCTTGTACAATGAAAATATCCATGCTGCATATGCCATACTGGGCAATAAAAGCCAAAAACTCTCCTACCAGGGAGGACTTCGGGCGGAATACACCGATGTAAAGACCACACTCGTAAGGGCCAATTCCATCAACCCACGGCAATATGCCAATCTGTTTCCCAGTGCGCACGTCACTTACAACATCAGTCCGGACGATGCCATGCAGGTAAGCTATAGCCGTAGGATCCGCCGTCCGGTATACAACGACCTGAGTCCTTTCATGACCTTTTCCGACGCGAGGAATTTCTTTAGCGGAAATCCAGACTTAGATCCAGAATTCACCGATGCGTACGAATTGGGCCACATCAAGTACATGGACAGAGGCTCTATCTTTTCTACCGTATACTTTAGAAACACCAAAGACAAAATCGAACGTATCCGGACCGTAGATGAGGAAGGCAATTCCATGACCCTTCCGGAAAACCTCCTTTCTGAGCGCTCTTACGGAGCAGAGTTCACCAGCGATTACAATCCTACCGAATGGTGGAAAATAGATCTCAACCTGAATCTTTTTTATGCCCAGATAGATGGTAGCAATATCATGGAGGAGTATAGGCGGGATACCTACAGTTGGTTCGCCCGGTTCACATCTCGCTTCAGCCTGCCCAACACCTTAGATATCCAAGTACGTACCAACTACGAAGGAAGGCAGCGTGTAGCGCAGGGAATCCGAAAAGCGCTTTACTATGCCGATATTTCAGCTAGCAAGGATGTCTTTAACGGGAGGGGAACGTTGATTCTGAATGTGATGGACATCGCCAACACCAGACGTACACGAATGGTGTTCGAGGGTCCAGGCTTCGTGACCGAAAGCGATGTGTTGCCCAGAAGACGGCAGATCAACCTTTCACTCAATTACCGCATACGTCAAAGTAAAACGGCCAAGAAATCTGATATCCTCGGAGCAGATTAGATCTTTCTAAAGCTGCTTCTTGCGCCTCGTAACCAATAGTCCTAGAGGTGCCTACCCATTTTGATGGCGCTTCCCCGCCTCGAAATAGAGCGGTCGGCCAAACACTTCCCACTTTTGGTTGTTTGTGCTGATGTATGAAGTACAAACGAGCGATTTGTTGGTTTAGGAATGACCTGAGACTGCACGATCAGGAAGCGTTGGCACAGGCCCTGCGGCAGGCAGAAGAAGTGATACCGGTCTTTTGCGTGGACCCACGGACCTACCAAAAGACCCCATTGAATCTTGATAAAACTGGATCCTTTCGGGCAGCATTTATCCATGAATCCCTACAGGATCTGAAATACAACCTGCAAGTCAAGGGAGCTGACTTGATTGTCCTAAAGGGTCTACCCGAAGAGGTCCTAGTCGATTTTGCGGTGCTACATCAGGTGCAAGCGATCTACTTCTCCCAAGAAGCAACAGCCGAAGAGCTTCATGTGGAAGGGTCGCTTGAAGAAGCTGCCAATACCAAAGGAATCGTAACTCAAAGCGTGTGGCAAGCGACCCTCTTCCATCTCGAAGATCTTCCCTTTCCCATATATCAATTGCCGGAGGTATTTACTACGTTCCGAAAGGCCTGCGAAAAACAATCCCACATCAGACCCGTGATTCCTGCCCCGGATAGGATTCCCTTTCCTACCGACATAACATCCATCGGGAAAATCCCTGGGTTGCAGGATCTGGGCCTGGAAAGTACAGAGCCACATGAAAACGCCGTACTTTCTTTCAAAGGGGGCGAAACGGAAGGGCTGAAACGCGTAACCCATTACCTGTGGGAAACGGACTCCATCGCAAATTACAAGCATACCCGAAATGGACTGCTGGGAGCGGATTATTCCAGTAAATTTTCCGCTTGGCTTTCCGTCGGCTCGCTGTCACCACGCTGGATTTATACCGAAATCCGAAAATACGAAAAGGAGGTAGAAAAAAACGAATCCACCTATTGGCTGATATTTGAACTGATTTGGAGGGACTATTTCCGCTTTGTCGCCAAAAAACATGGAAATAGCATTTTCAAGCGCTGGGGCATTCAGCCTGACAATAGGCCTTGGAAGCAGGACAAAGAGCTGTTTATGACCTGGGCTGAGGGAATGACAGGTGTCCCGTTCATAGATGCCAATATGCGCGAACTAAATCAAACGGGCTTTATGTCCAACCGAGGCCGTCAATTAGTTGCCAGCTTCTTGGCAAACGACATGGAATTAGACTGGACCTGGGGTGCAGCTTATTTTGAAAGCAAACTCATCGACTACGATGTTTGTAGCAACTGGGCAAACTGGATGTATGTGGCGGGAGTAGGGAATGACCCCCGAGCGGACCGCTACTTTAACCTCCTCACACAAGCCAAAAACTACGATCCAAAGGGGGATTACGTGCGTCTATGGATCCCGGAACTGCGTGCTATTCCGGGATTTGACATCCATCGGCCGGATCAGTTGTCAAAAAACAAACTACTTTCTCTTGGGATTCATTTGGGTTTAGACTATCCTCGGATGGTGGTCAAACCCAAAATCTGGTAAAAACCTATCTGGCCAGCTTCTGTACTTCCTGATAACGAAAACAGTCCACCAAATGGTCATTGACCAACCCGGTGGCTTGCATGTGGGCATATAGGGTCGTACTGCCCAGAAATTTAAAGCCACGCTTTTTCATGTCTTTGGCCAATTTATCGGAAACATCCGTCGTGGCCGGAGCTTCGGAGAGGGCTTTCCAATGGTTTTGGATGGGCTTGCCGTCCACAAATTGCCAAATATAATTCGTAAACGACCCCTCGCTCGCTTGCACTTCCAGAAGTCTTCGGGCATTATTTATGGCTGCAGATATCTTCAGGCGGTTACGAATGATTCCGGCATCCTGCAAAAGCGTGTCGATCATGCTGTCTGGAAATTCGGCTACCTGCGTGTAGTCAAAGCCGGCAAAAGCTTGTGCATACCCTTCCCGCTTTTTGAGGATGGTGGCCCAGTTAAGTCCGGATTGGGCGCTTTCAAGGACCAAAAATTCGAAGTGCTTCCGGTCATCGTATACCGGTACCCCCCACTCTTCGTCGTGGTACCGCTGGTACATTTCGAACCCTTTGCACCAGGGACATCGGAATCTATCGTTTGCTTGCATTTGTCTAAAGTTGCTAGTGTTCGTTCCTCATTTAACGCTATAAAAAGGCTATCACTACTTGGGTCAAGGCAGGAATGAGAAGATGTTTCATGTTCATTTTGCTTTCCGGAATACGGATACCAATAGGAAAGGACGACTACTGGCCGATCAAGAAAACCGCATTTGCCATCAGCAATTTCCCACTTTCCCAAAAACCCCGAAACAGGGGATTATCGACGAAATAAATCATATCTCCTTTTCCGTGTTTCTCGTGCCCAACTACCAGTGATTGGTGCAGTGGTTCCTTAGCTTTAAACCCCACAAAGCCCGCACGGTGGTTTGCCGCTGAAGGAATGTATCCCACGTTTACCCCACCGTCTCCGAGGTATGCGTAACGGGTAGCACTGTTCTTCAGCGTATAGTACGTAGTACCTATCCCGTAACCAAGCGGATGACTATGGTCCATTTGCACTTCTAAAACGGCACCGATAACTTCCTCCGAGATCCGCAGCCGCTCACGCAAGTGGTAGGGAGCAGTGAGTTCCTCTTCGGTTCCCATTCGGGCAACTCCCAAGAGCCTTGTTTCTTCCTCTTCGCTTCGGTATTTCCGCAACCCAGAGCCCTCTTGGTCCGAAAAGGCAGCCAACGCTTGTTCAATGGCGATAAGTCGACCGCCTTGTTGTACCCAATCCCGTAGCTTCCGAATGCCGGGACTTTCCAAATCCCCAAAATTCCCTGAGGGAAGAACGATTACCTCGTAGCTGCTTAGATCCAGGGAGGGTACTTTCGACCAATCTAGCATGGAGAAGGGGTAGGCGAGCTCCTCTTCTAGGAAATGCCACAGCTCTCCAACGTTCAAGGAGTTGGTGTTTTCACCGGCAATGACGGCCAGCTTTGGGGCTTTTAGCACGCTCACGCTGGACGATCCAAAGTCCTTGCCGCTATCTACGAAGCCAGTGCGGGTCTTTCCCAGCGGGATAGCAAATTTATTTGCCAGATCCGTTACGGCCCGATGAAAGTCAACCACCCGCTCATTGCCTCCACGGGCAATGATCAGCGTTCCGACCGGGTAAGAAACCTCGCCGATGCGAAACGGGGCAGCAGCATTACGAACCCGTATGCCCGCCTGCATCAAGGCACTCAGGAACTGTGCATGCTGCGTAGCATGCCACGGAGCCAAATAGGCCAGTGTAGCGGGATCGGGCTGATTGAGCTGAAAGTCCACTCCTTCGTAAGCCTCTCCGGGGTCCAAACGGGTTTCCAGGGCATAGGCTTCCAAGTTAAACGCATAGGGCATGGCCCAGGTGGTGATGTCGTAGGTAAGGCTGTCGGTCAGCAAAGGCTCCGGTTCAAACAACACTTGGGTAAGTACGGATTTTGGTTGATACGCGGATATGACCAGGTCATCCGGTTCCAACGTAAACCTTTCCGTTGTCCCTTTTAAATAATGGAAGCCGGACAAAGAGGTACGCCGGTCACTTTTCCCGTAGCGAATGCCGTTTTTATCCAAGAGGTCCAGCAATGGCTTTACCCTGGTCGGTGCATTGGTTGCTTTGATGACGAAACTTTTATAACGCGACTTGGGCTGGGTGCTATTTACGCGGTAGTATTCGGCAAATTCATCCACCACACGCTGGGCATGGGCAGAGGTGGTTTCTAGAGCAGATAGAGCCGTAGTGTGATGATGCAAAATTCGGTCAGCCAAAGTGACGGTGTCACCCTGCGCATTTAGCATCCCCAATCCGGCCCTTCCGGATCCACCCTGTTCGATGGTCATCCCAATAGCTCCCGTATACATGGGATAGGTGTCACCGTAGCTGGGGTAGAGTAGGTCAAAGTTCTCTTTGGTGTAATAAAACCAGTTGTTCCCGTCAAAATAACGGGCGGTATTTCTGCCAAACCATTCTTGGAAAGTGTGCTGGAACGGCGAAAGCTGCTCGTGAAGAGGCTCTGCCGCTGGCGCAAAATAGTAGGGTGCATCAATGCCCATCTCGTGAAAATCCACGTGAACCTGCGGCAGCCATCGATTGTACAGCGCCATGCGCTGCTTAGATTCCGGTTGGGTTTGCCATACCCAATCCCGGTTGAGATCAAAAAGGTAATGGTTCGGTCTCCCACTGGGCCAGGGCTCTTGGTGCTCTAGGGACTGCGGGTCGGGCTGCAACCGACTATGCGCCTTTTGAGCATACCAATTTACATAGCGCTCGTGTCCATCGGGGTTGAGGCAGGGATCGATCACCAGCAAGGTGTTTTCCAACCAAGCGCTTACCTCCCTCCGCTGCGGATCCACCGTGGCGTACAGCGTCATCATAGCGGCTTCGGAAGATACGGCCTCATTGCCGTGTACATTGTAACTCAACCAAGTGACAGGTAGGTTCGTTTGAGGGCTACCTTCGCGCAATCCTGCCCTGCGCAGGTTATCTTCGCGGATTTGTTCCAGCCGATCGATATGGGGCTTTGCAGACACAAAGGCCACAAGCAGGGGTCTTTGTTCTACACTTTCCCCGTAGTACTCCAGCACAACGTGTTCGTTTTCGGCAGCTACATGTTCGAAATACGCCACCATGCGGTGATGGGGGGTAAAACGGCTCCCTAACTCGTACCCCAAAAATGCCGCAGGGCTTTTGGTTTGGGCCTGTGTACATGGAAGGTAGATCAGGCAAAAAACCAATACATAAACGACTCTCATAGAATGGATTTAAAAGATACGGTAGCGGACATGTGACCTGTAATCCGCTCCTGTGTAAAATAGGCAATACGTAGAAATCTGTAAAGCCATGTACTGCTTACATGTTTTTGATGGCCTCTTTCCGTGGAATGGAGATGCTCCACATACCCCGGAGCTCACCCGCTTTGTAGCCAGTCGCTTTATCTTGTGGATACTTTTCGTTGATCTTTGCCAAAGTGGCTGCCTCGATCTCGGCGTTTGGATCACCGTGGCACTGAAGGCAGATTCCACCGGGTATCACGATCGCTTTGGTATAGAGTAGAACCTCGCCATTATCCACCTTTTGGATGTTCGGCTGGTTTTCCAAGCCCTGTTCCACATTGTAGGCGTAGGCTTCCAACAGGTTTGTCTCCATTTCGTTGGGAGCGTTTGCCGGGTTACGGTTTTTTAACGATACCCTTTTTACTGCTACCTGGTGTTTATCGGCCACTTCCTGGGTAATCGGCAGTGCTTCCGCATGGCAAAACTCAACAGCCCCGGAGGTACCCTTTTCGGATATTGCTTTTTGCAGTGTTTCTACCAATGACTTTTGGGCCTCACCACTGATTTGATCGCCCCACTTCATGGTAAACTCAAGCAGTTCGGCTTCATTGACTTTTTTGATTTCGGTGGATTTCTGAATTTCTTTGAATGTCTCCCTATCCACCGTTTTCTCTGACCCGCAGGCAAAAAATAGGGATACGTAAGGGATGAGCATGATCAATCGATAAATCTTCTTCATGTGTTTGTTTTTTTAGTGGTGGTAAAGTTTACTGCGGATTTCCTTCCGTAGTACTTAGTACTTGCCTGGCTACAGGCAACTTTTCGGCAACCCGTACTCCAGGTTGAGAGGGCAGCAGCATTCTTTCCCTGTGGATAACCCTTTGCTACCCGAAAATAACAAAATTCTGGCTGTATTGATTGCATCGTGTGTACAAATCCCCGCAGTAGTGACAATACTCTCAAAAAAGAAACACCCAATCCACATTATTTCTTAATTTTGCCCTCCAAATAAATCAATTATGCTTGACAAATTAGAAGCCATTAAAGAAAGGTTTGAAGAAGTGGGCCAACTGATTATCCAACCGGATGCCATGTCGGATATGGGTAAGTACACCAAGCTCACCAAGGAATACAAGGACCTGGAAAAGGTGGTGGAGGTTTATAAAGCGTATAGATTGGTGCTGGAAAACCTACAGAGTACCAAGGCCATCCTTGATAAGGAGAAAGATCCGGATTTTAGGGAGATGGCTAAGCAGGAGCTTGATGAGTTGAAAGAAAAACAGGAAAACATGGAATCGGACCTACGAGCCATGTTGATTCCCAAAGATCCAAATGACAGCAAAGACTGTATTTTGGAAATCCGCTCGGGTACAGGTGGTGACGAAGCTGCTATTTTTGCGGGAGACCTTTTTCGCATGTACGAGCGTTTTTGCGAAAAGCAGAGCTGGAACCTCACCGTGCTGGATTTAACGTTTGGCACAGCCGGCGGATACAAAGAGATCATTAGCACCGTGTCGGGCGCTGACGTATACGGCATGTTGAAATACGAATCTGGGGTGCACCGCGTACAGCGGGTTCCGGCCACCGAAACCCAAGGCCGGGTGCATACATCGGCTGCCACAGTGGCCGTACTGCCGGAGATGGAAGAGGTGGACGTGCAACTGGACATGAATGATATCCGGAAAGACACGTATTGTTCTTCCGGACCGGGAGGTCAGTCGGTGAATACCACCTACTCAGCAGTTCGGCTTACCCATACACCTACCGGCCTCGTAGTGACCTGTCAAGATCAAAAATCCCAGATCAAAAACTTCGAGAAGGCGCTCAAAGTACTTCGAAGCCGTATCTATGAAATCGAGCTGGCCAAACACAATGAAACCGTGGGGGCACAGCGAAGATCCATGGTAGGCAGCGGAGACCGTTCCGACAAGATCCGGACTTACAATTATCCCCAAAGCCGGGTTACGGACCACCGCATAAACAAGACGGTGTACAACCTGCCCGACGTGATGGAGGGAAATATTGAAGAGTTCATCCAGGCACTTCGTTTTGCTGAAAACGCTGAAAAAATGAAATCCGGAGGTATAGAGGACTAACCGAAACAAGTAGCCCCATGATCCTTATTTTCAACCCCCAACCGGAATATATTCCCTACCTATGATATCTGTTGATTCTATTTCCGTGCTCCACGGCGGCAAGTCACTATTCAGTGATGTTTCCTTTTCCATCAACGAAAACGACAAAATTGCCCTGATGGGCAAAAACGGTGCCGGCAAATCGACGATGTTGAAGATCATTGCCGGCCTATCCAAGCCTTCTAAAGGAGGGATTTCTGCGCCAAAGGACGCAGTGATAGCTTACCTACCCCAACACCTGCTTACCACCGACGATTGTTCGGTAGCGGAAGAGACCGCCAAAGCCTTTGCCTCTTACCTGAGCATGCAGCAGGAAATAGACCGGCTAAACGAGGAACTGAATACACGAACCGACTACGATTCGGAAGACTACTACAAGATCATCGAGAAAGTGTCCGAGCTAAGTGAGAAGTTTTACGCCATCGAAGAGGTAAACTACGAGGCGGAGGTTGAAAAAGTGTTGTTGGGTTTGGGCTTTAGCCGTTCCGACCTGTCCCGGCCTACCTCGGAGTTTTCCGGAGGCTGGCGTATGCGCATTGAGCTGGCCAAGATCCTCCTGCAAAAGCCTGACCTGATTCTGCTAGATGAGCCCACCAATCACCTCGACATTGAATCTATTCAGTGGCTGGAGGAATTTCTGAAAGAAAAAGCCAAAGCGGTGGTGGTGATTTCCCACGACCGGGCTTTTGTAGACAACGTTACCAACCGCACCATTGAGGTGACCATGGGTAGGATCTACGACTACAAGGCAACCTACAGCCACTACCTGGAGCTAAGAAGAGAGCGCCGGGAGCAGCAGCAAAAGCAGTACGAGGAACAGCAAAAGATGATCGCCGATACGCAGCAATTTATCGATCGGTTTAAGGGCACCTACTCCAAAACACTTCAGGTACAATCCCGTGTAAAGATGCTGGAGAAGCTAGACATTGTCGAAGTAGATGAGGTGGACAACTCCGCGCTGAAATTACGTTTTCCCCCCTCTCCACGCTCTGGCAAGTATCCAGTGATTGTAGAGGACCTTTCCAAGTCCTACGGCGACCACGTGGTGTTTAAAAACGCTTCCATGATCATCGAACGCGGACAAAAGATCGCCTTTGTGGGCAAAAATGGTGAAGGGAAGTCCACCATGATAAAAGCGATCATGGGTGAAATAGCCTTTGACGGCAAATGCGAACTGGCTCAGAACACCCAAATTGGGTATTTCGCGCAAAACCAAGCTTCTTTGTTGGACGAAAGCCTGATTATTTTTGACACCATCGATCAAATAGCCGTAGGGGAAATACGCACCAAAATAAAAGACCTCCTCGGAGCCTTTATGTTTGGTGGGGAGGAATCTGCCAAGAAGGTAAAGGTGCTCTCCGGAGGTGAGCGAACCCGCTTGGCGATGATGAAGCTGCTACTGGAGCCGGTCAACCTGCTGATTCTGGATGAGCCTACCAACCACTTGGACATGAAGACCAAAGACATCATCAAAGATGCCTTGAAGGCGTTTGATGGAACCTTGATCGTGGTTTCCCACGACCGGGACTTCTTGGATGGGTTGGTGACCAAGGTATTTGAATTTGGCAACAAACGTGTGAGGGAGCACTTTGAGGACATCAACGGATTCCTGCGGACCAAGAAATTGGAAAACTTGCGGGAGGTAGAGCGTAAACAATAAGGTAAAACCTTCGTTAAACGTGCATTGAGACGGTGCAATGCCTACACGCTGTCTTTTGGCCGGAATTCAAAAACCTGGAAATACCATTAATTAACAACCAAAAAAGATGGAAGAGATCGTAAGAAACTGGGAACGGGCAAAGGCCTACACCAAAGAATACTTGGACACCATGCCCGAGACGAGCTACTCGTTGAAACCTACCCCACAGATTCGCTCATTTGCAGATCAGATGCTGCACTTGGCCGATGGCAATTTTTCGTTCGCCGCTTTAGCCGCCGATGTAACCTGCCCCGTGGGCTTTGGGGAATGCGAACAAAGCAAGGACAAGTCTAAGTCGACCGTCACCAAATGGGTGCTGGATAGTTACGATTTTGTGATAGAGCAGCTGAGGAATATGGAAAGCTCGGACCTGAACGAAGTAACCACCTTATTTGGAAGGTACAAGATGAGTAGAAGAGCAGTTTTTGACACGCTCTACGAGCACCAAACACACCACCGAGGCCAAACTACGATCTACCTTCGCCTGGCAGGTGTAGTTCCTCCAGGACAGAAACTTTTTTAATCCGATTGGTTCACCCTGTCCATACACACCCCAATAGGTGGGTTACCTAGTTTCGGAAATCCGCCGTCCATGTAAAACCGGTACCATAGCCTGTCGGTCGCTTTTCAGTAAATGCCTACCAGTTGTTAGTCTGGCAGCTATTTAATCGATCTTTTTCACCGTTTCGCCCGAATTTTTCAGGAGTACTGAAGCATCGTCTTCTCCAATGACTGAAAAGGTTTTGGGGCGCTTGGATGGAATGTAGTAACTTTGGCGAAAACCTAACCGTTACGTTTCTACCAAATGCATTACCTACCAAGCACTTGCACCATGCGGCTGATTGCTTTCAGCATGCTTTTACTCGTTTTATCCATCTCCGGGTATTCCCAGCAGAACAGGCAGTTGACAGGAAAAGTCATTGACCCCGACACACAAGAAGCCTTGGAATATGTCTCCGTGGCGGTATATTCCCCTGCCGATTCCTCGTTAATTGCCGGAGGGGTAACCGATGTGCAGGGCGCCTTCTCCCTAGACGTAAAGCCGGGTACATACTTTATTCGACTGCGCTTTATCGGTTATCAGGAGAAGGTATTGAATGATGTTCAAGTAGGTCAGGCTGGAGCTTCCCTTGGCACCTTATCGTTGGATTTGGGGGAAGAAGCCTTGGGAGAAGTGGTCGTAGCCGCCGATAAGCTGGCAGTAAGGCATCAAATCGACAGGCAAGTTTACGGTACGTCCGATTTTCAGGCCGCGGTAGGGGGTACAGCCACCGATCTGTTGAGAAACCTGCCTGCAATGTCCGTGAATGCAGAGGGAGAAATTTCGTTTAGGGGCACCTCCGGATTCGTCATCCTGCTCGACGGTAAGCCGATACAGTCCGACGCAGCGGGCCTTCTTAACCAACTTCCTGCCAATGCCATTGAGGACATCGAAGTCATTACCTCCCCCTCGGCACGCTTCGACCCGGAAGGAAAAGCGGGGATTATCAACATCGTAACCAAGAAGGGGGCTACAGATGGCACCTACTTATTAGTCAACGTCCTTGGCGGGGCACCCAGCCTGGACCAACACGGGAATGCCCGTTCGCCCCAGCGGTATGGCGGAGACTTTACGTTTAACGTCAAGAAAAATAAGTGGGATATCTCTTTGGGTGCCGACTACAATCGAAACGATGTGGCCGGCTATAGAGACGGTCAGGTAGAGACTTATTTGGATAATACCGTCACTTCTTTCCCATCGGTAGGCGAGAGAAGCTATAAGAAGGAGAATTACTCCGGAAGGGCGCTGGTGGGATATACCATAAACCCCCAACACACCCTGAATGCCTCTGCCTATGGAGGAACTCGTGTAGAAACCCGCTATGCAGATATTTTGTACTCACAGACTCGGACCAGGGTTGGAGAAGAAACACCCTTCGATGCCCTGAATTATTTTAACATGAACGAGCGGGAGCGCCGAAGCCGCTTTTTCATTGCAAGCCTGGACTATACGGCTGTTTTTGATAACAAGTCCTCACTCACCGTTTCGGGTCTTTACGAATATACCGACCTGACTGGGCCAACAAGAAACCTAAACTTAGACCCATTAAATTACGCGGATACCTTGGATTACTTGGCCATGGATGAACTGAATCCATTGAACGGTACCCGGATAAATGTAGATTATGTATTGCCTCTGAGCGAGTCGTCTACGTTCAGTGCAGGCTATCAGTATAGGTACCTGAGGCACGTGGGTGAATTCGCCTTCCGACAAAAAATACTAGGAACCGGAGAATTCGAGGAGTTGCCGGAATTTGGCAGTGACATAGACTTGTTTCGTACCATCCATGCGGTATATGGCGAATACCAATATCGCTCTGAGGACCTTTCAGTCACAGCAGGGCTTAGGGTAGAGGATACTGATCGGCGCTTAGACGATCATGGGCAGCAGCGAAGCTACGACCTCCAGTTGTTAAACCTTTTTCCCACCCTTAGCATTAATTACGACACGGAAAAGGGAATCACCTGGAAGGGAAGCTACAGCCGCCGGATTGAACGTACCACAACTTCTATGATGAATCCATTTCTCTCCCGAAGGCATTCGGAGGTATTGGAGGTCGGAGATCCGGAGCTGCTACCAGAGTTGGTAGATGCCGTAGAGGTAGGCCTAGTGAAAAACTTCGAGCGTCACTCCGTCTTTGCCAATGCCTATTACCGACGGGTTCGCGATGCCATCAACCGGGTGAATACGGTCTACAACGACTCCATTTTGCTTAGGGTCTACACCAACGCCGGTGTGTCGCAGGTGTATGGCGCCGAAGCCGGAGCTGATCTAGAACCTACTGACAATTGGAAAGTATACCTGGGAGGTACACTCTATTACTTTGACCTTCAAGGCTCAGCAGTGGGTCAACAGGTACGCAGAAATAGCTGGAACTACTCCTTTAACGTAAATAGTAGCTGGAATTTGGGCAGCGATTGGGACTTGGTGTTCAACCTCAACTACCTATCCCGCATCATCACGGTTCAGGGTGAAGATAGCCGCTTCTTTTCACCCAATACCACCCTTAGAAAGTCCTTTATGGACAAACGTCTTTCCGTAGCGTTGCAATGGCGTAATATGGGACTAGGGGTACTGGAATCCAACCGACAGCGAATCAGTGGAAGCGGTGAAGGCTTCTTTACATCCACGCATTATATTTACGAGCGGGATGTCATCCTGCTTACGGCCTCTTACCGAATCAATCAACTCAGCAAAAAGCTGAACTTCACGAAGAGCGAGTTTGGCGACAGGGAGTTTTGATGTATTTCATTTTTCAACTCAAAAAAGTAAAAAAAAAACTAAAAATAAGAAAACCTTACATTCAGTCAGCACGTTCCTTAACTCATCTTTATACGGGTAATGTACCGATAGAAACTGATTGTATATGAAATATCTACCAACCGCCATTTTTGCAGTCATCACGCTAATAGTTTTAGGTTCTTGTTTGGATCAAAATGAAAACGAAGTCGTGGTGTCCTGTGAACCTAGCACAGCCGAATACGGAGGGTTTATTCTCAAATTTTATGGTGATAACCCCACGCAGTCGTCCTTTCGTAATCCAAACAGGCAGGAAGTGGTTTGCTGGGAAGATTCGTACCCCATTGACATCGGTGGATCTGGTGTCGGAAACTGTGGATTGGGTTATGAAGACATTGAAAATCCCGTAATGGGAACGGCCATATCCTTGGTAGAATATGATCCGAATGCCGAGGAATTCACCTATGCCAAAAGGTACTTGGAGGTTAGGGCTGTTTTTGCCTGTGAGGATTTCAGCACACGGGCATCGTTTTTCAACCTCTTTGCCCCTGCTGCCTTTGGCTTTGCGGATGAATTTGATGATTTCGGTAATTTCGTCATTGAATATCTGGAGGATGGTGTCCGGTATTCCAGTTTGGGAGTGAGCAATACCCTATTTAATGTCACCCTTTCGGACATTGAAGCAAGTTCCGATCAGGATGCTGATTTTATCCGGGCCACGGTAAGATTCAGCGCTTTGCTGAGAGCTGAAAACGGTGACTACCTGCTGGTGGAAAATGCGGAAGTCAGAGGCCGTTTTTTCAGGATGTCTCCTTTTGGTGTTGAATGGGAGGATTAATGGAATCATGTAGTACGGATAGTATCTGTTTGTATTGATGGAGATACCCCGCTATGCACAAAAGCGGCTGGGTAGCAAGGGAAAGAAAAAAAAACGATATCAACAACGTGGATATAAATTCCATCCACGCTAATTTGGATTTGCTTTGGAACGCGTGGGTAGATGAGGATGAGTAGATTCTTGAATTTCAATTATCTTCCCTTAAATTAGGATCAAATAGGCTAGAGCACGGATAAGGAGAATTACTGTCGTCCGACCAAATGACGAAAATTGACAAAAAAGCACCTAGATGAGTAATTCACAGAGCTTGATGAGTGATCCATTTACTGATTCGATCTTATAAAAATTAAATCCACCCAGCCCCCAAAGCCACCGAAATCAATATCAGCATAATGGCAACCGTCACCTGTAAAAATTTCAAGGTCACTTTTTTCAGAAGCTTATTGCCCAAATATGCCCCTGCAATCGCAGAAAGTGTGGCGATAACGACCAAGGTAAGGTTGTCACTTAAATCAGTCCTTACAAAACGGGTAGCGTAAACGCTCAGTCTGGTAAAATCCACAAAAGTGGAAACCACCACGGCTGTGCCGATAAAAGCCTCCTTGGACAAACCTGCCTTGATCAGAAATGCAGAACGCAATGCTCCTTGATTACCGGAAAGTCCGCCAAAGAATCCACTGAGCGCACCACCGATAGGTAGTTTTTCCTTTCCGAATTGGAGATTTTGGAAATAGGGGATCAAATCCATGGACGCAAAAATGATCAGCAAAACGGATATGATAAACTTGACTGGTTCTACAAGGAAGGTACGGCCAAACATTTCATAACTGAAGAGCGGTTCTAAATCAGTAATATTCAATAATACCCAAGAACCAGCAAATGCGGCAATTATCGCAGGAATACCAAAGCGGATCAAGACCTGTTTGTCTGCATTTCTGCCTACCAAAAAGAGTTTGAAGATATTGTTGAATAAATGCACCACCCCGGTCAAGGCAATAGCCAAGTCCACCGGAAAGAAAATCATAAATACCGGTGTCAATATTGTACCCAAGCCAAACCCCGAAAAGAAAGTCAGGATGGCAACTACAAAGGCAGTAAGTGAGATGATGAATATATCCATGGTGTATTGGATTAACCTTTGGGGTCTTTTTTGACCCCGAAGGTTTTTTAGACCTTCAAACCCCTGTCAATCGACCACTTTCCTCCCCCTCGGATAATCAGGTAAATGCTCCCCAATAGCATACTCCAATCCGTTCGGCTTCCATGCATCATTTCCCAGAAACCATCATTTTGCAGGACTTCTTATTTGGTGGTAGCAATAGCCACCAACATGATAACCAAGGTAGGGATGGGTGCTAATCTTGTGACTAAGCCTAGTAGAATCAGGATACCAGAAATAATTTCAAATGCCCCTACAAAGCTCCCCAAAAACTCCGGATTGGGCAGCCCTATTTTTTCAAACCTTCCTGCTCCTCTTATTGCAGGAAAAAGGAACTTTTGGATGCCTTCTGATAAAAATACCGCTCCAACCATCAATCGGATGATAATGGTAGTTTTCGATTCATCTGTTTGTATTATTTTTTTGATCATGGTGTGTTTTTGGTTCACACAACGACCGCAGAGAGATTCGCAGTGATCGCAACGGGGGTTGAACTTTTAATTTATGTTTTTTCCTCGCTACGATCGTTGCGTTTTCGTAGCGACCGCCGCGAGAAAATATTGTTTTCATTTTTTTAAGACCTTCGAGGTTTTAAAAACCTCAAAGGTCAGGTGCCGCTAACCTTTGGGGTCTTTTTTGGACCCCGAAGGTTTTCAGCTGGTCGATAACCTTTGGGGTCTTTTTTTGACCTCGAAGGTTTTTTAGACCTTCAAACCCCTGTCAATCGACCACTTTCCTCCCCCTCGGATAATCAGGTAAATGCTCCCCAATAGCATACTCCAATCCGTTCGGCTTCCATGCATCATTTCC
>NZ_JAFIEU010000029.1 GCF_020832325.1 Lunatimonas sp.
ATTGATGGTCGTGTTGCTCTTTGGCTGCCCGGAGGATTTTGAAAGAAAGCTCAACCAAATGAAAACCAGACATAAAAAACGTAAAAGAGACATCGACCGGTATTACAAAAACGATGGCTAGTTTAACTTAGTAAAGTAGTAATAAAATCCAATATGGCATAAGCATATTTTTGGGTTTCTATTAATAGATTACCACTATCTTCAAACTTTACAATATTCGGATGCTTCAACTTTTTCAAAATTTCAATTTCAAGCACATCACCATTTTGATCAAATTGTGTTCTATGCAATTTTGAGTAAGAAAAGAGTTTTAAAAGTTTTGTCGTCTTCTCTTTGTCTTTTACACGATATGACTCTGCATAACTCCCTTTTTTTAAAAAGAAAGTAACGGTATACTTGTCATCAATGACCTGACCTTTGGTTAATATGTTTTTTATATTATTCATTTAAAAAGCTTCATTTACATTACTTGGCTTAGTACTGAAATTCCCACTTTTTTGAAGTACTAATTCATAAGTGAGGATATCATTAGATAGGATTTGTGGACCATCTTTACCAAATACCTCTTCATCAATAAAGCCTCCCTTTAAGGTGCCACATTTAGTTTGCTTCATTATCTTTTCCGGGTTCCAACCCTTTCCATAATAAAAGAATGGCTGATAAGTTCCGTTGGGTAATTGGAAAGTAAAATTGCCTCCAGCTCTAATATAAGCATGCCTTACAACCACATCATCTTTTTTGATAGTGACTAAAACATCCGAATTATTAGAAGCCCTAACTTTTATCTCTGAGCAACCCCAATCAGAGCATGATTTATTTGAACCAAAACAATAAGCATAAGGAGCTGATCCTGAAGAAAGGGAATTATTGATATACCTATCATAGATTGCTTTTTCTTGTCTTTCCTGTTCACGTTTAGTCTCTTCTGCTATTCGCTCTTGCTCCAACTTGAAAACACGTTCCGTTTCTTCAGCCTTACGCCTTTCTTCAAGTTCTATCCTTTGTTGCTCTTTTCTTGCTAATCGCCTTTGTCTTTCTTCTTCTGATTCGCATGAAGCAAGGACAAAGGATAATAGAATGATTGGGATAAAGAATTTTGCTTTCATATTATTAACTTTTAACCAATTAATACCGAATCATCACCACTAGGTCTATCTACTGGCTCCAAACAGTCAATCACGGCAATTACAATTGGATGCAGTTCATCAACATCAGGACTTTCTCCGATTTTTTGCAATCCTTGATTTAAAAGTGTTCTTGCTTTATTTGGGTCTCTCCATCTGTAAGAACCAAAGTTTAGATTATGTCTTCTTATAAAACCAATCAATTGATAAATGAATGTTAATTGGATAAAAATGCTGTTAATTTCATCTAGTAGAACATTACCAAGTTTTACATCTTTAACCTTGATAACTTCTTCTAATTGATTTTTTATTTGATCTACAACCTGTGTTGTTTTTTCGTTACCAAGTTCCTTATTAGCTTTTACAAGTCTGTAATATTCTTCTTTTAATTCGCCTTCTAATTTTGGCCATTCTGTTGTTTCGTTAAGTTCGTCAATGGTTTTGAGAGTTTTCCGAAGATTAGTCAGAACTTCCTGTTTTCCGTCAACATCATTCTTATTATTTTCAAAAGATTTTTCGATTGTTTCTAACTCGGATTCTGCTTTTTTCAGCTTTGCATCATCAGAATGATTTCCGTCTATTTTCAGTTCTGAAACAGCTCCTTTTGCCTTTCTAATTTCATTTGAAAGCCATTTTGTATCAACGGATTGAACCGTATCGGTTAGAACTTTTATTTCTTCAGTATAATCTAAATATGGGAAATAAGCTTGAATAGTAACTTCTTGTGATTTATCAATTTTAACTGTCAAATCAACATCGCTATTTTCAGGTAATAGAGCGGGTAAGTCTGTCCCGCTAATTAATATGTCATAAACGTGTTCGTTATAAATAGCTCTAGTACCTTCAGAAGCATGTTCACCCTGATAAAGTGGTATCTTGATGAAATCAGATTCCATCCCTGGCCTAATTTGTTTTTGTGTTTTCAGCCCGTTTTTTATCCCAATTAACGGAAGAGATTTGTTTCGTTCCAAGCCTGGAATTAAAGAAAAAACAATCTTTCCTGTTAATTTTTGTTTTATCTCTATTCCAAAATTGTAGGGCAATGTTTGCATAGATCCTATTCCCCCTAAACCTTGAATTACACTAAATGAATTAGGCTCACTTTCTAGCAAGTTACCTTTGTCATCATAAAGGGTAACTGTGAAAACATTGGTTTTCCCTTCATTCAATTGGACATCAATTACTTCACCAATTGCATTGATTTCGATTTTACCACTTGACCAAGCGTTGTCGCCCCTTTTGATTTCAGCAAAAACTTTATCGGGTATTTCTCCTTCAGTTTTATCTTCTAATATTTTAAGCGTTACAAATTCTTCTGTTTCAACGGTTGATGCTTCGTGACCAATTTCAAGCTGGATTTTTGTTTTGTCTCTGGTTTGCTCTTTGATTTCTTCTGACAATTCAACAGTAGAAGCATATAATGCAGCACCTTTTGAAACAACTGTCATAGGGTCAACGCTTGTGTCAGGTTTGCAAATTTGCTTTTCTAGCATTTCCCTTAATGTAGGTGATAAAGTCGGACCACCCACCAAAATGAGTGAATCCAAAGAACTTCCTTTAAGGTTATTCCTTTTTGTAAGAGTTAAACTACAATCAATTGCTTTTTGAAAAATTGGAGCAAGGACATTTCTAAGTTGTTCCTGTGTAACTGTAATGTCAATTTCTATTTCTTCACCTTCATCATCTTCTCCACATTCACCTGGGTCAACATATATATTGTGTGATTGATTGAATGAAAGGTTGTTTTTTATTTCTTCTGCGAAAAACTTTAATCCGCTTCTATACTCTTCTTTCTTGATGTCATCAGAAAGCAAATCATCAATTGAAAATCTTTCTTGGATGTGAGGTATTATAAGTTGGTCAACGATAGCATAATCTAAATTCTTTCCGCCTAAGTAATTGTCTCCTTCTGTGTCAATTACTTTCATTATTCCATCTTCAACTTTGAGTAATGCAGCATCAAAAGTTCCACCACCAAAGTCAAAAACTAACCAAAAACCATCTTTCTTTTTACTGTCAAGACCATAAGCCATTGATGCTGCAACTGGTTCTTGAAGAACTTCAACGTGGTCAAACCCCGCTAGCTTTCCTGCTCTTCTTGTAGCATCTATTTGGTTGTTTTTAAATGCAGCAGGAACAGTAATTACGGCTGCATTAATATTTTCATCTTGAACATATTCTTTTAGCCTTTTTAATACTTCTGCTGAAAGCTCCTCGGAAGAAAATTCTTTATTGACATTTGAAACAGAAAATCTTTTGTCGGTTCCCATTGTTCTTTTAAACTCAACAAAGGAGTTGAGAGATTTATTTCCTGAGAGTGATTTTAGACTTTCAGATCTATAGTTGGCATATGCTGGGTCACCTACTAAAATACTTCCATTGTTTCTAAATGAAACACAAGAAGGAGTTGTCTCTTTTTTTCTGTCTGGAAGCGCTTTAATAATTTCAACATTTCCCTTTTCCATTCTTGAAATTGCCGAGTTGGTTGTTCCCAAGTCAATTCCGTAGTCAATTTTTGTTCTTGCCATTGTGTAAAAATTTAATTTTGAGAAACTTCAACCTGTGCTCTTTGAATCAAGATGCCATTAAAGTTTACTTGCGGTTTTATGATTTTAGAAATTATTTTTTTGCCTGATTCTAAGGTGTCATCTTCTACAAAGTTGATAACATCAATATTCATTCTTTCGTCATATTCATTATTCAGTAAATTCACCATTTCGTAGCCGTTGGCTGCGAAATTTGCCTGAATACGCTCAATTCCCTTTTCCAATGGTTTTAGACCTTTTATATCTGCATCCATTCTTGAAATGTTCTTTTGCATCCTTACGATTTCATCAGCAACTTTTAGCGCAAGTGAATGGTCTGCTTTGTCGTTTGTCGTAATTGGTTGGCTTTTAGATTCTTCTTGTTGAACTTTCAATTGGGTTTCAAGAACATCAATTAGCTTATTGTCAAGCTTTAGACTTTCTTCTTCCAATGATTTTTTGGTATTTCTAATTTGTGTTTCTATGTCAGTTTGACTTGACTTTATCCGCTTACCCAAGAACAAATACATCAATGCACCGAGAAGTAACGTTACTAACGTGGCAATAATCCAATACAATCGGTTTTTCTCAACGTCACCACCCAATTCAGAAATTCTGGTCTCTGCTTGTTGTCCTGTTTCTTGAATTTTAGTACCTAAATCGTCCGCAATTGTATTGATATTGCTTCGGTTTGTTTCGATCAGGCTACTTAAACTGTCAACCGTATTTTCAAGTGTGACGGCTTTACCGTTCAAACCGTTGATAGAATTTCGTTGCTGGTTTATAGTCGTTTGCTGACTGTTGACTTTTGATGTTAAACCGTCAATTTCTTGCTTTTGCTTTTCAATGGTTTTTTGAATAGCTGGAATTTGTTTAATCAACAAACTGTCTGATTGCGTTTGAGCAAAAAGATTTGAAGAGCCTAACAAGGCCACCATTAGTATTATTTTATTCATTTTTTAAATTTTATAAGCTTCTTAACCATCCAATAAAAAATAGAACCCCTAGGATACCGGCAATGCTAAAGACAACTTCCAATCCTTCTTCACCCCAAATTAAACCTACAAGAAGTAATAAGACAGCAATGCCGCCTGCCCATTTAGCCCAAGATGGCAATGACTTAGCTGTAAGTTGGGCACTGGCAAGAGTGTCATTTTTAATCCAATAAGCCAAATACTTTACCCTGTTCGTTTGAGCAAAGCCTAATTTACCAATCAGAAAATCAACTAGATTTTTATATTCAGAAACTTTGCTTGGATTTGAGCAACGTTGTATTATTTCAACGTCATTTACACTTATTCCATCACTTACAACTTCAACAACTTTATCCCAATTCAAACATTCTGCCTTCAATTTATCAACTTTTGAATAGTTGATGGTTTGATTGTAGGACATTGTCATTCGCATGCTAGCTAATTGGGCATCAATTTCGCTTATAGCCTTTTCGTAAGCCAATTTAATAGAACTTAAAATAGCAATAGCCTTGTTTATCTCTCGGTCTTTCATATCTTCAAGGGTTGCAAGACTATCTTTTGCTCGGTCTTTTGCCATTTTCCCCACAGCAATTGAGTCAGCTAATTTGGTAAGCTTCTGAGAAGATTCAAGATAATTGTCACAAGAATTATTTTCCTGACTTTCATTGAAATAATCGATACCACATTGCATTATTTCATTTGCTAATTGGTCTGCAAGTGCCTTGTATTTTAAATCGTTGGTGCCAAGTATAGATTTTAGTAATGTTAAATCGTCTTTGGTATTTGTATATAGTTTTAAACCAAACTCATATGCATTACCTTTATTCTCTTTACGTTTCTTTTTGCAACTGTCTATTTGGCTTTCAATCTTGTGTAGCGGTTCTTCTGTGAATTTTTGAGACAGATATTTTTGTGTAGTTCCATTGCAATTACTAAATAGTTTCAAAGTGTCGGCACTAGAATACTTTCCTTTGATTTGTTTAAGTATGTCATCTACAAACTTTTCAGTTTGCTTTTGATTGTCAATTGTATATGTTTGGTCGGCTACTGTATGGACGAAGTTTTCAAAAGTGGGTGATTCAATCAGTTTGATTTTGGCTTCTATTCCTTCTTGTAGTTCTTGTTTAGATTCTCCAAGTAATTTCAATGTTCCGATATTATTGAAGCAAGAGAAGTTTTTTGAGGTTACTTCTTTACCATAGGTGATTTTATCCCAAATCTCGACTGCCTTTTCTTTGTCTCCATTTATTAGGTAGTTAATTGCAGTTTCATCAAATGTGTTGGCTTTAAGAAACCAAAACAAAGAATGACTTACTTTATCTTGGTTTTGCTCTATTCCTGAAAAAGCTTTTGTGATGGAGCTTTCTGAACGGTCAACATTTTCAAAAAATGGGAAATCGAGTTCAGATTCAACTTGTTTGCCAATACTTGCATACTTGGTGATTTTACTTTTCTGCTTTTGCAGTTCTTTTTCAGAAGAGTTAGCAAGAATGCCCGCAATTCTATATGGGTTGTCTTGAATCAGTTTCATTTACATCTTATTTATAGTATTCAAATGGTTTTGTCGAGCGTTGGCAAAAAATGGCTCTTTTGCAATACTTGGGCTGTGGGTTGCCTTGTGCTGTTTTGCAAATGTGCCATTTGTGCGGTTGGTTAAAATTGTTTTAAAAAAATGTGCGGTGGGCAAAAATAAACATACAGAAGCGTTGGCTTTTGGGTCGGCTGTCTGAATATTCACTTTTTCTGTCCTTATTTTCTTTTTATTTCTGTCGTTCATTTTTACGCAGTTCGTTTTTTAAGCTTGCGGGTACCGGTTCCGTGATATCGAGCAGACGCAGAGATAGCAAGTCTGATCTCATATCACGTGTTATGCACAGATTACTTTCTTAGGTATGTTTCATGGTTTTCTTCAAGAATTTTAATCAGCCTATCAATTGTTTCGCATTCAATTAATTTTACGTTTTCACTAAGATCACCTAAACCGCGAGCTAAGAAAGGTAAAGTGTGCTTATCTTTTGAGCATATTATTATGTTATCTCTATCTCTTAATGCATACCCGAGTTCAATTAGAGCACTTGTTGGTACTTTTTCTGGGTAATAAAATAGGAAGTTTCTACATTTTTCAATTGCATTGAAGTCTTCTCTCGCTGCAATTTCCGGTGGTTGGTATTCATGTTCATCGGAAAAGTAATTAGATGCGTTAAAGTTCGGCTTATAACCAATTTCTTCCAGTTTAGATTCAAGTTTTTTAATATCATTGTTTAAATCTTCTCTCTGTTTCTTTGTTTTATTTCCTGCTATGGCAAAAGATAAAAAAACAGAATAATCAAAATCGTCATTTTTTGCACCTTTAAGCCAGGAGTGTCTTCGGAATACAGATTTTTGATTTTTAAGTGAAAAAAACAATAAAATTGTCGCAATTATAAAGGGGGTCCACATATACCAAGCGTCCAGTAAATGTCCACTTCCTAATGTACTTCCTAGTCCTATAAATCTTGAGTAAATTATTGACGAAAATAACAGTACTATAGCAGCCGAAATATTGTAGAAATTGAATTTAATTATGTTTGTCATTGAAATAATAATGGTAGTTAAAAAAGAAAAAGTTACGACCAATAAAGTTCCATCTAATAAGAATGATCTAAAACCTGGATAAGTAATATCAGGGTTTATTCCCTTGAAAAAAAACTGTATTAGAAAATAGGATAACCAAATTCCAACTGTATTTCCCAATAAAATTGCAATAGTTTGGATAATTGCCTGAACATTTCTTCCTTGATTAGCTGTCATTTTTATTGATTATTTGTGCATAACTTTCCTATTGCTCTGGATTTTCCATACCCTGCTAACGTCTAGCTTGTCGGATTGATCCGGTATGGTTTGCTTTAAAAATTCCTTTCCTCAACAGGTGAGTGAATTGATCGAAACACCTATAGTAAGATTTCGTCTATCCCATCCGAAAGCATCAGATCTCTAATGCCGGGTTTGCTCAGTTCTAAAGATAAGGCTTTACCCTAAATATAAAAATACCCTGATCGGGGTAATTTTAAGTACCTATTTTAACTTATAGCATGATTAAATAATATAATATAAAGATTAAGCCAATATAAACGAATTTTCTTGGTACCGTGCCTACCTGCTTTTTGTGGCATTTTCCCAACCTACCCGAAAATTTGCTATTTTTATAACCAACCCAACCGTAGCCGTCATGCAGCATTTCCTAAAACGCCTCTCCCTCCTTTTCTTCACCCTCTTTGCCGCGCTCTCCCAGGCACAGCAGGTACCCGGACCCCGATTGATAGTCCGGGGCGACGACATGGGCTCCTCCGCTCGGCCAACCTGGCCAGCATAGAAGCCTTCGAAAAAGGAATCGAAACATCCATCGAACTGATGGTGATAACGCCCTGGTTTCCCGAAGCCGCCCAGCTGCTCCGCAATGATATTCAGCTTGGAGAGGCAGGAATTTGGAAACGTTCTCTTCCAGCCTACTCCTAACGCCTTAAAGATACTAATCTTTCCATTTACTCGGAACCGCCCGCCTACAGAAGGCAAGCTGGATCCAAGGTGATGTTAGCGTGCGTTATCCCTTTCGAGTGCTTACAGGAATGTAAACCCAATTCTTTTATTCAATCCTTGTTCAAAAATCCGGATCAATGTCGATAACTGGATATTCCCTTTTCCATTTTCTAGTTTTGAGATATAACTCTTCTTTGTTCCTGCCTTTTCAGCCAATTGTTCCTGGGTCAAATTTGCTTCCTTCCTAGCTTCTTTTAGCATTGCACTGATGATGAACATCTGGGCATTCTCTTCATACTTATTCCTGCTTTCACTTCCAATCTTGCCGTGTTCCAGTTCAATCAATTCATCGAATGTCTTGACTTTGCTATAATCTTTCATATCCTTATTTCTTTGTTTGAAAATATTCCTTCATTAATCTTTCCGCTTTCTCTATTTCTTTCTTCGGGGTGTTCTGAGTCTTCTTTTGAAATCCATTGAAAAGAACTACCTACTTTCCTTCATCAAAGCAGCAGATCCCGATAGCTATCGGGACTGAAAAGGTTTGATTGGTATTCCACTCTCACTTCAAATAACCCTTCAGTTCCTTCAAGATGCTTGAGAAACTTCTCGGGCACCCTTTCCACTTACTTGATCAGTTCAAAAACATACTGAATCTTACTCTTGACCTTTTCATTCTGGTTTTGGTAAAACGCTATGAAGTGGTTTTCATAAAAAATTATCTTTCTTACCATATCCACAAAGTTATCTCAAAGGATAACATTTTCCAAAAGTGGGACGTTCTTTTAACCCACTCCAACTTTCTTATTGCTCTGTATCTTCCAGACCCAGCTAACGTCTAGCTTGTCGGATTGATCCGGTATGGTTGGCTTTAAAAATTCCTTTCCTCAACAGGTGAGTGAATTGATCGATACACCTATAGTAAGATTTCGTCTATCCCATCCGAAAGCTTCAGATCTCTAATGCCGGGTTTGCTCAGTTCTAAAGATAAGGCTTTACACCAAATAAAAAAATACCCCATTCAGGGTGTTTTTAATCAACTATTTTACCTTATATTACGATTAAATACTATTTTATAAAGATTAAGCCATTAGGAACGAATTTTCTTCGTACCGCGCTTACCTGCTTTTTGCGCCATGTGCTCAACCTACCCGAAAATTTGCTATTTTTAAGCAACCCAACCGTAGCCACCATGCAGCATTTCCTAAAACGCCTCTCTCTCCTTTTCTTCACCCTCTTTGCCACGCTTTCCTACGCGCAGGAACTTCCCGGCCCCCGATTGATCGTCAGAGGCGACGACATGGGCTCCTCCCGCTCGGCAAACCTGGCCAGCATAGAAACCTTTGAAAAGGGGATCGAAACTTCCATCGAACTGATGGTGGTCACGCCCTGGTTTCCGGAGGCGGTGCAGTTGCTCCGCAAACATACCGGCGTGGACGTGGGCCTACACCTTGTGCTGACCAGCGAGTGGGACGGCATCAAATGGCGGCCGCTGACTCCCTGCCCCAGCCTCACGGATGCAGATGGCTATTTCCTGCCCATGATCTGGCCCCACCAAAACTACCCCGGACTGGCCATCACCGAAAGGGCCTGGAAACTGGAAGAAATCGAACGGGAGTTCCGGGCACAGATCGAGCTGACCCTAAAGCAGGTACCCCCGGTCAGCCACCTTTCCGGACACATGGGCTCCACGGGCTTTGATCCCGAGGTGGCAAAAATGGTCTCCCGGCTATCAGAAGAATACGACCTGCCCGTGATGAGTCGGGAGGTTATGCAGGGATTGGGGATCTCCGGAGTCAGCTACGAAGGACCCAAAGGCAGCTCCTCCGAAAAGGAAGCGTCCTTTATCCGCATGCTGGAAAAACTGGAATCGGGCAGATCCTATCAATTTGTAGACCACCCCTCCTATGACAACCTGGAGATGCAGGGCGTCGGCCATATCGGCTACGAAGACGTGGCCGCAGACCGACAGGGGGTCACCGATACCTGGACCAGCGAAAAGGTAAAAGAGGCGGTGGCAAACAACGGGGTTGAACTGATCAACTTCATCACGGCCATCAAAGCACTGCCCCGGTCTGATCCGGAGGCGGAAAAGGTTCGTCCCGAGTCCATTTCGAACTACCTCCAAGCGGTACAGGCAGCCAATCAAGACCTGCACAGCCTGATGATCCTCCGGAATGGCCAGGTGGTCTTTGAACGATGGTTTGGGGACCATGCCGCAAACAAGCCCCATGCCCTCTTTTCGGTCAGCAAGACCTTTACCGCCACGGCGATTGGCTTTGCCGTTCAGGAGGGGCTTTTGAATGTAGGCGATAAGGTCATCTCCTTCTTTCCGGATAAGTTGCCGGCGGAGATCAGTCCCCACCTGCAGGCCATGGAGATACGGCACTTGCTGACCATGACCGCCGGGCATGACGTGGATCCTACCCGGACGATCCGGGAAAATCAGGATGCCGATTGGGTAGAGGCCTTTTTGGCCTTTCCGGTGGTGCATCCGCCAGGCACCCAATACGTCTACAATAGCCTGGCCACTTTTATGCTTTCCGCCATATTACATCAGGTCACCGGAGAGCGTTTGTTGGATTATTTACAGCCCAGACTGTTGCGGCCCTTGGGTATCGTAGGCACCACCTGGGACCAAAACCCACAGGGATTGGATGTGGGTGGATGGGGTCTACAGGTAAAAACCGAGGACATGGCCAAGCTGGGCCTTTTTTACCTACAAAAAGGGGAATGGAACGGGAAGCAACTGCTGCCCTCCGCTTGGATTGAAGAAGCCAGTTCGGCCCAAGTACCCTCCCTTCCCGCAGGTCAGAAAAAAGAGAACCTGAAAGTGGAAGCCAAGGATTCCGACTGGCTGCAGGGCTACGGCTACCAGCTTTGGCAAAGCCGGTACAACTCCTACCGGGCCGATGGGGCCAACGGACAGTTTGTGTTGATACTGCCCGAAAAGAACGCCGTGATCGTCACTACGGCCCACATCCAAAACATGCAGGCCGAGCTTAACCTGATCTGGGAGCATTTGCTGCCGGCGTTTGAGTAATCGTAGCGCTTCCATTACGTAAGAAGCTACTTGCTAACATGAAGGAAAATGCTTTCTATCCTCCAAAACCTGGAAGGTTTAACTACACATTATCAAGGATTCTCCAAAGACAGCATCCAACGCACGCCAAACTTATCTATAACCATGGCGAACAGCGCTCCCCAGAACTGGGGCTCGAGTTTTTGTACCACGGTTCCCCCTTCGGAAAGTTTTTCGTATAGATGATCTATTTCTTCTTTGGAATCGCAATCCAGGCTTAATTGAACCGAATTGCCTTGCACCAAATCACCTTGGCCACACATATCGGAGGCCATAAATTTGAAGTTACCGTTGCTTAGGCTGGCGTGGAGAATTTGGTTGTGGAGGTCTTCCGGAAAATGTTCCTTGGCTGGAGATGCTCCGATGGGCATGATTTCAAGGTCTCCGCCAAATAATTCCTGGTAAAACTGCATGGCTTCCTTGCAGTTGTCCTGGAAATGTAGGTAGGGTTGTGCTGGGTTTTTCATGGTTAAATGGATATTAATTGATATTCGATCCGCCTCGGCGGACAAGATATTTATGGATAGTATGAAATTAACATTATTGCTAGGTATTGCTTTCCAACTGCGTCCCGATGGACCACATATTTCCCGCATAATCCTTAAAGGTGGCCCTTCTGTCAGGATCGTCTCCCCTTTCTTTGGGTGTTTCTACTGCTTCGCAGCCTGCTGCTAAAACCTTTTCCCAGGTTTTATCCACATCAGGCACATACACATGCATCACAATAGGAACCGCAGGGAACCTGTCGGAGGCATTGCCCAACATGATGACCGAATCGTCAATCTGCAGTTCGGCATGCATCATGCTGCCATCCGGCATCCGATACTCCCGGAGCATTTTGGCATCAAAAATCTGTTGCATCAATGCCACAAATCTGTCTGCGTCCTCTAGGATGAAGTAGGGGGAAGCAGAATTGTACCCTGAGGGTTTATAGGTTGAAACATCCATTTTTTTGAATTTTGGATTCGAGATATTTATGGATATTGGACACTTATTGATATTTATTGCTCATTGACATATTTTGAAATCCTGACAATTCCTGATATTGTTGGAAAGGAGGATTATTGGGTTTCCGCATACTTTTTGAAATTGTTCAAGATAGCCTGCCAGCCATTTTGCTGTAATTTTCGATTTTGGCGTTTACATGCGTAGATATAACTATTTTCTCCGCTTTCATATCAGGTTGGTAGTTGGTTAGGATCACTGTACATTATTTCCCATTGGTGCCCATCAGGGTCGGCAATGCTGTCATAATACATCCAGCCGTGATCCTGCGCTTCCCTATAGCGGGTGGCTCCGTTTTCCAGGGCCGTTCGGACCATATCATCCACCTGTTGGCGACTTTCCACTGCTATGGCCAACAAAACCTGCGTGGTACTGTGATCTGCCACGGCTCTATTGGTGAAGGTGGCGAAGAACTCTCTTTTAAGGAGCATGGCACAGATGCTACCTTCGTTCAGCATCAGGCAAAGGGCCTTTTCGTCACAAAATGCTTCATTGAACGAAAATCCAAGCTTAGTCCAAAAGTCTCTGGATCGCTGTAGGTCTTCTACAGGAAGGTTTACATAAATGGATTGTATCATTATGGGTTGGGTTTAGTTGATCATTTGGTCTCAGTCATTAGGTCTAAGGAGTAAGTGAATTGTGTAAGCCGATGGTTGATTAGACTTTTGGGATGGCATTTCCTTCCTCATCGGGGATAGTTCATTAAACTGAGGGATTTAATTAAACCTCTAAGTATTTTGGCTACCTCTTCCGATTTTCTCACCAAAGTCTGGGTTTGGTCATCCGTGATATATCCTAACCTTTGGGCAAGATAAACCATGGACTTCACTTCACTACACGAAGCAATTGCTATGTACAGGAATCGGCAAAAATCCGAATCTGAACTTCGATCAAAACCTTCCGCAATGTTATTGGATACAGAAACCGCAGCGCGACAAATCTGATCCCGAAACCCGAAATCCTTCGAATGCTGGAAAATACCATAAATATCCACGGCCAAATCTTGCGCCCTCTGCCAACCAATTATGTCCTCAAATCGTTGAATTCCCATACTTCTCAGCTTTTATATGCACCTCATTACACAATACACCTCGTGAAAACTGCATCCATTATCGCCCCTTTTTCTTCCTCTTTGTGACTTATTCCTTATACCTAATCCCTTATTCCTATTTCCTTATTCCTTACACCTCAACCTCACCAACTCCCCTTTCCTCTTGACAATATTCTTATAATCCCATTGGATGGCTTTGGACTTCTCCAACCATCGAACCAAATCCTCTTGGTCGATTTCAGATACCTGTTGATAGAAGATGGAGGCATCCTTGAATTTCTTACCAACCACGTTCAGCCCCTGTTCCCCAAAATCTGCCCCGCTCCAAAACATCAGTCGTACTCCATGTTTTTGGATGCTGTACCCTACAGTAGGGTTTCCGTCCAGAAACCAAACCGGATGCCGGTGCCAGATTTTGCTTTCGGCTAAGGGCAATTCCTTATCGATAATTTCTGATAGGGTTTTGCAAACCTCACGATATATAGCTGACTGAGAATCGTTATAAGCTTGGACTTCTTGGTTCATACTTTATGGGATTTTGGATTTCTGATTGCAATTCTCTTTCAGAATCCAGCTCAACTTGATTCTCTAATCCATCCCACCTTCTCCTTCCAGAAATCGATCTCCCTTCTTCTTGCTTTTAAGTTGGTTGGTGGAGTTTGATTATCAATTCTAGCCTGATTTCGACTTACTGCTGTCTGCTCTTCCAGCGAATTTAGACCGATATACCATCGTCTTTCATTCACCTTTTCCAAATCATCAAAGGGACTTGGGCTTAAAAGCCCATCGTCATCCCAATCGAATTGGGTTCCGTATTGCTGTGGTTTTCCTTCAAATACCGCTATACGGTCAGTTAAATACGCCTTTTGCCTCAATTCATGCAGTGTTTGTTTCACTTCCATTTGCATCAGAACCAAGCATTTTTCAGTGAAATTATATTTTCAGCAGCGCAATGTATATCCATGTTGAAATTGAAATGCTATTGGAGCTCCTCTCCTGGTGGAGTCTAGCTAAATTTTCCGTTAGATCCTTCAGATAGGGTCTTGAGTATTTTGAGCGCATCATTCCAGGTACTTTCAAACATCTCCTTGTGCTCTTCGGTGGTATCCAATTCCACCAAAACCTCTGTTGAGCCATCCGATGCTTTGAGGGTGTAATTTTCAAACGCGCCAGCCCACGCCTTAACGGCTTCGCTGCTAGTATCTTCTATACCGTTTTCTATAAAACCCAAATGTTCTATAGATATAAATTCATGTAACCTGTTGGCCTTGATCCTACTCACCATCCCGGAGTTGTTCCCTTTGCCATCAGGGGCCAAAAACAGGATTTTACTCCCTTGGCTCCAATCTCCAACAAAGTAAGACCCCGGCATAAATACTTCCGTCCATTTTCGGTAGGTTTCATCACCCAACATGGTATCCCAAACTTTTTCCCTAGGGGCATTGATCATGATTGAAAACGTTAGCCTTTCCATTTATTTCTAATTTTAGTGATCCAAAAAAACCTTTGGTCTTTCCTATAACTAACCGCAAATGACTTTCCAATAGAACCCTTAATCCAAATATACTACAAAGTTAGCCAATAAGAAAAAAGTTACATGTGGCAAAAACGACAATATAAAGGGTTGAATACGACAAATAAACTGCCTATTATTGGTGTATGAAATCGAGCATGACGCAAGCGACACACACTGGGATTACTATGCTACATGCGACCTGCCTGCCGCAGGCAGGGATTCCATCTGACCATTAAAAATCAATTATAGACAGATGAAACACGTATCCATTCTACTTCTAGAGCAGGTCAATCTTGCGGGCCTTGACAACGCACGGCAGGGGTTGCTGGAAGCCAATCAATTCCTCCTTCAAAAAGGAATGGATCTGATGTTTGAAGTCGAGGTGGTGGGGGCTCAAAACAGAGTTACAGTGAACAAGGGACTTTTTTCCATTACGGCCCAAAATCAGATTTCCCACTTGGGAGAAACCGACCTGATCATCATTCCGCCAGTTCAGTCGCCACTGGAAGACGCCTTAAGAAAAAACATGGAATTTATTCCATGGATACGCTCCCAACGGCAAAAAGGTGCAGAAATCGTGAGTCTATGCATGGGGGCATTTATTCTGGCCCGGACGGGGTTGCTGGACGACAGAGACTGCGTGACCCACTGGAAAGCAGGTGATGCCTTTAAATCGTTGTTTCCAAAGGTCAACCTGGTTTCGGAAAAAATCCTAACCGACCACGATGGGCTTTACACCGGAGGCGGTGCGTTTTCCTCTGTCAACTTGATTTTGTATCTGATCGAAAAGATGGTAGGCCGGGAGTGTGCGGTGTATTGTTCCAAGATCTTTCAGGTGGATTTGGGACGGCAATCCCAGTCTCCGTTTATCATTTTCAAAGGACAGCGAAACCATGCCGATGAACTGGTGATACAGGTGCAGCAGTACATCGAATCCAAATTTAGTACCCCCTTACCTGTCGTGTAGTCCCACACCGTCTAAAATCCGCTGCCGGTATTTCTCAATCCGGCTCAATCTGGTCGCCGATTGTTTGGGCTGGGAAAAATGGATGACATACCCCCGTTGCCTACCGGGTGTCAGCGCGTAAAACGCCTTCTTGAATGCCGCATCCTCCACAAAGGCCCTTTCCAACTCCTCGGGAACGGGTTCGGGATTCCTGACCGTTTCTACCTTCTGGCCGCTTTCCTCCACCGCGATAGCTTCCATTACATAGGATTTCAAAATGTCTGATAATTCTCGGATTCGCTGCACGTCGGTAAAACGTATCAACCGGGCCGCCTGAATGTTCCCCTGCTGCTCCAATAGTTGGTGGGGATCCTTCAGGACGGCCCCCTTAAAAAACCCGATATTGGCAGATTCCTTGAGGGCACTGACATTAACGATGTTTTTCCCGTTTAGGGTATATACCGGCACACCCCACTTGATTTCCTCAGTCAACCCGGTTTGCAACACGATCTGCCGGAGTTCCTCCAGTTCCGCTGTCCAGTTGAGCACCTTGCACTGGGGAGTCCCCCCGTATTTGCAACGCATGCACCCATCTATCAAATACCGATCTACCAGTGGATTCAGATTCCTATTCATGAGTAAAGGGTTAATTGGCCAAGAAAGAAATTGTAGGTAAAATGCACCCACAAGATACGCATCCTTTGCCGATGATCGGTACTTGATTACACAAATCCTGTTTCTACCTACATCCGCCTGCTAGGCAAAAGGTCCCTTATTGGTTGGCCTTGGTCCACTCCACCGTCCTACCTATCAGGGAAACACCTACATAACCCCTTACTTCCAGGGTGGAAGCATCTTTTTTCTTGATGGTGCAGGAATAGGTTTTGCCGTTTCTGGGATCGTAGATCGTGCCATCCTCCCATTTGCCGTCTTCATAACTAAAATCACTCAACAACCGCATACCAAGAATTGGCCGATCCCTTTTTGCCTTGTCGGCGTTGTTCTCATCCACCTTAGGTTTGCCGTTGGTCTCGGGTTCATCCATCCAAACAACCTTTCCATGGTACTTGCCCCGCTCCTTGAATATCTCCACCTTGGCATCCCTTTCGGTGGTATACCACTGACCTACGATATCGTCTGGGCGTTGGGCATTCACCTTGGAAACTTGAAAAACAAGGGCTATAAAAAACATAGAAATCAATCGCATCGTCATACCTTATTTGTATTTTATCAGTTTTTAAATTAAACTTAAACAATACATTGTACGGTTTATAGCCCTAAATTGTTTAGATCTAGGCCAAACCCCATAAGTAAACGAGCCGAAATGAAATGCGCTAAAGGAAACGCATAAAACCTCTGCGAAGGGCAAATCATTTGGATGCAATGAAGAAAAAGGCCCATTGATTATGCCGCTTCTAGGTTGCTACTACCTGAAACTAAAGGGGAATGGCAGGCTTCGGGCTTTTGACAGTCCTATTGACTAGGGGAATTACCCTTGACTCTCTGCCTTCGGCGCCGCCAAAAAAACACCGCTACACCTCCGATTATCAAAAAGGGCCATATACGCACCAGCCATAGGAGAAACAGGACAAAACCCTGCCAACCCTTAGTCAATGCGAGCAAAATGCTTTGGCCTACCCCCTCGTCAAGCACAGGCGTCAAACCCGGTGAAAGGTTTTCGTATAAGTAGACATGCAGCGTACTGAGAGCGACCTGATTGCCAAGGACGACGAACCGGCCCTCCATTCGGTCTATCTCTGTCCTGATTTCATTCAGGGCACGTTCGATTTCCAACATATCCTTTACATTGGTAGCCTGCTTAAGCAATTCAAGGTATCGCTCTTCCAGTGCCTTTTTGTTTTTGATGCGGGATTGCAGGTCATAATAATTGCCCGTTATATCCTCCCGGTTGCTATACCGATTATCGAGCCGAAAGGCAAGACCCGAAATCGCAGACATCAGCGTGTCAAACTGCTCGGAAGGTACGCGAATCGTCAGGTTATAGGCCTTTTGGTGGACGGAAGCAGACTTATTTTCATTTTCGGCAAAGGCCTGGAAGGTCGGCAAAAGGTTTTTTAGCTTCCTATAATCTTCCTCCAGGTCCCGTGAGCGGAAATCGATCCCTCCGCGGCGGATTATCTTTTCGCTAGGTGTCTCTTCTACCTTGGCTCCCTCCATGGGTGGAGGAGGCTGTTCGGTGATCGGTATATCCAGCATTTCTTCGAATTCCCGGTCAGGATGACCCAGGTCCATCAGACGTCCGTCCGGCGAAGAACACGCCATCGCAAGGAAAATGAGTGAAAAAAACGTGCTAGTGGCCATACCGTTCATATGTAATAAACCTGATCGAAAACCGTACCCCTCGATGGAGGAGCGGACTAATTAGTAAAAATACGACGCTTTTTGCGTAGATTTCACCATATCTCTTTCAAAACTTTCAAAATACCGATCTGATTTGCGACGTCTCCTAATTTTATGGCTGCAAGGCTGCTTCTATTCCCTATGTATTATCGGTTTCATCATGTAGGCAGGTGCCTCCCTTTTCCGCAATCTAAGGTGCTGGACACCCCTCAATTGAAAAAATAGCGTTAACTTTCGCAAAACTTAGTCTACGCAGCATATAATGAACAAGAACGCCCTGAAAAATATCATTTATAGCATTGTACTGCTCCTTGTGATGTTTTTGGTATACCTGTACCGGCAAAATCAACCCCTCCCTACCAAATCCGGAAACACTGACACCAAAACAGTCCTTTCCGGCACCACCATGGGCACCTCCTACCGCATCGTCTACCTGGACGAACAGCGGCGTGACCTGCAGGACGGTATCGATTCCCTACTCAACGTATTCAACCAATCGCTTTCTACCTATATTCCGGATTCTGAAATTAGCCGATTCAACCGCTCTGATACACTGGTATTTGAGCTGCCTTATTTCTATCCGGTACTATCCGTAAGTAAGGAGGTTTTCGAAGCCACCGACGGCGCCTTTGACCCCACAGTAGGTCCGCTGGTGAACACTTGGGGCTTTGGGCCTGAAGGTGCCGAACGCAAAGATAGTTTGGGAATTCAACAACTTCTACAGCGGGTAGGCTTTGACAAGGTGCAATTCGATCAACATGCCGTTGTCAAACTTCAGTCTGACCTGTACCTGGACTTCAGCGCCATCGCTAAGGGCTATGGTGTCGATGTAGTAGCCCAATACCTTTCCGAAAGGGGCATTGCCCATTACCTGGTAGAAATCGGAGGCGAACTGGTGGCCAAAGGCACGAACGACGCCGGCGAAATCTGGAAAGTGGGCATCACCCAACCCGATGAGGAAGGACAGGCCAATGAGCTCTACAGCATTGTGGCCCTGGACAACAAAGGGATGGCCACCTCCGGCAATTACCGCAACTTCTACGAGCAGGATGGTCAAAAGCTGTCCCACACCATCAGCCCCTTTACGGGATACCCGGTGGTGCATGGCTTACTTAGTGCTACGGTGTTGGCCGATGACTGCATGACGGCCGATGCCTATGCCACGGCCATGATGGTGGTGGGTACAGAGGCCTCCATCGCCCTGCAACAAAAAGTCCCCGGACTGGAAATCTTCCTCATCTACAACGACGGGGAAGGTAAGCTCCAATCCTACGCCAGCGAAGGCCTCAAACCCTACCTTTCCTTTCCCCAAAGAAACCCGTAGACGCCATGCTTCATGCCGCCATACTTTTTGCTTCTGCCCTTATTGCCGGTTCACTGGCCCTACTGTTGCCCCGGTGGCAGGAAAAAGACTTTAAACTGGCCTTGATCTTTGCCGGAGCTTACCTGTTTTCCATCACCATCTTACACCTGCTTCCCGAACTCTTTGCGGACCACGAATCGGCCTATCACATGGGCCTGTTTATCTTGCTGGGCTTTCTCCTGCAGCAAGTGCTTAACTTCATGTCTTCGGGCATAGAACATGGGCATATTCACCACCATGCGAGTCCCGGATTGCAAAACAGTGTGTGGACATTGATGATGGGACTTTTTTTACACGCGTTCCTGGAGGGAACCTTGCTTTCCAAGCAACCCACCCTGCTACACCACCACCATGGCAGCGAAACCCTGCTGATCGGGATCATTCTGCACAAGATGCCCGAGGCCTTTGCATTGGTGGCGGTGCTGCTGACGCGGCTGAGCAAACGGCAAAGCTTTGCCTTGTTGGTGCTGTTTGCACTGGCCTCTCCCCTGGGACTACTATCTACCGATTGGCTTTATACCCATGCAGTGATCGGGCAGCAAGCTGTCAACATCCTCTTTGGGTTGGTAGCAGGTGGATTCCTGCACATCTCCACCACGATTTTCTTCGAAAGCAGTCCACAGCACCGCTTCCAACTCCACAAACTACTCATTATCATTGCCGCCTCGGCATTGGCTATCCTGACCGAGTTCATCGTTTAATAGCGAAAAGCTCCCAAATTTCCCATTTTTTTACTTTTGTTGCTAAATTGGTATATATTCGCTAATTTAGTATACATCATCCTATGAACCCTTATGAAAGACACCTCTTGTCCCAAATGTGATTCCTCCAAAGTAGTAAAAAGCGGTATAATAAACGGAAAACAGCGGTTTCGATGCAAAAACTGCGGGTACCACTTTACCGTGCAAAAGCAGGGGAAAGCCATCGACAAATACTATGTGGTCAAAGCCCTTCAGCTATATATTGAGGGAGTCAGCTACCGAGAAATCGAAAGAATATTGGGTGTGTCACATGTTTCCGTCATGAATTGGGTACGGCAATACCGCATCAAGGCGCCGGAAAACTACGATTACAGGCCCACCTACAAAGTATTTAACCATACTGAGCTAGTGAACTTTATGAGTAAGAATAGTAATCTGAAAGACTCCAGCATGCTGGTTACCGAACTGGGAGACAAATACATGATCATTCAATGGGAACGGTTTAAACACCGGTAATCCCAAATAATATGGGGTAGCTATTGCAAGTTTACAAATAAATATATCCGTTTTTTTCTTTTCCATTCTAATCCCCACTTTAGATTCCGCAAATCGCCAGGGCCCGGCGAGAGGTTAAGTCAACCCGGAATAATCATGAAATCAATTCATTATACACTGCTAACACTCTTGCTCTACTGGAAGCTCCCCGCCAGTAGCCAAGCCCAGGACACCCTGACCCTGGAGTCGGGCCCAACCATCGCCCAGCGGGAATTTGTAGACCACACCTACCGGCCCCTTACGCTGAAACTCACCGAAGACGGCAGCAAATACATCCGCTTTCTCTTCTGGAATCAACTGTGGGCACGGGCGACCCAGAACAACCCCGGAACTCAGGGCGTAGAAGGCAATCTGGCCGGAAGGTCTTCGGATGTGGGACTGCGGCGTGCCAGGGTACTGGCCTATGCGGAGATATCGCCAAAATTCCTTATCCTGACGCACTGGGGCATCAATAACCAAACCTTTACCAATGGAGGCATTCCGGCGGGTGGGTTTACAGGCAACGCCCAGGCCATTTCACCGGACGAAAATATCCTGGTAAGCAGTAAGAAACCCGCATTGTTCTTCCACGATATTTGGACAGAATACAAGATCACCGATCAACTCTATTGGGGCATGGGATTACACTATTGGAATGGAATCTCTCGAATGACCAGTGCCAGCACGCTCAATTTTATGACCTTGGACGCTCCCATATTCAACTGGCCACTGATTGATCTCACCGATCAGTTTGGACGACAGTTTGGCTTCTATGCAAAGGGACAGGTCGGCAAAATAGACTACCGCTTGGCATACAACAAACCCTATTCCGTGGGCAGCGGAGGCTCCTTTGAAGAAACTACCCAACGGCCGATCGCCGCTAACACCATCAATGACAACTGGGCCTCCCAGGGATATCTCGCTTATCAATTTTTGGATAAAGAAAACAATAAATTACCGTACTTTGTGGGCACCTATTTGGGGACAAAGTCGGTATTGAACCTGGGCGGGGGCTGGCACCACCATCCCGGGGCCACCTCCTCCCGTGACAGTTCCGGTAACCTAACACGCCACGACATACGGTTGATGGCCCTAGATGCCTTCTTGGATGTGCCAGTTAACAAAGTCAGTGGCACAGCGCTTACGGTCTACTCGGTGTATTATAATTACGACTTCGGCCCAAACTATATCCGAAATGTGGGCGTGATGAACGTAGGCATGGGTGCGGGCAGCTCCCAAAACGGCCCCGGCAATGCCCAACCCACCATCGGCACGGGAAAAATCTGGTATACACAGGCCGGTTACCTGCTGCCCGAAAAGGTTCTGGGTGAAGACAAGGGCAGACTTCAGCCCTTTGGTGCCTACACCATCAAAAACTTTGACTACTTTGAGCAATCAACACATCAATTTGATCTAGGCATGAATTATTTCATCAATAGCCATCAGGCAAAAATCACCCTCCAATACAGCCAACGGCCGGTATTTGAAAATTATCGAAAAAACGGAACCGCGGGAGAACTGATCCTGCAAACCCAAATATTCTTATAACTCCAACAATAAACCATGGAAAACCAAAAACAACGCATGAAAGATTACTGGCGACGAAACATCAAGATTGTTTTGTCCCTGCTTGCCATCTGGTTTGCCGTTTCCTTCGGGTTCGGCATTCTACTGGCAGAACCGCTCAACGCCTTTCGCCTGGGCGGCTTCAAACTTGGATTCTGGTTTGCCCAACAAGGCTCCATATTCACCTTTGTCATTCTCATCTTTGTCTACGTCTACCTGATGAACAAGCTGGACGAGGAATTTGATGTAAACGAAAAGTAAACCCAAACCCCATATCCTAAAAGCATGGAAATTTTAACCTGGACCTACATTTTGGTAGGATTATCCTTCGCACTATACATCGGCATTGCCATCTATACCCGGGCCTCTTCCACCAAGGAGTTCTACACCGCAGGCGGCGGGGTTTCTCCCTTGGCCAACGGCATGGCTACTGCTGCTGACTGGATGTCGGCAGCCTCCTTTATCTCCATGGCGGGGATCATTGCCTTTAGTGGCTACGACGGTTCGGTCTATCTCATGGGATGGACGGGCGGCTACGTGCTGTTGGCCCTGCTGCTGGCACCCTACCTGCGAAAGTTCGGTAAGTTTACCGTTCCGGATTTTGTCGGAGACCGCTATTACTCCAATAAAGCCAAGGTAGTAGCTGTCTTTTGTGCCCTGTTTATCTCCTTTACCTACGTGGCCGGACAGATGCGCGGGGTAGGGATCGTATTTTCCCGTTACCTCGAAGTGGACATCAATACCGGGGTAATCATCGGTATGATGATCGTGTTCTTCTATGCCGTATTGGGAGGGATGAAGGGAATCACCTACACCCAGGTGGCCCAATACTGTGTGCTGATTTTTGCCTTTATGGTTCCCGCCATTTTCGTCTCCATGCAGCTTACCGGCAACATCCTCCCACAGGTAGGCCTGGGCGGCACCGTAGAAGGGGGTGAATACCTCTTGGACAAATTGGACGGGGTATTGGGTGATCTAGGCTTTGCCGAGTATACATCCGGGCGCAAACCGGTAGCGGACATCTTTGCCATTACCCTGGCACTGATGGTCGGCACTGCCGGGCTTCCCCACGTGATCGTCCGCTTCTTTACAGTCCCTCGGGTCAAAGACGCCCGCCTGTCAGCGGGCTATGCCCTGGTGTTCATTGCCATCCTGTATACCACAGCACCTGCTGTAGCCGCCTTTGGAATCTACAATGCCATCGAAACCGTGGCCAACAAGCCCGTGGACCAACTACCGGTATGGGTCGAAAACTGGCAAAAAACGAATCTGATCACCGTGGACGACAAAGACGGAGACGGGATGGTCAGGTATACACCCTATGCCGACACCAATGAACTTAACATTGACAAAGACATCATGGTGCTGGCTGCACCCGAAATTGCCAAACTCCCCAACTGGGTGGTAGGCTTGGTGGCCGCCGGTGGCATGGCCGCAGCGCTCTCCACAGCAGCGGGACTCCTATTGGTGATCTCTACCTCGGTATCTCGGGACCTGTTCCGAACGTTTTCGCCCAACATGAGTGAAAAGAAAGAACTTCGGATCGCGCGCCTATCTGCGGCCACAGCTGTGGTAATCGCCGGATATTTCGGTGTAAACCCTCCAGGCTTTGTGGCCGAAGTGGTGGCCTTTGCCTTCGGACTTGCCGCAGCTTCCTTCTTTCCGGTTATCATCATGGGTATTTTTTCCACTCGGATGAACAAGGAAGGGGCCATCGCCGGTATGATTTCGGGACTGATATTCACCATGGGGTATATCATCTTCTTCAAATTTATTCAGCCGGAACTGAATACCGCCGAACACTGGTGGTTTGGCATCTCCCCCGAAGGCATCGGAAGCATCGGCATGTTGATCAACTTCATCGCCTGCTTTGCAGTTTCCATGTTCACCCCCGCGCCGCCACAGGCCGTACAGGACATGATTCAGGAGATACGGATACCACGTGGCGCAGGCCAAGCCCACGATCACTGATAATAAAAACCACTAACCCCTACCGGCAGCAGGTACAGAAACCCCGTTTCCGTGCCTGCTGCCTTTTTACCTGCAAAAGAAATCCTTAACTTATCCCAAAATCACAAGCCCTCCGAAAATCGGTTGGCAGAGACCACGGAAAATGCGAAACCAAAAACTTGTCACAGCCTTCCTTCTGGGACTGGTGGTATTTAACTACCCATTGATCACGCTGTTTGACCGCGGCGGTACGGTGTGGGGAATACCGGTTTTGTTCTTCTCCGTATTTGCTTCCTGGCTGGGATTGATCCTTATCACATACGCAGCCCTGCGCTCCCGGGATAACCAAGACCATGTTTGAACCTGCTGTAGTCATAGCGTTCACTTTCGGCTACCTGGCCCTGCTTTTTGCCATCGCCTACTTGACGGACAATCGGTCCAAGAGAGGCTGGGCGGTCTCCAATAACCCCTACGTCTATACCCTCACATTGGCGGTCTATTGCAGTGCCTGGACTTACTACGGCAGTGTGGGCAATGCCGCCGAAAAAGGCATCTCCTACCTAGCAGTCTACATAGGCCCGACTCTGTGTGCACCGCTTTGGTGGCTGGTGATGCGAAAAATCATCCGTATATCCAAACTCAAACAATTTGCAACCTTGGCCGACTTTGTCTCTGCCCGGTACGGAAAAGACGTCTTCGTAGGTGGTCTGGTCACAGTCATTTGCCTCTTTGGCATCATGCCCTACCTCGCCTTGCAGATAAAGGCCATTACCCAATCTTTTGACATCCTCATCAACCGCGGCTCCACGGCAGGCCAAACCTTACCCATCTACCTCGACACCGCCTTCTATTTGGCTTTGGGCCTGGCGGCATTCACCACTTTTTTTGGCACCCGCCACATCGAAGCTACGGCTCGAAGAGAAGGGCTGGTCATGGCCGTTGCGTTCGAATCGGTCTTTAAACTCATTGCATTCCTCGCGGTGGGTGTGTTTGTTAGCTTTGTCGCCTTTGACGGATTCGCCGATATTTTTGAACGTGGGGCAGCCTCCGGGTTGGACCATTTATATCGCTTTGACGATACCGGCGTCTCGGATTGGTTTTGGATAGGCCTGCTATCCATGGTGGCGATTTTATTTCTCCCCCGGCAATTCCACATGGCGGTCATCGAAAATACCGACGAGAAACACCTGCTGAAAGCCATGTGGCTTTTTCCAGCCTACCTGCTGCTCATCAACCTGTTTGTGCTGCCCGTTGCGGTGGGTGGGCGCACCCTTTTTCCGATGGATGGGACCGACGCAGACACCTACGTATTGGCCTTTCCCCTTGCTTTCGAGCAGCCTTGGCTGGCCATGCTGGTCTACTTGGGGGGATTCTCCGCCGCCACCAGCATGATCATCGTGGCGGTGATATCATTGAGCACCATGGTCAGCAACAGCCTCGTGCTTCCTGTCCTGGTACCCAATGCCAAGCAAACTGACGGGGGTATTCTTCGACTGGACCGGCTGGTATTTCAGGTACGGCGGGGCAGCATCTTCATCATCCTGGGGTTCGGATACCTGTTTTACCGCTACCTGGGCACTCAGCTAAGCTTGGTTTCCATTGGGCTGATTTCCTTCGTGGCCATTGCCCAGCTGGCCCCCTCCATCTTGGGGGGGATATATTGGAAGCAGGGCTCCCGTCCGGGTGCGATAGGTGGCATGTTAACCGGATTTCTCCTGTGGTTTTATACGCTGATCCTACCAGGCATGGCCGACGCCGGATTCCTCTCTCAAGACCTTATAGAAAAAGGTCCGTTTGGTCTGGGCCTGTTACGCCCCACCTCCCTGCTGGGGATGGAGGATATGAGTACGGTGGCACATGGCTTCTTTTTTAGCCTGCTGGCCAACAGCCTCGTGTACGTGTTCCTTTCTATCTATTCCCGGCAAAGTTCGAAAGAGCATAACGAGGCCGCGGTATTTGTAGACATCTTTGCCCTTAGCCAGCGTTTGGATGATGCGGTGATCTGGCGCGGCAAAGCGATGGCAGGCGATCTGCGAGAACTGCTGATCCGCTTTCTGGGACAGGAAAAAACCGAAAAGGCCATCAAAAAGTACGAAAAGAAACATGGAAAGCCTGCCTCTATGTCGGGGTTTGCCGACCCGGCATTGGTCAATTACCTCGAACGCTTGCTTTCCGGGGTAATCGGTACCGCAGCGGCCCACATCATGGTGGCTTCGGTTGCCAAGGAAGAGGAGATATCCCTGGAGGAGCTTATCCACCTACTGGAAGAAACGCAGGGGTTGAAACAACTCAACAAGGAACTTCAGGAAGCCACACGCCGACTGGAGGAGACTTCCCAAAAGTTACGCGAAGCCAACGAAAACCTGCAACTAACCGACGCGCTAAAGGATGAATTCATCTCTACGGTCACCCACGAGATGAAGACACCAATCACTTCGATCCGGGCATTTGCGGAAATCCTGCAGGAGCCCGGGCTGGATGAATCGGATCAAAAACGTTTTCTGTCCATAATCGTAAACGAAACGGAGCGCATGGGCCGTCTTATCGATCAGGTACTGGACTTGGAGCGGTTTGATTCCGGACAGCAATCGCTGCGAAAGGAACCCACACATCTGGGAGCCTTGATGCGGGACACCCTTGAGTCGCTGGAGGGGGCCCTGACGGAGCAAGGGCTGCATGCGGAGGTAAAAACCGACGCCAACCTGCCCACTGCGTACGTGGACAGGGACCGTTTGAGACAGGTTTTCCTGAACTTACTGGGCAATGCGACAAAATTTGCCAAATCTAAAATTTTGGTAGAAGTACGTTATAAAAACGGTAACTTTGAGCTAACTGTCAGTGACGACGGCCCGGGGATTCCTTTGGAAGAAATTCCACTGATCTTTGACAAGTTTTACCAAGCAAAAAATCAGGGATCCCGAAAACCCAAGGGCAGCGGACTCGGGCTACCCATTTCCAAGCGCATCGTGGAGCATCACGGTGGCACCCTTGCGGTAGACCGGTGCGATGGGCTTACATGTTTCCGGGTACGTATACCGGCTTTGCCATCAACAACAGATTCAATAAACAGATGAAACAGATACTGCTCGTAGACGACGAACCCAACATCCTCCTTTCGCTGGAGTTTCTCTTCCGCAAGGAAGCCTACGATGTGCGCATCGCGCGGGACGGCGCCGAAGCCATGGAGCAGATTGCAGCCGGGCCGCCAGATCTCATTGTATTGGACATCATGATGCCCAATGTAGACGGTTATCAAGTATGCACCCATGTGAAGGAACATTTTGATCACGTCAAGGTGGTCTTTCTTTCCGCCAAAAGCAAGACCGCCGATATCGAGGCCGGTTTGGCCCTGGGAGCCGATCTGTACCTCACCAAGCCCTTTTCGAACAAAGAGCTGGTACGGCGGGTAAAGCTGCTCCTAAACTAACCACAGTCATTCATTCCATATTAGATAATAACCTAAAATAGATCAGATTATGAGCGACAGAATTCATACCCTCAGCGGTTACTTCCATGAGTATCAGAAGAGCGTCTCCCAGCCCGAGGAATTTTGGGCCCGGATTGCCGATTCCTTTCATTGGAGAAAACGCTGGGACAAAGTATTGGATTGGAACTTTGAAGGACCCGATGTGAAGTGGTTTGTAAATGCCAAGCTGAACATCACCGAAAACATACTCGAACGCCACCTGTATACCATTGGAGATCGCCCAGCCATTATCTGGGAACCGAATGACCCGAACGAAGAGGGGCGCACACTTACCTACCACGACCTGTACCGGGAAGTTTGCCGCTTCTCCAATGCCCTACAGGAAAAAGGTGTTCAAAAAGGGGACAAGGTCATCATCTACATGCCCATGGTACCGGAAGCTGCGATTGCCATGCTGGCTTGCGCCCGGGTGGGTGCTATCCATTCGGTAGTATTTGCGGGTTTTTCCAGCACCGCACTGGCAGACCGTATCAATGATTGCGAGGCCAAGATGGTCATCACCGCAGACGGCAACTTCCGCGGTGCCAAAAAAATCCCAGTGAAGGCCGTGGTAGACGAAGCCCTCGAAAAAACCACTACCGTGCAAAATGTCATCGTATACCAGCGCACCAAGCAGGAAGTCCGCATGGTCGATGGACGGGACGCCTGGTGGCACGACTGTGTGGAGGGTCAGGCCGAAACCCACAAGGCGGAAACCATGGACAGTGAAGACATGCTCTTTATCCTGTATACTTCGGGATCCACCGGCAAGCCCAAAGGCGTGGTGCATACCACAGGTGGCTACATGGTCTACACCAAGTACAGCTTCGAAAACGTGTTTCAGTACTCGCCAGGAGATGTATATTGGTGTACGGCGGATATAGGATGGATCACCGGACACTCCTATATTGTGTACGGACCACTGCTGGCAGGTGCCACTTCCATCATGTTTGAAGGGGTTCCCACTTTTCCCGATGCAGGCAGGTTCTGGGCCATTGTGGACAAATACCAGGTGAACCAATTTTACACTGCCCCCACCGCTATACGGGCCTTGCAGGCCCACGGCACGGAACCCTTGGAGGCCTACTCGCTGGACTCGCTGAAAGTACTGGGATCGGTAGGGGAACCCATCAACGAAGAAGCTTGGCATTGGTACCATACCCATGTAGGTAAAACCCGCTGCCCTATCGTGGATACCTGGTGGCAAACGGAAACCGGTGGCATCATGGTATCACCCCTGGCAGGCATCACGCCCACCAAGCCCGCATATGCTACCCTTCCGCTTCCCGGCATTCAGCTCGCCATCATGGATCCCGATGGCAATGAACTCACCGGCAACGCCGTGGAAGGCAACCTCTGCGTAAAATTCCCCTGGCCGGGCATGCTATGCACCACCTACGGGGACCACGAGCGCTGTCAGCAAACGTATTTTGCAGCCTATAAAAACAAATACTTCACCGGCGACGGGGTCAAACGCGACCACGACGGCTACTACCGCATCCTGGGACGGGTAGATGATGTGATCAACGTATCGGGGCACCGCATGGGAACTGCCGAGGTGGAGAATGCCATCAACGAACATCCGCTCGTGATCGAGTCTGCCGTGGTAGGGTACCCCCACGAGGTCAAAGGTCAGGGGATCTATGCCTACGTGATCTGCGATATGAAAAACCGTACGGCAGAAAACCTAGTCAGTGAAATCAAGGACACGGTAACCAAAATTATTGGACCCATCGCCAAGCCGGACAAAATCCAGATTGTGCCAGGGCTACCCAAAACCCGATCCGGTAAAATCATGCGCCGCATCCTGCGAAAGGTAGCAGAAGGCAGCCTGGATAGTATGGGCGACACCTCCACACTGCTCGATCCGGAAGTAGTGGAGCAGATTATCGCCGGCAGGGTATAGAGAGATTGTATCTATCTTTGGAAAAAACGGCAGCCATGGAAAGTGGCTGCTCTTTTTCTATTTTTACATGTTCTGACTACCCATGCATGGCAAATGTAATCGTAAACCGCGTACGAGAATTTCTCAGAAAATACCCTCCTTTCAGCTTCTTGTCCGAAGAAATGCTGCTGCGCGTAGCCGGTGAGGTGGAACTACAGTATTTCGAGAAGGGCGACTTACTCTTCGAAAAAGGCGACCCTGCGAAAAAGCATTTCTTCGTCGTACGCGAGGGTGCCATACACCTCTCCGACCGCGTGGGTGAGGAATCTGTCATTCGGGAGCATTGTGATGAGGGGGATGTATTCGGCGTCTTGGCCTTGTTGGGCAAAAGACCCTACATCCTTACCGCCCAAGCAGCCGAGAACAGCCTCGTGTATGCGATTCCCGTGCAGGTGTTTGAGGTAATCATGCAGCAAAACAACCGGGTGAGCATGTACTTTGCTGCCGGATTCGCTTCCGGACAGGTGGTCGTCCGCACCGATCTCTCCCAATCCCAGCAGGCCAACAAGCTTTTCTCCAAACCGGCCCAGGACAATGGGCTCATGCTCTTTTCGGGGCAGTCCAGCGTGCGCTATTCCGCACCCGTACTTACCTGCCGGGAAGAAGACACCGTGGGCCATGCCGCTAAAAAAATGAGCCAAAAAGGCGTGGGTTCCATCATCGTCGTAGATGAGCGTCGGTTTCCGGTCGGCATAGTCACCGACAAAGACCTGCGAAGCCGGCTGGTTGCCCAAGGAAAACCCTACGACACGGAGGTAGCCGAGATCATGAGTTCCCCGGTGATGACCACCCGCAAGGAAGATGACTTCGCACATGTGTACCTGACCATGATCAAGCACCGCCTGCACCACCTGCTGATCACCGAAGACGGAACCGACCAAAGCGCCCTGGTGGGGATCATTTCCGACCACGACATCCTGCTTTCACAGGGCAACAGTCCCGCGGTCATCATCCACGCGCTACAGGGCACCGACCATATCCAGGAGATCGCAAAGCTGCGCGACCAAGCGGAACTTTTGCTGCACTACTACCTCGAAAACGAGATTTCCATAGACTTTATCGCCGGTATCATCACCGAGATCAACGACATCATCGTGCAGCGTGCCATGCAGATGGCCCGCCAAAAACACCTCAAGGCCTTTCCCGAAATGGCCTCCATCCCCTATTGCTTCCTGGGCCTAGGGTCCGAAGGCAGAGGCGAACAGTTACTGCGCACCGATCTGGACAATGCCCTGATCTATGCGGATGTACCGGAATCGATGAAAAGCCAGGCCCTCAGCTTCTTTCACCTCGTCGCCAGGGACGTGATGGACATCCTCTTTGCCTGCGGATTTGCGCCCTGCCCCGCCGACATGATGGCCAACAATCCCAAGTGGTGCCAGCCCCTGAGTGTATGGAAGGGGTATTTCAGCAACTGGATTCGGCACCCTGACCACGAGTCCCTTATGTTGGCCACTGTGTTCTTTGACTATCGCCCCGTCGCCGGTGATGCAGACCTTGCGCTGCAACTGACCGATCATGTGTATGCGGAAATAGAGCAGGAAAAGCTTTTTCTCAATTTCTTCGCGAAAAATGCCCTGCTGAATCCACCTCCCTTGGGCTTTTTCCGGAACTTTATCGTCGAAAAATCCGGCGAGCACCGGGACAAGTTTGACATCAAGCTCCGCGCCATGATGCCGCTGGCCGACGCCGCCAGGCTGCTGATGCTCAGCCACCGGCAGGTAGGGATCAACAATACCTTTAAGCGCTTCGAAAAGCTGGCAGATCTGGAGCCAAGTCAGCAGGAGCTCTTTCTGGAAGCAGGCAGGGCCTACGAGATCTTTATGCGCATACGCGCCATCGAGGGGCTTGCCAGCGGCACCTCGGGCCGGTACATCCAGCCCGAAAAGCTGGGGAAACTTCAGCGGCAGCTGCTGAAAAATGCCTTCTTTCCCATCGATGAACTGCAAAAGATCATCAAGGTACGTTTCCAACTGGATTATTTCGGTAACTGATATGGCGTGGTGGCGGATCTTCTCCCCTTCTGCGCCCGAGCCGAGGGATTTCGTTATAGCCTACCAACGGGAGGTGGCCAGGGCTATTCCGAAGGAAAAACGCATTGCTGAGCTGACCTTTTTGGTAGTGGACACCGAAACCACCGGCCTGGATCCCAAATCCGATTACATCCTCTCCTATGGGTCCGTCTGTGTAAAAGGCAACAGCATCCCCCTGCAACAGGCCCGGGAAATGTACCTCCATGCCAAAAAAACCTCTCCCGAAGCCATAAAAGTACACGAACTGTTACCCACACTATCGTATAGCAGCCGCGAAGAACTGATCCGTACTTTTCTGAGGGATGCGTCAAACCATGTCTTGGTCGGTCATCACCTGGGCTTTGACCTGGCGATGCTGGAGCGGGCAGGCCGCGATTATGGGTTGGCAAAAATCGAAAACCCCGTGATCGACACCCTGGAGCTGGGCATACGCCTGGAGCTGGGAAAGCACACAGATCCCCGCATGATCAATTATAAAGACTTTTCGCTCGATGCCATGTGCCAACGGTACGGCGTAAGCCTGGACGACCGCCACACCGCCGCCGGAGACGCCTTTGCCACGGCGCAGCTACTGATCAAGCTGCTACGCAAGGCCTCCGACAAAGGCATCCATTTTTTTGGTGAACTGATGGAAACCTAAAAGGATAATCCACCCCTCGACTAGGTGTAGATTGCATCTACATCCTTAATATACCATGGGATACGTAACCGTAGGCATTTATTATGCCGGATCTTATCGGAAAGCTATCATGAATTTCGATCCAAAAAAGAGTCAGTTTTAGCCTTTGCAAATGGATTTCGGGCGGCTCTTTTTTCTACTTACGACAGGAATGATAGCAGTGGTCAATAATGCCACCCCTGCGGGGTTTGCCACAGCTTGGATTCTTGATGGCTATATTCTTTTCATCCATTCGGGATTGAGAACCTATTTAATCTTGGATGGCATGATTATTCGGCGTTTCCAAAATTTCCTAATATGGGCCCCGATTAAAATACTCCCAGTCCCCCAATCCCGAAGGGATGGCAGTATTATAGAACACCGGAAATACGAAGATAAAAAACACCAAAGGGGTGATACATATGGCAGCGGACGGATTTACGGAATTTGGATTTAATATACCCCAATTGGGAGGGTTAGAACTTCATGCGCACTATGCAACAAAAATTGGTAAAAGAAGGCGTGTTCTTATTCTACCCTTCCCTTTTCAGTGAGGATTTTTAGGACTTCCTCCTCTGGTAATTTGACGATTTACCTATTCCTTACCTGAAAAATAGAAGATAAAGCCAACCTCCCGAAATTGATCTTTCATTTGGTCCCATAGAAACTCCTTCCCAAAGGGGAAAAAGCTCCCCTGATCAAAATCGTAAAATACGACAACCTGGTGGGTACAGGTCATACAGACACTGTCCATTTCCGATTGCTGGTTTACCACCTCAAGCTCATCGGGGAGTATCATCCTCTCAGCTTGGGGAATACAGGCCGTAACTACACAAAGTACTAAAAAATGAATACTTAGGGTAATTGTTCTCATGGATGGTTGGTCAAAGCAACATGTATGATTACTGGATAATGATGATCCTACGAAGGGAGACGGTCCGCCAACTACTGCCCGTATGAGCGCCCGTCGGACCGCACATCCATCCGCACCCCGAAAATTTTTAGGCACCCCTGTATAAACCGGCGGCCTATATATCCCCGACCATAACCGGCTCAAATACCTCAATAGCTATTTTGTTTTCGTCTTGATTGTGTTTATCCCTGCGGAACAGGTTGATACCGGTGGAAGATAGAAAAACCTTCGACGGATCGTAGACTTTTGAGGAAAATAAACGCTCTCCCAACTTCTCGAAGCGCTCATTGAGAATTATAATCGAAAAGTCCGGCACCCTTGAGACGGATAACCTTTCCAAAGAAGGCCTAATTAGCGCCACCCGGTAATAGAGGTTATTATGCTGGTCATAATATATTCCCCTGTAATCGGAGGTAGATGAGCCGTGGTCATCTTCTTCTAGATCCCGGCTACCCTTTACCCTCTTGAGATGGTGGGAGATGTCTTGCTTGAAAGGAGGGATTGCCTCAAAGTGCTCAGAACCTACAAAGTGCCGGCTCACCTCCCCAGTACGAAGATTGACGCTTTGCAGGAAATGATCCACAGGGTAGCTCAGGACCAATTCCTCGGTAGTAGGATTATAGGCCATAGCTGGCTCGTATTTGAATTTGTTGCCCCAATATGCCTCGCTATATAAATCTGGGAACACACTGAGGTAATTTACCTTCTTCGTTGCCAAATCCACGCTTAATGCGCTTGGATAGTCCCGGTAATCATTCTGATACAGCGTAATTGTGCAGGGGATTAATAATTTTCCCTGTGAATATAGCATAGGGGCGCCAGTATTTGGGAAGGGCATCGGAAGTTTTGGAGTATTCCCGTAGTCTGTAAGTGGATACCGATTAATGATTTCCCCCGAATCCGTCGCATGTAATAAAACCCCAGACCAGTGATGGAATAGGTAGATGGAGTCAAACGAATGAAGGTAATGTCCAGAGGTTGCCAAATTTCCCACCCCGTTTGGTCCTTCATATTCGAATTGGACTTTATGTAACTTATGGGTATCCGTATAGTCAAATATCATAAGCGTCATAAGGTCGGCATCCAGAAAACTCAAGTATTCCCTGCCCTCGACGGTGGATACACCAATGGAGTAGGTAGAAAACCGAAGGTTGGAATCCAGGGGAAATTCCAGTATCTCCAGGGATACCAGTTCCATGGCCTTGTTGTACACCGAAGCATTTTCCTTCTGAAAATAGGCGTTAAATGGTTTCTTCTCGGTGCAGGTAAAACCAACCAGCATCAATAAACAAAAGAGCCTAAAATTCTTCATCTTTGGATAAAATTATAGAGCCGAAACATCAACCCACTGAAATTTAAAAAGAGTTGTCTTCAAGTTCCAATATATTTTCACCTTAGCGCTCTAAAAGTAACTTTAGACATACCACAGTCATTTGAGACCAAAAGACAACTAAAAGATGGCACTTTTTTAGTTTCTTGTCCCGCTGCAAGCGGGCCCATGACTATACTTCACGCACACATCCCCTCCATATGGGTTTTCGCGGCATCCGCCCTCGTTATTTGCCGGGTTTGAAGATACCGAGCAATATGAATTGGGTCCACCGCCATCAGAATTCGCCACCGCATTCTCCAACGCCACTTCTGTCTCCGCAAACACCGCTTCGGTGCCACTAATGCCTACCTGCCATCCGGCCACCATCAAAAACGCAACTGCTCCTAGGACAGCCATCCATCTTTTGGATTGATTGACTAATTTTTCCATACTATTTTTGGGTTTAATGTGAAAATTGATTGTATGGTATCGAAAGTGAGAAAAAAAAACCCAATTATACAAGTAATCAGTAAGTTATTTTTAATTTATATTACAATTAATCGCAGTTAAGCTATATTACATCCAGTTAATGCTTGATTTTGATTACCGAGTAACAGCGTAACACAGTAGGCAAGGGGGTGTACCTACCGGCATTTACTGAGCGGTATGCGCTAATTGGAGTCATCCAAATAACCGTACCAATCTTTCGCCCGACCGGGAGCAGCCTGCTCCCCCAACCAAGCAAGTGTCGATTCCACGCCATCCCTCCCATGCTCCCTATACAGCTCCCACCATAGCGAGGACCAAAACAGGGGCGCATGGGAAACTGCACTGCTTTGATTTGTTGTACTTCCTCCTACGCAAGACCCACACCAAAGAAATCGGCAACCCGCTCGGTCAAAAATGCCACCCCTGCGGGGTTTGCCACAGCTTGGATTCTTGATGGCTATAACCCTTTCATCCCTTTGGGATTTATAACCTATTTAATCTTGGATGGCATGATTATTCGGTGTTACCAAAATCTCCTAATAAAGGCACCGATTAAAATACTCCCAGTCCCCCAATCCCGAAGGGATGGCAGTATTATAGAACACCGGAAATACGAAGATAAAAAACCCCGAAAGGGTGATATATATGCTAACGGACGGAATTTGGATTTAATATGCGCCAATTGGGTAGGTTGAAACTGCATCTGCACCATGCAACAAAATACGTAACTTAAGGAGTATTCTTATTTCACCCTTCCCTTTTCAGTGAGGATTCTGACGACTTCCTCCTCCTGCAATTTAACGATTTTGGCAATTTTGGGCACGTCAAACCCCTCATCAAAAAGGCTGACGATAACCTCGGTTTTCTCCTCAAGCTTGCCCTTCTGAATTCCAATCTGTTCTCCTTCAATCTTGCCCTCCGATTTGCCTTTTTCAATAAGCATGGTGTAGGTTGTCATGATTTTTTCTTTTAGAGGTTCGGGAATTGATCGTATTGTCTCGCCTAACTGGGCCTCGGTAATTTCGGAAACATTCAATGCATATACAACGCTCAAAGAATGCCACAGCCCTTTCCGAATCGGAGAATGACTCCCTAACAAAGAGGTCGTGAAGGTTGTGGAATCGCTTTGCCATCCTACAAGATAATAAAAAGTGCCCTTTTGTAATATATCTCATGTACTATTGATGGCAATAAAAGGGAATTTTAGAGGATGATTGCCCTATTGAAGGATCCCCTTTTGCCCCAGTAGAGAAGTCATCGCTATTAGCTTGGATGGGGAAATTCCCTGCTTGGCAGCAATCAAAACTTACACCAAAGAAATCGGCAACCCGCTCGGTCAACAATGTCACCCCTGCGGGGTTTGCCACAGCTTGGATTCTTGATGGCTATAACCCTTTCATCCCTTCGGGATTGAGAAGCCGGTTTGAATTGCAAATACATTTTTATCCCATCTTACCAAAAACCTACTGTATCCGGCACCGATTAATACACACCCGATACCCCAATCCCGTAGGCCATATATGACAGCGGATGGATTTACGGGCTTTAGATTTGGATATCTCCGGAGCCGCCCGCCCCAACTACACATAGCTTGTAACTAGACAGCTATTATACGTTAACCTACCTATCCAGAGGCATCTGCCATGCTGAATAGTACGCCAGGAACCCCCTTACACCCTAGGATAACCGATACTACTTCATGCGCACCGAGATATCTCCCATGGACCGCACGTAAACCTGAATGCCCTCTTCGGTCACGTAGATGCCCTGCACTTCCAGCTCGGGGCTTACCAGCGAAAAATCTGCAAAGCCCGTCTGCCAGCTGCCCAACTCCCGGAGCTCCCTTCTTGCTTCCGCCAGGTAATCTCCGATGGGAAAAACCGCCTGCTTTTCGATCGCCGAACGGATCTTGCCTCCCTTGAGCCAATTGGCGCTGTTGGTAAGAAAATGCTGGGTTTTTAGATCAAAATCCACTTCCTCAAAAACGACCGCCTGCTTTTCCTCGTCATACACGGGCATCCCCACCAAGTAAAGCTCCCCTTTCACATCCTTCTTCCGGGTGCGTTTTGCGGTAAACTCCATCCTAACCAGCGCGCGGTCACCGTAAGCCTGCGTCGCAAAGGAATGCGGAATAAGCGTCGTCCGGTTGTCGACCCGAAAGGCATTGCCCACCATTTCCTCCTGAAGGTACTGATCCATCCACGCGTAGGAAAGTGCCAAGGGGAGCGTGATGACTGCCCTGCTCTCCTCCCGGTCGTTGGGATACACCCTGGGCAGTGGGCTCTTGGGACGTGCTGCCGGTGGGTTCAACTGACTGAACACTTCGCCGTCTATACCCAAATGTAGTAGCAGCTGCTGGTCCTCGGTAAACTGCTCGCGGATCATCACCCGCTCGGGTACCGCGGTCAAAAAAAGCGACAATCCCTTACTTTGCAGGGCGATGGGCTCGCTATAAGCTTCCCACGCTTGCTCTGCTATGCGCCGCAAGTCTAGGCTGGCGAGCAGGTTGGAGGCTAGCTTCCGTTCCAGCATGTTTCCAAGCTGCTGCTTCATGATCGGCTCCAGGTCCAGCGAATAGCCCAACAGGTCATAACGCAGGGATCTGCCCCAACTTTCTACTTCCAATTCGTTGATCTCCACCTCCCAGTTTTCACCCAAATGCGGACGAAAACTGACCTGTGGCGTAAGGGATTCCTTAAAGGGCACCCCCGCCGATACTACCTGCCCAAAAATGCGCTTCTCCAAGCTCACTTTGCCATCCAAAAAAACCGGAAGGGTAACCCGCAGCTTACCCGATTCGGTGGCTGACAGCCGCAGCAGGCCCGTCTTGAGCACGGTCACATCGGAAAATAGCCCATTGCCGAGGTCAATGCCTTTTTCGGAAAAAAGGCTTTCGCCCAACTGCTCATTCAATTTGCTTTCAAACAGGGAAAGTGGCAGGGCCAGGCGGAGATTGATTTCGGAAACCGCCTTGGGGAGGGGCTGCCGCTCTCCTACATAGGTAGGCTTGGCTGGGTCAATCTTTCGGCAGCCCAACAGGGCCACGATGAGAATACCCGGGAAAATATAGGTTGAAAGTTGTCTAAAACGCATAAATCAAGGTGGGTTATCGGGAGGTCAGTGTCAAAAAACACCGGGTGGCCCCGACCTATCCGTGGATCGTCATGGGCCAAAACTATAACGAAGTTAACACGGAAAAGCGTAAGGGTATAATTTTTTTTCCGCTGGTGAACTCAAATCACCTTCCATTCAGTTGTAGCTATCGTATCAGCAGGCTGTAATGGCCCAAAACACATTGTCCTCATGAGTTGGAAAAAACTGGAAGAACTATCCCAAATCGATCAGTTGATCGAAGAGAGCAAAACGCGGCCGGTGGTGGTTTTCAAACATTCTACGCGCTGTTCGATCAGCAGTATGGCCTGGAGCCGCATCACACGTAGCTGGAAGGAAGAGGACAGCCAAAAGGTAGCTCCCTACTATTTGGACCTAATTGCTTACCGGGGCATCTCCGACGCCATCGCCAGCAGATTTGACGTACCCCATGCCTCGCCACAGGTGATCCTGATAAAAAACGGGGAGGCCGTATACGACACCAGCCACATGGGCATCAGTTACCAAGAACTAATGGATCGGTCCAATTAACCCTGGACCGATTTTTTTTGCCTTTTATTTTTTCCAACCCTTTTTTTAACCTTCCAATGGGATTTTTACCCATTTAAAACAATCTACACCCTTTCTGAAAAGGCTCGTTAAACTTTCATCGGGCTAGCGGTGTCTAACTGGGACAAACAAGACATCAGAAATGAAATCGAGCATGAAGTAGGCATCAAACAACAGAATGACTATTGACCATGCGAGATTCCATGTGACCGCTGAAAAACAATTATAGACACATGAAAATATTTACATTATCTACACTTTTCGTATTCCTTTTTGGTCTACAGATTCTTGAAGCCCAGCAGCGAAGAGCCCCCGGAGGCGATACGCCCATGATCCGTGGGCAGGTGGTAGAGGGTACCACAAAAGATCCACTGATCGGAGCCAATATCCTGATCAAAACCATGGGAGACACCCTGGTGAGCAACACGGTAACCGGCATGGACGGCAAATTTGAGATAGCCTACCCCCGCATGCAATCCTTCAAGCTGGAAATCACCTACGTGGGCTATGAAAAAGTAACCCGTAATATGAGCAGGGGTGTTCCCCTAGACTTGGGGGTAATTGCCATCAGCGAGGATAGCAAGCTGCTGGGAGAGGTGGTGATCCAAGGGGAGGCCGCAGTGGGCGAAATGAGAGGCGATACCGCCGTGTTTAATGCCAATGCATTCAAAACCCGCGAAAATGCCATGGCGGAAGACCTCATTGGAAAACTGCCAGGCGTGACGATCGAAAACGGGCAGGTGCAGGCACAAGGCGAACAGGTACAACGCATCCTGGTAGATGGCCGGGAGTTTTTCGGCAACGACCCCTCCATTGCCCTGCGCAACCTTCCCGCAGACATGATCGAGAGTGTGCAGGTACTCGATCAGCGCTCCGACCAGTCCCGCCTCACCGGACTGGATGACGGCAACTACGCTAAAACGATCAATATTATCACCAAAGGCAATATGCGCAATAGCCACTTTGGCCGTGTTTACGCCGGGTATGGTTCCGATGACCGGTATTCCCTTGGTGGCAATATCAATTTTTTCAAAGGCGCCAAACGATTCTCGATCATCGGGCTATTCAACAACGTCAACCAACAAAACTTCTCCTCTGACGACCTACTGGGTGTCACCAGCGGTGCCATGGGCGGCGGTGGCCGACGAGGTGGAGGCGGTGGAAGACCCGGCGGTGGCGGTGGTGGTCCCGGAGGCGGAGGCGGCAACTTTGCCGTAGCGCAAAACAACGGTATCGTGACTACAAACTCCCTGGGGCTAAATTACAGCGACAAATGGGGCGAAAAAATAAACTTTACCGGCAGCTACTTCTATAACGACACAGACAATGCGGTGCTGGATATCACCAACCGCGAGACTATCCTGAGCGAACAGCAGCGACAGTTCTATCAGGAAAACCAACTTTCCTCGATCAACAACCGAAACCACCGGATGAACGGTATGATCGAATACGACATCAACGATAAAAATGCCCTGATCCTCCGTCCCTCGCTTAGTTTTCAAAACAACAGCCGCTACAGTGACTTGGACGGGTTAAACCTGAATAGCGCACTGGACCCGCTGAGTGCCACCAGAACGACTACCGAAAACGAAACCCAGGGGTATAACCTGTCCAACTCCCTAACCTACCGGTATAAATTTGAGAAAAAGGGAAGAACGCTCTCTACCGACGTGTTTACTGCTCTCAACAAGCGCGACCAACTCACGGATCTAATCGCTGCAAACAGGGACTATGTACGTTCTACGCAAGACACGCTCATCCAAGAAACAACCGCTCTATCCGACGGATTCAATTACAACATCAACCTGACCTATACCGAACCCATCTCCGAGCGATCGGTAGCTACTGCCCGGTATTCCTTCGGAAACAACAAGAGCGCCGCGGACCAAAAAACCTTCCAGCTCGCCAACGAGCAAGGCATCATGGTGTTGGACACCGCACTGAGCAACGAATTTGACAATCGCTTCTTTACCCAGCGGGCAGGTTTGGGATACATGTATAGCCACAAGGGCTTCAATGCCAACGTCAGTATGGACTACCAATACGCTGTGTTGGACAACGACATCGTTTTCCCCCAAGAGGGCAATGTGTACCGGGATTTCCGCAACTTCCTGCCTACTGCCGTGATCAATTACCGAACCGAAAAAGGCATCAGTTACCGGTTCAGGTACCGCACTCGAACACAGGAACCCAGCGTAAACCAACTTCAAAATGTCATCAACAACAACAACCCACTTAACCTAACAGTGGGTAACCCCGAGTTGGCACAGGCCTTCAACAACACCTTTTTTCTGAACATGTCGAAGGTGGATATGGAGAAAAACAAAACCCTCTTTATGTTCCTGTTTGCCTCCATCACCGACAACTTCGTGGGCACAAACACCTTCGTAGCGACCCAAGACACCTTGATCAACAACGAGGTCCTGCTTCGGAGCGGTGGACAGATTACCCGGCCTGTAAACCTAAACGGACAGTGGATGACCCGCTTTTTCGTGAACTATGGGACCAGCATCCCCAAGCTGAAAACCAAGGTTAATTTCAACCCAGGCTTGAGCTACGGACGCACCCCCGGCATCATCAACGGACAGATGAATGTAAACGAAAACTTCGACTTCCGTGGTGGCGTGACCCTGGCCAGCAACATCAGCAAAGACGTCGACTTCACACTGTCAACCAACGGTACCTACACCGTGGTAAACAGCAGCCTGCAAAGCAACCTGGATAACAACTACTACATCCAAAGCAGCAACCTACGGTTTTACTATTCCCCCAACGACGGCAAGTTGTTCATCGCCAACAGTGCCAACAACATGCTGTATAGGGGTCTCTCCGAAGGGTTGGACCAGTCGGTATGGCTTTGGAACATAGAGGCCGGCTACCGGTTTATGAAAAACAACAAAGCCGAGCTGAAGCTGTTTGTGTTCGATGTACTGAGCCAAAACAACGCCATCTCGCGAACCGTATCCGATGTGGCCATCACAGACGTTTTCTCAAATGTCCTGACCCGATACGGCATGCTTAGCTTCACTTACATCATCGGCAACTTCAAGAAAGCCGAGGAAGCACCTGGCCAAGGAGGATTTGGCCCCGGAATGCGACCTGGTGGAGGTGGAGGCATGCGACCTGGCGGCGCCAGAAGTTGGTAAGCATTTTTTTACTCTCTTATATATCGAAAAAGGGGGCTGCTCATCACGAGTCAGCCCCCCTTTTTTTTTGCAAGATTCACCTACAACGCTGCCAGTCAAGAATAAAAATTTCCTACCTGCTAGACCAGCGCCATCCAAGCGACCCTTTGATGAAAGCCTTTCGGAGTAACCAGGGCTTTGCCATTGGATCAATCTCCAAAAGAGACACCCATTCCCTTGGCCGCCCGGACCAGAAACCCTTCCGGATCCACGTGGTTGTAGCTTTGGGTGGCTTCTGCCAGCTCCACAGAGACAATGGTGTTGTTTTGAAACGAAACCATCCTGCCAAAGGCTCCTTCAAGGACCAACTCAAACGCCTTGACCCCAAACAAGGTGGCCAATACCCGGTCAAAAGCCACCGGAGTGCCTCCACGCTGTACATGGCCCAGGACCGTCTCCCGAATCTCCTGCTTGCAGCCAATGGCTTTTAATTGACGTGCCAACTCAAAGGCCACCCCACCTAGCCGCACGTGCTCGGAGCCTTCTTCTCCTGCCGAGAAAGTAAGGGTACCATCTTTGGCTTTGGCTCCTTCTGCGATGACGATGTTGATAAAGCCACGGCCTTTTTCATAGCGGTCACTGATCCGCTTTAAAACCTTATGAACATCGTAGGGGATTTCCGGAATAAGGCAAATTTCGGCGCCGCCGGCGATGGCGGTATGCAGCGCAATCCAGCCGGCATCCCTTCCCATGACCTCCATAATCATGACCCGGTGGTGGCTTTCCGCCGTGGTTACCAGCTTATCAAAACTGTCGGTGGCAATCTGCACGGCAGTCTGGAACCCGAAGGTCATGTCGGTACCCCGCAGGTCGTTATCGATGGTCTTCGGCACGCCGATAATCGGGATGCCGTGGCGGTGCAAGGCTTCGGATATCTTTTGGGAGCCGTCACCCCCTATATTGATCACCGCGTCAAAACCCAGCTCGCGGATCCGGGCGGCTACCCGGTCGGTGATGTCGTGAAAAATGATCTGACCCTGTTCGTCTTTAACGGGATACATCAAGGGATTTCCCTTATTGGTGGTCTTTAGGATGGTACCTCCCCGAACGTGAATACCGGCTGTCTTAGACCGGGTCAGTTTGACGACCTCAGGGGGGTCGCGCATGATTCCGCTGAGTGCCTCGATACTGCCATATACCTCCCAGCCCTTTTCCTGTTTGGCACGCTTATAAATTCCCCGGATGACTGCATTCAGACCGGGGCAATCACCCCCTCCGGTACTTATCAGTATTTTTTTCATAATCGGTTGTAGATATCCAAAGATACACATATTTAAAAATATACGGGATCCCTGCCCATCAAATCCCCTATTCGATTGGAATATACAGCGATTCGGACTAATTTTGCCCATCCAAAAATAAGCCTTATGTTTGGGGCGGCTGAGACCGACTGCCAGGCATGCCATCGATGGTTAGGGCACCAAAGATACAAATTAGCGTACATCCAAATGGAAAGAGATCAGGTAATATTTGACCTAATTGCAAAAGAAGAAGACAGACAACGGCGGGGAATCGAACTGATCGCCTCCGAAAACTTTACCAGCAAACAGGTCATGGAGGCTGCGGGCAGTGTGTTGACCAACAAATATGCAGAAGGTCTTCCCAATAAACGATACTACGGAGGTTGTGAGGTGGTAGACGAAATCGAGCAGCTTGCCATTGACCGTGCCAAGGAACTTTTTGGAGCTACTTGGGCCAATGTGCAGCCGCACTCCGGAGCTCAGGCCAATGCGGCGGTTTTTTTGGCCTGCCTACAGGCGGGAGATGCCATACTTGGCTTTGACCTTTCGCATGGCGGACACCTCACCCACGGGTCACCGGTAAACTTTTCTGGCAAACTATACCAGCCTAATTTCTACGGGGTGGAGCAGGAAACCGGCCTGATTGACTACGACAAAGTGGCTGCAAAAGCCCGTGAGGTAAAACCCAAACTATTAATATGTGGCGCCTCAGCCTACAGCAGGGACTGGGACTACGAGCGCCTTCGTGAAATTGCCGACGAAGTGGGTGCTATCCTTTTGGCGGATATTTCGCACCCCTCCGGACTTATAGCCAAGGGCTTGTTAAACGACCCGCTCGATTATTGCCATATTGTAACTACTACCACGCACAAGACACTACGAGGTCCTCGTGGTGGTCTTATATTGATGCGGGAAGATTTCGACAACCCTTTTGGACTTACTACGCCGAAAGGCGAACTGCGAAAGATGTCTTCCCTATTGGACTCCGGTGTATTCCCCGGAACCCAAGGTGGACCGCTGGAGCACATCATTGCTGCCAAAGCGGTGGCCTTTCAGGAAGCCCTTTCGGACGAGTACATGCACTACATCCTACAGGTGAAGAAAAATGCTGCCGTGATGGCGGAATCCTTCGTGGCCAAAGGCTATGAAATCATCTCTGGAGGCACGGACAACCACCTCATGCTGATCGATCTGCGAAACAAAGACCTGACCGGCAAACTGGCTGAAGAGACGCTCGGCAAAGTAGACATCACCATCAATAAAAACATGGTGCCCTTCGATACCCGTTCCCCATTCGTCACCTCCGGCATGCGCATCGGCACGGCTGCCGTTACCACCCGAGGATTGAAAGAAGACGATATGCGTAAGATTGTGGATCTGATCGATAGAGCCCTTTCCAACCATCAGGACGAGTCACTCCTTGCCGATATCAAGCAGCAAGTGAACGAGTGGATGGTTCAATTTCCCTTGTACTAAACGACTAACGAGCGCACGTGGCACTGGATCAATACAAAGACGACGAGGAAGAAGAGGGCATGTCCTTCTTGGACCACCTGGAGCAGCTTCGCTGGCACCTGCTTCGGTCTATTTCGGCCATCCTTATCTTTATGGTGGCCGCATTTCTATCCAAAAGTTTTGTGTTTGGGATAGTCATCTTAGGTCCATCCAAGATTGACTTCATCACTTACCGGGTACTATGCCAAATCTCTGACGCATTGTCCATACCAGCCCTGTGCATACAGGAGCTGCCCTTTATCATTCAGAGCCGGCAGATGACCGGGCAGTTTTCGATGCACATCACCTCCAGTCTGATAGTGGGGCTTATTGTAGCTTTTCCCTATGTATTTTGGGAAGTGTGGAGGTTTATCTCTCCGGGTCTCTACGACAAAGAACGAAATGCCGCCCGTGGAGCCGTGTTCTTCGTAAGCTTGCTGTTTTTCATGGGCGCTGCTTTTGGGTACTTTATCCTCGCCCCACTTTCTATCAATTTCCTATCGAACTACCAACTGGATCCATCCATTGCCAACGAGTTTGACATCACCTCGTATATTTCAACCCTAGCCATGTTGGTGCTGGCGTCGGCGGTGATGTTCCAATTGCCGATCGTAATTTACTTTCTGACCAAGGCAGGCTTGGTGAGCTCTGTTCTACTCAAAACCTACCGCAGGCATGCTATCGTAGGTATCCTTGTGGTATCTGCCTTGATCACTCCACCGGACGTCATTAGTCAGATTCTGATTGCGATGCCCATATTGGTACTGTATGAGGCGGGCATATTTATCGCCAAGCGACTGGAGCGTCAGCAGCGGGAAGAAGAACTGAAAAACGATTATTAACTTCCATCATGTCTGAAATCATAGCCATAGGCGGCGATCATGCCGGATTTGAATACAAGCAGCGACTCATTGAAGTCCTCGAAAAAAAAGGGTACCAGCTTCGGGATTTTGGACCCAGTTCCGATGCTTCGGTGGACTATCCCGACTATATTCACCCGCTTTGCAACAGCATAGAGGCTGGACAGCACCAACGCGGCATCATCATCTGCGGCAGCGGAAACGGCGTAGCGATCACCGCAAACAAACACCAAGGGATTCGAGCGGCCATTTGTTGGAACGAAGACTTGGCCGCCCTGTCCCGTCAGCACAACGACGCCAATCTCATCTCCATCCCGGCTCGATTTGTAGCATTTGATCTGGTCGTCCGAATGGTAGAAATTTTCCTGACGACGGACTTTGAAGGAGGGCGGCATGCCACCCGGGTGAATAAGATCCCCTGTTAACGCTGCAAGCTATCGAATAAACATCCTACGAGAGGCCGCTTCCTGAAACGGCCTCTTTATTTTTTTAACCGGTACCGAAGTTCCCCATCCAGTTCATAGAGCGCTTTAATTTGAGGGAAATAAGGCAGTAATTCGCCAAAGATCCCCTCTTCATCGATTACCCATTCGGGCCTTTCCTCTATAAAAAAGCGGTTGATCTTCGCCATGCTTTCAAAGCTTCCCCTGTCAGAAAGGTAGGGCTTGGCCATGGCAAAGTTCAGATAGGGAGTGGCCAAGGAAGCATGACGGTAATACCCCAGATCCCTACCCAATACCAGCACGGACGCCCCTTGGGTGAATTCGTATGCTGGCCCGTCCTTGACGGCATATTCGTAGAAAGTCGGGTCGTTTTGTTTGTAAAACAACCAGCTAATTCCTATAAACGGCGTACCCAAAAACAGCACATAAAAAAGCATCGATTGTAGAAAGGGCTTACGAATAGACACCAAATAATGAACGGTATAGAAGGTAAATACCGGTATGAGCCCCAAGAATTGGTATCCAATCGTACGATTGGCCAAGAAAACGGTGAAGGAGGCGCATACCAGGTACAAGATCATCAACTGATTTTGCTTTTGCTGGTTGATGTAGAGTTTTTTGACCAGCAGGATAGCAAAGAAACCCAACGTAGAAAGCAGCAGGGGCAGAAAAAAAACAAAAGCCAATTCACCTAAGCTGGTATGAACCAGCCCGTCGATTTTGCGCGAGGCCAGTACAAATTCGACAAAAAACTCCTCCAACCCATCAATCCAGAAAAAATACACCGCCACCAGCGCAAAAGGTAAGAGGTAAGCTGTAACGGATAAAAGCAGTTGCTGAAAGTTAAATCCCCCGATGACGATACCAAACAGCACCATCAGAGGCAGAAATACCACCAAGGGAAAGTGAAAGCACAGGGCGATCCCGCCAAACAGGCCCAGCAACAGGATAGACTCCGTGGAATTCTTATTCACCGCGGTCTGTGAAAACAACTGCCCAAAAGCCAACAAGATAAACGTATTGCCCAGCAGGCTGGGGGAAAGAATCAGGAAATCATAAGACAAATGAAAAAACAACAGCATAACAATTGCCGGCAGGTAAGTGTTCTCCTTGTAGGTTTTGAAACGGATAAAGAGAACATTGAGGTACAATACCTGAAAGAAGATCACCATGGCTGCTAACAGGTGGTGCGCAGCGGGAGACCTGCCAAAAAGCACATGCAGCAGCCCGTAGGTAAGGGCGGAAAAAGGACCTGTATCATCCATGATCCCTCCATACATCGGGAACCCATCTGCGATGCGCTCTCCAATAATCAGCCATACCATTTCAGGTTGGATCAGGGGCATACCGATCAGGTAGTAAGGCACCCTAAAAAGCCCTAGGAACAGCAGGATTCCAACCAGCCTAAATGGATCATTTAATTTGAAAAATTGCAGCAAGGGAACCGTATGGTTGATTTGAAGGATACGAAATTAAGCGTTAAGGATATAATTCACTAAATTTGTCCTAACTTTATTATCATGGAAAGCAAAAGACAGTTGAAGTACTCAAAACTTATCCAAAAAGAGCTGGGGGATATTTTTCAGCGGGAATCCCGGTCCCTGATCGGAAACGCCATGGTGACGGTGACCAGGGTACAGATGAGCCCTGATTTGAGCGTAGCCAAGGTGTACCTGAGCTTTCTCAATGCCGACAACCAAGTGCTTTTTGACAAGATCAATTCGGCAAAAAAATCGATCCGGGGTGGTTTGGGAAAGCGGATCGGTAAGTCTGTCCGCATCACGCCAGAGATTGCTTTTTTCTTGGATGAATCCGCAGCCTACGCCCAACATATGGATGGGGTGATTTCCAAACTGGACATCCCCGAGGCCTCGGACGAGGACGAGGACGATGAGGAAGAAGAAGAAGCATAACCAAGGTCTTATTGTACAAAGCATTTGAATCTCTCCTTCTTCATAGCGGCCAGGTACTTCCGGAGTAAAAAGAAACGGAACTTCATCACGGTACTCTCCCGGATCTCCATGATAGGAGTCGCCGTGGGCACCATGGCGTTGGTCATCGTGCTATCGGTGTTCAACGGGCTGGAGGATCTCATCAAAAGCCTGTATGCGTCCTTTGACGCGGAGTTAAAAGTCGAAGCCAGCAGGGGTAAGTCCTTTGAGGTAACCGAGGAATGGCTGGAAAGCATCCGCCAAACGCCGGGCGTGGAAGTGCTCACCGAGGTGATTGAAGACAATGCGCTGTTCCGCTTCGGCGAAAACCAACTGGTAGCCACCATCAAGGGCGTATCGGACAATTTCCTCGAGCAAGGGAGATTTGAAAAAGGCCTATTTGCCGGAGAAATGTCCCTCGGAACGGATACCAAGCCTTTTGCGCTGGTAGGAAGAGGCGTTTCCTACTACCTATTGATCGACTTGGAAAACGAATTTGACCTCTTGCAGGCCTATTACCCCAAAGCGCCGCGCGCAGGCAGCATCGACCCTAGCAGCATGTATAACCGGGAAATGCTGCGCCCTGTGGGAATTTTCAGCATTGAAAAACAGTTTGACGACGAATACATCATCGTGCCTCTGGACTTTGCTCGGCGCCTGATGAACTACGGCGACAAGCGGACGGCCCTGGAGCTCAAGGTGAGTCCCGGCTACGATATCAAGAAAGTAAAGCGTACGCTCCGCACCCAGCTTGGCGAGGAGTTTACTGTCAAAGACACCGACGAGCAGCACGCTAGTTTGCTCATGACCATCCGATTGGAAAAACTCTTTGTATTTATTACCCTCACTTTTATCCTAGCCGTGGCCTCGTTCAATATTTTCTTTTCCCTTAGTATGTTGGCCATCGAAAAGAAGAAAGACATTGCGGTCCTCTTTGCGATGGGGGCTACCCGTAAATTGATCAAAACCATTTATATAAAAGAAGGCGCTATCATCGCTCTGTCCGGTGCGCTGATCGGGCTGGTGGTGGGTTTTGTGGTCTGCTGGCTACAGGACACCTTTGGTATCGTGTCCCTTGGCGTCACCTCCTCTGTCGTAGACAGCTACCCCGTAAAGATGCAGCTCAGCGATTTTTTGTTTACCAGCCTGAGCGTGATCATCATTACCTTTTTGGCCTCCTACAGGCCGGCACTGATCGCCTCTAAGGTCCGCACAGTGGACCACCTCTAGTGCCAAATAATACCCCCGGCATGGAGGAATGTTTAATTTATTATGTAATTTGCAAACTGGTTAATTTCGAGAATCCGTGATTTTTTCAGATTCTGACCGTAATAGCACATTATCATGAAAGTTTCTGCTGAAAAGCCGTTCAAGATTATTTACGCCCTCTTCAACCACGAATTCCTGGGAATTCTGTTTGAATCCTATGCGGTACAGTTGGATGAAAAGGGGCGGCTTTCGTTTGCCTACCAGAACATTTCCTATCAAAATGCAGCGGAATTTGCCAATGAACTGGACGAGGCAGATTACGAACTCATCCGCCTGATGGACAGCATGCAGCAGGAAGCCATAGTCAAAAAATTCAATAGCAAAAACGTCAAACCCAAAGATTTCCTGCGTAAGATTTACGAAGAGCAACCGCAGAGCGCCTATAGCAAAGAAACCCAAAAACTCATTGAAAATCGACTGGAAATCACCCGGGCGAAGATCCTAAACCTTCTGGGAGGTAAACGGCTTTTTGAAACCGGTAGCGATGGAAACCCCGCGTGGAAGGAGATTGAAATCCTCCCTGAAAAAGCCACGGTCCTATTCCACTTTCGCCGAAACGAAGAAAACACACACTACTTTCCCACGCTGAAATACGGCGATGAAAAGCTGGACTGGCAATACCGTGGTGGCTTCCTCATCTGCAAGGAACCTGCGTGGCTGGTGGTAAATGGCAAACTCTACAGCTTTGAGAAAAACGTGGATGGAAAGAAGCTAGCCCCTTTCCTGAATAAGAAATTTATCGTAATCCCCCGAAAGATGGAGGAGGACTACTACCGCAAGTTCGTCACCCAGCTGGTAGCCTCGTTTGATGTATTTGCAAAGGGTTTCGATATTAAGGTTGACCGATCCAAACCGGATCCGCAACTGATACTTAGCGACCTACCTGGAAGCCCAACCACCGATCTGTTTGGAAAGAAAATCGAGGTGGAAGACGAAGAGAAGCTGGTTTTTGACCTGCGTTTTCAATATGGGTCAAATTCCTACCGGGCAGATCAGCTGACCACGACCAACGTAGCCTTGGAAAAACAGGGCGATGAATACACCTTTCACAAGATCATTCGGAACCTAGTAGTGGAAGCAGACATCTGTGAATTTTTCAAAAGCCGGGGCCTGTCGTTCCGCAACGGAAAGATCGCGATGTCCAAACGGGTGGCTTACGAATGGGTGCTCGTTCATAAAGAATCCATGGACGAACTGGGCATCACCCTGATACAGTCCAATACAGATAAGAATAAGCGCTACTTTATCGGCAAAACCAACATCTCCATTCGTATTTCAGAAAAAATAGATTGGTTTGACGTAGAAGCCATGGTCACTTTTGGCGACTACGAGATCCCGTTTAAGAAATTCCGGAAAATGCTGCTCAATGGGCGCACGGAGATCGAACTGCCCAATAAGGAAATCGCCATTATCCCCAAATCTTGGTTTGCTAATTACGGGGAGATTTTTTCCTTCATGGAAGAAGAGGAAGCCAATGCTGGCAATCTGAAACTAAAAAAACATCACATAGCCTTGGCCCAGGAGCTTCAAAAATCCAACTTGGTGAAACTGTCACTGGGCGAACGACTGGCCAGACTCAAAGATTTCACCGAGTTTGAAGACTACGAACTTTCACGGTATTTCAAAGGCAAGCTGAGACCCTACCAGAAAGCAGGGTACAACTGGCTTCGCTTCCTGAACGAATACCAGTTTGGTGGCTGCCTGGCCGACGACATGGGTCTGGGCAAGACGGTACAGACCCTAGCCCTACTGGCCCACCAAAAGGAATTTTCCGAAGGCTCTACCTCCCTGCTTGTGATGCCCACCTCCCTGATATACAACTGGGAGTTGGAAGCCCGCAAATTTACCCCTAAACTCAAGATTCTGGTATACACAGGGAGTCAACGGGTAAAGGACGTGGAGCAGTTTAGCCGGTACGACCTGGTGCTTACCTCTTACGGCATCACCCGCATTGACATCGATATCCTACAGGGCTTTCTGTTCAACTACGTAATCCTGGATGAATCACAGGCAATCAAAAACCCTGAAAGCATTATATCGAAATCTGTGATTCAGCTTAAAAGCCATTACAGACTGATACTCACCGGTACACCCGTGGAAAACGGCACCATGGACCTTTGGTCTCAGGTAAACTTTATAAATCCCGGCCTGCTGGGATCGAGAGGCAGCTTCAAAAAACAGTTTCTACTGCCCATAGAGAAAAAAGGAGACATGGATAAGACCCAGAAACTCCAAGCCATGATCAAGCCGTTCATTTTACGCAGACTCAAAACGCAGGTAGCCACAGACCTTCCGGAAAAGGTAGTGAACGTCAAGTACTCCACCATGTCGAAAGATCAGGCTAAAATTTACGAGGAGACCAAAGAGTATTACCGGGAAAAGATCATGGACGAAACATCGCTTCCCGGTTTTTCCAGAAATTCCTTTACCCTGCTTCGTGGGCTGACCCAACTGCGACAGATCGCCAACCATCCTAAGCTGACCGACGAAGGCTATATCGGAGACTCCGGCAAATTGGAGGACATCACCCACATGATCGCTTCCACGGCCAGTGAAGGACACAAGGTTCTGATTTTTAGCCAATTTGTAAAACACCTTACCATTATCCGGGAGGTCTTGGACAAAGCGCATATTCAATACGCCTATTTGGATGGCAGCACCAAGGACCGACAGGCACAGGTGACTTCCTTTCAGCAGAACGAGGATATCAAGGTGTTTCTCATCTCCCTCAAGGCTGGCGGCGTGGGGCTCAACCTAACCAAAGCGGAATACGTGTTCCTGTTGGATCCTTGGTGGAACCCTGCCGTGGAAGCGCAGGCAATAGACCGGGCACATCGCATCGGGCAGGAAAACAAGGTGATCATCTACAAATTCATCACCAAAGACTCCGTGGAGGAAAAAATCATGGCCCTTCAAGAGCGAAAGATGGCCCTGGCGGGTGAACTGATCCACACGGAAGAGAGCTTCATCAAAAGCCTTAACAGCGAGGATATTTCCGCGCTACTATCCTAATATTCCTATCCAACGAATAATCCATGCAAACAGCGATTATGATCATTCAGTGCAGAGACGACAAGGGAATCGTCGCTGCGGTATCGGATTTCCTATTCAGATACAATGGCAACATCATCGAAGTGGACCAACACATAGACGAAGAGATCGGTGACTTCTTCATGAGGGCCGAATGGGAATTGGAAAGCTTTGCCATACCAAAAGATCGGATATCCCAAGTGTTCCACGAAGAAGTCGGAAAGCAGTTTTCCATGAATTGTTCGCTGGAGTTCAATACCCCAAAGCCACGGATGGCTATTTTTGTTTCCAAGCTATCGCATTGCCTCTTTGATATCCTCAGCAGGTACTACTCGGGGCAGTTTCAGGTAGAAATTCCCCTGATCATCTCCAACCACACCGACTTGAAACGGGTGGTGAAGGGATTTGGCATTCCGTTTTATCACCTGCCAATCACCAAAGAAAACAAGCAGGAGCAGGAACAGAAACAACTCGAACTATTGGAGGAACATCAGGTAGACTTCGTGGTGCTGGCCAGGTACATGCAGATCCTGAGCGGGGAATTTATCCGCAACTACCCCAATCGCATCATCAACATTCATCATTCCTTCTTACCGGCATTTGTGGGTGCTAAGCCCTACCACGCTGCGCATAAACGAGGAGTAAAAATCATCGGTGCCACCGCCCACTATGTGACCGAAGAACTGGATGCAGGACCTATCATCGAGCAGGATGTGGCCCGTGTGAGGCACCACAACACCGTAGAAGAGATGGTTCAGATGGGCCAAGATGTGGAAAAGGTAGTACTCTCAAGAGCGATCAAATACCACCTGGCCCGCAAGATCCAAGTGGTCGGCAATCGCACCATCATCTTTAACTAAATAGATCGTCCCCTATTTGCCCCAAAACACTTTCTGACTGCTGAGGTTGTATCACCATGAGCAAAAAAGCCATCATTATCGGATCCGGAATAGCCGGATTGGCAGCTGCCGTAAGACTAAGAAACCTGGGGTATGCCGTGGAGGTGTTTGAAGCCAATGCCTATCCGGGTGGGAAACTCTCCGAAATTCAGCTCGGAGGCTACCGTTTCGATGCCGGGCCTTCACTCTTTACCCTACCCGAACAGGTTGAAGAACTCTTTCAGCTTTCCGGAAGGGAGCCCAAAGATCATTTCGAGTATGTGCGATTGCCTGTGCTTTGTCAGTATTTCTGGGAAGATGGCACTCGGCTAACGGCCCATGCCGAACCGGAAATGTTTGCTCGGGAAGTGGAAGAAAAACTGGGCGAACCAGCAATAAACGTACGGCAGTCCCTTGAGAGGTCCGCTTACATGTACCGACACCTAGCCCCCTTGTTCATGCACCGATCCCTGCACCGCTGGAAAACATGGATCAACCGCAAGGCAATGGCCTCTTACTTGAGAATGGGTAAGCTGGGCATATTTGGTACCATGAATGGGGCCAACCAAAAACAGTTTCGCAACCCTAAGCTGGTGCAACTCTTCAACCGATACGCCACCTACAACGGATCCGATCCCTACCAAACCCCCGCCACCCTAAACATCATCCCCCACCTGGAATACAATATTGGCGCCTTCTTTCCCAAAAAAGGCATGCACGATATCACGTTGAGCATCTACCAGCTAGCAAAGGAGCTGGGCGTGGATTTTCATTTTAATCAAAAAGTGGACAAAATCCGGGTAGAAGAGGGAAAGGCTGTGGGGATACAGATCGGAGACCAAGCCCACAGCGCAGACTTAGTAGTTAATAACATGGACATGGTCAATGCCTACCGGAACCTTCTTACCGACCAAAAACAACCGAAATACCTCCTCAAACAACCCAAATCAAGCTCAGCGCTGATATTTTATTGGGGCATAAAAAAATCCTTTCCCGAGCTGGACCTGCACAATATCTTTTTCAGCGAGGATTACCAAGCGGAATTTTCCCACATTTTCCAACGGGGCAGTATCTACCACGACCCAACGGTATATATCAACATCACCTCAGTATACAAGTCTGATGACGCTCCAGAGGGGGGCATGAACTGGTTTACCATGATCAATACGCCCAATAACCAAGGACAGGACTGGGAAAAACTGATCTCCGACGCGCGAAAAAGCATTATTCAAAAGGTAAACCGTATCCTGAACACCAACCTAGAGCCCCTTATTGAAGTGGAAGAGGTACTGGACCCAAGGACCATCGAATCCAAGACCTCCAGTTCGCAAGGCGCCCTCTACGGCAATAGCTCCAATAACCGATACGCCGCGTTTCTGCGCCATGCCAATGATTCCTCAGACATCGATCAGTTGTATTTTTGCGGAGGGAGTGTACACCCTGGAGGCGGCATACCCCTTAGCCTCCTATCGGCAAAAATCATGACAGAAATGATCCTTGAAAAGCAGGTTATGGACTGACCAGTACCTTGTAAGACTCGTACAGGCTCATAATGTCGGTCACATATTGTACTGCCAAATGCCCCTTGGCATAGCCGCTTGTAACCAATGGATCCCGGTACACCTCAGGCTTGGATTTGCGCTCCAAATAAAATGCAGCACTGGACCAAAGGCGGGAATCTTTGCCAAACTTCAAGGCCAATCTCCAGGCGTCCTGCACGTGCCCGTGCCCAATATTGTACGAAGCGAGGATGAAGCGGATGCGCTCGTTATTGTCTGGAATTCGCTCTAACCAAAACCCGTCCAAATACCGTAAATAATTGACCCCTCCGCGTAAGCTTTCTCTGGGGTCATTGGGATTGGTGACTCCAAACTGCCTGAGCGTGACCGGCATCAACTGCAACAAGCCTACAGCACCGGCATAAGAAACGGCTGTGGTGTCAAACCGGCTTTCCTTATACACCAAAGAGGCAAGCAGACGCCAATCCCATCCGAGCATATCTGCCCCCTCTTTGATCAGCTCGTCAAAGGCCGATATCCGCCCACCCGACACGGAAGAAAAAGCGGAACTACTGCGGAAATAGCTGTTTTTCTTATTTAGAAAGTATTTCTGATATAACACAGCCTGATAGCCAGTCTTATGGATACGAGCAATCCATTCATTTACTTTTTCCAATAATTGTGGCGCATTTTTCCGGACTGCCCAAGCCACCTGAGAGGGAGAACTTACTGCAAAGCTCACATCGAGCTCGTCGTAATAAGTCGCATTTACCAAGGCAATATCCTCATCAACCACCGTATGTGGAATGTCACCTTCCACTACCTTCATGATCAGAGACTCTAAAGACTCATCGTTTTCGACGATATCCATCCCGAGTGCGAGGGAATCACTTAACGCACTCAACTTGTCTTTGTAGATGGTACCTCTTTTAATATGCATCTCGGCCTCTCTTAGCTCTTCAAAAGAAGTAATGAGATCTTCCCGCTTTCGCTGTACCAAGATCGTGCTGATCTCGTTGATTGGTTGGGTAAAAGCGGCATACTTCTCGCGTTCTTCAGATAGCTCAAAATTGATCGCAATAAGGTCTGCCTTCCCTTCGTTCAAAAACCGAAAGGACTCTTCCAGCCCATTGCTAATAACCAAGTGAAGCCCCAGGCCCAAACGGCTGGATAGGTTTCGAAGAAGCTCAAACTCGTATCCCATGGTACGCCCACGGTACACGTAATAGCTAGTGGATGAATTATCCACCACCACCCGGATGAAACCCCTTTCTTTGATGGCGTCAAAGTCTATCTCTACCGGGTTATCCCAAAAATCTGATTCTGCTGGTTGGCTGTTGTTACAGGCGGGGAGAAAAAAAACGAGGATTCCGAATACAAAGACGTGCCATGTATGTTTTTTCATGCAGTAGCTCCTGTCATTCAGGAATTGATTTCCTCAATTATACGGGATAATTGACAGGATACCAAACTTTTTGAAAAATAACTAGAATATACTGCTTAAAAAACAACAAAAAACAACTTAATCAATAGATATTTTCGTAGGGGCTTGCAAAATAAATCCGACCTGAAAGTCGCATCAGTTCAATCTCATTTTCCTTGATATTATACAGGGATTCGATCAAGCGACTTTCCGCGGTCAGTCGGTTTACCTGTGCGTCCCTAAACTCCAAATAATTGGCAATCCCCAAGCGAAACCTGTCCAACGCGATGTCTGCATTTTCGATGGCCACTTCGTAATTGGCTTTTTCGATCTCCAGCAATCGCTTACTATTTTGGTAAATATTGTAGGTACGCTGCAAGTCTGATTTCATCTGAAGCTCAAATTGGTCCAGCATGTTCTGCTGATTTCGCATCTGAATTTTGGCACCTTGCACTCTGCGGTTGATGGAGAATCCACTGAAAATATTGATCCCAACGGTAGCGCCCAGCGTATACCCATCCTGCTTGTTTTGTATCAAAAAGCCCGCCTGTGAATTCAACGTATTGTCGTTGTAGGCACCATTGAGAGTGACGAATGGGAGCCGCTCTGCTTGTATTTCGCGCAGCTGTAGGTAGGCCACATTCTGCATACGTTGCGTAATGAGCAATTGCTTGTTGTGCTCGTACGCATTATCGATCAAATCGTCAAAGTTTAAGTTTTCCTGGATCAGAATGGTGTCCTTGACGGCAAACTCCTTACTGGGCTCCAGCGCTAGCAGTTGATTTAAATTGACACGGGAGTTTTGAATAATCTGCTCCTGATTAACCAGTGCTGTCAAATCTGCATTGTAATCTACCTGAGCAGCTAAAAAATCCCGTTTGGAAGCCCTGCCAAACTCGTATTGAGCTTTGGCGATTTCCTTTCGCTCATTAGACAACTCCAGCGTGGTGTTTAACACATTGTATCGCTGCAGTTCAAGTACCAGCCGGTAGTAGGCCGTTGAGATTGCGGCCACGGTATTTTCCATGATCACTTTGGCCTCCAACTCACCCACTTCGCTTAGCTTCCCAAGACGCTTTAGGGCTACTACTGCTTCGGGTCGAAAACCGTAGATGGCTACTAGACTATAGTTGCTGGTACGGGTCTCGGCACCGGGAATCAAACGGGGTTGCGGGTCGTTTACAAAGCGCTGCTCGGTATCTTCCCGTCTAAAGGTCCGAATATTTGTGAGTCCAAGGCTGGGCATCAACACACTCTCTCCAACCCGGCGGTCATTTTCTCTTAAGAGGCCCTCATTGATGCCGATCTTGACGTCAAAATTACGCTCCAAGCCGATCTCAATGGCCCTTTCAAAATTAAGTTCTTCGATTTCCTGAGCATACAAATCCTGGGCTAGGAAAAACCCGCACGCGATCATTAAAAATAGTCTCTTCATCAAACTCTTGCTAATCTTCCTTCTTTGGAGGTTAAATATGTGTAAATACCGGGGATTACGAATAGTGTAAGCACCGTTGAGATCAACATCCCACCGATAACTGCCACACCCATCGGCACCCGGCTTTCCGCTCCTGCACCCAAAGCCAATGCGATGGGGAGGATTCCCAAAATGGTGGAAAAGCTGGTCATTAATATAGGCCTAAAGCGCGCCGAAGCGGCTCCTTCGATGGATTCACGCACACTCATGCCCTGAGCTTTGCGCTGATTGGCAAATTCCACGATCAAAATACCGTTTTTGGTAACCAAACCTATCAGCATAATAATCCCAATCTGACTGAACACATTCAACGTGAAATCAAAGAGCCAAAGCGAGAACAAGGCCCCGAATATGGCCAATGGCACGGTAAACATAATCGTGAGAGGATCCATAAAACTCTCAAACTGTGCCGACAACACGAGGTAAATGAGTATCAATGCGAAGACAAAGGCAAAGATCAAGCTGTTGGAGCTGTCTCGATACTCTTTGGACAGACCGGCTACGTCCGTGCTGTACGTTTCGTCCAACACATCGGCGGCTATCCGATCCATCTCGTCCAGCCCCTGACCAACGGTATATCCTTCCGATAAACCAGCAGAAACGGTGGCGCTGACAAACCGGTTAAAACGGTACAGGGAAGGCGGTGTGCTGCGTTCTGTGATGCTGACTAGATTGTCCATCTGAATCAATTGCCCATTTTCAGCACGAACATAGAGCATCCGAAGATTGATCGGCTCGTTTCTATCTTCCAACTGCATCTCCCCGATTACCTGATACTGCTTACCGTTCATGATAAAGTAATCAAACCGCTGTCCGGAATAAGAAAGCTGAAGGGTCCGTGCGATTTCCTGCACCGATACCCCAATATTTCTTGCCTTTTCCCGGTCTATCTCCACCTCTATTTCCGGCTTGGTAAATTTTAGGTTGACGTCGGCATAGTTAAACACCTCGCTCTGATTGGCTCGGTCGAGGAAGGAGGGAATGATATCTTTTAATTTTTCGATGGTTTGCGCTTGAATCACGTATTGGACCGGAAGACCTGCCCTACGGTCACCAATAGAGGGCTCTTGTACTGCAAAGGACCTTGCTGAGGTCTTACCCTTTAGGTAATTATTGACGTCGTTGAATATTTCCTGCTGCGTTCGCTGTCTGTCGACGGCATCCTGAAGCGTAATGCGGATAAATCCAGAATTAGAAGACGCACTGCCAAATCCAGGCGATGTGATACCCATCAAGCCCTTGCGGTCTTCATCGGGAATTACATCGGCCAACTCAGTAGTCATTTCGTCAATTACCCGGTCCATGTAGGCGAAGGTAGCCCCTTCCGGCCCGGTAAGATTCACCCGTATCTGTCCTCGGTCTTCAATAGGCGCCAGTTCCGTAGGAATCTGACCAAACAGGAAATAAATCCCATACACCATGCCCCCAAAAATCACTAGGGAAAGCCAACGCACTTTCATAAAGCGGACCAGAACGTGCTCGTATTTTTCGTTAATCCAGACAAAGAATGGCTCTGTCTTCAAGTACAGCCAACTCTGCTTTTCGCGCTTCTTTAACAGTTTGGAGCTTAGCATGGGCGTCATGGTAAGTGCCACAAAGGAGGATATGATCACCGCCCCAGCTACCACCACTCCAAATTCCCGGAACAGCCGACCGGTAGTACCCGTCAGGAAAATAACCGGCAAGAATACCGCTGCCAAAGCCACGGTAGTAGCGATAACGGCAAAAAATATCTCTTCTGCACCCAGTTCCGCTGCTTTTTTGGGGTCCTCCCCTTTTTCTATCTTTGTGTAGATATTCTCCAATACCACAATGGCATCATCGACCACCAAGCCGATGGATAGCACAATTCCTAATAACGTTAGTACGTTGATGGAAAAGCCCATCAGATACATGATAAAAAACACCCCGACCAAACTAATGGGGATGGTCAACACCGGGATGAAGGTGGTACGCCAATCGCGGAGAAACAAAAAGATCACAAGCACAACCAGGAAAAAAGCCGCAATGATGGTTTCTTGCACTTCACTGATGGATTGACGGATAAACTTAGTTGTATCGAATCCAATACTCAACTCGATATCACCGGGAAGGTCTTTTTTGATAAATTCTACACGCTCATAGAACTGATCTACAATATCAATACTGTTTGATCCGGGAAGCGGATAAACAGCTACTCCCACCATGGGGACACCGTCTTTTTTTAACACGGTTCGCTCATTGAGAGGTGCCAGTTCGGCACGTCCCACATCCTGAAACAGGACGACCCGGTTTGATTCTTCCCGAATGATCAGCCGGTTGAATTCATCTGGCGTACTAAGTCTACTTTTGGTCCGTACGGAAAGCTCGATAGCATCACCCTCTATCCTTCCAGAAGGAAGCTCCACGTTTTCACTTTGCACCTTGGTCAGGACATCAAGCGGAGTGACGCCATAGGATGCCATTAGTAGTGGATCCATCCGCAGCCGCATCGCATATTGCTTTTCTCCCCAAATGCGGATCTCGCTTACCCCCTCGATGGTTTGTATACGCTCTTTGAAGATATTTTGGGCGATATCTGAAAGCTCCAACAAACTTCGCTGACTGCTGCCCACGGTCATCATGATCACAGGTTGGGAATCTGCATCCTGTTTAGAAATTACCGGAGGGTCTACATCTGGCGGCAGATTTCGCTGCGCACGGGACACCTTGTCCCGCACATCGTTGGCCGCAGCCTCCATATCTCCACCTACTTCAAACTCGACGGTGATGTTGGATACTCCATCATTACTGATGGAAGTAAGTGACTTAATACCGGATATCCCGTTGATGGCCTCTTCCAACGGTTCGGTGATCTGTGCCAGAATAACATCTGCGTTGGCACCCACATAGGATGTCCGCACACTGATGATCGGTGGGTCCACGCTAGGATACTCTCTTACTCCCAAAAAGGAAATGCCAATGATGCCGAAAATCATGATGGTGAGGCTCATCACGATCGACAGCACCGGTCTCCGGATACTAATGGTGGATAAACTGGACATGGGCTATCAGTTGATTTGTGTGACTTGGAGAGGCATACCCTCTCTTGCTTGCAATATGCCGGTGGTCAACACCTGCTCTCCAGGCTTGACACCACTCAGAAGTTGAACCATATTTTCGGTACGCTTACCGATGGTCACTACCCTAGACTCCGCCTTTCCATCTTTGGCTACAATTACTTTATACCCAGATAATTCCGGAATGACCGACTCAGAAGGGACCAAAATCGCATTATCTTCTACATTTAATACCAATCGAACACGGGCAAACATACCAGGAAGAAACCTCCGGTCTTTATTGGGACTTTCCGCCCTGATTTTAAGTGTCCGTGTATTTACGTCAATGTTGGGCTCGATGGCATATACTTTGCCTTCCGCCTCTTGAGCGGTTACATTAGAACGAAAGAAGACTGGAGCCCCCACTTTGATGTCATTGGCATATCGCTCGGGAATTGAGAACTCTAGTTTAATTGGATCTATATTTACGATCGTAGATATAACATCCGCCGAGCTGATGACACCACCCTCCGAGACTTCTCTCAGACCAAGTACCCCATCAAAAGGCGCTACGATCACCGTCTTGTCCAGCTGCGCTTCGATGAGTCTAAGATCGGCTAGATTGGTGTTGAATTGATTGAGTGCGATATCGTATTCCTCCTGGGAAATGGCCTCCCGCTCCAAGAGTTGCTTTTGGCGATTCTCTTGGCTTTCAAATAGCTTCTTGGTATAGTTCAGGCGATCGTACTGCGCACGCAATTCATCGTCCCGCAGATATAAAAGAGGCGTACCCTTTTTCACAAACTCACCCTCCCGAAAATCAATTCTAGTAACCAGGCCAGCAATCTCCGGTCGAAGGTTTACCATCTCATTCGGAATCAAACTTCCGGTAACGTTCAGACTGTTTTCGAGTGTCTCGTACCTTGCTTCAATCACGTTTACAGGAAGCCCTTGACCTCCCCCTGAACCCTGCTGGGACACTGCCGGAGCCGCTGAGTCCGAGGCACCGGATTTAGTAAAAAATGTATCCATACGCGGATAAAAAAATGCGATCCCAATCACCAACACAGTGATTGTGATAACAACAAGCTTAGTTTGTTTCTTCATTATGGTTAGTCAATGATTTAAGCAAAGCAATTTAATCAGATTTCGCACACAAGGTGTAAACTTTACAATAATCCTTGCGACTGGTCAGTAGAAAATTTTACCAGCGTTCTGAATGATCCATTGATGGTAATAATTACCAAGGATTGGGAGTGAGTTGGGTCAAATTTAAACCAATTTTTTGGGATTTTTTACGAAATAAATACGGGTGGTCATTTCCGATTGCCAGTGGCTAATTTGCTCTGATCTACACGTAAGAAATCAAAAAAGGACCACCCCGTAAGGCAGTCCTTTTTGAATACTTTAGCTGAGTCTGATTAGTTGAAGATGTACCGTACACCCAACTGTCCAACCCAACGTGAACCCCCAATGGCTGCATCTGAAATGGTCCATGGGCTGTTGTTTCTTACCGGATCGAAGCTGAAAACCGGTTGCTCGGTCTGCAGGTTGGCCTGGTTGGTCAACCTCAATGTTTGGAATGAATTGTCAAAGAAGCTAGATCCCCAAGCATACTGACGGCCCCAGTCCTTGTTGATCATGTTTCCCACATTGAATACATCAAACGTGATCTGAAGGATATTTTGTTTTCCGCCGATGTTTGTGAAAATATCCTGGATGATTTTCACGTCAAATTGATGGGTGAATGGACTCCTGGATCCATTTCGTTCGGCATACTGCCCTCTACGTTCACGCAGGTATTTCTGCGAGTTGATGAAATCTTCAAACTCTTGCGCCTGTTGAGCGGCAGAAATAACCTGACCACCTCGACTGTATCCCTCTAAAAACCGGATCTCATTTTGATCCAAGGCGTTATTAGGTATATATATCAAATCGTTGTTTTGGCCACCGGAAACGTCCTCACGGTTTAGGTCTCCGTTGTACACATAGGAGAACAAAGCCCCAGATTGACCGCTGTAGAATAAGGACACCGTGGTGGCGAAGTTGTTCAAATACTCCTTACGATACGAGACAGAGCCTACTACCCTGCTGCCCGTGTTGAAGGGCGAATTGGCTACCTCGGCCTGATTGATACCATTGACTGTAGGAAGCGGTCTCCAGTTACTGTGGTTCTGAGAAGAGGTACCAGGGAACAGGTCTTTTGAGCTAGTATACGTGTAAGCGATCGAACCGTAAAACCCGTTCTCAAAGGGCTTCTGTAACTGGAAGGTTCCTGACATGGCATTTCCAGCATTGGTATTGCTGATGTAAATTACCTCGTCGTAGTTTGTCAGGATTTTCTTGTCATTATTTGGATTTGGCCAAATGGCACGATTATCACCACTACCGATCAAGTTACCCGTGGACGCAATCTGATTGATTTGGGTAAACTGGAATGAATGTAGGTTTTTGGAGTACATCAGGTCCACTGTGGCGATTAGTCCCCACCAAGGTAGCTTTTGATCGATCCCGAAGTTGGTTCTCCAAATCTGTGGCAGCTTAAAGTTTCGCTCCACCACGGTCATACGTCCACCCGGTCCCTGACCACTTGGGTTGGGAGTTTGGCTGAAAGGATCCGGATTGAAGGTAATTGTTGGCGGATCTGCGTTGTTTTGGCCTCTCTGATGAATGTTGAGTAATACACCGCTCTGGGTAAACGCTCCACTCATCCATACGAAGGGGAACCTACTGGTAAACACACCTGTACCTCCTCGAAGCTGCGTTTGGCCTTCACCATTGACATTGTAATTGAATCCAACTCTGGGGCTAAACATAAAGGCTGGCTTGGGCAATTGGTCATTTTGCACATTGTATTGCGTAGCCAAAATACTATTGTTGAAATTAGCGTTGGTCCGGGGGTTGTCCAGATAAATCGGAACGTCCAACCTTACACCTGCCGTGACGGAAAGGTTATCATTTACCTGAATCTGATCCTGCGCATAGGCACCTAGCTGCATGGCTCCAAACTCAGCGCCCTCACGCGGGTTGTCCGTGATGGAATACTGATAGGAAAAACGGCTGGCCATCCCTTGCTCAAAAAAGTCCAAGTTTGCAAACTGATAAGTTCCGTAATTCTCGCCTATAAACGCATTGTAAATCTGGTAAAATTCATTGTGCGTACCAATCGTAATGGTGTGCTTGCCTTTGTATAATTCCAAATTATCTGTTAATGTAAACACATCCTGGTTTAGCTGGTTCACAGTAGAAAACGCTTCTGTTCCGAAGTTGATAGACCTGGCCGACCCGATGTTGATGGTACCTCGGGGGAAAGGCGCTCCCGGAGCAGTTCGGGGCTCCCGGATGTTGGTGTATCCGATCAACAGCTTGTTGGAGATATCATTGGAAATACGGCTGCTGAGTTCCAATACGGAGGAATGCGTGGGGCTGGATCGAAGGATCGCACCATTCGAAAAGGTCAAGGAACGCTGTCCCCTGCTTAACTGTACCGCTTCACCCTTGTTGTAGCTGTGACGAAGCGTTAATTTATTGCGATCGTTGATGTTGTAATCGAAGCGTACAAACAACTTTTCGGAAGTAGAAGTGGATGATTGATCCTCCCAGGAGCCCGGCTCATAGCCGTACTGGTTTCTCAATACATTGGCCACCCGGATTGCCTCTTCTGCAGTAATCTCTGAATCGGGTGATCCAGGCAAGAAGCCTAGAGGTGTCGTATTGTCCGTAATTTCCCCGTTTAGGAAGAAGAAAAGCTTGTCCTTGATGATTGGACCTCCAATACGAAAACCAGTCTGCCTATCGGAAAAACTATTGAATCGGGTTCTTTCCTGATTGGGATCATCGGTGGGGGTTAAACCTGCCAGGTTCTGATTTCGGAAATAATGGTACACCGAACCTGAAAATTCGTTGGTTCCTGACCGAGTTACCGCAGAAACGCCTCCTCCGGCAAAACCTCCTAAGGTGACATCGTAGGGCGCAATTTGCACCTGAAAGGTTTCAATAGCGTCCAGTGAGATGGGCGAAGTACCCGTCTGACCGCCGTTAGTGCCCGATGCCGCCAAGCCAAACACGTCGTTGCTCACGGCCCCGTCAATGGTAACCTGATTGAATCGGTTGTTCATGCCACCGATTGAGATCCCGTCTCCCTTGATGTCCGCCTGAGGCGTCATACGGGTAAAGTCGTTAAATCCCCGGCTGATGGTAGGCATAGACTGTATTTGCTGGTTCGTGATAGAAGTTTCAGCCCCAGTCCTGGTACCATCGATAATCTCTCCTCTACCAGCGCTGACTACAAACTCGTCCAAATCCGCTGCATCAGAAACCATGCTGATGTTTAAATTCAGGGTCTGTCCCAAGGCCAGGTTGATTCCCTCCCTAATGTTTGGCTCAAAACCTATAAAGGAAACTGTTAAGGTGTATGGGCCTCCCACACGTACGTTGGGAATTTGAAAGCGACCGTCCAAATTGGTAACTGCCCCATACCTGGTGCCTGACGGTGTATGGACCGCTAGTACATTGGCTCCTGGTAAGGTCTCTCCGTCGGTATCTACTACTCTACCGGAAATACCGGAGGTAGTCACACCCTGCGCCATCAGCATATTGGTTGAAAACACCAACAGCAACAACGAAAATAAATTTTTCAGTAAATTTTGCCTCATTTTGTTTAGAGTTATAATCGAGAATAGATAACTTCCAGCTTGGAATAAGGTTTTTTGGGCAGTGCAAAGGTAGGGGTTACCGTGCGCAAACTCTTTTTGAAATTGTTAAGTTTACGGACCACGACACAAAAGTAGTTAACATTCAGGTAAAACAAATCGACAAAGGAAATATTTTAAGCCGCTAACCAGAGCCAAAAAACAAACTATTCATTGGATTTTATTAAAAAAACTATCAAAAAAAGAAGATGACCCCAGAGAGCAATAGGATCTATGGTTGGTTTCTTGTCTTTTCTAAATAGAATGTTGCTGGATAATTCGAGCAAGTATTTTTTTATCTCTATCTTTAAACTCCACCAACTAATCTGCCTTCATGTACCGTAAAGGAATCGTTTGGCTTTATTTATTCCTATTGGCAGCCATTGCTGACATGGCTTTCCTGACGCAGGGCGAAACACAGCTTCGGTATATCAGCAAACCGCTTATCGTCACCGGGCTCCTCCTCTATTTTCTGACCAGTACCCGCAGCATAAAAGGCAGTATCCTACGAAAAAGCGTGGCTGCCGGACTGCTCTTTTCCATTGCCGGGGACACGTTGCTGCTTTTCCCAAACCTATTCCTCTATGGCTTAGGTGCATTTCTGATGACCCATGTCTGCTTCATCATCGCCTTTAAACTCACCCAAAACCAAGGATTCAACCCCATGGCGGTGAATTTTGTGCGTACGTTTTTCTTCAACCTACCCATTTACATCTCCGCTGCCTTTGTGTATTTTCTCATACGCAAAAACCTTCAGGATCTTCAGGTTCCTGTGGTGATCTACATCATGGTCATCGTCATGATGGTTACGATGGCAAGGGAACGGTTTGGGAGAACCAATGCGGCAAGCTTTTGGCAGGTATTCCTAGGCGCCATTCTCTTCTTGATATCAGATTCCATCCTGGCTCTTAACCGCTTCTTCCAACCTATCGAAGATGCCGGTGTACTCATCATGGGCACCTACATGATGGCCCAACTGCTCATCGTGATGGGGATTCGCAGCCACTTGGTCGCCGTAAAAAAATAAACCCCGAGTCACCCCAGGGTTTATTTCGCGTATTGCTATCTTTTTAGCTGTCCTATCAAAACTTCGGGCAATCCCTGCTTTAGGACTTTTTCAGCGCAAGTGCAATATTAAGCTCCTCCAACTGTGCCGCGGCAATGGGGCTAGGCGAATCAATCATAACGTCTCGTCCGGAGTTATTTTTCGGGAACGCTATGTAATCACGTATGGAATCGCTGCCACCAAAAATCGCACAAAGCCTGTCGAAACCAAAAGCGATTCCTCCGTGCGGAGGAGCTCCGTATTCAAAAGCTTCCATCAAAAAGCCAAATTGCGCTTTGGCCTCATCTTCTGTGAAACCGAGGTGCCTAAACATCGTCTGTTGCACCCCTCGATCGTGAATACGAATAGACCCGCCGCCGATCTCGACACCGTTAATCACCAAATCATACGCATTGGCACGCACCGATCCCGGATCTGAATCCAATAAGGCAAAGTCCTCCTTCTTTGGAGAAGTAAAGGGATGGTGCATTGCATGGAAGCGCTGTGTCTCCTCATCCCACTCCAACAAAGGAAAATCTAACACCCAAAGGGGTTTGAACACGCCTCGGTCCCGAAGACCAAGGTCTTCTCCCATTTTGAGACGCAACTCCGAAAGCTGCTTTCGGGTGGCAGATGCATCTCCGGAAAGAATGAGCAGCAGATCGCCGGGCTCAGCGCCCATGCGGTCGGCCCAAGCCTTCAAGTCATCCTGTCCATAAAATTTATCCACGGAAGACTTAAAAGTGCCGTCAGAATTACATTTTACGTACACCAAACCCTTCGCACCGATCTGTGGGCGTCTTACCCAATCGGTAAGTGCATCCACTTGCTTCCTGGTATACTCTCCGGCGCCTGTTGCACAAAAGCCCACCACCAGTTCTGCCTGGTCAAAAATGGAAAAGCCCTTTCCTTTCGCCAAATCATTCAGCTCCGAAAACCGCATACCAAACCGAAGGTCGGGTTTGTCGTTGCCGTAATATTTCATCGCATCGGCATAGCTCATTCGCGCTACTTCGCCTAAATCCACTCCTTTTACGGTGGAAAAAAGATGCTTAATCAATCCTTCAAACGTTTGCAGGATATCCTCTTGCTCCACAAAGGCCATTTCGCAGTCTATTTGCGTAAACTCCGGCTGCCGGTCGGCACGCAAGTCCTCGTCCCGAAAACACTTGACAATTTGAAAATACCTGTCGAAACCGCTGACCATCAGTAGCTGCTTAAAGGTCTGTGGAGACTGGGGCAACGCATAAAATTCCCCGGGGTTTATCCTGCTTGGAACCACAAAGTCCCTCGCTCCTTCCGGAGTGGATTTGATCAAAACCGGCGTCTCCACCTCGATGAAACGTTCCCCGTCCATGTATTTACGGGTTTCTTGCATCATGCGGTGCCGAAGCTGAAGTTTCTCACGTATCACGTTTCTCCGCAGATCCAAATAGCGGTACTTCATCCGCAGATCCTCACCACCGTCTGTCTCGTCCTCAATGATAAAGGGGGGCACTTTCGCCGGATTCAGCACGTTCAGTTCATGAGGCCTAACTTCAATGTCACCTGTTGGGATCCGGTCATTTTTGGCAGTCCGCTCTATGACCGTGCCTTTGGCCTGAACCACAAATTCTCTCCCTAGAGAGGCTGCTTTCTCCAATAACGCCAAAGAACCTCCACCCTCTTCAAAAATGAGCTGCGTAAGGCCGTATCGGTCCCGGAGATCTACCCAAATAAGCCCGCCTTTGTTTCTTACCCGCTGAACCCAGCCGGCTAAAACGACTTCTTTGTTGATATCCGAAATACGTAATTCTCCGCAAGTATGTGTCCTTAACATGTCAATTGGGCGTTTTGATCAAAATGAATCGCCAAAGATAACAATTCAGCATGGAGTTTACTACACCGAAATACAAAGTTTATTCCTATCCGATTATAAAATTAATCCAAAATAGTTGCACTTTTACCGAAAAAAAGCCTTCTTTTGTAGTTCGTTTATCGCCATCAAACCCCTACCCCACGCATGAAACATATTTGGATAGCCCTAGGATCTTTTTTGTTGCTTGCTTCTGCTTTTGCTTTTTACCACTATCACTCCGCATCTGACGAAGACTATACGGCACATGAACTTCCAGAGGAAATCATCGAAGTAGAGGAAAAGCTCCTTTTTGGGATCAATGTGGATAATTTTGAGATCATCGAGGGCACTGTAGAACGCAATCAGACGCTCTCCACCATCCTGAGTCCTTTCAACGTTTCCTATCAGGTAATCGATGAAATCGCCAAAAAATCAAAGGATATCTTTGACGTAAGGCGGATCGCCTTTAATAAGAAATTTACCGTTCTTACCCCTAAAGACACCCTTCTCGCACAATATTTCATCTACGAGCCCAACCCCACAGAATTTGTGGTTTTCAAGCTGGACGACGCCAACGTGTACAAAGAGAGTAAGCCGGTAGAAATCACCCGGCGGGAAATTGGTGGCACTATCAGTAGGTCTCTCTATGTAAATATGGTGGAACTGGGCCTCACACCAGACCTGATCGATCAATTTGCTGACTTATACGGATGGGTGGTTGACTTTCAGCGCTTGCAAAAGGGCGACAAATTTAAAGTAATTTTTAACGAGAAACGGATAGAAGGAAATGTCGTTGGCATAGAGGACATTGAAGCGGCTTACTTTGAACACTTGGGTGAACCCTACCATGCGATTCCATTCGTGCAGAATGGAGAAATGTCGTATTTTGATCAACAGGGAGAGAGCCTGAAAAAAGCCTTTTTACGGGATCCGTTAAAATTCACCCGAATCAGTTCCCGGTACAATCTTAACCGATTTCATCCGGTACAGAAACGCTACAAGCCGCACTTGGGTACAGACTATGCCGCACCCACCGGCACCGAAATTCGCTCAGTAGGCGATGGCACCGTAGTAGAAGCCGGCTACAGTAGTGGAAACGGCAATTATGTAAAAATCAAGCATAACGCCACCTACACCACCCAATACCTGCACATGTCCAAATTTGGATCTGGCATTAAAGCCGGCACGAGAGTACGGCAAGGACAGGTAATCGGTTTCGTGGGAAGCACCGGGTTGGCAACTGGACCCCACCTTTGTTTTAGATTTTGGAAACATGGCAAGCAAGTAGACTGGTTGCAGGAAAAAATTCCACCCGCTGAGCCCATTTTAGAAGAAAATAAATTGGCCTTTGAAGACACCAAACGCAACATCATCCAAACCCTTGCTGCCATTCCCTATGAAGAACCAGCAACACTGTTGACATTCAACGATAACTAAAAAACATGGTATTAACGAAGGCCAGAATCAAAAAAGGGAGGCTGTCTAACACAATTGAGACAGCCTCCTTTTTTGATTGCATCCACGTAGGCATAGTCGGTTGATAAAATTTATGTACTCCGGCAAGATCGCATAAGCCTATGGAATCCGATTCATTCCGATAGACTCCTAGGTTCCCTACCGTTGCCCCTTGGTCCAGTCTTTGTTCAACTCCGGTAGTGACAACTCTGTGCGTCGGTTAATCCGGTTCATCGCCTCGTTACATTCCACGGTCTCGCAATTATTTACAGGTCTAAGCTTACCAAAAAAGTCGTAAACCATGCGCTCACTGGCAACACCGCGTTTTTCCAAATAACTCTTTACTACCACTGCTCGTTTTTCCGAAAGCGATTGATTGTACGCATCAGACCCTCGGGAATCGGTATGCCCGGTGATTTGAAGTCGCCGCCCTACCATGTGCCGAAGCATCAAAACCACTCTTTCCAAAGATTGCTTGTCTGCCGCACTGAGGTCTGCACGATCAAAGTCAAAATAAATCACGGGCATTTCCATGGGGATCTGAAGGTTGGCAGGCTCGCACAGGTCAACTCCAGCCAGTTCCAAGGGGATATCGTACGCTTTGTCCAGCTCTGGAAAGGCATACAACACCAGTTCACTTCTTCTGTTTAACTGGTGATCTTGTTCTGGACAGGGCACCCCATCTCCGCAATCGTTGACCAGCTGGGTTTTTCCATACCAGTTTGCCTTCACTCTGGACCGAGCTATGCCATATTGACTAAGGAAATCACGAACGGCGTTGGCCCTTCTTTCACTTAATGCCTGATTGTATTCGTCAGATGCCCGTGCATCCGTATGGGAATCCACAGAAATATCGATAAAGGAATAGGATTTAAGCAGTTCAGCCACCTTGGTAAGAATAGGTTCGGCGTCCTTTCGAATGACCGATTGATCCAAATTGTAATAAATCAAATCTGTATACACCGGAGCTTGGTAAGGGATTCTGATCAGACGATAGGATTTACGCATCCCTTCACCCTGCACGCCTTTGCTACTGAGAGCTTCCCCCTGTAGCGCAAAGTAACCGGGCTTTCGGATCGAAACCTCAAAGTCTGCATCCGGTCCCAACTGCGCGGTAAAGGTGCCGTCTCCAGCTACTTCCACCGACTGATTCACCTTTGACCGTGTATCTGCTATCACTACATTTAATTCGCCCTGAACCGGTTCCCCATCGCAACCTAAGACTACTGCCTGTAGCTTTTTAAACAATTCCTGTAGGCGATAGACGTCGTCCAAGCCCTGATTTCGGTTCGAAGCCACGTAGATAGAGGCATTTTCCCCTTTGAAAATCTTCAGGTCATCTTGGGGCGAATTGATCGGGATACCTAGGTTTCTTACTCCTTGAAAAATGCCATTCCGTAGGTCAGACACAAATAAATCCTGTCCTCCTAACCCCGGATGGCCATTGGAAGAGAAATAAAACTGACTGCCGTCCACGTAAGGGTCACGTTCGTGGCCCGGGGTATTGATCGAAGGGCCCAGATTGATCGGATCGCTAAACTTCAAATTTTCATCGTAGGTGACGTAGTAGAGGTCGTAGCCCCCTTGACCTCCCGGCATATCCGAGGCAAAATACAGGCGTTTGGCAGCTGCATCCACGTAGGGGGTAATCAGGCCGTATTCCAGCGCATTATTGAAGGGCAAAGAGACATAGTCTGTTAACTTACCCTCTTCATCCAGTTTACTATAATATATCTCGGGATAGACGGTGTAATCTCCCCGAGACTTCACCCGGCGAGTTACCGAATAAAATATCAAAGATTGCTCAGGTAAAAAGGTGGGGTCCGAAGCATGGATATGGTTTGGGACCGGAATATCAAGCTTTTTCAACTCAGTCCCAGAGGAACTTAAGCGGTATATGCCGAGAAAATTCCTTCCAGTGAAATCCACGTCTCTTTTGTAGTAAACGCTAGAACGATCAAATCGGACCTGCTTTTTGGTAGGCAAGGTCCCAACATCTCCCCGATCGGACGAAAAATAAGTATTACCTTGGGCATCCCTGACGATTCCATATTCTGTACTAGGTGTATTTATTTCCTTCACGGGCACAAACTCCGCGTTCAACGCATTACCATACCAATTTCTCAACGAATCCAAATGTAGGTTTTCAATAGAAACTTCAACGGAATTAGCCAATGAGTCCAATGCTTTAAAGACTGCATCCGTATCACCTAGTAGATTCACAGACGCTATATATTGCACGGCATCCTCACGAGTGGCATCGGTAAATTTTAACGCGTTCTTTCGATATAAATGAGTTTTGGGGTAGTCCCTTAAGAGTAAATACGCCTCCGCAGCACCAATAGCTGCCCTGTAAGAGGGCTTTCGTGAAAAAGCATCTTCATATCCCAGTGCTGCTTCCTTGATTTTACCCTCCTTCAAGCGAGTATCTGCATATCGCAAAGCCGCATTTTGAGCGATTAGTGGGGCAGAAAACAAGGAAAGTCCTGCCAGAATAAATAAACACGCAAAAATCTGTTTCATACTTAGAACCATCTGGGGTTTATCATATTAACCTTCCTCGGAGTGATATAATAGCCTACGGACAATTCGTGGGAATTATTCCGCAACCCGCTGAGAACATTGTTTTGCAAGTCATAGGCATAGCCCAATCTCAGATTATCCATCGCAAAAAGTTCCAAGATAAACGAAAGTGCATTTCGGGAAGATAGATTTTCTGGCAAACCGGTATTTACCTTCACATTGGTACGATAGGATGCACCCACCCAAATCCGCTCAACGAACAATACCATGCCATTTAAATCCAAGTTGGTAGGACCGGTATCAGAATGGCGGACCAGAAAAGAGGGCTTGAACTGTACCTTATCCGAAAGCGGAAAAAGGCCTCCCATAGTAACATAGTAATGGAGATTGTGGTAAGCCAATGCTAGACCTTCATCCTCCAGTGTCTTTCTTCCCACCAGATTAAAAGCACTCACACCTGCGTAAAAACGGGATGTATGAAAAAACACACCAGTATTTAGGTTTGGAGTAAAGGCGTTCAATACCCCTTGTGGCACATCCGGATCATCGAGATCCCCCGGGTTAAAGAACGTTCCATCTATCGCATACTCGATCGCCCCTGCACTGGCACCCAATCCCAAGTAAGAATCCTCACCCGTTTGGATCCGGTATGCATAGGACCCCATGAAAGCGTTCGTTTTTGCGGGGCCAAACTGGTCGGTCATAAAGGAAGCCCCAAAGCCCATACGCCCTTCATTGGCACTGAAATCTCCAGTGGCTGTAAAGGTTTTTGGTGCACCGGGAAAGTCCACCCACTGACTTCGATAGGTAGACTGTAGGTAATGCTCCCCTTTATAACCTGCATAAGCCGGGTTAATGTGTAAGCCATTAAACATGTACTGGCTAAATTGAGGAAGTTGCTGGGCGTCACTTCCCTTCATCCCAAGAAAACAACACACCCCTAGGATCAACGCTACCTTAACTATTTTCAAAATTCCTCCCATCACCCTTACTCACTTACCAAACCCTTGCCTACTCCAAATCCATTATCCTACGAAAATGGGGATATATACATTGATTACCGGCTACTTAATCACATGTACCCATCCTTTAAATACTTCCTCATTCCCCTCGGTATTCAATGTCCAAAGCACGTAATAATATGGACCACCGTTTAGGCCTTCTGCTGACCAATCGTTCAGGTAGTTTTCCCGTTCAAAAACATGGTCGCCATTTCTATTGAAAATCGTAATTCTACTACTTTGAAACTCCTCGATGCCTCTGATGACAAAGCGATCATTCTTTCCATCCAATTTACCCGGTGTGATCACATTGGGAATAAACAAACTAATTACCTGACCTTCATCGGCTTGATTGATCACAACTTGGACGGTTGCTCGGGAACAATTCGAAGGCCGCTCCCTATCACATAGTTCATAAATTAGCTGATAGGTCCCTGGAACAGCTTCGACTGACACGTCCAACGTGCCATCTAGGTTCAACGTCAATACTCCCCCAGATAAATCTTCGACAACACCGATCCTAACCTCATCTGCATTAACCGGCAAACCGTTTAACAGGTCATTGTCTAGGACATTTAATATGGCGTTCCCATCCCCGATCACGTCTACCTTTGCCAGGTCATCTTCTGCAATTGTAACAAACGCAACCACCTCAACGGTAACTTCAGCCGTGGAGACCTCCTCCTCGCCAGTCCTGATCTCATATAGAGCGCTATAGATGCCGGGCGGTGTATTGGGGAGGACATCAACGGTGCCATCTGCATTAAGAACTATGCCTTCGTCATCAAATGGCTTCAAAACTGTCATTACTACGTCGATTGGATTCAAAGGAAGTCCATTGAGCTCATCGTTTTCAAAGATATTTATCAAGCTATATCCTCCAATTTCGCTATCAACCTGCTCCACTAAGTCCGGCATCGCGGAAATTGCATTCACAAAAAATACCATCTTTCCATCCGGTTCATCTGTTGCCATCACTCGTATGCCATGTATTGGTTCAGTAGACTCAAAAAGGGATGGAGAAAATAGCACCAACCATTGAGTCTGCTCTGGTACATTCGTTTTATGTCTGACTCCAGTATTCCATTGCCAACCCCTTACCTGAACCACTTTTGCCCCTGAAATCGGCTCGCCCCGCCGATTTAGCGCAATAAAATCTGTGGCTGAGTTTCCATGTCTTTCGGAATACAATAGATATCCAGAAGTAACCACTTGGTTATTATACATCAGATCAACAAAGTGCTCCCCTCTTGGAATCGAAGGCTGAGAGTTGATGTCCCAATAACTCCGTAAATCAGGGATCGACACCGCCGATGCCAACACGTCCAAGAAAGTAGGATCTTGATGACTAAAAATCTGATTGGGTGTAACTACCTGGACACTTCCCCTGCCGATCTCATCAGAACCTAATAACGGATTAGGATTGACTACATTCGGCTTTTTGGTGGTGGCAAAAATATGCTTTCCTTCATCCAGCACCAAGGACCTTATTATCACGGGAACATCGTCTGGCATTGGATTCTCATTTCCTGTAGGGGAACGTTGGATCACTTCCCTACCAGCCACATCTAAGTTTATCCCCCGCACTGGAACATGGTTTTGGTTCGCATCGACAACTACTTGGCCAAAGAGAACAGAGGAAAATAATACGCCACCTATGAAAAGAAAAAAACGAAGGTTTCCTGAAAAGCCGGATTTGAAAATCTTTATAAATGCAACGCGGCTCCTGCAAGTATCTCGATATGTTGTTTCCTTGGTTTTCATTTTCTCGGAAAAATGGGTGATAAATGTCTAACCACGCCTTTCTTTCTCGTCAAGCTTGTCGGTCACCTGTAAACAGGGCCAGTGATCCTACGCATACACTAAATCCGAATAAAACAGCAACAATAGGAGATCGTCTGCTCTCCTACTGTTGCGTGTTTATTATCACTTTATATTTAAAAGTGTCTCTCCATTACGGTATCCCGGCTTATCCAGATACCAATCTTCATACATGGTGCCTCCTGATTTCACCCATTCTGTGAATTTCAAATATCCCCTTGTGAAATTATTACCTTCCTGAAGGTAGGGGATGTTTTCGGCGATATCCAATGCCCAGGGCAGGTTCCCATTTTTGCTTCGATAATTGCTTCGAGCCCTGGCGCCTACCATCGCATTGTCATCGATTGTTCCAAACAAACTTTGGTCTGCCAAATTTGTCGCCGGCTTGAAGGGCAAATGGATCTCATAGCCTCTCCTTTGGTTGGCAATTAGAAAAGGATTGAAAGTTGCATGTGTGATATCAGTCAACTTAGCAGCCCCTCCAGGACCTGCTACTCCGTCCTTTTTAAAGGTGATTACCACGCGCTGAAGAGTTACTTCCTGAAACGGCCCTCCAGGAGTGGTATTTACCCCGGTAGTACCTTGTCCAAGATGAGGCAACACGTTGTGTACGTCGTCAAAGGCAATCACTGTAACAAACCTAGTGTTTGATTCGAGCCCGTTTGATTCAAATTGGTGGATAGAGCCTCCTTTGATTTTCGTCCCTTCTACGCTAATGACCTTAGACGGGGCAACCCCGGTAAATTCGATTCCAAAACCATTTCTATAACCCGCACCGGCAGCCCTCGTTTTTAATTCAGCTATGACCTCCACAATTTCTCCTTTGGCGTCCGTCACTCGATTAATCCGATAATCTACTACCAAATCGTTGAAATCGTAATCTCCCAAGGCAGGCCATAAATCCTCAAACATTAAGGTGCTAAAGCCCTTGGCAGGAAACGGGTTATCAAATGCACGATAGGGATCTTCTGGATACGCGTCTTCCGCATCTGCTACGCCATCACCATCGGTATCCTTTACGGCGCTCTCCACAGTACAACCATTCGATGGGTCGGAAAAATAGGTGCCAGGAATAACTAGGTCATCCAGCCCGACACGAGCAGTTCCACCGGTTCCTACAAAGCTGATAAAAATCTTATGAGGCTTTCCTACGATAGCCGAAGGAATAGCAGCGCTAATTTCTCTTCCTACTGTTTGATTGGTGATAGGATTGGGGAAATCATATTGATGAAATAACACTTCCGTACCCTCGCCGTTTGCACTGCTTTCGTCGTAAGGAATGTACTGAATCAAAATAGAACGATTCCCTCCCTGAGTACCATCCAACCTCGCATTGAATGTTATATTACCCGACAGGGGCTGAATCCAAGGGGTCTTGATCCAAGTAGACGTATTTAGGTCGCTCGTCACTTGATTTGTTCGAAAGCTGAAACTACCCGATATCAGTGTACTTGCCGTATTGCTTACAGTGACTGAACCGAATGCCCAACACTGAGCGGCATAAATATCGCGGTTTCCAGCCTCTGCATTGTTTTCAAGGGTATTCTGTCCATAAGCCGATTGAAGGCCAAAAACCAAACCCAAAATGATATATGTGATCTTTTTCATGATTCGTGGGGTTTAAAAGGTTTTACTCGTCTAAATCTGCGTTGTCCAAAGCCACGAGGTAATCCAATACCACCTTGCCAGACTCAATGGTAACCTCTTTTTCAATGTCGCCATAGGTCATCTTTAGGGTGTTGACGTGGTTAGGCAAGGAAAAGGACATCTTGAAATCCTCAGACATTGACTGAAGTCCAGCATAAAATACATCGCCCCCACCAGTCAGTAAGGTTAGCCTCCGCTCTATACGAGTAGGAAGCGGCAAACCCTTCACAGAAATCTCAACGTCCTTGTAAGTCGACCATTCAAACAAATCACTGGCCACCAACCCAGATAGCGGGGCGTCCACAATGTCCCTGGGACCTTCCTCGATAGGGTCCGGCATGCAGGAGGTGAACGTCAGCACCGCGGCTGCCATTAAAAATCCTCCCCAACGATAGATAATTGCCTTATTCATGGTTTTTGTTTTTTAGCTGTCTCATTTTGATACCTCAAATATCGCAACAATACCAAGGCTATCGGGGAATATTCGATAAACACGCAATTTTTGGAGGTGAACCGATTGAGATCTAGGTTAAAACTGTTTGACAGTACATACGTCCCTAATCTTCAAATACACCTGCCAAACACCACGGCCCAAACGCATCTTGCCCACCTTATTAAAGGTGCTTACACGCGTGTAAATTACCCTCTTTTTAATACAAATCAACATTTTATTCTGACTATATCTATATTACAGATTATTATGTTTTATTTAGCAATTTTATTAGGTTAAGAAACATAAATACGTATTTAAAAAAACGCCTATAAGTTAACCATCTAGCCTCAAACTGATAGCTCAATTTCGATTGCCACCGACGGTACTTAAAAAAGGAATGCTGAAAATCACCTCATTTCGTCTGAATTTGACTATCTTTGGGAGTTAAAACCATTTAAAATATATGAAAATACATCACTCATTGCATTTAATTCTGCCTATACTCGTGGTCTTCGCTTCCTGCGAAGAAAAAACCCAGGAGGCCATGGTGGAAATTGACCCCCATGCTGTTGCCACTGAACAACACCTGATCAAAGTAGACACGTTATACACCGAACTGGAAAATCCCTGGGGAATGACCTGGCTGCCTGACGGCAGAATGTTGGTTACGGAGCGCAAGGGAGAGATTCTCGTTTTTGAAAACGATGCCTATACAGGCCAAAAACTGGAAGGCGTACCAGCTGTTCATGCCGTAAACCAAGCAGGGTTATTAGACATCCAAATCCACCCAGATTATGCCCAAAACGGATGGATCTACATCGCCTATGCCAAGCCGGTAGAAGGCGGCGGAGCTACTGCCATCATGCGTGCGAAACTGGACGGCAACCGCCTGGTAGAACAGGAAGACTTGATCATCACCACACCTGCGGTGGAAGGTGGAAGGCACTTTGGCAGCCGAATTATCTTTGACAAGGATAACTACCTGTTTTTTAGCAACGGAGAGCGTGGAGCCAATCCCGAAAACGCGCAAACACTGAAAAACTCCCATGGCAAGATTCACCGAATCCACGACGATGGACGCATCCCGTCTGACAATCCGTTTGTAAACGAGACCGACGCAATCCCCTCTATCTGGACGTATGGTAACAGAAACCCTCAGGGCCTGGTTTACGATGCGGCTACCAACCGGATTTGGGGTATCGAACACGGCCCCAAAGGCGGAGACGAGATAAATCTCATCCAAAAAGGCAAAAACTACGGCTGGCCGGAAATAACCTACGGCATTGACTACGACGACAGCATCATTACCGAAGACACGGTTAAATCCGGTATGGAACAACCGATCCATTTCTGGAGACCTTCCATTGCTCCCTGTGGTGCCGTATTGGTTACATCCGACAAATACCCCTCCTGGAAAGGCAATCTGCTGGTAGGTGCTCTGGCAAAGCAACACATCAACCGAGTTGAACTGCAAGGCACCCAGTATGTAGGCGAAGAAAGAATGCTCCAAGATATCGGACGCGTACGCCATGTGGCTCAAAGCCCGGACGGTTACATCTATGCGGTCACCGAAGCAACAGGCCTGCTTATCAAGCTAGTGCCTCAAGGCTAAAAATACGGTAAACAAAAAAAGCCGGAGGGATCTTTCAATTCCCTCCGGCTTTTTTTTTGCCGTTTGCGTCAAAAAGCAAAACGTATGGAAAGTGCCACCTCGTCGCCCCAAAAGCCAGCGTTATTGGTTATGTTAAATGCCGGCTTGTAATCCAAGGACAGATTAATAGGCGCACCGGTAAAAATATAATCCAACCCAATGATGCCATCCAACCCAAATACCGTGGCTCCACTAAAGGATGAATCCGCCCATGGCGGGTTTCGGTTGCCGTTCCACGACCCTATGTGTGCACCGCCTCCATAAAACCACCTCAATCCACGTACCTCGGAGATGTCCTTGTGCTTTTCGATCAATCCGGTAATCACCAACCCTCTCCAACGGGAATGCAAAATTCCTTCTATGGCCAGATCGGTCTCGATGAAATGCTTCACCGTCAACCCATTACTCACACCAGACCGCAACCCAATGCCTGTCGCATAAGACTGTGCCTTCACCTCGGTAGTCAGCGTCAATACCAACAACCCAAACACGATCAATAGGATTCTTTGCTTCATAAAACAGTTTTTAGTTAGGTAATCTATCTATTAAAATATAAAATTTCATTCGGTAAAATACATGCATCCATGGGCACATCGTGGTTCTCCCTCGGCAAGCGTTCCTCCGGCGGAAAATACGACAGCCCTACCTTCCACACTCCGGCCGGCAATCGTGACAAAAATTGGTCGTAATAGCCCATGCCATAGCCGACCCGAACACCCTCCAAATCAAATGCCAAAAGCGGCAACAATACCAGATCAATTTTATCTTCCTGCTCTACCCACTGCAAAGCAGCAGGAACCGGAATACCCATCTCATCTTCCTCCCATGCGATACCGGGTAACAACGCCACTGTTTGCATTTCTTTCGCTGAAAAATCGGTCACCGAGGTATAAAGGGTTCGGCCACATTGAAAGAGTCGAGCGACCAATAAGGACGTGTCTACCTCGTGTAGTCGGGCAATGGGTAAAAAAAGGTGCACATGCCGCACCTGATCCCTCGCGGCAAGAAACGCCATGGCTTGTTCGGTCAACTGTGCGCTGAGCACAGACCGCTGTTCGGGGCCTAAATCTGCCCGCTTCTGTTTGTATCGTCTCCGTATGCTGTCTTTATCCTCAATCATCCAACTCCATCACCACAACACGAAAATCCAAGGGATCAAAGGTGGATAGAAATTCCGAAATGACCGCCTCATTCCCCAGATAAAAATTCAGGAAATTCTCCCTTCGCTCCTGTGGCGCACCTCCGGGAAACAATGCTTCCTTGATTTCACGCAACCTACGAATGGACTCCTGCTGCTTTCGCTCCTCCACTTTTCGAAACTTTACCGAAAGCTGAAGAAGGATCCTAAGTCCGCGCTCCTTCGCCGCCAAAACCGCCGGCCCCAAGGTGGGATCCGCAGCCGACAAACGGCCCTGCAAACGCCCAAATAATTCCTCCAGCTCCCCTTGCTCTGAACCCAATAGCACGTCTCCATCGGCATGAGTAATGGTATAGGCAATCCGTAGCTCATCAAAGGATTTAAACAAATCTTCCTTGGACAATCCCAATGCCTTGATCTTGCGGGACGCTACCTTTGGCACGATTACCCCGAAGTTTCGCGGCATCACGGCGGGATAATCCACCCGATAGTGATCAAATACTCCCTTCAGCTGAAACCAATAAGCAACTTCCGCCGGACCACCCAAGTAGGCGATATTTGGGAGAATCACCTCTTGGTATAATGGACGCATGACCACGTTCGGACTAAAACGCTCGGGATAGCTGTTCAGCTCCCCCAAAAGTTCCTCTTTAGTCCAGGATATCTCCGTACCGACTACCTCGAAGTGGCTGCCGGAACGGATGATCCGATCCCTCAGCCCTTCCTTCATATAGAAGAAGTTGATTTCCCTAGGATAAATCTGGGTCTTGTAGCCCAACGATTCCAACCGCTCGTTTTGGTGCTTGACCAGCTCATTGGCTCGCTGGGTGAGCAAGTCATCTTCGATTACCGACGCAAAGAGTCGCTTTAACGGCGCACTGTTCGCATCCAGGACCAGCAGGCCCTCTGCCCCAAACAAATGGTGAACATATTTCCGTACGGCTTCCGCCAAAGTAGCAGACTCTAGATAGGCCTGCCGAAAGAAATCGGGTAAAAAGCGCATGTCCCCAATCAGCGCCTTCAATGCCGGGTCGATCTGAAACGCTCCAACCGGACCTGCTTGATTGCTTTCCCATGTGTACTTTTTTCCCTCAAAGACAAAATGGTTGATCTCCGCAAAATCATGATCCTCAGAGGCCATCCAGTAGACGGGAATAAACTCGTATTGCGGATATTCATCCTTCAGCTTTTTGGCCAGATTGATGGTAGAGACGATCTTATAGATAAAATACAAGGGCCCGGTCATCAGATTGAGTTGATGGCCTGTGGTAACGGTAAACGTACGATCCTGCCGCAATAGTGCGATCTGCCCATCCACAGCCCCCCGCTCGGCTATGCCTTGATACTGACGGGTCAGCTCGTCCGCCAAAACCTCCCGATTGCCTGCTGAAAACTCCCTATCACGGACCGCTTGGCCAAAATTTGCAAGCGTAGGGAAAAAGGAATAAAAAGGTGCCAAGGCTTCCTTTTGATCTAAATAATCCAGAAACAGGGGCGAAAACAAAGAAGTACACGCGGGATCGACGGCAGATTGCTTCATGAAACGGTTTGCGGTTAAACTTTTTGAATATGGATGAAAACTCTAAAGTGAGCGGTATAGTTCATCTGTTCATCATCGGTAAAGTTATCATTTTTTTGGGTATGGGGCGAAATGCACCGCAAATGCCTGGAGGGAATTTCTTGAATGGCAATGTGCGGGTATAAACTCTTTCAAAAATTCTATGAAAGTCCCTGCGTTACATGCGTTACCTTTGTAATCTAATCAGTCCCTCGACCCTTATGACCCAAGAAATCGAACTGCCTGTCACTGGAATGAGCTGTGCGGCCTGTGCGGGCAGTGTGGAATCCATGCTTGCGCAGGCACCCGGCGTGTCTGCTGCACGGGTAAATTATGCCAGCCATTCGGCAGTAATTGCCTTGGACCCGGATCGCCCCGCCAATCTAACTGAATTGCGGCAGTTGATAAAATCCATTGGATACGATCTGCTGATCGAAGAACAGGAACAAAAGGACCTAGAGGGAATCCAAAAGAGGGCCTTTCAGCAACTTAAACGCAACACCCTGGCGGCCGGGCTGCTCGCCTTTCCGGTTTTTATGATCGGCATGTTTTGGATGCACATGCCCTATGGGAACGAACTATCCTGGCTACTCACCACACCCGTTCTTTTCTACTTTGGAAGAAGTTTTTTTATCAATGCAGCCAACCAAACACGGATGGGCAAGGCAAATATGGACTCGCTCGTAGCGCTAAGTACGGGCATAGCCTACCTTTACAGTACCTTTAACACCCTTTTTCCACAGGTCTTGCTCAGCCGGGGTTTGGAGCCACACGTGTATTTTGAGACAGCCGCGGTGATTGTGTTTTTCATATTGTTAGGTAGAACCCTGGAGTCTGGCGCCAAGGCAGGCACCGGGGAAGCGCTGAGAAAGCTCATGAGCCTTCAGCCCGACCGAGTGTGGGTACTGGAAGGAAACCAAGAAACCGAAAAGGCGGTAGAAGAAGTCAGAAAGGGTGATTTAATTCTCGTCAAACCGGGACAAAAAGTACCCTTAGACGGAACGGTAACCGAGGGTGATTCCTTCGTGGACGAAAGCATGCTTACCGGGGAACCCATTCCTGTACGCAAAGTGTCGGGTGAAAAGGTATTTGCCGGTACGATGAACCAAGCCGGCCGCATGGAGGTCCGCGTAACAGAGAGCGCGGCACACACCCTACTAGCCGGCATTATACAGCGGGTAAAAGCCGCGCAAAGCTCCAAAGCACCCATACAGCGAACGGTAGACAAAGTGACGGCCATCTTTGTGCCTACCGTCCTCGCCATCTCCTTGCTCACCTTTGTGGTCTGGATGTTGACCGGTGCCTATCTGATGGGCATGCTATCTATGATCACGGTCTTGGTGATCGCCTGCCCCTGTGCCTTAGGCCTAGCCACGCCCACCGCCATCATGGTAGGGATCGGAAAGGCTGCCTCCATGGGGATACTGGTAAAGGACGCCGAAAGCCTGGAACTGGGCAAAAAAATTGACACCTTGGTTTTGGATAAAACGGGCACCATTACTGCCGGCAAACCTGAGGTGCGGGAGGTGCACTGGCAACACCCAGCGCAAAGTGCCCAACTGGGTCAGGTCTTAGCTGCTTTGGAATCCCGTAGCGAACACCCACTGGCCACGGCCCTTACAGCCTATTTCTCCAAAGAATCAGCCAACCGTCCGAAAGTTTCCGCTTTCCAGTCGGCAACCGGAAAGGGCATCAGGGGCGAAGTGGATGGAAAAACGTACGTTGTGGGCAGCATCCACTGGCTGATCAGCCTAGGCTGCGGACTTTCAAAGGAGCTAAAGGAACAAGCACAAACTCTCTTGGAGCAAGGAATGATCGTGATCTACTTTGCGAATTCTTCCGAAGTCTTGGCGGTAGTAGGGATTGCAGATCCTATCAAAGAAAATTCCAAGGAAGCCATAAGGGAACTGATGCAGATGGGTATTGAGGTGCACATGCTCACCGGCGATAACGAAAAAACGGCTACTCACATCGCCAGACAAGTAGGCATCACCCAAGTACGTAGTCAGGCCCTGCCCAGCGATAAGGCTGCCTACATCCTACAACTCAAAAACGAAGGCAAACGGGTTGCCATGGCGGGAGACGGAATCAACGACAGCGAGGCACTTGTCCTCGCCGACCTCAGCATCGCTATGGGCAAGGGAACAGACATCGCTATGGACGTCGCCAAGGTCACGCTGATGCATTCCAACCTGTTGGAGATTCCTCGATTGCTCAAGCTCTCAAAGCGTACGGTCCAAACCATCCACCAAAATCTTTTTTGGGCCTTTATATACAACATCATCGGCATACCGGTTGCCGCAGGGGTGCTGTTTCCTGCCTTCGGCTTCCTCTTGAACCCGATGATCGCCGGAGCCGCGATGGCACTGAGCTCTGTTTCCGTTGTCAGCAACAGCCTGAGGTTAAAATTTGCAAACTAAAAACAATTCCATCATGATCAAGCTTAAAACAAATGTGAAGTGTGGCGCCTGTGTGGCCAGCATCACCCCCGAAATGGACAAGATTGCTCCAAACCAGTGGAACGTAGACCTGAGTCATCCCGACCGAATCCTGGAAGTAGCAGGGGACCTGGAGGAAGATGCGGTAAAAGCAGCTCTGCAGCGGGCCGGATACCAGGGAGAATCTATTTAGGCTACCGGCTGGGAAAGCGGAAAAAATCGCTAATTTTGCTTTCCAAACTATGATGGACTACCAAAAATTTGTACTGGGCAACGGGCTACAGGTATATGTGCACGAGGACCCGAACACCGAAATGGCCGTCCTGAACCTACTCTACAAGGTGGGCTCGCGAAACGAAGTGCCAGGTAAGACCGGATTGGCTCATTACTTTGAGCACCTGATGTTTGGTGGCTCGGAAAACGTCCCTTCCTTCGACACAGCCATAGAACGGGTAGGCGGTGAATGCAATGCCTTCACCTCCACAGACATCACCAACTACTACATTAGCCTGCCCGCCATCAACATCGAAACGGCCTTTTGGCTGGAATCGGACAGGATGCTGGCACTGACGCTACAAGAGCGGGTGATAGAAGCCCAGCGCAACGTGGTCATCGAGGAATTCAAACAACGCTACCTAAACCAACCCTACGGAGATGCGATGCACCACCTGAGGGCCTTGGCATTTACCCGGCACCCCTACCGATGGCCTACCATCGGCTTGGAGGTGGCCGATATCGAAAATTTCACCGAAGCCGATATACGGAACTTCTACGAAACCTATTATCGACCCGACAATGCCATCTTGGTGGTGGCCGGCAACGTAAAACGCGGACAGGTAGAACGCTTATCCGAAAAATGGTTTGGTACCATTCCCGCCGGCAAAGCGCGTATGTTGCGCCCAGTCAGCGAACCGCCCCAAACCCAGCGACGTACAAAGACAGTCTTTGCCGAAGTACCTACCGACTCCTTGTATAAGGCGTATCATATGCCAGGGCGATTGGAGGCCGGATACCTGGAAGCGGACCTAGTTACCGATGTATTGGGCTTTGGCCGATCCGCTATTTTGGAACAGCGTTTGGTGAAAAACACCGAGGTCTTTGCCAATTGCCGGGCGTACGTGTTGGGCAGCGTAGATCCCAGCTTGCTGATCGTAAGCGCAAGGATGGAGAAAGGCTTTACCGCCGAGCAAGCTGAAGCACTTTTGGACAGGGAATTGGAAAGCTTCAAGGCGTCGACCATTTCACCCAAGATCTTGCAAAAGGTCAAAAACCAAAGCGAGGCCATGCGCTCATACGAAGCGGTACACTTACTTAACCGGGCGATGAAATTGGCGTATTACGCGCATTTAGGCAGTCCAAAGCTCTATGAAGCGGAATATGCCCAAAAACTCAAAACCAAGAGCTCCGAAATCATCGCCTGGGCCAACAAAATACTTGTGCCTGAAAATGCTTCGGTGCTCTATTATAAGCAAGCTACTCAAGGAGGCAGTTTGGTACAACCCGGAACAGGGGCTGTTGCCTGAAGAAATCGATGTACTTTACCTAAAACCACACCCATGAATGCATTCAGAGTAGGATTCGGATACGACGTGCACCAACTACAGGAGGGTCAGGCCTTTTGGCTGGGCGGAATACACATTCCTCACACCAAAGGAGCCGTGGGACATTCTGACGCCGATGTACTGGTACACGTCATCTGCGATGCCCTCCTAGGCGCAGCGAACCTTCGGGACATCGGGTACCATTTTTCTGACAAAGATCCTAAATACAAGGGCATCGATAGTAAAATTTTACTCAAAGATGTCATCCACTTGCTCGATGAGGCCGGGTTTGTAATCGGCAATGTCGATTCCACGATTTGCCTGCAAGTGCCTAAAATCAATCCCCATATTCCGGAAATGAAGACCTGCCTTGCCGAGGTAATGGGCATTTCCGAGGGGCAACTTTCCATCAAAGCCACCACCACCGAAAAGCTTGGATTCGTAGGGCGGGAAGAGGGAGTATCGGCCTATTGTGTAGTACTGATCAATCAAAAAGGATAACATGGCACGGGAAACGAAAATCATCACCACCGAAGATGGTTCGCACTCCATCTACCTGCCCGAAATCAACGAAAGCTACCACAGTTCGCACGGTGCCTACAGGGAATCCGTGCACGTTTTCATCCTCTACGGACTAGAGGCTTGGTTTGCTCGAAACCGTGGGAAATTTCCCATCCGCGTCTTTGAGGTTGGTTTTGGTACCGGCCTGAATGCTTGGCTGAGCCTCATTTGGGCAGAACAGAGCCAAGTGCCGGTAGCTTACCATACCATCGAGCCCTTCCCACTCGAAAAAGAAATCTATTCAGCCCTGAATTACACCACCGTAGATGAATCCTTCACCATCCACTACAATGCCTACTTTAACCGGCTGCACGCGATGGAATGGGACCTTGGCAAGCCAATGACGGAGTTTTTCAACATCAAAAAAGACAAAACCACCCTGCAGGAGGCAACACTCTACCCGATTGACGTGGTCTTTTTTGATGCTTTTTCTCCAAAGAAACAACCCGAACTCTGGCACATAGACATGCTCCGGGACATCGTGGATGCCATGAACCCAAATGGGGTATTCGTCACCTACTGTGCTGCCGCCCAACTGAAACGAGACCTACAGGCGCTAGGCTTGGTATTGGATCAGGTGCCTGGACCTCCAGGTAAAAAAGAAATGACCCGCGCATGGAAGCCCGGCTGATCTTTCTAGGCTATTGGCTTGTCTATGTAGTGCTGCTTGTTTCTTGCAGCCCAACATCGAAAAACGACGCTGCCATCAATGAGCCCGAAATACACAGCATTCCCTCTTATTCCGCAGAGAATCCTGATGAATTAACCACTTCATCCTCAGATGCCATCAAAGATCCGGCTACTACCTGGCTACATCCGGAATTATTCGACCATTTTTTATACGAAGACAAATACTACCTCAAATTACGATTTCCAAAAGAATTACCGGGAGAACTCTCCATCGGCCTCCTTGAGGGCAACCACTACAGCGTCACGCCATTGGACAGCACCGTCTTTCAACTGATCATTTACGATGCACTGGACTTGAAAGTAGCTACGTTGGAACTGGATTATGCACCCACGGACAGCGACACACTAGCAGCCACACGACTGGTCATCAAACATGTGACCAATGTATATGACGGGAATTAAGGATCTCGTATGAACGATAATTTCGAGCTATTCTTTATTGATGTTCCGCTCTAGGGCAGCAATCTCCCCAAAATCTCTTTGGCCTCGTGCCATTTTAGCCGGGGACCAAACTGGCTTACTACTTTGGAAGAAGCCATGCTGGCCAGCTTTCCACTGGACGCATAGGAGTGCCCATTGGTGATGCCATACAAAAATGCTCCCGCAAACATATCCCCGGCACCGTTGCTGTCCACGGCCTTGGTGGCATAGGGTTCTATATCTATAAACGTTTCCCCGTCGTAAATCATCGCCCCGTTTTTCCCCTGGGTAATCACAAAATGCTTGGCTGCTTTTTTCAGTTCTTCGCGTGCTTCCTGCAAGTTACTCTTTTTGGTATACAGCATGGCTTCTTCCTCATTGGCAAAGAGCAGGTCCACACTCGCCCCGATTACCTCATCAAACGCACCGGAAAAATACTTCACCATAGCGGGATCGGAAAACGTGAGGGCGACCTTCGACCCGTTGTCTTCAGCCACCTTTTTTGCGTAACGCATGGCCTCCTTTCCGTTGTCTGACGTGACCAAGTACCCCTCGATATACACGTACTTGGAATCCTTCAGCGCATACTCGTTGATGTCGCGGGTGGAAAAATCCTGGGTGATACCCAAAAACGTATTCATCGTCCGCTCCGCATCTTCTGTGACCATCACCAAACACTTGCCGGTAATCCCCGCTTCCTGCTTTTCGGCATCCAAACTGTGATGAACACCGGATTCTTTTAGGTCATCCAAAAAGAACCTACCCAGCTCGTCATCACCGACCCGGCAGCAGTAATAGGAATTGCCACCAAACTGACTCAACGCAATCACCGTATTGGCCGCTGAACCGCCGCATTGCATTTTGGCGGTCTTTCGGTTTATTTCTTGCATCAGCATGGTTTGCCGCTCCTCGTCCACCAGCGTCATCAAGCCCTTTTCCACGCCGAACTTGGTTAAAAATTCATCCGAAACGGTAAACTCTATATCTACTAGGGCATTGCCAATGCCGGTCACATCGTATTTTTTAATCATAGTTGTTGTTTTTTGATAAGTTGCCCTCTACCGACCCAATAAGCTAAGCCGGTGATGAGTGCCAACGTAAGCAGACCGAAAAACTCCCGATTGATTTCCATCGCATCGGTCTTCATGGCCAGATTCTTCTGTTCCCATTCTTGCGAGACCCACCCAAAGATATCCTGAGGCCAAAAAAACAAGGATACCGTAAGGTATAGCAGCGTGGTGATCACCAGTATCCGAAGGTGAAACCGGCCAGATGCCGCCAATCCCGAAATCAACGCCCCGATCAAATACGCGGGCACCCACCACTCTGGATCTGGATCGTTAAATTGCCAATAGGCGAACAGTAAAAACAACCCGGTCCAAATACCGAAGAATATTTTCCATCCTTGTGTCATCTGTTTATAATTGATTTTTTCAGTCAACCTGCGCGAGGGTTTAAAACCGTCGGGCAGGTGTTAACCTGTCTATACTGCTAATTATGAACGAACAAACCTGCCAGACCCTTACTACACTAAATAGCTTAACTAGCTGAATTTGAATAAATATTGGTGAATTTAGGCAAAAAACACCACCGAAAAAACCATCATCTCCCAGAATTCGACATATTGTACAGCGAAACCCCTTCAATGTCCTGCAACAACCTACTTTCCTTCCACATAGGCCTTGATAACGCCATAAACATCGGTTGGGGCCACCGTCTTAGAAGGAATACAACCGGTTCGCTTCCCTATCAATACCGGCCAATCAAGACTGTCCTCTGGAATGCGGCCATGGGAGCCCTTTACCAGCTCGGCCGTCAGCGGAATCACATCCATCAGGTACCTAAAACCCAACTTCTTCTGAATGAGCTTCCAGCCAATTTTGGCTTTCAGCAAGGGGATTTCGGGATTGGCAAACATCTCTACGGGATCATACCCTGGCTTGCGGTGTATGTCTACCGTACGCGCATAATCCGGTGCCTTGGTATCGTCCAGCCAGTAGTAATAGGTAAACCAGGAGTCTTTGTCCGCTACGGCTATCAGGTCTCCGGCACGCTCGTGGCCGATGTGTTCATCCCCTTTACCGGTCTCATCCAATACCCGCTCCACACCCGGCATAGCCTCCACCAGAGCTTTCACCTTGGGTCTGTCTTCTGGATTAGGAACGTAAAGGTGGGCCAGCTGATGGTCAGCTACCGCAAAAGCCCTACAGGTACCTGCATCCAGTGTTTCCAGCCCAAGCTCGTTTTTGACTTCGATATACCCCTCTTTGCGAAGCATGCGGTTGATGTGCACTGGGCGATTCACTGTGGTGATGCCATATTCGGACAACAGCAGCACATCGGCCCCTTTTGCCTCGTAGTAGGTCACCAGTTCGCGAACCACCTCGTCTACCTCTCGCAAATCCTTGCCGATCTTGTCAAAATCGATCCCATGCTTCTGCAAGCCATAATCCAGGTGGGGCAGATAAATCAAGGTAAGGGTTGGGTCAAACCATTCATCCACCTTCATGGATGCCTTGGCGATCCACTGGGTAGATTCGATATTGGCATTTGGGCCCCAAAAAGAAAACAAAGGGAACTGACCCAACTCCTGCTGAAGCCGATCCCTCAGATCCATGGGCTGGGAGTGCACATCAGGCAACTTGCGCCCGTCGGACGGGTACAAGGGCCGAGGAGTTACCGCATAGTCCACGCTACTGTACATATTGTACCACCAGAACATATTCGCACAGGTAAATTCCGAGTTTTTCTGTTTGAGTTCCTCCCAGATTTTAGGGGACTGCACCAAGCGGTTGGATTGGCGCCAGAACTTCACTTCACATTCGTCTCTGAAGTACCAGCCATTGCCCACGACGCCGTTGTCCTCGGGCCACTTGCCCGTGAGGTAAACGCTCTGTGCAGAGCAGGTCACGGCAGGCAGCACCGGTCGGATACGGGCATGGTGGGCATCCTTTGCCCATTGGGCCAAAAAGGGCGTATACTCTCCGATCACCCTGGATGACAGGGCTACGATATCAATGATTACAGATTTCTTCATGATTGCAGTTTCTCCAATGTCCAAAGCAACTCCCGGGATATGGACTCTCCTAGACTCAAATGGATATCCTCGGGAAGAACCTCCCAAGTATAGGTTTCAATTTCCAGGTGGTTGGTAAGCGGGCGTTCGTTCACCAACTTAAGCACCTCGGTGATATCTCCCTGCGTAGAGGCCAACCTCCCATAGGTATCCAAAAAAATCGGCACGTGGAAGTGGATACGCCATTCGGTGAGCTTCGTCTCCGCTAGGGTAACAAGGGCGTCGGGAAGGTCACGAAAAGACTTCAGCGAACCGTTCTCCCTTTTCCCCACCACCTGATGCAGGTACGTGGATTCTACAAACGGATGCAGGGCTTTCTCTACCTTTTTACGCTCACTGATTTCTACGGGAATCGGTACCTTCAACGCCGCACTGATCTGTATCTTTCCGATCTTGATGCCTTCTCGATCCAAGGCGTCAAACACCTCTTGGTGATGTTCGAAGCCTACGGCAAAATGGCAGATATCGTAACACACGCGGATATGCTCCTTTAGAGCCTTTTCGGCTTGCTCATCCGTTAGACCAAATTTTTCCTTAAACACAGGCACTCCTAGCGGTAGCAGCCAATTGCTGAAAAACGATATAAGCTCCTCGCTGTTCTCAATCAATCCATCCGGCTCTGGTTCAATGTCCAGGTGCAGCAGCTTGCCTTGCTGCTGATAGATTTCAAAAAGTCTAACGGCCACTTCCACCACCTGCTCGGTGCTGCGCTGCATGGCAAAATCCAGATCGGAAGGCTTTGGATGCCAGTATTTATAAGACAGGGGAGAGGTGGAAATACCACCATCCATCCCTTCGGCCAACAACACCGAAAGGATGTCGAATAGACGAAGCGTGTAAGCCTTTCTGTCCGCTGTGGTCCAATCCGGCGTGTGCACCTCGTCCTTTACCACCTGTCGGTGGAATCCGCCATACGGAAAGCCGTTGAACGTAAAGATATAGAAGCCGTTTTCGTCCAGCCAACGCTTGAAGGCAGGCAATTGGTCATCCTTCAAGATATCCAAGCTCGCCTCGTTGGACAGGCGCAGGCCTATGGCAAGGGGCTCGGAACCTGACACCTTGGACTTTATTTCTGGCAGGTACTTCTCCAAATTTGCCTTGGTAGCCGCCCAGCTTTCACCCGGGTGGATGTTGGAACAATAAGTGAGATGATGCTGCTTTACGTGCATATAAATTGGGTTACTTAGGGAAAATGGAAAGTTCTTTACGAGGAGACATTTTGTCCCTCCATCTGTGACGCCTTTAGCCTGGCGGCAGCCTCTTGGATAAGCTCGGTGTCCATTGCATGCACCTCTACCCCACGTCCGATCTTTTCCAGCAACATGATGGTAAGCCTGCCTCCCAAGTGCTCTCTAAACTCCTGCAGCCCCTGTAGCAATACCTCTCCCGAAAGTTCAGGCACATACAGATCGAAGCCCAGGTCGCGGATTACTTGGATAATCTGATCCAGCTCGTCGGCCGTCAACAACCCTTTCAGGTAAGAATAGGTGGAGTCCAACGCGATGCCGATCGCCACGGCCTCGCCATGTCGAACGCGGTAGTCCGTCAAGTGTTCCAGCTTATGGGCCGCCCAGTGGCCGAAGTCCAAGGGCCTGGATGAACCGGTTTCAAAGGGGTCCCTCCCAGCGATATGCTCCATGTGCATCTCTGCACAACGAACGATCAGGTAGGCCATCGCGTCCATGTCCCGCTCGGCCAATGCAGGAGCATTCTCCACAATCCATTGAAAGAAATCAGCATCTTTGATCAAGGCAACCTTAATCGCCTCGGATATCCCGGATCGCCAATCCCGGTCATCCAGTGTTTCCAAGAATGCCAAGTCATTGATTACGGCGGCAGGTGGGGCAAAGGTGCCCAGAAAATTCTTTTTGCCGTAGGCATTGATGCCGTTTTTGACCCCTACACCGGAATCGTTTTGGGAAAGCACCGTGGTAGGTATGCGGATATGCCGAATCCCCCTGTGGGCAATGGCAGCCGCAAAGCCTACCATGTCCAGCAAGGCACCTCCTCCGATGGCAATGATATACGAATGCCGGTCTATGCCAAAGTCATTGGAGGCATCCAATACCTGTTGAAAGGACTTTTGGTCGTTTTTGCACTGCTCCCCGCCGGGTACTACCAACGGATCGGCCGCTAGCGTGAATACGCCACTGTGTGACTGGGCATATTTTAGTATATCGCTGATCAAGGTCGGATGGGCGTCACTAACACCCTGATCGATCACAAAAAAGGCTTTGGGGATTTTATCACCCTTCAGCAGGTCAGCCAGAAGGGTATTCTTGGGGTCAAATAGGCGCGATGTAAAACAAACCGGATACCGAAAGGGTACGCTAAATGTTTGCTCAATAACTTTGTTCATCTGATTATCCTTGTTTATCAATGTTCATATGGCTGCCGCCTCCAATATAGTTAACCCCTTCCAAGCCCATTAGGTTACAGCAAACCTTTTTGCAAGCCACCTTGATAAAGGCAGTAGCGCCAAAATGATCAAGGCAACCCACCAACCGGCAAATGCCGCGGCAAAGCAGGCATTCATCACGATCAAGGAAAGGACCCCGGCCTTTACCGCCTTGCCGATATGTTTGGGCTCCTGCGTGGCTATCGCCTTCCACAACGGGGGCAGAATGAGGTATGCAAATAGGCCGATAAAGGGAACTACCTGCCAGAAGCCATATCCCTGTTGCTTCACGGAAATAGCTAATAGCGCGGCAAATATGGCAAAATAAATCCATAATCCTCCCAAGAGCGCGCTTCGGTTTTTGCCGTGCACCTCCCCCCGACTGATCATCGTGATCGCCGAAATGTAGGCAATGGGAATCAATGCCAGGTACCAATGGGGACCAATGGACTCGGGAATCAGACTCACGCCAAGGAGCAGATTGGCCCCACGGCATAGCCCCATATTGATAGGGCCGAAGATCTGTTGGTGCTTGCCCCAAGCATCATAGATTACGGCAAATACCGCTATAAATACCGCAATCTCACCACTCCAGACACCGACCTGCAACGCAGCTATGATACCCAGTAGCAGGAGGCCTGCTGCCATTAATCCCGCACTCCACACGCTGATCTGCCCCGAAGGAATTGGCCGCTCGGGCCGCTCCACCCGATCCAGCTCTGCATCAAACACGTCGTTAAAAGCAACCCCTCCACCATAGAGGCCAATGGTGGCTATCGTGAGCCAAACCATGTCTCCGAGGTACACCGAGAGGTCGCCGCTAATCAGTGCGGCGACTACCCCTGAAATAGCAAAACCCGCCCATATGTCCGCTATGGCGGTAACGATATTGGCGGGCCTCGTGAGGCGTATGTGCGCTAATAGGTTTCCCATCCGGGCTTAGTTGCCGTTAGATTTTACCGAGGCTTCATCCTCCACCAGAGGGGTCTGACCGCGCAAGACGGAGTTGCCGTCGTGGAGTTCGGTCTGATTGATGGGCGCCCGGCTTAGCCAGTCGCTTTCTTTTATCTGTCCGCTTTTGCCGTAGATATCGAGCGCATTTTGGTAACAGGTCATCCGAATATGTGCTTCGGATATGCCCCGGTCTCGCATGATCTGGGCGGTTCTGGGTACGGCAAGGGGATCACTTACTCCCCAATCGGCCGAACTGTCCACGATGATCCGATCCGGACCATACTGCTCCACCACCACCGCCATGCGGGTGCTGTCCATCTTGGAGTGTGGGTAGATGGTGAATCCGGCCCAATAGCCCCTGTCCAGCACGTCTCTTACCGTTTCTTCGTTGTTGTGGTCCACCACCACCATCGTAGGATCCATTCCATGCTCCTCGCATACGGCCATGCTGCGCAGGGTGCCCTTTCGTTTGTCCCGGTGGGGGGTATGAATCATCACCGGCAGGTTCATTTCCTTGGCCAGCTCCAGTTGGGCCCGGAAGAATCGGTCTTCCGCCTCAGTCTGATCGTCGTAGCCGATCTCACCGATGGCTACCACGCCTTCCTTCCCCGCATAGAGTGGCAGCAACTCCATGACCTCCTCGGCCAGAGCCACGTTGTTGGCTTCCTTGCTGTTCAGGCCGATGGTGCAGTAGTGCTTGATGCCAAATTGCTTGGCCCGAAAGCGCTCCCAGCCCACCAGGGTACTGAAATAATCCTGAAAACTGCCCACCGTCGTGCGGGGCTGCCCCAGCCAGAATGCGGGTTCGATCACGGCCACAATGCCCGCTTTTTTCATCGCTTTGTAGTCGTTGGTGGTCCGGGAGACCATATGGATATGTGGATCTAAGTACATCATCGCGTAGGAATATTTATGCTAACCTAACTATTTTCGGGTTGTTTTTCAAGGCTTCTGCCTTTTGGACCGGCTCCTAAGTACAGGCCCTTAGGAAAAGGGAACGTATTGTCTGCCCACGCTGTCCCAGGTTACCTCCCCTGATTCGATTTGACGGCGTATTTCCGGATGCCTGCCCATCAACTCCTGTGCAGGAGGATAGTTGCTCACTGCCAGGGCCAGCATGCCGGCCTGCAGTTCCAGTGTGCTTCCCTGATCAAAGAGCTTTTCAATAAGGTAGAAGTTGCTGTCGTCTATAAACGGCCCCACGTAGCGCCAGAGTTCCGGCATCACGCTACGGTTTGCCGACCACCGTTCCCGCACGGCGTCGAGCAGCGTATCGGCCAGGTTGGCATTGTTGCGGCTATCGGAGCCGATGATTTGGCACAGGGGGCGTTGCAGGAAGATGGCTTTCAGCACCAGTTGATTCCAGGCCATTTCGTTGAGCTGCTCGGAAGGAAAGGGATTGTTCAGCGCCACGGCGTCGAATACCGTACTGATATTGGAGCGCAGGCCTTCGGAAGCCCGCTGTGCCAGCCTGCCTTGGTGGGGCAGGATGCAAAGGGCGGCATAGAGTGCCTCCAACTCGTACATATCGCCCGTCTCAAAGAGGCGGCTAAGCTGTGCCATCCACCAGTCGGCATCGGATGCATTCAGGTGCAAAACCAGAAAAGCCCGTGCCGCCTTGAGCTGATCCCAGGTTTCCGGTCTCCAATCTTTCCGTAGTTTTTTGGCACTTGCCACGGCTTCGGTGGTGAGGGCAAATGCCTCTTTGGGAAAATACCTGGAGGCTTGGCCGAAGGCAATAAAGAGCGGGGAGGCCTTATCTGCTCCTGCGATCTTTACGGCTTGGGCCTGCAGCCATTCCGTGGCCCCGGAGGGGGTCTGCTGCTGCAGGTTTTCCAGTAAATAGGTGGTTATCCGGGAGTGGTCCAATGGGGTATTCATGGCTAGAGGTGTAACAGCTACAACTCTGTAAAGTTAGCATTATTTTGACGGAGGAAGGCGAAAAGGCTGCGGTTTTTGACGAGTGGGCAGGACAAAAACCGGATGCAAAAGGTAAGGGATTAACGGTGGATGGGAGCAAGGCTGTTTCAGGGAAGTAAGTCATCGGATGATCGCGAGTGACTCGTCCTGCAATCATGACTTTAATGGATCAATCCGGTTTGTTCAAAACGTATCTCACCAATAAATCTCCAGGGGCGTAGCCCTGTAATCTTAGTAGAAATAAATAGACCCCGTCAACAATGAGCGGCGTAGCCGATACATCTTATCTGCCCTGCCAGTCGGATATAAACACATAACCATCGCCCGGATTTCCAGGAACGAAAAAAATCCCTCTCCAAAAATTGAGCCGGTCCGTCCCAAATTCACATCCATAAAGATGTCAGGGCTAAACCCCTATACCTACAATTGACCGATTGAACGCTATCACAATCACCATCCAACAAAAAAGCCCGGAACATTGCCCCGGGCCTATAGCTATTAAATCAAACCGATCCTATCGGCTTCATTCAATCTTTACTTTTCCACCCAATCCACGCCGGTATCTTTCCAGCTACGGGAGGCCGCAGAGTCGAGCACAGCCTGACATACCTTCTGTGTCTCGTAGGCGTCGCGGAAGGTAGGGTGACAGGGCTCGCCGGTCTCCAAGCTCTTGAAGAAGTCCGCCACCTGATGGATAAAGGAATGCTCATACCCCACGCTGGTACCGGGTATCCACCATCGGTTCATATAAGGCTGATCGCCGTCCGTCACGTGGATGGATCTCCAACCTCTTACGATCGAATCATCACTATGATCAAAGTATTCCAGCCGGTTCATGTCGTGCAGGTCCCAACGGATAGACGCGTGCTCTCCGTTGATTTCGAAGGTATATAGCGCCTTGTGTCCACGTGCATACCGGGTAGCCTCAAACAAGCCCAGGGAACCGTTATCAAAGTGGCAGTGGAATAGACAGGCATCGTCAATACCAACTTTCTTCTTCTCTCCGCTACCTTGGTGCACCCGCTCCTTGATAAAGGTCTCCGTCACTGCGGAAACGTCCTTGATACCACCGTTTAGCCACATCGCTGTATCCACACAGTGTGCCAACAGGTCACCGGTAACTCCGGATCCAGCTGCGTCCACATCCAACCTCCACAGCGCATCACCGCCCTGAGGCAAATCCGGGCTAATGGTCCAATCCTGTAGGAAATTGGCCCTGTAGTGGAATATTTTTCCCAATTTACCGGATTCCACCACCTGCTTGGCAAGGGTCACCGCGGGGATCCGTCGGTAGTTGTACCAAACGGTATTTTTCACTCCTGCCTTTTCGATCACCTCCACCATTTCTTTGGCTTCCGCCAGCGTACGTGCCAGGGGTTTTTCGCAAAGGATCATTTTACCGGCCTTGGCGGCGGCGATGGAAATCTCGGCGTGGGTGTCGTTGGGCGTACAGATATCCACGGCGTCTACATCGTCGCGCTCGATTACTTTTCTCCAGTCTGTTTCGTAGGAGGCATAGCCCCACTGCTCGGCAAAGGCCTTAATTTTTTCCTCCCTACGTGAACAGGCTACCTGCAACACCGGACGGTATTCGTATTCGGGAAAGAAGTCTCCCAGTCTTTTATATCCGTTGGTATGGATTCTTCCCATCAAACCCGTACCGATCATGGCAATTCGTATTGGCTTCTTTTCACTCATGGTTATTTCACATTTAACGTTAAAACTACATCAAAGAAACTGCGGAATCTATTCACTCCAGCCGTGGGCGTTTCGCACTTGGATAAGTGCCGCTAGGATATCGTTCCAAGTCTGTTGCTTGCCCATGACGGCGTTGGGGAACATACAGCCATCCCAGCAGATATGCTTAAACGCTTTGGTCAGCTCACCGCTTTCATCCCTCAGCCAGAACGCTGCATCTTCTGCTACAACCAGCTTCCCATTGGGGTCTGTCGCCAGACAGTGTCTGCCGGTCTTGTCGTGAGATCCTGAACCGAACACGGTGCCGTCATTTTGAGCTACGTGAAAATCAATCGTCCATGGCCGCAGCGCTGCAGTCATTTCTTTCAGCGCAGCCTTCAATACGCCTCGATCCTTCCAGTCATAGCCTTCGGGAAGGATTCTATGCTCGGGATAGTTGTATCCCATGGTATAGAGCAGGGTATGGGCCATATCGGCCTGAAAGCCCAGATTCGGGCTGTTTACCGATTCCAGCGTCTCCAGCATGGTTTTCCAAGAGTGCATACCGCCCCAGCAGATTTCGCCTTCGGCCGCCAGCCTCTCCCCGTAGTTGCCGGCGATATTGGCAGCTTCTTTTAGCGTCTCTACAATGACTTTCTGACTTCCTTTTGGATCCTTCGCCCATTGCTCTGGGCTGCTGGCAGTGTCCACGCGCACGATGCCGTATTCTCTTACTCCAAGGTCTTTCAGCTTTTGGGCAAATTTGCAGGACTTCTCCACCATATCGAGGTAAATACCTCTATCTTCGTCGGAGCCTAGTATGGGGCCACCCCAGATGGGTGCTACCACACTGCCAATCTTTAGGCCTAAAGCCGAGACTTTGTCTGCCAGCCTCTTGGCCTCGTCATCTCCGCCTTCCAAGTTTACATGGGGTTCAAACAACCCCACATCCACACCGTCAAACTTGACACCGTCTACCTCTGCATTGGCGGTGAATTGAAGCATCTCGTCCAGTGAAATTACCGGCTCGGAATCAGGCCCTTTACCTACAATCCCAGGCCAAGTAGCATTATGTAACTTTGGAAAATTATTTTGGGACATAATTAAAATGGTTTTAGATTAACTAACTGATTAATGTACTAGTAGAAGTAAGGCGGATAAAAATAATGCATTTATCCTAGAATATACGCATATTTTAACGCCTTTCTCCAGTCGATGTTTACAATTTCAGATCCGGATTGTTCGGCCCGAAATGCTTGAGCATCACGATAGGGTCTGTCTTGGAGAGATTGGTGATCTTCACCCCTTCCATGGCGGCGTTTTCCGTCACGAAATACTCGTCGTGGGTAAGCTGCCCGTAACGGATCAACGCAGGGGTTTCGATATCCCATACACCGATGGTACCATGCCCTTGCATCATGATAAAGCCATAGGCAGCGCTGTCTTTGATAACGACCGTCTGTCCGGGTAGGACGGTTAATTCCTTCGCGGAAAAATCAGCCGAACGGTAACAAATCCACTTGTCAATGTATCCAGCTGCTTCCATTTCCTCCAACGGCTTCACCGGAATAGGCTCCATAAAGCGCGTCTCAAGCAGGTTGGGGTTAACGTTCAGTTCCCAATCGATCACCTCCATCAATTGATCGTAGTCACCGATTCGGTCTTTGGGCGTACCCTTCCAAAGCAGTTCTTCGGGTATAATCGCCTCGTTTACCAGCGACTGGTACATGGCAAACACGTCAGAAGCCTTCTGCGGCTCGTAGGTACACAAGCTGCCCGGTGCGTGAAGCATCCCCGGAGGCACATCCCATCCGGTTCCCGGCTGCAGCCTGAAGGCTTGGGAATAGTTGGTGATCTTATTATCGCCCTTTGTAAAATTCATCAAGCATTCTTTGATCTGCTCTTTGGTGGTACCTGGCGCAATGCCAAAGAAGGTGTAGGGGAAATCTCCCCCGTGGTTGTTCAACTGAGGCGGGAAGTAATAGGCCTCGGGCTTGCCTTTTTGGCCTACTTTGGCGGCATGCTCGTCGTTGTGGTGTATGTGGTGGGGAAGAGGCCCCATGTTGTCAAAAAACTTGGAGTACATGGGCCAGCTTTTGTACTCGTTCCAGATACGATCTCCAATGATGGCTCCTTGAAGCTCGTCGATTACATCCTTCAACAGAATCAATTCCTCTTTGCCGTCAGGACCCACTACCACTTTGCTCAAGCCTTCGTCTTTGCCTGTCAGCGGACCGTTTTCGGCGGGGGTGGTGGATGAAAACCAACGCTCGTCAATGCCACCGCGCTCGCCGCCCAAGATGTAATAATCATCTGGATGCAGCTTGATCCTTCTTCCGGGTACGCAAAATGAACGGGGAACCCAGTTAGGAGCCAGTCTCAAAATACCCTGGCCTTCTTCTAATGCTTTTTTTGCCAAACTCATAGGTAGTAAATCGATTTATTGTTAGTTATTTTAGATAGAATTCCACTTCGTTAATGTTTCGATGGCAGTGGGTTCATGCAGGACTTCAAAATCCAATCGGTAGCTGCGTGACTCTCCGGGCTCCAAGAAAATCAATGTTCCCTCCTCCCGGGCTTTGGCCTGACCTATGGGCGGGTTGGTCCCAGGCTCCAAGGCCATTACGTATTCATTGGTACCCCAATGCTGCCAATTGATCAGCCAGGGCAACTGCTTTTTCTCAAATGCGATCTGTAGCGCAAAGCCCAAACGAGGGTTATATACCCCGGTGAAACAGCGCCCGGCGTCGTCCGCTGCCACGTCTATAAAGGCCACGTCCTCCCCGCTGCCCGCATGGTCTGCCCGCGGTGCTGGGCAGGCTTTGAAATTATTGAACAAGTTAAAGATTCGGTTATTGGGATCTTGATCCCGTGAGTGCCAGTTTCCCGACCACACGATCTCTGCCCCTTCATCGAGCAGCGGCCACCCCAAGTTCAGGTGGTACAACAGCATGTGAGGCGCCTGTGTATTTCCCCGGTTGACTACTTCGTCCTCCACACGTAGGGTGGGATTCCCCAAGGCTCCGCTGATTTTTCGGCGAAGCAGCAGGTGGGGGCCAAACACTTGGCTTTCAAAGATCTCTCCCACAAGACAGAAGTCCATTTTTCCTATCAGGGGGTCAGGTTGGTCTACCTGAATTAGCTCGGCTGGGGTATTGCTGATCCGGCCATGAAGTCCCCTGCTTCCGAACGTATCTTCTTCCGGCCCCCCGGCATGGCTCAACCCACAGGTAGTCATCAGACCACCACCAAAGGTGCGCAACCAATCTATCCCCCGATCCGACATGGGCTGGGGATTGACCGGACCCGAATGGCTCATCCAAGCCAAGGAATGCTGCTGGTAAAATGCCTCAGCAATATCCATTCCCCTGTCCAAAAGCACTTTGTAGCGGAGACCGGCACCAGTATCTATCCAAGCAATCCGGCTGCCCCTTGCAGGACCATTGTCCAAAACAGCAAGCTCTATTCCGCCCACCTGACAGCGGTTTCCAACCTTTCCGCGCATCCTGTGCTTTAACTCCTCTGTATTGTTGTCCATGTTACTTTTTTCCACTCCCAATATACGCAATCAAAAGCTAACCACTATCCTGCTGTGTCGGGTACTTCAAACGCAGTCTGGAAGTGGTTAGCCTGTACAATTAAAATCTGGTGCTACCTGCCAAATAATCTATTATTTCTCTGACAAACGAGTCCCTGACGGTACAATGGCGGTCTAATAAATTTGGAAATTCCAACACAAAATTCCGCTACCCAGGGACAGGTGCTATTGATGGACTAAAGCTCTTTCAGGTACAAATTTTTTAACTCTACCTTCATCGGTGGGCCTACATGCACCTGAATGCCCAAATACCCGGAGTCTGCCCGGTTAGCAGGATCCTCGTCGGTCACGTCACTCATAAGCACGCCGTTGATGTAGTGCTGCAGACGGTTTCCTTTGATGACCAAATGAAAGGTATTCCAGTCTTCTGCTTTGATCTTCTCCTTCAGCGCGTCGCGGTCACCCAACTCCTCGATTACTTCGAGCCCCTTCCATGCGTTCCGTTCTACATAATCGCGGGGATTTCCTCCACCTGGCTGGGGATTGATCTTGGTTTTTTGACCACGGTAGGCCAGTGTGGTACGCTTACGCTCTTCGTAGTTTTGTCCGGTGTAGGCATTTCTACCATCGATGTCCGCTTGGTAACCTCTCAACGCGAAGGGGACATCCGCTACCCTATCGCTTCGATATTGAATACCGGAGTTTCCCCGCTCGGAGATCCGGAATTCTCCCTTCAATTCAAAATCAGCAGGCTGCCCACCTTCCCAGATCAAAAAGGTATTTGCTTTTAGCGGGGTATCTTCCGTCAGCTCGCCGACGATGCTCCCATTTTCAACGCGCCAATAGGTCGCATCTCCTTCCCAACCGGAAAGGGTCTTGCCGTCAAAGATGGATTTAAATCTATCTTTGCTGCCGGACTGCGCGGCACGCTGCCCGTTACAACTGAATACTATAAGGGCCATACAGGCCAACAGAGGTAAGATGTTTTTTGTCATGGTACTGGGTGTTTTGGTAAGAGCCAATCCTCTATTGAAGGAACAGGCCATGGAATAATCAAAAAAATCAGGAAGGCTACTTTCCGGAACCGAGGGTGGTAACATATACCCCCTCCAGACTCCGAAAAGCAGACTTACCTGATCGATCGTTGTTTATTGGAATACCTCGTGCTCCGGATTACCTCCGGAAATAAGGTAGGCCATCAGGTCCTTCAATTCCTCTTCGTTCAGCCTGTTGATCAGACCGGGGAGCATGACGGAAACCTCTGAAACCTTCGTGGATTTCACCTGGCTCTTGGGTATTTCCCTGAGATCGTTGGGTGCAAATGGATTTTGAGAAACGTGGTAGACACCGTTTTCTTCCGTAATCAACCTGCCCACCACGGTGGATTCGTCGTTCATCACGAATACAGTCGCCTCGTATTGATCGGATATTTCCGCGCTGGGGTTGATGGTTGCGTCTAGGATATCCCTTGGCGAAAAGCGCGTTCCCAACTGCGTCAGGTCGGGACCCACTGCGCCGCCTTCGCCGCGCATCGCATGGCAGGATTGGCAGAGCGTGGCCTGATACATGGCATGGCCTTTTTCAAAATCTCTGCCTGCCAACTGCTCCATCAATGGTTCCGCTTCCTCAACCGTCCATCGACGTCCGGGGCCTTCAGGCTGCACGGCTGCCACTTGGAGGTCGTTTCCGGTACCTGTCAACCTTTCTGCACCGGACATTTTGTTGTAGTGATCAAACTTGTCCTTGGGAACTGTAGCCAATGCCATTTTTCTGGCTCGATCTATAAACCCTACATAGCTTCGGCCTCCTTTGTACTGGAAGGCATTGTCGATCCATGTAAAATACTTCTCGTAATTCTGGTCGTTCCAACCTGCTTTGGCACCGCCCAGAATAGTGGCATAATAGGTTTGTTGTGCAGGGGGTACCGCAGCCAACATGCCGGCGATGTCCAGCCCATACTGAGGGTTCCTCATGATCAGATCCGAGGAGGCGGTAAAGGTCTTTTGATAATTGGGATCGTCCTCGGCAGTCTCCAATAGCGCCAGTAACTTCGGCACGGCAGACGGCGCCTCGAGCTTCACCAGTACCTTGCCCATTACCCGGTTTAGCCGGTTGGTAGATCCGGGGAAGTGATCATCCAAATAGGTAATCACTTGATTGCGTAAGGCACCAGTTGGAATTCCGTGACGAAACAATACGACTTCAAATGCACGACTTAAATTCATCTGATCCTCCTCTTTCAATGATCCGAAATCAGGTCGCATCAGTGCTTCCAGCATCCCGTTTAACTGGGACTTGCTTCCGTGCCTTGCCAGTGCAATAATTGCCTGCGCCAAGGCCCTTGGGTTCTCCTCGGCCAAAGCCTTTGCTTGCCATTGGCTTACTGGTTGATGTTCCACAGCGATCCGTGCCGCATATTGCACAAAGCGATCTGCATGGCTCAGATGCGGCCAAGCTGCCTCGATAGCGCCGGCCTTGGGTCCTCCCACATGAAATTCCTCTAGCTTTCGACGGATTTTGTGCTCCTCAGGAAGGTCTTCCACTTTCAGCACTTGCTTTTGCTCCTTGCTTAGATCCCCCGTGTAATAGACTCGGTAAAGATCTGATTCCAGCCTACGTCCGCCCGTTGCAAAATAAAACGCTCCGTCCGGACCAAATATACCATCCGTAAGCGGTAGGGGAGACCCGGAGATAAACTCTTCTGCTTTTACCGTATAGGTTCCTCCCTCCGGAATCATCTGCATGGCATAAATAATCCCAAAGCTCCAATCAAAGGCAAAGATGGATCTGCGGTACTTTTCCGGAAACTTGGAATTGGCCCCGGAAACCACATTGGTAGGAGATCCCTGACCGATATTCAGGATAGCAGGAAGGTTGTCTGTATAATCAGGAGACCATTTCTGGTTGCCGGTTCTCCAGCCAAATTCACTGCCGCTAGTCACGTGATTGATGCGGGTGGGTCGGTACCAAGGCATACCAAAGTCCCATTCCATATCGGAATCGTAGGTGAAGATGTCTCCTACTTCGTTGAAAGCAATGTCAAATTCATTTCGGAAACCTACGCTGATAAGTTCCCAGTGTTTTCCTTCCGGATCGATCTTGGCAATCCATCCACCGGGTGCACCTCGATTATTGGCGTGTCCTCGGGGATCTTTGATCTCTGGAAGGAGATTATCGTCTTCCCACACGCGGGGAATACGGTAGTGATCCATCTCGGGGACATCGATGTGGTTTCCTACTACAATGTAGAGGGATTTGCCATCGGGAGAAATCACAATGCTATGCGGTCCGTGCTCTCCCTGTCCTCCTGTGAAGGTCCGGACTTCAATGACTTCGTCAAACTGATCGTCCCCATTGGTATCTTTCAAGCGATACAGCCCGGTAGCTTTGTCAAATTGATCGTTGGGGTTGTGGTTCACCATCACGTACAAGCTGTTGAACGCATACGTAACAGCCTGGGCAAAGCCCATTCCCAACTTCTCGTCCCCGTTTGGACCGATCTTCAACTTCTCCACTTTGGGGGTAAGGGAATCGGATCCGATGGCCGGAACCTCCAGTCTATAAATGGCGCCATACTGATCGGAAGTGATCATTCTTCCTTTATCGTCAAAGGTCATGCCCACCCAAGACCCTTGGTCGTTTTCGCCGGGACTATACAGGTGCTCCACTTCAAACCCCGATGGAAATTTCAACTTATCCACCTTGGGGTTGGGTTCCCGCGTTTCTTGCTGACCACCGCAGGCAACTAGCAGGGCGGAAAGTAGCAGCAACGGAAAGTGCTTAAATGCTTGTTTATAATTCATTGGTTATTTGTTATTGTTGTTACTCGTGTATAGTTCTATCATGCAGTTTGGAACGAGAGTGAAAGTTATCGCATATTATCGGCAAACAAAAACCGATGGTGGGATGAGTGTGCCATTTATAAATTTTGGCCTGTTGCCAAAAGAAACCAAGTAAGCACCGGAGGGCAGTTTAGATGCTGCCATTCCGGTGCTCAAGGTTTGAAATACTACCTGTATCTCCGAAGAATCGGATTAGAAGTGCGGAGTAATCTCCGATTCAGCCGCAGGCAGCGTGTAGAACTTGGTAATATTTCCAAAAGCGTGGCTTCGGAAGGTATTTCCCGCTGGATAGTAATAGGTTTCAGGATCGGCTTTTGCCCTGTTGGCAAAATCCGTGATTACCTGCCTATAAGTATCCGTACGGGTCAGGTCATGCCAACGCTTGTTTTCAAAGGCCAGCTCTACCCTTCTTTCCTGCATGATGGCATCCCTCATGGCTCCCTGTGAAGCCGCTGTGGTGTTACCCAAACCGGCCCGATTTCTCACCATGTCCAAATACTCGGCAGCCTCCGTGGTCTTTCCCTGCTCGTTTAATGCTTCTGCGAGGAACAACAACGTCTCTGCATAGCGATAAATGGGCCAATTTATTCCGTGGTTGTTATGCAGCGCGTGGGGCTTGGTGTATTTTTTGATGTAAGGGAATGATTTATTTGCCCTCAAACTTCCACTGAGTGTCACAAAGCCGATAGATGCATCTTTTCGCTCGTCACCCGCCTCATAGGCTGCAATGATATCCGGAGTTGGCACGTTGTTCCCTTGTCCATCCAAGTTTTGTGGATTCGACGTTCCAGTCAACGGCGCGATTTCAGCAGGAAGGATAGGTCTTGGCATAAACTGGTACACGAAGTTGCCGTTCAAGCCCTGAGGGCCTTCCAAGAACTGTACTTCAAAGATGGACTCGATGTTGTTCTTGTTTCCAGTACTCTCGCTAAAGACATCCTCGTAATCAGGGATCAACTGGTATTGACCGCTACTAACGATTTCTTTCAGCAGTGTTTCTGCTTCACCCCAGCGCTGCTGACGGATAAACACATCTGCCAACAACATTCTGGCGGCACCGGAAGTCACCCTGCCAAGCTCCTGCTGCGAACGATTGGGAAGCAAGGGTATGGCTGCCTGCACATCGCTGATGATTTGAGCGTACACGTCGGCTTCCGGAGACAGCGGACGGCCAGCCTCTTCACGCGTCATAACAGGCGCCAAGTGAATGGGGACACTGCCAAAATACCTAGCCAAATCGTAGTAGGCGATTGCCCGCAAAAACAGAGCTTGCCCCTTGATATTGGCTTTGGAGTTTGCATTGAAATCCACGTCGTCAATCGTTGTCAGGATCTGATTGGTCCTGGCAATGATTTGATAATCCAAGCGCCAATGGTTCAGCACGTGCGTATTGGCATTGATGCCTTGTGCATCGGGTATAGCATGATCGGAAATGTCCTCCTGCTGTTCGGTAGCACCGAACATGATATTCCTGGCATACATGGTGTTGTCAGAACGCATCTCAGAGAGCATCCAAGCCCGATCATTCACGATGGACCTCATGGGGGCATAAGCCGCATTCACAGCTTGCTGAAAGTCCGCTTCACTCTGAAAGAAGGTAGCCGTACTTAGGTTAGTCTCGGGCACCACGGTCAGGAAATCCTCGCAACTGGAAAGGATAACTGCAACTAGTGCAAATAATATTGATATCTTTTTCATGATTGTTTCAATTTAGGTAGTACCACATTAAAAGTTCAAATTAGCTCCTATTGTGATGGTACGTGGAACTGGATAGGCAGAAAGGTCAACCCCCTGGGAGAGGTTACCACCGTCACCCTGGCCATTTCCCTGCATACTTACCTCTGGATTGGAACCTCCCCAGTAATTCGTGAATACGTACAGGTTCTGCACGGAAGCATAAATCCTCGCGGAGCTTACAAATTTTTGGATAGCTCCTAAGTTGTATCCTACTGTCAGGTTTTTGATGCTAAAGAAAGAAGCGTCGTATACGAAATGGCTACTATGCCAATCCCGCTCTACTCCCGTTACGTTACCGCCACCCACGGTGGTACCGAATATCCCTGCACCTGGGTTTTCAGGCGAACGAAAACGATCCGCAGCCCTTCGAACCATGTTAAACACCCCGTCTAAGTTAGCTGTACTGTAAAGGTGTCTCATCCAAAGCTGATTTCCATATGAACCAGATCCCACGATACTTGCATCCCACTTGCCGAACTGGAAGTTATTCACGATGCCGTAGGTGAATTTAGGAAATGGGTTACCTATGATCTGACGGTCGTCGTTACTACCCCCGTAAGTGATGATGCCGTCACCGTTGACATCCTTAAATTTGATGGAACCTACCGTAGATCGACCCGGTACTTGGGGAGAGTTGGCTAGATCCTCTTCGTTCATGTAAAATCCCTCTTTCACCAAGCCATAGAACATACCGAAGGGTTGTCCTACTTGGGTAATGTGGAAGGTACCGTAGATGCGGTCGATCCCGTCAGCAAGTGCCTCTACACGATTTCTCACAAAGGAGATGTTCGCATTGGTGGTCCACTTCAGCCTACCTTCGGTATTCCGCGTGTTTAAAGCAATTTCATGACCCCAGAATCTAAGTTCTCCGATGTTATCGTTGAAGCTACCAAAACCGGACTCCTGTGGAATCTGAACAGCGTACAACAGGTTAGTGGTTGATTTGTTGAAGTAGTCGTACATCAAGGTAATCCTGTCATCAAACAATCCCAAATCCAATCCAAGGTCTACCTGATGGGTGGTCTCCCAGCCTAGGAAAGGGTTTGCCAAGGAACTCACAGCAGCACCGGGGGCCACGTTATTGTTAAAGACGTGGTTAACGGTATTGTTGATCAGCGCGTAGTGTGTGTAGTTACCGATGTTGTTATTACCAGTGACACCGTAGCTACCTCGAACCTTCATAAAGGATACCTTATCGCTGGTGTTTAAGAATCCTTCATCCGACATGACCCAACCTGCAGAAACGGAAGGAAATACACCCCAACGGTTTTCTGTTCCGAATCTGGAAGATCCGTCAGCCCTTACAGCCGCCGTAAACAGGTATTTTCCTTGGTAGTTGTAGTTCAATCGGGAAAGCACAGATGTCAACGCCCATTCATTTACGGTATTGTTAGTACCTCCTCGGTTGATATTGATGGCGCCTTGTACGGTGGGCAGTCTATCTTCCGCGTAGGTATCGGCCTGCACCCTCGTAGTTTCTCTACGGAAATGTTGGTTGGTATAACCACCTAATAGCTCGAAGTTATGATCGTTAAAACTCTTGGAATAGGTTACCAAGTTTTCGTTCAGCCAAGAGAAGTCCTGAAGACCCTCACGGATCGACATGGCCACCGTCGGGATAGGCACGTTCATACCTGCCGTAGCGGTGGAAGGGTTGAACCAGAAATAATCCTGATTTCTCAGCTCTGCATTGATGGTGGATTTGATCACCAAACCCTTCATGGGGGTATACTGCACCATACCGTTGGCCAATACGTTGGTCAAGGTGGTCTCGTTGGTAATCTCCTGTGTAGCTCGTACGTAATTCGGATAGGCAAAAATATTACCGGTCTCTGCTGGGAATCGGTTATAGTAAGTCAATTCCCCGTTTTCGTCGTAGATAGGCATGTTGGGCCAGGTATGTAATGCGTTGAAAAGGATACCCGTACCTCGATCACCGTCTGTTCGCGGGGTATTGTCTTTTACGTACATAGGAGCCAGGTTAAAGCCTACCCGAACCTTGTCGGATACTTTGTATTCCGAATTTAATCGAAGGGAATACCGCTTATAATCCGTATTCAACACAACCCCTTTTTGATCAAAGAAGCCTGCCACCACCGAGGTATTTACGCGGTCGGTGTTGGAGGTAATGGTCAGGTTATAGTTTGAAATGGGTGCAGTTTGAAGCAAGGCATCGTACCAATCTTGGGTTTGCCCTTCATACTGGGATGGGTTTTGAAACATCGCCGGTACGGGTCTGCCTGCATCTTCGAAGAATTCCTTCTTAAACTGGGCGAATTCCACGGCATCCATCATTTCCAATCGGTTGTAATGAGGCACTTGTTGGAGACCGGTGTAATAGTTCAGGGACACATTGGTCTGTCCTGCTTTGCCACGCTTAGTGGTAATGAGGACTACCCCATTGGCTGCCCGAGATCCGTACAGTGACGTAGAGGCAGCATCCTTCAGGATGGTGATGTCTTCGATTTCATCTGGGTTGATTGCTCCAATGTCACCAGTGATGGGAAATCCATCCACTACATACAAAGGCTCACTACCCGCGGAAACGGAAAGCTGCCCACGAATTCGGATGGTCATTCCCCTACCGGGCCGACCGGTAGTCTGGTTGATCTGCACACCCGCCAGACGTCCTTGCAGCTTCTGTCCAATTTGTGAAACCGGCATATCCAACAGGTCAGATCCCGATACACTCTGCACAGCACCGGTAATCTCCTTCTTTAACTGACTACCATAGCCCACTACCACCACTTCCGAGAGGTCGCTCATGGAAGAGGCCAATGAGATGTCGTAGCTGGTCTGTCCGGACTGAACAGTTACTTCTTTGGTGGTATACCCGATGTAACTTACCGTCAAAACCTCTCCCGGGGAGGCGTTGACTTGAAATCTGCCGTCTAGGTCAGTCACACTGCCCCTAGTCGTGCCTTTGACCAACACGGATACTCCCGGTATGGTCTCGTTGTCGCCCTCGGACCTAACTACGCCCGAGATGGCGGATTGTGCCCAGCTGCCCAAAGCGAGCAACATGGATACAAAGGTCAGGAGCAGCGCTTTACCGCCCCCCGTCAAGTAATGATTTACCTTCATAATAATTTGGTTTTTTTGGATAATAATTAATTGAAAGCGTAAGAGTTAACTCCTAAACTTGCTACTAATTAAAAATGAATATTTCTATAAACTATCCTGTACTATCCTGCTTTTATAAAAACCTCTGGCTTGAAAAAATTATAAAAGCCAGAGAAATCTCCTTTTGGAGGCTTCTCTGGCTGAAACAGAATTGGGTACGTAAACTATTTAAAATATTTTCTAATAACCCGGATTCTGTCGGGTAGATGGATTGATCCGCATCTGTACCTCCGGTATCGGGAAAAGAACCTGATACGCCTCAAATACAAAATCATCGTTGGAAAAGGGAATACCTCCCCTAGAAGTGGTTGGATTGGCACGCTCTCTCAGCCCATACGCATTCAAGAACGACACCAATTCCGGCGTGGTCATGGTGCGCTTCAGATCCAGCCAACGGTGGTTTTCAAAGGCTAGTTCAATCCTTCTTTCCTTCAGCACTGCTTCCCTGAACGCAGCCTGACTCAATCCGCTCAAGGGATCCAGTCCTGCGCGCTCGCGAATCGCATTTAGGTGTCCAAACGCCTCGCCGGTAGGTCCACTGGCTTCGTTGATCGCTTCCGCCAACATGAGCAGCACATCTGCATACCGTATCACCGGCCAGTTGTCGTTGGTGACACCTCGAATGGTGTGGGGATGGTTGTACTTGTTGATAAAGGGAACCGGCACCCATTGTCCTTGTAGATTGGTATAGCCTTCTTTTAAGGAAACATCTTTTCGCAGATCATTCGGTTCATAGGCCGCAATTATATCCAATGTTGGGGTGTTCCATCCTCCACCTTCCTGACCGGGAAAATTGATAACCGCCCCGCCAGATTCCCGTGGCGCAAAGGTATAGATAAAGCTACTGTGTACTCCAAACAGGTTGTCACCTTGGTATTGAATATCCCAAATAGATTCCTTGTGGTTTTTATTTGCAGGTACAAAGATGTCTGCATAGTTTGGAAGTAATTCGTACCCCAGTGTAGTCACCTGATTCAGCGCTGCAATTGCCTGCGGATATTCCTTTCGGGTAAGGTGTACCTTACCTAGCAGCGAAAGCGCTGCTCCTCTAGTTACCCGACCGGTTTGATTGGAAGGATGGCTAACCGGAAGTGCCGCAATGGCATCGTTCAGATCTGAAAAGATCAACTGATAGACCGATTCAACCGGTTGCCTCTCTAGGGCAAAGGCCTCCGAGGGTGTGCTTACCGGTTCGGTCACGATAATCACATCGCCAAAATGCTGCACCAACTGAAAATACAGGTATGCACGGATCATTTTCATCTCTCCTTCCGCTCTTCTTTTTACAGCGTCCGATGCATTGGCATCTGGAAGCCGAAGCAGGGTCGTATTGGCGTTCACCATGACACTGTAGATGTTGTTATAAAGCGTGGCCACGTTTGGTGTGGCGGCATTGTACTGCCAAAATTCAATGGCTTCCAACGCAGGCCCATTCCCTCTATTACCGACGTTGAAGTGCAGCGTGGTATTATCGGAAATGTATTCGTTGAACTGCCACTCGTTATTGAAATGGTTACGCAACATGCCATAAACACCGGCTACTGCCTGTTCCAATTCCTTTTCGTTGCTATAGAAATTATCGGCCACCAAGACCGTGGGGTCAGCTTTGTTCAAAAACTCGTCGCTACAGGAAGCGCAAGCCAAAACAATCCCCGCCATTATGGAATAAACTGTTGTATTTTTCATGATTACTGGGGTTTGCATTAAAATTTGATAGTTGCACCTAACGTAAAGGTACGCGGAACTGGATACCGCTCGTCGTCTACACCGATGTTGATGCCTCCGCGTTGGTTTACCTCTGGGTTGGACCCAGGATAGGAAGTGAACAGAAACAGGTTTTCCGCACTTACAAACAAACGCGCATTCGGTATCACTGGATTATTGGGTACTGCATAGCCAAGGCTTACGTTTCTCAGCCAAACGTGCGTTGCATCGTAGATGTAGCGGGAGTTGGATTCGCGCTGCCATTTCCAGGTATTGGTGGTAGCACCAACTCCATCACCTGGATTCTCAGGCGACCGCCACCGATTGACTCCTGAACGCAGGATATTGAATACCCCGTCCATATTCATGGTAGTGGCTTCGATATTCCGCATCACATCGTAATTAAATGCTCCTGTAAACAAGATATTAAAGTCAAACTTTTTATAGTCTCCTCCAAGTGTCAAGTTGATCACATAGTCCGGATGTGGATTGCCAATTTCGATCATATCCTGCTGATCATAGGAAATGACCCCATCTCCGTTTGCATCAAAATACTTATAGGTACCGGGGATGGCTCCGTCCTGTTCAGGCCAAGCCAAAATTTCCTCCTCGGTATTGAAGATACCCATCATTTTAAATCCGTGTAACATGGCCATAGGGCGTCCTGCCTTCGAGACGTTGTAGACGCTGTAAAATCCTCCGGTCCATATTTCATCGTTGTCCCCACGAATCTCCAGTACCTTGTTTCGGTTCAGCGTGAAGTTCAGGTTACTTCTCAGATTCACTTGGTTTACCCGCGTTCTATAATCCAATGCCAATTCCACGCCCCGGTTTCTCACACTACCCACATTGTCCAGGGAGGAGCCAAATCCAGATACAATCGGCATCTCTACCGATAACAACATGTCATTGGTGAGACGGTTGTAGTACTCTGCCGTAAAGATCAACCGGTTATCAAACATCGCCAAGTCTATTCCAATATCGGTTTGCTCGGATTGCTCCCAGCCCAAGTTAGCATTGGCAAAATTGGCCAAACGTTGCCCATTGGCAATATTGCCGCCGAATACATAGTTGGAAATCGCCATGTTGGACAAACTGGAATAGTTACCGATGGCATTGTTACCGGTGATACCGTAGCTGGCACGAACCTTCAGGTCGGTAATCCAGTTGGTCTGAGGCATAAAGTCCTCTTCGGAGATCCTCCATCCGGCAGAAAAGGCCGGGAAATTACCCCATTTGTTGTTAGCTCCAAAGCGTGAACTACCTTCCCGTCGAATAGATGCGGAAAACAGGTATTTGTCGTTTAACGAATAGTTGGCGCGGGCGAAATAGGCCAAGAGACTCCAGGAGTTTTCTCCAGAACTGGAGGTCTGACGAATGGCCGAGTTTAGGTAGCGGTTGACGTCGTTGGGGAATTCGTTGCCATTTCCTTGGAGTCGCTTGAAGGTTTCCTCTTGGGCGGAATATCCCAATAGACCCTCAACCCGGTGCGGTCCGAATACCTTACTGTAAGAAAGCAACTGATCCGCCGCAATGTTCAGCACATTGTCTGCCCGCTGCAACAGGTTCGCCTCCCGTGGAGGTGGTTGATTAAATCCGGTACCTGCAAGGGTAGATGGACGAAACTCTTTTTGCTCTGTTCCGATCAGCGTAGCATTCACAGATGTCCGGAATTTAAAGTCTTTCAAAAAGGAAAACTCCAAATACCCGTTTGTTAACACGTTGTTGGTATTGAGTGTGCGCTCCATTTCATGCAGCTCCTGTACCACGTTTGCCGTTCCAAAGACACCGTTGGTTCCGCCGATGTATGAATTAAAAGACCCATCCTCGTTATAAACCGGATACCTAGGATCTGCCCAAAGGGCCCTTCCAATTAGCGCATCCCTTCCGTCTGTAGAGGCATAGTTTTCCCGGGAATGCGAGGCGGCTATATTCCAACCCATACTCAACCAATCGTTTATCTTGCCATCGATATTTGCACGCACGTTGAATCGGTCAAAATTGGTGTTGATGACGGCGCCCTCCTGATTGACATAGCCTACCGAGATCAACGAGCGAATGTCGCCTTTACCTGCTGTAAGGGTAGCGTTGTAGTTTTGAAATTTGGCGTTTTGGTTCATGATTTCCTGAAACCAGTCCGTGCTGTATTGGGTCTGCTCCGGAAAACGGAATTCCAACGGAATCTCCTCCAAGGAGGGTTCCCTTCCTTCAAAATAGCGCACCCGGTCTTGGAAGCTTTCTTTCTTAAATTGGGCAAACTCGGGGCCATTCATCATGATAGTCCTGCGTGAGTCCGGTACGTTCGTGAATCCCTGATTTACTACAAAGTCTATCCCCACCTTGCCTTCTTTGGCGGATTTGGTGGTGATGAGTATTACCCCATTGGAACCTCGCGCACCATAAATTGCCGTAGAGGCGGCATCCTTCAATACGGTAATGCTCTCGATATCGGCGGGGTTCAGGTTTTGACCAAGAGAGGTGCCGATGGGAAAACCATCGACGACAAACAGGGGCTGACTTCCCGCCCCCAGGGAACCTAGACCCCGGATAGTGATTTCCATTTCCTCACCGGGCCTGCCGGAACGCTGTCTTACCTGCACACCGGCCGCCTGCCCCTGAAGCAAACGGGAAACGTTTGTGGTGGGTACATCGCCGATGTTTTCCATGTTGATCACAGACACTGCCGAAGTAATATCAGCCCTCCGCTGAGATCCGTATCCCACAACCACCACTTCTCCCAAGTCTCCCAAAGAAGCGTTTAGAGAGATTTGATACCTCGTCTGGGTGGTCACCGGGATTTCGGTGGTTTGAAATCCGATAAAGCTTACGGTCAACACTTCACCAGAACTTGCCTGAATAGAGAAATCTCCTTCCATGTCAGTAACCGTACCCCGGTTGGTACCCTTCACCAAAATAGACACCCCAGGCAAGGGCTCGGAATCCTCCGCGGATACCACCTTACCGGAAATAACTCCGCCCTGCTGTGCATGGAGAAATCCCGGTATCATCATTAAAGCGCAGAGAAAAACACTAAGCTTCCCCCTGATCCATCGATCATAAATTTTTTTCATACGACTTAAAGTTTGAGTTGATTTGGATATTGTATTGATTGACAAAACATATTAAAATAACTGAATTTAAAAAAAAGAACTATCCTGCACTGTCCTGCTTTCTTAAAATTTTCTATTGTTTTAAATTAGTGCAAAAGAAAACTAAACTGTAAAAACAACACTTTTTCTAGCTTTAGTTAACCAAATCCGACGATGGTAGAAAAATGGGTGCCCGACCATAGAAGGAATACCCCATCCTTCTTTCAAAGGTGCCGATAGTCAACTAGGAGAAAAAAAGGTTCTTGGTAATCATCACGGCACTTGTGAATAAACCTAGACGTGATGGTAGATCAATTTACTCCATAGACTCTCCATGGGACCCTGCTTGTATACTTTTAGGTATCCCCTTGAGGCATATACCTGCAACCCAAAAACCACTACCCCCAACAAAAGCAACCGAGAGGGTGCTAGGGTACCGAAAAGGCCGAGCCCTAAAAAGATAAATAGAAAAATACCTACAATTTTCTGCATGAGGTAGTTGGTCAATGCCATCCTCCCTGCAAAGCTTACTAGAACGATTTTGAATAGTTAGATTGGAACGCTGCTTTGGCGGCAGAAACTCAGTCTTAGGAGGAGCGTTACAAATATCAAATTTAATTACTATTATTGTATTAACTTTTAATAAATATTACCTTTATTACCATCATGATATCACTTGTTTCTCCCGCAAGAGCCCAGCAAATCCTGACTACCATCGTGCGAGAAAAACGATTGGCACAGAATTTAACTCAAGAAGGCTTGGCTGACCGTTCGGGGGTACCCGTTGCCACGCTTCGGAAGTTTGAGCAAAAGGGAAGCATTTCACTCGAATCCTTCCTTAAATTGATGTGGGTACTTGGAGGATTGGAAGATATGCTGACTGCTTTAAAGGCCTCGAAAACTAATTTCAATTCCATAGAAGAGGTCTTAGCAAAGAACTCTGAAAAACCACGAAAGAGAGGAAGTAAAAAATGAAGATCGGAATTTCATCGGTAAAGGTCGGTTTGGATTTTGGATCTGGAATACAGTCTGTTGGACGGTTGGCAATTCGTGACCATCGGATATACTTTGAGTTTTCTGAAGAATTTCTGCAAAAGGCAATTGAAATTTCACCCCTAAAATTACCGCGGCAACGCGGTGTCATAGAATTGCCACTTCGTCCGTTTGAGGGTTTGGCTGGTGTTTTTGCGGATTCTTTACCGGACGGATGGGGACGGCTTTTGTTTGATCGAAAACTACGAGCGAATGGTATCCATCCGTCAGCTGTTTCCAGTTTGGACCGCCTCACCTATGTAGGTCTCTGGGGATTGGGAGCGTTGGTATATGAACCGGATCAAAGTGAACCGGTAGATGCTCATATCATTGATCTGGATCTTTTGGCCAATCAAACTGAAGAAGTTCTGAAGGGAAACGCAGAGGAAGTTTTGAATGAACTTTTAGCTTTAAACGGATCCTCGGCAGGAGCTCGCCCCAAGGCCCTGATAGGGCTGGATGAAACAAAAAGCATCATTCTTCATGGTGCAAAAAAGCTGGAAAATGATTTTAAGCCCTGGATCGTAAAATTTCACACTATGCAAGACGGGCAGGATGCAGGGGCTATTGAATACTGCTATTCCGTAATGGCAAAAGACGCTGGCATAATCATGCCCGACACCCATCTGTTTCATTCCCAAAGAAGAGCTGGCTACTTTGCTGTCAAGCGTTTTGACAGGATCGGGATTATACGGCAGCACATGCACACCGTAGCTGGCTTGTTGCACTCGGATTTCAGAACACCCTCACTTGACTACGAGGATCTCTTAAATCTGACTGGGGCGCTTACCAAAGATATTCGGGAGGTTGAAAAAATGTTCCGCTTAGCTGTATTTAACGTTCTTGCCCACAACAGAGATGACCATGCCAAGAATTTCAGTTTTCTAATGGATCATTCCGGTGCTTGGAAACTGGCACCGGGCTATGATCTCACGTTCTCTGGAGGACCCTCCGGAGAGCAAAGTACATTGGTATATGGCGAAGGAAAAAATCCAGGTATAGACCACTTGACCAAACTTGCCATGGAGGCAAATCTTTCCAAAACAACCGTAAATAACGTGATCGACCAAACCCAAACAGCGTTACGCAAATGGGAATCTTTAGCTTCCGAATTCGGAGTAAGTAAATCAAACATCCTATTGGTTTCCAAATTTCTGAATATTTGAAAGCAGAGAAAACCCTGTATTCCTAAGTTGATTTAAACAGAATTACGAGACACAATACATCCTACGCTCCGCGAGACCAAAACACCACATAAAAACAAAAGACTGCACTGAGCAGCCTTTTGTGAATTTATCCAACTGTATAGATAGGGCTAAACGACCTAGCCCTTTTGTAAAGGGCTCTTTTTAGCGTTTTCTACTACGGCTTACACCCGCTCCAATTTCACCGGATACGTCTTTTTCGATGCCCACTGAGGCACATAGATATTGCCATCCCGGTCCACACATACATCATGAGGATGCATAAAGCCCATAAAAGATCTGTCTTTCCGTTGCTCCTGCAGTTTCCCGCCGACATATTCCGGAGCGGTTCCCCCTGGTGTGCTGACTACTTTGTCGTTTGCATCCAAGATGGTGATATAGCCGGAATTGGGGTATTCCTGCGTAGTGCTTCGGTACACCGCCGCATACACATTGTCGCCGTGCAGAACGGGACGACACACGAACGAACCTGGCATGGGGATGGTTTTGAGGTACTTGCCGTCCAGCGTAAAACGCTTATACTGCATATTGCCTCGGTCAGTAATCAGCAGGGTTGGATTGCTTTTGTTGCGGGTGTCCACCACAATCCCGTGGCAGCAATTAAAGGTCTCATCCGTACTGCCCGAACCTCCAAACGCCCGGATAAGCTCACCTTTGGCATTGTACTGCATCACATGGTTTTTACCGTATCCATCCACCACATAAATGTCGCCGTTGGCCGGATTGATGGCCGTCTCGGTAGGTACAAATTGATTGGGGAAGTCGTATTTGCCGGTTTCGCGCGGGTAATCCAATTTCATGACCTCCTTGCCCTTCAAGTCAGTCTTGATCACTTGATTACGTGAAGTGTCTGTAATAAACAAAAACTCCTCTCCCCCTTCGTTGCTCAAGGTGAGTCCGTGTGCACCCGGATAGGTGGTACCCCAGCTTTCTAAAAGTTTTCCCGACTTGTCGTATACCAGAATATTGTTTTTGGTTTCGTTGGTCAGCATAAAAAGCCTGCCTTTGGCATCCTCCACCATCTCATGGCAGTCATTTACAGGGTTTTTGCCTGCGTCAAGGACTCCCCAGCCCTCGATGACGCGATAGCGGTGTGAGCCGTGGCCCAAAATAGTTTCTTTTTTCATAGCATGGGTTTTTTGGATAATGATCGAAGGTGCCACCGCACCTACTAGCGCGGCAACACCGGTTTTTTTCATGAATGATCTCCGCGAATCTTGTGATTTTTTCATTGATGGGAAATTGAGTGGGTTAATCTGTATGGTTCATAGTGATCGCTTAATTTCTTTGGGATACCGCCAAATGGAGCAAAAAGGGAAGGCCTGAACGCTGTCAGGTCTTCCCTACCTTGGTGACTTAGGTCAAGAGATCCAACTCCGCCTTGCCCAATCCATCCGGTGTGGTATAGAAGGGCCGCTTTTCGATTTCGTAATGTTTCTCAGGATCTATCCCCAACGCATGATACATGGTTTGATGAATGCTGTCTATCTTGATGGGCTTTTCAATGGTTTTACAGGGGCGCTCATCGGCTGTTTTTCCATACACGTGTCCACGCTTAACCCCTCCTCCAAACATCAGCATGGAACATCCGTCTGTAAAGTGACGGTGCATGCCGTAGTTTTTCATATCCTCAATGATATCCGGTACCTCCACCTGGTCTTTCACCTTCAGGTCGGGACGGCCCTCTGTAAGCATATCTCTGCTGAATTCACTCGCCAAAATGATCATGGTCCGGTCCAGCCTGCCACTCTCGTCTAAATCTTTAATCAACTGAGCAATGGGGGCGTCGATCATTTTTTTCATATCTACCAGCCTAGTGTGGCCGTTTTCATGGGTATCCCAGCCGAAAAACGGCTCGTATTCGGTAGTCACACTGATAAACCTGGCACCCTGCTCTACCAGACGCTTTGCCATCAGACAACCAAGCCCAAACTTGCCGGTGTTATAAGCATCGTATTTCTCCTTAGGCTCTTGACTCAAATCAAATGCCTTCGCTTCCGGTGAATTAAGCAGGATATAGGCCTGTTCCATGGAGCGCTTGAGGGATTCTTTTTGGTAGTCACTACCAAACTCACCCATGGCACTCTCGCTTATGAGGCGCTCGTACAGTTGATTTCTGGATTCAAATCGTTTGGTGGACATACCCACTGGAGGACGCACGCTATCCAGCCCCCCCGTGGGATCCGGTATCAGAAAGGGACCATATTCACTTCCCAGGAAACCGGCACTGTGAAAGGCCTTTAGCTCTTCGCCCTCGCCTACAGTAAATCGCTGCCCGATATTGATAAATGCAGGAATCACCGGATTCAATGGACCTAATTCCTTCGATATCCAAGAACCCATGTGCGGAACCAGCACCGATTGGGGCGGTTCGTAACATGTATGCCAATGGTATTGGTGTCGTGTATGCAAAATGTGGCCCAAATCTGCCGCCACGTAGGAACGTATCAGCGTTCCACGGTCTATGATCTGAGCGATGTTTTCCAATCCCTCTGAAAATTGAATACCGTCCAACGCTGTGGGAATGGAGGGAAAGGTACTCAATACCTCTTTCGATTCCATGCCTTTACGGAAAGGGGTGTATTTTTTGGGATCAAAGGTCTCCGTATGGGCCATTCCTCCTGCCATATACAGGAGAATAACGCTGTCTGCGGTAGTAGGCATGGCCTGCGGCGTGCGTTGGCAGGAGCTGAGCAAACCCGACAACGGTGCACCCATCGCCATGGTGGCCATAGCCGCCGCGCTGGTTTTTTTGAGAAAATCCCTTCTATTCCTAATCGTCTTCATGAGGATGTCGATTTTTTTCGCTGTCAATAAATTAACTGAAATTCCGGCAACAGAACAAGTGCCCAGAAGAAGTCCTGTACGGCCTCCACGGAAGGAGCCTCTCCCAATACCTCTTGGGCAATGCGATACTCCGATTGTTGGGGATCGCGGGCAAGCAACTGCCTAAAGACCTCGTGAATCAGTATCTCCCCGTCCGGATATTTTTCCTTCCAACGTTCCGCTCCTTGGCGCAGGGCTTCGTTAAGCGTCACACCGTTGGTCAGTTCCAAGGCCTGAAGCAAGCTAGCCTGGGAATCCCTGCTGGTGGATACGATTTCCCGGTTTGGTCTGCCCAACGCCTTTAAGAAATCATTGTTCTGAACCAGTGATGCACGGGGAAATTCCATTTTGGCCTGCTCTGAACTAACAAGCTGAAAAGGATTGTATTTCACCTGTTTCTCGTCAAACAAGGGGTAAATAAAGCTACTCACTGCATCGGAAAATTGCTCGGCCGTCAACCTTCTCCGCACCATACCTTCGAATACATAGTTATCATCTACCAAGTCCAACGGATCATCAAAACTAATGGAAGGCTGTTGATAGGCCTTCGAAGTGGCTATAGTGCGAATGAGTCTCTTGAGGTCGTAGCCGTTGTCTGCAAAGTCGCTGGCCAGCCAATCCAACAGGTCCTGACTCCATGGTTCGTTGTCCATTTCATCTACCGGCTCTACCAAGCCCCGACCCATCAGTTGCTTCCATATCCGGTTCACAATCGTGCGGTACATCCGCCCATTGGCAGGCTGCACCAAGTACTCCGCAAGCTGCCGGAGCTTTTCCTCGCGGTTGGCAGTACTGTCTATGCTTCCCAGCTCTTCCCAGAGAAGCTTGGTACTGGCTTTTTTTCCGATGGGTGTTTCGCAGCGAGCTACCTCCAAGTCCTCTTCGGCAAAGATATTTGCAAAGGCATAGGCCTCTTCCAACTTCCAATCACTGATAAAACTGTCGTGGCAGGATGCACATTTCAGGTTAAGCCCTAGGATCACCTGCCCCACATTTTGCGCTGCCTGCATTTCCGTCACCTGACTGGCATTTACATCTCCTCTCCATCGAATCCCTTCAATAAATCCCTTCGAGCTTTCATCGGGGTTCAATAATTGCTTTACAAACACATCGTAGGGTTTATTATCCCGTAGGGAGGTATAAAGCCAATCCGTGATGGCAAACCTACCCCGTGTGATGTATCCGGTGCCAGTGTAATCATTTCGCAATGCATCGTTCCAAAAGGTAAGCCAATGAATGGCGTATTCGTCGTTTTTGGCCAACAGCTCATCGACGATGCGCTCACGTTTATCGGAATTTGAGTCGCCAAGAAAGGCCTCATAAGCTTCAGGAGTAGGCAACACGCCCAAAACATCCAGGTAAATCCGTCTCAAGAAAGTTTTGTCGTCGATCGGCTGCTTCCATTTCAAAGATCTTTTGGCAAAATAATCATCCACCAACAGGTCCACCGGGTTTTCCAACCCTGCCTTAGAAGCAGGGAGTCTGGGCATACGTGGGGCTAGCTCTGCCACTCGGTATACGCTTTGGTTTTCGACGGCATCGGGCCAGGGTGCCCCTTTCTCCACCCACAAACTGATCACCGCTATTTCATCCTTGCTAAGGGTTTTCCCCTTAGATGGCATGGCATCTTTATGGCCAGCCGGCAGCTTTATCCTACGAATCAGGTCGCTAGATGATGAGTTGCCGGGAACAATCACCGGACCTGACTCTCCGCCAGCAAAGATTGCCTCCTTGCTGTCCAGTCTCAGATCACCCTTGATCTTTGCACTGCTGTGGCAGTTATAGCAATTATGGGCAAAGATCGCCCGAACCTGACCGACAAGTTTAACTTGCTTTTCTTCCGAAAGATCCTCGGCCTGATAAGATACCAAATCGATATCCATGGCCACCGGAGTGTAGCTATTGTCCTCGTTCCAGGGCAACACGCTGGTGAGGTAGTCATCCCCATGGGTAAGCGAAGCACCAAAATGCCCCGCAAAAGAAACCCCAAAAGCAGCCACAAAAAGAACCGCTCGATAACCCTTCACTGAAGCTACGCTGTTTGAATCCTCCGTCTTTCTTAGCATGAGGTATAGCGGAATTCCCAACGCCGCAGTTGCTATACCGGCCCATTGGTGAATGACCAAGGTATCTCCCCCATAGCCTTCCACATTTGCCAATAAGATACCAAAAAGGGTTGAGGCAAAGGCTGCCAGAATTCCTCCAAGCACCAGCATTCGTATACCGGGTCGGAGTTTACTATGGAAGTTACCCAACGTAAAAAGCTCCAAAAAGGCAGCGAAGACCAGAAGACTTACGGGAAAGTGGACCACCATGGGATGCAGCCGGCCCAGCAGCTTCCACAGCCAAAATGGCTCCCCGGAGGCTACGCTACCGTCATCTGCCCAGGCATTGCCTAGAAAACCTACGGTAAATAAAAGACCTAAACTGAGTATTTTCGGAAGTTCCCGCTTGATCGTTTCGGGGAAAGAAAGGCTGTTCATAACTCGCATTTGTATCGTTTGAGATTAGCCCGGAATATAAAAACAAATCCTATCATGAAATCGTTTCGCATTCCGACAATCCCCTATTTTTCCTAATATTACAATATTATCTATTTTTAGCGAATATACCTTCCTGTACTTACCTGCTTCTAGACAGGATCGTTTGAGTGGCAAAACACTGATTTCTACGGCACCTATGTTTTAAAGAAACGATCAAAGGGTCTCTTGTGCCTGCATGATAGTCGGTCCGGCACTCGTGCCAATGCGGTCTGCTCCTGCGACAATCAGGCGGACTGCACTGGATAAATCCCTGATTCCTCCACTTGCCTTGATGCCTACCTGACTGGGAAGCCGGCTGCGCATCAAGCGCACATGAGCTTCCTTAGCTCCCTCCGGGGCAAATCCCGTCGAGGTTTTTACAAAATCCGCTCCCGCATCGCTGCAAATATCGCAAGCCTCCATTAGCTCCGAATCACTCAGGTAAGCGGTTTCTACGATGACCTTTAGCAAACGTCCTTCATCGTGACAAATGGCGGAGAGCTTTGCCAATTCAATTTTAGGCCAAGGCATACCAGATTTAAAGGCCGTCAGGGACCAGACCACATCGATCTCATCTGCACCGTCCCGAATTGCCTGCTGCGTCTCCTGCACCTTTGCTTCGGTGGTCGTGTACCCAAACGGAAATCCAACTACCGTCACTACTTGAATATCCAGGTCGCTAAGGTCGCGCTTCACCTGCTTTACCCAAAAAGGAGGCACACAGACACCCCTAAATTGAAAGCGTTTAGCCTCTAATACAAGCTGATCTATCTCCTGCAGGGTGCAGTTTGCCTTCAAGAGCGTGTGCTCTAGGTAACGGTTCAAGTTATGCATTCATCTGTTCAGTTCTGTGCCAATATAGCAAATCTAACCCAAAACACCATTCAACGTTCCCCAAACTTTGGTTTGTCCCAAAACGGCAACTAAACGACAAACACGCCAAAAACTGGTAATCACCAATAAGAGGCCCGACATGGTAAAGCATTTGCAGATACGCATAGAAAAGCATAAATTCACCGAATTTTGAATGACACCCTAAATCGTTTTGGGTATAAAGACGAGCCTGTCTGCCGACGAGGCAGGCGTCCCGATAAATCGGACCATGTTCTGAACATTAAAAAACAATTATAAACACATGAAAAAAATCGAAAGAAGATCAACATTAAAGAAACTGTTCGCTTCATTGGCGGGCTTCGCCGGAATCAGTACCGTGGCTAGCGCACATTCAGAGACCGCCACGCCGGAAAAACAAGCTTTTAATATTGTGGAGGATCAGGATGTACCCCTCTTCTCTGGATCCACCAAACTGGGCAACATGGTGTTTATTGCCGGTAAGGGTGCACATTTCGATGGAGACATCAAAGCGCATACCGACCATGTGCTGAAGGAACTGGAAAAAGAACTGGTAAAGGCCGGTTCCTCTATGGAGAAGGTCTTGAAAGTGAACGTATACCTGCACGATCTGAACGATTACAAGGGCATGAATGAGGTATTCAGGGGCCGCTTTGGCAGCAAACCTCCCGTACGTACCACAGTGGCTACCTACGGCGGAGTGCCTGGCGATTCCTTGGTTGAAATGGACTGCATTGCCTACATTTAATCTCTGAGATTACCCCCCTAAACCTACCTAGCCTTGAAAACCCAAAGACTATTCATGGGCCTTTTGATAGCTGCCCTGCTATTGTTTGTGATCGCACTACTCTTAATGGCTAGTGGCCAAATCGAATCCACAGGGCCCTTGATGATTGCTTTCTTTGTGCTTTTGGGTGTTGGGTTTAGGGGGTTTGATCGATTAAAAGGCTACACCTATACCACCATGATTTTTGCCGGTGTAGCGGCAGCCATGTATTACCCTCAGCCGCTCACCGAATACGAGGGCTATTCCTTCAGCAAATTGATCACCCCACTAATCCAGATTATCATGTTTGGCATGGGTACCTCCATGTCTATCAAGGATTTTGTGGGTGTGGCCAAAATGCCCAAAGGAGTATTTGTGGGATTGGCTTCACAACTTACCATCATGCCGCTACTCGGGTTTACCATTGCCAGCCTTAGTGGTTTTCCACCAGAAATTGCAGCGGGTATTATCCTCATCGGATGCACCCCGTCCGGCTTGGCATCCAACGTAATGAGCTACCTGGCCAAGGCTAATTTAGCGCTATCCATCACCATCACAGCCGTAGCGACCATTCTGGCACCCTTCACAACCCCCTTCTTGATGAAAATGCTGGCGGGCACCTTTATCGCCATAGACGTGTGGGACATGATGTGGAGCATCGTTAAGATGGTCATCTTTCCCATCGGGGGAGGGCTGCTCTTCAACCGCTTTTTGAGTGGCAAAGCCAAATGGCTGGACGACGCCATGCCCTTGGTTTCTATGATAGGTATTGGTATCATCATTACCATCATCACTGCTGCAGGCAGGGATAGCTTGCTGGAAATAGGCGGAATCCTCATCGTTTTGGTGATGATTCACAACTTGATGGGGTATAACCTAGGGTACTGGATCAGCAGGTTGCTACGGTTGGATGAAAAAGATTGCCGAACCATCGCCCTAGAGGTGGGCATGCAAAACGGTGGCCTAGCGTCTGGGTTGGCCAACGAAATGGGCAAAGCAGCGACCGTGGGATTGGCACCAGCAGTTTTCGGGCCACTCATGAACATTACCGGATCCGTGTTGGCATCGTACTGGCACCGAAAACCCCCGCTCGAAAAACCCGCTAAAAAAGTACCCGGCGATAATCCGTGAGAAACCAGCCTGTTTTTGCGTATTTTTCCGGACTGGCAGCCGTTGGACTGCTCCTTTCCATTTTTCCCCTGCCTTTTGTTCCCCTCGATCAGCGGGGGCCTTCACTGATTTTCGCGCTGTGCTGCTTGGGTGTGGCCTTTTACCACCATGATCGATTCAAAGGCTATGTATACACCTTGATGATACTGGCCGCTGCTGCACTTGCCCTGCTGTATCCCGAGCCATTTATAGCCTATAAAGGCTATCAGCTAAACCAATTGATCATCCCTATGCTCCAATTTATCATGTTCGGCATGGGTTCTTCCATGACGGTACGTGACTTTGTTGGCGTAGTAAAAATGCCCGAAGGGGTAGGTATAGGGCTGACATGCCAGCTAAGTTTGATGCCACTTTCTGGATTTTTGATTGCCAAGTGGAGCGGCATGCCCCCGGAGATTGCCGCAGGAATCATCTTGGTGGGTTGCTCGCCGAGTGGCGTGGCTTCCAATGTGATCAGCTACCTCGCAAAGGCTAACCTCGCGCTGTCCATCACGCTAACGGCGGTTTCCACGTTATTGGCTCCCTTCACTACTCCCCTCCTTATGAAATTACTCGCTGGAGAGTATGTGGCCATACAGGTTTCAGATATGATGTGGACCATTTTCAAACTGGTCATCTTCCCGGTGGTGGGCGGACTGGCGTTTAACCACCTGATGCGCCAACGCGCAGCTTGGATTCAGCGCATCATGCCTACTGCCTCTATGGTCGTAATCGCCTGTGTGATCGTATTGATCACCGCATCCGGGAGGGACAACTTTCTGGCACTGGGAGTTGCCTTGACTTTCTGGGTTCTTCTACACAATGTGCTAGGGTACAACTTGGGGTATTTCTCGAGCAGATTTTTTGGGCTATCCGAAAGAGATAGCCGTACCATAGCCCTAGAAGTAGGTCTACAAAACGGAGGCATGGCCGGTGGATTGGCCAAGGAAATGGGTAAATTGGCTACGGTAGGATTGGCTCCTGCCATCTTCAGTGTACTTCAAAACATTACTGGATCCGTATTGGCCTCTTACTGGCACCGAAAGCCGCCGAAGGTCAACGATTGAGGCGATACACCTCGGTAGTTCCGTTGTTCCGCGTATAGAGAAAGTGACTCCTTCCATTTATCGAAAGATGAAGTATATCCCGAATGTCTCCCTTCACAGGCAGCTGACCCAGCTGTGGGCTGCGTAGGCTGAATGATCCCGTGCCATCTCCCAGGAAAATAAATCCCGGATTGGCATCCTGCTGCCCCATGCTAACCCGTGTTTTGGCCAGGTTGCCCCCCGTTAGGATATCGAGCACCCCGTCTCCATCTATATCTGCCACTTCGACCGCATAAAGTGGAGAAAACTGTGCCTCTCTGGGCAGAGGTTTCACTTCAAACCGAGCATTGCCATCGTTCATCAATACCACGGATTGTAACGTGACAGCACGTAGTGTATCGGCACCTTCTAGTTCTTTGGCGGTAAAAAACCCACTGATATCCCGCTGCGCAAAGGATCGGTAATCGGTAAATCTTCCCTTCAAAAAGGGTAATTGGCCCAGCAACTCATCTCTACTAAAGGCAAAAGCACTCGTGTCTGCGATGTAATAGGTAAAAATGGGATCCACCGATCCGTTACCGTCAAAGTCTTTATAAATCAACCGCATAGGTTGCTGCGTACTTGGATTAAAGGGATTGTTGTCCCCGAAATTACCCAGTATCAGATCTTGATGACCGTCTCCGTTCAGATCGGCAGCAGTGATATTCTGCCACCATCCGGAAAGGTCGGCGCTAAACGAATCGTTTTGGAGTGTTAGGCCTTTGCCTCTGTCGTTTAAAAAGACCTTAGGCGCCATCCATTCACCCACTAGCACCAGATCCATCCATTGATCCCCATTGAGGTCCACCCATTGCAGGTCTGAAATCATTCCTGCGTTACGAAGTGCAGGCGCAAAAGACTGGGTGATATCTTCAAAGGTTCCATCTCCTAAATTCCGCAGCAGGTAACTATCCGGTACCAGGGGAAAGCTGCCCGGTACGTAACGCCCGCCAATTACCAAATCTACCAATCCATCCCCATCCACATCTGCGGCCCCCACCGCACCACCGCTTCCCGGCTGATGGGGCAGTTCCTGCGGCGCGCGGCGAAAGGCACCTCGTCCGTCATTCAGATACAACCTGTCCCTATAAAGCGGGTCTCCAGCCGCGAAATCACTTCCGCCACTCAACACAAGTAAATCCAAATGACCGTTTCCATTCGCATCCAAAAAGACCGCATCGGTATCAATATGGGCCTCATCCAGCAAAAAGGCTTCCTGCACGCTGACAGCAAATTCCCCGGAGCGCTTCTGAATAAACAACTGCCCCGCTTGGCCCTTTCCCCCGCAAATGTAGATATCGTCTAAGCCATCTCCATTTGCATCACCCAAAACGATCTTAGGACCCGAAGCCGACATGGTATTGGGCATCAAGCGGTCTTGGGTAAATTCCAATATGCCACTTTCAGAGTGGGTAAATGTGATTCCCAATTGCCCCTCGACTTCCGATAAGATCGGTAGTGGCCTTTCTGGAATCTCCTCTTCTAGCTGGGCATTTTCCTGCTTTAGTGTAAGGGTTTGGTTGACGGGCACATCGCGCAATACCTCTCGCTCGCCGGTGGGCCAGCGTACCACAAGGCTATCCAACACCTGCACCTCACCGAGTCCGATCAGCAGTTCCTGATCGACGGCAGATTGATACCCACGCACCGGCATCAGCTCATTCTTGAACAGCCTATCGCCCTGATAGGCGGTCACGGTTGCGCCAATGCCTTTGGTGTTTTGATTATTCCCCGCTAGGCGAACTTTCAAGAAGTTTCTATCAAAAAGTCGCTCACTGTTGTTTCGGTAGACCGAAACTGGATCGTTTGTGTGGCATACGATTAGATCCAGATCCCCATCCCCGTCCAAATCAGCATAGGCCGCAGCATTGGAAACGGTCAGCCCCTTTAAACCCCATTCGGCTGCCCGATTGGTAAAGGTAAGATCCTGGTTATTGTGGTACAGGTAGTTTTCTACGTAGATCGGAGGCATTTTTTCAATCAGTTCGATGAGGGCATCCTCCTTGTTGGCTCCCTGATTACTCCGGATGCGCTCGCTCACCATGTAATTCAAAAAATCCATGTCCAGGTAGTTTCGCGCATAGCCGTTGGCCACAAAAATATCCTTCCACCCATCGTTGTCAAAGTCAGCAACCAATGCTGCCCAACTCCAATCCGTTTGGGACACGCCGGCATATTGCCCTATCTCACTGAAATATCCGTTTCCCAGGTTCAGGTGAAGCATGTTCCGCATCGTTTGTGAAAAAAAACCCTTGGCTAGCAGTTCGCGGTATTTGTCGTAGTTCTCTGGCCCCAGTATGGTCTTTTGGTTATACGTGTATTCGGGCATCATATCCATGGTCAACAGGTCCACCAATCCATCGTTGTTGATATCTGCGGCATCGGCCCCCATGGAAAACAGGGAGACATGCCCGAGGTATTCGCGTACCGATTCCACAAAGGTGCCGTCTTGCTGATTGATATACAAGTAGTCCTCCTCGTTGTAATCGTTGCTGACGTAAATATCTAGCCATCCGTCGTTGTTGATATCTGTGACGGTCACGGCCAAGCCAAAGCCCAGTACGTTGTTAATGATCCCGCTCTCCTGGGTGACGTCCACAAATTTGCCCCCCTCATTGCGAAACAGCTTATCCCCCAAAAATTCCCCCTTCCGGTTTTTGAAACTGCCGTCTATGCGGCTAAAACCGGCGTATTCCTGGGTGGAATGGTTGAGCAAAAACATGTCCAAATCGCCGTCCCTGTCGTAGTCGAAAAAAGTCGCCTGCGTAGAATATCCCGGGTCATCCAGTCCAAACTCGTTGGCCCGGTCAGTAAAGGTCAGGTCGCCGTTGTTGATTAGCAACACATTTCTACGACGGTTGGGATCATTAGCCGCAGACCGACAGATGTATATGTCCAATAGCCCGTCGCCGTTTACATCAGCCATAGTTACGCCGGTGTTCCACAGTCCGGCAGCCGCCACCCCAGCCGATTCGGTGATGTCTTCAAACTCCAGATTGCCTTTATTCAGGTAGAGTTTACTCGCCATCATGTTGCCTGAGAAATAGATATCCGGAAGCCCATCGTTGTTGATGTCGCCTATAGCTACGCCACCCCCTTGGTAGAAATACCCGTAGGTAAGTACATTGAATTCCTCGGATTCACGTACCAGGTTTCGGAAGCTGATGCCGGTTTGTTTTGAGGACATTTCGGTAAAAAGCGCATTTGGATCTTCCTGCTTACAGGCAACTCCAACCAATAAAACCAGGTACGCAGAAAGGGTGCGCATACGGGTGGTGACAGACATAACGGTAGCTATTTAGGCTCTAAAATAAAAAAGTGCCGTCAATCGACGGCACTTTTATTAACCAAATCGGTCGAAGAAATTTGAATTAAGGTTTGGCATCCCACCAAAGTTTGGTGGAGTTTCTGTTACCACCACGGGAAGTGAGCTCTGACAACTGCTCAGCCGCTTCTACTGCTGTTCGGTTGTTATTGTATTCACCCTCTACGAAAATCAGTCTAGGCATCACTCGATCCCTCGGCACGTCTACGTTGTCTGAGGCCACTCTGGGGAAGTGCTTTGGATATTTGGTCCTTCGCAATTCTGTCCATGCCTCCCAGCCATCGGGATAAATAGCCAGCCATTTTTGGGTAATGATCTGCTCCAATTGTTTCTCCTTGTCACCAGCTGTCAAGAATGCAACCGGTATGTCGGAAGAAGCAGGCACGTTCCAATCAGGTCTCGCAGCATAGGTGACCGGGGCAGGTGTATTTGTCCGTGCGATGTAGGCTTGCACATCTTCTATTGAAGCTCCGATCCGTTCTTCAGTCATGGACATTTCGATGCCTTTTTCATACAGATCTTTGGCAGTTCCGCCCATATTCCAACCTTCCAAAGCGCCTTCCGCTCTAAGGAAGAACACTTCAGCGGCGCTAATCATTCTGAATCGAGGACCGAAAGGCAATCCACCTCGCCCTGCATTCAACCAACGTATTCCCATATCGGAATGTGCCCGGTTTAGTGCGCCTTGATCTAAGTCAGCCCTTGGAAGTCCATTTCTAACCCCTTTGTATTGGTTTGGGGAATCTCCACTCACAAAATCTTGAGTAGGGCTAAAGTATACGCCCATACGAGGATCATCGTATCCTTTAAGAACACTCTCCATGAGCGCACTCATTCTGAACTCACCCCAGTTTGTAATGGTCCAATAAGGGTGTCTGGAGTTAGTTGTTGTCTGAACAGACGCAGAGTTGTCGTTTGTCAGGATAACCCCATCACTGATGGCTTTTTCTGCCTCGGCCCTCGCCAAAGCAGGCTCTACGTATTTTACCCGCATGGCAAGCCTCAACCTGAGTGAATTGGCAAATTGAAGCCACTGATTCACATTTCCGCCATAAATTTGATCATGGGCAACAAATGCAGTTCCTCCCGCATTTGCTTTAAGAACAGCTACAGCGGCATCCAGTTCTGGAAAGAAACTTTTGTAAATGGCTTCCTGGGTATCATAAGCAACAGTTGTTTCTCCATTTCCAAAATTGGAATAGATGATAGGACCCCAGTAGTCTGTGATGCGGTGATATGCATACACCTTCAAAACTTTAGCAAAAGCATTCTCCAAAGGCAGATTATTTGCAGCAGTAAACTTCTCCACAAAGTCGATCACCGGTGCAGCCTGCTGGTAAAATGTATTCCAAGCACCATTTGACCAACCACCTACTTGGGTATGTCTGTCTGAGTCAAAGTTTGTAGCAGTATTGGCAAAATATTGCGAATAGATGTCTGCAAACAAGCTTTGGGCCAACTGAAAACCTCCTGGTCCAGCTGTTCCGGGCACACCATACATGGTTCTCCACTGGGCGTTGGCAAAAGCCTGTCCCAATAGCCCCAAGTCCAAATTATCCGCAAGAATAACATCCGGACGGGTATTCAATTCTTCAAAATTTTCCGTACAGCCGAAAAACAAACCGGCTGCCAATGAAAATCCGAGTATATTCTTTATCAATTTCATAGTTTTCAAATTTTAGAATCCAAGATTAACATTGAAACCAAAGGATCTAGCGGTAGGTGGTGCAAAGGAATCGAAACCTTGCGCTGCCGTTCCGGTACCAACGGTTACATCCGGATCGATGTTTCCGGCTCTATTGAGCAAGAAAAACAGGTTACGAGCGACGAAATTTACACTAGCCGTTCTGATGGGTAACTTTTCCAATCTGCTGGCTGGAATGTTATAACCGACCACAGCTTCACGCATCCTAACATTGGTAGCAGAGACTGAGAACACCTCTCCGATAGGTGCGTTTCTTCCACCCATTTGAACCCAGAATTGCTCTGCGGTGATAGGAATGTTGTTTGGCTCTCCAGTCTCTAATACCGCAGTCTCATGCGCCATGAAATTCTGTCCGAAGATCAAACCGCCCTCACGACCTTGCAAGGTTTCCTCTGTCAACCCATCGGCATAGATGATGGCATTGGTCAAAGATGCAATGGATCCTCCTTGACGGAAGTCAATGGTAAAGTTGGCACGGAAATTCTTGTACTTGAAATTGTTTTGAATACCGCCTAACCATATCGGGTTGTAGTTGGCAACTCTCACGGTAAAGCCAGGTGTAGTCCTAGGAAGCCCGTTAGTACCGATAATCACTCGACCCTGATCGTCTCTCAAGTAACCTCTTGAATACACTTCACCAAACATAGCACCCTCCTCAACGAAGAATTGACGGAGGAAATCACCACCTACCTGCACTCTAGGACGTTCATCGTTGATGGAATTTACCATGGAAATATTTCTCGCAAAGTTAGCTGTGATATTCCACTCAAAGTCTGCACGCTTAATCGGATTCAACGTGATGACTGTTTCTATACCTTGGTTTTGAACGTCACCCCCGTTGGTAAAGAACTGGGAAGCTCCCGAACCTACCGGAAGACCTACTGTAAACAACTGGTTAAACGAGTTGGTCTTGTAGTACGTAAAGTCAATTCCCAATTTATTATCAAATAAACGCACGTCTGCACCTATTTCAAGTGACTGAGTGGTTTCGGGAAGCAAATTGGCGTTTGGCAAGGTAGTATCTAGCCGCAAGTAGCCCGCACGCCCTCCTGGATCCAAGAAAGCCTGGCGCTGAAGCTGAAATGGATTCGTATCGTTACCTACCTCGGCAAAGGAACCCCTCACTTTGGCAAAGGTCAACCAGGTAGGTAATTCCACCAAGTCAGAAACTACGGCGTTCAAACCTACAGATGGGTAAAAGAACGACCAGTTAGTCCTAGGCAATGTGGAGCTCCAGTCATTTCTTGCGGTGATATCTAAGAATATTGCATTCTTCCAAGCTACCTGGCTGAACCCATAAAGCGAGTTAACATCACGGGGCGCACCCACACCATAAGTAGACGCTACAAGTTGCGTATTGTTCAAGGCGAAGAAATTTGGAATCACCAAGTTTGGACCGGTGTTGGAGCTAAGGCTAGTGTTTCTATCCTTTCGGGCATTACCACCTACGTTTACGTTGAAGTACCAATCTTGACTGAGTGATTTTTCATAGGAAATCAAGAAGTCCGTATTGATTTCCATGGATTGGCCAAAACCAACCCCATAGCGACCATCTTGCGCGATCACATAGGTGTCGCTATAGATCGCGTCTTCATTACTCGTGAACGAACGATCCAACGCAGCCCTAGCAAGTACGGATAACCCTTCGGTGATCTCATAGCTCAAAGACGTCAAACCAATCATCCTATCCAAGGTATTGTTAAAGAGGTTCCTATTCACTGTCCAATAGGGGTTCATACCGCCATTAGATCCTGGGTTGAAATAGTTCTGTCTCAAGAGGCCTGCTGCGTTGGTATACTCAAACTGCTGCAAGTCTTCTGTGCGGATGTTACGAGGGATACGGTAGGCGTTTCGGATCGGGTTATCGAAACTCTCACCCTGTCTCAACAATTGGTCGATATCCTGACGGATATAGTTCAACTTGGAATCCAAAGTCAACTTATCGGTTAGCTTGTTGGTCAAACGCAAGTTCAAGCTGTGACGCTTCAACTCATTTCCTGGAACTACACCAGCCGCATCGGCAAAGGTATAGGAGAAATAAGTTTGGTTCTTTTCGCCACCACCGGTAACAGAAAGGGTGTAGGCCCGGTTATAACCGGTCTGGAAGAAATCCCGTACGTTGTTCGGCTGGGGAGAAAACGGATAGGTAGTTCCTACTTTTCCATCAACTCTTGACCAATGCGCTACCTGAGAACCATCTAGCCTAGGACCCCATGAAAACTCGGAAGCAGGAGAATATACCCCACCGGACCCCTGTCCGTACAAGTTCTGATAGTTGGTCATCAAAATGGGGGCATCAAACATAATACTAGAGTTCAAGGCAACGCTGAAACCCTGCTTACCTCTTTTGGTATTCACCACGATCGCCCCGTTGTTTGCCCGGCTACCATAAAGAGCTGCCGCATTTGGGCCTTTCAACACGTTGATGCTTTCGATGTCGTCGGGGTTTAGGTTTTCTATCCCTCTTGCAGGCACACCGTCCACAATGTATAGTGGTTGAGAATCCCCACTGATGGAACGGTTACCCCTCAAAATAACTCTGGTAGGAGACCCCACACCTGAACCGGATCGGTTGATAGACAAGCCAGCTACTTTTCCGGACAGAGAGTTCATCACGTTCAATTCTCTGGCTTCGGTCAATTCCCGGGTTCCCACATCCTGAACGGTGTAAGTAAGGGCTTTCTTTTCCCTTTCCAAACCGAACGCAGTAACTACTACTTCCCCTAGGGCCGTTTCTTCCGCTTTCAAGCCTACATTGATGACATTGGAATTTCCAATAGCCATTTCTTGCCTGGAATAACCCAAGTAAGAAAAAACCAACGTTGTTCCTGAAGCGGGGACATTGATACTGTACCTTCCGTCTATATCGGTAATGGTGCCAGTATTCGTCCCTTTTACGAGTACACTGACGCCTGGCAAGGGTGCAGCAGCATCAGCATCAGTCACCGTTCCGGTAACTGTCCTCTCCTGTGCAAAGGCGAATACGCCAGTAAACAGCAGCAGAAGAAAAGCGAGTAAACTTTTTTTCATAAGATGATTGATTGATTAAAGTAAATTGTTTTCTGTGGTATTGCCACCCTCCTCACACCTTCTTCCATAACGTCCAATTTATCACTGAAGACAGCCCTCAAAAATCCTCTCCATTCAACCCCTATACTGTAGGGTATCCAGTGTAGAAATTTATGATGGGCCATGCCATTCTTAGGTGATAAAATTGAAATGGTTAGGTTTAGGCTTGGGAGGTTAAGGCAATTCGCAGTCGAATATTACGAATAAAAAAAATCACTTGCAATGTACCTTGCCGGTAACAGGAATGCATCCGCACATACAGACAAAGCGAAACCATCTTTTATTAAACAGATGTTAAAAAAAATAAAATTATTTTCGCCACAACCCATTATTTGTTTCTAAGAATGGGGATTTCCACCTAAAAAAAATTTTATTTTTCTATAAATATTTTAATATACCTACGGGTGATCCGAAGTGTATTTACCACTTATCTGTTGGCTCATCCCTTTATCAAAACATTTCCCGTAGGGCCAAAAACCCCGTATAAGAAATCAATACCGAGAAGATCAAAGCAGCTCCCAACCCCATATTAAGCCAAATACCGGCTTTATGGGCCTGCATCAAATCTCTCCGATTGATCAGGTAAAAGATACAACCTATGACTACGGGCAAGATGAAAACTGCCGCCACTTGGGTGAGGATTTGTGCCAATATGGGGTTTGCTCCCAATATCGGAACCGTCAGGCCCACCACACATGCTACCCCGGTCAACACCCTAAAACGAGTGGAGGCTGTGTCCAGCACACCTTCTTTGTAGTCAGCCACCAAGAGGGGGGCTACCATAAGAATGGGGAAAATAGATGAAAGACCAGCACTCAACGCTCCGGTCATAAAAATGACCACGGCAAACTTTCCCGCAATCGGCTCCAAGGTATATACCATGTCCATCACCTTTTCAATGGTCTTACCCTCCACAAACAAGGACCCCGCTGCAGCGGCCATGATGGCCAGGTTGATGACCAACATAAGAGATGCCGAAAGCAAGGCATCTTTGGACTGCTCTTTGGTATGTTGCTGAGTCCATCCCTTCCCCTTCATCAACAGGGGCCTCACCACAAAGGTCGGCGCCGCCATCGTAGTCCCCACAAATGCCGCCACCAACAACTTGCCCCCAGGCACCGCCGGAATACTTGGCTTAAGGCCCTTTGCGATAGCTATCGGATCGGGTAGCACCACAAACATGGAAATGATAAAGGATATCCCCATCAGGGTAACAAAAACGACCAATACCTTCTCAAAAAACGAGTATTGCCCCACCAAAAGAAAGCCATACATGACTACGACCAAAAAAATAGCGATGCCCAATATCGCCCAGTAATTCTCCTGAGGCAGACCGGGGAAAAAGAGAACCGCCACTTCATAAAGCGCATTCGCACTCAGCCCCAATATCCCCGATAGGGAATTCCACTGTGCAATGATAATTCCCACTACTACTAACAGGGCGATCCATTTGCCTCCTCTGATTTTTGTCTTAAAACTGTAAATGGACGTATTGCCGGTAACAATAGCGTAACGTCCATAGGCTTCCATCAGGGTCCATGAAAAAAAGCAACTCAATACCAAGACCCACAACAGCTCCATGCCAAACTGGCTTCCTGCCTTTGCCATGGAGGTAACGCTTCCGGTGCCCACGGTATAGCCGATACAAAAGATCCCAGGCCCAATGCTCAGCATCCAAAGCCATATACGGCCAAGCAAAGAATGACTTTTCTCGTTCATAGTATTTGATAGGGCTTTGGAAAACGCAATCCGAAACGAAACGACACCTTTTATCCATTCAGATTACCTTTTTACCCCGCAATGCTAAACTTATAAAATATTGCTTGGGAAAAATATATTTTAAAGCAATATTTCTCATAAATTAACCCACGGATATACCGATAGTCACCCTAACCTACTCGATCACCCCATTCGGGAGTCCCGCATGGACAACTAGGACCTCATTGAATTCGCACGTTTTATTGCCCCCTTTTCAAATGAAGAAAAAATCCAACCATTCTGGCACCACTGCAAAGGCAGGGTTGCGATACCTAGGCACGTTTGCCCTGCTGTTCTCGCTGAGCTTATCTGCGCTTGCCCAAGACATAGATCTGCTGCTAAAAGGCGGGCATGTGATAGACCCCAAAAATAACATCGATGCGGTCATGGATGTGGCCATTTCCAACCGGAAGATTCACCGGGTAGCTCCGAATATTCCCGCTGCCCAAGCGAAGCAGGTCATTGACGTTTCGGGATTATATGTCACTCCCGGACTGGTGGACATGCACGTACACGTATTTCACGGTACCGAACCACAGTCCTATATTGCCGATGGCCATACCAGCCTACCTCCAGACGGCTTTACCTTCCGGTCTGGCGTAACTACAGTGGTAGATGCCGGATCCTCGGGTTGGCGAAACTTTCGACAATTTAAGCAACAGACCATAGACCGTTCGCAAACACGTATCTTGGCATTTCTAAATATCGTGGGCACGGGCATGTACGGTCGCTTCGAGGAGCAAGATGTGTCTGACATGAACCCAACCATGACCTCTCACATGATTACCCGGCTGTTTCCCGACCTGCTGGTTGGGATCAAGTCGGCCCACTACTGGGGAGACTTCACGCAGGTAGACCTTGCCGTGGAAGCAGGCAAACTTGCCAAAGTTCCCGTGATGGTGGACTTTGGCGAACACCAACCACCAAACTCCATCGAGGATCTGTTTATGAAACACCTCAGACCTGGGGATATCTTCACACATACCTATTCCTACGGGCCTGCAAACCGAGAGACCGTAGTGGATGAAAACCTACAGGTCAAACCTTTCGTCTTTGAGGCCCAAAAAAGAGGAATTGTATTTGATGTGGGCCATGGAGGCGGTGCTTTTTCGTTCAGGCAAGCCATCCCCTCCTTACAGCAGGGATTCCTCCCCGATGTCATCAGTTCCGACCTTCATAAAGATAGTATGAATGGGGCATTTAAAGACATGTGCAATTTATTATCTAAATTTATGGGAATGGGCATGTCCCTACAAGATGTGATCCTACGGTCTACTTGGCGCCCTGCTCAGGTGATCTCCCGACCCGAATTGGGCAATTTGGACGTTGGTGCCGAGGCAGATGTCGCGGTATTTAGCCTGCGAGAAGGTGAATTCGGCTTTATGGATATCCGAAGGACCAAGATCGATGCTACCCAGAAACTAGAAGCCGAGCTTACCATACGGGCCGGCCGGATCATGTGGGACTTGAATGGTATCAGCGCGCCCCATTGGGAAACTGAACTTCAAAAGAGATAAACAAAGAAACCCTATGCGGTGGAAACTAGTCCTATGCCTGGTATGGATGCAACTCGGAGCCTGCCTGGCCCTTTCGGTCACCTCGCAGGCCCAATCCTACGACATAGTCATCAAAAACGGCCACCTCTTCGATGCCAAAAACGGCATCAACCAGCCCATGGAACTGGCCATTTTACATGGCAAAATCGCTAAGGTCGCTTCCACCATACCTGCGCAGGAGGCGAAGAAGGTCCTAGATGCTGCCGGAATGTGGATCAGTCCGGGATTTATAGATCCCCATACGCATGTGTTTGTGGGCGAAAATCCACGGGTGTTCGCAGGAGGATCCTCCAGTGTGTTTCCGGATGCCTTTTCTTTCCGCGCCGGAGTGACGACTGTAGTGGACGCAGGTACCTCCGGCTGGCGAAATTTCGAACACTTCAAAACTACCGTCATCGACGTAGCACAAACCCGCGTGTTGGCGTTTTTGAACATAGCCGGTGGTGGTATGAGTGGGGATCCATTTCAGCAGGACATACAGGACATGAACCCTGAGATGACATTCAACATGATCCAAAAATACCCTGATCTGATGGTAGGTGTCAAAATCGGCCATTACGAAGGGAAAAGCTGGCAGCCGTTTGATCTTGCCATCGAGGCGGCCACGCTGGCCAAACGTCCACTGATCGTAGAGTGCCACCTTCCCGAGTACAGCTTGGAAGATCAACTGAAACGGATGAGACCGGGGGACTTGCTCACCCATACCTATGAAAATATCCGTGATCGCAGCCCCGTCGTGGACGAGCAGGGCAAGCTGAGACCGGAAGTGCTGGAGGCTAAAAACCGGGGAATCCTCTTTGACCTCAGTCATGGCGGTGCGGGCTTTTGGTTTGACCAAGCCGTGCCCGCCATCCGACAAGGATTAAGACCCGATACCTTTGGAACCGACCTGCACCGTTTCAGCATGAATTCAGGCATGAAAAATTTCGCAAACGTCCTCTCCAAATTTCTTGCCCTCGGATTGGAACTGGAGGAGGTTCTGGAAAAAGCCACCTGGGGAACCGCCCAAGCCCTCCTGAGGGAAGACTTGGGACACCTCAGCGAAGGTGCCGTAGCAGACTTGACCCTGATCCGCATTCGGGAAGGGTCCTTTGGGTTTGTAGATTCAGGCGGAGTGAGTATAAAAGGAAACAGACTAATTGAACCCGAACTTACCATTCGGGCAGGCCGTATCGTCTATGATTTAAATGGACTTTCGGCCACACCTTTAAAAATAGATAACTAAAAATGGATAGAAGAGAAGTAATCAAAGGATTGGCCATGCTGCCCATAGGCGGAAGTTTTCTGTCAATGGCAGAAGCTGGCCAGCAGCGGGAAAAAGGCCCACTGGCATTGGATGAAGATATCTACGGCTCCATCGGCGTAGACACCATCATCAACTGTCGGGGCACATTCACCATCATCGGCGGATCCAGAGAGCGCCCGGAGGTGTTAGAGGCCATGAAAGCAGCGGCAGGAAATTTCATCCAGTACGATGAACTCGCAGCGGGCATTGGGCAACGTTTGGCAGACATCACAAAGGCCGAATGGGGCATCATCACAGCCGGCTGTGCTGCTGCCATGAAGCATGCCACGGTAGCCTGTGTCACCGGGGGCAATCCAGAAATATTGATGCGGGTACCCTTTCTGGACGATGTGCCAAAAAATGAGGTAATCATTCCTCGCCATTCCCGAAACGTCTACGACGCCTCGATTCGGAATGTCGGTGTAAAAATCATCGAGGTCAACACTCCAGAAGAATTGGAAGAAGCGATCAACCCACGCACAGCGATGATTTACTTGGTGACCAACAACGCTTCCGACACAGGGAAACCGCTTTCGTTAGAGAATATCGCACGCATCGCCAAACCAAAAAACATCCCCGTGCTCGTGGACGCAGCGGCGGAAGATCTCACAATCCCGGTCGTCCATTTTGAACGGGGCGCAACCATGGTGGCTTACAGCGGTGGCAAAGCCATATGCGGTCCACAGTGTGCCGGCCTTCTCTTGGGCCAAAAAGACATATTGCTTTCTGCGTGGCAAGCATCTTCCCCACACCACGGGCCCGGAAGGGATAACAAGGTAGGCAAAGAAGAAATGATGGGTATGCTGGCAGCCGTAGAGGCATGGACCACCCGAAACCACCCTCAGGAATGGGACAACTGGATGAAATGGCTGGGACAGATCTCGGATGCTGTCACTAAGGTAAAAGGAGTAACCACCCAAATCCAGGAACCTACTGGGCTCAACAACCGGGCCCCAACGCTTCATATCCTGTGGGACCCCGCTGTTTTACACATCACGGGCCCCGAAATGGCCGAGTTTCTGGGCCGAAACCAGCCTCGAATAGCCGTAGGGGGCAGGGACAACGGAACCGATAGCACCTCGCTAACCGTGACCCCTAGCCAAATGATAGCCTCCGAAGTACCCATCGTGGCCAATCGTATCCAAGAAGTGCTGAAAATGAAACGGCAGCCCAAAAAAGCCATGGCCGCCCCTGTGGGAAGCATGGCCGGACGCTGGACGGTAGTGGTACAGTACTCCAGCAGTCAAACCACCCATCAGTGGTTTTTAGAACAGGACGAAAACTGGCTGGCGGGAAGGCACGAAAGTGATTTTGCCACCCAGGATATCATAGGTACCATGGAAGGAAAAACGGTCAAACTGCATTCTACCTTCCGAGAGCCAGGAAAAAGTGTTCCTTTTATGTTTTCGGGCACCCTCGAAGGCAACACACTTACCGGTAATATCCACCTAGGGGAGTACCAAAACGCCAAATTTACGGCCACCAAACAGGACTATCAGGCACCCCGAAGAACGATTCTGATCCCTGACGGACCTCCATTGGCTACCTAACACCCCTACACCCCAACTACTCGGCACTTGCAAATTGCGTGGAGTTGGGGTAACTTTCTGCTTTAAAAAACCTACTAGTCTAATTTGGACCTTTTAACCCACTAAAATCACTACAATGAACAAAACATTGTTTACTTTACTGATACCGATCTTGTTATCCATGGGATGCAGCCCGGAAAAGTCTGGAACCAGCAGCGAACATCCAACCTCCTCCATCAGTGACGGAGTGGATGCCGAAGCCAATCTCAAAGCCTTGGGAATCACGCTTATCATGCCAAACGCTCCTACAGCCAACTACTTGAAAGCAAAACGCTCCGGTAATTTGGTGTACCTGGCAGGACACGGACCCGACAGGCCCGATGGAACACAGGTAATCGGCAGGCTAGGTGAGGACTTGGACATAGATGCAGGCTACGAAGCAGCTAGGTTTACCGGTATTTCCTTACTTTCCTCCCTCAAAGCAGAAATCGGAGATCTGAACAAGGTAAAAAGTATCGTTCGTGCGCAAGGCATGGTGAATGCAGACGCCGGCTTCAAAAACCATTCTCAGGTAATCAACGGATTTTCAGATTTGATGGTAGAGGTATTTGGGGAAAAAGGCAAGCATGCACGGGCGGCCATCGGCATGAGCTCCTTGCCGAACAATATTGCTGTTGAGATTGATATGATCGTTGAGGTTGAGGACTAAGTATTATTCAAACGGCCTAGAAAAAAAACGCCGCACCGCTTCGATTAAGTCAAAATAAAGAGGTTGTCCGAAACGGGCAGCCTCTTTTTACGTTCGCGCTAGGTGGCTAGATGATAACTTGAAAACTGATCCTGCGGACCCACCCAAAGCCATCTCCCTCTTAGCCCGGCTCCTTGCGAAATTAGTTCTAAGGGAAAGAACCCAAAAAACCTAGTAACCAGTGTCATGCGAACTGAGTAAATAATCCTGAAGCAAGGGCGTTAGCCCTATTATCTTAGTAGAACGAAATAGAAGTTGAGGAAAGTGACGACTATTTATTTACCGTATTCAGCACGTCAATGTTCTAAAACGTGATCTATTCTTATAAGGTGTTCTTGTTTTTTGCATATGCCCTAAACGGTATGTCGCTTCCATCTGAGCGGAATTTATAGCGAAAATCTTTGTGATGCAATGAAAGTACTTAAAATCCACAAAGTTGCAAAGGCGCGGTTGGCCCCGCTTTGATGGAAGTGGATTGCAATATGACCAGTGGCGGTATGCGGGCGACATCCCTGATAACCGTTACAAACCTTGATGCGGGGTAGAACTTTTCAAGCTACCAGTGAACCCGCTACTGGTTATATTGCCTATTATGGTGCGTTTTTATTCTTTGTCTACTATTCGGTTACCTTCATATTGTAAAAATTCCTCTTTGTGAACTCGAAGAAAACTGTCCTTATCATATTCCCAGGTTTCTCTATACACAAGTCCATTTTCTGTGCTGTATTTCAATAGTTCAATTTTATTACCAAAATTATCATATCGAATTAGGCATTTTGAAAATGGCTAAAATCTACCTACATTGCTCTGAAACACGGTTTTTATGGAAAAAAGGTATAAGAGTCTCTCCATATTCGAATTTCAGGAGAAGTTTCCCTCGGACAGGGAATGCTATAAGTATCTGGCAGAGCTCAAATGGAAGGAAGGGTATGTCTGCAAAAAATGCGGACACACCAATTACTGT
>NZ_JAFIEU010000036.1 GCF_020832325.1 Lunatimonas sp.
CGCCCTGCCCGATGCAGAAACACTTAAAAAATTGATGGAATGATGGAGATACAAAGCAACATAGAATATCAAGATTGGCTAAAAGCGTTAAAAGAGAAAGTTAGTGTTGCAAGGGTAAAGGCAGCTTTGGCAGCTAATAAAGAGTTGATACACTTTTATTTTGATTTAGGTAGAATGATTACTGAGCAGCAATCCAAAGCCGCTTGGGGCGATAAACTTTTAAATCAGCTCTCCAAAGATTTATCGGCTGAATTTCCAGATTTGAAAGGTTTCTCGATAACCAACCTGAAATATTGCAAACAGTTTTATCAATTCTACCAGTCGGAAATTAGTCAACAGACCGTTGACCAGTTGACAGCTTTTGATTTTGGTCAACACATTGTTGACCAATTGCCCTGGGGACACAACGTGTTGATTTTTACCAAATCAAAAAGTAAGGCGGAAGCTGAGTTTGCCTTGAGAGACATCAATAAACCTATGGGCATGAGTGAGTTTAAACTGACAGAAATAGTACCAGAGGACTTGAAATCTAGCCTACCTACCATTGAAGAGATTGAACAAACCCTAAAAACGAGCAGCCATGAATAAATTGAAAGTTCAAAAATATCCTGCTTACAAGGATTCGGGTGTGGAATGGTTGGGAGAGATTCCTGAGGGATGGGAATTAAGGCGATTTAAGTATTTATTCAAAGAAATAAACGAAAGAAGTACACAAGGCTCAGAAGATTTACTCTCCGTATCACAGTACACAGGTGTTACCAAAAAATCAGATAAAGTTGAAGAAGGAGATTTATTAACAACTGCTTCAACACTTGAAGGATACAAAAAGGTATATAAAAACGATTTAGTCAGCAACATCATGCTTGCATGGAATGGTAGCCTTGGATTTTCTCCTTTTGATGGGATAACAAGTCCTGCCTATTCAATTTATCGATTAAACACTGGTAACTCTGAACGCTTCTTTCATTATTTAGTGAGAAGCCAGATATACAAATCTGAATTTAAAAGGAACAGTTCAGGTGTCATAGAAAGTAGATTGAGATTGTACACAGATGATTTTTTTGCTATTTGGTCAATACTTCCACCTATCCAAGAACAAACCGCCATCGCCAAATTCTTAGATGACAAAACCGCTAAAATAGACCGTGCCATTGCTCAAAAAGAAAAGATGATTGCCCTGCTCAAAGAACGCAAGCAGATTATCATTCAAAATGCGGTAACAAAAGGTCTGAACTATGATTTGTGTGATGATTTTGATTTAGCTGATTTTGATTCAAAAAATCAAAGTCCATCAACCAATCATAAAAAATCACAGTTCAGACGAATGAAAGATAGCGGTGTGGAATGGATTGGGGAGATTCCAGAGCACTGGGAGGTAAAGAGATGCAAGTATTTATTTTACGAAGTATCAGAAAGGTCTATAAATGGAAATGAAGAATTACTGTCTGTATCTCATATGACTGGTGTAACTCCACGTTCTGAAAAGGAAATAAACATGTTTATGGCTGAAGATTACTCTGGGTCTAAGATATGTCAAGATGGAGATTTAGTTTACAATATCATGTGGGCATGGATGGGTGCTCTTGGTGTTGCAAACCAAACAGGTATAGTAAGTCCATCATATGGCGTTTATAGAATGAAAAAAATGGATTCTTTTAACAAAAGGTTTTTAGAATATAAACTAAAAACAGGTGAGTATATTGAATATTACAATAAAGTTTCGACTGGTCTTCATTCCTCTAGACTAAGGTTTTACGCCCATATGTTTATGAATATGGAAATCACATTTCCAGATAAAAATGAACAAGATAAAATTATTACGCACATCGAAACCCAATCCGTCAAGATAGATCAAGCGATAAGGTTGCAGGAGCAGCAGATAGTGAAATTAAAGGAATTGAAATCAACTCTGATTGATGGGGCGGTGACGGGGAAGATAAGGGTGTCTGAACTGTGATTTATGTGATTAAATGATATACTATGATTTACGATGAACTATGATTTTTGATAAATTATGATTAATAATGAATACAAGTACTCTGATTTAACTTCCCAAATTATTGGAAGTGCGATGAAGGTGCATTCAGCTTTGGGTAATGGATTTCAGGAAGTCATTTATCAACGAGCTTTAGAAATTGAAATGACGGACGAAGGCATAAGTTTTAAAAGGGAGTATAATATGCCTGTTTTTTACAAAAATCAGCAAATAGGCACCAGAAGAGTCGATTTTTTGGTGGAAGGGATTATTGCAGTAGAACTAAAGGCCATTATTCAATTGGAAGATGTGCACTTGGCGCAAGCGATCAATTACCTAGAAGCTTATGATTTAGAAATAGGGTTACTGATCAATTTCGGTGCAAAATCATTACAATTCAAAAGAGTCCAAAACAAGAAGTTTAATCAAAAGAATCAGGGTAATCCAAAAATCAACTAAATCAAAGTTCTGACAATGAAAGAAATAATCTTCATATCGAGTGTACAAAAGGAGTTTGCCAACGAGCGGCAAGCCTTAGCTGCCTATATTCGTGAAGATGAGTTGTTAAAATTGTTTTTTGAACCTTTTTTATTTGAAGAAGTAGCTGCTACATGGGATAGTCCCGGAAAAGTGTACCTCCATGAAGTACAAAAGGCCGAAATCTACTTGGGAATATTGGGCGCTGATTATGGATTTGAAGACAAAGAGGGGATTTCCCCAACTGAAAGAGAATTCGATGCAGCACAAGAAAACCATAAGTCCTGTTGGGTATTTATCCAAGGAAATCAAACTTTGAAGCGTCATCCCAAACAGCTGAAGTTTATTGATAAAGTTGGGGATAAGGTTTCCAGAAAGCGTTTTGAGTCATTGGATGATCTCAAAACGGAAATTTACAGAGCCGCCATACTTTATCTTAAGCAAAGTGGGAAAATTGATGCAGATGAATTTGACAGCAATATACTAAGTAAGGCCAGTTTGCATGATATTTCTGAAGAGGGGCTGATGACCTTTGTTCGGGAGGCAAGGGCCAAGCGTAACTTCCCTTTCAAAGAAACGGATCCGAAAGAAAAAATTCTTACTCACCTGCATTTGTTGAAACAAGGGCAGCTTACTAATAGTGCTATGCTGGCTTTTGGTAAAAAAACCCAACTATACTTCCCAACAGCTACAGTCAAATGTGCACATTTCCATGGATTAAACGTAAGCAAACCAATTCCCGATTACAAGGAATTTGGAGGTACAGTATTTCAAATGGCAGATGATGCTATTGACTTCGTACTTTCCAAAATCAGCCTATCCACAGGTGACAGAAGTAAAACCAATTTAGTAGATACTACCTACGAAGTTCCTCGAGCAGTAATCGCGGAAGGTATTATTAATGCCATTGCACATCGGGATTATTACAGCAAAGGAAGCATTCAAGTTTCCGTTTTCAAAGATCGAATAGAAATCTCTAATCCAGGTTCCCTTCCAAAGGAGTTAAATATTTCACAACTGAAAGACCCACATAGTTCTTATCCATTTAATCCAGCTCTGGCCAACTGTATGTTCTTGACTGGTGCGATTGAGCGCTTTGGGACGGGGATTCCCGAGATGTTTACCCTGAGTGCAGAGAGAGGCTTAAGAATGCCTGATTTTGAAGACAATAAGACATTTACTGTTACGATTTGGCGTCCTTCTGCAAGCACCGCACATGATACCGACCATGATACCGCACATGATACCGCACATGATAGCTTATTTATAAACCTTGAATATTTGCCGCACCGACTCTTGTGGATATTGGAGGGAGAACTAAGTAGGAGTGAAATGATGGAAAGGTTGGGCCTCACCCACCGGACAAATTTTAATGAAAACTATCTTGATCCAGCGACTGAGTCCAATTGGATCGAAATGACAATTCCTGATAAGCCAAAAAGTAAGAAACAGCGTTACCGATTGACAAAAGCAGGATTGAAAATCAAAGAAAAAATTGCAGATGACAACAAGTAAAACTAACGAAGCCGCCCTAGAAGCTGCCATTGAGAAAGCCCTAACAGGTTCTTCCTTAGAAGAACAAGGCGGTGATGATAGCCTAGTTTCTGAACCTCATGCGATCTATCGTGCTGGTAATGGTTTTTATATGGGAGATGCCAATGATTTCAATCCGAAATATGCTTTGGACGAAGTACGGTTTTGGCATTTTTTAGAAAACAAGCAGGAAGAAGAGTTGGATAAACTCAAGCGATCAGCAGACTGGAAACTGAAGATAGTGGAGCGCTATGACCGTATGATCAAGAAATATGGGATACTTCGCTTACTCCGCAAAGGCTTGGAAGTGGAAGATGCCCACTTCACCTTGCTCTATCAAGTTCCCATGTCGAGCAGCAGTCAGGCTGTAAAAGCTAATTTTGAAAAGAATGAGTTCAGTGTAAGCCGTCAAATTCGTTACAATACAGACAATCAGCGAGAAGAGATTGATATGGTGGTTTTTATCAATGGCTTGCCCATCGCCACACTGGAACTCAAAAATGCCTGGACCGGACAAACAGCCAAGAGTCATGGCATCCGTCAGTACAAGAAAGATAGAGATATTCGTCAGCCATTGCTGCAGTTTGGCCGATGCGTAGTACACTTTGCGGTAGATACAGATGAAGTATATATGTGTACCAAGCTAGATGGGGACAACTCTTTCTTTCTGCCCTTTAACAAAGGAAACAACAGCGGCAAAGGAAATCCTGTTAACCCATTTGGGCATCGGTCTTCCTACCTGTGGGAGGAGATTTTTACGAGAGAGAGTTTGGCTACCATTATTCAACATTTTGTGAGGTTTGATGGAAAATCTACAGATCCATTAGGAAAAAGAACCCTGTTCTTTCCTCGCTATCATCAATTGGATGTTGTTCGGAAATTACTCAGTCATGCTTCCAAAAATGGTGTAGGCCATACCTACCTGATTCAGCATTCAGCAGGATCTGGAAAATCAAATTCCATCACGTGGGCAGCCTATCAATTGATAGAGACTTATCCAGAAAGGGATGATTTGCCCGGTTCAAAAGGGGTTCAAAATCCGCTATTTGATTCGGTAATTGTAGTCACCGATAGGCGATTGCTTGACAAACAATTGCGCGAAAATATCAAAGAATTCTCCGAAGTTAAGAATATCGTTGCCCCAGCTTTTTCTTCCCGAGATTTGAAAGAGAGTTTGGAACAAGGTAAGAAAATCATCATTACCACCATTCAGAAATTTCCATTTATTGTGGATGGTATAGCAGACCTCAGCGACAAGCGATTTGCAGTCATTATTGACGAGGCACACAGTTCACAAAGTGGTACTGCAGCAGGTACTATGAATCAGGCCATGGGTATGGGAGTTAATGAGGAGGATGACCAAGATGGCCAAGATATCATTTTGAAAGCCATGCAAGCCCGAAAAATGAAGGGCAATGCATCTTACTTGGCATTTACAGCAACACCCAAAAACGCCACATTGGAACGATTTGGGACAAAGCAGGAAGATGGCAGCTTCAAACCTTTTCACCTGTATTCCATGAAGCAGGCCATTGAAGAAGGGTTTATTTTGGATGTATTAGCCAATTATACCACCTACAAAAGCTACTATGAAATAGAAAAGTCCATTCAAGACAACCCCTTGTTTGACACCAAAAAGGCACAGAAAAAACTCCGTGCGTATGTAGAGCGACACAAACAAACCATAGCTACCAAAGCCGAAATCATCATTGAGCACTTCATCACAAAAGTGTCCAATACCAAAAAGCTCAAAGGGAAAGCAAAAGCGATGGTGATTACACAAAATATTGAATCGGCTATTCGTTATTTTTTGGCCATCAAACAAATCATCAATGACAAAGGAAATCCCTTCAAAATAGCCATTGCCTTTTCGGGAAAGAAAACAGTGGATGGGATTGAATATACAGAAGCTGATTTGAATGGCTTTGCAGAAAAAGATACCCGAGACCACTTTGATTCCGATGATTATCGGATGTTGGTTGTGGCCAATAAATACTTGACTGGTTTTGATCAACCCAAGCTTTGCACCATGTATGTGGACAAAAAGCTACAAGGTGTTTTAGCAGTTCAGGCGTTAAGCCGTTTGAATCGTGCAGCTGATAAATTGGGGAAGAAAACCGAAGATTTATTTGTGTTGGACTTTTTCAATGATGTGGATGAAATTAAATTATCCTTTGACCCATTTTATACGTCCACCTCACTCAGCGGCGCGACAGATATCAATGTTTTACATGAATTAAAAGGGACTTTGGATGATGTGGGTGTGTACGAGTGGGAAGAGGTAGAAGAGTTTGTGAGCAACTATTTTGAGGGTGTAGATGCACAACAACTGAGTCCTATCATTGATACAGCAGCTAATCGTTTCAATGCAGCATTGGATTTGGAAGACGATGAAAAGGCAGACTTCAAAATCAAAGCGAAGCAGTTTGTGAAGATATATGGACAAATGGCTTCCATCATGCCTTATGAAGTATTGCCTTGGGAAAAGCTGTTTTGGTTTTTGAAATTCTTGATTCCCAAATTGATTGTCAAGACTAAGGAAGATGAATTGATAGATGAATTGTTAGAGTCTGTTGATTTATCGACCTATGGCTTAGAAAGAACAAAGCTTAACTACACCATTGGATTAGATGATTCGTCAACCGAATTGGATCCACAAAACCCTAACCCCAGAGGTGCACATGGTAACAATGAAGACAAAGATCCCTTAGATGAAATCATCAAATCATTCAATGATCGATGGTTTCAAGGTTGGGATGCTACACCAGAAGATCAGAGAGTAAAGTTCATATCCATCAGCAGACATATTCAAGCCCATCCAGATTTTAAAACCAAAGTAGCTGATAATAGAGATTCTCAGAACCGTGACTTGGCTTTCAAGAGAATCTTAGATGAGGTAATGGGGCAGCAGCGAAAAAAGGAGCTGGAGTTGTATAAATTGTATGCAAAGGACGAATCTTTCTATCAGGCCTTATTTGACACCATGAAAAGGATGATTGATCATCCGAGAATTGGAAAATAGTTCGCGATTATTTGTAAATCGATGGATTTAGCGGTTTTCTCAAACATTAACATAAAATGGAGGACAAGGAGTGAAAGGCTGTGCCATAGCACAAAAGGCATAAACTGTAGTGGCCCTACTACAGGTTTGATCCCACTAGCGACCGAGTGGCAGAGGATTCGTTGTCAATCTGCTAAATCCCCCATCTCACCGACTTCATTTGCTCGAAAATTGACTGGTTCAAGTCCTAGCCCGCGTCGAGGTGTTTTGAGCCTGATCCATAAATAGTTCAATCAAAAAACAAAATGCCGAATAATCTTATGTATTTTTGCGCCGGTTAACCACAACGGAAAATTTTTGAGATGGCAATGAACATTGTGATTGCAGGAGCGGGAGATATGGGGTATCATTTGGCTGAGCAACTCAGCTTTGAACACAACGATATCACCCTGATCGATCTCGATGCCGATGTATTGGAAAGTACCTCCTCCCAGTTGGATGTTCTTACCCTGTTGGGAGATTCCGCCTCTATCGATGTACTCAAACGGGCCAATGTACACCAAGCTCATTTGGTCTTGGCTGTTACTACCTCAGAAAAAACCAACCTGGTCACTGCGGTTATGGCCAAACAGTTGGGGGCCAAGAAAGTGATCGCCAGGGTCCGTAGCCACGATTATCTTTTTCCGGAAAACCAAAACTATTTTTTGAACCTAGGCATTGACTCCATCATCTCGCCTTCCATGCTTTGCAGCAACGAGATTACGCGGATGATGAAAAATTCCACCTTTTCGGATGTCATGGAGTTTGAGGGAGGTAAGCTGAACGTCGTGGGCATCACCCTAGATAGGTACTCGCCCTTGGTGAATAAGCGACTATCCGATGCCAGTACGGATCCTATTTTCGAAGACATTCGCATCATCGCGCTGGTCCGGGACCAAATTACCATTATTCCAAAGGGAGACACCTACATCCGAAACGGAGACCATGTGTATTTCATTTCGAATAAGACGGCCGTGGACTCTGTCAAGGAATTGATTCGTCACAAGGAGGTACCCATTAATCAGGTGATGATCATAGGTGGAGATGACCTAGCCTATTCCACGGCCAAAAAGCTGGAGGAGAGCTATCGAGTCACATTGATTCATAACCAAAAGGAGCGATGCAAGTGGCTTTCCCAACGCTTGGACCATTCCCTCGTGATTCATGGAGACTATAAGAACATCAGTCTGCTGATTGACGAAGGCTTGGAAACCATGGACGGATTTCTGGCCCTTACAGAGAGTTCGGAAACCAACATCATCACCAGTCTCAGTGCCAAAAATCACGGTGTATATAAAACCATTGCGCACGTGGATACCCGGGAATACATCCATATTTCCCACAGCATCGGGGTGGATTCGCTAATCAACAAAAAGCTGGTTGCGGCAAATTACGTAAGCAGGTACCTCCGCAAAGGCAACGTGGAGGCTGTAGCAGGCATACACGGGGTGGATGCGGAATTTGTCCAATACGTGGTTACAAAGAATAATCGACTCACCAAAAAGTCACTGAAAAAACTGCATTTTCCGGAAACCGCCATTGTTGCAGGCGTGATACGTGGAGATGAAGTGTATATTCCGGATGGTAACTTTCACCTTCAGTTAAACGACAAAGCCATCGTGCTAGCACTGCCTTCGGCAAAGCCTGTATTAGAAAGACTATTCAATTAAAAGATGATTCATTTTAAGGCGATTTTTAAGGTAATGGGGGGACTACTCATGCTGTTGGCTATCAGTATGATGCCCTGTATCGCATTCTCCTATTACTACCGCAGCGGGGATGATTTTCCGCTGATCATGGCAGCCTTGATTTCGGGAACGGTTGGTGCGACGTTGTTTTTTTCTTTTGCTTCACAAGACCAAAACATCCGCAAGCGGGAAGGGTATCTTATAGTCGCTCTAAGCTGGGTGTTTATGACGATCTTTGGACTCCTACCATACCTTTTCAGTGGGTCGATTGTTCATTTTGCAGATGCAGTATTCGAAACAATTTCCGGATTTACCACCACTGGTGCTACTATTCTGGAAGATATCGAAGTTTTGCCTTCGGGTGTATTGCTATGGCGCAGCATGACCCAGTGGATCGGTGGTTTGGGAATTATCGTGTTGACTGTTGCCATTTTTCCACTCTTGGGGATTGGTGGGATCGAGCTGTTTGTTGCGGAGTCACCGGGCCCTACCTCAGATAAGCTGCACCCACGCATACAGGAGACGGCTAAACGGCTTTGGCTGGTATACGTAGGGTTGACCATTGTACTCACCTGGGTGTATTATTTCCAAGGGATGACATTTTTTGATTCGGTATGTCATTCTCTATCCACAATGGCTACAGGAGGGTTTTCGACGAAAAATGCTTCGATGGCCTATTACACAAGTCCCTATATTCAATATACCACCGTGTTTTTTATGTTTTTGTCAGGCACCAATTATACGCTGATTTATTTGGGGCTGAACGGTAAGTTTAACAGGGTTTGGGCCAGTGATGAATTCCGGGCCTACTTGATTTCGGTTTCTGTGGTGGTGTTTGTAGTAGCTATTGCTGTTTACTTGATTACTGGTGTACACTGGGAACAGGCCTTTCGGGATACATTGTTTCAAGTAGTTTCGTTGGTTACGACTACTGGCTATGTCACCGCCGACTACACTTCGTATAACTCAGGACTTACGATCATTTTCTTTATGCTATTGTTTACCGGTGCCTGTGCAGGGTCCACATCAGGAGGTATCAAATTCATCCGCCACCTGACGTTTGTCAAAAACTCTACGTTGGAGTTTAAGCGGATCGTTCACCCCCGTGCCGTAATACCTCTCAAAATAAACGGTGAGCGGGTAAATGGTCGGATTATTACCCATATTTTCACCTTCCTGCTGGTTTATCTGATGATTTTTGTGGTGGGCAGTATCGTGATGTCCATAGCGGGATATGATCTACTGACATCTTTTGGTGCTGTAGCCTCAGCGTTGGGAAATGTGGGACCTGCGATTGGCCTTGTCGGACCTATGGATAACTTTGCGTTTTTCTCGCCGTTTGCCAAACTGTTTCTAAGCTTTTTAATGTTGTTGGGTAGGCTGGAGTTATTTACCATTCTGGTACTGTTCACTCCATTCTTTTGGAGGGCCAATTAACTACCTATTCTGGATAGAGGTCATTGTCGCTGACTTGATAAAACATTCAAATGGAAAATCAATCGAACGAAGTACCGGTTTATGCTGTATTCACAGAAAGAAAACTTGGATACAAGGGTAACCCCGCGGCCATTGTGGAGGTGTCCGAACCGCTTTCAGAAAATGATATGCAGGTCCTTGCCGCCAAATACCAGCAACCGGCCACCACCTTTTTGGTAAGAAATGCACAGCAAGCTACTGAATTTTGGGTGCGTTGGTTTGCGCCCGACGAAGAGATCGGTTTATGTGGTCACGGTGCAGCGGCTGCAGGGGCCTACTTGGGCCAGAAGTACAAAGACATAGAGACCTTTACATTGCGTTTTGGATCCGGAGAAATGGAGGTTCATTTTCACTATCCGGATCAGGTTTCGCTGTTGCTCGATGCCATTCCAGTTATACAGGAAATCGAAGTACCCCAAGCTATCCGGGATGGGTTGGGCATTCCGGTGCTTGCGATGTACGAAACAGGTAACAAGCATTTGATACTCACCGAATCGGAACAACAAGTTCAAGGCATGCAGCCCAATTTTGACCGGCTGCGCGACAGCGAAATTTTCGGCTATGCCGTTACCGCGCCCGGATCCAAGGTGGATTTTGTGAGTCGCACATTCGTACCTCATGTACAGCAATTGGAGGATTTTGCCACGGGGTCATCCCATGCCATGTTGTCACCTTTTTGGTCACAACGGCTGGAAAAGAAGGATATGATCGCTCATCAACTAAGTAGCAGGGGTGGGGTCTTCAACATTCAACTCCTGGGGTCGAAAGTCAGGTTATCCGGCTATTTTACGCGGGAAAATGATCTTTGATAGGGTCATGTAGGTATTGATTCCAAGAGGATTAACGTCGTTGTAGTTGTTTTTTGAATCATTTTAATAATTTTAATTAATTTTTTTATCTGGGTTATTTTTTCGAATTTTTCGCAATAATTGTTTATCAATGGTATGGTTGTTGCTTAAACATTTGGAAATATGTCTGAAAATGACGATTTCTCGAAATTTTTACGCAGTATATTTCTACTGTAAATAGGGGCAAGTAAGTTTTATTTGCCTCGTTCATATAAAAAAAATACTAAAATGAACATGCCTAAAATTCTCATCAAATACGGTGGGAATGCGATGATCCATGAACAGCTCAAAGAGGAAATTGCGAAACAGCTCAAGGAGCTTAAGGATAGAAATTACCAAGTAATCCTCGTTCACGGCGGGGGACCTTTTATCAACAAGGCTTTGGAAGAAGCAGGAATCAGCTCGGTGTTTTACGATGGGCACCGACATACCAGTGGTGAGGCGCTTCGCTGCATTGAAAAGACACTCAAAGGAGAAGTAAACGGTTCCTTGGTCTCTGCGCTCAACCGGAACGGTCTGTCTGCGGTCGGAATCTCTGGCAAGGATGGTAAGTTTGCCGTGGCAAAGAAACGCGTACACCGAAAGACAGCGCCCGATGGAACCATACAGGAACAGGATCTGGGTTTTGTGGGAGACCTGATGGAGGTGGATACAAAGCTGATCGATGGCTTGCTGGATGCGGGATTTGTACCTGTGATCGCCTGCCTGGCATCTGATGAGGAAGGAAATGATTACAATGTAAATGGAGATGTTTTTGCCGGTAAAATAGCAGCTGCTTTAAATGTAGATGCCTATGTGGTGCTAACGGACGTGGACGGTCTCTATCGGTCCTTTCCAGATCCCAATTCATTGATCCCCGAGATTTCCGCACCTGAATTACAAGGGCTTTTTGGCTCAGCCATTACAGGTGGGATGATTCCGAAAATCACATCCTGCTTGGAGGCATTGGAGAATGGGGTGAAGAAAGTGGTCATCCTCAACGGAACCAAGCCTGAATTGCTCACGGATGTGCTCGTTGATCACCGTAAAAATGGAACCATTATAACCCCCTAGATATGGAAATCTCTAACCTATATTTACACGAAGAAGACAAATTACATTATTTGCCGACCTTCAAGCGTTTTCCGCTTGCCTTCATCAAGGGCAAAGGCTCCAGGCTTTGGGATGCAGATGGAAAGGAATACATTGACCTGCTTGCCGGGATTGCGGTAAACAATGTGGGACATTGCCACCCGAAGGTGGTGAAAGCCATACAGGAGCAGGCTGCCGAGCTGATGCATGTTTCTAACTTTTTCGTCAGTCCCCCTCAGGTCGCCCTGAGCAAACTGTTGGTGGATATCAGCTACATGGATCATGTGTTTCTGACAAACAGCGGCGCCGAATCGGTGGAAGGCGCCATCAAGGTGGCCAGAAAGTGGGCACATGCGAACGGAAAGGGAGGTACTATCATCTCTATGGAAAATTCCTTTCACGGCAGAACGCTTGCGACCATTGCTACCGGACAGGAGAAATACCAAAGGGGATTTGCACCCATACCAACCGGTTTTGCACAAGTGCCCTTCAACGACATCGCTGCCATCAAGGCTGTGTCGTCCGAGGAAGTGGCTGCGATCATCGTGGAACCTATCCAAGGTGAGGGAGGTATCAGACCGGCAAATCCTCAATACCTTCAGCAGTTGCGAAACTACTGCGATGAACACCGAATCCTACTTATTTTTGACGAGATACAGTGCGGGGTGGGTAGAACAGGCCAGTACTTTGCCAAAGACCATTATGGCGTACAGCCGGATATCATGACCTTGGCCAAGGGATTGGGTGGGGGCATGGCAATTGGAGCTTTTTTGTGCGTGAAGAAAGTTGGCGATGCCATCGACTTTGGCGATCACGGTACCACATTTGGCGGCAATCCACTGGCTTCAGCAGCGGCATTGGCTACCCTGCAGGTTATTCAGGAAGAAAAGTTGCTGGATGAGGCAACCGAAAAAGGTGCTTGGTTGATGGATAAGCTTAGGGGGCTTCAGAAAGAGTTTGGCACGATCCGGGAGGTCCGGGGCGTCGGTCTGATGATCGGCGTGCAGTTAGACAAACCGGCGGCGCCATTGGTCAAGGCGCTCATGGATAGGGGTATCATAGCGAATGCAACAGCAGACAATGTACTCCGGCTGGTGCCGCCGCTGAATATTCCCAAAAGCGATCTGAAAACTGCGCTGGAAGTACTTAGGGAACTGTTAACAAACGATTAAATGTCATTACCGAATAAAAAATACAAGGCTTCGATCATTGGAGCTTCCGGGTATACCGGGTCCGAAATCGCACGGATTTTAGTAAACCATCCATTTGTTTCTATCGAGCATATCACTTCCGAAACACACGCCGGCAAGGCGTTTTCGGATTTACATCCGCAGTTTGTTGGGATTTTGGACCTTCCACTCGAGCGGGCAGCGGAAATTGACGTGGAGGAGCAGGATGTGCTCTTCTTGGCATTGCCCCATGGCGTTTCGATGGAATTTGTCCGGCAATGGTACGGAAAAACAAAGTTGGTTGATTTGTCGGGAGATTTTCGATTGTCCAATGCTACCGTATATGAGGACTGGTATAAGAAGCGACATGTCTATGCGGAAGGCTTTGGCAAAGCGGTATATGGAATGCCCGAACTGCATGGCGAAGCGATTGCGCAGGCGGACTTGGTGGCAAATCCCGGGTGTTATCCCACGGCATCCATTCTTGGATTAGCTCCGGCACTAGCTGGAGAGCTTGTGCATGCCGATTCAGTGATCATCGATGCCAAATCTGGTACAACCGGTGCAGGTGTAAAAGCGAGTGATACCACCCATTTTTCGAATGTGAACGAAAATTTTCGTGCCTATGGAATTGGAAACCATCGGCATACCATTGAAATTGAGGAGCAATTGGGCCTGATCCAAGGCAACCGATGTCAGGTTCAATTCACGCCACATCTGCTGCCGGTGGACCGGGGGATCTTGGCTACTGCATATGCTTCCTTGGCGAAAGATGTCTCAGAGGAACAGGTAGTAGCTGCCTATAAAACATTTTACCGAGAGCAGCCTTTTATCCGTTTTCGGAAGCAAGCACCTAGCCTGAAGGATGTCCGCGGTAGTAATTACTGTGATATCTTCATTCATATCGATCCCCGTACGAAGCGTCTTATCGTCGTTTCAGCGATCGACAATCTGGTGAAGGGCGCAGCCGGCCAGGCCGTACACAACATGAATCTAATGTTGGGATTGGAACAAGCCGTCGGTTTGGACCAAGTTCCCATGAAACCATAATCTTACTGCTTTACGATGATAAAAAATATTACCAATGTAAAGGGCATTAAATGTTGGGGAGCACACTCCGGCGTTAAGTCCATGAGAAGAGATCTCGCCCTCATTTATTCGGAGGTTCCAGCTGCTGCCGCGGCCACGCTTACGCAGAACAAGGTGCAGGCCGAGCCCATCAAGGTAACGCGAAAGCATCTTAAGAATAACCGGGCACAGGTGATCGTGTGCAATGCCGGAAATGCAAATGCCTGTACCGGAGAGCAGGGTCGGCTGGGTGCTGAAGCCATGGCGGATACGGTAGCAGAAATGCTTTCTATTTCCAAAGAAGACGTGATTGTGGCCTCTACTGGGTTGATCGGAGAGAAGTTTCCGACTGAGGAAGTGGTGGAAGGGATTCGCACCAATATCCCCAAGCTAAGCAACGAGCCGAAAGCGGGTTCCTTCCTTGCGAATGCCATCCTGACCACGGATACCTTTGCAAAAGAGGGATTTGTGGAGTTTGAATGGGAGGGAAAGACAATCTCCATCGGAGGGGTGGCCAAGGGGTCCGGTATGATCCATCCCAACATGGCTACCATGCTGGCCTTCGTGGCGACGGATATTGCAATTGACGAAAAGCTTCTGCAAAAGACATTAAATTACTGTGTGGAGCGGTCCTTTAACATGATCACCGTGGACGGCGACACGTCTACCAACGACATGGTGGCGGTTTTGGCTAACGGTATGGCGGGTAATCGACAGATCACGAGTACGGATGATCCGTTGTATTTGATGTTTAGAGATAAATTGACGGAATTGTTGATTCACTTGGCAAAGTTGATCGTATCGGATGGAGAAGGAGCTTCTAAATTTATCGAATACCACGTATCCAATGCAAAATCAGAGGTAAACGCACGCCTGATGGTGCGGGCGATTTCTGATTCCGTCCTGGTGAAAACCGCCATGTTTGGACGTGATCCAAACTGGGGCCGTATCATTGCCGCCTGCGGAAACGCAGGAATCGCCTTTAATTATCGGAAAGCCAACCTGTATCTGGGAGATAGCAACAACATGGTGCAGGTACTCAAAAAAGGAACTCCGACTGATTTTGACAAAAACTACATGAAAAAGCTGCTCAGGGAATCCCATATCCGGGTCCACCTGGAACTCAATACGGGAAAATACGAGGCAGTGGGCTGGGGAAGTGATCTGACCACAGATTATGTCATGTTTAACTCGGTGTACACCACTTAGGGGTATAACCGCAAGTAAGTTTCGCCGGAAAGTAAGGATACTGCCTCTTGAGGCATATCGTTGCTTTCCTTTTTTATTTTATGGAAATTTGGCCATGAGAAATTCCCTTTTTACCCTCTTGCTGTTTGCAGCAATGCTTGTCGATGGATATGGACAGCAAGCCTATACAACCCGTTTTGAATCCAGCGGAGGGCTGGAAACTCCGGAATATTCCGAGGTAGTGGCCTATTTCCAGCAGCTTGCAACGGATTTTGACGCCATCGAAATGGTTGAGAAGGGTATGACGGATGCCGGATTTCCGCTGCATGTGGTTTTGTATGATCCTAGGAAGCAGTTTGATCCGGAGGTTTGGCACCGGGATGACCGCTTGATAGTGTTTATAAACAACGGCATTCACCCTGGAGAGCCGGATGGGATAGATGCCTCCATGATGCTGATCCGAGATCTGGCTACAGGAAAACTTTCCCTGCCCGAAAATACAGTAGTCGCCTTAGTCCCGGTGTATAATATTGGAGGACACCTCAACAGGGGTTCTTACAGCCGGGTAAACCAAAACGGGCCAGCTGCCTATGGCTTTCGTGCAAATGCCCGCAATTACGACCTCAACCGGGATTTCATCAAAGCCGATACCCGAAATGCGCGATCGTTTCAGGAACTGTTTCACTGGCTCAGTCCCCAGCTTTTTATCGATACGCATGTAAGCAATGGAGCTGACTACCAGCACGTAATGACGCTTATTTCCACCCAGCACAACCGCTTAGGCGGACCCATGGGGACATACCTGGAAGACGAGTTGGAACCCCAGCTATATCAGGGGATGGCAGACGTGGGTTTTCCATTGGTACCCTATGTGAATGCGTGGAATGGGAAACCCGAAGACGGCTGGGCCCAATTTAAAGACAGTGGCCGGTATAGCAGTGGCTATGCGGCATTGTTCGGAACGTTGAGCTTTATGCCCGAAACGCACATGCTTAAACCCTACGAGGAAAGGGTACGCTCGACGTATGCCTTGTTTGAAACGTTTTTTGCCGTTATACAGCGAGACGGCCATAAGATCCTGCGCCTACACGATGAGCAGCGCAAATGGCTTTCGCAGCAGGTGGAGGTTGCCTTAAACCATCAGCTAAATCGCGAAGAATTTAAATCGATCGTCTTTCATGGGTTTGAATCAGGCTTTAAGCCTTCTGATGTATCCGGTTTGCCTCGCTTATATTACGACCGGGGCAGACCCTTTACCAAGCAAGTAGCCTTTTACCACACCTATGTGCCAGGTATTACCATTCAGGTACCTAAGGCATATGTTATACCACAGGGTTGGTTTCAAATAATTGAGAACCTCTCCAGAAATGGTATAAAAATGGAGCGGCTGGAAAAAGACACGGTGCTGCAGGTTACAGCATATGAAATAAGGGATTTCAAAACCACCCCGAGGGCGTACGAAGGGCACTATTTGCATTCGGACGTGCAGGTGGATAAAAAACCGGGCTCTTATGCGTTTAGAAAAGGGGATTACGTAGTGCCTACCCAACAAGTCGCAATTAGGTACCTCGTTGAGGTATTGGAACCGCAGGGGGAAGATAGTTTTTTTGCGTGGAACTTCTTTGATACCATCCTGCAAGCGAAGGAGGGATACTCTGCGTATGTTTTTGAGGACTTAGCAGCCGCTTACTTGGCGGCCAATCCGACCATTCGGCAACAACTTGAAGAAGAAAAGCTCCGCGATGAATCCTTTGCCAAAGACGGATCTGCGCAACTGCGTTGGGTATATGAAAACTCGTCCTGGAAGGAAAAAGAGTACCATGCATATCCCATATATAGGCTGGAGTAGCCCTTAAAATACCGGCATGCGGAACATAACGCGCATGGCCAGTATACCCAGATGAAAGGGAGATCTGCCTGTGTGCTGATACCTGAGACTGACCTCCAGAGGGTCGAATACGTAACCGGCCTCTGCTGCAAAACCTAATTCAACGGAGGTTAGATTATCGCTGGTTTGTGCAAACCGGTTTCGGATTATATGCATTGCTCCCCCCAGTTGAGGTTCAAAAAAGAAGTGGTCGAAATTCACGCGGTAACCGATCGTGACGGGGATGAGGTTAAAAGCTACGTTGTCACCAAATGGCAGTGCAATGGTAGACCTGATGGGTATATAAGTAAAACCTCCCGTTAAGGTTAACTGCCCGTTCATTCCAACGCCATAGAGTGCCTTTACCGAGCCCCCAAACCCTGCAGGAAATTCATTCTGATAGTATTCATTCAGCGTCAATGCGCCGTCAAATCCGACATTAAGAAAGTTTTCTCCTATTTGTCCATAGGAAATTTGGGAGAAGATAAACAAGGCCAAAATACTGAGGTAAATTCGCTTCATAGGTGTACTTTTTTAGGTTTTCTATCTGGAATACAAAAAATATTTGGCAATTTAGAAGGTCTGTGCAGTCGTACGGACCACCTCAGTTATATTAAACTGGATTTTGGCTTCTTTAGTTTGAAAACAAAGGTTATTAAAGCGCAATGAGTGGTAAATTAACTTGGCCTCGGATACAATTCGCGTTGTTTTTAAGCAGTCTTTTGGTGTTTTTTGCCTGTTCTTCTTCAGATCGGGGGCATTCCGAACAGGCATTGTTGTGGAAGGCACCCCAAGAGGCCAATCACCGATTGAATCCTTTTCAGGATGAGGCCTCTGTAGAAGCCGGTCGGGCACTGTATCAGGTGTATTGCTGGAGTTGTCATGGAGAAAGTGGGATGGGCGATGGGGCTGCTGGAAGCGCCATGGGTTCTATACCTGCCAATTTTCACACCCAGGAATTTTTGAGTCAGACGGATGGGGCGATCTTTTGGAAGATCAGCCAAGGCAGAAGCGTCATGCCTTCCTTTGAAGAAGTGCTCTCTGAGCAAGAGCGGTGGCAGGTAACTGCCTATATTCGGAAATTGGGTGAGGGAATGGCTGAAACCCTCGCGGCGTCGCCGATTAGTCTTCGGGAGGATGTAGGCATACAACACTATCTCAAAGTGGCTGCTCGGGCCGTACGGATATTTTATCAGCCAGAGGCGGATGCCCTGTGGTATGCTACCTTTGAAGGAGAGGTGTATAAAATAGACCGCAGTCAAAAACCGCTCAGGACTGAGAAGGTGGTTAGTGCCGCAGATCATGGGATTAACCGGCTTCAAGGTGCCACCATGCATGGCAATACGCTCTTTTTGGCAGGCAATATACGGGTCAATGACAACAAGGGGACTACCGGTTGGATGATGCGAGTTGAATTGGACCCCTCGGGGAATCACCAAGTTTCAAAAGTATTTTCGACCGTGGAATATGGGACCACTAGCACTCCCTTTGATCACGGTTGGAGTGCGGTAAGGGTCAGTCCCGATGGGCGCTTTCTGTTTGTGGTCAGCGGATCTAGGACCGATCACGGGGAGGTTCAGGATAATAAAGGCGCGTATCCCAATTCCAGAAATGAACCCCTAACGGCCGCAATCTTTAGGTTTCCCATCGATGCACGGGATTTGGTGTTGCCAAATGACCTGGAAAAACTTCGGAATGCCGGATACCTGTATGCAGAAGGCATTCGCAATGCCTACGACATCGATTTTGATGGGGATGGTAACCTGTTTGCCGTCGTGAATTCCGGTGACTACGATCAGAGTGAGGACATGTTTTGGGTCAGGGAAGAGCACCACTACGGGTTTCCCTGGGTAATGGGAGGCTTGGAAACGCCTCAGCAGTTTGCAGATTGGCATCCGGATCCGGAGAAAGATCCCTTTTTGAATACCTCGGCTGCTGCTTGGCCTCACGATTTTTACAATGATCCAGATTTCCCGAAGAGACCTGAGGGCGTCGTTTTTACGCCCGGCATGCAGAATTTTGGTCCGGATGCCGTAAAATACCGGGATCGAAAAACTGGTGAAATCAGGGATGCTTTCATGGAGGGGAAGAGTATCTCAAGTTTCACGGCCCATTCGTCCCCATTGGGGTTAAACTTTGATAGAGACCGTCGACTGGCCGATCCGTACACCGGAAACGCCTTTACGCTTCGATATACCAAAGGTACTAAATCCAGCCTCATGCAACCTTTCACCAACAACGGGGAGGATTTATTGCAACTGCGGGTGACCTTTGATCCCGAAGTATCGAACTTCCGACTAGAAACCTGGCGTATCGCAGAGGGGTTTTCGCAGCCCGTGGATGCGGTTTTGGTAAAAAACGAATTGTATGTGATTGAATATGGTGGGAGGCAACGGGGAGGAAATATCTGGACCGTCGTCTTTCCAAAAAAATAACTTTATGACGTTAAAATCGAAGTGGATCGTAGGATTTACGGGCTATATGGTAGCCCTCTGTAGTTTGTTTGGTTGTGCTTCAGATCAGCTATCCGAGGAAAAGCTCCCACCTAATGTTCTTTTTATCGCCATCGATGACTTGAACGATTGGGTAGGCGTATTGGGGGGACACCCGCAGATCCAAACACCTAATATTGACCGGCTGGCAGCAAGGGGGGTATTGTTTGCCAACGCCCATACGCAGGCGCCGTTGTGCAATCCTTCCAGAGCCAGTATTCTAACCGGGTATCGACCCTCTACGACCGGCATTTACAACCTCGCTCCGCATTTCAGGGATGTGGACCTGACGCGGGATGCTGTGACCCTTCCGCAGTATTTTCAACAACATGGATACCGTACACTTTCCAACGGGAAGATATTCCATACGCTGGGTAATACCGAGGAAAAGCGGGCTGACTTTGAAGAGTGGGGCCCGATCGGAGGAGGCACCGCTGGACACCCTGCGCAAAAGATCGTGCCCAACACCCATATGGGCAACCACCCGTTGATCGACTGGGGCGTTTATCCCGCGGTTGGTGACAGTGTGAGAAACGACTATAAAGTCGCCACATGGGCGGAGGAAAAGCTGGAGCAATTGGCCAACTCGCAAGAGGGAAAGCCGTTTTTTATGGCCGTTGGATTTTGGCTTCCCCACGTTCCGTTGTTTGCTACCCAAAAGTGGTTTGACCTCTATCCCGAGGAGGCAGGGATCCAATTGCCGCCTGCACCGGACGATGAAAGAGAAGATGTTCCGGATTTTTCTTGGTACCTGCATTGGTATCTCCCGGAGGTCAGGCTGAGTTGGCTGAAGGAAAACAACCAATGGGAAAATTTTGTACGCGCATACATGGCCACGATCAGTTTTACGGACGCCCAGGTGGGAAGGGTCTTGGATGCGTTGGAGAAGCAGGGGCTCTCGGATAATACCATTGTGGTACTTTGGTCGGACCATGGATTTCATCTCGGAGAAAAAGGGATCACCGGAAAGAATACCTTGTGGGAGCGATCAACCCATGTTCCTTTGATTTTTGCAGGCCCGGATATTCCTCAGGGAAAGGTCGTAAGCCGTCCTGCGGAGCTCTTGGATATTTATCCGACTTTGGTGGAATGGGCTGGGCTTTCAGCTAAAGAAGGACTCGAAGGCCTCTCTCTGGCTCCTCAGCTGCGGGACTCTAATGCGTCTAGAGAAAGACCCGCAATCACCACCCATAATCCAGGAAACAATAGCGTACGATCTGAGCGATGGCGTTATATCCGGTATGCAGATGGATCAGAAGAGCTTTACGATCACGCGCAAGACCCTCACGAACACCTAAATTTAGCGTTGGACCCAGCTTATGGAGAGGTAAAGAATGCATTGGCCGGTTGGTTGAAGGAACAGGATGCTCCTCATGCGCCGGGAAGTCAGCACCGTACCCTGGAAAATATCAACGGCGTATGGCATTGGGAGGGTAGTCCGATTAATTGGGATGATTGGATAAAATGAGCTCTAATTCATTTGTAAAGGCTGGTTTTGAGTCTTATTCCAATCATTATTCTGCCAAGGGTTATTTAATCCTTTTTTTTCCAAATTATAATCTTTCTAATGAAGCGCTTTCCTAGCGGCTTCCAATTAATAAAATATTAATTCTGAAGCCTTGGATTAAAAAAAATATATTTTTTAAGAATACTTAAGTAAAAATTTTTTTAATCGAAAAACCTCCGCTATCTTTGTGTCAACAAAAGGGGAGAAAACCCCTTCCTGTAACAAAGCCTTCGAAAGGTTAATCGGGAGCAAAGAAACACTTTGTAGAAGGTTCGAATCCTTCTGTTGCAGCTTGGTTATTTTGGGTTTATTGTTAATTGACTAAAGCTATGAAACATTGTTTCATAGCTTTTTTTATGGTTCATTTCCATTCCAGATGTCGTGAGTGGTAATCCATATTCCGTTTCTTTTTTCCAGGATATTGAGGTATTTAGAAGTGGAGAAAAGGGTGTCTCCGCTAGATTTAGCGATCAGGGTGACTTTGGCAAAACCCCTTCCATATCCCAAATTACCGTCAACGACCACATCTTCATAGCCACTTTCCAGGATGGTTTTGTACTCGTCAAAAATAGCCTGATAGTAGGCTTCCACAGCTTTTTTTCCCCGCAGGCTTTCTTTTTCCGGCGCCATTAGAAACGCATCCTCGGCAAAGTACTTGGCAATTTCGGCGGCATTTCCCTCATTGAAGGCTCGGGCCCTTGCACTACTCATGGCGGCAATGATTTCGATGTCGTTTTGGTAGTTCATCGTGTTATCTTCTTCTGATTGTTCTGATGTAGAACATCCGGTAACGCACATCCAAGTCAGTACAAAAAGGTATCGCGCTGTTTTCATCTGTCTATAATTGATTTTTAATGGTCAGATCGAATCCCTGCCTGTCGCATGGTTTCCCCGATAGCGGGGCATTCCAGTGTGTGACGGCTACGTCATGCTCGATTTCATATGGCTATGATTGAATTTTAGTGGTCATAATTTGCTCCCTAGCAAAGGTAGAATGCCCGTCTGTCTTTGGGTTGTTGAAGGGTAATCATCTTTCTTCCATCCGTTCGGTTTGCTTTCTTTTGAAATGCTTGATAGCATGGTACGAAGGTAGGTATTCTGAGTCAAATCTTCCTTGTTTATCGGTATCTCGAAGGGATATTGAATCCAAATGATGGCTAAATAACGAAAAAATATTATTTTTTGGAATTTTCTTTGGATTTTCAATCCTTCTGTATAACTTAAATCCTGAAAATCTAAGCTCTATGAACAACCAATTTGACACGATTCCCTTCCAAGCGCTAGATGGGTTTTCCTGTAATTTAAAGCACTATGTAACCAAAAATCCCACCCCAAAAGGACCGGTACTCCTGGTCCACGGGGCCGGAGTAAGGAGCAATATTTTTAACCCTCCTGCCGAGCAAAACATCATTCACATGCTTTCCGATGCGGGATACGATGTGTGGCTAGAAAACTGGCGAGCGAGTATAGATTTGGAACCCAACGAATGGGATCTGGATCAAGTAGCCCACTTCGATCACCCAGCTGCGGTGCAGAAGGTGTTGGAATGCACGGGCCACTCGGAGTTAAAGGCCATTGTTCACTGTCAGGGGAGTACCAGCTTCATGATCTCAGCTGCTTTGGGTTTGCTTCCCCAGGTCAAGGTCATCATCAGCAACGCGGTTTCGTTACATCCCGTAATCCCACGGTTTTCTGTGTTCAAGTTGAGTGTTCTGCTCCCTATAGTGGGCACTATGTTTGACTATTTGGACCCCTCATGGGGCTTGGGCGCACCGGATTTCAAATCCAAAATGATTAAAAAGTTGGTGAAGGCTACACACTGGGAGGCAGATACTACGGTTGGCAAGATGGTTAGCTTTACCTACGGATCTGGGATGCCCGCGCTGTGGGAGTTGGAAAACTTGGACAAGAAGACCATGGACTGGATCCAGTACGAATTTGCCCATGTGCCGCTCACATTTTTCCGACATATTCGAAGTTGTGTGCGCGAGGGGGTACTCAAGCCGTCCGATGGATCCGGCATGGAGTATCAGGTGACGCCTCCACAGACGGAGGCCCGCATAGTACTTTTTGCAGGAGAGAAGAACAAGTGTTTTCTGGCAGAAAGCCAAAAGCGAACATTCGAATACTTGGACAAACTTAATCCTGGTTTTCATCAATTGTACCTGCTGGACGAATATAGTCACTTGGATGTGTTTTTTGGAAAAAACGCACACATCGACGTATTCCCGAAAATGATTGCCGAATTGGATAAAAACTGACCTATGCCACCAAAAAGGATCAAGCGTTATACCGGCAGGTTTTCCCTTGTAGATGGAATACCCTATCAGATGCCGATTCAAGCAAAGAATGCACCGGCATTCATGGCAGGGTTTTCCTGCGATTGGGAAAAGGCCAACGCATTGTTGCCTGGCAATGAAATACACGCTTTAAAACTTCCCAATGGACGGGGTATTTTGTTGATTACAGTGATCAATTACCTGGACACCAGTATTGGAAAATACATAGAGTTTAGCATAGCCATCGGCTGCACCCATGGGAAAAAGGCTGCGCCAAGGGTTTTGAATGCGCTTTTTGCTGGTCTTTATGGGACCGGACAGTTTATTCTGGACCTGCCCGTGAGTTCGGAAGTGTCGGTGAAAGGCGGCAAAGGAATTTGGGGGATGCCCAAACATCAGGCAAATCTGGATTTTATCGATACGCCTTCGAACGTAAGCAGTCAATACGAAAAGGACGGGCAGTTTGTGTTTCGTGTAGAAATTGAAAAGCCCCGATCGAGCAGTCTGGGTATTCGCATTGGAGCTACCAACTATTGCCAATATCGAAACATGCTCATGGCTTCGTATGTGTATTTTCAGACGAAGGCTGGACTAAACCTCTTTGGGAAAGCTAAAGCATCCCTCCATATCGGTGATCACCCTAATGTAGCGATGCTTCGGCAAATAGACATCAACCCGGATCCCGTTTTTACTACCTATATGCCCGCGGCGAATGGCATATTGGACGATCATTTTCAGTGCTGGTTTCTTACCTACGACCAGGCGCCGGAGCAAATGCCCGAAGGGTTGGAATCGGTGATCGGTCTGGGGTTATCGGAGGAATGGTTACGTGCGCCGCAGATCAGCGACATCGAAAAATACCGCATCCATTGACGTGTTAAGCGATGGTCGATGCGCCAGGAAAAGGGAGCCGTCTAAAAAGATATATTGAAACTATTAACAGCGACGAGATGAAGTTTGAAAAGAAACCAATGGTCAATTGGTATGATCCCAAGCAGTTGGCATTTACCGGTGTGAAGACTGTTTTGTCTTCGGTTTTTGGCAATTTTGCCGATCGAAGAGAAATGCAGGCTGCGTTGGATCAGGAGGGAAAGCCGTTTGATTATTCGGATAAGGAGGAAGTATGGTTTGATTTTATTTCTGACCTGGGAGACGGGTTTAACCCAACCTATACCTTGGCCAAGACCCTGGCAGAGCCCTCAATTACCGTAGAGGGCAAGCAGTTGCATCGGGGTGATTTTTTGGTGATGGGAGGTGACGAAGTATATCCTACACCGGAAATGATCGAATACACCAATCGCTTAAAAGGGCCCTATGAGGCAGCCTTTCCAAAGGATGAATCACCGAATGCACAGCGGCCCGACGTGTATGCTATTCCCGGTAACCACGACTGGTACGATGGTCTGACAAATTTTCTAAGGCTTTTTACGCAAAAGCGTTCTCTTGGAAATTGGCGGACGCAGCAGACCCGCAGCTATTTTGCTATTAAGTTGCCTCACGATTATTGGTTAATTGCCGTGGATATACAGCTTCATGCTGATATTGACTATCCACAAATATGCTATTTTCGGGATATCGCCCAAAACCATTTTACCTCTCAGACCAAGGTAATTCTGTGCACCGCGGAGCCATCCTGGGTCTATCGTTCCTTTGATCAGAAAAATACGGCTCATGATCGATTTAAGTTCTTTATAGACAAGGTATTGTATGGAAAGGGGAACAGCGATTACGAAGAGAAGAACCGGTCGATTACGGTCAATACCATACTTACGGGCGATTTACACCATTACGCCAGGTATGAGGAGACCACGGCCCGGGGAGAAATCCGGCAATTGATTACCGCGGGGGGAGGCGGAGCTTTCATGCACCCTACCCATACGCTGAAGGAGAATATTGAGCCGGTGGACGGCTATTCGGCGGAGTTAAAGAGTGTGTTCCCTCCCAAAGAGGCCTCCGTACGTCTAAGTCTATTAAATTTGGCATTTCCTTATTTTAGCCTAACCATGTTGACACTTTTTGGCTTGGTTCATGCCTTTACCAGTTGGATTCTGCAGACCAAGCGGTTTGTGGATGGAACTACCCTCATGGAACAGTTAAGCAAGATATCCTCGTTTGGAGAAGGCGTAGGACCTGCCTGCGAGGCGATCGTGATGGCGCTGAGCCATAATCCAGGTGCGATTTTCCTAAACCTTTTACTTTTCGGAGGTGTGCTGGTTTTCACCGATGTGAAGTCCGGATACGGCAAATGGAATTACGTGGCGGGTGCGGTTCATGGACTACTTCATTTACTAGCATTTTATGGACTCCTGTGGTTGTTTTCTTATATCAATTTAAGCCAGTTGGGATTGGGGATCAATAGACCTAGTCAAGTGGGGCTGTTTCTGGCTGAGATGGTAGTGCTGGGAGGAACCCTCAGCGCATTAATTTTTGGATTGTACTTAACCTTTAGCGTGCTCGTGCTAAAAAACCATATTACAGAAGCTTCTTCCTCTTACCGTTGGGAAGGGTATAAGAATTTTCTCCGCATTCATCTGACCGGCGAATGCTTGACCATTTATCCCATTGGATTCGAGAAAGTGGTTACCGACTGGAAGGTAACCACCAAAGGCGAACACGCTATTGTAGCCGGAAGTCCTATTCATTTTTCTTTGATCGAAAAACCCATTCAAGTACACCATGAAAAAACTGTCTAAACCTCTGTCGGAATTAAAAAGTGACTACGATGTCATTGTGGTTGGCTCCGGATATGGAGGAAGTATCGCTGCGTCCAGGATGTCCCGGGCAGGACTTGAGGTCTGCCTATTGGAAAAGGGCAAGGAATTTTTACCGGGAGAGTTTCCCAATACCCTGCTCCAATCCAGTAGAGAGATGAATTTTATTCGCGGGAAATCCGAAAATCTAGATAGGAATGGTCTGTACGAGTTCACCATGGGAAACGGCATCAACGTTTTCAAAGGCTGTGGCCTGGGGGGCACATCGTTGGTCAATGCCAATGTGTCTATCAAACCGGACCCGCGTGTGATGGTACAAGACGAGTGGCCTACAGCCATACGGGAAAACGTCGAGAGTTTTCACGAGGGCATGGACCGCGCATGGGAGATGCTCAAGCCGACACCCTATCCAGAAAACAAGAATGGCTACCCAGTGCTTAAGAAAACAGAGGCAATGCGTAAGTCTGCCGCATTTATGTCCGAACCCTTTCGTCTATTGGATATAAACGTCAATTTCGAGGATAAACAGAATCACGTGGGTATCAAACAGCCCAAATGTACAAACTGTGGAGATTGTGTAACAGGCTGCAACGTGGGGGCTAAAAATACCACCGCGATGAACTACCTTCCCGATGCCTTTAATCACGGAGCGGCAATTTTTACGGAAATCAATGTGCGGTACGTGAAAAAGGCCGGCAATCGCTGGCAGGTTTTCTTTCATCCGGTGGCCATCGGAAGGGAGCATTTCAATGCACCCTTGATGTTTGTGACGGCCGATCGGGTCGTCTTAAGTGGAGGTTCCCTGGGATCAACCGAGATTCTATTTCGCTCCGCCCAGCAGGGGCTGTCGCTATCTGGCCAACTGGGCAAGCGCTTCACCGGTAATGGTGATGTGCTGGGTTTTGGCTATAACAACGACATCCCCATAAAGGGGATAGGGTTGGGTAAAAAAGGCACAGATGCCGTTGCCGATGTAGGTCCTTGTATTACCAGTGTGATTGACATGCGTGGCAGAGAAGACATGGAGTCCGGAATGACGCTGGAAGAAGGGACGGTGCCGGGCCCTATTCGCACCATTATGCCTAAAATGTTGATAACGTTTTCCAGGTTGATGGGAAAGGATACAGATCGTGGATTTGTGGATTTTTGGAAAGAAAAATGGCGAGAGCTAAAAAGTCTAATTTTGGGCCCTTTTTTCGGTGCAGTGAAACACACCCAGATATACCTGGTAATGACCCACGACGATGGGAATGGGGAAATGACCCTAGATGATGGAAAACTTGCCATCAATTGGAAAGGGGTAGGTAAGCAAGAAATATTCCGGAAGGTAAACGGCGAAATTTATTCGGCAACGAAGGCCAATGGAGGCACCAAAATCCCTAATCCAACCTGGAATAAGCGGATGAATTACGATCTGGTGACCGTCCATCCGTTGGGAGGCTGTAATATGGGAGACGAAGCTTCCAAAGGTGTAGTGGATCACAAAGGCCAGGTTTTTTCGGGAAAGGAAGGGGTAGCGCTCCATCAAGGGCTCTATGTGATGGATGGGGCAATCATCCCTCGTCCGGTGGGAACCAACCCACTACTCACTATTAGTGGCCTGGCTGAACGCAGTTGCAAGTTAATCCTAGAGGAGTTGGGTAAACCATTTTCCTACGCATTTAATCCCCCCGCAGAACCGGATAGGAACACGGCTCCCACAGGAACGGGAGTTCAATTCACCGAGACCATGCGGGGTTTCTTTGGAATGGGCGAACTGGAAGACTACGAGCGGGGGTTTGAACAGGGAAAGAAGCACAAATCTGCCTTTGAGTTTACCCTGACCATACAGACTGAAGATATGGATCACTTCACTAACGACCCCAGTCATCCCGGCAGTTTATTTGGAACCATGCTTGCTCCTGCATTATCTGCGTCTCCGATGACGGCACTTGGAGGGGGCTTTAACTTGTTCATCGAAAACCCCGAAGCCCCGGACCGTAAAAAGATGAAATACACGGCCATTTTGAAAAGCGAGGAGGGAGATACGTTCTATTTTGAAGGCTTTAAGGACATTTTTAATGATAGGGTAGTTGATGTTTGGAAGGATACTACTACGCTGTTTATTGATGTCTATAAAGGGACCAACCGAACGGGTGCTTTGGTAGGAAAAGGTAAGTTGGTGATTCGGATTGCAGACTTTATTCAGCAATTGCGGACCGTAAAAGCCATCCATGCAAGTAGTAAGCAGGAAGGCATACGAGCCGTAGCGACATTTGGAAAGTTTTTCGCTGGCAATGTGTTTGAAACGTACGCCCGTTTATAATCAATAGATGGGAGAACCGAATTTTTCACCATGCCCGTTTAGGTGGTGGAAGATTCGGTCCTTCTAGTTCAAAATGTGAGTGGCTCTACCCAATCAAAGGTACCTGTGGGTTCGATAAGCTGATGTATCTGATAGGTACTAAGTGGCTAGTATACCACAGACTTTGATTCCTTGGGTTGTATACTCTGTATGAGTACGGATGCCATTTCATAGGATGACAATCTTTCTTCGTGATCGTACAAGTTCGTAGTAATCATCAATTCATCCACGCCACCTTGGCTGACAAATTTTTCCAATGCCGGTTTCACGGTGTCCGGAGTACCGACGAAGGTATAGGCCATCATAGTTTGTATCGCTGCTTTTTCCTGTTCGCTCCATATAGCATCCATGTCGGCAACCGGTTTTTTCAGCGGATAGGATCTGCCTCGTATAATTCCCAATGCCATTTGGTAGAAGGATGTAGCTAAGTAGTGGGCTCTTTCCTCCGTTTCCGCCAAAATCATATTGACACAGGCCAAAAAATAAGGTTTTGGGTTTTCAGTGGAAGGGGTATGGTGTGTTCTGTAGTGACTAGCAGCATGCATAAAGTAGGTAGGAGCAAAATGGCTGGCAAATGCGTATGGCAAGCCCTTCTCTGCGGCAAGCACCGCGCTACTCATACTTGAGCCTAGTAAGTAAATTGGAACGTGTAAGCCTTCTGCCGGAAATGCCCGGACAGGGGAGTCCCAGTTGTCGTCGGAAAAATAGGTTTTGAGATCCTCCAAGTCGTTGGGAAACTCCTGTACACTTTCCATACGCCCCCGCCGCAATGCAGCGGCCGTTCGCTGATCTGTACCCGGCGCACGCCCCAAACCCAAGTCGATGCGACCCGGATACAGTGTCTCCAAAAACCCAATCTGTTCCGCCACCATCAGCGGGCTGTGGTTAGGTAGCATGATGCCACCTGACCCTATGCGTATGTGTTCGGTACCCTGAGCAAGGTATCCCATCAACAGGGTAGGAGAGGAACTGGCTACATAGGCCATATTGTGGTGCTCTGCGACCCAAAAACGTCTATATCCCATGGATTCAGCCTTACGGGCAAGATCTATGCTACGATGGTAAGCATCCTTTGCATCGTATCCTTCACGGATGATTGCCAGGTCTAAAATTGAATAAGGGATCTTTTTCTTCATGAGTGTATGATCGGTTTTTTGGGGAAACTATCCGTAGGTTTCCCCGAAGTTGATGGTAGCAATTTCAGCCTTAGCTTACTGGGCTTGGTCCGTCATGGCCCATTCATCGCTTGATTCGGGAAGACTCCACCTCGGAATGCAACGGAGTAGGGAGTGCTTTCGTTCCCAGGTCACCTGCATTGTCATTAGCCAGATAAGAAATTTTTAATAAAAATAATAATATTTTTAACCTCCGAGTCTAATTACTTAAGGATGAGCGATTTTTATTTCTTTTGGTATTTTATTTTGTGAAATGAGATCGATTTCTGGGAGTAGCGCCTTGTAGAGTATTTTTAACAAATTGATTTTCAGTTATATATAAACTGAGTCAAGGAACTGAAATCTCTCATGCTAAAGAGTGATTTTTGTCATGTTTTAGGGTTGTACTTCTATCTAATTTTGAAGCATCAAATCGCTTGTACCCGATGCAGGTATGGTCTATTTTGTTGATTTAGTTTTATTTAATCATTTAAATATATAAAGTATGAAATCCAGATCTATAACCTTTTTACTCTTACTGCTAGTCGTCTTAAGCCTTCAAGGCCATGCACAAGCAGAATATCGAATCGATGGTAAGCCAACTCTCAAGGTATCCGGGACTTCTACGTTGCACGATTGGGATATGGTATCTGATCAGGCAACCGGTTCAGCTAGGCTCACAGTAAGTGGTAGCGCCGTGCAGGCCATCAATTCGGCGAGCCTATCCATGCCAGCGGAAAGTATCAAAAGTGGAAAGCGCCAGATGGACGGTAATGCCTACAAGGCCTTGTCTACCGACAGGCACAAAGACGTAAAGTTTCAATTAACCGAAGCCAAGAAACAGGGCAATAAATGGTTGATCTCCGGAACGCTTGAATTGGCGGGGGTAAAAAAGCCCGTCACTTTTGACTCAAACGTAAACGTAGCTGGATCTAAAGTTACCATTCAATCGTCCACCTCCTTTAAATTGACCGCTTTTGGGATAGATCCGCCTACAGCAATGCTCGGCACAATCAAGACGGGAGACGATGTAACCCTTTCTATTGAAATGACATTATCAGCAATCAACTAAACTTAAACAACACCAAATTTGTATGAAAAAGCACATAATATTGATGGGATTGGCTGGATTTTTATCTACCAGCCTGATGGCGCAGAGCGACCGTGATATGCAGTTTTGGCGACCCTATGATCAGCGGGGATTGAATATTTTTGAGACAGGCAAAGAGGATACAGTTGCCTACGATGGTGTCAAAGTACGAATCGGTGGTGCTTTTGCCCAGCAGTTTCAATCCTTGAGTCACTCCAATAGTGCCTCGCCCATGTTAAACGACAACAATGTAAACCTCAATCAATTGATGAACATTGGGCCTGGATTTAACTTGGCAACTGCCAACCTGAACATTGACGTGGCGCTTGCCGATGGGGTGCGACTTAACTTGGTCACGTACCTTTCTTCCAGGCACCACCCCGAATCTTGGGTGAAAGGCGGTTACCTGCAAGTGGACAAGGTTCCGTTTTTAAACAGTCCTACTTTTGACAAAATCATGGAAAAGGTGACCATCAAGGTTGGCCACATGGAAATCAATTACGGTGATGCACACTACAGAAGGTCTGATAACGGAAACGCATTTTACAATCCATTTGTCGGAAACTACATCATGGATGCATTTACTACGGAAATTGGTGGTGAGGTAATTTTTCAGGACAGAGGATTCTTGGCTGTCGCGTCTATGACAGGCGGAGAGATTCAAGGGGGAGTGACCAATCCGGATGTTCGAAAGCCTTCTTTTATCGGGAAATTGGGCTATGACAAGCAGCTCAACGATGACCTGAGGGTTCGCCTCACAGGATCAGTTTACACCACCGCAGGATCTGTGAACAACACCCTATGGGGGGGAGACCGTGCGGGTTCCAGGTATTACATGGTTATGGAGAACACCTTTGCTACCACAGCGGCGCAATTTACCTCCGGAAGGTTCAATCCGGGCATGAGAAGCAATTTAACAGCCATGGTGTTGAATCCATTTGTCAAATTCCAAGGGCTGGAGCTATTTGGCAATATAGAGCAATCCAAAGGTAAAGCAGCGAATGAAAGTGTAGACCGTACCTGGAATCAACTGGGAGTAGATGCCGTTTACCGATTCGGAACCGCAGACAAGTTTTACGTGGCCGGTAGATACAACGAAGTGAGCGGAACTCTTCCCAATGGCGTAGCGCCTAGCATCAATCGCGTGCAAGTAGGCGGCGGATGGTTCGTAACCAAAAATATTTTGACTAAATTTGAGTACGTAAGTCAGAATTACAATGACTTTGGACCCACGGATATCCGCAGAGGTGGAAAGTTCAACGGATTCATGATTGAAGGCGTAATTGGTTTCTAATTAAAATAGTTAACATGCGTATCGCTTGGTTTTTGATCTGTGGGATGCTGCTGATGGCCAATGCAAACAGGGAAGAACTGTTTGTCATCAAGGAAAAGGAAATCCGTGTAAAGGGTGTTACTTCCATTGGCAAGTTCGAGTGCTCCTACGGAAACGAGAAGCTAAGCGATACGCTTTATACAGGCAATCTGCCAAAGGCAAGGCAGCTTGACTTTATTATCCCGGTAGATGATTTTGGATGTGGCAATTTTTTGTTAAACAGGGACTTCAAGGTGACGATAAAGGCGGAAGAGTTTCCGTTTTGCAAAGTAACTGTCAAGTCTCTCAGCCGGAACGGACAGGGTTTTTTGAGTAATCTGGATGTGAGTTTAGCGGGAAAAGACCTTTCCTTGAAAGATGTGGTGTTTAGGCATCAGAATAATCAGCTCATAGGGGATGTAGACCTTTCTTTTGGGCAACTCGACCTGTCTCCTCCAAAAAAGCTTGGTGGATTGATTCAGGTGGAGGATAAACTATCCCTACAGATAATCATGGGCATGTAGTCCTTGCTCATTGTACGACGAAGGTTCTGCTTTTGGTGTGCGTCGAAGGAAGTTTCCAGTCTCGGTAGCGGATTTTAAACTTCCCCGTTAATCTACCTGTTTCTAGCGTCCATTTCGTTTCATTTGAAAGTGCGCGCCACAGTCTCAGGGCGCGGAAATCAGCAAGTCGTTTATCGTCGTTTTTGACCCAAGTTCCCTCATGGTTTTTCGGAATTTGAATTCCCTTATAGGCAATAAATAGGGCGTTTTTTGGCAGATCAAATTTGCCAAAATCGTTATCAAACGAGGTCAGATTGATTACACCTTCAAACTCTTTGTGATCTAAGTAAAATTGCCGGTTTACAATTTCCATTTTCCGTATCCCAGCTGGGTTAAATTGCGCGAAGGCGTCACTATCAAATACGGGCATGGCGTCAATCAAAATCAATGGATTACGCTGAAAAACCACTGCGGCAGGTTTGTTTACATTTTTAAAGATGGTCTGTCGGTTTTCGCGCCGAACCAAGACAGTTGGTACGTATTCTCGAATGACCGTGGCCATGTCATCAAAACGGTTGTAGTCGTCAAGCAGGTAAGTATAGTCCTCGACGAGAAACGGAGGCAGGGTATCCGGTGCAGCAGGGAGTGCTGGAAAATAGTAATTTCCGGTTTGGCTGGCTAAAAGCCTATCTTGGAGCGTGGGAAGCAGTGTTTCAGGTAACTGAAGTGCCGGTAGCTGAAAACTTGCTTTGGGTTGCACCTGCCAGAAAGGAGATTCTAACACGAAGTCGAGCTGGCTTTCCTGGTTTTCGGCCTGTACGATCACGAAGTCATAGTGCTGAAAATCTGCTGATTCAAAAAATAGGCGGCCGTCAACCAACGGCTTGCTGATCATCAATTTGGAGGAAATGCCGTGCGCTGAAAGGTAATAGGTCTCTGTGGTGTCTATGGGGAAGTTCAGCGCTCTCCCTTGTATCAAATGTCCAAAAATCTCTGGTTGGGGAACGGGTTGTGTATCGTCCACATCGTATAGGTTTGATGTGTTTATTGGAGTTATTTCCGGGAGATCCCCTACATAGGTGATGGCCACTGTGAAATCGTTGGCATGACGGTCCTCCAGTGACAGGGTAACTTCCTCGTTCGTTCCAAAAACTTCTCCGTCAGCAATTCCGTCAAAGGGAAATGCCTGCTCGTTGCCAATGGGAGCTTGAGGTCTATTGCTTGGCAAAGGGGCTTTCGGAGGCAGGGCCGGATTGATAATGCCGATTACCTGATGATGGATCCCTTTTTCTGGCGAGTGATAGGGACTCACCTTTGTATATACCCGCAGGAGGTAATAGTCAGACGGGAGTTTGTCGTTGATCAGTAGGTAAGCCATCGCTTTTCCTTCTTCGATTTTTGCCATTTCTTGGAGCACGGGCACTCCCTCCCGGTTGATTATTTCCAAATACAAAACCTTCGAGGGGGTTACTTTTCCGTGGAAGCTAACCCTTGCTTCTACCCACAGGTGTTCTCCAGGCATCACGTATTCGTCTGAAACAAATGCCAAGACCTCCTCCTCTAGCACGGGCAGTGACTGTTGCCCCATTAGGGGTGCTGTCGTGTAAAGTGTTAGGAAAAAACACAGTATATTTATTCGTGTCATCTGTTTATCATTGTTATCTTTATTGATCATAACCTGTCCTGCACCGAAAGCAGGGATGCCAGTCTGCTCGCAGTGGGAGTCGCTACCTAAAGGCAGGTACATGGATCATCATGATCCCACGGTGTGACGGATACCTTAGGCCTTTTTCCGCCTGACGGGCTCGATTCAGGGGACGTTCCCCCAGGGCACCTAGGGAGTATGGTGGTCGTAGGGTTCCCAGAAATCCGGCGGGAATTCACTACCTCTCAACCTACAATCCGTACAATTTCTCGTGGACGCCATGTAGGTAACACAAACGGCACCCTCACAAATTGGGAGTACAGGAACCATATCTCCAATGATGTACCGGTCTTCATAATCCAGCGGAGTGACTGTATCCAACACACAAAATCTGTAATCCTCAATCCGGGAAGCCCAGCCATCCAGCTCTCTTTTGTCAATGTACATTCTTTTTTCAACGGTCTTCCCAGCACTGACATAACCGATCACTGGCTCGCCGGGATTGGAAAGGCTGCGGATGTTGGTGCCAATCATAGAGGGCATGGGGCTGAAAATGCCGCCGATTTCGTCGGAATTTTTTCGCATAGCATCCCAAAACTCAAAAGCATCCCGGTCCAGACCGCGCTGTCGTACCAGGATGGAATACCGTTCTCCCAATTTCTCGGAGAGCGTATCGATCCGTTGGATTTCTTTTCGGGTGATTCGTTGGTTTTGAAATCGCTCAGATGATTCCAGTATGATATTGGAGGATTGAAAACTTTGATAGCAACTTTGTACGATTTCGTTAAAGGGGGTATTCCTAATCGTCCTGGAGGGCTCGTCAAAGTAATAGTAGTTTTGATAAGGACTTCTAAATTCCCAGTCTTCCTCAAACTCCCAAATAAAATACTTGGATTGATCGGTGCCGGTGGTAGATGCGTGGATGCTTACATAGCCGGGTCTTCCTACATATCCCAGTTCCAGATCTTCCGACGTGGGTACCGGGATGATTTCGTCCGATAGGTATTCCCCGAAGGATGTTTGAATTCGGACTCGGTATACATCGCTTTCAGGCAAGGTGGCCTCCAGCGTGTATTTTCCTGCTTGGGATCTGTTCATGATCCATGTGCCCGAATGTTCGCTTTCCACTTGTACATTCGCCTGACTTACCGGCCGGGATGTTTGATTTAGATAGATCGGCATGGTTTGGGTAAGATTGATTTCACTGATACCCCCTCCGATTTCCAAAAAACCCTCTACCACCAAAAACTGATGATCGATGTCTGTGACCTCTGGTTCATAGAATTCCCTACACGCAAGGGGTCCGAGAAGAATGACCATGAAAACTGCCAGCATTCCGATTTTGTGGTTGTTCATGGGCTTAAAACTTAAAGTTATAGGTAATAAATGGAATGGGCCTTGCAAAGATCGAAAGCTGGTAGCCTTGCAATATCCCGTTCACTGGGGCGAAAAACACCGAGTAGGGATTGCTACGTCCCAATACATTGTAAATACCCAATGACCAAGACGCATGGGCCAGCTTTCGGACCCGGTGATTTCCCTCGATATTGACAGAAAAGTCTACCCGGAAGTAATCGGGGATGCGGTGTTCGTTTCGGTCTGAGTAGAATACACGGTCTGATCCTCCATATTGGAATTTGGCAATGGGTAAGGTAATTGGTCGGCCCGTGCTATAGTTTGCGTTTAAGGAGGTGTTTAAGCGTCTTGTAAACTCAAAATTTGCCGCAACCATAACGTCATGGGGTTGGTCAAAGTTGCTGGGGTAGAACCTTCCGTCGTTGATGCTTTCTGCCAGCTCTTCGGCTGATGTTTGTAGCAGGGATCTGGAATAGGTATAGCTGACCCATCCATTTAATTTACCCACCGTCTTTTTGGCCATTAATTCCACCCCATACGCTTTGCCCCGCGTATTGAGTATATCCTGCTCGATGGCCTCGTTCAAAATCAAGGTGGCTCCACTGCCAAAGTCTAGCAGGTTGCGCATGCGCCGGTAGTATACCTCGATGGACGTCTCTATACTGTTGTTTTTGAAGTTTTTAAAATAACCAACAGAGACTTGCTCGCCAAACTGCGGAGCAATGTTCGGATCACTCATTTTCCAGGTGTCAGTAGGGGAGATGGCGGCCGTGTTGCTTAACATGTGAATGAACTGCCGGCCAGTATTGTAGCCTGCCTTGATGGAGGTCATGTTGTCAATGGAATACCTCGCAGAAAGCCTTACTTCCGGCCCGTGATAAGTCTGGGCGATATCACCGGATCCATACACATCCGTCCTTTCCAACGTAGCGTCCGAGCGTATTTGACCGGGTACATAACGGTTCACCTCTTTTGGACCCAGGTAGTTGTATACGACGTACCTTAATCCGTAGCTGATTAGCCACTGGGAATTGATTTCGAATTCATCACCGAGATAGACCGCACTTTCCAAGGCTCGCTCCGGCTCCACCTGCCGGGGGATTACCAGCGAATTTTCATCCCTTGCGTCCAGCGTTCCGGCTGCCAGTCGGTACAGTACGTGGTTCATCCCGAAGGAAATCTTATGCTTATCGGACAGCTCGTAGGTAAAATGGTTTCGCCAGTGGGATTGATTCATTTTGAAGCCAAAATCAAAGGCGTTTAGGGAATCCAAGTTTCCATCAATTTGAAACCCATAATAGTCGTGTCCAACGGTGAATTCGGCCTCTAGCTTTTCATTCAGGTAACTTATCCAGCTCAGATTTATATTGCGGTTTTGGTAGCGGAAGGTGGTGTCACTGTCAAAGCGAAAGCTGTCTTCACTGCCATACGAGGCCAATCGGATCTCATTTTTTTCGTTGATTTTATGGCTTAGATTTAGGTTTAGATCGGCAAAGGAAGCCCTGCTATCTCTGAATTCGGAAGTTTCATCCAGCAGGCCAAACAGCCAGTTGGAATACGTAGTCCGGGCTCCGACAGCAAAAGTGGTGCCCTCGCCAAGCGGCCCCTCCAGGTAGATCCTGCTAGTCATCGGACCGATTCCCCCGCCTCCTTCGATTTTTTCGCGGTTGCCGTATTTGGCTTTCACATCCAAAACGGATGATAGTCTACCACCGTATTGAACGGGGATACCCGCCTTGTAGAGGTCTACGCTTTCGATCATATCGGAGTTGAAAGCGGAAAATAATCCAAACAGGTGGGAAGGATTGTAAACCGTCGCCTGATTGAAAAGTACAAGGTTTTGGTCGGCTGCGCCTCCTCGTACATTAAACCCGACACTTGCCTCTCCGACCGTCTTGACACCGGGAAGGGTCAAAATCGCTTTGAGCACATCTACCTCACCCAATACAGCCGGGATTTTTTTCATCGATTGTACGGTGATACTCTCCAGTCCCATCTCGGGACGTTGGATATTGGCGGAACGCTGGGAGGTTACGGTTACTTCGGTGAGTGAAATGATATTATCATCCATGAATACATCCAAGGTGCCGTCTCCCACCATGTTAATTTGTCGTTGTTCTTGATATGCACCAAAATTCTGGAATATCAAGGTATGCCGTCCTTTGGGCAGGAGTATTTCGTAGTTGCCATTTTCGTCGGTAATTCCGCGGCTGTCCTGTCCGGCGGCATACACGAGGGCACCAATGATTGGAGCGCCTGATTCGGAGCTTTTCACCGTACCCGTCAATCGGGCCTGACGGACACTAAATGATTGATCAGGGACTCCAATTTCCCACAGCTTGTTTTTGGCAAAAAGCCGATCCTGCTCGCTACTTCCGATAAGTGTGTCTAACGCAGATTCCGCTAGCTGATCCCTTTGAAAAAACGTTCTTGGAAAGGTAGTCTGTAGTGCCTTCCCTTTGCTGATGTATACCCGATTTGATCGGTCTATGCTATACTTTAGATCGGTGCCAGAAAACACCGTCCCCAACAATTCACCCAAGCTATTATTGTTTGCATTTAGGTTGATCTCTAGATCGGCAACATCTGCAGCTTTAAAGAAAAACCGGTAGGACGACCGGTCTTCTACCATTTGGGCAAAACGTTCGAAGGAAACACCGGCAAAAAGGCCACTGATAGGTTCACTTGCAGTAACCTGGCACCATGCTACCGGCAAACTAATAAATAAAAAAACCCATGTAACAAAAAAACGGTTCATAGCTGACTGGAACGGCGATTGGCGGAAGTGACCAAAAGAAGTAGATAGGCTTCCCTGTCCCGCTTAAATTTAAGTTTGGGATCCCGCAGGTGCGGCCTGATTTCCCTTCGGTTTAGTGACAATATACGGTAGGCGTCCTTTTTTCGACGGATCAAATGCATGTGATCGTCTTTTTCGATGAAATAGCGCTTCACTTCGAGGTAGGAAAGGTAAGGATTTAACGGGGAGCTGTCCTTCTTAATTTCCTTGTAATGTTTACAATACAAACTTTGATCCCCTTTTGTAATTTCCCGATAGAATCCACTCCGGTGAAAGAAAAAACCTGGCACGTTTTTCTTTTTTACAAATCGACTGCCATCTGCCATTTCGAATGTATTTATTCTCTGCGGATTAAGGATGGTTCGTTGTCCTTTGGCTGGCGTCAAGGTTACCAGTAGTTCATCGTAAATATCAAATTGCAATGGAACCCGGGCGAAGGTATACTGCTGAATCGTGACGCTGCCAAATTCCATCGCATTGGGTCCAAAATAGGGATGACCTGCAACCGATGATTGGGACCGCGCATATTGCGACCCGGTGTGCACTTCTGGATAAAAAGCGCGCATTTGCTGATAGGACTGCACGTAAAGGCTATCGTTTACCGGTACCTGCGCATTGAGGATTGAAGCGTGAATCAACAATAAGATCGTCAGGAAAAAAAAATGAAGCAAGAGACGTAATGTATTCAACGTTTTACAAATAATGTTGGCTAGTTAAAATTTTGCATTAAATAACGGGAAAAAAATTAAAAATTCCATTTTTTCCTTTTTTTTAATTTGGTTAAAACCAAGGCATTTAAATTGAAGAGCTCACTTTAGGGACCCTCCAAGCCGGTAGCCCTTCCAACAACCGCACTGGATCTTTGGAGTTTTCTGGTAAACCACAAGTTTGCCCGGGTGACGGGCCCCAGATTCGAACCTGCCTCTTGAACACGAACCAGGTATTCGATAAATGCAGCCAACTCCCGTCCTTGCCGCGAAGTTATCCCTGTCCTGTCTGCAAATACGGGCGGACCGCTTTGGATTTGTTCGGGGGATAGCGCTATGCATACCCTTTCATCTAAACAGATTACCCGTCTTTCGGTAAAAGAGGCTACTAGTAGCGGGTGGACCAACTGGGAGAAAGGGACAGAAATCAGTTTCCATGGCCCGTTTCCATGCTGCGAATTTACAAGGAATGACGTAGCCCCTATACCTTGCAATGAAACGTAGTCCGTGTTTTCGGGTAGTTCTTTATACCGTTGACCGGCAAGCATTTCCCATTCACTAGGCACGTAGCGAAAGGGAAACAACGTCTCCATTAAAAATACGCTGTCTGCCATCGAAGCTTGAATATGCGCAAAAACGGATTTTTCAGGTGAAAAAGATATCAGCCCTGCGCGAAGACTGTCTACGGCCAAACTGTCTACAGCCCCACCGGCAAATTCGATCGTCTTGGTCTTTCCGACGGGAGTATTTGCCGCCATTAAAAATTGTACCGCCTGATTGAATTGGTCCATCAAAAACAACGAATCACGCCCTGCCCAAAGCGTAAACAAAGAGTCAGGGAGGACAGGCTTGGTTTTTAGTGCCGTTCTTAGTCTGCTGAGGGAGTCTTGGGCTACTTCGTCTATCAACCCTGCGTGCGACAAGCTAAAAGCCCATGTCGAAAAACAACCGTAGCGGCATCCGTCGTTTTCGAAAGGGTAATTTTGCATTTCTTTAGCCAGCTGATTGACGACCCCCCACTTTTCATTGGCAAGTTGTTGGTTGTTGAATCGGTTTTGGGTGCTGTTTTGGAGCGAGTCAATGGTTTTCATTTCCGAACGAAGGGCACTTTCAAACATCATGGCCTCCTCGTAATTGATAAACCGGTCCTTCATGATTTGCTGACTCAATTGGATGATGCGGTCGTTATGAAAAAACACCTGATTGATCTCCTTGCCGGTCATCAAGCTGAATAATCGCATCAGAGACTCACCTCCAAAGGTCTCTGCGCTCTCCAGGATGTTGGCGTTTACTGCGTTGGTTTCCAACTTTTGGATCGCATATTGTTTTACCTTTTTAGCATCCTTGAAGTTTACCCTACCGTTGTAGGTTAGTATGTCAAATCCCGGTACACCCTTTTCCGGTATAAACCATGGGTTTATATCCGCATCCAGAATTTTGGCAGAAAGCCCAAAGAAATGAAGCTCTTTGGATACTTCATTGATATAAAACATGTTTGGTGTAAGCTCTCTAAGGTCAAAACCTGCCTTTACCGTGCCCCTGCCTATCATGGCCAGTTTTTTCCGCTGTTCATTTTTGGGCATTTCCTCCAGTCTTCGTCGATAGTAAGTAGTTAAAAAGTCGTTTTCATCCCAAAGCCGATTGATTTCCAGCGGTCGTTCATATAGTCTGATCAGCAAGTCTTTTAGCTGATTGTCGTTCAGGTTGGTGCGGACTGGACGAGTACGTTGATTGGTTCGATCAAACAGGTAATTCAGTACATCATTATGCTTAGGTAGTAATTCGAGAGCTTCCCAGTCGCCGTGAAACCGCAGCCGCTCAAGTAGGTTGCTTCGGGATACTTTATCTGTGATCAGCCGTCTTCTTTCGCGCCTGTTCAAGTTACTTTGTTCAGATCCTAAAATAGCATCCTTTTGATTAGTGTTGAGCTCGTCGAACGTTTTGAGTTGCTGTAGCATCTCCTGGATTTCACTCACCACCTCATTGGCATGTTCCAGTAGGTTGGGTTCATCCAGTTTGTCTACTTGGGTGTCTTCTATAGTTGAAATCACTTCGCCGTAATATTCGGCAGTAACCAATTCACCGAGTTCTCTCACTTGCGCACTAAGCGTAGCCGTGGGTTGTAGCTTTAGTTTTCCACCGAAAAGTCCCAGCGGGTTCCACCAATAGATCAGCACGAGGATCCCTATAACGAGTCCTATCTCTAGTAGCAATCGGGCGCTTTTTAAGATCTGCCGTATCATGGTTGCCTTACAGTGTCTACGGGTTCATTGATTTCGACCCTTCGGAGAATGAGTTCGTTGTTGGCGAAATGAATGTAGATTTCGGTAAAACCCAATGCCCGAAGCAGGGAGTTCATCATCTTTCGTGTATGTTCTTGCGATGTTTTTACGATGCCTAAATAGGGCAGGCTTTCGCGGATATCTGTTTCCGCCATGCGGAAAAACTCTTCTTGATCCTCCAAGCTGATACTGTTCAAGAACCTGCTGGGATTGGAAATCAGGGTATCTTCCACAAACTTGTCCGGGGGGTAGGAGAAATTAATCACCTCGATCGGCGGTAACGACAGGGTGATTTTTGTCCCTTGGATGTCGATGTCCTTTTCGGCAAGGCGGCTTAAGTCAATGCCGGTTTTAACCGTTGCCTGGGAGTATGCCAGAAAAGAAGCTTCGTTTACAGGGATGAAAAATACTTTTTTCGTTTTTTTGCCGAATACCACCTTGTCTACCACAAACTCCGATGTCACTAAGTCGCTGGCTTGTTGAATTTTTCCCACCACCAATTCTCGTTCGTTTGATTTGCAGGCAAACAGTCCGATCCCTACCACCAAAAGAGAAATGAGACGGAATAGGAGGGGTTGACAGGTTTTCATAGCCCCTGTTCTTTTAGTTTTTCATAGGCAGCTTTCATCCGGGTGTGGTATTGGGTAACGGCATAGGCACTACCGTTGTAGCCGAACGCAAAGGCCTCCCAATCGTACTTTCCATTCAGCTCCTCCGAAATGTAGTCAACCAACCTTTTTCCACGGGACTTTTTGGTTCGGATGAATTCGAGAAAATCCAGCAGATGAAAGTACTCCGATTGGTGTTGATGCTCCATAAAGTCATCCACATCCTTGTAGCCTCTACCTTTGATATTTCCTTCCAGATTTTCTCCTAATACCTGAAACATACCCCAAGATGCGGCGTATACCGCGGCGGTTTTATGAATACCCATGGCTCTATCCAATCGGTCGTACTCTTTGGCGCCGCCTTTGTAATGTGCTCTGGTCCATTTTTCGAACAGGATGTCTTCGTTGCCTTTCAGGTGCTTTTGGGGATCTTCCCCAAGCTTCACCAAGTTTCTCCAAAACACATGCCCTTCAAACAGTATTTTAGCTCTTCCATCGGCCAAATGCCCTCTTCCGGACGATTCCACAGATATGACAGCTTTAACTACCGGCAGGCTTAGTTGAATACCCCGCTTTACCTCAAAGTCCTCCAAGGCGACCCGTATGTCCATGTCGCTGAGTACCTTGGCATGGGCCATGTCGTTGGATTTGATGAAATCGTCACCCGATTGCTCCACAATCGCTGTGTCTAGGGATGCCGAAAGGAGGGTTCGCTGGCTAGTGAGTGAATTGGGTTGGGAGTCCGGAAATCCGACGTTCTCTCGCATAAACTCCTGATCATCTATCTCCACGTCATCCATAGGCCCCGAGGAAGAGGTCGCTAGCCTCGACCCATCGGATTGGATAGATTGTGTACCTGAATTGTCCTCCGAACTGCTTTTGTTCGGGTCAGTCCATCGTTTACTTACGTATTTCAAGGACCTGTCACCGAAATAAAAGGCTATCATCATCAGAAAGGCCGTCTCAAAAAACTCAAACTGTTGGCGTAAAAGTGCCAAGTCCATACCGGTGTACCCGGATCCAAAGCTGGTGATGAGCAGGGACATGCCTCCCATCAAAAGGGTGAATGCAATCATGCCCCTCACGGTACCGGGAGGCAGACCAAATGTCTGGCTCCGGTAGGGATTGTATCTAGGGACATCCATTACTTCGGTTTCGGGTACAAAGATTCCGTTTCGCTTTTGCTCCGCTTGCTCGTAGATCCTGTCCCAATCCTGATCGGTAATGCCGTAGTTGATATTGTAAAAATACACCGACCACATGAAGTAGACCAGAAAAACTGCCATCCAAATCACCGCTGTTGCCAACCCGACGGCTTGAAAAAGGTTTTGATGCTCGATATACACAAAGAATGCCCCCAATAGACCGAAAAGCGTGAGGAGGGAAGTCAACACAACAGTACCCTTAAAGAAAAAGCTGTGGTAGGGATTGTTGTTTTGGTTTACCTGTTTGGCCCTGGGGTTCATGTGACGTGCTGCTATCCCATAAAGGAGTCCAACGGCAAGCAGCAGAATCAAAGTCACGGCAAAACTGGCGTTTTTGTCTTGCCACTCGGGCACGACCCCGAAAAGCAGAACCAAAGTGACGAGCACCACGGCCCCAAGTTGGACCAACAAGTAGGGTTTGTTTTGGAATATGGGCTTGACGTTTTCTGGGTGTGAAGTGGACATAAAAATGAGAGTTTGGAGTTTCTTAAAGCTTTTTTATTCCATTGCGATGGCTTCTGTCTTTTGCAAGAGATGAGATCTGCTGAACCAATCCTCATTCAGCACCTGTATACTTAATTGCTTTCCTTGATTGAGTAGTGGATGCAGCGTCTTGTAGAATCGTTCAAAGGCCAACCGGGAATGCGTAATCATTTTTTGAGGATCGGCGGCATTCACCCCGTCAGCGATTAGGATACAGCCTTCGGTATCTGCGTGTGTATTTCCAATGTGGATGTAGACCCTGCTAAAGTTAGGGATTTTCATGATTTCGATGTGGTAGTCAAACCAAGGAAATCTGTTTCGATACCGTTGGGTAAGCGGTGTTTCTACGCGGTTGAGTTCCAGCGGATAGGTGCCTTCCGGGATGCGCGTCTTTCCGTGAACCTTACTATCCCGGTGGGTGTCTTCTAACGTGTAGGCAAAAAAGCGATTCTTCAGGAATATCAGCCCTAGGGTTGTTTGGCCGTCATCCAGGTACCGAAGGACGGTGACCGCATGTGAAGCCATTGGAAGTCCTGATTTCTGTGCGTTGAGCAACTGATTTTCCAATGCCCTGACCTTTTCGTTCAGTTCGTCCAATGTATCGTTGGAGAGTTGCGGAGTGATCAGAGGAGTGGGTTGTGCGGGGGCTTGTACGGGATCTGCCGTTTTGGCTGGACTCTCCGATTTGGTGAACAGGCTTTTTAGACCTTCCGATGCGCGCCGGAACAACAGCACGACATAGCCGGCAAATCCTACCAACCACATCCATATGCCATCCAGTACCTGCGGTTGTAGGATAAACAGGATGGCAAGTACCAACAGGATCACGATAAGAGCAATCAGTAGAAACCGACTCATGAAATCAACTCTGTTCTATAGTTTAGAAGTAAATTTTCAGAGATAAACGTACGTCTATCTAAGTTAGAGCAAAATTTAATTATTTAAATCCGGATTTCAAACATAGTTTCGATATTTTAGAAGGCTATTTAAAAAAATATGATTTTATAACTCCACTGGAGGCCTTAGGACTGGCGTAATATAGATTGAAATTAAATTAGGTTTAAAAGCGGTCGTTTATTTGAAAACAATTGGATAATTTTTTAATTTACTGATTAAACAATAGATTCTAAAAAATGGCTAACTACAACTTGCAAATCAACGGAAAGAACTATCAGGTTGATGTGGATGAGGATACCCCACTTTTGTGGGTGCTCCGTGATCATTTGGGCCTGGTAGGAACCAAGTATTCCTGCGGCATTTCCCAATGCGGAGCTTGCACGGTCCATGTAAACGACAATGCGGTCAAATCCTGCACCTATCCGGTTTCTGCTGTAGGCACCGAAAAAATCACCACCATCGAGGGTCTGTCCGAAGAGGGAGACCATCCTGTGCAAAGAGCATGGGAAGAAGTAGACGTCGCGCAGTGTGGCTATTGCCAAGCAGGGCAAATCATGACTGCAGCGGCGTTTCTGAAAAAGAATCCTTCGCCAAGCGAGGAAGACGTGGTGGAAGCCATGAATGGCAATATCTGCCGCTGTGGCACCTACCACCGAATCAAAGAAGCAGTCCTACTCGCCGCCTCTAAAACCACCAGATCATGAGCACACAACTAAAGACCAATAGAAGAGATTTCCTGAAAATTGCAGCCACAGCCAGTGGTGGCCTTTTGCTGGGCTTCCATTTTTCCGGTTGTGATTCACCAAAAATGCAGGTGGTGACGGACGAGGAACTGATGGCTCAGGCAGTTAATTACAACGCATTTTTGTCCATTGCTCCCGACGGACATGTGGTGATTTTCTCACCCAACCCGGAACTCGGCCAAAACATCAAAACCTCTTTCCCGATGATTGTAGCGGAAGAGTTGGATGCAGATTGGGCAAAAGTCCGAGTCATGCAGGCCTTTTTGGACAATGAAAAATACGACCGACAGGTTACCGGAGGTTCCGGTGCCATGCCCCACTCTTGGGAACGGCTCCGAAAAGCCGGTGCGACGGCCCGAAGGATGCTTCTGGAAGCCGCTGCCAAACGGTTGGATGTAGATATTGCTAGCTTGACGACCGATAAGGGTCAAGTGATTCACAGCAGTAGTGGAAAAAAATTGGGTTACGGTGAACTGGCTACCGAAGCCGCTACCATGACCGTGCCGGAGGATGTGCCGCTGAAGGATATCAAAGACTTTAAAATCATCGGTACCCCGGTGAAAAACGTGGACAATAAGGCCATGTTTACGGGTAAGCCGCTGTATGGCCTGGATATCTATCGGGATGGGATGAAACACGCCATGGTACAACGTCCTCCTTTTGGGATGAAGATTAAGTCCTTCGATGCGGATGCAGCAAAAGGAGTAAATGGCATCACCGATGTCGTTTCATTTAATGACAATGTAGCAGTGGTGGGCACTTCGACCTGGCCCCTCATGAAAGCAAGGAAGCTGCTTAACATTCAGTATGAGCCCATAGATGGGGAATTGGAAAGTACAGAAATGCACAATAAGATCTTTGACGATCTGCTGAATAATGGAAAGGCACAAGTAATGCGTAAGGATGGTGACGTAAACGCCGCCTTCCGAAATGCTGCCAAGGTGATAAAAAGCGAATTTCAGTGTCCGTTTCTATCCCACTCGCCCATGGAGCCAATGAATTTCTTTGCCCATGTAAGGGCTGACGGAGTGGAATTGGTTGGTCCTACCCAAACCCCAGACCGCGCCAAGGCAGCAGCGGCGGAGATTGCAGGTGTTGATCCCGAAAAGGTCACCGTGGAAATGACCCGCCTGGGAGGTGGATTTGGACGACGGCTTCGAGCTGACTTCGTGGAGGAGGCGGTACACGTTTCCAAGTTGGTCAATGCGCCTGTGAAGCTAATTTGGACCAGAGAAGATGACAATACGGGAGGTGCATACCGTCCGGCTGTCAAGTATCGATTTGAGGCGGCATTGGATGCTAACAATAAGCTTATAGGGTACAAACTGAAAGGGGTTGGATTAAATGCAGGAAACACTACCCGGGAAAACAACTTCCCTTCCGGTTCAGTAGATAACCTGCTTATCGAGTCCATCGACTACAAGTCCCACATCACGACAAATGCTTGGAGAGCCCCCATTACGAATTTCCTGGCCTTTGCAGAGCAGTCCTTCATAGACGAAGTGGCGGAAGCCGCTGGTAAAGACCCGGTTCAATTTCGGTTGGAATTGCTGGACCGAGCAAAAAATAACCCGGTAGGAAGTATACATTACGATGTGGACCGAATGAGGGGCGTGGTAGAACTGGCAGCTGAAAAGTCTGGATGGGGCAAGAAAAACGGTGTGGCTCAGGGCTTTTCCGTTTATTTCTCGCACCGGTCCTATGTGGCGCAAGTCGCTGAAGTTCGCATGAATCAGGGAAATCCGGTGTTGGAAAAAATATATGCGGTGACCGACTGTGGTATCGTGGTAAATCCTACTGGTGCTGATCAGCAGGTGCGGGGTGGCATGGTGGATGGCATGGGCCATGCCATGTACACGAATATGACCATCAAAAACGGCCTGGCGGAGCAAAAGAATTTCGACAGCTACCGATTGATCCGTATGAAGGAAATACCTGAAATAGAGACCCACTTTGTGGACAATGGCATAGACCCCACTGGGCTGGGAGAACCTGCACTTCCACCCACTGGTGGAGCGATCTCCAACGCCATTTATTGGGCTACGGGAAAAAGACTTCGAAATCAGCCATTTATCGAACAGGAGGAATTGAAGGAATTCAACTTGGGTCAGCGGGCCTAATGGAGCTAGTTCGATAGATCAACCAAAAATGCCATCTTGTTACAAGATGGCATTTTTGGTATTAGGAGTTTTTTCAACGTTGTAAGGAAGGATGGGCATCCTTTTTTTCGCCCCGTGTAAAAGCTTTATAGGGTTTTTAGTCCATCGAGCTGTTGTTGAGGCTTCCTTTTACGTCATCGTTGGTGACGGCCTTTGCTTTTTTTGTGTTTTTATCGGTGGTGAGTTTTCCGATTTTGTAGGTGAAGTTGATGCGGAATCCCGCATTTTGCATGCCTATGGTGCTTTGTTGCAGGATGGTCGGAGTGATAAGTTCATTTTTCATGGTAAACTCTTTGGTAAGGAAGTTTTCGAATCCAAACCCAATGCTTCCCCGGTTTTCGTTGAATTGCTTGTTGATGTTAAGGTTATAAATCGCCAATCCACCGGCTTGCCCCTGAAGCTGAACCTGCTGGCCACGAGCGAATCCAAAGGCTTGAATTTGCCATTTGTTGGGCAGTTGGTAGCTGGCCATTCCTCTGCCGCTCAGAACGAAGCCTGAGTTAAATGCCGCGTACAAGGGATCGGTCAGACCGTTGTTTAATGTGGCATAATATCCGTCTATGCTTCCGTTCACAGTCAATTTGCTGGTGAGGTTGATATTGGAAAAAACCGACAGGCCTACTGTTTTTTCGTAGCCAATATTTTCAAAGGTGGTGAAAATCACGTCTTGGCCGGTCACTGTTCTGACTGGCTGAATGGATCCCGTGGTATTTCGGAAGTAGGTAGTGAAGTTGAAAGTGGCCGTTTTAGAGGCTGTGCTGTAGGAAAGTTCCCAATTGTCGGTAAGTTCAGGGCTTAACAAGGGATTTCCCTGAGATACCTGCTGCGGGTTGGCTGCGTTGAGGTTTGGGTTCAGGAAGTTCAGAAACGGACGCTGTACCCGTCGGTTGTAGGCGGCTTTGATCATTTCCCCGGTGGTCAATTTATGGCTGAAATTAACGCTGGGAACCCAAACCCCATAGGAGGGGATGTTCGCTTCCTGACCCATCGTACCGAAATTGGCGTTGATGTGGGTGTATTCATACCGTACTCCCCCTTTAAAGGAGAAATCTTGGAGGAAATCGGTGGTAAAGGAAGCATATCCGGCGGTTACCTGCTGGTTGTAAGCGAAGTTGTTGGAGAGGGCAGGATTGGCTGACTCCTGAAAGGTCCCGGATGCGCCCTCTGCTGTGTAATACATAAAGTCACTTTCCGCTTGTCGGGTGATGTTCTTCGCGCCGAATTCCACTAGTTGGTTTTCCGACAGGGGCTTGATATAGTCCAGTTGCACCGTAAATTCTTCGTTTTTGCTTAGGTTGTTATTTAGAATCCTGCTTACTACTTCTGCGGCGGTTTCACCATACAGACTGTTTTCGAATGCGTTGGATTGGTTGCTTACGCTGTAGAGAGTAGACAGGCTAAATTCTTCGCCCTTGCGGTCAAATGTTTTGATGTAGTTAAAGTTGGCATCCACATTATTGGACTGGTCATTGGTGCTCACATTTCTTAATAGGGAGCTTATCAAGGCATCCGATACATAGGTTTCAGTGAGGAGGTTTTGCTGGAGGTTTTCGCGGTTACGAAGTCCAAAACTAACCGATGCCGATAAGAAGTGATACGTATTGATCTCGTAATCCCACCCCAAGTTGTATCTGCCTAGAAGCATGTTGGTGCCTGTATTCGCCTGCTGCAGCACCTGCATGAGCGATCCGTTGGGCTGGGTAAGCGTCTGTTCGTTGGAGAAAGATCCTAGCACGTTGTACATGGAACGACCAAAACCACCAAGAGTCCAGCCCATATTTCCTTGCTTTAGGCTACCATTCAGGCCTAGCGTAGAGCTTCTGTTGCCTGCAGAGCTGTTGATATTCAGGGAGGATCCTTGCAGGTTATTTTTCTTGGTGATGATATTGATCACGCCGCCTGTGCCTTCTGCGTCGTATTTTGCGGAAGGGGAGGTGATTACTTCCACAGATTTGATTTCCTCGGCGGGGATTTGTTTCAACGCATCTGCTACGTTGGATGCGACGATTGCCGACTGCCGGCCATCTATGAGTACCAGGATATTGGAGCTTCCCCGCATGGATACATTGCCATCCATATCCACTGAAAGCATTGGTACCCGACGCATGACATCCGTAGCATCCCCGCCAAGAAGTGTTTTGTCATTTTCGGCATGGTAAATTGTGCGATCCACTTTTTCTTCAAAGAGGTCCCGCTGGCCCGTAATGACCACTTCATCCAATGAGATATGGGCAGGTTCCAAGTGAAAAATGAGCGGAATCGATGGGGAGACGTCTTCCGCCACTTGAAAGGTTTCGCTTATTAGTTCTTGGTATCCCATAAAGGAGATCTTGAGCTTATACAGGCCGTCTCGTAGGCCAGTTAGTACAAACTCACCATCAAAATCCGCCACCGCACCGGATTCCAAAGATTCGTCTTCAGAACGGATGAGGGAAACGGTGGAGAAGCCTACAGGTTCACGGGTTTCGCTATCCACAATTTGGCCGATTACCTGGCGGGGTGCCTGTTGGGCATAGGTTCTTTCTAGGCTGCCAAAGGTAAGCACGGCAATGAATAGAATGGATCTTAGTACGTTCATGATGAGCTGGATTATGAGGTGTTAATTGAATGTTAGACACCATGTAGCTGAGATCGTTTAAGTTGAAAAATGAGTGAGGGGGTGGCAATAGGCAGTATCTGGGTATCACTCGACGAAATCCCGTTAAGGATCGACAGTTCTGGGATTTTTTTTCTTCGGGAAACCTGTTTGTTCTTGGTTTTGCACCGCTTAAATTTTTGAAATTAAGCGATTTGGTGCTTACTTGCTTAGATTTAATCGAAAAACGATCTCAAATAAGATGTATATTTCAAGTAACGTTCTATATCAAAAGTTGCTCCTGGTGCGGGAAGGCTACGCGGATCGACTGATTGCATTGCTGCTTATCTTGATACTGACGGCAGGCTGTAAGCAGCAGGAACCGGAGATTACCCAGGTAGATTTTGATCAAGTGGAGTTTGGAGATTTTGTGGAGCCAGACTTTCCGTATATCACGACTTCCATCGATGCGAGAGAGCTGGGGTCAGGCTTTCCTACCGATAATATCTCAGCGAGGGCTTTGGCTATCAAAGTAGGTGATCGCGCCTATGCTTCCTTCGACCCGGATATGCTGCGTTGGACTGTTGCTTGGACCGGTGATTTCCTGCCCATGGTTACCATGGCCCAGATTTCTTACAACAGCTTTTACGATAAAAACAACAAGATCCCCCGTATTTTAGGAGATCCCCATTTTGCTACGGGCCAATATCCTGGATGGCTTTCAGGTAGGTCTCCGGAGTTTATCGACCCGAGACCTGCCAACCCATATCCCGGAGCACCTTCTTGGGGACCATTGGATGTCCGTGAAGCAAGGTGGGAAGGACACTATTTGGCGGAAAACGAATTGGTACTGGCCTATACTGTCAAAGGAACAGCCATTTTGGAGAAGCCTGGTTCGGTTCAGAATGTAGACCGCACGGTATTTACGCGCTCTTTTCAGATTGAGTCACATCGGGAGGAGTTGCATGTGGTGTTGGCTGAAGTTACGGACGGAGCCCGTTCGGAGCTCACTGAACATACCGCAAAGATTTTTCACGGCTCGGATGGTGACCGCGTCACAGCGGTAAACTTGGCAGGAGATGTAGCCGGATTGCAGCTTCGGGTGAAAGATGACCGCATCCTCTATCTTTCCATTCCCAATTCCGACACAAAAAGGAACTTTGGCGTAGGCATTTGGACCGGTTCAGCTACGGAAAGTAGTGATTTTGCCAATCTGTTGGTTGATTTCAAACCTACGATCCCTGCAATTGAAAAAGGGTCTCCGGCTAGGTGGAAGGAAAAGGTACTTACCAAAGGTGAGTTGGCGCCAGACACCGCGTTATTTGTGACGGACCGCTTGACACTTCCGGTACCGAATCCGTGGAATCGAAATGTGCGGGTGGTTGATCTGGATTTTTTTGATAAAAGCAAGGCAGCGGTGGTGACCTTTGACGGCGATGTCTGGATATTAGAGGGCATCAATGCCAAGCTAAATCGGCTTTCTTGGAAGAGGTTTGCCTCCGGACTGTATGAGCCCCAATCGATTTCCGTGGTAGATGGGCAGATATATGTGTATGGCAAAGAGGGAATTGTCCGACTCCACGACCTTAATAAAGATGGTGAAGCCGATTTTTACGAAAACTTTTCCAATATCATGGCGCAGTCAATCGAAACTCGTGAATGGGCCAGTGATATGGTCAAAGATCCAAAAGGTGGTTTTTACATTGCCAAATTCGGTGCGCTGGATATGGGGCCGGAAACCTCCTCTCCGAAGGCCATCATGGGATTCCGGGCTGGATCGCAGCATGGAGGGGCCGTATTTAAGGTGTCGGCAACTGGCCGCGAGATGGAGATGATCGCATCTGGATTCCGCGGACCTTATTTGGGCATCGACCCAAAAACAGGTAGCTTGAGTGGTTCCGATCAACAGGGACACCACATGCCCTCAACGCCCATTATGATGATCAAACAAGGCGACTATTATGGTGTATCGGCCACGTCGCATTTGCCGGAACTGCCCGAGATCACCCCACCGCTTACCTGGATACCTCATGCAGAGGATCGGTCGGGTGTTAGTCAGGTGTGGGTACATAGTGATCAGATGGGCCCACTAAATGGCAAGATGGTGCACCTATCGTATGGTAGGCCGGGATTGTTTCAGGTATTGGTAGATGATACGGGCAAAGCACTGCAAGGGGCCGTGACAGTTATTGATGCTGACTATCCAGCACCCACCATGAAGGCGGAGATCAATCCAGGCGATGGGTTGATGTACCTAGCTGGCTTCGCACTTTGGGGCCATAAATCCGATGTATTGACAGCGATGTTGCGGCTCAGGTATACCGGAATGGAGAGCCATCTGCCCGAAAAATTCCAGGCCAGAGAAGGAGGTGTGATGATACGCTTTGCCACCGAACTTGACGAATCTTCCGCAACGGACGTGACCAATTACTCGGTAAAGCGTTGGAACTACCACCGAAGTGGTAAATACGGTTCCGGCCATTACAAATTGAACGGTGAGGATGGAGAGGAGCAGCTTCCGGTTTTGGCAGTTGAGCTATCCGAAGATCGAAGAGCTGTTTTTTTGGTCGTCCCGCACATGACCGAAGTCATGCAAATGGAAGTAGGATACCAAATTGCTGCGAAGAGCGGTATGTCTTTGGATGATAAGCTGTGGTTTACGGTAAACGATCTGGCAAAGCCAAACCTACTAGCGGAGGGATTCAATTCGGTGGATTTAGAGGAAATATTGGAAAACACGGATTTTACGTTGACAGCTGTGCGTGAAGAGGGAACGGCTTCATTGGAACATGGCCGTCAGTTGTATGCCAAGATGAATTGTATAGCCTGCCATTCGATCGATGGTAACAATGAGGGCCGAATTGGCCCCGGCATGAAGGGTATCTACGGAAAAGAACGGCCCGTAAAGGATGGGGAGCCCGTGGTAGCTGACGAAGCGTATCTCGAAGAGTCTATCATAGAGCCCAGCAAGAAAATCGTAGAGGGGTACGATGAAGGTATGCCTTCGTTTTTGGGTGTTTTGTCAGAAAATGATGTATCCTCGTTGATTATGTATATCAAGTCTCTTTAGAGCAAGCATTATTCCAGTCGAACAGGGGTTTAGCCGTTAAAAAAATCCCTGTTCGATTTTTTTATTTTTGCAGCTGTTTCTCCGAATTTTATTTTTAAATTCATCTTGTAACAATCCCAATAACCTTATTGAAGCCTTCTCTATGAACAAAGATTTTACAGGTGCCTCCCGGCGCCGATTTATTCAACAAGCTGCCTTGGCAGCCCTTACGCCTCCCATATTGATGTCCCTTCCCGCAAACGCAGCAAGCCGAAATGGCAAGTTGCGACATGTAGCTGTGGGAGTAGGGGGTATGGGATGGCATGATTTGAACCGGTTTATGGCCCACAGTGATGTAGAGATCGTAGCGATATGCGATGTGGATGCCAATCACCTCAAGAGAGCAGCCGAAGCGTTGCCCAATGCAAAAGCCTATTCCGATTGGCGCGAGCTGTTGAAAGCAGAGTCCAGCAATTTCGATTCCATCAATGTCAGTGTGCCGGATCATAACCACTTTGCCATATCCTATGAGTCCATTCGGTTGGGAAAGCATGTGTATTGCCAAAAGCCGATGTGCCACGACGTGGCGGAAGTCAGGGCTTTGACCCGTGCTGCAGATAAGGCGGGCATTGTTAGCCAATTGGGAACCCAACATGCCTCCGGTAAGGGTGATCGCACCGCGGTGCAATGGATCAAAGAGGGCCATATCGGAAAAATAAAAAACGTTTACCTTTGCTCAAACCGTCCAGGAGCAACGGAGGCTTACCGTTACAAAGGGCCCAGACCTGCTCAAGGTGAGCCCGCACCTGCTCATTTAAATTGGGATCTTTGGGTAGGTACAGCCCCTATGCGCGACTATTCCCCCACAATTTACCATCCCTCCAAGTGGCGTGCGTGGCAGGACTTCGGCACGGGATGGTCCGGCGATATCGGCTGCCATATTTTTGATGCAGTTTGGAAGGGGATGGGATTGAAAGATCCTGTATCGGTAATTGCGCGAGTACAGGATTCTTGGCAGCAATCCCCTGAACGGATGGCCGATACATGGCCCCAATCCAACCATATCACCTGGATGTTTCCGGGAAATTCCCTGACAGCAGACAAGCAATTGCAGGTAGAATGGTTTGATGGCGAGTTTTATCCTCCCGAGGAAGTGAGGGCTTTATTTTCTGTGGAAGATTATCCCGCTGAGTCGGCCATGCTGATCGGTACCGAAGGGGCCTTGTTAATACCCCATACCAAAATGCCGGTGTTGTTGCCTGAAACCAAATTTAGTCACGTGAAGGAGTCATCGTTAGAAGATAGGGATCATTACCATCATTTTGTGGATGCCTGTTTGGGCAGGACACGTACAGAGAGCCATTTCAATCAATCTGGTCCCATGACCGAAGCGATTATACTGGGGACGGTCGCTTTGCGTGAACCCGGCAAGTTGTTGAAGTGGGATGCGAAAAAAATGAAGATCAGCAATTTGCCCGCCGCTGAAAAGCACCTAAGCCGACCATACCGTAAGGGCTGGGAAGTAAAAGGGTTCAGTTGAGGTGGATGGACGTTAACAGGCTGGAAATTAGCCGCAGGGATTCATGGGGTGGCTGTTGGCCACCCCATCATATTTTTGGCATATATATGCGTGATATTTAAATTTGTGCTATTTTTAAAAATTGATTTTTGTTCGCAAGATAGTTGATTCTCTGAAATGGTTAAGTCTCTAATAGCAAGTGGTATATTTTTATTTCTGGGTTGCTTTCTTTTCGGCTGTGATGCTACGCAAGAGGAATATGAACCTATGAGACCGGAGATTTACGAGCTATACCATTCGAGTAATCGGCTATTAAATTCCGGGGCATTGCCCAATTACCCCGCCTATTTGGATTCGCTTTACAGCCAATTTTCGGGCCTGAATTCGCTAGAGCAGTGGAACAAGTACCTGCATATTGCCTTGTTTTACATTAACTTTAACCAGGATCTAGATATGGCCAAGGCCTATAAGGACAGCATGGACTTGGTATTGAAGGGAAAGGAGCAGGTATATAAGGTGGAATATTCACGTAATTTCTTCATCGAAGGGGATATCCTAAAAGGAAGAAAGATGTTTTTTGATGCGTTCAGGAGTTATTACAATGGGAGGGAGTTCGCAAAGAATCACCTACCACTATGTACCACTGCCGACCTGACGTATCAGCTCGGATTATTTAAGTACAATCAACGGCAGTTTGACCAGGCAATCGATTATTTCCTACAAGCGGTAGAAGAGGTGGCTACCTGTGGTCCCGATGAGTCTTTTAATGTTGTTGTGATGGATCCCCAAAGGTACCTGACCACGATCGCTCTTTCTTATGAAAAATTAGATAAACTGGACAGTGCTGTTTTTTATTATGAAAAGGCAAAGGATTTTATCAATAGTAGGGTGGCCACCTATCCAAAAAAGTCCCAACCACTGGAATATCATTTTCTGGAAGTCGCCGAGGGCGTTGTGCTTGGAAATCTTGGGGGTGTACTTGCCAAGTTAGGGTACGTTGAAAATGCAGAAAAAGCACTGTTGCGAAGTATAGAGATCAACGATAGACCCGAATATGATATTCCCGATGCGAGGACGGCCAAGATAAAGCTCGCGGGTCTTTACCTTGATCAGGGTAATCTCTCTAGTGCGAAACGGTTGATCGATGAACTGGATTCCTCCATCGGCCGAATTACCCTCAAAAACACCAGTTACTTCGATATCCTATCGCGGTTTCTCAGATTGCGTTGGCGGTATTACGACGCTATCGATGAGGAAATACTCGCCTATCGGGATTTGAGTGCTTACACCAAACTATACGAGGAAAACGAGCGGTCTGCAGAGGCTTCTCGGTACTTGGATATGGAGGAAGCATTTCGGGTTACGGAACAACAATACGAAATTGCCATTATCAGTCGCGAAAACGAAATTAAGAATATCTACCTTTTGGGTACGTTGATTTTCTTGGTGGTAGCAGTTGGCTTTTTAGTCAACGTAGGCTATCACCTCAGAAGATTTCGGGCAATAAATCGGCAAATCAGCCAGCAAAACATTGAGTTGCAGGATGCGCTAGGTGCATTGGAGCAAAGCCATGCAGAAAATTCCCGCATGATGCACATCGTGGCGCACGATCTTCGAAGCCCCATCAGCAGCATGACCATGATTGCCGATGTATTGTTGGAAAGCGGGAACTGGTCAGAGGAGGACCGTACTTTAATCGAACATATAAAGATATCAGGTAATAATTCTCTGAACCTGGTTTCAGAGATGCTGCAGGTAAACCGGGGGATCGAGGGGCTACAAAAGGAGGAAGTAGATCTGGAGCGTATGCTGAATTACTGTGCAGACCTGCTTCGCTTCAAAGCAGAGGAAAAGCAGCAGCAAATTACGCTTTCTACCGAGCCAGTCAAAGCCTGGATCAGTAGAGAGAAAATGTGGCGGGTAGTCAGTAACCTGATCGCTAACGCGATAAAATTCAGTCACAAGGGAGGGAACATACATATACAGCTGGTAAAGAAAGTCGACCGTGCGTTGATTTCCATACAGGATCATGGAATAGGCATTCCGGATAAGTTAAAGGATACCTTGTTTGAGCTCTTCACGAACAGCAAGCGCTATGGCACGGATGGTGAGACCCCTCACGGTATGGGACTGGCCATTTCAAAACAGATTGTGAAAGCGCATGGGGGTAGGATTTGGTTTGAAAGTGAAGACGGAAAAGGGTCCACTTTTTTTGTGGAATTGCCCTTGAATGAATCACCGGCGTAGCCTCTGTTATGAATGAACGGTTATTGCTGATAATCAATTTACTGACTTTTTTGGGGATAGATTACTGTAGGTCCATTTTTCAAGTCCCTGTCAAAACGCATATATTTACCTAAAAAAGTATGAAACGTATGCTGTTTTTGGTACTGATTGGTGCGCTCGGTCTTCAATCGGTAGCCTATTCCCAGACCAAGGTGATAAAGCGCCACTTGTTGGCTTTTTGGGATTTTTCGGAGGATGCAGGTCAGCCAAGGGTTTCCAAATCATTTCAAAATGATGAACAATACCACCTTTTGGAGGGCACTGTACCCATTGAGCGGATATCTGAAGGACCTATTGCCAAGAGTTCTGCCTACATTAAAGACAGTACCTGGTTCTACATTCCGAGAGGTGAGCTCGGTAAATTGAACATCTACGGAAAGGATGCAGCGGTGACAGTGGTCGCTTGGGTGAAAAAAGACTCCGAAAAATATTGGCAGGCCATAGGGGGTGTCTGGGACGAGACACGGGAGAAACGGCAATACTACTTATTTTTGAATGCGGCCAGTAAAACACACCACGACGAGATGAAGCGATACCCCACGAATGGACGGATACACGGGCATATTTCCGCAACTGGGGGCAAAACCCCCGGTCAAATAGCTTGGATCTCCTACGCAAGCAGTGATGAGGAGGTGGCCACCGGTGAATGGGCCATGATCGCCCTCGCCTACGATGGCAAGCAAATCAAGGTCTTTAAAGATGGAGCACTAAGTGCCCATGCACTTACTAACCCATTCCCCTACGAGGAAGGGATTTTTGACGGTGGGGAAGATGGGGCGGACTTCACGGTTGGAGCCAACTCGGTGATAGGTAAGATGACGAATCAGTTTGTAGGTCAAATCAGTGGTTTGGCCGTTTTCGACGAGGCGCTGGATGAAAAGGCTATGCGCCGGCTGTATAGGAAGGGAATAGGTTTCTAGGGCAAGTAGTGTCGATTGGCAAGAAAAAATATCTCTTTTTAGAAAATATTTGTTATACTGCCTATTCAAAATCGATTACCCAAAATTTATTGACCTACGTATGAATAAAAACCGAAGAAGTTTTATCAAAACCGGAGCCCTAGGTGCTGCGGGTATTTCCTTAATCCCTTCGATGGTGCTAGGGAAGCCGCTGGGACACGTGGCACCGAGTGACAAGGTAAACTTAGCTTGTTGCGGCATCGGACATCGTGGTGGCGAGATCATCCGGGCGCTGCATGCTACCGGACTGGCTAATGTAGTTGCCCTTTGCGATGTGGATATGGGAGCTCCCCATACCAAAGCTGTGATAGATATGTTTCCCGATGTTCCCCGTTTTCAGGATTTCCGTGTCATGTTTGACAAAATGGGGAATCAAATCGAAGCGGTAACAGTTGGAACCCCAGATTTTTCCCACTTCCCCATCACCATGCATGCGATGGCCTTGGGTAAGCACGTGTACGTGGAAAAGCCCATGGCGCGGACTTTTCAGGAAGTAGAATTGATGATGGAGGGGGCTAAAAAATACAAAGTGGCTACCCAAATGGGAAATCAAGGGCATTCGGAAGGAAATTACTTCCAGTTCAAAGCCTGGAAAGAAGCTGGTATCATCAAAGACGTAACTGCGATGACTGCTCACATGAACGGCAAACGTCGCTGGCATGATTGGGACGTCAACATGGCGGCTTATCCTGCCGGGCAGTCCAAGCCGTCTACAATGGACTGGGATACTTGGTTGTCGGCCATAGAGCATCATGATTTCCACAAGGATTTTCACGAAGGTCAGTGGCGTTGTTGGTACCAGTTTGGAATGGGCGCCTTGGGAGACTGGGGGGCGCATATCATGGATACTGCCCACGAGTTTCTGGAGTTAGGATTGCCGTATGAGGTGAACCCTGTCAAGTTGGATGGACACAATCCATTCTTTTTTCCCATGGCAACCACGCTAGATTTTAAGTTTCCCGAGCGAAATGGCATGCCAGCCTGTACCATCACTTGGTACGACGGTGTCAATAATATCCCGGCAGTTCCGGATGGATACGGTGTTTCCGAGTTGGACCCCAATATCCCTCCGCCAAGCACAGGGCAGTTACAGCCGGCGAGATTGAATCCGGGTAAAATCATTTACGGCAAAGACCTTACCTTCAAGGGGGGATCCCACGGCAGCACACTTAGTATTATTCCGGAAGAGGCTGCAAAGGACATGGCTTCCAAGCTTCCGGAGGTGCCTGAGAGTCCCTCCAACCACTTTGCCAATTTCCTCAAGGCCTGCAAGGGTGAAGAAGAATGCCGATCCTCCTTTGAGATAGCCGGTCCGTTGAGTCAGGTGTTCTGCTTGGGTGTATTGGCACAGCAGATGAATACCAAGATCGTCTTTGACCGCGAAACCAAAAAGGTAGTGAACAATCCCTTGGCAAATGCTATGCTGATCGGCCCACCTCCCCGAAAGGGATGGGAGCAATATTACCGCGTATAGTACAGGCTGTTCATAGCAGATTAACCTAAAAGTCCACAATGCCTTGTGATAGGTGATTGTGGATTTTTTTCTATTTCATCCATTGGCCGAGCTTCTGTCGGCCTCAAATCCCATCCTTTGATATGAAGCGGCTTGTTCCTTTTTCTTTCCTGTCCCCGTTTTTTCTTTTATTGGGAGGTTTCTTGGGTTCCTGCGATGCCCAACGGGATGGTACCGACATGCCGCACAGACCCCATATTGTCCTCATCTTTGCAGATGACATGGGATATGGCGATATCAGCGCGTTGAACGCCTCTTCAAAAATCACTACACCTCATTTGGACCGAATGGTAAGGGAGGGTATGCATTTCACACGGGCCCATGCCAGTGCTTCGGTCTGTACTCCGTCGAGGTATGGACTGCTAACAGGAAGGTATGCGTTCCGATCAGCAGCGGCTGCTTATGGCATAGGAGGCTTTGCGGGTCCCGTGGTAGAGGAGGGAAGGGAAACACTTGCCTCACTTCTGAAGCGTTCAGGTTACCATACCGGTATTGTGGGCAAATGGCATTTGGGATTGGGATGGCAAACGCGTGATGGATTGCCGCCTACCATGGTGCATGGGTCCGGGCTGTCGAATGTTGCCTATTCCTTGCCTGTGACAGAGGGCCCCGGAGATGTGGGGTTTGATTATTCTTTCATCCACCCCGCCTCCCTGGATATTCCGCCCTATGTTTTTCTTAGAAATCACGAGGTGGTTAACCCGAACGTTGTGCTGACCTCTTCGGTATATCCCCGCCGACGGGAGGATACGGAGTTTTCCTGGGATAAAAAGCACTCGGATGAGTTGGCCATTTATTGGCAAAAAGGTGTCTGGTGGAGGGAAGGGGAAATGTCTACCGACTTCCGTGTGGAAGACTGCCATGCCACCATTCTTGGAGAGGGGCTTTCCTTTATTAGGCAGCATGTCTCTATGGGAGTAGCTGACCCGTTTTTTCTCTATTTGCCCCTTACTGGACCTCACACCCCATGGTTGCCCTCACCCGAAAACCAAGGGAAATCCGGTGCGGGCGTTTATGGTGACTTTGTGCTGGATATAGACCAATTGGTGGGTCGGGTTATGGAGGAGTTGGAGCAGCAAGGCATTGCAGATCAAACCCTGCTGCTCTTTGCAAGTGACAACGGAGCGTACTGGCCTGAATCAGAAATTGAACTACACAATCATGATTCCAATGCAGGGCGGAGGGGTCAGAAGGGAGATGTCTGGGACGGAGGCCATCGGGTACCGTTGATTGCCCGATGGCCTGGAGTGATCGCTGCGGGCCGTTCCTCGGATGCGTTGATCAGTTTGACGGATTTTTCCGCGACCTTTTCCGAGATGACAGAGACTGCACCGGGAGAGGGGCAAGCGGAGGATAGTCAGTCTTTTTGGTCCTTGCTGCGAGGAACGGGAGATGAGGGTATGCGAACCGAAATGGTCCATCATTCCTCCCGGAATCTTTATAGCATTCGAAGTGGTGGCTGGAAATACATAGAGGGGCTGGGATCCGGTGGATTTACCGATCCCGCCATCGTTACCCCCGGAGAGGGCGATCCCGCCGGTCAGCTGTACGATGAAACGCTAGACCCTTCGGAGCAAGAAAACCGCTATGTCCAGCTTCCGGATGTCGTAAACGAACTGGCTTCCAAACTTGAACAGATCCGCGGGAAGTAGGGGGAGTGATTTTTGGATGCTTCAGATAGAATGTATATGATAGAAACCACAAGACTAATTTTAAAGCCATTGACTTACGACCAGTTGATAAAATACATCAAATGCGACAATTCGTTAGAGGCTGAACTGAATTTGAATGAAACTTCCAGGACAGTCTCGCCGGAACTAAAAGAAGCATTGGAACAAACAATTTTGCCAAACGTAGCGGACGAAACAAAAAACTATCTATTCTCCACACTTTGGACAGCAATTTTTAAAGCTGAAAACAAAATGGTTGGAGACTTATGTATAGTTGGTGAACCAAACGAAGCTGGAGAAATAGAAATTGGTTATGGAACTTATGACGAATTCCAAGGAAAGGGATTTATGACAGAAATGGTTGGCGGAATTATCGAGTGGGCTAAAACCCAACCATTCGTAAAATCAATAGTTGCTTCTACAAACAAAACCAATACAGCTTCTTTTAAAGTTCTTCAAAAAAATAAATTCATCAAAGTCGGAGAGACAGATACACTACTCATTTGGAAATTAATTACTGTCGTCTGACTAATTTTCGAAAATTGATAAAGAAGCAACTGGATTCATTTTCTGAGGGCTTTTTTTCGAAGTTCAAAAAGTATCCCTGTCCGGAGAGGAATAGCTCTGTTTGCACCTTTTGAAGATCCTTTAAAAATATCGTTTTAAGATAATAAGGCCAATGTTTTTACACAACTCCTTAAGACTGCCGTTTATAGTCAGCACTGCATAAAACATGCAGATGAAATCGAGCACGACGCAAGCGACACACACTGGGATGACTATCCGCCATGCGAGATTCCATCTGACCATTAAAAAACAATTATAGACAGATGAAATCGAGCATGACGCAGCCGTCACACACTGGGATGACTATCAACCATGCGAGATTCCATGTGACCG
>NZ_JAFIEU010000047.1 GCF_020832325.1 Lunatimonas sp.
GCTTTTTTTTCCATGATTAATAGAGTTTAAAGATTGTACATGAAATAAAAATAAGCTATTTATCTAAAAATAAGAACGTTAATAGATGAAAAGTCAAAAACTACCGACGTAGGAGGTTTTGTTCAACTTATTTATTGGCGCTACTCAGTTGCGCCTATGTGTCCGAATTTGGTTGCATTGGCGCTACTCGGTTGCGCCTATCTTTCCTCGTTTAGCTACCTAGCCGCAAGTCGGTTGCCTCTGGCCCACTTCCCGGCCCACTTTAACACAAGCAACACCCAACTTACTAGCCAATGTACTCCGGTCATAGCGTATAGGCCATACCTCATCGCTAAAGATAAGGCTTTCGTTCATTGAAAAAAATACCCTGATAGGGGTATTTTTGGCTACGATTGTGGAAAAAGGTGACTGGTTTCCTCAGAAATATCGTCTCTCCTGTTACATCATGAGAATTTGAACCAAAATTACCCGCCTACTCGCAAACCTTTGAGTGACTTACGCAATAAATGCCTAGAATTACGGAACCAGGCCTTTTTTTTGGGAAAAATTACGTAATTTGTGCAATCGATTGTTTAGTCCCCCTGGCCTACCAATGCACGGGTTATTGTCTCACAAAGCAAACACATGGAACATCTACTGAAGCCAAAGACCGGCACCTTTCTATCCGAGGATTTTCTACTTCAATCGGATTTTGCAAAAAAACTCTACCACGGGCATGCAGCCAAGATGCCTATCATCGACTATCACTGCCACCTTTCTCCCCACGATATCGCGCATAACCGGCAATTTACCAACCTAACAGAGGTATGGCTCGCAGGAGACCATTACAAATGGCGGGCCATGCGTACCTTGGGCGTACCGGAAAAATTCATTACAGGGGAATCCACCGATCAGGAGAAGTTCCAAAAATGGGCAGACACGGTGCCTTATACCATGAGAAACCCCCTCTACCACTGGACCCACCTGGAGCTTCAGCGGTATTTCGGCGTGGATAAACTGCTGACTGCCGAAACCGGACCGGAAATCTACGAGTCGGCATCCTACCAGTTGCAGGAGGAGGACTTCCGAGTCAGGGGACTGCTCCACAAGATGAACGTCGAAGTGGTCTGCACCACAGATGACCCCACCGACAGCTTGGAATACCACCAACTAGCCAAAAAAGAGGGACTCGCTCTGAAACTGCTTCCCGCATTCCGGCCCGATAAAGCCTATGCGGTAGAAAACCCTACGGATTACCATGCCTATCTGCTAAAACTGGAAGCCGTAACAGGCATCAGCATCCGAACCTTTGAAGACCTATTGACCGCGCTGGAAAACCGCGTGGCGTATTTTCACGAAAACGGCGGCCGCCTGTCCGACCATGGGCTGGAGCAACTGTATTTCTTTCCACACGGAAAATACCCTATAGAAAAGCTTTTTGCCTCGGTTTTGGCCGGAAACACCCTGTCTATCGAAGAAATCGCCTACTTTAAGTTCGAAGCACTGACCGCACTGGCAAAGATGTACCACGCAAAGGGATGGACCCAACAGTATCACCTGGGAGCCCTGCGAAACACCAACGAACGCATGCTACGGGTACTCGGACCCGACACCGGGTTTGACTCCATCGGCGATTTTACCCAAGCGACAGCCTTGGCCAAGTTCATGAACAACCTCGACAACAGCGATCAGCTCGCCAAAACCATCTTATATAACCTGAATCCCGCCGATAACGAAGTGATGGCCACCATGGTGGGCAACTTCAACGACGGATCCGTAAAGGGAAAAGTGCAATTCGGCTCCGGATGGTGGTACCTGGACCAAAAGGACGGCATGGAAAAGCAAATCAACGCTCTTTCTCATATGGGAATATTGAGCTGCTTTGTGGGTATGCTGACAGACTCCCGCAGCTTTCTTTCCTTCCCAAGACACGAATACTTCCGAAGGATTCTCTGCAACCTCATCGGCAAAGACGTGGCCAACGGGGAACTTCCAGCGGACGAAGCATGGCTGGGACAGATGGTAGAAGACATCTGCTATCGAAATGCGAGGGATTATTTTGGGTTTTACGAACTGTAACTAGAACCGGTAGTTCCATAATAATAAAGCACCATCAGCCTGTACTTACACCAATGGTAGGGAAGACTTGATGGTGCTTTGGCTTTGTTTATTCGCTAATCACCAGATACCAACCACTATCGTCCGGTGTAGTCACATCCCTAAAATCCCCTCCTTCTACCGCATACTCCTCTCCCCATTCACCCGTAGCTACGGAAACCCACGCTGCGGAGAATCGCTCGGAGTACGCACTTAAATCCAGTTTTACCGATCCTCCTTTTGGAAAATAAAGAATATAACCTTCTCCTTGTTTGGCAGCCAAATACGCTTCATTTTCCTCCCTATCTGAAAGCAGCTCCATAGCGGGTTCCACGTCCCAGAATCTGACCCTTTCTTCTACTTTTCTGGTGGCTTCAATGATTCCGATTGCCTTGTCGTTCAAGCCATTTCCATGGGGAGGACGATGATGCCGCACTGAGGCACTTCCTCCTAGTAAATTCCTACCGAACCTTTCTACCCCATCCTCATTCGAACCGGACCCAAAACCATAATTACCTCCCCCGTATATCTTCGTATGGTTTACCGGTCGGGGAGCATACTGATTGCGCTTTTGCATAATTACTTGAAGGGTATCCCAGTGGGCCTGTCCAAAGTTTCGGCTATTGATCTGCGAAATATCCAAAAAGGTATAGTATTCCGGTTTTGCGATCATGTCCAGGCACTTTTCGCATTCATTCACTTTATAGAAAGAGTCGTACATATCAGTGATAGCTATCTCCTTACCCTTTTCGTGCGCTTTGGCACGAATAAAATCGATCCAGTAATTCCCCCATTCCACCGGCGTACTGGTTTCATTGTTCATGCAATAAAGCACATTGCCGAAGTCCAAGGTGTAGGACAACATTTTGTCAACAAATTTTTCCTGGTATTTTCTTACCAGATCCAGTTTAGGGTCATAGTTTGCCATACCCGGAACTGTATGAAAGAATGGCTGAAGGTCGGAAGCTGGGTGAGATGGGTATTCTTCTACCAATCCCGTTTCTTCCAGCGTGTAGGTAATCGTATTTACCGGATTGAAGGGGTTCACATCCCAGGCCCCATCGATACCCATACTTCTGGAAAAATCAAACCGATCCCACACCTCGATCTGCACGATGATATCCCGTTCATGGCAAAGTTTCAAAAGCGACTCAAACCTCGTCCAGTACTCGTCTCCCCACCGGTCTAAATCATAAAGACCGTCTACTTGCTGATAGAATGGCCAGACATTTCCGGAGTCTCTGGAACTCATCGTATTGCGAATGTAGTTACCCCCCACCTGTCGAAGCAGGTCCAAATGTTCCTCCAACCCATTCATTTGAAACAAGTTATCGTCGTCCGTTGCCCCCAAAAGAAGAACTGGTTTACGTTGATACTCCCAATAATGGGGGTTTTCGGCATAAGGTTTCAGCCAAGCGTCGGAGTTTTCAGCATGCTCCCGGTTCTCAGCTGTATCACAGGAGTATATCATACCATTCAAAAAGAGTGCGATAGCGGCAGGTACCAGGCCCGAAAAGCTGAGCAATTCAAAACGACATTGAGGTATTTTCATCGTGTTATTGGGTTAATATGAAGGAAACTAAAATCGCTTATCGCAAAAGGTAATCTTGCTAAACCATCAAATTCATCGCCTGCCAGCGGTATGTCTATTGAACCGCCTTGCCGGCCTCGGCGGTGAAAATAATGCGTCGATAACTCGTAAGGGATGGCCGGCCGCTATCAGTAACTTCGAGTATCAGATGCAGCTGTTCTCCTACGGGCATATCCGGAAATTCAAAGCGTACCTTCCTGCTATTTTCTACAAATTGGAATTGGACAGGCTCCGAGGGTTTGTAGATTTCCTCATAGACAAACCAACGGAAACTCAGCGCATCCCCATCCGGATCCTTGCTGGCCGAAGCATCCAATGCAATGAGTTCACCCGGCCTTGCGTGTAGAAAAACGGGCAACGTTCCATCCTGCCCATTGACCACCACCTGCGGAGAGTGGTTGCTGTTTTCCACAGACTCCGTAGCCCATTTGACCCTTGCCATGAAGTCCCGCTGAAATGCCGGCCGCCACCTGGCCACCGTGTGCCGCTCATTGAGTTTTCCATCCATAAAATCCGGGACATCGATGTAAAGCTGCTGATTTAAACGCCGGTACCTGCCTCCCCAGCCTCCCCATTCCGGGTTTTCAGGAACATTCAGCCCGTTGGCTAACAATCCCATAAATGAGGGACTATCTCCTTCTTTCATGCCGTTGGTACCGTGCCCATGAAGCTGGTAGCGATCGCTAAGCGGCCCATTCCCATGGATGTTTCCCCTCACCCAATCTCCGTCCTGCATACTGGTATCTCCCGTCATGTACATGCCCCGAAAGGCAGACAACTCCCGGACTCCGGCACTGCCCTGCCAGGCAAACCCATTGGCAATAAAAGGTAGCTGCTTGAAATTTTGGAGGATCCACGCCCTGTGTCCGTCCTGATCGCCAATAGCGTGTACGAGGATCTTTTGGCAAAAAGCCTCAACTTCTGCCTCGCTCCTGCTGTTCTTCACCTTCCATAGAGCTTGAGCAAGCTCCCTGAGGCCTCCCCAAACAGGTATATGCACGACTGCTGTCGACTCGTCAACCACGTGGATTAAAAAATCCGAAGCCTCCGAATCAAAGCCCTCCCCCACCTGCTGATGGTTACCCCGTCCATCTTTGATGATGGATTCCAAGTAGTCCGGTGATGGAAATTCGCTGGAATGCAGCTGCAAATTTGGGTAGACCTCCCGGTAGGCCTGCACATGGGCACGGAGGAGTTCAGGTTTGGTATCCTGCCCATGCCCCAAGCGGCTAGTAGCGCAGAGCGCCTTGATGTCCAAGTGATCTGCATAGTACAGAAATCGGGTCAAGCTTTGCTCGTCATCGGTATCCCCGCCTATATCCGTCAGCAGAAAAACCTGGGGCTTGGATTGTCCGAACACCAATCCCAAGCCCAATATAAAAACGAACGAAACATTCCACAAAAACCGTAGTGCCATTTTCATAAAGTTGATTTTAACTCCGTATTTTATCACTTCAAATGCCCATTAAATGATCCAAGCTGCTAATTATAACAGCTTTCGGCTTTGGGGACATACAAACACCCTCTCGCCTGTTATCCATTTACACGAAAGACAGAAGACCAAAATAGCGCTTAAACAGCCTCCTGTATTTTAGTCGCTGATACTTGATTTTGGGGGAATAATGTATAAATTTAAACCAATTAAACCCAAACAATTCGCAGGAAAATCCGGACGCCATATCCGCATCACCAATTTTCACGAAGAGGAGTGGTCCATCATCGAAAGCCTTTCCCCTGAGATTGCTATTGCCGATATTCTGAAGGAGTACGGCCTAAAGAGCTATGACCAACACCGGCAGGATTCGGAATCTGCCCAGATCAAAGCCCGATCTGGATTTTCGGTGGGCTTTTAAACGTCCGCAAATTTTATTTTCTCTGTTTTTATCGGTAATATTGATTGGATTAAGAAAGTCGTAGTTGTACTTTTCATTCTATAAACCCACAAAAAGAAGAAACCGATGACCCCTCCTCCGACTGACCGTCGCCACTTTATCAAAGGTTCCACCGCCTTGCTTGCCCTTACCAGCTTGGGTACCAATGCTTTTCCGTCTACTTCAACCGCAAAAACCTACCGAGTGGCCCTAATAGGTGCCGGTTGGTATGGTAAAAGTGACCTGTTTCGACTGATACAGGTGGCCTCGGTAGATGTGGTGGCGCTATGCGACCCCGACGCCAATATGCTCAAAGATGCAGCAGAACTGGTCAGTAAAAGGCAGGCATCGAGAAAGATTCCGAAAACCTATTCCGACTACCGAAAGATGCTGGCCGAAAATAAGGTGGACATCGTGGTGATTGGCAGTCCGGACCATTGGCATGCACTCCAAGCGATAGACTCCCTGAAAGCGGGTGCCCATGTGTATGTCCAAAAACCAATCAGCGTGGATGTATTGGAGGGTGAAGCGATGGTAGCCGCTGCCCGCAAATACAACAAAGTGGTTCAAGTGGGTACCCAGCGAAAAAGCACCCCGCATCTGATAGAGGCAAAAAAGAAGTTTGTGGATTCGGGTATGCTCGGCAAAATATCCCATGTAGATATGTGCTGCTACTACCATATGCGGGCAAACGGCAACCCCGATGTGGAACCTGTTCCTGACTTTTTTGACTATGAGATGTGGACCGGTCCCGCCCCATTATTGCCCTATACCGGTCTGCCCCATAAGCGGTGGTGGCGTACCATGATGGAATACGGCAACGGAATCACCGGCGACATGTGTGTGCATATGTTTGACACCGTGCGCTGGATGCTGGACCTTGGCTGGCCCAAACGAATAAATGCCAGCGGAGGGATTTACGTGCAAAAAGGCGGCAGATCCACCATTGCGGATACCCAAACCGCTACATTCGAATACGACGAACTGAACTGTGTGTGGCAGCATCGATCCTGGGGAACCCCAGCCGATCCGGAGTACCCTTGGGCCTTTGTCCTCTATGGAGATAAAGGAACACTAAAGGGAAGCACCATGCGCTACGATTTTATCCCCCATGGACAGGGAGAGGCTGTGCGTGGGGATGTGGTATACGAGCGGGAGAAATACCCCGAAGACCTCACCGAGGCCGATATTGAATTGAACGCCGCCCCTGCTACGCGCCTGCATATGCTGAATTTTCTCAAGGCCATTGAGGAAGGTGGCCGTCCGGTGGCGGATATCGAAGAAGGGCACATTTCCACCGCAAGTTGTATCTTGGCCAATCTATCCATGGAGCTCGGACGTCCTTTGGTTTACGATCCGGAGAAGAGGATCGTGGTTGGAGACGCCGAAGCCACCCAACTACTGAAAAGACCCTACCGGGACGCATGGAAGCACCCGTATGGGGAAATGGGATAATTCATTCACCATCCTGTGTAGGAACTTTGGCAATTCGAGGGTTTGTGGATATTTTCAATTCTTTTGATCTCTGCTCTACGGCTTCAAACACCCGAAGGAAATTTTGTTGTGTTACTTTCTTCAACTCACTTTCCGTCCATCCTCGGTGGGCGAGCTCCGATAGAATATGTGGAAATGTACTCGCATCTTCCACTCCCTCAATCAGATAGGTCATCCCATCAAAATCACTTCCGATGCCTATATGGTCTACACCAATGAGGTTTTTGACGTAGTCGAAGTGATCGGCAAAGTCTTTGACCGTAACCACCGGTAGTGGATTGGCGTTCTCCCATGCCATCCACTCTTCATCCGCCCGTTCGATTTCTTCATCCGTCATTTGGTCGGGATCCGGGTACCTCTCGTCAAAAACCTTCCTGACGCTATCCATCTCTACAAAAAAGTAATCATAAGCTTCCTGCGTAGTGAAATAATTGACAGGGGTCAACATAATCACACCTCCATTTTCCTTTAGCTTCAAAAGTACCTCGTCAGAGACATTCCGCCGGGTATCGGTAAGTGCCCTCGCGTTGGCGTGGCTGAAAATAACGGGTGCCTTCGTTATCTCCAAGGCATCCAACATGCCCTTTTCGGTGATATGTGAAAGATCTAGCATAATACCCAGGCGGTTCATTTCGAGCACCATCTCTTTGCCGTATGCGCTCAGCCCATCATGGACTGGCTCATCGTAGGCACCATCCGCTATGTTGTTGGTATCGTACGCCAGAATCACCGAACGCAGCCCTAGGTGATATAAGGTTCGTAGCATTCCCAGGTCATCCACCAACTGATACGTATGCTCCATAGATGGAATGATACCTATCCTACCCTCTTTCATCGCCTGCCTCACTTCCTTGGAAGAAGTTGTCAACTGAAAATCATCGGGATACTTCTCCGCTATTCTATAGATCAAATCCCAACCCTGGAGGTACTCGTTCATCTGTCGCCCCCTTCCAAAGATATTGGTAAGTAAAGCCCCTACTCCGCCTTTTCGCAACCGAGGCAGGTCTATATGACCCGAAGTGGCCGTGTCCAAAGGATAGGCATCCAATTCCCGCGGGCATTCCCCGCACCATATGTAGTGGATCAGCAGATCGTTATGTCCATCTATCAGAGGTGCCTCTTGTAGGACACGGTGTACCATCTTCTCTGTACTAAGCTCGGACTTACAGCTCCAAAGGGAAATCAGCAGGAGTCCAAAGAATATATGTTCTTTCAAATGTTGAATTTTTTTCTTGTTCCGAATTCAAACCGCTTTGCGAACGCAAATTGTATAATTGGAAGAATTGCTGCATACCTTCCAACCCGATAGCTAAAATACGGATTTTTTTGAATAGATGATTTTCAAAACCAACTTGGCAAGTAGCAATTCAAAAGACACTACCTTGATGCAACGCTGGATTACGACTTGTTCCAAAAACGTTAAAACAATTATTCTTAAGCTCATTTACGACTATCAGGCCAATACCGGAAGTAGCACCTGTAACCAATAAGGTCTGCGTCATAAACAGGCCCTTTTTTTAGACTATTGGGCATTTCGGCAGGTGATTTCAAACTACCTTCACGCTACCCCATACCACTACTTAAAGCGCGAACCTATCGTTTGCCTTCGAGTGATTTAGCTTTTTGGGGAGGAACCAGCGACCTTCAGACACGTATAGGGTATCGGCTGATAAAAAGGTAGAAACCCTTCACAAGATAATTAATTTTTTTACCATTATACTGATTTTCAGCGCAAGCAAAATACTCAACAGGTGTTTCGAAGAGTAATTCTACGCATCACGCTTATACAATGTTGTGGGTAGCATTTCATTTGGGTCAACAGCGACAATTTTTCCGTTCCTTACCACGATCATCGGACTTTTCTTTTGCTTTTTGTATTCGATCAGCCTTCTGTATGCCTCTTCGAGGCCTTTGACTATTTTATCCCGTTCTTCTTTCAGTTGTTCTTTAGTTCCCATAGTAATTCCTTTTTAAATCTTCCCATTGTTCAACATTATTAATTGTTTCTTCCTTCAATGCTCCTTCAGCTATTATCTCATAAGTATCTCCTGAATTGTTTACAAACAGCCAGTTGTCCACCTTGGCAAGATATAGATTGAAAAAATTCTTAAGACCACTTCTATACCTCCTCCTTATCACCTCTTCCGGTATATGATGACCTCCTTCTTTTACTCTTGTTTCCACTCTTGAAATAGCCAATTCTTCCGAATTTAGCCAGAAAAACAAGCAAGTTACTTGGTAATCCATTTCTTTTGCCCTATCGATAAATTGGACATAGCTTCTAGTTGAAAGAGTAGTTTCAAAGGCAAAACTTTCTCCTGATTCTAACAATCTTTTAATTCTTTTCAACATCAATCTGCCTGCTTCTATTCCTGCTTTTTCTGGCCGAAAAGGAGAAATTCCTCTAGCGATTTCATCAGCATTTACAAACTCCTTACAGTCAAGTATTTCTGGTAGAATTGTGTAAGAAGCAGTTGTTTTTCCTGCTCCGTTGCATCCAGCTATTACGTATAGTATTTTCATTTCATGCTAATATACGATTTTCTATCATTGATGGTGGACTCTGGATATTACCCACAACTTCCCCATTGGTCTGGTCTCCCCAGACCCTTCTTACGGATTTTGTTAAATTGGTCTGGTTTGGTTTTCTTCTATCTCGTCGCCGACCTCCAGATAAACCCTATCCCCTTCATGTACCTCGATAGAGGGCGAAGAATCTGCTGCCAACAGCCTTTTATAAAAATAGGACTTAATTCCAACGCAAAAAATACCCTGATCGGGGTAATTTTCGGGATCGGAGATCTAAGACAAAAGACGCAAGACTCAAGATGCAGCGGTTAGACGTTAGATGTGAGACATGAGACTCGCAAAATTCACGAACCTACATCGTCTACAAAACCGAAAAAAATGAAACGAACCTAACTTCCTAAACGTAACCCCATATATCGCCGAAGGCATATATCCACTTATATCGCGAAGCATATATCATTTTAGTATCACCGAAGGCGTATTTCGGAGATGTAAGACATAAGACCCAAGAAATAAGGATGGAGTTAAGAAAAGGATTGGTTACAAAAATGTTGGTAATTGGTTGGGCTGTTTGCTCTTGGTCCTGTGCATCAGACGATGACTACAGACCAATACATATTTACGGCACATGGCAACACCTATCCCAAGACGTTTCCGAAGAGCTCCTATCAACCCAAATCATTCACTTTAATACCGATCATACGTACCGCATCGTGTGGTATTTCCACAAACCTGAAAGCGACGAAATAGTGGGCTATGCGGCCGCGGTATCAGGCAAATTTACCGTATTGGGTGGAGAACTGTACCTGCTGGACGGCACGTATTATGCTGCCCGAGGAAATAGATATGTCCCATTTGACCAATTACAGCCGGCTGAAGACGGTATTTACCGGTTTAAGTATACCCTCCGAATGGCAGACGGCGGGAATGAACTGACCCTCATTTCCAATCCATGCAACTTGGAACTGGGGTTTGGATGCTACGTACATGAGCAGACATTTCAACGACGGACCCGATAGGGAGCCAATCCTCCGCTTACTGCCCCCTATCACGCCCCAGTGTCACCCGGAAATTTTCCGGGTCTCCCGAAATATTCAAATTGACAAACCTTACCCGCCGGTTCTGATCGCGAAACACGATCGCATCCTCTTGATCTGGATCCACTTCTTCCCTCCCTTTGCCCCCAAACAGCGACCTAAAACCCACTTGGGTAACGAGCCCCAAGGGGATTCGGATAAAGTAATCCATATTGAGGTCCAGACTCTGTCTACCAGACATTTCGATAAAGCCAAGGCTCGAGTTGATGTTCATTTTGGGTATGTGAAGTACCCCATTTCTCAAGTCAAAGGTATTCTGTAGGGTATCAAACCGGACTATGTTGAGGTTTCTGTCTCTGAAATAGGACCCCATCGCTTGCAAGGGGGTAAAATTCACCAAGCTGCCATTATATACGACCAAATCCATTTTTGCCTCGCTTTTGTTTACGATAGGTGTTAGATCTGGGTGCACCAAAAACGTACTGACAATGGTGCCACTCACCTTACCGTGCAGGTTTTCATTGATCATTACATCTTGGCCAAAGTTATCAAACTTTACCATCATCTTGTCCAGGTCCAGCTTATCCGCCACCATCGTGGAATGAAAATAGATATTCGAAGAATCGGAACCGTTGAAATACCCATTCATGGCCAAACTCCCATCGGCCAGTCGGACTGACAGCGTGTCTACGTACAGATAATGATCGGGGGTGGTTCTGAGCCTTGCCCTGAAATCCTCGAACCAATAGGTATGGTAATTTACCCGTTCGATATCTGCCATGAACGTCATGTGGCTAAAGGGCAACTCAAAAATATTAAAGGTATCTGCGTGGGAAACCGGCTCTGTCGAATAGGGGTCGTAATTCAACAGGGCATCTAAATCCAATGCTTTAGCTCTAAATGCCAAATGATTTTCCCGTACCTTTAGGGTAGTGTCCTTTCCGGAAAAGTAAGCAAGATCCAAATCAAAATCACTTTGTCCCATCTTACCGCCGAACCTCTCTACCAATACATTCCCCTTTTCGAAATGGATCCGCCCTGAAAAAGCCTCTAGCTTTAGCGGGTGAACATTCAGCTTTCCATCCAGCCGCTCTATCACCAAATCCGCCGACTTAAAAGCCGTATCGTAGTTCAGATCTAAAGCACCTCGGAGATTGAATTCCCGCAAAACTTCGTCACGATAATCGTCTGGCAAGTAGTTCTCACCGTTATAGCTCAGCAGATCCCGGACCACCAGGGATTCCGACTGCATGTTAAAGTCGAACCTTGATTTTCCCGTCTTCACATCCTTGAACCATTTGTCGTAATTGGTCAAAATCCCTGAAAACCGAAAATCACTCGTGTCAATGTATCCCCTAAAATTTTCCACTACCAGCCGGTCTGAGTCAATTTCAATCAGCACATCGAAATCATGGAAGGAATGGGGATAATCCTTTAACTTGCCATAAAGGTCCTCCACCTTAAATTTCCCCTTGGGTAGGTAGTTGAAATTTACCAGTTCACTTCCTTGAGTATCCAGTGAAAAAGACACGGAAAAATCCGAAAGCTCCTCATCCGTTGAGTCTGCAAGGGTTGGGTTGAATGCCAGCAATTCCGAGAAGATTACCTTGTTGGACTTGGCCTGTATACTCGCCGTGACAGGAGCATCCCAGCCATGAAAAACGGCCGGAAAGTCACTCAACTGACCGGAAAATTCAAAATCTGATCCACCCACTTTGAACCGCAAAAACTCTAGCTTGATTTGTCCATTTTCCATGACGGCGTGACCGTTTGCATTGGAGACAGGGTGTGGGAAACCAGGAACTTCGAAACTAAGGTTTCGCAGGGTCAGCTCACTGTCCAAGCCTTCTTTCAATCTGGCCAGTTGATCAGAAGGCATCTCCAAATCAATCAATTCGTCAAAGTCCATATCGAGCAGCACATTTCCCCGAATTCTTCGGAGGCCCTCGATTTCAAAAAACTGGCCCAAAAACTCCAAGTCTAGATCCGCGTGCAAGTTTACCTTGATAAAGGGGTCCTCAAAATTCCGAATCACCAACTGACCCTGAAATTCACCCTCCTCCGGTTTGGCCGAAAACTGCTGAAGGCGAAGCTCCGAGGTCTTAAGATTACGATCCTTACCGTTGGTGTAAAAACCGGAAAACCGAAGGTCATCCACTCGCTTCTCGGCTAGGGTATTGACAAAGTAGGCATTCTCACATCCAAACTCCACAGCAATAGAAGGCATGGATCCATTGCCCGCCTTGCCTCTTATCGTACCCAAAAAATAGATTTCACCCCGATTTTGATAACGCTTTAATGTCTCAGCCACCTCCTCCGGTGCGAAAGCAGCAAAAATGGAAAAGTCCGGCTTCTCGCCGTATATCTTGATGTCTGTATCAAAATCATCGTTTAGGTTTACCGTTCCCTCTACGGTGAATAGGGCATCCTGTATACCAAGGCTGGAAGGGGATATCTGCACCAGGTTCTGGGCAGACCGGTAATCCAGTTCCCAGTCCAGCGTAATGGATTTATTGGCAAAAAAGGTGGGCTTTCCATCTTTGACTATGTTCAACACCATATCGGTCAGCACATCCACAAATACGCCTTCTTCACTAAGGCGGATGAGGGACTTCAGTTTGCCTATCTCCGAGATTAGTTGCTGCCCCATGGTCTCATCCAGGTAGGAAAGCGAAAACCCGTCGAAGCGAAGCTCTTTTAATTCAAAGGCGAGCGCTTCTTCGGTTGACTCCTTCTCTCCATCCATATTTTTGGCCCTCATGAGATTGATCGAGCCATCCCCGTATTTGATCAGGTCTAGGCTTCCCTTAGCCACTTTGATCGAATGGACCTGGAAATTGCCTTTGATAACCTCGATGATGTCAAAACCCAGGTAGACATCTTCGGCCTGATAAATAGGATTCGTATCCATTGCTTTCGTCTCAAAAAACCGGACGCCTTTTAGGTCAATGGAAATGTAGGGAAACTGCGCAAAAAGTGCCACATAGGAATCTTCGATCAAAAGCTGCCCGCCAAACTGTTCGTTGATGGACCCCAAAGCCATTTGGGTAAGCGCCCGTTGGTTTTTATAAATTCCTATAACCGCAGCGGCACCAATCAGCAGCGGTATGCTGATTATACCCGCAATGAGTAGCGCTCTTTTTTTTCGCATATGTATGGGAATAGACTTGGGTTATTTAACAGGTAAACTAACGGGGTATTGCCAGGTAAGGTTCCTGCACACATGGATCTCACGATACTTCTTTTGAAAAAGTAAATTGGACTGGAAATCTGATGGATTCTCTCTTCGTTTTTAGGCATTAGTCCAAATTTAAATAACATAGTCTAAAACCAAAAAGACGAAGGCCTAGTTGTTCCTTTTCAAGAAAAATCACTAAATTTACCGTACATTTAAACGCTTTCTACCTATAATTATTGAAACATATCAACTTTGGTTTAATTAATTTTTTTGCAAAGAACCCACATATGAAGCCTGTTAAAATAGTTTTTTCTTTGCATCAAAAATCAATTCACTAGTAAGGCAATGATACGATCTTCAGGTTGTTTAGTAATAATAATTTTTAGCCTTGTTTTCCAAGAAGCAACCGCTCAAGTTAAGGAGATCTACGGAAAGGTTTATGAATCCGAGACGGGCGAAGCCTTAGTGGGGGCGAATGTGTACATCAAGGGTGCTACTGGCGGGGTACTTTCAGGCGAAGATGGGTGGTTTTCGCTCAAATTCAATAGATCCCTACCATTTACACTGGTAATATCTGGACTTGGATTTAAGAAGCAGGAGATTGTAGTGGATGCAAATACGGACAACATTATTGTTGAACTTTCTCCAAGCATATTAGCTGTAAATGAAGTGGTTTTTACCGCTTCAAGATTAGAAGAATCCATTATGCGATCACCGGTTGCAATAGAGAAGCTAACAATTCGGGACTTACGGGAATCACCGGCGGCGACACTATTCGATGCAATGGAGTACGTCAAAGGAGTACAGATGACCACTGTCAGTTTCGGGTTTAAGGTCCCAAACACGAGAGGATTCAACAATACCACCAATCCCCGCTTTTTATCGATGGTTGATGGTTCGGACACTCAGGCTCCTGGATTAGGCGTCTCGATAGCAAATAGTCTTGGGCCAAGTGAATTGGATATTGAAAGTATTGAAATTGTCCCAGGAGCAACCTCCGCCTTGTACGGCATGAATGCGCTTAACGGGACATTTAATATGGTAACCAAGAACCCGTTTGTGTACGAGGGAATTAGCTTTTACCAAAGGACTGGTGTAAACCACATTGACGGCATCGACTTTGCCCCTCAAGTAGCTACTGAGTATGCCTTCAGAATAGCAAAAGCGCTAAACGACAAATTTGCTTTTAAGATAAACGCAGGAGACTTTCGAGGTACGGATTGGGTAGTACAGGATTACCGGGATCTAAGACCCGCGGTGAATTTATCTACAGGTTTGGTGGGGGCAGAAAATCCAGCACTTGACCCACTTAACTCCTATGGGAACGAAAGCCAAAACAGAAGAATGCTTGATTTAGCAGACGGCAGGCGATATGAAGTTAGACGAACCGGTTACTTTGAGAGAGATTTGGTAAACAAAGCATATGGCGTAAGAAACACTAAGTTGGACGCTGCGCTCCATTACAAGGTTAACCCCGATGCTGAATTGTCTTACACCTACCGTTTCGGCTCTACTGATGCCATATACCAACGAGGAAATCGTATCAGACTCGATGACTACCGCGTCCAGCAACATAAAATAGCATTCAAGTCAGAAAACCTGATTATGCAGGGATACTATCTCTCAGAAAATACGAGAGACAGTTACAATTTGAGACCCTTGGCTGAAAATATGGACAAATCGTTTAAAAGCGATAACATTTGGTTCAATGAGTATTCTAGTGTTTTCAATGAGTCATTTCAGCAGGGTTTGCCTTCTGCAATGGCCCATTCAATGGCCCGGAAAACCGCAGATTCAGGTAGACTTCTTCCTGGCACTTCTGAATTTGATTCGAAATTAAATGAGTTGATCCGTATAAATAATTGGGATGAAGGCGCACAGTTGATATTGGAGCACCAACTTTTCCATTTTGAATGGCAATATAACTTACGGGATCGCATCGAAGCCGTTGATATTTTAATTGGATCGGACTATCGAGATTACATTATTCACCCAGAGGGAAACAGTTTTATCAATCCTTATACCCGCGGTGATGAGACGTTAAATTACGGAAAAATCGGAGCATTTGTGCAACTGAGCAAAACGCTGAACCAAGATCGGCTTAAGTTGATGGCTTCAGGGCGCGTGGACAAAGCACAATTCTTCCCCATTCGCTTCAACCCACGGTTTGCCGCCGTATATTCTATTGATGACCACCAACACATCCGGGCATCGATCCAAAACGGATTTCGATTCCCAACAATTTTTGAAGGATTCAGTGCGGTAAATAATGGAGGAATTATCCGTTACGGAGGTACAGAATTAATGACTGGAAATCAACGGCTGTTTGAAAACTCCTATTTACGCAGTTCCGTAGAACGCTTCCAAGATGCGATCGTTACAGACATTAATCAAGGATTGAGCAAGGAGAACGCCATACTTCAAAATGGCCACCTGCTGATGGAGAACAACTACACCTATTTAATTCCGGAGGAAATCAAAGCATTGGATATCGGTTATCGGGCCTCCCTCTTCTATAACAAACTGTTTTTTGATTTCGATTTTTACTACAACATGTACGATAACTTTATTGACCAAATTGAAATAGCGGTTCCGAACAGGGGTGAAATCCGATCGGCATCCGGAGAACCTAACCCTGATATATGGTCACAAATGGAGGATCTCAACTCCCACACCAAATACAGGATGTGGACAAATTCAAAAAGCAGGTATCACAACTTTGGCTACTCTACCCAATTCTCCCTTAATTTAGCTAAAAAGATGGTTTTGTCCGGCAATTACACCTATGCAACACTTCATAAGATAGACAGGCGTGATTTAGAGGGCTTAGAAACAGCTTTTAATACTCCAGAACACACGGTAAACTTCAGCTTGACGGATCGGGAACTTTCTAAAAAACTTGGATATTCCGTCGCTTGGCGATGGCAGAGTACATTTATCTGGAATTCCCCATTAGCCACCGGCCAGGTACCCTCATTCAATACCCTTGACCTACAGTTGAGCTACAAACTCCCAAAATTAAATGCCATAGTAAAGGCCGGCGCCACAAACGTGTTAAACGAAAGATACACGCAATACGTAGGAGGACCTGAGATCGGCGGGTTTTATTACTTTTCAATTACTGCAGAAGGAATTTGGGACAAATTACATCTTGGTTCCCGCCAATCCAATCAATTGATGAAGTAACTTAATCCTACCCTGACAATTACCTCGCCATTATTTTGAGGCTGAAATTTTACTTCACCATTGATTCCGAGTTCATCCAAGAATTTATAAATCATACCGGCACCCAAGTTTACAGAATTGATATTTGTTACGGCTGGTTCTAGCGAAAACTCAAATCTGCGGCGGAAAAGCCCATATCCCAGCAAAGAATAAAACTCAAACTTCTCTTCTGTAAAATAATACCGAAAATCAAGGTGCACATTCGTCGCCTTTCCGGTAGCTGGCAATAAAAAGGTTAAGCTGGGAGTGAATGAAATGTGCTCTAGGGGAAATGCTTCTCCTGTAAAGTTGATTCCAAATAGTCCCGCTTGCACATTTATCTCATTGCCGGACTGTAATCTATATTGACCTTTGTATTGCCCAAACCCTTCTGTTTCAACAGACCAAAAAAGGATCACCAATAGTATTATTCTTTTCATAAGATTCGAGTTCAATGCAAATTTGACCTAAATTGATGGTAAACTCCTAATTATCGGAGTCCTTTTTGATCTAAAATCAAGGGTGTACATGACATTTAACCGTATAATATGCCGGTTCCTATAAATCCCAGGGTTATTAGTCGGCCCGTAGGTCCACATATGCCCTCCAAAAAACATAAAATTATTATAGGTATACCCAATGGCAGTGTATACCCTATTTTCCTCCAGGATATCGCGCTGAAATTTTCCTGTCTCAAAAAAGATTTCATTTGAAGGTGCCAGAAAGAAAGTCTTATTTTCCATTTTTGGCTTATTCAACGGGATATAGGCCGTAATTTTATACCTATATCTATCAGTATAAATGTAATCAGCACCAACCAAATTATCCCGCTTAAATCGGTGCTCAAACCTGAATTGGTGTAGAATTTTGATACCCGACATGGATTGTGTTAGTAACCATTGATGCCATAGTCGGGGCTCTAATGTAGAATTAAGGAAGCTAGGATCATCTGGATCAGGTGTAAAATTCCAAACCAATGTAGGGCCTACCGTAACTTCAAATTGATCATTGAATAGGTACACAAAACCGAAGCGATTATAAATCTGGCTCATCCTGCCTACGAAATCCGACCTATTTTCTACACTATTTCTCCTTCTATAGTGATTTTCCTGATACCAAAATACTCGATCAGACAGCCTTAATTTCAAATACAACCCGTTCCAAGATTCTGTCGTGGGTGCTAGACCTCTTCTAACAGGCGGTTCTTCCTGTTGAATTTGGCCAAAAACACTGACTGAAGCGTGAATCAGAACGAAAAGAAGCAAAGTTCTCGTATTCGAGTTTACTTTCAACATAACAAGGTACAATTTTATAAATTAAGAGCTGATTCTATCCGACTAGCCGAGCTCCTTCTGCCCAACCTGCGCTCCAATGTCCGAGTATCTTGGGTTCTAAGTTCATGTAACCGATCTTGCAGTTTTACAATCGAATTTATATGATTCTTTATCTCTGTATAGTCCTCTTCTAAAATGAAGTTATTCAGATATTCCTTAAACAAAGTCATTCCTGCATCAAAAAGTCGTTCCTTTGCCCTCACATCATATCGACTGTAGGTAAATGGGTTAAAGGTTTCCTCCAGATATATCTTATCTAATTCTTCCATTCTTTCAAATAGAGTAGAAATATTTGGGAAACGCTTTTCAAGTTCATCTAACATATCAAGCACGACCATCCCTTTTTCTTCCTTTAACTCAAATTCCGATATTTCAGCATATTCAGACGTTAATTTATCAAACCCACTCTCCAAGAAATTACTAACAAGTGCTTGTAGCAATTGACGTTCCTCCGCCCTTTGGGGAATGTAGCTCTGAAACAACGAATCTATTTCTCCCTTTCTTTGAACAATTCTTGATTCCAAAACCCTCAATCGAGAGTTGACCTCAATCTCAAATAACTCCTTTTTCACATAGCTACCCATGTCCGAAACGGACTCCAATTTGTCAGATAGATAAAGAAAAAAATTAGAAAAAAAAGATTCCGACGTATCACGGGAAAACTCGGTCGGAATGAGTTTGCTCAAAGTATCTCCATTGAATAGATATGGCAACTCTTCGTCTAAAACTAATCTTTCCCACACATCGCGTTCTAGGTTGTCTAAATCCATATACCTAATCTCTCCACTTCTTACCAAATCTACTAAGTCAGAAACAAGATACAATCGTTGCGCCTCATAGGTAAAATATGCGTAGGAAAAAGCCAATGAATCATTTCTATTTTGATTCAATCTCAATGAATTCATTTCGGAATACATTGAAATACTATCTCTTAAGCTCTCATAAAGAATTGGAATGTTCTCAATGTGGTATACATCTTCTGTAGACAACTCAAATTCGAATCGTCTTGTTTGAAGCGGACTCCTTTGTATAGTACCGTCGGAGTCTACTGACTCATCGAACGCAAGCAAATCTCGAACAAATCGCTTGATAAAACCATTTCCGGCTGCTTGCGCCCCAATCTCTTCCGCATCCCAAACAAATCCGTCGTTGAAATCTATTCCAAAGGAATTGCTTGACACCGTAAATCCTAAATCCTTGCCATTTGTAAGTTTGTTTAGTTTTTCAATCGTCGAATAAAAAATAACCTCATTAATTTTCTCGTCGGTTTCCAGATCTCTGCGTACTAACCCCAATAAAAATCCATCTTCATAAGTTCTAACCTCAGAAACAATCGTTGAATCCTCCAGATAAACCATTGACCATTCGCCCTGAAGACGCCCAGCTGGGCTTACTTCCCCTCTAATAAACTGAGTTCGCCCTCCTTCAAACCGACGGAAGTAAACGTTCCCCACCATAACTCCCCGGTCAAATTTAATCCCCTCAGATTTTGCGCGTTCTACTATTTCTCCGTCACTGAAGGCCGACTCGGTAAATTCCCAAGCACCATGTGGCAGGGAACCTGCATAGTTCCCCTTTATTTCTACATCCTCACTTTCCAGACTACTTTTTACCTCGTAGTCTATCACATCCAATAAATTGACCCGATGCCTTTCTAGATCAAAAAGCCACCTGCCATCTCGCTTATTGTCCTTAAAGTTGCCAGTTACCTTAAACTTGGTCAACTGTGTTTGGTCAAGGGAATCAATCTCCTTTGCGTCAAATCTGAAAAATCCATCGTAAATGATGTTTCCGTCAATGCCCTCCCTGTATTCGTAAATGGCATCACCAAAAAAACTGTTAAACTCAATTTTACCCTCAAACACCGTAGTTACTTGAGCTTTAATTGAATCAACTTGAAAATATAAAATTGCAAGAAAAAGTATAAATCTAACCATATTTCACAAATCATCAATACCACTTAAACGACCAGCTTCCGCAGGAATAAGAAACAATTCATGTACCAAACCGATCATTTAGGCACTATGAAGTGGATTTCAACGCCTACAAAAATTTAAAACTAGTTAAATTCACAGTTAAATGAAACATAAAACCCGTAAAAATGAGCTAGTTTAGAATAGAAGAACATCACTAAAGCATGAAATGATGCCAGAAAGATTTGGGAACAATTTCCAGAATCAAAATTTTAGATAAAATCCAGTATTTAAAGCAAATTGAACCAATGTTATTCCAACATTAGGATTAAATTGATATACACCTAATGAATCAGCAAACAAATCCTTCTCTCCACCATGAACAGGCATTATCATATTAATCTGCGTTACCAACCCAAACCTCTGAGAAAACGGCAACTTAACACCTCCTTCCATCGCAAACGCCAGCTTTCCAAATGACGAAAACCTGTCCTCCAACGAGGAAATATTCATTCTGCCAATTCGAAATATCCCGAACGGAACGATTGCGGCAGTCGGTTCATTGCTTTGAAAACCTCCACCAACCATCAAAGATGAAACCTGAATTTCCCCAAGTTGTTGCCAATTTTCCATGGGAGCCGCTCTAAATTTGATATGACTGGGACTGGTCAGGTACGACGCATCCAATATAATCCCGTTTTCTAACTCAAATGAACCAACGAATTGAAAGTTAATACTTTCCCTTGGCATAACTATACCGGAGGGAGTCTTTGCATTCCCAGCTACCCTGTAGCCAACCAAAGCCCTAACACCAACTTGTTGTGAGAGAGCGAAATTACTTATGAATGTAAAGCAAAGTAATAAGTTTATTACCAATGCGGCCTTAAATTCCTTAGTTTCCAAACATCGCTTTAACATGCTCATTATATTATTTTCTTACCCGTTCAATGTAGGTGATTTCAAATGGCCGAATCGTAGCCGACCTACCATCCTCCTCTATCCTGTCTTCTGTAATTGAGTCGAACTCACTTCCAAAAAAACGTATAGGAAATTCATCCACCATGTAAGCAGCAGGAAAATTACATACACGCAAAACCGACAGATTCGAATCGCCGGGAAACCGCGCGACGACGAAAAACTCCATCCTTGTTTGATCATACCTTACCATTCCATCTACCGAGTTCCAAGATCGTAGGGGTGCTTGATTATCAAAAACACCACATGAGCCTATACTCTCAAATTCCAATATATTGCTACAAGATGAAAGCAAAATCAACCATCCAAAAAGAAAACCTGATTTCACGCTCCAATAACATGCTTTATCGCTCATAGTTAACAAATCTGATGTCAATTAATGATGTTATCGATCCTACTTCTTCCGATTCGCAACTTGGAAAAATAGTCGATGAAGAAATAAACCATGGGTCCACGGGACATGTCAATCGTACGACCATCCCCTCGAAAATTGTATTGATGTAGATAACCAACATCAACTCTAGCCCAATCCCAAAATCTATAACCAATGCCCACAAAATTTCGGTTTTGGGCAAACTGGTTAAGATTCATGTTCGGCCCAAACTCTAGATGAAGCTCATGATAATTGACTGTGTAAAGAACATTATTGTCATAAAAATGCTTTCCATTGATTGGAACACGAAATCTGGTTCGCTGGCGCATACGATAGTTCCAAACAGGTCCGAAAGGATCGTCCACACCTCTCCATCTACTTTCAAATCGCCAACGGTGGGTCATGTTTATCCATTCCTTTCCAGCCTTTTTGATATATGCATCCTGGGTAATTTCCAGTGTAGTCCTTAGTTCATACTCGGTATCGCCTATTTGTTGCACGTCTGATGGCTGACCTTGCCGAGGATCACTGATAAACAATGCCAGCGGACTTAAGTGAACCCTCGTAAACCGTCCAAATTGGTAGGCAATATACGGTCTTATACTGGTCCTTAAAGGCTGTTCAAACAGGTTATTGTTTTCTAAACCACTTTGTCGTCTATGTATGATATCAAAGTAATAAAACCATGTTTTTGCATCCGAAAGATAGTCTAAAAAAATAAACTTGGAGTAAAACACTCTCTCGTCAAACATTCTCCTATCTGGCCGATCACTTACTGGAAATTCGTCCAAAATCTGTGATCTAAGCGGCAGGGCCAACATGTAAACAGTCATCAAAAGAAATAATGACTTGTACGTATGTCTTCTCATAAAGATAATTGGTATTGATAAGGTTGGTTTTTATAGATCTAGGACTCTTCGGATACGGTCAGGATTTGATTCCCGCCTAAGTCTTCTCTCCATCGTCCTCGTTTCTGCGTCAGGCATCGACGCAATTTCCACCAATCTGTCAAAGGCGTCATTCATTTCCGCAATCAAAGGCAACAATTCTCGGTAATCTTCGACTTCAATTATCCGGTTTCTATAGTCTGGAAGCAAATACTCCATGGCTGCCAAATAGATATTTCGCTTAGTCCGTGTTTTTATATCGTGCCTGTCCATATAAGGATTGTAATCATACCGGGTGAAAGCCTCGTCAAGAATTTCCATTCTCTTACGAACCATTCCAATAGGTTCGTAGGCTTTAAGGTAGGCCTGGATAAGACCAATCATATCGAGTCCGATTTCCTGCCTCGCACGAAAACCCTCTGCATTGCTATAGGCCTGCCTGCTGATATCAAGCTTTTTGTTAAAGTTATAATAGAGGCCAAGCAGGAAGTTTGAAAGTGGTATACCATCCGAATCCATCACGTCAAAGCCCCGACCAACATCGAAACGCGCTTCAAGGCTGTCCAAATAAGATAAAATATCCTCCTCCAATTGCTGACTAGCAATTTCACGCTCGATTTCCAATAGCGAATTACGTAAGAACGAGTCAAATCGGCTGATATACTCTGCCTTTTGCTGCGCATAAGCGAGCATGTTAAAAACTATCCCTTCTCCGTTTACAAGAGAGGCACCGTTATCGACGATGCGATACCTTGATTCCCCGTCAAATGTATAAGTAATGGTGTCAACACGATTAATCCCTTGGATACCATCTTGATAGTAAAAATCCCTACTCTGGTACTTAAATTCATCTCCCTTTAAACGCTCTACCTCCTGACTGAGCAACTCAAACTTGGCAAGTGAATTCTCGTAAAGCTTGAAAGAAAACGCCAAACTATCATTTTTCTGCCTGTTCAACGATAAGGAAGAGTTATTGATGAATTTCTGAATATCAGAAATACTTTGATCTATCAAATCAGCGGCTTCACTTAACGCTGCCTCTTCTGCTTTTGTAAATGTATACTCAAAACGACGGGTTGCTCCGAAATCAATGAGGTCAATTCCCTCTAACTCCAATCCCCCTATTTCTCTACTTTTCAGGACGTTTAATGCTTCTCCAAGTACCTTGTTTCCCAAAAACTGAGAGGCCTCTTCCTCAGAAATACTGGGAAAACCGTCATCGAATACAAGGCCAAAAGACCTATCTCCCATTTTAAAATCAAGATCACTATCTTCCCTTTGCAACGCAGCCAGCTTTTCAATTACACTTTCGTATTCCACATCAAACACCGCAACCGATTCGTTCCTATTTTCTAATCTAAGGTTTGTCAAAAAACCATTATCGTACATGCGGGTTTCAAAATACTTTACGGCATCAATTGAATACTCCATCGACCACTCACCATCAAAAAAACTATCGGCGCTAAAATTTCCCCTAACAAGCGTTTGCCCTTCCGAACCATCCATGCTAAACCGAAATGGTCCCGCTTTCATGCCCTCGCTAAAAAAAACCTCCAAAGACTTAGCGTTCTTTCCAGTTTTCCCATTCACCACTTCCTTCTCCTCGAATACCCAGTTTCCTATCGCCTTTCCGGATTCGTATACCGCCCTTAAGCTTGTTGATAATCCATTTATAGTTGTCTCGGCTTTAAAATTATCTGTTACGGTCTCTACCGTTATATCATAAAAATTATTTTTATAAATCCAATTGCCGTGCTTCTTACCATTTTCATAGATGCCTGATATCCTTCTCTGAACAAACCTTCCTGCCTCATCAAAATATTCGGAGGAATAAAAAAATGGTCCATCAAAAACATTTATCGAATCCCTAACAAAAAACGAATATTCAGCTTCGCCAACCTCATCACCAAGAGAAAATGATCCTTTATAGGTAAAAATATCCTGTGCTTCCAAATCGAAACAGGAAATTAAAAAACAGGTCAGTAAATACACTTTTAATATACTTTTGAACATATGATACCCTTTCGATTGGATTTATTAACGGCGCTGTTTTTTTGATGTTTCCACCGGTAAAACTACGAAACACAATATAATTAACCTAGGCAAACAGAATTTAGTTCTTGTTTTTGATTTTAATTTAAATTAGAATGAAATTCACATTCCCAACAAATTTGGAATAATATTTGTTATTTTTGCTCTAAATAAAAAAATCTACACCAATTCCATCTCAATTAAAAGGTCATGTGTAAATTCAATCCGGCTATTCTGATTACTACAATCTTTTTGATAATTTGCCTTCTTGAATCTTGCGTTTCGAACCGAAAGGCACTCAGTCAGTGGATAGGAGCCAACCAAAACGAACTGATTGAAAAGTGGGGAGAACCAGATCGAATAGAAAAGGATGGCATCATGTCAATTTGGATTTACGACCGCTTTACCGACAAATTTCCTGGCACAACTGGCACTAGATCCATGGCCTCGGGAGAATCTGGAGAATCAGACTACGACAATGCCACCGCTGTAAGATTCATCATAGGGCCGGGCCGAAATATTGTAAAATACGAATTGGAAAACTAAAGACAATTTCCTTTATTACAGCTAATGTATTCCAAAAATAAGGGATGCTATCGCAACAACCATTTACAAGTCTGTATGTCCGGAATTTTACTAATAGAAGATGACTTAACCTACTCAAAGGTGATCCGGAAATTTTTGGAGAAGAATAGTTTTTCCGTTACGACCGCAATTACACTAAAGGAGGCACACCTTGCGCTTAAAAAAATTACTTTCTCCCTCGTCATAACCGATTACCGGCTACCAGACGGTACAGGCATGGAACTCCTAGAATACTGCAATGTAAACCTGCCAGACCTACCGGTGATCCTTATCACCAACTATTCCGATATCCGAACCGCTGTACGTTCCATGAAACTGGGAGCAGTAGAGTATATCACCAAACCCATCAATCCGGATGAATTGCTGCTCACGGTAAAAGAAGCTCTCTCTATACCTAAACAGGTTATTTCCAGCCAAAAATCAACCAAGACGGCAGGGGAATCCTACTTTGTGGGAGAAAGCCTGCAAGCGCAAAATCTCGAAAAACAAATCAACCTCGTGGCACCTACGGACATGAGTGTATTGGTCCTCGGCGAAAGCGGCACCGGAAAGGAATTTATCTCCAAGCGCATCCACCAAAAATCCCTTCGCAAAGATGGTCCATTTGTCGCGGTAGACTGTGGGGCATTGTCTGCAGAACTGGCAGCAAGCGAACTCTTTGGGCATGTAAAAGGAGCATTTACCGGTGCGGTAGAAAACAAAACCGGCCACTTCGAAGCAGCCGATAAGGGCACCTTGTTTCTGGACGAAATCGGAAACCTGAGTTATGAAATCCAGATCAAATTACTACGGGCGATACAGGAGCGCCGCATACGAAAAGTTGGTGGAAACAAAGACATCCCCGTGGATGTACGCATCATCGCTGCCACCAATGACGCCCTTCGCGACAGCGCCTCTACAGGCAGCTTCCGCGAAGACCTCTACTACCGGATCAACGAATTCAGCATTCACGCCGCTCCGCTACGCGAGCGGACAGCAGACTTCGATGGGATTCTCTCCCTCTTTCTCCAACAAAGCAATGAAAAGCTCAACAAACACGTCACTGGCCTCAGCGAAGAGGTCAGCACATGTTTTAAAAAATACCCCTGGCCTGGAAATCTCCGTGAACTTAAAAATGTGGTCCGACGGGCCGTCCTGCTCACCGGAGAAGGCGAAATCCAACTCGATGCCATTCCGGAAGAACTAACCCTACCCCCTACAGCTATTCCCGAAACCCAGCCTGATCAAGAACACCAGCCTGAAAAGCAGCCTATCACCTCCACAGAAGACCTGAGAGGCAGCTTTGAAGATCAGGAAAGGGCACTGATAATCCAAACCTTGGAATCCGTTCGTCACAATAAATCCCAGGCGGCAAAAATCCTGAAAATGGACCGGAAAACCCTCTATGCCAAAATTGAAAAATACGGGATCTATTCCTAAAACACGGTAAAGCCTCAGTTAGCTAAGGCCTCCAACCTTTCAAACATCTTCACAAACGTAACCCAAGGGTTTTTCGCTTCGGCTTCGCTCAATTCCTTGCCCTGCTCGGCCTTATACTTATCAAAGCCATCCAGAAACTGCTCCGCGCTGGACCACACCGTCAACATAACGCCCTTAAACCTGTCTTTCATGGCATTGGTGTTATGTGCTCGGAATGTAAGCATATCCTCTACGTGTTTTACGCCCACTTCGGGTTGATCCCAAGAACAACTTACCACATCAAATCCCTTCATGGCAAAATAAACCGGCGTCTGCACCGGCCTTACATAATGCCAATCCGCAATCACCACATCCTTGGGTATCATATCAATCGCTCGATGCGTGTTGTTCATGCTCGCCTCCCACATGCCAATGCCGGTCTCCTTCCCGTCGATCAACCGATCACCCCATATCCATAATTTCCTGTTTCTACCTGCTAAATGATTTCTGATCTTGGTCACTTCCCCGGCAAACAACGCTGCCTTATCCCTGCCACCGCACCTGGGGCATTTATCGTCGCCAATGTAAAACACTTCATCCATACCCGCATGGAATGCGTCGGCCTCGAAAGCATCGCATAACTCATCCACCAAAGCGAATACTACCCCGTGTACTTCCGGATGAAGCGGGCAATAACTCTTGCAGTACAATCCATCGTCGTTGGGCCACTTGTATTCAGCGGGCATTTGCACATGGGGCGTTTCGTCAAACTCGGGGTAGACCTTCAGCAAATTCCCAATAGTACCTGCCCAAGATTGATGGCCAAGCAAATTAACCTGAGGAATCAACTGTATGCCATTCCGCTTACCAGCCTCCACCAATCGCTGAATATCTTCCTTGGATAACGGGTTGGCGCCTCTCAATTCGGGGTGGGACTCGTACGCATAGTCGAAATCCACTCGAAGCACCAAGGTATTTACGCCCCTCCTCCGCAACTCGGTGTCCATAAATCCGACAAAACGATCTACCTGACCCTTTTTGGGCGCTGCAATGGCAAAACCTCTCACCGGTAATGTATCTGCCAAGGGAATGGCGGCAGATTCAAACGAAAACAGGCCTAGTATGGCCGCGACAATCGATCCAAGTAGTATTAATTTTTTCATTTGAAATGAGGTTTTTGGGTATGTGTTAAATTTTCAGCCGAATCCGCCATCTTTCGAGCAGACCGGTGATCAGGATGATCATCAGTGCATAAATCAGTGATTTTAGGATTCCAAGCGCGCCGGTCCTCCATACCAACGGCAGGGCTAGGCCTGTAATCGAAAGCAAGCCATAGTGGATATATGGCAACAGGTAGCAGGTAAGTGTACTGGTGCCAGCGGGTTTGATTAGCTTAAACCACTCCTTTTTGCCCTTTAGCTCCACCAGCCAAATCAAAAAACAAAAGAAGACAATGCTGATGCCTATGCAGATAGTGACCCATGAAGGTGAGGAACCGATCTTATGTATGCCCCATAGCGGCCTGGTAAGCCATCCAAAACCCAAACAAGCAGCCGCCATTAGGCTCATCGTCATCCAAAACCTCCCGGATTTGCCAGACTCCAGGAATGGCTGATAATACAGGGCTGCGATGATTCCCGCCATAGCAAGCGCAGGGGTAGCGCCGTCATCGATCAGCCAGATATATGGTTTGACAACCCTGATTGGATCCAGCCAACCCAATTTTGATAGCACGCTAAAGGCTAAAAACCCCACAAATACCGCCCACATGGCAGAAATTTTTCCTTTGAACACCACAAAAACCAGTGAGCTAATCAAATACGCCCAACCGATCAGACCCAATATACCCCACCAATAAAACCGCATCCAGCTAGGATTGTCTGCTGTGCCTCCCTGATACACCAGTACCAATCCCAACAGCAGGATCCACCCCAACGCCTGACCCGTATATTTCTTCGCCTTTGCCCCATCCTTTGGGTAGTCCAACCATATCATAAAAAAGGCAATGGTCGCCAAAATCTGCCATACCGGCTTGGGCAACATGGCCAATTCCCGATTATAAGACTCCAAGTTAACGTGACAAAGCCCCATGACCAGAAGTGCAAATGACCTGGAAAGAATGTGCAAGACAATCCCCTGATTAGCCTCTCCCCGCTTCCAGCGATTTTGAAGGGCAAAGGGAATGGACAATCCCACAATGAACAGAAAGGCGGGAAAAACCACATCCGCCAATCCCATCCCGTCCACCTTGGCCGGGACATGGCCCAGCCATTCGGGGATATCCCGAAGTGTCCAGAGGTCGTTGACAAAAATCATCAACAGCATGGTGAGCGCCCGAAAGATATCAATCGCGTAGGACCGGAAACCGGCAACAGGTTTTGCTTGCATCGTATGGGGTTAGGAAACAGATTACATGGTTGGAATTTAGTTATTTTTCCGCTGCCGTGCTATACCGCAAATCCAGTTTTTGTACAAAATATTTTTTTTTAACACCCACCAGCAGGAAGTCTGGTACAAGGGAGCGCCCACCCTGGTCTCACCCGGTGAGTGGGAGTTGCGCGGCTTCGAAGCTCCCTATCCTACTGCTGGTATTAGGGAGTTTGAGGGAATTAGGTAACGTAAAAGGCAAGCTACTGTTCGGGACAACCTGTTGACAAAGGCAGCATTTTGCGGAATAATTCCCCAATTTTGGCGCAATCAGCGAGGGAAAATGCGGTAAGATGGATTGGTATGCATTTAGGGAAATGTTAAACGATGTTAAAACTAATTTCCACTCCAAACCAAATACGACCATGAGATATGCATTTATCCTTTTTCAGGCTACCTGGCTATGGACAGCCTTCGTTTCCGAGCTACATGCACAGGGTGTCACCACGGCAAGTATGACAGGCACGGTGGTAGACTCGGAGGACCTGCCACTGCCAGGGGCGACCATCCAGGCCGTACACATTCCCTCGGGGACGACCTATACCAACATCACCCGGGACAACGGACGGTTTAACATACAGGGCATGCGCACGGGGGGTCCCTACAAGGTGACGATTTCATTTATTGGGTTTGATACCCAAACCTACGAGAACATCCGGCTTCGGCTAGGCCAATCCTACACACTGAACAGTAAGCTATCAGACGAAGGAATCGAGCTGGAGGTGGTTCAGGTTTCGGAATCAAAAGACGCGCTACTGAACGATGAAAAAACAGGCGCCTCCACCACGATCTCTACCGAGGCTATTACTTCCATGCCTACACTAAGTAGAAGTGTACAGGACTTTACGCGATTGACCCCCCAATCTTCAGGTGAATCCTTTGCCGGACAGGATCCAAAAGCCATCAACTTCTCATTGGACGGCAGCATTTTTAACAACTCATTTGGACTAAGCGGATCGATTCCCGGGGCACCTACCAATTCGACTCCGATCTCGTTGGACGCTATTGAGGAAATCCAGGTCAACATAGCCCCTTACGACGTTACACAGGGAGGTTTCACAGGTGCAGGGATAAACGCAATTACCCGATCTGGTGACAACGAGTTCCGAGGATCGGCCTTCTTTAATACTCGGAACCAATCGCTGGTAGGAACCAGAGCCTTTGGTACGGAAGTGGTAACGGAAGAATTTAATGTACAGCAATATGGATTCCGGCTAGGTGGTCCGATCATCAAAGACAAACTCTTTTTCTTTATCAGCGGGGAATCGGAGCGACGCAGTGATCCCAACTCTCCCTTTGTGGCAGATGCACCTGGTAGATCGGGAGCTAATGTCACCAGAGTGCTTCAATCTGACATGGAAGATGTACGCAACTTCGTAATGGATAACTTTGAATACGATCCCGGGATGTATGAGGGGTACAACCTGCCTACTATTTCAGACAAGTTTTTGGTGAAGTTTGATTTCAATGCGCATAAAAACCACAAAATCAGTGCTAGGTTCAATACCCTTATTTCCTCTATGGACCGACCAGTGGCTCGAACCTCCCTGGGATTTGGCGGTAGGAACCAAAACTTGTTTTCGCTTAATTTTCAAAATTCGAATTACTTGCTAAATGATAACATCTACTCAGGTATCGTAGAGGTAAACTCCAATTTTAACAACCGGTTTTCGAATGAACTCCGGTTTGGTTTGACGGCAAACCGTAATTTCCGGAGCTGGGAAGGCGGCAATTTCCCCATGATTGACATTTTGCAGGATGGGAGAAATTACATGTCACTTGGCACCGATTTGCTTTCTCCAAACCGTGCGTTAAATTCGGACACTTGGCAATTTCAAAATAACTTTACCGCCTATTTTGACAACCATACCCTAACGGCCGGCGTGAATTTCGAATACTTTAATTTTGAGTACACCTTTACTCCTACCTTTTTTGGACACTACGTGTACAACTCCTTGGACGATTTCTACCGCCACGCAAGCGGTGAAGAGGTAGAACTGAGAAGGTTTCAGCGCCAGTTTTCGGCATTGCCGGATGGATCAGTACCGACCGCAGTTACAAACGCCTACATAGCCAGTGCCTATGTGCAGGATGAGATCAACGTTACCAGCGATTTTAAGCTGACCCTCGGATTGCGGCTAGACGTACCGTTTTATGAACAAACGGCGCTTAGAAACACGGCTGTCGAGTCCCTCGATTTTCGTCGCCCAAACGGTGATCCAATGCAGATTCGCACCGATCAACTGCCGGAACCGCAATTTATGTGGAGCCCCCGTATGGGATTCAATTGGGACGTAAACGGCGATCGAAACTTTCAGATTCGGGGTGGCACAGGGCTCTTTTCGGGTCGCCCCATTTATGTCAACATCTCCAATATGGTCAACACAAACGGCATGCTGCAGGGGCAGATTCGCGAAGACAACACCACCAACTTTCCCTTTTCTCCCGATGTCAATGCCCATATTCCGGTCGGTGGTGGCTTGCCCAGTACCTACGACCTCGCCTACATCGATCCCGGGTTTCGCAATCCACAAGTTTGGCGGTCAAATATCGGTATTGACAAAGACCTTTTCGCAGGAGTCGTGGGAACCTTTGAGGCAATCTACACCAGACAGGTCCACGATCTGCTATTTTATGACAGCAACCTAACCCCTCCCCAATCAATCCTCGGTGGCGCAGACGATCGCCCGCTTTATGGATTCTCCGATGAGGCCAACCGTATCAACCCAAACATCACCAACGCCGTAGTGATGGACAACACGAACCAGGGATATTCCTATAGCCTCACCTTTCAGCTTCAAAAGAGCTTTACCAGGGGTTTTTATGCGATGATGGCCTACAACTACGCAGTGGCAAAAAACATGGTAGACGGCAACACCCAGCACTTCCTGTCTTACGAAAACATCCATTCCGTCCGAGGCGGAAATTATCCAATTTTGGGGTATTCGCTGGATGATCAACGGCATCGCCTTATCGGATCGCTAAGCTACAAAAAGCAGTATACCAGAAATATGGCAGGTACCCTTTCCCTGTTTTACGAGGCCAGAAATCAAGGGGTTGAATCGTATGTATACAATACAGATATTAATGGTGATCAGATAGCAGGGAACGACCTGCTTTTTATCCCAACCGAAAGTCAACTGGCAGAAATGCAGTTTGCCCCGCTAACGGTAAATGGTTCGGTGCTTTCAGCGAATGATCAGCGCAGTTTGTTTAATGATTTTATCGAACAGGATCCTCACCTAAGCGGAAGACGGGGCATGTATGCGTTAAGAAACGGTGTCCAGTTTCCGGTGGTGGGCCGCTTGGACCTTTCTTATATGCATGAGTTTTTTATCAACGTAGGCGGTAAAACAAACTCGCTGCAACTTAGGGCTGATGTTTTCAATATTTCAAACATGATCAACAACAAATGGGGCGTAGGACAAATAATAGCGAACGAATCGCCGATAGGCATCGTGGAGATAAATCCCTCCAATAATGTCCCTGTCTATCAACTCAATCCCCGGGGAGAGGATCTCCCTACAAGTACATTTACCCGCACCGCCAACATTGGCGACGTATGGCAAATGCAGCTGGGACTTAGGTACATCTTTAACTAGTAAACCACCAATCTTTTCTATGATGAGGGGCTGTCCGTTTTCATGGACAGCCCTTTTTTTTTGAACGTTTGCTTACTAAAGCCTTTTCACTACCATTTGTGGCACCAGCTTGTCGCTTTATTTAAAAAAACAAAATGCAATTTCCTTACACGATATTTCAGCTGGGCTGCTAGGGATGTTTTTGCCATTGGTGCCGCAGCGTAAACCCAAACGTACGTTGATCCCCAAGTACAGCAGCGTAATGGCCCGCATTCCCTGCACCCGGCAGCAACATCTCGAAGTAGTCGGTGTTCAGCACATTTCTCGACCACACAATGACTGAAATGCCCGTGTTGGTCCTAAATCCCGAACGCAGGTTGGCGAGGGCGTAGCCTGGAACGTTCATGTAGCGGGAAGGTGAGGGACTGGAGGAAAACTCAGACCTGAAAAAGCCATCGCCTGCGATAAAAAATTTGCCCTTCATCTCCCACAGCGTGGCGTCCTTCGTCCACTCCATCCCCAAGGATCCGCCCCACTTGGATATTCCTGGCAACCTGCCGCCGGAAATATCCTTAAATGGCTCCCCCCCTACCTCTTCCAAAGGTACCGGTGCATTGGTAAACTTCACGTATTTGCCATCGGTGTAGGCAAGTGCCGTAAACAGGCTGAAGTTCCGGTGTAAACGCACATTTGAATCCAATTCCAACCCTGAAACGGCCACTCTTTCCGCATTCGCCAGGTACCCGCGATTTACGGACAGGTCCGGGGTTTGCACCAAGGTTTGGAAGTTGCGTATATCCGAGTGGTGATAGACCAGATTCAACGTCGAGGTGTTGGTCGGCTTGGTCTTGACCCCAACCTCCCAGTGAATCAGGTTTTCGGGCTCGATACGGGCCAACTCGGTCATGGTTCGCCCATTTTCGCGGGGGAGCCCCCCTAGGTTGATGCCAATGGGCTTGAAACTGCTGGATACCGTGCCGAAGGCGTTGATTCGCTCGGAGGCTTTATAGGCCAAGGTCACCTGGCCGGAAAAGTTCGACTCCTCCACACGGGCATTGAACGCCTGTTCATTGTACACAGACTGCTGAAGGGCGATCAGCGCCGGATCTTCCGTCTGAAGGCCTCCATAGGTGGTACGGTTGAAGTCAACCCGCTTTTCGTCGTAGTTCCACCGAACGCCCGGGAGCACACTCAGTCTTTCGGTCACCTTCCAGTCCAATTGGCCAAACACCGCCCCGCTGAAACTCTCCAACCGGTTGCGGGTTTGGGTGCCGTATCCCTCTAGAAGACCGGGTGTCTGCCATAGGGGACTCTGGTTCGTCTGCACAAACCTCCACTGATGGATGCCGGACTCCTCGGTATGGTAGGGGCTGGACTTCAGGTCCTGCCACAGGGCAAAAACACCCACTACGCCACTCAGCTTGCTATTGAAATCACCGGCATAGCGTACCTCCTGCGACCATTGGTCGTGACGGGAAGGTGCCTGTGAGAGAGATAGTGCCTGTAGCCCGGTAAAATCCCGGTCATTGGAAGGATCCCAGTTCCAATATCGCCACGCAGAGGTTGCGGTAAGGGTACCGCCCCCTACTTCCGCATCCACATTTACAGATACCCCGCCCATATCGTTTCCGGACCGCCACTCGGTATCGTGGTCGATGACCCGGTCGAAGGGGTTGGCGGAAGGAAGCGAATAGTTCAGGTCGGCGATAATCTGGTTAAACTGCCTAAACGGGGCACGTCTGGTTTCCACCACCCCGGCGACCACCTGGGCATACCCATCCGGGCGTTGTCGGCTGATATCGGCGGCCAGCAGCACCTCCACTTTTTCGGAAGGCAGGTAAAGCAATTGGCTCCGCAATCCCAGGTTGTTTAGGGTATTGGTATGGCGCTGCGTCGCTTGATTATAGATCAACCCGTCCCGCTTGGTACCCGTATACGACAGGCGGGCGGCTAGCTTTTGGGAAACCGGCCCGGTTACCGAGCCACGTGTCTGCACAAAGCCAAAGTTACCAAAACTGGACTCCACCGCGGCATCCGGCTGAAATCTGGGACGCCTCGTAGTGATGTTGAACGCCCCAGAGGTGGTGTTCTTGCCGAACAGTGTGCCCTGCGGGCCCCGGATGACTTCTATTTGGTCCACGTCGATGAAATCCAGGGTAGTTACTGCCGGCCTGGCATAATAAACGCCATCCACATAAAACCCGACCCCCGGGTCAATGCCGTCGTTGGTAAGCCCAAACGTCGACCCAAGGCCCCGGATGTTCAGGGTGGTGTTGCGTGGATTGGAGGAGTAGAGCTGCACGGAGGGGACCAATTCCTTAAGGCGGTTGACATTAAATGCCTGCGCATCTTCCAAGAGGGCGCCTCCCACTACGGTGAGGGAGATGGGTACCGACTGCACTTCCTCCTGACGCCGTCTGGCCGTTACCACGATTTCATTCAACTGATTATCCTCTGCCAAACGGATCTCCAAGGGCGCGGAGGGCGGTGACAACAGCTGTAATGATTGGCCTTCAAACCCGATAAAATTAACCTGAAGGGTAATGGGATAGCGCTGCTGATGGGATAGGACAAAACTCCCGTCCTCTCCCGAAAAAACAAACTGGCTGGTACCATCTATACGAACGGTAGCCCCGGTGAGCAATTCACCGCTAGCAGACCGAACGGTACCCGTAACCGGTTGATGGGTTTGTGAAAAAACGGCATTGGCATACAGCCATAGGATTCCCAAGGGCGCAAAAAAGCGCCAAGTGTAAAATTTTTGATACATTTGGATGTTGTTTAGGTGTTTGAAAAAAGCTGAAGAGGCTTTCGAGTAGGGCCTGGGCAATGTGCCGGGACTGGTGGCTCAGTCCCGGCTATCTACCTGTCCCTTCGCTTCAAGGACCAAGATGGGGACGCCTAGGCCTTTCCTGGGATTTGTTTTCCATTACGCTATAGGTTGTTTGTTGCACTGGGCTTCTCGTTGTCAACAGACCAATCTCTCCTTTAGAAAACTCACCGAAAGCATTGGATTCGCCCTTTGCGGTCGGTAAACGATTCCTATTCTAATTCATAAAGAAGAGTTTTGAAACACGAAGATCCAGTCCTTGATTACTAGGCAAAAGTAATTGGTCGATAGTATATTTCCTAATATCCCTATATGTTTTATAGGGTTTATAGATTAAATAATTTAATTATCTTTAAACCAATTGAAAATCAATATGTTAATAAAATTATGGTGTCGAAAAAATACGCAAACATCTCCCTAATTCACCCAAAAACACCGTGCTGCACATAGATAATGGGCAACGTGGCTTCTCCTAAATGTTATTTTTGGGAAGAGCTGGTATTACCCAGCGTCTTCATCATGTTCTCATGGTGCTTATCTATCTCAAAAGCAAATGGTTCACACTACCATCAGTCGCTCTATTGAAAATAAGGTGCAAGTGCATGAGTCCTTGGCATAAGATCGACAAGGGAACACACAAAAGATTGGTCGCGTGAAAACCTAGTTTAAATTTGAAATGGCTCTCGAACCATTGACGTTAATTAGGGACGGTTTACTCAACTTCGGACCAACACAGAATCTTCAATACTTACAACGAATTGAATTATTGAAGAATTTAGAACTGTATGCCTTTAGTTTAAAGAGCTCAAAACAACTTTCCAATCAAAGGGATACATGGACATTGCTTCATTGAAGGTGGCCGATCTATCGATCTCTTCGTTTACGGTAGGAATTTGAAGCAACTTGTGGTTGCACAGAAGCTGATTGGATTCTAGCTGCCTATGCAAGAACGAAATCCGATAATCACATCTCCTGACTACCTCCAGCAAGTGGGTTATTTGCTTATCCCGCTTTATACGTAAAACCTTACTTCTCATATTCTGAACTTGGTTCTTCAACTGAAAAACTGTTTTCAACAGGTCAGATTTCTTTTGGAGTTCAGAGCTTATTTCTTTCTCTATTTCTTCACGTATCTTAGCCAACCGCTTAATTTGATTCACTTTATCCTGTATAGCCATAGATGGGTTTGCAGAAGTTCAATTAATATTACTAATTGTTGCCAAACTTCAAAAACCGGGCTAACTTGAACGAAAAAAATATTTTTATTTTTAATATTTTTTACAGGCTAATAAAACAATGTGTCAATAAATGAAACAGGAATGATAGTTACTCTATTCCTACTGTGCTTCGCAAAGTCTCCACCTCAGATACAGTGATCTCCAAAGGGTCACCCAAGACCTTGGCACCAACGGGAGTGATCTGATAGGCATCTTCCACCCGTATGCCCCCAAAATCCCGAAAATGGGCCACCTGCTTGTAGTCGATAAAATCCTTGTGAAGGCCGGCAGCCTCCCATTGGTCCATCAACTGCGGAATAAAATATAGGCCAGGCTCAATGGTCAGCACAAACCCTGTCTCCAATTGTTTTCCCAACCGCAGGGACCGAAGCCCAAATTGGGTACTCTTCTTCAGTGTATCGGTATAACCCACAAAGGGTTCTCCGAGGTCTTCCATGTCATGCACATCCATGCCCATCATATGGCCCAAACCACACTGAAAAAACAAAGCATGGGCCCCTTGGACCACGGCCTCGTCCAAATCACCCTTCATAAGTCCAATGGATTTTAGCCCCTCTGCCAAAGTTCGACAGGCCAGTAAGTGTACATCTTTAAAAAACACCCCTGGCCGCAGGGCCTGTACCGCCACCTGATAGGCATCCAACACCATCTGATAAATTTCCTTTTGCTGGGAGGAAAAAACGCTTCCTACGGGAATGGTGCGGGTAATATCTCCGGCATAATGCATCGCTGACTCGGCTCCAAAGTCTCCCAATAACATACCTCCTTCCCGCAACTGATGGGAATAGTCGTGGTTGTGCAGAATCTGACCCCGAGTAGTGATGATGGGCGGAAAGGATACGGATCCTCCACCAGAGGCGGCCTCTTTCAATACCAAGCCGAGCAATTCATATTCATACATACCGGCACGGGCCTCGCGCATCAACGCCTTGTGCATCCTGACAGAAAGGTCTACCGCCCGGGAAATTTCCTCGATTTCGCTTTCCGCCTTGATAGACCTCAACGCAACCACCGACTGGATAAACCCCTCCGACACCTGCTGAGAAACGGCAGCGGTAGAAATCCCCAGCCACTCCGACAATTTCAGCAGGTTTTCCGGCCTGTATGGAGGAAGAATATGTACGTGTTCCAGGGGAATATCTTTCAGGACCTCAGCCACATCGCGTTTGGGCCGGGTACGATCTACACCCACCGAATCCGCAAGTTCCTGCAGTGCCGGGTGGGTGCCAAACCAAACCGAATCCTCTGTACTGATATCATCCCCAAAAATCACCTCTTGGTCCTCGTCTACGTGAATGATACCAGTCAGGCCACTCATATCCAATCCAAAGAAGTACAAAAACGTGCTATCCTGCCGAAAGGGGTACCAATTGTCTTTGAAGTTCATGGAACTCTCCTCATTGCCCAAAAACAGCAGTACGCCAGTGCCCATCAGTTGCTTCAGCTTCTGCCTGCGCGCTATGTAAACCTCCTTTGGAAAGCGATTCATAGGTGATTGGTTAAAAGGTGCTCAATCCTTAGGATTTTGATACAGCCTCTACTGTAGTCTTGTCCCAAACCGGTAACTCCGGTCGCGAAATTAACGATTCCTCGATGATTTTCAAGACCTCCCGACGCTCCTCTCCAATAAGTGGTAAACGAGGTGCACGTACATATTCTGTTCCGAGTCCGGTAGCCACTTCTGCCAATTTAATGTACTGGACCAACTTGGGGTGAATATCCAACTCCAACAAGGGGAAAAACCATCGGTAGATTGTCAACGCTTCGGCAATACGGCCTTCTTTGACCAATCGGTAGATGGCAACCGTCTCTCTGGGAAAAGCGCATACCAAGCCGGCCACCCATCCATCAGCGCCCAGCACCAAACTCTCCAACGCAAGAGGATCTACGCCGCCGAACACTTTGAATCGATCCCCAAAGCGGTTTTTCATCTTGGTCACCTGGTTCAAATCCCTCGTTGAGTCCTTGACGGCAAGGATATTTTCACACTGTGCCAGCTCTTCAAACATGTCTAAGGTCACCATGATCTTGTAGTCGATTGGGTTGTTGTAGATCATGATTGGGAGGTCAGTAGCTTCCGCTATTTCGGTAAAAAATGCCACGGTCTCCCGTTCATCTGCTTTGTACCGCATAGGTGGCAGCGCCATGTATCCGGCCAGCCCGGAATCAGCCGCCTGCTCCACCAATTGAACCGCCTTTTTGGTCGATTGCTCGGCGATAGTCAGTACTACAGGAACCTGGCCGGCCACCAAATCGACCGTTTCCTTTACCAATACATCCTTTTCGTAATCCGTTAGCGTGCTGGCCTCGCCCAGGCTGCCTCCCAAAATAATCCCGTCTACACCTGCCTCCAATTGCGCCTCTACCCCCTTCAAGAACATTCCAATATCAAGCTTATCGGTAGCCGTAAACTTCGTAGTTATTGCCGGAAAAACTCCCTTCCACTTTAACATAGCTTTAAAATTTGTGTTTATCGAATCGGTTTAAGTTAGTTACTCTTTGGGGTATTTAAACTGTAGAATATGCTACCTACCTCCACTTGGTAGCTTCTCCAGCAAAAATTTTGTCATTGTCTCGCGTAAGTGGAGGGAGGTGTTTTCCCTTTCGTTGATTCCATGAGCCCGCATAGGATAAGACATCATGGAAAACATCTTATTGTGTTTAATCAGTTTATCCACCAGCATTTCAAAGCTTTGATAGTGCACGTTGTCATCGGCGGTGCCATGCATGATCAGCAGGTCACCCTGGAGATTTTCTGCATGGTGCAGCGGTGATCCCTCCCTGTATCCCCACGCATTGTCCTCCAACAGCCCCATATACCGCTCCTGATACGTAGCATCATACAAGCGCTGATCGGAAACAAAGGCGATAGCAATACCTGTCTTATAGACTTCCGGGTACCTAAACATACAATTAAGCGTCATCTGGCCTCCACCGCTCCATCCCCACATCCCTACCCGGTCGGAATCGATAAAATCATAGGTAGCAAAAATCTTTTGGGCAGCCTTGTGCTGGTCCTCAGAGGCAAGTATGCCTATTTGTCCGTAAATGGACTTGCGCCAATCCCTGCCCCTGGGTGTCCTAGTGCCCCGATTGTCGATGCTTATAACCACATACCCCAGCTGAGCGATATAATGATGCCAGAGATCTCCGTTCTGCCAACTATCCTGCACGGTAGCACCTGCGGGCTCTCCATACACGTAAAATAGCAAAGGATACTTTTTAGACGAATCAAAGTCTTGAGGTTTAATCATAAAAGCATCCAATACAACCTCCCCAATATCCACTTTGAAAAATTCTTTGGGATTGAGCCTTAATGCCGTGAACTTCTCCTTTAGCTCACGGTTGTCCTCCAAAACACGGAGTAAACGATGATTAGGGAGACTGACAACGGAATATAGGGGAGGTGTATCGACATTCTGAAAGGTTTGTATGGCATATCGGGAATCCGGCGAAATCTGATAGGCGTGCTGCCCAGGATATTCAGCAGGGGTGATACGCTCTGCTTTTCCAGGTTTAGTTAGCGGACTTCTGTAAAGATACCTTTGAGTATAATTCTCTGGAGAAGCAATAAAATACACATAGCCTCCCGTTGGGTCAATGTGACTGATCCTAACCACATCAAAATCACCTTTTGTTATCAACGTAGAGGAACTTCCATCGCGGGATACTTTATAAAGATGTAGCCATCCATCACGCTCGCTGGTCCAGGTGAAATAGTTGTTATTGTCCAACCACTGTATATTATCGTGAATATCCAAAAACGCCTCGTCGGTATCTTCCAGTATCTTTACCAAACCCATGCTATCCACATCTCCTACCCATACCGTGTTGGTGTTTTGCCTGCGGTTAAGCTGCTGCACCATAATCTCTCGGGACTCGGGAATAAACTCCATCCTGGCCAAGTAGTTATTCTGAGGATCTCCCGGAAAATCAAACCACCGAGTGTCCCCACCGCTAGCAGACACCACTCCGATTTTAACGGAGGATAGCTTCTCCCCCACCTTGGGGTAAGGCAATGGAATGGGCTTGGAATAAATGGAATCTATATTGTTGATCAGGTAGAAAGTGCCCACATCCTTCGCATCTGAACGCCAGTAGGCGATGCTTTCTCCATCCGGACTCCACCTGAACCCGTCGCGACAGTTCAATTCTTCCTCATACACCCAGTCAAATGTCCCGTTGATGATTACATCACTCCCATCGTAGGTCAACTGGACAATCTTCCCGTCTGCCAACGTCTCCACGAAGATATTGTGTTCACTTACGTAAGCCACCTTGGTGGCATCGGGTGAAAATTTGGTAAACATCAAGGAACTCGATGGCAAACCCTTACCAAGTTGTTGAAGCGTCTTGGTAGCGACATCCATCACCCAATAGTCTCCTCTCGTGTGATAACGCCATACTTTTCGCGTATTGGTAAAGATCAATAGCTTGGTATTATCCTCAGACCACTCATAATCTGCGATTTTTAAGGGGGAAGAAGCCCCTACCCGGATCAAGTCCTGGGCAGACACCAACACCGAGCGCCTTCCCGTGCGGGCATCGTAAATCACCATGTCGTCACCGCCTACCTCGGCATTTGTCTCTATACTTGAGTAACCCTTGGAGTCCTTCATCCAGCGAATGGGACCAAACCGGTTCTGATTGTAGGTACCGTTTGCGAAAATATCCTCCAGTCTAAGCTCGGACTGGGAGTACGCCACACAAAAACTTGCAATTTGAAAAATGGCAGTAAGTATCAGTATCAGAAATCCTTTCATGAAGCTACTAATCGGTTGTACTATATTAAAAGAAGATAAATAGACCACTCCCAAAGGAGCGGTCACTAGAACATGGTATAAAGTTAGCTGAATCGACGCGATGAACTATTCCATAATTTTATCCAAATCATGTGATATTTTAACGTTGTGATGTGTTTTATCAATCCGCAGTCGAAAAATCCTCAATACCCTTCTCGAGGCTGGCTGTAAAAGAATAACAACGTCTCGTTAAGAATTCGCTCAGATGATTGTCGTCAATCCGGATTTTTGGTTAAGCTATTTCTGAATTCCAACGGTGTCATCCCCGTCACACTCTTAAAATGTTTATGGAAGTTTGACAAATTATTGTAACCGGAACTGTAACAGCATTCCGAAGTATTTAAATCATCCTGGCACAACAGTCTACAGGCGTTAGCGATCCTCACTTCAATCAAAAATCTTGAAAAGGTCTTCTGGCTTTTGTATTTGAAATATCTACAAAAGGCAGTTGGTGACATATTCACCATGGCTGCAACTTCCTTCAAGGTGATTTTTTCATTGTAGTTGTTCCGTACATAGTCAAACACTACGTTTATTTTAGGTAGATTTTCCTGCACCGAGTGAATCGGCAACCCAAGGGAAGACACAAAATCCAAGTTGTTGTCCTTGGATATCAACTCCAAAATTTCCAACAGACCCAGCACTTTACCAAAAGGCTTCTTATCTGGCAGTGCCTTTAGTTGCTGACCTACAACATCCTGCTTTTGTTGGGACACTTTGATCCCATATATCGATGAATCGACCAACTTCTGAATGGCATAGGCTTCTGGAATATCGGTCAGTATATTTTTCAGCACATCCTGATTGAAAAACACAGAGATTGCCTGAACTTTTTTGCTGCGTCCGGTAAGAAAATCCAACTCCTTATTGCGAAATACATGGGGCAAATTCTTCCCCAACAGGTAGATTTCCCCCTTTTTAAAGGGGACCATACTTTCCGAAACAAACAAAGCCCCGTCTCCTTGAAGGATCAAAGTGATCTGAAATTCCTCGTGGAAATGGACCGGCTCAAAAAAACTGTCAAGATCCCAACATTCAACCCTAACCGTTTCTTCTTTTAATCTAGGTACTTTAAAGTATAGTGGCTGCATAACGTAGGATGAATCATAACTACGGAGAAATAATCCGATGCATCAAGTTAACCGAATAATTTGAATGTTTGCAAAAAAGTATACAAAAAAAGACTGAAATGATAAGATAGTATACAAATTGGCTAAAATTTGAAAGTGTTTATGGCGCCATAAGCCTTATTTTTAACTAACGATACTAAACGAGACAATTCATGAGTTACCCAAGCATATTCAATGACGTCGTAGGCCCTGTGATGCGGGGTCCATCCAGTTCCCACTGTGCTGCTTCCTTGCGGATCGGTCGTTTTTGCCACGACCTGATGTCAGGCAGTATTTCCAAGATTGAGATTGAGTTCGACCCCAACGGGTCGCTGGCCACTACCCACAAAGATCAAGGATCTGACATGGGACTTTTTGGGGGTTTTCTAGGCTGGGAAGCCTACGATGAACGGCTCCTTCATTCGGAGATGCACTTGGGGGCTGCTGGCATTCAATGCGACATACATATCCGCGATATTGGTGCAGAGCACCCCAATACCTATAAGATCAACTTGAAAAACCCTTGGGAATCCCACGAGGTAATCGGGATTTCAACTGGAGGTGGCATGATCGAAATCACCGAAATCGACGGGGCAGCGGTTTCTCTGGCCGGAGACTTTTTCGTAACCTTGATATATACCGATCATCCCGAACCGTTGATCAAGTTCATTGAGGACACATGTACCTTCGATGAACTGAACCTTCGACAGGGAAAAAAATCATTTATAGAAGTCAAATCCCAGCAGTTCCTAAACCCTTCAATCTTAGATAAAATCACCAATTTGGCGGAAGGAAACGAAGTAAAGGAAATCAAACCTGTTCTGCCTATACGGGCACGGAAGGACCTCCAAGTTCCCTTTATAACCTGCGAAGAGATGTTGGCCTACAACGAAACGGAAAATTTATCCCTTTGGGAACTTGCCGTTCGGTACGAAAGTATACGGGGAGGAATTTCCGAGGAAGAAGTTTTAGCCAAGATGGAGGAAATACGGGTTATACTGAAAAATGCCGTGGAGACCGGACTGGCGGGGACTTCTTTTGAAGACCGTATTTTGGGGCCACAGTCGGTGACTTTCAAATCCATGATGGAAGAAAAAAAGTTGGTGGATGGGCAAGTATTGAACAAAATAATCATGTACGTCTCGGCCATCATGGAAGTAAAAAGTTCTATGGGAGTGATCGTGGCAGCGCCAACAGCTGGTTCCTGCGGTGCCATGCCCGGAGCGGTATTGGCCGTAGCAGACACTTTGGGTCTCTCAAATGAAGAAACCGTAAAAGCACTGATGGTAGCCGGACTGATTGGGATATTTATTGCAGCACATTCCACATTCGCTGCCGAGGTCGGCGGGTGCCAGGCAGAATGTGGCTCCGGATCTTCCATGGCTGCAGCAGCTATCGTAGGCTTGGCAGGTGGAAATCTAAACCAAAGCTTGTCTGCTGCATCCATGGCTTTGCAAAGCTCCTTAGGCATGATCTGCGACCCAATTGGCAACCGCGTGGAAGCGCCCTGCTTGAACAAAAATGTCATGGCAGCATCCAACGCGCTTTCCTGCGCCAATATGGCCCTCGCCCACTACGACCACCTCATTCCACTGGACGAAGTAATCGAGACAATGTATATAGTAGGTAAGAGTATCCCCAATACGCTTAGATGTACCAACTTAGGCGGTCTGTCTATCACAAAAACTGCCAAGGAAATCGAAAAAAGACTGGGACAGCAGCAGTTTTACAAGAGCTGCTAACCACTGCTGCTATAAGCTCCAGGAGCTGCAAACGGTAACATTGAGAAAAGAGCGAATAGGTATTCCATACAACTATTCGCTCTTTTTTGTGCTTGATCAACTATTCTCGGACTAACTCCAAAATCTACCTTAGGGTTAAACTTCCCCCAATGTATGAATGGTATTTTGGATCAAACCCTTTACCTCAGAGCCTCTATCATTCAAAAGGGTAAAGTCAATCTCCATAACCCAGGTGGGCTGGATTTCCGGCAGGTAAAGCTTCAGCGTCTTGCCATCTTCCATCAGTTCGGCTTTTGACACCGATAATTCTTTGACGTTGTGGTGTCCGGAGCCATACTTTCTGGATCGTAGCAGATCCCAGGTTTTCACGGTATAATTGGCTACTTGCTGTACACTGGCCGGATCCAATTTTTCGGAGAAAGTCAATACGACACCCGATCTTTCCGCTTTGATGTCAACCGGAATATGCATGGGCTGATCAGTAACCCGTATCCGATAAAGGCCACCCAACTGTGGTTGAGAGGAACCCCACGCAGAGAGTCCACAGGCATACAGCTGCCCATCGCCTGGATTAAAGCGTCCGCGCATGATTCCGGTTGCAAAACGCTTGATCGGCAATTCAAACACGCCGCCCTGATATTGTCCCCCTACTTTCTCATGGGGAACCACGAATATCTTGCCGTAGCCGTAGGAAAGGTTCAGTAACTTGCCGTTGAGTGCACCCCATTTTTTACTGTCCACCCACAGCAGTTCCGCGGGGGATCGATCGATGTCCCGCTCTACCCAAACCAAGGGCTGCACCATACCTGTATTTGAGCTATCCGGAGGTGTATTATAGCCGAACATATTTCCATAGAAACCTCCCTTTTTTACCCAGTTAATCCGATTCATCGGATTCCAATGTCCTTCCTGATCCGTGACGATAAAGGTACCGTCCGGGTTGAGGCAAACGCCATTCGCAGCCCTAAAACCGGTAGCAATGGTTTCGGTCTTTTTCCCGTCACTGCTTACCTTCAGCAAGGTGCCATGCTGCGGAACCAACGCTTCCCTGGCATGGCGGGCGCTTTTGGCATAATACAAGTTTCCTTCATCGTCCGTCTGAAGGCCCATGGCAAACTCGTGGAAATGATCTGTCACCTGATGGTCGCTGTTGAAACTTTCGTAAAAATCGGTTTCCATATCTCCATTGAAATCATGGAGACGTACGATCTGATCCCTGCAAGTAACAAAAATCTCTCCCTTGATCACCTTTACCCCTAGGGGTTGAAATAATCCGGAAGCGATACGTTGCCACGTAAGGGTGGAAGGCGTTTTGGTGAAACCCTCCACCAACCACACATCTCCGTCTGTAGAACAAATCACTCCTTTATTCGGATCACTGAAAAAATCTATGCCACTCAGCCGAAATTGGTTTTTCCATGGGCTATCAAAAGGTGGGTTCAAGATGTCCACCTGAAAAGGTCCATCCTGTTCTCCCACGATTGCTTTGGTCGTTAGTTTCTGTGGATACCTACCCGAGGATCCCTTTGTGTAGGCCTGTAGAGATTGCTGTTGCCCCCAGTTTTTGGCTAGCTCATCCAGTCCTCCCAGACCGGGCTTACCCATGAGGACGGTAATCCTTCGATTACTTGCAGGCTGTATTTCCAAGGCCACCATTTCCTCGTTGGTTGTCAATGCGGTACCGCCACCCACAACGGCCACAGCAGTACCGGCTTTTGCCACCATCATCATTAATGGAGACTCGACACCTGTAAGCTCGAGTTCCCGCACAAATACTAGTTCATCACCCAAATGCCTTAACCCAAAGGTTTCCAATACCTTGGCTGTTCCTACGGTGTAGGACACCACCACCTTATCTCCGTACTGGTAAAGGCCCTTGTACTGTGTCCACTCACGGGGTAGTGGGCCAAATTTACGTCCGTCTCTTGCGGTAAACCTGGGGTCGTCAAAGCTTCCAGATTGGGGGTGGGCCCATCCTGGAAGGGTTTTACTCTCTACATGCAAATCCCCGATGGTGCGGGGTGAAATATTGTGTTTGCCATTAAACAGAATTCCTTCCCAATCGATAAAGCCCTCTCCGGTCCAAGCCCCGGCCACTCGCATCAGATCGTGATCGAAGGCCATCCATGCCTTTCCGGCTGCGACGCCTCCCGTTCCCTCGTCCAATCGCACGGCAATACCTTTATAGGCAAAATTTGCATATGAAAAATCCTCGTCCGGTAGAGGTGCCGGTGTACCTCCTGACCTGGGACGTACCGGGGCATCCTGTCCGGCAAGCTCGTAGGTATTAATCAGGAAATTTCCGTAATCCATATCCGCCCAAGGATGAAATGCACCCGGCAAAGGGCCGGTATTGGTTCCCTCAGGAAGCGTCGCCAAGTAAGCATCATTTATTTCCGTATATTGGTCCGGATTGTCTTCTTTAAGAAATCGTTCACGGATATAGTAGATAATATCGTACTTTTCCAACGGCGTCAGATGGGTTTGGGGAGGCATGGAACCGTAACCCCGGGTGAGCGTTTGATACATTGAGTAGGGATCCTTCCCAACTTTGAATGCTTCATTCCAAAACTTAAACGCTGTGGGGATCGAACCTTCCTGATCCGCATCACCGTGACAATTGAAGCAATTGTTGTTGTAAATATAATCACCCACCCGAAGGGCTTCATCCTGTCGATTGGTGAGGCCTTCCAATAGGGTTTTATGGTCTATATCCCGTTCATAATCCGGAAGGTCTGCCATAGATAAAATAAAGTTACCCACTGACTCAGATTCACCCTTGTCCGTCTCCGACCCCTTACCGCAGGATGCTACCAGTACCGCGACCGAAACCAACAAAGCGAAGCAAGCAACTACACGTATCAAACTTAAAGTTAGTTTTACCATTACAAATTTTATACACTTAATTTCTATACCGTTAAATTAATTTATTATTCCGACAATCTGCCCCACCAAGGTCCCTCATCTCGAATATCCAACCACAATCGTTGCATCTGGGGAATCAAATGCAATAGTTGTTCTCGCTCCGAATGCGACAAATCTACTTGCTGGGCATGGTCCTGCTGGATATCAAATAGCTCAAACTCCACAGGAACCGTCGTCTTTAGCCAATCCACGACAGGAAACGTTCCAGCCTCTGCTGGTAAATTTTCACTCATTCGTGGGGAAAACTTACCTACCAAAACATATTCCTCTACCCTCATCGCCATCTGGGCCATCCCTGGCATATGGGAAGCATCTAGCAAGAAGAACCATGCCGCAGGAATTGGCCGCAAATACTCTCTACCCAAAAATGCATTGAATGCGTCCACTCCGTCTATATTTCGGTCTTCAGGTAGGGGTGATCCTGCCAACGCACACAGCGTCGGTAGAAAATCGGTGCCGTTAAATAGCTTGTCGCTTACTGTTCCTGCAGGAATTCGAGTGGGCCAACGCACAATTCCAGGGACACGGTGGCCTCCCTCGTACGGAAATCGCTTCATTCCACGAAGCGTGCCCGGACTGCCATAGCATTTATCACGCAATGGGTCCTCCCATGCTCCCTTTGATTCCTCAAAAGTAACGGGGTATTCCGGACCATTATCGCTGGTAAACACCACAAGGGTATTTGCTGCCAAATCCTCCTCCTCTAAAAATTCCATCAATCTCCCAAACGTCGCGTCCAGTTGGGAAACAGTCCCATAATACTCCCGGAGGTTTTCCAAGTCTATTTGATCTGGACGTGTTACACCTCCATAATGACCTAGTGCTAGAACCTGTTCTTCGGTAAGATCAGGATACATCGCTTTAAAGCTCGCCGGCGGATCAATGGGTGTGTGCGGTTCGTGACTTGAAAGTACCATAAAAAACGGCTTAGAGTCATCCCGCTTATTGGAAATCCACTCCATGGCTTCATCGGAAATGATATCAATATACCATCCTTCAAGAGCTCCAGTGGGCTGACCATTGCGGATAAATTTTTCCGGGTTTCTAGGCCCCGTCCCAAAGGCGTTTACCGAGGTAGCCAGCGAATAATCGAACCCGGTTTCATTGACCGATAGCTCAGTTTCTGACTCTAAACGGGATAGGTGCCACTTGCCAAAGAAAGCTGTTTCATATCCCACCTCCTTTAGCAGCTGTGGCAAAGTTACTTCTTCTCGCTGCAACGTGGTGCCAAAAAAACCAGCAATGTTGTAAAATCCACTACGATAAGGATTCCTGCCAGTAAGTAGTGCAGCCCGGGCCGGTGAGCAAACGGTTGCAGCAGAGTGCATGTCCGTCATCCTCACCCCCTCTTGCGCAAACCTATCCAAATGGGGAGTTTTCATGATCGGATGTCCGTAACACCCCAAATCGCCATAACCCAAGTCGTCGACTAATACAATCAAAATATTGGGTCTATCTTCGTTGCTAGGCGCTGCGACTACCGCAATTGGAAATAGACAGGCGAACTGGGCGACTGCCCAGAAAAACCCTAGTATCCAACCTGCATGCAAGTCAGAAAGATCTGTTTGTGTCGCTCGGTTTGAAATTTCAGTGTTCACTGAGCAACCTTTTTTCTTGACGTACGACAATAGGTACGTAGCCATACTCCATACCTGCCGGCGGAGTTACGATCAATGCCGGATCTATTGCTACGAGGCTTCCTGTTGAAGGAGGCGCCATATATTCCTGATCGATGCTCCAATACCGATGTAACTGCTCCACAAAAGCCTGAAGACGCTTTTTTTCCGCATCCGACCAACCCAAATGCTGAAAGGAAGGCTGATCCACAAAACGATACCATTTGTAGGTAACCATGGACCCATCTTTCAGTAGGGCAGTAAAGGCCTCCGATGCGGGACCTGGGCTTACCCAGCCTCCGGTACTCGGCGTGGAATACGGAGCCTCCTTTTCGATGATAAAGTTCCCCTTCACTATTTCATTGCCATTTCGCCAGTTTATGTACTGTGCTTCGGTTTCCGCTCCGGGAAACTCCATCTGCGCCAAGGCTTTCGGTACTTCATCCAATCGAACAGGTACCCGCTCGTTTCCATGCTGTTTAAAATACTGGGGGAAATGCCCCGCTTCGGCATAAGGATTATCCCTCCAGGCCAGCCCAAATGCATTGGAATCCGTGGTAATGGTCTCAAAAACCCCATCCAGATTGGTTAGGTCCTTTTGCGCATTTTCCTTAGCATCCCGTTGATCCAATTTGATGGGTCTAGGGCTAAGTGTTGGTTTCCATGCATGATTTTCATCGAATTTACCCGAGTAAGTCTTTCCGGATTTTTTCCACTCCAACAGGCAATTGAACAAAGCGTCTTTGGAGTAATAGGTCACATCCTGAACCAATACCGACCGGCCGTTTTCATCTAACGGAAATTGTAGACGGGGAATTTTAACGTATACTTCGCCATTTTCGTCCGTCCACTCAAATGACGGTACGGTATTGATTTCCATGGCACCTCCTCCACCCATGATGCCTTCGCGGGCATCCAGGCCCATGCCTTCAATGATTGGGTAATCCTTGGACAGACGACTCCACATTTCAGGAATATAAAATGCCACAGGACCTTTGAAGTTTTCAGCATTTAAAAAGAGCGTCCAACTGTGATCTCCCGTGGCCGGTGGTCCCGGTTTTGCCTCGGTAAGGGGCAGGGCCATATGGGTGTAGCCAAGGAACTTACCCTGAAGGTCTCCTTCAAAGGTGATTCCATCCGGTGGCACGAGTATCCGGCTGCTCAATTGGGCAATGCCCAACTGCTCTTCTGGCAATGCCTCTGCCCTATAAAAGAACGGCCATCCAGGAGACGCAATCTCTGAATTGTAACAATCCGGCACACCGTTCATGCTGAACTTGGGGGAACCGTAATGGTACCGATTTCCTCTCCAATAACCCAGACCTCCCTCTTGTGTCTGAAACACACTGGACCAAGTGGGTCCTCTAGGGGCCCAAGTTCTGGCAATGGTCCCCTCGGGGCAGCAAGGAATATCTTTATTGTCCGGATTGTCCGGAGTAATCCAGTTCCCTGGTAATCCTATTTGAAATCCCGCTAGCGGCTTTTCCACTAATGGCCACACCGCCGTATAAAAACCAATGCCGGCACCAAATCCATCGGGGCGGCGGGGCGTTTGATATCCTATGTAGCCATGCAACCCATTACCTCCTTTGGATATTTCAGCGCTGCCGTCCACCATAGGCAATTCAGAGATGGAAAACCAACGCGCTGGCAGTATTACCGTCACGAATAACACGGATAAAATCAATACATATCTTGGAAAATCAAGCATCATAAGTCGGTCTTTTGATATAGAAATATACGGGTTTTGGGATAATCCCAAAACCCGTATTGAACACACGACGGTATGTTTTTTTTAAAATACCCCTTCTCGGGTATCCCACCAAAGTTGCTTTCCATAGAAAATATCTACTTCAACAACCCGGTCGATTGGAAAATTTTCGTTGAACGCAATTTCATTCGCAGGATAAGCCATTTTAAATGGAGGACGGTTGTGGCTCATGGCATAGTCGTTGGTTACATTCACTAACTTTGGCACATCCGTCCTTCGGACCTCCGCCCAGGCCTCCACACTTTGCTTATAAAGGCTCAACCAATTTTGCATCCGGATTTTTTCCAGATTTGAATTAGTACCGGCGCCCCATGCGACTTCAGGTTCCAGTAGGTATGCGTTTGCAGCTTCGGTGGAAATGCCGTTTTCCTGCATGGAAACACGTATTCCCTGCTCGTAGGCTTCCCGTGCGCTACCTCCAGATATCAACCCCCGCTCCAGTGCCTCTGCACGAATGAACCAAACTTGCGCTGCGTGCATGAACGGTGAAAATCCCCTGTCATCGTAACCGAACCTGTTGCCGATATGGGATACATTTTGGTTGTTGTTTAGGGGAAAACCTGTCTGGCCAATGCCCATTCGGTATCCGTTGAAAAAACCATTCAGGTTGAGATCAGCGTAAACGGGTAGACGAGGGTCGTTTAGATCAGACATGGGCTGGATCAGGTCGTGGTTTGTGCGGTATTGGTCCTGCTTATTCGTTGGCACCCCCAATCGGGCCCTCCAAGGCTCCAAGTTGTTGGTTGCAATACCTGGCCACCATAAATACGCGTTGTCGGCGTTGCTCTCAAAAATTGGATAAGCAGAAGGGTTCCCGAATATTTGGCCTAGCACCTGCGCTGCAGCAGCAGGTTCTACCAAAGACATGCGCATGGCAACCCGCAAACGGATGGAATTGGCAAATTTTCTCCATTTCATGATGTCTCCCCTATATAGGAAGTCCCCCTCTCCGATGGCCGGGCCGGATGCGCTTAGCAAACCTTGGGCTTCTTCCAATTCATTAAGAATATGGGTATATACCTCCTTGTGGGTGTCAAAGCGGGGATTTAGGATGTCATCGTCCTGTAGTCTAAATGCCTCCGAGTAGGGAATATCTCCCCACATATCGGACACCTGATGGGCGGTGTAGGCCTGCATAATCAGGGAAACAGCAGCAAGATTGGTATTGCCTTCCCTTAAGGCGTTTCTGCGCGCGTCAGCAAAATACGCCATCGCACGGTATAGGTTGTCCCACTGTCCATTGTTGATGTCCACCCTAAACTCATAATCTCCCGCGCCAATAGCAGCCAACTGTCCAGACCAAGTGCCGGCGTAATAGATACCGATCCGCTCTCCAAATAGTTGACCCGCCGTCACCGTCATGCCGGAGCCAAATATGGTGGTAGCCGGAACAACAGAGGGTTGGTTAGGATTGATGTTCATTTCTGTCCAACTATCCATACAGGATGTGGAGATCAATAAGGAGCAAAAGAAGAATGCTCGAATGAAATTGTTTTTATAACTTCTCATAGTTAATTCATTTTAGATAGGCAAGATGTCTAAACCGTTTATGCTGAAAACATAAGCGAATTAGAAATTCAGCCTGATGTTAAACCCGTAAGACCTGGTGGTAGGCGCCATGAAATTTTCAAATCCAGTACCTCGCTCTCCTCCACCCATCTGGGCAGCGGCCTCAGGATCCAGTCCCAATTCTTTTGCCTTCGCACTTCGGTGCAGGATGGCTAGGTTTCTACCAAATACAGAGAAGTTCATGTTTTGAAATTTCCATGCTCTAAGCGTGTAGCCAAAGGTTAACTCGCGAAGTTTTAAAAAGGAACCGTCGATGATAGAGTACTCGTGGTTATTCCATACCCAGGCGCCATTGTAATAGTCTTGGGCCGAAATCCTTACGTCGTTTGGTGAACCGTCTCCTTTCACGCCTGGTACCACGATACCCTCTGCCCGAACGTTATTTTGTACCGTGTTCACAAATGCACCGGTCGGAAAGGAATGCCAGTAGGTCCCACTAAAGAAGTCCCCGCCCACACGGCCATCCAACAATGCTCCGAAAACGAAGTTTTTGTACGTAAAGGTGTTCTGCAATCCACCTATCCAGTTTGGTGTGACGTTACCCAAAATCTCCTGCTGATTGGTAGTTGCGGGGGTACCATTGGGTGCAATAACAATATTGCCAGCATTGTCCCTGACAAAGGGCAATCCGCTAATATCACCCCATGGCTGTCCGGGTGTGCCCACCAATCGCGCACCGCCAAAACCGGGGCTTATGGTAATGTTGTCCAAGCCTTCGTAAAGTTCGGCTACCAAGCTTCTATTCCTTGCCCAGTTTACCGTACTATTCCAACTAAAACTGCCCTTTTGCATCACCAGTCCCCTCACAATCAATTCTATACCGGTATTCTCAATCTTAGCTGCATTGATCAATTGGGAAGCAAAACCGGTAGAACGGGCAGTGGGAACATTCAAGATCATATCCTCTGTCACCTGCCGATAGTAAGTCGCATCGAATGAAAGTCGGTCGCTAAAGAACCTAAAATCGGCACCAACCTCAAATGAGGTAGTCATTTCCGGTCTCAAATTGGCCGGAGGCCGCACCGCCGGAGAATTAAAGAGCGCCACGTTGTTGAAAAGGGAAGTACTGTAGGTACCCATTAATTGATAGGGCTCCGTATCTGCACCCACTTGGGCCAAACTGGTTCTAAACTGCATGTAGTTAAAGTTCTTAGAACCAATATCAAACGCATCGGTCAAGCTGATGGACAGGTTGGCAGAAGGGTAAAAATAGGATCTGTTGGCCTCGGGAAGTGTAGAGCTCCAATCATTTCGTGCTGTCACACCAAAAAAGAGGTAACCGTCATATCCCAACGTTGCTGAAGAGTAGATACTGTAGTTTTCTTTGCGGTAGTCGATCATGCCCACCCCGGGTGTACCCCGTACGTTTCCGATGTTAAATAAATCCGGCACGATCAAATCCGGCGCGCTAAGAAACATGCTGTTAAACTTGTTTAACCTGAAGTTACCACCTACCAGACCAATCAGATTGAGTTTACTATTCAAATCCTTATTTACATCCAGACGGATATCGGTGTTGAATTCCTGCCGGTTTTCATCCCACTGCGAAAACTGACCGCCTCTTCGGTTATTGATATTTGCCCGTGTTCGCGACAGCGTAATCAGCTTTCGCTCTTCGTTGTAATAATCCAGCCCTACAATGGTATTCGCTACCAACCAGTCGTTTATCTCATAGGCAGCCGTGATATTTCCGAAGAAACGTTCCCTGTTCAACGAGTTGGTTTGATCCAAATCATAAAAGAAATTATTCACATTCAGGTTATATCCGCTACCCAATTCGTTTCCATGCTCTTCGTATACTTTTCTTACTTCATCTAGCGGGATATGCCGAAACGCTCCCCAAGCCAAGCGAGTCATGGATCCGTAGGAAACCTCGGGAATGTTGTCACTCTTTCTATTTACATAGTTAAAGGTAGACCCAACTGTCAGCCTCTCGTGGGGATTCAGAGAGAAGTTTGCATTGAACGTATTAACGGTCTGATCTGTATTCAGGAATATACCCTGCATGGTTCTATTAGAAAATGCTACGCGTCCATGCGCTTCTTTTCCACTAGCCGTTACAGCGACCTGATTGACGTGGTTCGTTCCAGTTTGGAAATAGTTGTTTCTAATATTATTGGGATTCGAGACCCAAGGGCTATTTGGACCCTTAATCCACTGGTCGAGGAGCAATCCAGCGTCATAGCGAGGACCCCAAGAGGTTGCGTTTTCGTTCACCCCGCCACCAATGCCATTGACGTAGTTATAGCTAAACTGCTTGGCGTATTCGTTGTAGGAAAGATTGGATCCTGGGTTATTCTGCAGATACATCTGCCAGTCGTACTCTCCTCCCCGCTGACCTATACCGTACTCATTTTGGAAATTCATAAAAAACGCCGGCTGATCAAACACCATGGAAGAACTTACCTCTACACCCAAGCCCTGTCGACCTTTGCTACCTTTTTTGGTCTCAATCAAGATTACCCCATTAGCTGCTCTGTTTCCGTACAATGCCGCTGCATTGGCTCCCTTAAGAACGGTCAGCGAGGCGATATTTTCCGGGTCTATATCGGCAATGGCATTTCCAAAATCACGGCCGCCGTTTCCGTCCAAATTACTACTGGTATTATCCATCGGTACGCCATCCACTACAAACAAAGGCTGGTTTCCCGCAAACGAAGCATTCCCCCTGATTACTATTCGAGTAGATGCACCGATTTGCGAACCACTCTGACTGACCTGCACACCGGCGAGCTTCCCGCTAAGGGCATTCAAAAAATTATTGTCCTGGGTTGCCAAGAGATCATCCGCACCCAAAGCTTGTACCGTGTAGCCGAGTTCCTTTCTTTCCCGCTGCACACCTAGAGCTGTCACTACCACCTCATCCAAGCTTTTGGAGTCCTCCCGAAGGGTGACGCTAAAAACTGACTGAGAGCCAATTTCAATCGTTTGGGTTTCAAATCCAATAAAGGAAAAAGACAACCTGTCCGATCCCGCAGGCACTGTTAAATCGAATTGACCGTCAATATTCGTAACCGTACCAACAGTAGAACCAACGGCCAAAACGGTAACTCCAGGCAATTTTACGTTTGACTGGTCTTGGACGGATCCACTGACCCGCCGCTGGGCAAATGCTTCCGGCACGAATCCGGAGATAAACAGCAGGAAAACCGCAAGGGCAACCAGGCTGCTTCGTTGTAAATGGGTAAATGTTGCTTTCATAGGTATTTACTTTGTGTTACAGTGGCATGAACCATGAACGGTGAAGAATTTCTCTCCGTGCCATCCATAAACCATGCTTGGTTTCATAATTGGTTAGATTTGTATTGGAGATTAAAGTTAAGGGAGATAAAAACAGAAACAGTCCATCATGTTAGCCAAAAAATATGGTATCTTATCCTTGAACCGTATCCTGATACCCATCGAAAGTTTTGGCACTTCTTGGCTTGAAAATAAGGCAACTCTCCGAATAGTAGCGATCATCAGGAAAGAAATACGTTTTTCTTTAACCCGTAAGAAAGTCCGCCTCCCGCAATTTTTCCGCTTATATGGTAAAATGAGCTATTGTATGGTACTCGGATTACATTTCGAAAAAAACACATTACATTATACGGCAAACACATTCTATTTGTATTCAGTCCGTTGAAAACTCCGAGTGCATACCGTCTTTCCTTGGGTTTTGCGATTGCTTCCCTAGCATTCGCATTGTATTATTTTGCATCAGAAAATCTGCGGCCCGCGGGACCTTTTTTGATCACAGCACTGGCTTCTCTCTCTTTTGGGGTCAAAGGCTTTAAATGGTTTCGGGGGCTTTCCTTTACCCTATTGATTTTGGCGGTAGTTTCGGCTGCCCTTTTTTATCCCAAATTTTTCCTGACTATTGGAGATTTTGAAACGGCCGAATTGATCACGCCGCTGATTCAATTAATCATGTTCGGCATGGGAACGTCCATGGGGCTGGCAGATTTTCTGGCATTGATAAAATCCCCAAAAGCCGTGTTTATCGGTGTTGGATGCCAGTTTACTCTTATGCCCGGGCTGGCGTTTCTAATTGTGTCTCTTACTGGTTTTCCGGAAGAGATAGCCGCAGGGATCATCTTACTTGGCTGTGCCCCGACCTCGGTCGCCTCCCCCGTAATGTGTTACCTGGCTAAAGCAAACGTCGCCTTGACCATAACGATCGTCTCCATCTCCACCCTTATCGCACCCTTTATCATTCCTTTTTTGATGAAGTTTCTGGCGGAAGGATATATCGAAATCAACCCCATGGCCATGATGTGGAATATCATTCAGATTGTGTTGATCCCGATCGGCGCTGGACTATTTTTTAACAAGTTCCTTGCCGGAAAATCGGATTGGTTGGATAAGGCAATGCCTTACGTGTCCATGTTCGGGATTGTGTTGATTGTGGCAATCATCATGGCTGCGGGGCAGGAAAGTTTACTAAACATGGGCATGATGCTACTGCTCGCTGTCCTCGTTCACAATGTGCTGGGTTATGTAACCGGGTACTGGGCGGCCAAACTCTTCAAATTGGAAACACAGGACTGCCGCACCATCGCCATTACCACCGGCATGCAAAATGCAGGCTTGGTTTCGGGTATCGCCAAAACCATGGGGAAGATCGCCACCGTAGGGCTGGCATCGGCTGTCTGTGGCCCCTTGATGGGGTTCACCTCTTCGCTCCTAGCCTCCTATTGGAATACGGCCAAGGAAAACGACCGTGTGACCTAAATAGCCTTACCAGAACCTTTAGCTAAGCAAAACAGCAACGGAATCAACCAATTTGTTCGAAGGGAAACAAGGGCTTCCTTCGATTGGAGTAGCGTAAGCTGGACATGTCCGCGGTCGTTGCACCGGGGGTATTTACCCGAATCAAGTCTTTGCAAACACTCATATAGGCGGCCAAGGGTGCATGAACTCCTTTCGCTACGATCACCTGGTAGCTGTTTGGATCCAAGCCAAAGGCCAAAAGCTGCTGTAAACTGAAGGGGACAATTCTCCGGGATGTCAGCATCAGCGTGTTGTTTTGTGTCGTTTGAACAATGGCCGTCAGTCCCATATCAAACGATACTTGCCCTCCATGCCTAGGTTCAAACTCAAAAAATTTCCCGTCAACCATCGCACCCAACTCCGCGGTAACAGCAACCGAGCTTCCATGCAGCCGATCGGTCTTGCCGCCAATCTCGACAGTCAAGCTATCGCCTACACGAACCCGGCTAAATTGATCCACTACATTCGGATCGTAAATGCACATAAAACCCCGTCCAAAATCACTTTCTTCCAAAAAGGCCAACAGAAACGTGCTATCACCCGGAGAACCTCCGCCTACATTGTCGCCCATATCCAATAACAACAGTGGCTTTTCGGCCTTTTCGATCAAGGCCGGCAACTCAGGTAATCCGATCTTTTTGCCGGAAAACAGGTGATGATAGGTTTCTAAATAGGATTTCAACCTGCCTGCCAATCTAGCAGCTTCGGAGGGATTATGATCTGTAACGACGATGAAACTGCTTCCCATTTCCGCTACATCCGCATACGGAAATCCCAGCAAAACACTGACTGATAGAACGCTAGGCAAAGCTGCAACCTCATCCGCCAAACGATATAGCCCCAAACAGGGCTCTGAGGCTGTATGTTGCATTTCGATGCTAATAGCTACTTGAGTTTGCAACGCAGTCATCACAGGCCTGATTTCGCCACGTAGCATACCCAGTAAAAGTAAAGCGGCGTCCCTACCCGTTTTTCGTTGGTCGATATGAGGGTTTGTTTTATAAGCAATCCAAGCATTTGCCGAAGCTGCCATTTCTTCACTCAAATTACAGTGAGGATCCAGCGTTCCCACAATAGGTATATCCTCACCGAGCAGCTCCCGCACCATGCGCAGCCATTTTCCATCGAAATCCGGATAATCCTCACTTACCGCTGCCCCATGGGGCAACACCATGAGCCCATCCAACGGACCGGCTTTTGCCAAAAGCTCCTTCAAATTTCCGAGTAATTTGCCGGAAGCCAAACTGGATATCTTCCCGCCAGGCGTGGCCTCTGCATAAAAAATGGGAATCATATCCACATCCGCTTGGTTGGACAATACCTCTACCACCCCTCCAATCTCATGATAGGCGGTTCGGTACTCATCAACGATTTCTTTACCTAGTAATAGATGCCCCTTTTCGAAATCTTCCCATTCCGTAGCAGTTTGCAAAAAGGTATTTGACTCGTGGTAAATACCCAAAATCCCAATTCGAAATATCATATTCTTATCGTGGTCTTTTCGCTAAAAAACGGATGGAATTTTTTTGCAAAATAAGGTATCTCCTATAGAACGCCGTATTTTTTGTATACATCGCCCGCTTTCGCGCCTTTTTTGATTTCGTCTCTGCTTACATTTTCTGCGTTTACTTTTTCCATCGCCATCTGAATGGCTTCCTGCTCGATTTCCTGCGGCACGACCACGATACCGTCTTCGTCGCAAAACACCAAGTCACCCGGTGAAAACACTACCGTCCCAATCTTTACCTGCACATCAATCTTAATTACCATCTGCCGGTTCTTGCTGTCATAGATATTGGTTCCCTTAGCCCTTACGGGAAATCCAAGGTCTCTCATCTTAGCCAGGTCTCTCACCTGTCCGTCCACAATGGCTCCTACACAACCTCTATTCAGTGCTGCCGTAGATAGTAGCTCTCCCCAAATGCCCGACCGCTGGGAACCACCTGCTGCGGCAATCAAGACATCCCCGGGCATACAGGTATCCACCGCCTGAAGTTCCAACTCATACGGCGCGGGGTCCTCGTGAAAGATGTCCGCCCAAAGTGTGGTCTTGCACCTTCCCACGATATTTCCGGACACCGTAGTGATCGGTAAGTGGACATTGGGAGACTGATTTCTATAGCCAAGACTATCAAGTGCGTCCGAAATAACCGCAGCATATAATTGGGTAGAGATTTCTTCAATGGTATAAGTCATGTAGCGATTTTTGTTTTTAGGTGTACGTACCAGTCAGACGGTTTAAAACAGTCCGGCCGGCACCTAATTTTCATTCTAACTCGTGTAAAACTTTCCTATTTAAACCTATCCGGAATGATAAATTCGTAGCCCTTTGGCGGCCAAGGACCGATGCTCTGTCCAGTGGGCCTCGGTGCCGTGGGGCGTATTGGCTCGTGATCCGCTACCGAATAGGTGATGGCCAGGTGCGGTGTGTCTCTTGTCTTTCCGTCATCCAGTACGAGCGACCGAATGGCTGCATCCATTATCCCACTTGTCATCAAGGTACGTTCTACGGGTGCGGTGGGCTTGCCACTCAGAAAAAACTTCTGAATATTCAGTGTCAAGTAGCTGAAATGAGAATAGCTCATGCTGTGGTCCAGAACAAACTCCGTGGCAACCGTCTTGCCATTTTCCAAAGCTGCATAGCCCCAACCGGAATTCACATACCCCGTGAGCATCATAATGGCTCCTTTCGTCCCATCCTTGTACCGAATGATCACTGCATGGGGATCTTTTTCGAGTTCCCGCATATTTCCCTCGTGCTTATTCCGGATCGCATTGCATCCCGCTTCTACCAAATCAAGGGATATCTCACCCGAATCTACCGCATTCCACACTTCGGCCCCACGAATACCCCGGACACTCTGAACCCCGGTCTCTCCTCCCCTTCTACGCTCTACCATGCATTGAAGTATCTCTGCCACATGAAATCCATAAGCATCCAAAGAGGCATAGCCAATGGCAACCGCCTCCGTTATGCGTGCGCCCAATGGATGCTCCAGGGCTGGATCCCTCCAGGCGAAGGGCAACGAAGAACCAGCCATCATCGGAACGTTCAGCTCCCGTCCACGATCATATATCCACTTGCTATCCAGCCAGCTATACGCCAAGTGCTTGTCGGTAAATAAAGGCACCGATCGATTGGACGCATCGAATACCCGGAATATCTGATCCAGGTAATTCATGCGCGGGTACATCTTCACCCCTAATCGGCTATTCGGGTACTCTCCGTGTTCCCCAATGTATATCACGGCATCCACCGCCAACGTATTCCCGCCGAGGGTTAACGCTTCTGCAATTGTAGGGAAGACGGTCGCCCCGTTCATCGCCGCAATGCGGACACCGGTGTCGTTTTCTCCCATCTGATCAATCCAAACCGAAACAATCTGAATCTCCGGAGTGACCATACCTTCATCCATGGGTATTCCTGCAAATATCTTCGTAGCAATCACGTCAGCATGTGCACTGTTTCGATAAATATTAGCGATTAGCGCGATCTTTTTCTTGGCCTGATTGGGCTGCTGCATCCATGATTCCAGGGATAAAGCGAAGCCGCTCCCTGATAGGGCTAAAAAGGATGTTCCAAGTGCGGACTTTTTGATGAAATTTCTTCGTTGGTACGGATTGGGTTTTCGCATGTTAAATGTGTTGTTTTTTGTGGTCATTCATTGCCATGTACGCAAAGCGATCCATGGTCTTCAAATTATACTCCGTCTGCTGATACACCTACCAGCCCACCGCATATCCATTCCTTCTGGGATCAGCACCTCCCATTAGCCATCCCGTCACCGGGTCTAGGGTGATTCCCTGGGCACCACCGACTGTCATGGACCAAGGACCCAAACTCGTATCCAACTGAAAGCCCATTTTTCGCAAATCGCTTAGCGCCTGCTCGCCCACACGGGTCTCAACGATCGCTTCGGTGGCTGGAACCGAACCTAGTTCATCCTTCCAACGAAAACGAGGTGCGCTAATGGCATCTTGGATATTCATGCCGAAGTCAATGTGGTTCATGGCGACCTGTGGCACGGACTGCAGGATGCCGAAACTGCCCGGTGATCCCACGATCAACTCCGGTCGTCCATTCTTGTGAAACTGCATCATTCCTCCTACACACCAGCCTACGGCCTTGCCCGGCGCTACGCTATTGGCCAATCCCGGTTCCTTGGACATCCAATCCAATGCACTGTTAAAGATTAGTCCCGTCTTTCCGGCGATGTAGCCGGACCCAAAGCCTCCCCCGTGAGTCTGTATGATTACCGCTGCATTCCCCCATTGATCAACTACGGACAGGCTGGTGGTGGCATATTGATAGGACGCAGAAATTTGGCCGTCAAAGGTAGTTCTAGGAAGTGTCTCCTCGGATGCAGTTTCTGCGGCTTTTATGCGTTGCTTCACCCGCTGCCGGACCAGCTCCCGTTGCATATCCAAATAGCCATCCGATAACAGGAAGTCCACCGGCACGTCCACGAAATCTGGATCTCCGATGTATTTGTCCGTATCCATTCGGCATAGAAAGATAGTTTCCAATAGATGCGCAAGGTACTCGCTGCTGTTATGCCCCATTTTCTGTACATCAAAGCCCTCCATGATCTTGAGCGTCTGAAGCTGTTGGATGCCCATCCCAGGTGGGGGATTGTTATACACGGTATAGCCTTTGTAAGTAATACGAATAGGATCTACCCAGTTGACCTTTTCCGGAACCTTAGCCAAGTCCTCTGCGGTCAAAAATCCACCGTCTGCTAGGAAGGCAGCTTCAATCTCCTTTGCCAGTTCACCTTTGTAAAAGTAATCAGCGCCTTTTTCGGCAATCTGACCCATTGTTTTTGCAAGAGGTTTGTTGGTGAAGAAGTCCCCTATCCGATACGGGGACTGATCGTCCTTTAGTAAGATTTTCACCGATTCCCGATGAGGAAGCACGCGCTGTAGGGTGCCTTCCCACATGGCCTGGTCAAATTCCGTGATAGGGACCCCTTCTTCCAGGTACTTGATCGCTGGGGCGAAGACCTGACCCAACGTCATGGTTCCATAGTCCGTCAATGCGCGATCCCAGCCTGCTAGGTTACCCGGCACCGCAACGATTTTTGGACCCACCGTTTCCAGCGCGCCATGTCCCGCTCCGTCATCGGCCATCTTCGCTTCCCGAAGTCTTTCTGGATCAAAGGTCTCCGGAACCCACCCCCCAAACACCAAGGATCGGGTTCTATTTTCCCTTGCGTCGTAGTACAACAAATACCCAACACCCGCTACCCCTGACATGTACGGCTCCACGGCATTTAGGGCAGCAGCCGCAGCTACTATGGCATCCATGGCGTTGCCTCCATGGATCAACATCTCCTGTCCGGCCAAAGTAGCCAACGGATTGGCGGTCGCAACCATTCCCCGCTTACCCATAGCGGCGGGGCGGAGGTTTTCTTTGGCAACTTGGGCGTTTACCTTTGAAATCAGCAAAACACTCACTATCGTAAGAGATATAAGGAAAGTCCTTTTGGGTAAAAAGGTTGTGATCGGGTGACTCATCTATTTAAATTCTTTTTTGGTCCTAGGAATTAGTGGATACATAAAACCCTGTCTCAAATAGATTTAGAGTTTCATACCTGCACAAGGTAGGGACCTGGATTGCCAAATCAATATGACTTTGTTTCCCTTAAGTTTTTTACTTTATGAGTAGCAGTCTGTATTCGTTGGAATATGTTCCTTCTTCAATTTTACAGAAAATCATCCTAAATAACTGCTTTGAGTAGGGTATCTCTAAGCTTTTTGGCGACTATCTTTTCTTCACCGTTCTGCAACATAAAGACTCCAATCCGGATATAATCTTCACTTTCCCATGAAATGGTCTCTATAGAGGGAGTGCCAATTCGCATTTTTTCTCCCAAAAGTTTACCTGTAAGGTTGAATTTATCCTTTTCCCAAGAAATTTTGAGTGTGGGGTTTTCGTTCGCAATCTCGGGCACGAAAGTCTCCGTCACAATTCCAGGAATGTCTCCGACGGCGTTGGCGATATGGGAAACCTTTTTTTCCCAGGTAGCCCAAGTTTTAGAATGGTCCCGATTTATAAATGTCTCTAAGGCCACATACATTCCCAGAATTTCCTCCTTATTCACCTTATTGCCTCTACCAATATTTCCTCCCCTAGGTGGTGCATTTAGCCTGGCTGCATCTATTAGATCCTTTTTTCCCATGAGTATCCCTGCACTCTGTGGTCCACAGAGTGCTTTTCCTCCGGAAATTGCCACTAGGTCATATCCCATTTCGTTGTACTTCCATAAATTCTCCACTGGAGGAACATCTGCTGCAATATCGTTCATGGTAGGTATGTGGTGTTTTTTTGCTACCTCTAACCACTCTGAGTGCTTTATCAAACCTTGAGGTTCTTCTCTATTTAGAAACCACATCATAGCCGTTTGATCATTTATTGATTCCTCCAATTGTTCTCGTGTTTCGATCAGGACCAACGTGGCTCCAGTATTGGTAAGTGCGTGATGATACCCATTTGCATGAGATTTTTGGAGAATGATCTCAGACTTCATGCCGCTTCCTTGCAAAAAAGGAAGCAACGCAGCTTTTTTAGAATCCTTTCCAGTTAAAACACCGGCAGTTCCCAAAACCAACGCAGACCAACAGCCTGCGGTGACCATCGCTGCTTCCGACCGGCATAAAGAAGCTATTTTTTCACCTACCGCATCCTGCACATCATCTAACATGACGTAATATTTGGAGGATTCATTGATGGTTTCCATTACCTCGGCGGGCATCAGCGACGCAGTCATGGTGGTATAATTCCCTGCTGCATTGATAAACGTTCGTAGTCCCAACTCTTTAATAAGGTTTCGGGCCGGGATGACAGAGGCTGTTGCTTTTTCCGGCAGCAAAAAGCTACCTCCAAATACCCCTCCCAATAAGGGAAGGGCCGAGATTTTCTTTAACAGTTTTCTTCTTGAAATCATTGGATGTAGATTTAAAAACCTTTGACAATAGGAAGTACGATATGACTCGGAGTGGCTCCACCATGCCTGACGGTTTGTTTGGCAATTCTTATTTCGGCATCACTTCCCAAAGGTTTTCCGGTGTTAGGATTGCGATCAAACTGCGGAAAATTACTGGATGTAATATCTATTCGAATTCGATGTCCGGGCAGAAAGACATTTGCTGTACCCATCATTTCAATCTCAAATTCATAGACTTGATTGGGGACTAGAAAATTGATTTTGTCTAATCCATCTTTGAAGCGTGCGCGAAGAATTCCCTCAGAAACCGGATACGATTTACCATCCGGATACACATCTATCAGCTTAATCATCCAATCGGTATCTGGACCGTCCGTTGCTGCATGTAGCTTCATGGTTATAGGTCCCGCGACGGTAATAGGTTCCGTCAAATATTCCGAAGTGTATACCAAGACATCGTGTCTCCGTTCAATTGTTCGTTGATCTTTTGGTCCGGCTACTGTGGGTGTACCGCAACAGTTATTACCTCCATAGGTCATAACAGGTTGATTTGGATCGTACATGTACGTATCACTACCAGTTTGGGACGGTTTTTCAAAAGACAGTTTGCCGCCACCACGCAAGGTATTGGCGGGACCGTCTGCTGAAAGATACATCTCTTTATACTCGGTACCTGGAATCGGCCAATTGTCCTCTTGGCGCCACTGATTTTCTCCCATGTAAAAAATCTTCACTGGCTTTTCGGTATCTAGTCCGTTTTTCACTCCTTTAAGATGAAAATCATAATAACGCAGCTCCTCCTCAAAAAGGTCTATAAAGGCATGGTCTCCAAATTCAAGATCTCCAAACTTAGTCCCCGGTCCATGGCCCCAAGGCCCTACGAGCAGTTTGGTGCCCTGCCGGGCTACCGCTGTACCACCTCGGTTTTTCATACCAACATACCCGTTTAAAGTTCCCATAAGGAAAATATCAAACCAGCCTCCAGTATTATACGCAGGGACCAATACCTTTTCAAATCGCTCCTCATCACTTATCGACCTCCAGTATTCATCATAGCTCTCATGCTGCACCCAATCCCGGTAATGTTGAACGGCGTAATTTCCACTCTCCAAATCCCCATTATGCAGTGGAAGGTGCATCAAGATATTGTCATAAGTCAGCTCTTCAGGGGTATAGGTAGCTGTGTGCCAATACTGCGGCAGCATGATTCTATTTGGCATGCGCACTACCCCCCAGCCATAATTAAAACTCAACCTGAATGCACCTCCCATGGTAATCCAGTTTGCATACAAATTTGTAGAGGCAACAGATGGAAAGATTGCATCCAAGCTAGGAGGACTTTGAGTTGCCGCCGCCCATTGATTGTGTCCTAAATAGGACCCACCCTGCGTGGCAATTTTTCCGTTAGAGAAGTCTTGCTTTGCAATCCACTCAATCGTGTCAAATCCATCATTCGCTTCGTCACGAAAAGGCTCCCACTTTCCATCACTTTCGTAGCGGCCCCTAACATCCTGTACGATTCCGATATATCCTCGCTGAGCAAACTTTGTCATTCTTTCATGATGGACGTTTTCACGTTGTAGGCCGTAAGGGGTCCGTGTTACTATCACAGGATATTTTCCTGGCTTGGCTGGTCTGTAGATATCCGCATAAAGAATGGTGCCGTCTCGCATAGGTATAGCTACCTGACGGGTAATCCGTATCTCATTGAGAACCGTTCCTGGATCAGGTACATAAGTTGGAGTACTCCCATTTAGCCCAGCCGAATAGAAGAAGAAAATAACTATTAGGATTAGATTGGTATTGGCGTGGTTTCCCCACAGGTTGATATTCTTTGACTTTAGCATGTTCAATTGAGTTTAAATTAAATGCAGGGACTATTTTTGATATTGGGGATCCCACCAAACAGTACTTGTTAATAGATTCCCTACATTTTGGCGATTATATGCAGCGTAAAAAGCGTCCTGGTTGAGTTCGATTTCAGAATCTGGGATGATAAGTCGACGGGGAATAGTACCTCCGGTTATATTACCAGGATAATTGGTGGGAATAAGCCTGGGGTAGTTTGTTCTCCTCCAGTTGGCGAATATCTCGTAATTATCTAACAATAAAGATACCCATTTTTGAGTGCTTATTTGTTCCAGTTTCTCTTCAAAGGTTCCGTTTGATAAGTAGGGGTTTCGTCTAACATAAGACTCGATCTTATCACCGGAGATAAATCCCTCATCACCAAATAAGGCCCATTGCCTCATTCCAGCTCGGACAGCATCCTCGTATGCCGCCTTTGCATCCCCCGAATACCATCCTCTTAAGGATGCCTCCGCAAGAAGTAAATGGGTTTCAGCATTAGTCATCGTCAAAATGGGGCTGGCAAAATTTAAAATTGTATTGGGATGGGGTTCTGAATAAGTTTGAAAATCATCAGGCTCTCCAAAGAAAGCTCCGTTTTTCATACCTCTCTGCAAAACTGTGGTTGTATCATACACATACCCGGTACCTCCTGGGGCATCAAGCCAAACAACTGCAATAACGTTTAACCTTGGATCTCCAGTATTTTTAAGGTGGTCAATGAGCGTTTCTGCATACTTTCCACCTTGGGTGTTGCTAATTCCGGCCTGTGGGTTTTGGTAGTCCTGCTGCAATAATACGGCAGCCTTTGGATTTCGGCTGTGGGGGATTGGGCCATCCTCAAAAGAAAGCTTTGCGATCTCATTATCCGCTAGGATTACACCTCCAGTGATGGCTTTCTTGACCCAGGCTTCAGCAATATCAGGTCTTACCTCTGTTAATCGCATAGCAAGTCTTAGCATCAAAGAGTACGAAAACTTCCTCCACTTAACAATATCACCTGCATAGAACAAGTCGGAATTACCAAACGTTGGCAACGCTGGATTAAAGGCTAGTGCTGCCTCCTCGAGTTCTTGCAGCATATTCAGGTAAATATCCTCCTGCGTATCATAAACGGGTCGTATGTTACCGTCGAGAACTTTCAGAGCTTGCGAATAAGGAACATCTCCATGCACATCGGTTACGATATGAAACATATAAGTCTTCCAGATTCTCGCGGCAGATAGCATATTAACTTTATTTGGATCATCCTTTACTGTCTCTATGACCCTTTCATTGTCCATAAGCGAAGTACTATAGATCGCCCAATGGCTTCGCGCCATACTCTCATTAAAGTACTTGTCCCCTGTACCTCGGACCTCACTATGGGTGGCGAAATGTTGCATCGCCTGTGCCAAAATAAAATGTTGTCCGTCTGCTCCGTTCGTAAAATTAAATGCTGCTCCTATTAGCTGTGAATTCGTAAACAAGAACTCTGGAACTACTTCTTCGAAAGCATCTGGATTCCTATTTAACTCTGCGAGGTCGGTCAAATCGCTACATCCAATGAAGCAGATATTAGATGATAGTATCAGAATGACACTAAATTTATATATGATTTTCATGATTTTTTTCTTATTTGGTTATGACAAGTAGGCTTATAGGCTGTCTTAGAAACTAACCTTTATATTTACACCAATCTCTCTGGTTCTAGGAAGCATCACACCTGCAAAATTCTGGTTATTGCTATTCGGGTCAAATCCCTGTTCTGGGTCAAAATGATCAGAATTCCTATATAGAATTGCGAGATTTCTGGCTACTAGCGATATTTGAGCCGAATTTAAGCCCAATGCTTGAACCGCACTTGGTGCGAAGTTATAGTTGAGAATTAGGTTCCTCAGTTTTACAAAGCTTCCGTCAATCATAAAGTTCTCTGCATACTGACCATCGTTATTATAATAAGTCGACATAAAGCTAGCAGGCCATGTTTGAGTAAATTCATCCCCATTCTCATTAACACCAGAATATGTAAGCCCGTTTTCTCTACCCGGTAGGGTTTCCTTAAGCAGCCCAAAACGCCACATATATTGTTTGTTTTGAGAAAAGAAGTGATTCCCAAATTTTCCATCCAATAGGATATTTAAGGAGACCCTTTTATACGAAAATGTATTTTCAAAACCCATGGTATATGGAGGAACTCCGACGCCAAGTGCTTGAATTGGACCCAACATCGCATAACGACTTCGGCTATTGTAAACTTTCACCCCTTCCTCGTTATACATGTAGCTTCTTCCAAAGCGGGTACTCAAATCCTTGCCCAACAAGCTGCTGGCACCGGTCGCTTGACCTTCGGCTAGCGTAATTACTCTATTTTCATTGTAACCGAGGTTATAACTGGTATTCCATGTAAAATCACCTGACCTAACGGGTACACCAGTAATTAGGAGTTCAATTCCTCTGTTTCTGATTTTGCCAACATTTAATAGAATAGAAGTAGCCCCAGATGAAGGAGCGATTCCTGTAGGGACAATATCATCGGTGTTCATCCTACGATAGTAGGTAAGGTCAATGCCCAACCTGCCTTCTAAAAAATTTGCATCCAACCCTACTTCAAATGTTGTCGAAGTTAACGGACGCAAATCAGGGTTTGAAATCGCTGTGGACGAAGTCTGTACAGGTACTCCCATATGCCCCCCTTGCCGAAATCCAAACAGTTGGTTTATGGCATAAGGAGCTACGGTGGCACTACCGACCTCTGCCCAAGAACTGCGAAATTTGGCAAACTCAATACCTCGCGGCATTTTAAACAAGCTGGATAAAATAACATTTCCTCCTATGGATGGATAGAAAATCCGGTTATTACCCGTACTTAACGTAGAAAACCAGTCTTGTCTAGCAGTTAAGCTCAAATAGATTGCCTCTTTGTAATTAAAGTCTGTCGATGCAAAAAGAGAATTAGTGCCAGACCGTACCAATGCCTTATCTGGGACCAAGATAGCCAAATTAGCATGGCTGATCCAATCAGGAATAATGAATTCCGATCCAATCAGTGAGGTCGAAAATGCGTTGTCTCTCTCTAGATTAGCACCGCCCATAGCGGCAAAATTAAAATGCTCCAAAAAATCCGTGCTATAATTAGCAATCACCCTGGCGTTCGTCCTGGATTGCTCATCACTAACGGATCTGTATGTACCTAGAGGTCGAAATGCAGTTCCTTTTGGGTAATAATCTTCTCCATTCCAGCTACTGAAATCTCTCATGAAGTCGGCTTTTAAGAAAAGATTTGGGAGAATATCATAAGTCAAGGCAGCCTGTGAAATTACACGGTTCCTATAATCGGAATTTCTCATTCTATCTCGCGCAAAGTATGGGTTCGTTGCCTGGTTCACGTGTTGCCATTCAGTTTCCTGACCGGTTTCTGGATCATATCCAGGAGCAAGACTCCTTACATCTACCGTATTTGCCAAAAGATAAACGCCCCATGCTGAATTCGTACCAACATATCCTACACCGGGACGGTTTACTCCCGATTCGTAGTTGTATTGAATTTGGGTGTCGAAGCTCAGTTTATCACTTAAAAATGTCTTTAAATTTAGGTTAGCGGTTTGCCTACTAAAGCTCGATCCATGCACAATGGCCTGAGAACGAAGATCAGACATAGAAAAGCGGTAAATAACCCCTTCATTACCACCCGAAATTGCTACCGTATTTACCAAATTGGTACTAGATCGATAGAAATTCTTGATGTTATCTTTTACGTAAACAGGTGAATACGGTCGCATGACTCCATCAAATTGAACATAGGGCTGTCCGTCCATCCGCTCTCCAAAAGATAACCGCCCTGTACTTATGGCTTGTCCTTGGTTTTGGGGCCGAACCCCTAAACTCCCCTGACCGTATTCGTATTGATAATCCGGGAAAATATTGATGGTTCCGACCGTCAGGTTGGTATTGATCTCAACCCCCATACCCTTTTTTCCGCGTGTACCTTGTTTTGTGGTAATCAAAATAACTCCGTTTGCGGCCTGGCTTCCGTAAAGTGCAGCGGCAGCACCACCCTTTAACACAGAAATGGACTCAATATCATCCGGATTAATACTTTGAATTCCGTCCCCCAAATCAGTGGTTGCCCCATCTGCCTGATCCAAAATGGTAGTTGGATTATTTGAAATAGGCATACCGTTTACAACGTACAGTGGTTGGTTATTACCGTTCAATGAACCGTTTCCGCGAATTACTACACGACTAGAACTACCTGGACCACTTGCCATACTTGTAGCATTCACTCCAGCAATTTTTCCGGTTAAGGCATTTGCAATGTTGGTTTCTCTTGCCTGAGTGAACTCCTCACCTCTAACTTCGGTCACTGAATAAACCAATGACTCCTTTTTTCTTTCTAATCCGAAGGCGGTTACGACTACTTCACCCAAAGCCTGAGATTCATCGTCCAAAGTGATTATAAACGAAGTTTGACTTCCTACAACTACTTCTTTGGTTGCGTACCCGATAAACGAGACTACTAAAACCGCCCCTTCAGACACATCTAGGACAAAACTGCCAGATAGATCCGTAACGGTCCCGGTAGTTGTTCCTTTTACCAATACTGACGCACCGGGAATGGGCTCGCCATTTCCGTCTTGAATAATACCTGATACCTGAGGCGCTGATTCACTAGTTAAATCATTTCCCCCTGACTCAGTAACTTGCTTTGAACTTGATACCGATGAGTTTGTAGTAACGTAAATTGTATTATTTACGCGTTTAAACTCGAAACCCGCCGTCTCTGAAAGATATTCCAATACTTCCCTTAGGTTGCTATTCGCAAAATCTAAGCTGAACGACTTTCTTACACTCGAAATACTCTGATTGTAGGTGAAACGGAAGGATGTTTTCTGTTCTATTTGATCTAGTACCTCTTTAAATGACCTCGCCTCAACTTTAATGTTGATTGCAACATCCTCTAGGTTTTGGCTGTTAGAAGGCGTTGCAGTTAATAGTTGCATTGCCATTATTTGAACAAAGAAGGCATAGAAGAGCCTTTTTGATGCCATGATCAATAGTTTTAGTAGATTAATTTTCATAATTTTGTTTGCTTTAATCTTCTTAGTGAAGTAGATAATTAATTGGATTCAGGCGTTGATCCAGAGCTGTTGCCGCAGACTCTGGATCTTTTTTTAGACGTTATATTTTCATAGGCATTACTGTTTACATTGTTGGATCGTTAATGTGATTGTTTTGGTAGAAACATCTGTCTCGTAGGTAAAATCTAAGATATTCGTTAGTCCTTTCATGATCGTTTCAATCCTCTCCCCCTCGTACTTCCCGGTTATTTGACAATTTATATGTTTGGAACCACTGCCAAAGTTTATCGTCACTCCGTAGGCCCGTTCCAATACACGAAAGACTTCCAGAACCGGAAGTTCGTTGAATTGCAGCTTCCTAGTATGCCATCCGATGACAAATGCAGGGTTTACTTCACGCACAGCTATTTCTTCATTACCAATTACAGCTTGTTGACCTGGGGACAAAACAACATGCTCTTTTAACAGCGTATCTGCGACCTTAACGGACCCGGAAGCCACAGTTATTTCAGGGATTTGAAATGTGTTGATATTAAAGGTGGTTCCAAGTACAGTTACTTCTGTATTATCTGAAATCACCTTGAAAGGTCTTTCCTTATTGGAAACCACATCAAAGTAGGCCTCCCCGTATAGCCTAACCACTCGTTCATTAGAAGCAAACACCTCCGGAAATTCCAACCTGCTATTTTCGTTCAACCGAACAACACTTCCATCACTCAATGAAATCGTGGACCTCATTCCAATTTCGGTTTTTTTGGTCACCCAATTCGGTTCGTCCGAATTTGACAGGAGATTTAAATAAATAAAATAAGAAACTCCAACAGTCAGAATAAAAGAGGCTGCAAATTTCAACGAACCAATGAAAAGACGACGATTTCTCATTCTGGCTTTATTTCTCGAATAAATTTCAGCTAAGACCTTACTTTTCGCCTGCTCGATATACGAAGGATCTGGCTCTTCGCCGCGCTTTTCGAACTCAGCTAATAATTGTTCGAAGGCTTCCTTGTCTAAAGAGTCTTCCTTGGCAGATAGAAATCGTTTTGCTAATTCAAAAATATGTTGACTTTTCATCAATCCCTTAATGGTTATATTGTAGTAGTACCAGAAAGTAATATGATCAGCTACTCAACAAGAAAAAAAACAAAAAAAATTACCGTAGAAAAAGAAAGAATATCCCCAATTGTAGGGACTGCCGCAAATAAAAAAGTGCCTTTTTGATGTGATTCTCTACCGTAAAAACCGAAATCCCCATTTTAACGGCGATTTCTTTGTTTGAAAGGAAACCAAAACGACTTAATTCAAAAACCTTCCTACATTTTGACGGAAGTCTTGATACAACAGCTTCAATCGAATTGCGTGTGTCCAAGGCTGCCAAATACTCCTCTGTGTTATGACTCACCTCCCACTCTTTAGAAAATTCCAATTGAACATTATTAAACCTGTTACGTCGAAAATGTTTGGCAATTTGATTTCTAGCCGCTCCAAAAAAGTATGCCCTCAAATTTTCTATGGAAGCCTTCTCCTGATTCTTCCAAAACCCGATAAATATATTTTGCACCAAATCCTCAGACGCGCTTCTGTCCTGCATAATCTTATAGGTATACCTAAAAATGATCGAGAAATACCGATCATAAATAACCTCAAATGCTCGTGAATCTGTCTCATCCTGTAAAAGGAAAAGCAGTTCGGTATCGGAGTACGTGTCTATGGCTTTCAAGGTGGTTAAAGGTATTAGTAATACAGAAATCAGGAAACTACTTTTAATCGATGAATTAAAAACTCTGTGATTCAAATGCCTAAAAAAAATGAAGTTCAAAACAAAAGAATTCACTTGTTAATAAACCATATCAAAATTTAAATCTTTATTTTAAGATTACAAAGTGTTTTGGTACATAATTAAATAAAAATCTGATAACTGGATTTCGTTGTTTAAATGGAGGCAATCCATAGGATAAATCAACGCTAGTTGGCTACGTTTTCCGCAACTATTTCCTGTTGGAAAAATAGCCCTTCGCCTTACTTTCCGATATCAAGCTTTGCATCTCCTTTAAACGCTCCGGATACATCGAAGACAGGTTATTGAATTGCCCGGGGTCATCGCTAAGGTTAAACAGCAGTTCAGGAGTTCCAAAATGGGTGTATCCCCTACGTTCGAAAAAGGACACCGGCATATTGGTATGCTGACCCGTACTATCAGTAATGTACAGCCAATCGCCTTCACGAACAGCCCACCTCACCTCATTGGTATTGTGGATTAGGCTGGTACGCTGAGGCAATGGTCTGGCACCGACACTGAGCTCCGTTAAAAAATGATAACTGTCTGGGGCGGCACCTGTAGGAAGCGCTATCCCCGCCAAATCCAAGAGGGTTGCCATGATATCAATCTGAGATACGAGCTTGTCAGAAACCTCCCCGGGGGCAATCCGACCCGGCCACTTGACAATAAAAGGAACCCGGTGCCCTCCTTCCCAGATATCCCGCTTCAGGCCCCTCAACTCCCCCATACTGAAGTGACCATATGCTTCGGCACGTGGAAAGGCATAGTGCTCAGGCCCATTGTCTGAGGTAAATAGGACAAGCGTATTTTCGTCCAACCCATTCTCACGAAGCGCATGCAACACCTGCCCTACAATCCAGTCAGATTGATATACGAAATCCCCATAGGCTCCGGCCTGCGATTTCCCGTCAAATTCCTCGTTTGGAATAATGGGGGCATGGGGGGAGGTTAACGGAAAATAGAGAAAAAAGGGCTCATCGAAGTCCTGTCCTTTGATCCATTCCACGGCCTTTTCGGCCAACGTGGGCAATACCTCGTAAGGATTCCAACCTTTTACTTTTGGACCCGGTCTAAACTCCCACTGCCCTTCCTTTACTTCAAACCCAACGCTGTCCAGGTACATTACCTCGGTTGGGGCTTCTAGAAACCGATCGTTTTCCATCCATGCATAGGGAGGGAAATTGATGGTTCCATCTCCAAAATAATAATCAAACCCCCGATCTACCGGCCCGCCGCGCACCGGCAGATCCCAGTTAATGTCTTCCGGATGATATACGGACATCTCCCTACCCCATTGATTGGTTTTGCCGGAAGGCGGATTTTCAAAGACCCAGTCCCAACCCAAATGCCATTTACCGATACATGCCGTGCGATAGCCCCCATCTCGTAAAACTTGGGGAAGCGTAATATCCGACTCATTGAAAAAGGGCTTTCCAAATGAATCGACGATCCCATGCTGTCTCCTCCAGTGGTAGGTGCCCGTAAGCAGGGCATAACGACTCGGTGAACAAACTCCCGAAGAACTATGCGCATCGGTAAAGCGCATACCCTCCCTTGCCAGCTGATCCAAGTGGGGAGTCGGAATCTTGGAATCGGGGTTTTGTATATGGAGATCCCCGTAGCCCATATCATCGGCGTAGATAATGACGATGTTGGGTGGTCTTTCCCTTGGCTTTTTATCGCAGGACGCGATGCTAGCGACCATGACCATCAATAGGAAAAACTTAGACAGAGGGTCTTTATAAACCATTAATTTATTTCTTAAACATGATTAAGCAATATACAAAATTTGAAACCGGGGAGGACCTAACCCCTTACCTGAAAACAGATAAATTATCAAAGCCTGATCAAGGTCTCTATTTCCGGAAAACTCAAAGAAAACGCTATCTGACCACTTTCATCACCCCCTGCATCACATAGGCATGGCCCGGAAAGGTGCATACGTACATGTAGTCCCCAGGTACAGCGGGGGCTTCAAAGTAGATGGTCTCCGTACTTTCGGGCGATAGGATATTGGTGTGAAACAAGACCTCTCCCGAATCTGGAATGTAGTTTTTCTGCGACCCTTCCAAGCCCATTTTCAATGCTGCCTCTCCTACCTGCACGGCCATCCCCGGCTTTACAATCACCAGGTTATGGAGCATGTCATCGTCGTTGTTAAAGGTGAGCTTTACCTTGCTGCCGGCCTTTACCTCTATCGTCTCCACATCAAACTTTAAACCCGGCTTGGTACTTATAATAATGGTCTTATCCGCGCTTCCCGACCAGGAAGAAGGCATCGTCGTCACCCGCTTAGCCGAACCTGCATCGGAAGAAACGGAGGCAGTAACTCTGCCGGGGGGGGCAGTAGTTGGGGCCGCTGCGTGCTGTTGATGGGCAGAGTGATCCATGGCCGGTGGCTTTACCAAGGTGGAAAGGTCTATTTTTTCCCCGTCGGGAAGCTGATTGAGGGTATAGTATCCAACCGAATGCAGTAGGTCTTTCCCTCCTTCGGATTTGATCCCTTCGGCATTGATCTCGTGAATATACCCTTCCTTAAGGCCATCTACCACCAGCCTTACCTTTAGGCCATCCTCAGATACCAAGACGCCCTTAATGTCCAGTTCCTCCAGCTCTATAACGGGACTTCCGTAGTTGTGGTGGTATTTGTAGGTGAACGAGGAGGCTTTGTAGGAAGTCAGTTGTTCCGCGCTGGTTTTGGCAACGGGGAGCGTAAACTCGAGTTCAAAGCCATCCGGCTGGGCGTTCATCGTCTTGATCTCAAAAGGTGTTTTACCTGTCCAAATCAGCCGCTGCAATCCAAACGGTGCCGAACCGGTAGATCCCCAGCCCCTGCTGGTCATGCCGACAAACATCGATGCGTCGTTGCCCCATACCATCCGGAGTATGCCTGAAGAAAAACCCTCTCTAAAGGGAAAAGCAGCCCCCTGATACACTCCATTGACCTTTTCCAAGGCTACCCGAAAGATCTTGCTGTGCCCCTGATCACCCACAAAGAGTTGACCGCTGAAGGGTCCGAAGTCACCACCTGATTTATCCACTAAGATATCGGAGGTAGAAATGCCCATCAGTCCATGTGGCAGCCATACGGACGGGGTCTTAAACCCGGGAATATCCGCTGCCACCTTGTGCATGGGTTCACCGGTGTCCGGAATGTCCTCCATGGTCAATTTCACCGGCGAGCCCTCCAAGTGACTCCATCGCAGCCCCTCGGGATTGCCCACAAAATCGCCGGTTTCTACATGGGTAATCCGGCCGGATCCTACCCAATCGCCTTGGTTTTCTCCATAAAACACGTCTCCCTCGGCATTGTACCCAAAACCTGCCGGTGAACGCATTCCGGTAGCTATCGGAACCATCTTCCCATCTGGAGAAACCTTCATCATCCATCCTCTCCACTTGGACTGACTCGCCCCGTGTCCTATCCAGCCTAGGTTCAGCGTCACCAGCATATCGCCCTCCGGAGTAAAAAGCGGTCCATAGGAATACTCGTGGTAATTGCCGGCAAGCGGCCAGGAGACGATGGTCTCGTAGGCATCTGCCTTGCCATCGGCGTTTAAATCCGTCAGCTTAGTGATCTCTGACCGCTGGGTGGCGTAAAAACTACCCCGGTGATAGGCCAACCCCAGCGGTTCATGCAACCCATAGGCAAAACGGCTGAATCTCGGGATCCGAGTGCCTTCCATGTATGGATTTTCAATCACCCAAACCTCCCCCCTGCGGGTAGAAACACCTAACCGGCCATCGGGCGTAAAAGCCAGGCCTCCAACTTCCAGCTCAATCCCATCTGGAATAGGTACATCCACAATCGTATAATAGTCCTGTTCCTTGGCGGTCATTGCCTGCTGTTCAGCAGACTGCGCTAGCAAGGTGCCGGAACCCAGGAGACACACAGCGAACAGTACGTTTGACAAAAAACCAATGCGTCTGCACGTCACCTCTGACAGCGTTGGCCATGCAATATGGATAGAACCTTTAAACCCTCTTGTCATTTTATATATCATTTGTAATCAATAAATCAGGCTATATTGGATCGTTTGGCCCTCCTCGGAAGTAGACAGCGGCACCATCAGCTCCTGCCCAGCGTCCGTATTCCGGATCACCATACCCGGCAGCTCTGGATGGACCAGTTTTAAGTAATAGGCTCCCTTGTTCACCAGGTAAGTCCCCTCCCCCATCGGGTCAATGCTTTCCGCACAGAGAATTCTCACCCAAAAGTCGGAAGCCCGGCCTTGGTTTTTGTAGGTAAGAGTACGGGTAAGTGCCCTGCCGTCCATATCCGGCTCAAAGTAATCCTCAACGGCCACTTGGTCAAATACATACTTGAAGGTGGGGCGCCGCGTGCGGTTTAACACATATCCCTGTATCTGAAGCAAATCAGCACTCAGGGAATCGGGCCACGCACTTTGCTGACTGGGAAGTTTCGCGATGGTAGGTCCACCGGCTAGGGCTACCATTGCACCAGTAGGCACCATCAACTGGGATTCTCCCCGTTGGCGCCACATGGGAGCGGTGTCCAAAAATCCACCTCGCCAAATACTCAATGGCGTACCTAGCTGCAGATCATAGGCAAAATTTACACCCACTGGCTCGCCTAAAGCGGCGGTATGCGTACGCTTCGTTTCACCGTGGTTCAAAAAACCCCGTAAAACCACCGGTTCCTGCACCGCCTCTACATACAAAGGCTTCTGAATCACATGCTGAACGTAAGAGTTCGGATCGTGCAAGGGACTGGCCTTTATTCCCGGCCCTTCCACAAATAACCCCAACTGTGGTCTTCTACCGGGATAATTGTTTTTGTAAAAAATCAACTTCAAGGGCACCGAACCCTTCTCTAAGCGGACCGTGGCAGTTCGGGGTGCTTCGGTTGGAAACTGGGCTGAATCTTCTAGCAAGGTTTGTCCATCAATGTATAGACTGGCCTTCCCAAAGGCACTGAGCGAAAAGGTGTAATCGCCTGCCTCCAAAATCTGTAGGTTGCCCGCATATTCGTAGGCAAAATCCCATATACCATGTCCTAAGTCCCAATTGATTTTGCCTAACTCGCCAACCTCCGTGGCGCCGCTATCCTGAAACTCCTCCAAGGACTGAAACTTACCCTTGAAATAGCGGTAGGTCAGACCGGTAATCTCAGGAGCGGGATTGCCGTATAGCTTATATCGAAGGTTTCTTATCGCCACCGGACCGTGGTCACCCTGTATCATTATAGGTCCCATGGGCTTCTCGTCTTCAAACATGGCCGAAGTGGTAGGTCCCGTTACTTCCACGTTTTCGTGTATAAGCACGTCGTTGTGAAACACCTGCACAAATTTGGCGTTTTTCACCTTTTCCCCTTGCGTATTAAATTGCGGAGCTTCAAACACTATCTTAAAGTGCTGCCACAGGCCCGGCGCCTTACTTACATTCATTCTGGGTGCCTTTCCCTCGAATCCCCGACGGGTTTCCATATCAAAGCGCTGGTAGATTCCACCTGCATCACCCGAATTGACGATAGCCTTGCCCCAGCTATCCAAGATCTGAATCTCGTACCTTCCCATCAAATACACTCCGGAATTAGAACCCTTTGGCACCATAAACTCCAGTTCCAATTCGATATCACCGTGTTCGAAACCCGAGACCAGATGAGGCCCGTTTTTCGGTTTGGGAGGATTCACCAATATTCCGGTGCCACGTGCAGTGGACAGAAAGTCATTCTGCTCCCAATGACCCTGCACACCGCCTACCTGCTTCCAGGTTTTGGGAATGGGGCCAAACTCCTTCCAATCGCTGATTACCTTCACTTCCTGCGCACAAAGGGACCCGCCTAGCAAAAAAGCTATGGGGACAAGAAAACGCTTCAAATTCATAGAAAACATATCATTAGTAACTAATTTTAAATTGAAACTCCAAACTAACTCCACTACTTGACAAGCAACACCATTACTAACTACCAGTCTGCCAAGTCATTAGTTACCTACACGTGCATCCAGCAAACGGTGGGTAATGGAATCAACCACCTGCGCATAAAAGCTGACTTTATCCGCAAAGCCAGGATCCAATGCCAAGTTATGTACCTCATCGGTATCCGTCTTGTGATGGTATAGTTCCAAGTAGTCGTAGTCGTCGTAGCGGATAAACTTATAGGCATCATCCCTATACCCCGCCGTTTTGAGCAAAGAGGGGTTATTCTCCAGCCGGTGCTCCAAATAAATACCTGATCGCCATGCTTGAGGCTTACCCCGATAGAAAGCGGTTAGGCTCTCCCCTTGATACTCTGAGGGAATAGTAACTCCCGCCAAATCCAACAGCGTGGGTGTAATATCCACATTCAACACCATTTCGGAGAAGGTCTTTCCCCGTTGGGTTTCCGACAGCCTCGGATCGTACACGATCAATGGCACCCGAATAGAAGGCTCATGCAGCAACCACTTACCGGCATAGCCCCGTTCACCTAAGAAGTACCCGTTGTCCCCCATCAATACGATCACTGTATTATCTGCAAGACCGGTTTCTTCTAAGGAATGTCTGATTCTGGCCAAGACGCTGTCTACGGCACTGATCATCCGGTAATGCCCCTTGACCATTTCCTGGTATTTTTGAGGAGTATCAAAACGCCAATACCAGCGCTCCCGATTCATGGAAGTTTGCAGAAATTCCGGCAAGGTGTCAAAAAAGGCGGGGTCTGCCGTCCTATGTACCGGTATGTCTACGTCGCGGTATAAATGATCCACGTAATCCGGCCAAAAATACTGCTCTACCGCCCCATCATCGGCATGAGGCGACCAAAACGAAAGGGAAAGGCAAAAAGGCTCGTCTTTGTTGGCTTGGATAAAATCAATGGCCAGATCACCGTTGATATCCGCCAAGTGGACCTGCTTCCCATCTATTTCCCTCAGGTAGGGCCAGAACGTCTTTTTGGAATCGTGAAACATGGAATCTTCGATTCCTTCATTCACCTTTACCCCAAACTTGCCGACAAACCCGGTGCGATACCCGGCGTCCTTTAGCAGCTTGGGATAACTTAGGTTCATGTACTCATCCCGCAAAGCAGGCTTACCAAAGGTGAAATCGTGCGTGCGCTCGTACAGACCGGTAAATAGAGACGCTCGGCTAGCGGCACAAATCGCCGTGGTAACGAAGGCATTTTCAAAATAAAGCCCCTCCCTCGCCAGCTGATCCATGTGGGGTGTGTGGATGATCTCATTACCCGCATACCCCAATGCATCCCAACGCTGATCGTCTGTCAGAATGAAAATGATATTGGGCTTAGATACCGGAATCTCCTCCTTCGGAGCCTCACATGCCTGGATTGCAATCAGTACAAGCAGCAGGTATCCGGTAAGCGCCTTCTTCGCTTGGCAGATTTTCAATTGGAACCGCATTAAGTTAGGAATTTCGTTTTGTTAGATTGGGCTATTGATTCATGAACTGCATTGTCAGCTCATCCGAATCCCCGTACTGCGCACGTATCTCTGTCAGTTTTTGGTGCATTGTCTCCTGAACCTGAGCATAGTTGGGATTGCCGTAAAGATTGTTTACTTCTTGCGGGTCGTTCTGTAGGTCATACATCTCCCACTCGTCGATATCGTGGTAAAAATGGATCAGTTTATACCGGTCGGTCCGTACCCCATAGTGCCTCTTCACGTCGTGCGGTCCGGGATATTCGTAGTAATGGTAATAGATCGCATCTCTCCAGGGAACCTTTTTTCCGGCCGCGGGCTGACGCCAGGACATTCCCTGCATATCTTCAGGGATTGGCAAACCTGCATAATCGAGGATGGTAGGGGCATGATCGAGGTTCAGTACCATTTGTTGCACTTCCGTACCTGGCTTGATTTCTTTCGGATACCGAACCAGCAGGGGGGTGCTAAGGGAAGGTTCGTACATAAACCGCTTGTCGTACCAACCGTGCTCCCCAAGGTAAAATCCCTGATCAGAGGTATAGATGATAACCGTATTTTCCAAGAGGCCTTCTTTCTCCAGGTAGTCCAAAACCCTACCTATGCCATCGTCTACCGATTTGACCACTTTGAGGTAATCTCTCAGGTAGCGATTGTACATGAATCTGGCCAGTCGTTCCCGGTCCGGTGCCTCTCTGAGAGGTCGCTCCCCCGGGGTTCCATCCCCAAATAGCTGCTCGTTGGCTGGTTCGTACACCGCTCTCCAAGCATCCAATTGTTCCTCACTCATTCGTCCAAAGGGAGCTGGCAAACGGCTGTCTTCTCCGGTGAAAGGGTTCTTTTCAAACTTCATATCCCAACCCCAATACATATCATCCACAATGGACATGGCTTGATCTTTGGCAGCTGTACCTCTACCTTGATGGTCGTCAAAGAAAGTATCCGGGAAATCAAACTCTCGGTCCTCGTACAGATCCAAATACTTCTCCTCGGGCATCCAGTTGCGGTGAGGGGCCTTCGGATGATAGTTTACCGCAAAAGGCTTGCTTCGATCCCAGTCGTTTTCGAGCCAATCGATCACAAACTGCGGAATCAATGCCTCACAGTGGCCCTCGAATTTTTCCTCCACTTCTCCATTTCGGATAAACTCCGGGTTGTAATAATTCCCCTGTCCGGGAAGTGTGAGCGAAAAATTATAGCCCTGAGGTTTCCCCCCGAGGTGAATTTTACCGATTAGGGCAGTCTCGTATCCCCCTGCCTGCAAAAGCTTAGGGTAATTCTGCTGATCCCAATTAAAGGGCACCACATTATCAATCTTTCCGTTGATATGGCTGTATTTGCCGGTAAGCAACACCGCTCGACTAGGTGCGCAGATCGAATTGGTCACAAAACTATTTCGGAACAGCGCCCCCTCTTTTGCCAGTCGGTCCATATTGGGAAAATAGGTACTGTCCAGCAGACCGTGACCGTAAGCATAAATCGCTTGCTGGGTATGGTCATCGGTCATGATATATAAAATATTCGGCCGCTGTTCTGTTTCCTCGCTTTGACAAGAAGCAAAAAGCCAGCTTAACATCAATGTACTTAAAACAATATTTCTCATAGCATTTGGTTTTTTTTCGAAGCGCTCAATTTAACAAACGTTTTAGCGATCCCCTATAGATTGTTGCCAAAAGGAAAACTCAGGAAGCCCCTTTTGTCAAAGTTGGTATTTGAGGAGGAAGCGTCCCCTCGTTGTCATACGGTATGCTTCCGTGACTTCCCGGTTTCAAGTTCCACCGATCCAGGTACCATTGTGCAGGGTGAAACTCGTCCCCAATCTTACCCAGCAGCCGCCATAGCCTGCCATCCAGCCTATCTACTACCGCTGCATACTCGGGATCTGACACCAAGTTTTTCATTTGAAGCGGATCTTGGTTGTCATCAAACAATAACCAAGGACCGTCCAACGACCGCACATAGGTGTATTGCGAGGTTTTGACTGCCCTATATGCTCTTTCGTATTCGCCTCCCACTCCCCATGGAGAAGGATGCATATAAAGTACCGCATGGTCTTCCACCTCAATGTCGTCTGTAAGCACCTGAGACAGGTCATCTCCCTCGTAGGTATCGGGGACAGACAAACCCAGCAAGCCAAAGATGGTGGGGAAAATATCCGGCGTGGTGATGGGCGTTTCAACCACCCTACCGGATGTACCGTGCAGAGCGGGGTAACGAATCAGCATGGGTATCCTTGCAGACTCAGCCAAAGCCACTTGCTTGGCCTTAGGTCTCACGCCATGAGACCCGAGCATTTCTCCGTGATCAGAAGTAAACACAAAGAGGGTGTTGTCACTGATTCCCAGTTCCTCCAAAGTAGCGAGCAAGTCTCCGATGCTTTGATCCAAGGCCTCGCAATGGGCATAATAACCCTGAGCCTCCAGCTTTACTTCCTCTGCCATGGATTCCGGCACATTGGCGGGAAGAATAATTTGGTCCAAGGGATATCGCTCTTTGAATTCCTCCGGGGCGGTATGATGTGGAAAATGAGGTGTGCCGTAAGAAATGATCAAAGCAAACGGCTTATCCGACCCTTGCTGATCCTGGATATATTGCTGCGCATCCTTGGTCTGCGCAAAAACGTCGTATCCTTCCCAATGCAGCTTTTCATCCGATTCGCCCGCATAATAATGGGAATGGTTGTAGTTGTGGTCGCAATTTCCCACCTTCCAATAATCCAAAAACCCTTGACGCCTAGCCGGAGGAATAAAGGCATGCCTGCCATGACCATCCAAGTGCCACTTGCCTATATACGCCGTACTATATCCTCGGTCAGACAATACTTGGCCCAGACCGTATTCGGATTGGGGCAGGTGGGCGTCGTTCAAAAACATGCCCGTGGTCGTGGGATACCTACCCGTAATCAACGAGGCACGGTAGGGTGTACAAACCGGAATCACCGAAACGGCATTTCGGAAGTTGAAGCTCTCCGATGCCAATCTGTCCAAATGAGGCGTTTTTACATTTGGATCTCCCGCATAGCCAAGTGCCGATGCCCGCCACTGATCTGCCAAAATATACACGATGTTTGGGAGTTTCTCCTCAGGTTCCGGTGCGCAACCCATTGCAAAAAGCATCAGGAAAATACCTGTATATAAGAAAGATAAACGCTGTCGCATACGATAATTATTTTTTATGAATGTATAGTTACTGCCAGACCCAATATCTACACCAGAGGCTCAAAGGCGGAAACCTATGTAAAGGTACCACTCAACCAATGGGATACTAGTTACGTGACATCTGCGTATTATAGGCTTTGGTTTTGGTGTATTCATTCCTATTGGACAAACAACACCTGCGATTTTCCCAACAGACCTGCACGCAGCAAGGGGGTATTTTTGGTAAATCGAGGCTTGGCATTTGTCCGGGTAAAAGGAGTTTGCTCGGGGTTTCTCAAGTCCCCAACAATGCGGTTGTTCCAGGTATTTACCGCCTTTACCGTAAGGGTATTATCCCCTTCCCTGAGGTGGGGTGTGATGCGGGCTACGAAAGGTGGCAACCACACGATACCACAGTCAACACCATTTACAAACACCTGCGCCATCTCCTGAATGTCCTCAAACTGCACGTAGACCTCCATACCAGACTCCAACTGACTGCTTTCCAGTGTCAAATCCCGCGTATAAGTAGCCGTACCGGAATAGTACTTCGCTCCCTCCTCTTCCATTTCCGACCAGCTGATAAGCTTGTCTAACTTTGCTGCACTGGGGCCACCCATCGTACTGTCAAATGAAAGCGTCCAGTCCGTGGAAATATCGACTACCCTTGCAGGTTTAATATCGGATGAATTTCCGGAAAACCCAAACTGCAAGTCGTGGTGCAGCCTTTTATCGTTCTTGCCAGAGCTCATAGGCCGAAAAACGACAAAGCGAGAAGCAATGGGCTCCAGTACAAAGTCTATTTGTATCCCGTTGGCTACCTTGGTGTAGGCTACCTTCCGTTGAACCAGCCCTGACTCGGCATCCCAAATCTCCGGTTCCATGTCAGTGTCTACCCGAAAAACCAAGCTCACCCTCTCCTGCCGCTCACTGCTGTTGGAAATGAAGTAGATCTCCTCCGAATCGGTACGTCTGTGCACGAAATCTATATGCCTGTCCTTGTTGTCGACACCCTTCACCTCTACATCCGGCCCCACACCCAACTCCTTCAGGACTTCCTGTATGGATCTTCCCCAGTATACGGCTCCTTTTCCGTAGGTATGCGAAAAGACGGTTTTGCCATCACAATCTCCCCAGATCTTAGCTGCCAACTCCTTTATCTCCTGATCAACCGCAGGGTATCCTTTCAGGGACGTGGACCGCGTAGGCTTCCGTCCCAGCACCACGGCTCCTTCGGCTATCAACTGCTCCAATTTTTTCAGCACCGCAAGGGATATATCCTCCCTATCCGGCAACACCAACAGTCTGTAGGAGGATCCGTGAGGCAACATTAGTCTGCCATCCTGTGCTTCCAGCCTCGTGGTGATTACCTCTTCGTTTACGTAGTCGTACTCGTACCCAGGCAGCTCCCCTGTAATAATGGGTCTGTCCATACCACAATGCGGGCACTTGGTTTCATCGTAAAAATAGGAAGGAAAGAGTCCCGGCATATCCGGTGTATAGTTGGGATCCATGCGCTTGGGCGGTACCAGGTTGGGCGCATCGTCCCCGTAATAAAGCAGCACATCTGCCACAAAATTACCCTGCCGCAATAAGTAGGAAGCACGTGCGATATAGTCCATAAAAGGACGGGAGTATTCCCACCAAGTGGCGTTTACATTGATATGCTCGCCTGCATGGTAGACAAATCCTGGCTTCCCGGCGATCTCCGGATTATGGGAAAAGGTATGAAAAACCACCTGGTTTAACCCTTCACAAAAAGCCACATCCACCAACTGCTTAAAATCGGTGGGCCCATGCTGCCAATGATTCCACCCGGTGAGGGACTCGGAAGCCACAACCTGCTTCCCGTAGATGTGGGCCGCACTGGCAGCTTCCTTGGTGACCCAATGCCGCTGCCGGTTCCAAAATTCACCCATCGGCATGTGAGAGCTTCCCAGTGCCTTTAAGGGTTCCACCCGGGGGTGACCGCCATGGCCGGCTTCGGTGATCATTTGGATGCCGTGTTTATCGCCAATCTCCACCGCTTGGGCGTAGTGATTTTCAATCAACAGGTCACTTACCAAGCGCCTGTAATCTCCCTCAAACCGCTTCTGAATAGTGAGATCCTTTACCTGATATCCCTGTAAGATCGGCAGAAATGGAAGAGGATCGTAACCGTAGCGGTTTTCAAACTCCTTGATGAAAACAGGAGTCCAGTCCACCATCTCCCACACCTCATAGCTGTCTAAAAAGATAAATTTCAATTGCTTCTCGGCCGTACTGATTTGATCCAATCGGGAGATCATCTCACCAAGATGCCGGTCCGTTGCTTGTTGGCTCAAATGATCAATGATCAAACCCGATGAATTTGGGCTGGGCACCACCAAGGGCTGCATCGTATTGCAGGTGAAAAAGGATAGGACTTTCCATTGCCCCTCGGGCACCTCCCAGTCCAAGACATTTCCGGCAGTAACCTTGTCCTTCAAGTCAATGATATCTGTAGGTTCATAGGACTTGTCTTGTGTTTGGGGAATAGCCAATACCGTGATTAATTCACAATGCTCGGCCATTCCCCTGGGTGATTCAGGATTTTGCAATGTTCGCTGAATACGAGCTGGACCTTCCGTCAACAAGTTGCTGTGTAGCAATTCCTTGCTTCCGTCTTCCAGCGGCGTCCAATCTCCTCCGGAATTCCAGCTACTTGCTGCACTGATCCCCAAATCCAGCCCCAACTCGTGACTGGTATCCAAGGCCAGGGACAGGTAGCGAAGCGATTCAGTACCTAAAAAGGACGGCCCGGCGGGAATCATGCCGTCCGGATTGATCAACGCACCCAGATCCCAGACAATGGCCCCCCGCATCCCCTTTTCCTTCATCTGTTCCAGCTCATATACCAACTTCACGGTATCTATGTACCCGTTCATCCAAGTCCAAAGGGCCATGGGACGGTTTTCGGTTGAAGGGTTCAAAAACTCCTCCTCTGAGAGCATTGAAGCTAGTTCGTGGTCATTTTTGGCCGGGCTGCATGCGGCTAAGTATAGAAAAAATAGCCCTAAGACTACAGCAAAAAACTGAGTTGCTGACGGCATGATTCTACAAAAGGGTACATTTCTTCCCATACAAAGGTTTGAAGCAAACTGTATTTTACTAGGACTGGTAAAGGTAGCCCGAACGCCGTCCTTATGCTTCCATCATGTTAACGAAAAAGTGTAGTATTTTAACCCAATTGAACGAGACGCAAACAACCCACTGCGCGGCACTCGAAGTACCTGCTTTACCGGGTCACTCTCACTTTCTTCAGGAGGTTCTCCAAATCAATAACCCGTTGGACCAACGTATCCGTCGTCTTTTGGTGTTGGGCATCAAAAGGAATCGAAGCATGTCGGACCAGGTCGGAAGGATAGATTCCTTGTCGAAACAGCAGCCGCTTAAAAAAATGAATGGAAACCTCCAGGTGCTGATTGGAAAAGGCCAACACGGGCAGAATTTCATAGAAAAGCGTCTCGGCTTCGGTTCTGTTGCCCTGCATCCAACGATTGTATATCTCGGTATAGATCCAGTTCATACCGGTAGGCATAAAGGCATGCACTCCCCGCTCCAGGCCATCTATCAGTTGGGTTACTGCCCAGCCTCCACTCACATGCAGCCGCCCCTCCGTAAGGGCTAGCATACGAGAATACTTGTAGCCAGCCATGACCGTTTCGATCTTGAGACACCTAAACGCCGGCACCGTTTCAAACAAGGTACAAATAAGGTCTTCCGGCAACCCAAAGCCGGAGGCATCCCAATCCTGCAACATGATCATATCCACATCGAACTCCACCAAGCTGTAAAAATCTGCCTTAAACTGCTCCTCATTTTGATAAGGTATCTGGAAAAGCACCTGTCTGCAACCAAGATCCATGTAGGATTTTAGTAGCAATTTACTCCTAGCAAGATCGTTTTCGGCTGCGCCGGCAATGACAGGAACCTGCTGATTTACCTCCTCCAGCACGGTTTGGACCATACTTAAACGTTCTTGATGGGAAAGTCTATGTACCTCCGCAGCCATGGCAGGTACCAAAAAACCGGCTACACCAGCCTGCAATGCCTCCCGTACATTTTTCCTTACAGCGGTATAATCAATCATTCCCACTGGGGTAAAGGGAGTGTTAAGCACGGTCACGATGCCGAAAAGCGGGTAACAGGTTTTGTTCATATTACCGGAAATCAAATTTAATGTCACTTAGCAATATTTCTAGGTGATTTTTTCATCTCTCCTAGCAAAATAAATGTTTTGTAAATGATATTGCAAATCCCCTATTTTACCAGTTAGAGTATTATAGGAGATGCTAACAGGTTTGAAACCAACTTTGAAAATAGAATGGAATATTTAGGTTAAAACAAAAAACATCACCCTCGCGGGGTAGTTAGATTCGAATCAGATCAACCAATGTAAAACAAAAAAGTCCATATGGAAATACCACATGGACTTATCACGGATAATCGACTTATTAATTAATAGATCTGAGCCAATTGAGAGGGAAACGATCTTCTTGCCCAATATCTTTTTTGAGCGATATTACTTCCCTCACGGCGACTTCGTTCCAGCGAATATCCAAGTATTTTCTAACGACATCGTCATCTCCCCGAAGAACATTCAAAGAGTAAGTACCCGGCATAAGGCGATTGAAATCTACCAGCACATGTTTTTGGCCTGTGTTTTTTACTTTAAAGGTATACACCAACCGATCAATCTCATCCCTTACCCGTATAGTAACCTCCTTATCCATGGGAAGTGAGCGAACATCCAGCTTTGCATATTTGCCCTCCTTCTCAGCAGGAAGCAAAAGCATATCTTCAGGATTGGCGGTACTTGCATGTGCAACGGTAGAAAAGGCGAAAATCATCAGTAGTGCAACAAATAAGGAAGCGAACTTTTCAAATAACGTTTTCATGATTCAAAGCAGTTAGGTAGTTAAACATAGTTGGTTATAGTAAAAAATACGAAAACAGAAGCATTATTGTTTCATTAGAATGTATTTAAAATTAAAAATTTGTTATACATTTTTAATGTAAGTATTACTTACTAAGATCAGAAAACCTTTTGCACGATCGTACAGGCATCCAGGCACAACGTGGTTCAGATCTCCACGGTTCATCGATCATCCCCACTATAGTCCTAAAATACACAGACAACCCTAAAATAAAATTGGTGTTCCAGCCTGTGGTTGATAACAAAACCTACGAACCCATGCATCGCAAGCACACCAGTTCGGCAACCTCTTAGAGCGGATTTTCCAACTTGCCCATAAAGAGTATGGCACCACTGTGCTTCTCCTGGATAAAAAACACGAAAGGCTTATCCAAAACCAATGTCGGCGGTGTACTGGGTGGTAAATTGACGCGTTCAATAACTTCTACAATGGTAGCTGCTGCGGCCTCGGTTCCTTTCTCGTCTACTTCAATCAGCGCCTCATGGATCACCCTACTGATTTTGAGCTGCTCGGTCGGGTTGGAAAAAAGCTTGGTGAAGTTATCCGGATGAAAACCAAATGGCTGCACCAAACCCAAGGCCATCAGATCATCTGCCATATTGGGGATTTTGTGGCTGAATTTGAATTTCGGCATTTTCAGGATCAAATTACCTTCCCTAGCCTGTTCCCTCCACTGTAGTAGGTTTTCCATGGTAAGTTTCTCCGCCAACGCCTCTGTGTTTCCATTCTCGCCGTAAAGAATACCCATCGTGAATTGCCCGGAACTGTAGGGAATCTCGATATAGCCATAGTCCGCTGTATTGAAAACTTTAAAGGCGGCCGGCTCACCCAAATCCATCATATCTACCACCACTTCCTGACCTGCCTTGGGAAAGAATTTTTCTTTTTTTGTATTCGCTCTGGGGAAGTTATAGGTCCAGTCTCCTTTAAAATAAATCGCGTTTACCAAATACATGACCGCATTGGCAGGAATATGATCTAGCATGTCCTTAATCAGATTATTTGTCTGCTTCGCAATCCAATTATTGATGATATTGACAGAGTTCGGGTTAAGCATATCTAAGGAAGCGATTTCCGCTTTGTAGTATTCCTGCGCTGTCTGCCTTAGCGGAGGCTGGACTTGGTACCCTTCCCGATACCAGATCGCATTGGCAATCGCGAGCTTGACTTTTGGATCCAATTGCAAAAGAAAAGCCGTTAGGTCCCTAGCCGCCTGATTGGCTTCCTCCAAGGTAAGATGCTCTACTTCCAACAAATTTTGAAATTGCTCCAAAACTGCGCCTTCGTTTCCGTTCATGGTCATAGAAAGTGCCTGATGTATGCTATAAGGACTAATAAACAGGTTTTTACCTGCATTGTCTTTGATAATTTGTTCGAAAAGCTTCAGCGCAAACCTGGTATTTGCATCAGACAATTGCTGTTCCTTTATCGCTAGCTCCCTGATATTGGCAGTAACAGGACCGACCAGCATATCTTCTTTCGGAACACAGGAAAATAGGCTATTACTAATAATTGCAATCAAAAGAAAAACGATGTAGCTCTTCATAGTCATTTCAGTTAACGTGGAGGGCACTTCAAATGGATCCTACAAGGTTGCAGCGGAATGCCACCATATTGTTGGATTGAAGCAGTACTACAGTTAGGACGGAATCTTTGTTAAAAACGCTACAAGGACCACAAAAATTTATTCGATCGCCACAATGGGCTCTGCTCCCAAATAGCCGATGGACTGCAAAAAACGGTCGCTTTCCAAGACGGTCTGTGTATAGTAGTCAAAGTTCCGGTAGTTGAAAAACCCATGGTCCGCACCCTCGTATAAAAACAATTCACATCGGCTGCCCACCCGCTCCATCACTTTCTGATAATACCGGGCAGTTTCCACCGGAATAAGTCGGTCATTCGTCCCTAGAAACATCACTGCGGGAGGTGCCCCCGACCTGATATTATGAAGCGGAGAAAAATCCGGAAAAGCTTCTCCGATCCGCTCGTACCCATAACCTCCAGGTCCATTGTCTATGACCGGATTAAAAAGTACCAACGCATTCGGTCTACAGCTAATTTCCCTATCATCCGTATCCTCCTGATAGGCATCTACCATTGCTGCCGCAGCGGCCAATTGACCGCCAGCCGATCCACCCGCTGCAACCAATCGGGCGGTATCGATTCCCCATTCTTCTGCATGGGCCCTAATGTACCGAATGGCTGATTTTGCATCCTTCAGGGACTCAAAAGGCGTCGTCTGCTGCCTAGAGCTTACCCTGTAGTCGGCCAGAAAACAAGTTATCCCGCGTTTTGAAAAATACTTGGCATGCGGCTCGAACTGATCGATGCTACCACTGGTCCATCCCCCACCGAAAAAAAATACCATCGCAGGTTTTTTTTCACTTCCCTCAGTCTGCACCGATTGATACACTTTTAGATACAGAGAAGTCGTGTCGACCTGCTTGTAAAGGATCTCCTGCTGGGAATATGCAGTGTTCCAACAAATGGTCACAAGCCCAACCAAATAAATTATTTTTTGCATAAAAAGGGGATTATTCCAGCCTAGAATTCTTTCCAATGGAATAAACGACGTAACTCCTTGGAACCGTTAACTGGTTTCAGCGGTCAATATCGTCAAAATCTCTCTACTAAAAAATCGTCATTGCAGACGAATGCCATCGCGGGTAAATACTCAGACTGCATGGGAACTCATGCGTTCTGCATTGATGCTAATTTTTGGCAGAAATATCATCTCCCACTGCGGACATCGCCAGGTGGCGCCCTACCGCCGGAATGAGACGCAAGGCACCAAACAGCAGGGCATCGCTGAAAACGTTTTGACGAAGAAGAAGCTTTTGCAAAAAAACACCTTTGCGAATTCTGCTACGAAGGTACAGATTTACGTACTCGCCCTGAGCACGGTACAGTGATTCCCGGCTTCGTTTCCCCAACCAAGCTTCGGCCAATATCGGCGCTAGCTGTGCTCCGGAACGTAACGCCAGACTCATACCATTTCCGGTGATCGGGGGAATAAACCCGGATGCATCCCCCAATAACAATTGATCTTGGTATACACCTCCATAGGTGGAAAAGTGAAACTGAGACGTTGTCACCCGATCACCCAACAACTTCACTTCGGAGAAACGCTCCTTTAAATGGGGGTTTTGAAACAAATGCATCCGCTCAAAGTCGTCCAAGTTGCCACCAAGAGCTTTTAATGGGGCCGCATTGGCTAGGTAACAAAGACAGTACTTTTCTCCCTCCACTTTGGAAAACCCACAATACCCACCACGGAACACATGCATTTCAATGGTGTCAGATGGCGCAGCACTTGATACGTGATATTTGACGCCGACAAATGCTCCAGAACCCGTAGGTATCCGTATTCCGCTCAGTCGATTGCTTCTGCCATAGGCAGCTATCACAAACGAAGCCTGTACGGCTCCCGACCGAAGCGTATGCACCACATTCCCTTCAATCGCACGAACGGTTGTCCCAAATCGTATGTCTACTCCCTTCTCTTGAGCAATCTGGGCCAAACGATGGTCCATCGTCCATCGACTTAGGCCGAAACCTCCTCGGGGAAGGGATAGGCGGGCTTGCCTTCCTCCCATTGAGGTAAGTACTAGTGTGTCAATATGTGGAAGTGACTGCGTTTCCACTCCAAGCCAATTGAGGTAAGATTCAGATTCCCGAGAAATATATTCTCCACACACCTTTTGCCTAGGAAACTGATCTTTTTCCAAAACTATCACTGGAACCCCCAGTCTAGCCAGCTCGATGGATAGGCTTAAACCAGCCAAACCTGCCCCTACAATGACCACCGGTTGCTTCATAACTATTGATTTTTTGGAATTACCAACAAATGCCGAAACGCCCAGCACCAGCTAAGGGAATAGGTCGAAATACCTGCAGACCGAAGGTAATCCTGCCACTCAGATCTGGAAAACCCTCGAAGCACCGAAAGCGGGGCATCGTGGCGGGTAAAATGAGAGCGCGAAAACCACCTCGTGAGTAAACGAATGCTGTGAAAAGCAAAGGGATGGCGATGCAAGTCATTGATCACTACCCCCACTCGGGCATGCCGAAGGGCGCCCTGCAAAAATTCTACCACCGCCGAATCATCTAGGTGATGGCAAAACAAACTAGCCGAAACGATGTCTGTGCCATTTTCTTCTGCGAATACATGCCGGTAGTCTGAAATATTCCACGCAACCTTTGACTGTACATCAGGAAAAGCCTCCAAGGCGAAGGCCTGTGCCTCGGGCTGAATATCCACCGCGGTAAACTCCACGGGAAACTCCCCAAATCGCCTGCTGAGGTAGTCAAACAAATCTCCGGCCCCCGACCCGATATCGGTAACATGCACCCGGCTGAGTCCTACAAGTCGAACGAGCTGGCTAACACCCTTGAAGGTAACCGATGCACCCCCCAAATACCGGTTGATCAGAACGATTTCTCTCAGGTTGGTATGAAAATCCTCCTTGCTCAGATAGGGAGCATCCATCAGTTCTTTTTCGTAAGAGCGGTGCTGGAAATTCATAAGCGCGAAAATAAACCACTCTCCACAGTGAGCCCTGGGCCAAAAGCTGCCGCGTAAATCGGCCCCTGTTTCGCGGGTCCGTATAAGATACGTTCCAGTACAAAAAGGATTGTGGCGGATGACATGTTGCCATGTTCACGCATTACATCGAAGGATTTCTGAAGATCGGATACCTCACAGCCGATGGCGTCAGCAAATGCCATCAATATGTTTTTTCCCCCCGGATGAATGGCAAAACCAACGATATCATCGGGCGTCAACCCGCACTTGATCAGTAACTGCCGATAGGCTTCCCGCATGTGGGAGCCGATGTATTTCGGTACTGCGCTGCTTAGGATCATCTCAAAGCCCCTACTACCGATATGCCAACCCATGGCATCCTCTCCGTCTGAAATCAGAGTAGATGCGAACGCGTTCAAGTGTAACTGAGAACCTTGATCCCTAGATCCTCTTTCTATCAGCGCTGCTGCGGCACCATCTGAGAATAGTACCGTAGACAACAGGTTGTCGTGTTCTTCACTATTTCGAAAATGCAATGAACAGAGCTCCACACTAACAATCAATACCTTGCTACTGGGATTGGCTCGGCATATATAATCCGCTTGCTTCAAGGCATGAAAAACTGCATAACAGCCCATGAAGTTGATTGCGCTTCGTTCTGACGATGCCGATAGGTGAAGTGCTCGGTATAGGGCAATTTCAAGACCTGGCGCCTGAACCCCCGTACAACTAACGGCAATAAGATGGGTGATCTGTTCGGGAACTACCCCTCTTCGTTTTAAGCACGTAGTAGCAGCGGCGGTTCCAAGTTCGGTAGCCAAAGGCAAAAAATGGCCTAGGCGCTGGGCAGTGTCGGGGTCCTGGTAACCGGCACCATTCCACCGATAAAGCACGCCATTTCCATTAGAGGAAAAGTCATTGATAGCCATATGCTTGACGGCTATTCCTGCATCTTTGGCGATAAACTGCAACTTTCGACGAGCAGCCGGAGAGTCGTGCGTTTGGCCCGCCCAAGCGACAAAATCACTCAGCGGATACCGGTTTTCCGGGATTGCCGTACCGATGGCGGTTATAGCGCTACTCATTGGCTCCATTTTTGGATGATTAATAGGGTGGTAAAAAAAACATTCAATGTAATGGTTGAAATGACATTCATCCGCATCGTGTTATCGTAATTTGCAGCTCTCAGATCGCGGCTAATCAGCCTCATCCAATATAAGAAGAAAAAGACGGTCGGAGTGGTAACCAAAAGAAAAAGCAACCCAACAAAGCTCGTTTCCCATCGTAAAAGAAAAATAAACGCAGTAAACAGTGCGAACAAGGATGCGGAAAATAGCAGTGTTCCTTTTTCCCCCAGCCTCATACTCAACGTGTTTACTCCATCCAGTCTATCTTGTTCATGCTGGTATATTTGCGTGATAGGGTAGCCCGCACCTATCATCACCGTTGCTGCCAGCGCACCCAAAAACGTATCGGTTCCAAGCTCGAAAAAGCTTTGCTGTGACGCTACCATGCTCGTGATAAAATAAATAAGCCCACCTTGGAGAGATGCAACCAACGCAAAGCCTCCAAGGGGAAATCTCTTGATACGAATACCCCGGTAGCTATATGCGCGAGAAGCTAGAATATAGCTTCCGAGAAGCAGGAATACCTCCAATCCAAAAAACCATGCACTACTAACAAGTGCCAGGCTGTCCAAAAAAATGGTTACACCCGAGAGTGTAGTAGGAATTGGGGGGGGATGTTTCAATCCGCCAATGCTGCCCGTGTCTCGATCTTGAATACTATTATACGCATTGCTAGACGGGTAAACCAGCAAATGAAGTAACACAAACAGGATGGCCGTTTTCCAATGAAAAGGGTCTGCAGCTCGAGACATTGCAAATAGAAAAACAGGCAGCAGAAAAACTGAAAAGTGAAAACGAAGGTGTTGGATGCTGTATTGTATGGTCTTCATAGATGTGGAAGGCAGTGTATTGGTAAAGTACGAGTCTCACAAGATACTTTAAAGTGCAAGACTTCCCATACCAAGGACTGTACAAACCTACAACCTTCCCGCGTTTGAATAGTTTATCGCTATTTTTCTAGCTTCCAGTAGTTGACCTTCTGTCCTACCATTCTAATTTAGTGTCTGCAAAACTAACGGTCAAAACTAGGGTTGGAACAAGTTTCACTTTCAGATGCCGTTTGAAATCACTCTAAATTACGGTAATTCTTGACAATGCTATCTTAAGTTTCCCGATCTCGGTTTTAACCACGAATTGGAAAATATAATAAATCCAAGTCCTAGTTAACGAAATCATCGAACCGAGAACCAAATAAAGACAATGAACGTCCTAATGCGGAAGAACGTCTCAAGTTATTTTTTGGGGTCCAGGATGTCAAGGTCAACCAACCCCTAATCGGTAAGATTCTATTCTATTTAACCGTAATCACACCGACCTCCGCAAAGCTTGCCGGATTTCCATCAAGCGTTTCAGTAGCTGAAAACCTGAAAAACCTCGCATCGGTGGGACTAAAGGAAACTCGCTGCAAGATGGGACTGTTGGCGATGTTCCCGAACTCCCCTTCAGCTACCTGTTGCCAAGAAACCCCATCCCGACTGACTTCAAACACAAAGGTTTTGATCACACCGGACATGTATCGGTTTTGTACCGGCATATACGTGAATCCGCTAAGGGGATAGGTACTTCCCATATCCACCATCAACCGATTCGAATCGGCTGTGTAGTTTGTCCGATCGTTTTCGTCAATTGCCTGGATGGCATTTTCACTGCCTCCCACCACCTTCCAATTTGCTTTGGGGATGTCCAGTGCAAACACCGCTACCTCGCTGGATTGCCCACTCTGAGGATCTAAGCTGACTACCCGCAGTTCACTTGGCTCTGATACCATAATGGGCTCTTGATACTTAAGGCTTTCGGCGGTGGGCTGACTTCCGTCCAGGGTATAGTAAATCACTACCTCGTCGTCAGGTGAGGAAAAACTCACAAGACCCGATTTTTCACGCTGCATTACGGGTTCAATCAACAGCTTGGGTGCGTCAAAAAGGGCAAGGTTTGAAATCGTAGGGCTGGCCTTGGCATCCAACACGGTAAAACGTAACGCTTTGGTTTTTACCGAGGGCAATCTTAAAATACGCTTATACCCCACCGTGGTACCCCGCGCTACTTCTTGCCATTCGCCATCCACCTGCGCCTCCAGCACAAAGGCCTTCACCCGCTGGCCCAAAGGAATATACTCTTGTGCCATAAAGCGGTTGAAACTGATCTCTTCCTTAAACTCCAACGTGAGGGATCCAGAGACCTCCCCGTCAGGTGTGGACCAAAAAGTATCAGATTTCCCATCGATGGCTTTGCTTCCCGAATAGGATCTACCCCGATCAACCGACGTACTCACCAAGACCTGCTTACCGACGAGGTTATTGGCAAAGTCCTCGTTGATTTTAGCGGTTAATTTCTGAAGCTGCGCCACATCGTTTTCGTGGATCAGCCCTCGCTTATCCACCGGAAAATTCAACAACAAGGAGGCATTGCGGCCAATACTGTTGTAGTAGATATCCAAAAGCTGTGGCAGGGTTTTGACTTTGTGGTCCTCGTATTCGTGGTAATACCATCCCGGCCGGATGGATACATCTGCTTCTGCCGGTACCCAGTGGGTGCCATTCTCCTGTCCTGGGGAATACATTTCGGAATACTCCGGCATCCCGCCGTAAACCGAATCCCGCATTAGATTGGACCAGGTAGTCTCGTAGGCAAAACCGTGTTCGTTGCCCACCCAGCGGACATCCGGTCCTGCATCTCCAAAAATCACGGCGTTTGGCTGCAGCTCGCGAATAATTTTAAAAGTGTTTTCCCAGTCGTAATAGGACTTCTTGTCAACCCTTCTCTCCTCATTGGCGCCGCCATAGTAGCCTGTGCCGCCATTTGCTCCGTCAAACCATACTTCAAATACCTCTCCATAGTTGGTCAGCAATTCCCGAAGCTGCTCCCGAAAAACGTCTATATATGCGGCCGTGCCATAATGCTCGTTATTCCGGTCCCAAGGAGACAGGTACACGCCAAACTTTAGGCCGGCTGCCCTGCAGGCCTCGGCAATCTCTTGGATGATATCACCCTTCCCTCCTTTGTAGGGAGAAGCCTTAATAGAATGCTCAGTGGTAGTGGTGGGCCAAAGACAGAACCCATCGTGGTGTTTTGCGGTGATGATGATACCTTTCATCCCCGCATCTTTAACCACACGTGCCCATTGCCCGGCATCAAACTCGGTAGGATTAAACAGGGACGGGTCCTCTGCACCGGTACCCCACTCCATGTTCGTAAATGTATTCATGTTAAAATGCACAAACCCGTAATATTCCAGGTCCTGCCAAGCCAGTTGCCGTTCGGAAGGTATGGGATACACGGGTTCAGGAGCCGGTTGCCTATCACTATTGCAGGAACTAAGTTGAAGGGCTAATAATGCAATCAAAGGTATGCGATACATGTTCATTTCATCCGTTAGGTTAACCGGGCTATAGTCTTAAAAGACGAATAGGCTGCATATCAAGTGCCTGCCAATCTTCTAAGGGATAACAACAGCCCTTTTTTTAAGGAAGTGAGGATTTGATAAACCAAATATAGGACTTGGAGTCCATTCTTAATGAAAAAATTACTTTTAAATATTTATTTGAATAGTCATTGGGATTGAATATTTTAGACAGTTACAAAAACAAGCAAAATCTTTTCCATGAAGGCATCTCGTTATTTCTCTACAGCTGGCCTAACCCAGCTTGCTTTACATTCCTCCATTTTTCTGGCAATTGGTACGCTCTCGCTTTTTGGATGCGGGAAAGAGGAAGCATCCAAGCAGCCTCCCAAGCAACCCAATATCCTCTTTATTTTCACAGATGACCACGCTTTTCAGGCATTGAGTGCCTACCAGGACCGATTGGCCGAATTGGCCCCTACCCCCAACTTGGACCGCATAGCCCAACGAGGCATTCGGTTTGACAAATGCTACGTTACAAACTCCATCTGCGCACCCTCCCGTGCATCCATCCTAACCGGCGCACACAGCCATGTAAACGGACACCGTACCAACGCGGATACCTTTGACGGAACACAACCTACTTTTCCCAAGCTATTACGGCAAGAAGGATACGCCACAGCGCTTATCGGAAAGTGGCACCTTCGATCCGAACCCACGGGGTTTGACCACTGGGAAATCCTACCGGATCAGGGCCATTACTACAACCCGACATTTATCGTTCCGGGGGATACGCTCATCGAAGAAGGTTATGTTACAGACATCATTACCGACAAATCCCTAGCCTGGCTAAAGCAACAAGAAAAATCGGGGAAACCCTTTATGCTGATGCTACAGCACAAAGCACCTCACCGGGAATGGGAAAAAGGGCCCGACCATTTAAGCCTTTACGAAGATGTGGTCTTCCCCGAGCCTCCCAACCTGTTCGACGATTACAGGACTAGGGGTACTGCCGCGAAAGAGCAGGATATGACCATTTCCGAAACCATGCAATTGGCGTCGGACCTAAAAATCTGGACCGCAGAAACCATTGGATCCGGCCCGTACCGTCGCACCTACGGACGCATGAACCCTGAACAACGAGCCGCCTGGGATGCTGTGTACAACCCCATCATCGAGGAGTTTCAGCAGGCAAACCTACAAGGTGATGACCTCGTAAGATGGAAATACCAGCGGTATATGCGTGACTACCTCGCCGTCATTCGCTCCGTAGACGACAACGTAGGGAGGGTATTAGACTACCTAGAGCAGTCCGGTTTGGATGAAAATACGCTGATTGTGTATGCCTCGGATCAGGGGTTTTACCTTGGAGAACATGGTTGGTTTGACAAACGGTTTATGTACGAAGAATCCTTCCGAACCCCATTGCTGATGAGCTGGAAAGGAAAAATCACGCCAGGAACGGTCAATAAAGATCTGGTGTCCAACTTGGACTTCGCCCAAACCTTTCTAGAGGTAGCAGGAGTAGACGCACCGGATGTCATGCAAGGAAGAAGCTTGGTGCCCGTAATGTTAGGAAACACTCCAGCGGATTGGCGAAGTTACCTATACTACCATTACTACGAATTCCCCGGCGTACACAGCGTGCAGAAGCATGAGGGCGTCACCTCCCAGCGGTATAAGTTGATGCATTTCTACGAACTCGACGAATGGGAGTTTTATGACTTGGAAACGGACCCCCTAGAAATGAATAACCTATATGGCCAGGTGGAATATACAGAGCTCGTGGCATCGATGAAGGATCGCCTCAAGCGAATCAAGATCCAATACGGCGTCCTTACACCAAAAAGTAATTACTGATACCGCCTATTCAACCGATGTTTTCACGACCCGCTATCGCCTTCACTTTACAAAAATCACCAACAAACGTCCATCAAAATCCAATAAACCCAAAATTCACCATGAATTCATTTTTTGCAACACTTTGTATCTGCGCTGTTTTCTTTGCCTGTGGCAGACAGGCAGGATCCGAAGCGGAGTCTCGATCTGACACTTCCCAACTTATTCTCCGCCTGGACGACACCGGCGATAGGTTGCAGGTATTTCGTAGCAACGAATCAGATCCACTGGTAACCCAGGTCGCTTTGGAAGATTTCCGTCCCTACCTCCACCCCATGGTATCGCCGGACGGAAAGAGTGAACTGACGGAGTTCAGTCCCGGACACCATAAACACCAAACCGGAATCTATTGGGGATTTACCAGGGTGAATGGAAGAGATTACTTCCACAATCCCCAGGGTGATTACTGGCGACGTGTCGCATTAAACCCCATCGAACGGGAAGGGGAAGCCGTATCTTGGCAGACCGTATACGAGCTATTGGACGAAGGTGGAGCACCGGTAATGCGAGAGACCCAAACCTGGACCATGCGGGAGGAAAACGGGGAGTATCTGATGGATCTGGAATGGAAAGGAGAGGCAATAGCAACCACCACCCTCGGCAAATACGACTATGGGGGATTGTTTATCCGAATGCCCTGGAAAGAGGGTATTGACGGGGAGGTCATCAATGCAGCGAGGCAACGTAATGAGCGCGCAGAAGGACAGCCCGCGATGTGGGTAAAGGTAGGCATGAAGCTAGAGGGCCGAGAAGACTATGCCCAGATCGCGGTATTTGACCACCCCAGTAACAAGGGATACCCTCAGCGATGGCGGGTAGATGGCCAACTGGGTATAGGGCCCTCCTATACCCGCACAGATGATTGGCTGATTCCCGCGGGCGAAAGTTTGACGCTAAAACACCGCCTGTTGGTATTTACGGGGGAGAAAAGCGACATGGAAATCGGAGAGTCCTGGTCGGCATTTTCGGGCAAATCAGGTATGTACAGCACCACCGAGCTTTGGGAAATTGCGCAGGCAGAGGGCCGAGCGGCAAAATTTCTGAACCCCGAAGAAGCCGTTGCAGAAATGAGCCTGAAAAAGGGCTATGTAGCAAACGTCTACGCCGCAGAACCAATGATCACCCAACCCATGGCCTTTTGCTGGGACGATAAGGGCAGGCTATGGGTGGCGGAAAACCGGGATTACGAGTCGAGAGGCCATGGATTTTCCAATGCAGGAGATAGCCGCATTCTGATATTGGAAGACACCAATGGGGATGGGCAGGCAGATTCCCGAAAGGTATTTATGGAAGGCATTGCCTTTCCTGCGGCTATTGCGGTGGGGTTTGACGGCCTTTACCTAGGCGCACCACCTAACCTGCTCTTTGTGCCTGATAAAGATGGCGATGACCAAGCAGACCTAGAGGATATTGAAATCCTGCTGACTGGCTGGGGCATTCGGGATAGACACGAGACGCTTAACAGTCTGCATTGGGGCCCCGACGGCTGGCTATACGGACTGCAGGGATTTGCCACTCCCTCGAAGATCCGCAAGCCGAATGGTAATACGAAACTATACTATCACAAGGACCCCTTTCCCGAAGACCTGTTGGAAGCAGACGGAGTGGATATCAACGGCGGGGTATGGAGGTACCACCCCACGAAGGATGTATTTGAAGTGGTCGCGCACGGGTTCAGCAATCCTTGGGGCATCGATTACGACACCAAAGGGAATCTTTTCATCACAGCCTGCGTGATACCCCATCTGTGGCATGTGATTCAAGGGGGCATTTACCATAGGCAGGGAGGGCAGCATTTTAACCCCTACGTATACGAGGACATACAGACAATCGCCGACCACCGCCACCGTTCCGCCCACGGGGGTGCCCGTATTTATCAGTCGGATGCCTTTCCGGAGGAAGACCGGGGTCGTATTTTCATGGCCAATATTCACGAGCATGCAGTCCTTTCAGACATCCTGGTTCCCAACGGGTCCGGATTTATCGGGCAAGACGGTGATGACTTGTTAGCCGCAAATAACGCACAATGGGTTGGGTTCAGTCTGGAGATCGGACCTGAAGGAGGCATGTATGTATTGGACTGGCACGATGCCGATATTTGCGGACAAGAGGTCCTGCTGGGCGAAACGGGCAGAATTTTTCGGATCATGCCGGAAAAGCCTGCCTCTACCAACTGGGACAAGCGGTACTCCGACCTCAACCTGCTTTCGGACTCCGAGTTAGTTAAGCTGCAATCCAGTCCCAGCGATTGGCATACGCGACGTGCGCGCGGCATCCTACAAAAACGTGCATCTCAGGGAAAACTAGATCCGAAAACGCGGATAGTGTTGAAGGAACTGTTCGAAAAATCAACGGAGCCGGATCACCGCCTAAAGGCCATGTGGTCGCTTCACCTAATCGGTGGGTTTGCCGATAAAGACCTCATCAGCGCATTAAGCGACAAGGATGCTCATATACGTAGCTGGGCCATCCAGTTACTTTGTGAGGACAAAAACCCACCAAAAGCCGCCTTGGAGGTATTCAAGCGTTTGGCAAAATCGGATCCTTCTCCAGTAGTTCGCCTGTACCTGGCCCAAAGCCTACAGCGAATCCCAGTGGCTGCCCAATGGGATATCGCAGCCGAACTCATCCGGCACCACGAGGACGAAAAGGACCACAACCTGCCTAAGATGATTTGGTATGGTACGGCCCATTTGATCGAAGAGGATGCTGACCGATTTCTCGCATTGGCTGCCCAATCCGAGCTTTCGATGGTCACTAGGTTTATGGCCAGGCGCACGGTAGATGCCGACCTGACCGATAAGCTAGTGGCTGCCATGGACAAAAACCCGAAACACCGGGTTTGGATGCTGGAGGGCATGCTGTCAGGTATAGAAGGCCGAACCGATCTGGTCATGCCCAAAAAGTGGCCCGACCTGGCCCGAAAGCTACAGGATGACGAAAAATCCCGAGAAATGGCGGCGTATATTTCCGAGCTCTTTGGAGATGCCGAAGCCACCCAGCGTGCATTGGCCACCTTGGAAAATCCCAACGCAGCAGCGGGAAACCGGATACAATCCCTAAAATCCCTTACCGCACAACAAAATCCTGCACTGGCAAACCGGTTGGTTAGGCTGTATGCAGACGCGACACTGCGGCAAGAAGTTATACGATCCATGGCCGCCTTTGACCAGGAGGCATTTGGCAGGCACCTGATCCGGGAATATCCCCAAATGGATTCCGATGAAAAAGCCCTGGCCCTTCAGACGCTTTCATCCAGGCCACGGTACGGAAACATGCTCCTGCGGGAAATCCAATCCGGCCGGGTCGCCAAACGGGAAATACCTGCTACCGTGGCCAGGCAAATGCTCAGGGTGGTAGGCAGCGGCTTTATCGAAGTATGGGGTCCCATAGAGGAGGTACCCTACGACGAAGCCGCCTATGCCAAGTACCGCAACATACTGACGGCAGAGGCCTTGGGGCAAGCTGACCTGAAAACAGGGAAGACGCTTTTTCAAGAAAGCTGTGGGGCCTGCCACAAAATGTTTGGGCAGGGAGGTGAACTGGGACCTGACCTCACCGGATCCAACCGTACCGATGTGAATTACATTTTACTAAATGTGCTGGAGCCCTCTGCGGAAATCCAGGATGCCTATAAGATGGTAGTCATCACCACCAGGGATGGAAGGACCTACACGGGCAACGTGATTGGGGAAAACCAGCGTCAACTGACCCTGCGAGTAGTGGGTCAAGACCCTGTGATCATCAACAAATCCAGCATTCAGTCCAAGGAAACGACCGAAGTATCCATGATGCCCTCCGGTCTCTTTGAAAACCTTTCCCAACAGGAAGTGGTAGACTTAGTCGCCTACTTGCAGACTCAAAAAGTCATCGAATAAACCATTGTAAACCCCGACAGGGGTGGCACGAAACTCTCCAAAATTGAGGTCATGGCTACCTATTACTCAGAACAGGTAGCCATGCGCATTGCCCTCTGCCTCATCCATCTACCCGAGACAATATCAAGACCGTTCGGTTTGTCAGGTATACGCTCACCCGCTGATTTTGATCGGTGTAGTAATCCAGTTTCTCATCGATTCGGTGAAACCCACCGAATTTCTTGTTATCGGAGTTTAGAAGCAGCCGGTATTTGCCCATCGTGGGGGCCCTGAATTGATAGTCGAAGATCGAGCGACTGGTATTGAAGTTAAAAACAAAAAGCAGCTCGGCTCGCTGAAACACAATGACCTTATTTCCCGGATCCAGATGGATCTGTTCTGCAAAGGGAGCCAACAACACCTTATGCCGCTTGATCAACTGCACCATGGCGCGGTCCCATTTTAATAAATACTGGTATTTCAGGGATTCATCTTCTGCCAAACTCCACTGACGACGGGCGTACTGATAACTCCAATCGTTTCCTTCCCTCGGAAAATCTATCCATTCCGGATGCCCAAACTCATTACCCATAAAGTTTAAATAACCCTCACCGCCCAAGGCAATGGTAAACATGCGGAATAGCTTGTGGTAAGCAATGCCCCTATCCACTACCAAGTGACTATCGTCTACACCCATGTGAAAGTACATCTCCTTATCCATCAGCCAAAAAGCGATGGATTTGTCACCGACCAAGGCCTGATCGTGCGATTCGGCGTAGGCGATGGTTTTCTCCTTATACCTTCGGTCACTCAGGGCCTTCCAAAACTCAAACATATCCCATTCCTCATCCCGTTGTTCCTTGAGGATGCGGATAAAGAAATCGGGAATACCCATTGCCATGCGATAGTCAAATCCAATACCGCCCTCCAGGGGTTCACGGCAAAGCCCTGGCATACCACTAACTTCCTCAGCAATGGAAATGGCATCGGGATTCAGTTCATGGATCAGGCGGTTTGCCAGTTGCATGTAAATGATCGCATCCCAGTCCACATCCTTTAAAAAATAATTGTCGTAATGGCCAAAGGTAATTAACCCATGATGGAAGTACAGCATGGAGGTGACCCCATCAAATCGGAACCCGTCAAAGTGAAACTCCTCCATCCAATAGCGTATATTGGAAAGAAGGAAGCGCTTCACTTCATACTTTCCGTAATCGAACAACTTGGAATCCCAAACCTCGTGATACCCTCTAGGACCCGGATGAAAGTACTGATGATCGGATCCATCAAACTCGTTCAAACCTTCTGCCACATTTTGAACCGCGTGGGAGTGCACAATGTCCATGACCACAGCGAGCCCTAGTTCATGGGCCTTATTCACCAAGTATTTCAGATCCTCCGGCGTACCAAAACGGGAGGAAGGAGCATAGAAATTGGACACGTGATAACCGAATGACCCGTAATAGGGGTGTTCCATTACGGCCATCAGCTGCACCACGGTGTAGCCGTTTGCCTTTACTTTTGGAAGAATCTTGTCCGCAAACTCCCTGTAAGTTCCCACCCCCTCTTTTTCCTGCCCCATGCCCACATGGCTTTCGTAAATCAACGGCCCTGTAAAGGATTTCTTAGCAGAAAAGTTGACATCAGTCCATACAAAGTCTTTTTCGGGAAACCATAGCTGCCCGGCGAAATCCTTGGAGTCTTCGTCCTGAACCACCCGTTTGATATAGGCAGGAATCCGGTCTATCGCCCCCTTTTCGGAGACTACGTGCACCTTCACAAGCCCCCCGTGCACAAAGGTCTCTTCATAGTGATCCCTAGGCAGAAAAATCTCCCAACTCCCCCATTCCTTTCGTTGCAAAGGGTGGCTTTCCCTATTCCACCCGTTGAAATCACCAATTAAAAACAGTGCCTGAGCTTTTGGTGCCCATTCGCGGTAATACCAACCGTCCCGCTCCTCATCAAAATTAATTCCAAAGAAGGTATATCCTTGGGCAAATTCCGTTAAGCTTCCCTCTGCAAGTTCAATTTCCAACAGCGCCCGTTGAAACCGGACATAACGCTGTAGTATCTCCTCCTTGTAGGATACCAACCAAGGATCTTCCTTTATTATGGCTAAATAATTGTCGTCTTTCACAAAAGTTACTTTTTGAAGTACAAAATAGCTTCTTAAATTACCTACAAACCACTCAAGTGCAGTTTCTCGTAGTCTACACCTCCTAAAATAGGCAATCTTTCACGAAATCTAGCACTTGGTAGAAAACTCCGCCCAAAGAGGTAAATGGTCAGAGATTCTCCAAGATAATTGAAAAGGTGTCAAATTCCTGTTTTTCAAGACGTGGGGGCCAAAATTAAACACCCCTCCTCTCAGGTACTTGATCGATAGTTGCGGGATATTTTGCTGATCGTGAAACCAGGCTATCTGGGTATAGTAACTGGTTCGGTGGTCATACACAGTTCTACCCACCTCGGTTAGGTCATCTGGTACCCGTAATCCCGTAGATACAAAGGCTTGGTAGCGGGGGTCTCCCCTTCTGTCTATGTTAAAATCCCCCAATACAATCAGGCTTTGATCAAATGAATGCATGTTCATTGCCCAGCGCCTCAGCCATTGGGCGATTCCTTCCAGTTCACCGGTCCTGTCAGAGGCACGTTTTCCGTAAATTACGTGCAGGGTCACCAACACGAAGGTCTTATCTTCTACTTTGAACCCGACGGCGTAAGGAGTACGGGCAAATTGCCGGGAAAAAGCCCCATCCTGTATGCGCTCTATTTTTTCGTTTGGCACCACCAGTTCACAGGCCAGGCCGGACAATTTGACTTTGCGGGAATCAAACAGAAAACCCAGCCGCTCGTCGTTTCCCTCATTTCCCCCACTTACATCCGTCAGAATAAAACTCCAGTGTGGACCCAAGACCTTTAGCATGTGACGAAAAGCCTTTAGGTTGCCTTTGATCTCCTGTACGGCAATGATATCAAATCGAGAGATGATCTTCGCAATGCAAAGTAGTGAGTGTAAATCCCTTTTGGGGGAATCCTGATCCCTGGCCTCCCACCTCTCTGTCAGGCCCCCGAACGCGCGTATATTCCAAGTAGCAATGAGCACGTTGTGATCGAGTTTCTTAAACGGCAACAACTCGTCCAGCAGGCCTTCCAATTCCTCAAGTTCCCGCTCAATATCAGGCGGCGGGGCTGTTTTTATTTTTGGAACATGATGTGGCATAGGTTTGAATAAAGATAAAAATAGTAAGGAAATATAGGCATTTGGCGTGAATTCTAAAAGTCAAATGTCGACTATTTACCATGAATTCGTTATCTTAAGCAACTTGAATGACCTCCATCCACTTATTCTATGAACACACGTTCCATTTATCTTTCCAAACTTTGTCTAACTGCTGGTATTGGTATCATTTTCGTTTTTAGTCTATTCTCGACCCACGCCCAACAGCCTACAAATCCCTCCAGCGTTCGGGTAGGTGTATTTGACGTGGATGCGACTCCACCTGTAGGCAGCCTACTGGCCTATGATACCATGGCAGGAGCATGGGACTTGGGGCTCCGAGCAAAGGGGATTGTGATCCTTGGCCAAGGGGACCCGATAGTGCTTTGCGCCGTAGACTGGATAGGCATTGCCAATGAAAGCCACGACCTCTTCCGGGAAAAGCTGGCAAAAGCCGCAGGAACCAGTTCCGAGCGTGTAACCGTCCACGCGGTGCATCAGCACGATGCCCCCCGATCCGATTTTGGAGCGGAAAAACTCCTGCTGGATGCGGGGTTTGATCCGGGCAACTTTGAAGGAACCTACCAACGGGAACTTCTGGAAAGGCTTTCACTTGAAGTATCCAAAGCTGCAGCACGGAGCGTAGCAGTAACCCATGTGGGGTTTGGAGAAGCAGAAGTCCATCAGGTAGCCAGCAATCGGAGGGTGCTGGGCGAGGATGGCATGGTTCAGTTTGTCCGGTATTCAGCCACCAAAGATCCGACAGCCATCGCAGCCCCAGAAGGAACCATCGACCCCAAGGTGGCAGTGCTGAGTTTTTGGCAAGAGGACAATCCGATCGCAGTGCTCAGCTACTACGCCGTCCATCCGCAAAGTTATTACCGAACCGGAATCGCCAATCCCGATTTCCCGGGATTAGCACGTTTTATACGTCAAGCGGAGGTTCCTTCGGCTTTGCATATCCATTTTACAGGTGCAGCGGGCAATGTCACCGCTGGAAAGTACAATGACGGATCGCCGGAAAACCGACTGGCTCTCGCGCAGCGTCTGGCAGATGGCATGCAACGGGCTTACGAAAAAACCGAAAAATCACGCCTGTACCCAAACAGTATCCGGTGGATCACCGAGTCCGTAAGATTGGCCCCCAATAGCGAAATACGCCTCAAGCTGGAAAACCCTGAAAACAACGCAGTTTGGCTGGCAGAAAATGCCTCCAAATTAGCCTGGTTAAACAGGTACAAAGCAGGCCACCGCACGCTATTAAGCTGCTTAGCGATCAACGATATCCGAATCCTCCACATGCCTGCGGAGTTGTTTGTTGAATACCAGCTGGCTGCCATACAGATGCAGCCAACCCGGAAAGTGACCATGGCAGCCTATGCCGACTATGGACTGGGATACATCGGCACTGCGGAAAGCTACAGTCAGGGCGGCTATGAAGTGCGGGTCAGTCCATTTGATGAACATGCGGAGAAGGTATTGATGACCGCCATCCGACACATGCTGAATGAAGCGGAAAACTAAACCACCTATTTCCAATGCTTGTCTGCGAAATCCAAATACTGCATCCAATCATAGTATAACATGCCGTGGCCACCCGTTCGGACATGATACCCCAAGGTGCCCATCACCGGCACCTCTATACTGGGCCATTCAGACACCGGCATACCCTCTTTTCCTAAAAATTGGTAAACCGGAGTAGCCGCCACTGCAGATAGAAACTCTCCCTTCGGATCTGCCCATAGGTCATCTGCTGCACTTGCGATATACACCGGATTAGGTGCCAAAAGGGCGATGAGCTGGTGCTGATCCATGGGGAGTGAATCTTCTTCCTTGTTGTAATACCGAAAACGCTGATTAAACCAATGCGGAAAGGAAGTATTGATGCGCTCCACCGTTTCTCCAAACCTTCTCCGGGACAGGGCCGCTCCCCCACAGCCGGAGTTATTGGAGATCGCCATCGAAAAACGGGGGTCTACGGCAGCGGCCCATAACGCAGCTTTTCCCAGCCTCGAATGACCCACAACTGCCAAGCGACCTCGATCTACGCCGGGCACATCTTCCAAATAATCCACTACCCGTGAAATCCCCCAAGCCCAAGCTGCCACGCTGCCCCAAGAATTCTCGTTTCGCACCTCATCTAGAAATAGCGCATGCACGCCGTTGGCAAAGCCATCATCAAAGTCCGGGTCTATGTCTCCATAATACAGAGTCGCCAATCCATATCCACGATCTACCATGTCCTGTACGGGCCAATTGGTAACCCTGCTGCCACGATTCCTGTCTGAGGCCTGATTATTGGTATATCCCATGTCGGCATTGTTTCTGATCCAGCTCTTTGTGACCTGAATTGCTTCGTCCATTGAAATCGTGTGATTGCCGTAAAAATTCAGTCCTACAAACATGGGTGCTTTGTCAACTCCTTTTGGCAGGAAGGTCAAAAGTACCAAATCTACGGTCTGCCCTTTTCGCTCCAGAGTAAGTTTCACTTCCCGCTGTACGGCCTTGCCTCCCAGGGCCTCTTCGTTGCGAGAAAGTTCCTGAACACGCATCTGACCGTCCCATGCCGGACTGATCCCAAACATTTCCTCTTCAAATAGGCGAAGGGTCTCTAGTTTCCGGTTTTCCCAATCTGCAGCGGACTCTACCCGCTGTCCATTGGCAAACCGAAGCGGATCAGGTAGAACATAATCCGGCACCTTCTCCTCGTCGTAGTTCGGAATAAAATTTTGGGCTAGCGATGGAGCTAGCGGCAAGAAAGCTGCCAAGGCCAATACAAGCTTCTTCATAGGTCCGTTTTGGCCACAAGATAAAGAAGAAACCTTAAAACAGGGAGGATTATGTCTATTTTGGCATCATACGAGCGAAAACGCCGTAAACCTTCCACAACTAAGCGACAAACCCTATATTTGCAGGCAAAAAAGCGCGTAAGATACCATGGCGGACTTCATTGAAGAATTGAAATGGCGGGGCATGTTACAAGACATGACCCCCGGACTGGAAGAGCACCTCAAAAAAGGAATGGCAGCAGCCTATCTGGGATTTGATCCCACGGCAGATTCTCTTCATATAGGACACATGGTGGGCGTGATGACCTTGGTGCATTTTCAGCGGGCCGGCCACAAACCCTTTGCGTTGGTAGGAGGAGCTACGGGAATGATAGGTGATCCCTCGTTCAAGTCTGCCGAAAGAAACCTGCTGGATAAGGAGACCCTGGACCACAACGTAGCCTCCATTCAAAATCAATTGGCTAAATTCCTGAACTTCGGGGCAGAAAGCCCCAATAAAGCCGAACTGGTAAACAATTTCGACTGGATGTCCGGTTTTTCATTTCTGGACTTTATCCGGGATGTAGGCAAATACATCACGGTCAATTACATGATGGCCAAGGATAGTGTGAAGCGAAGACTGGAAGAAGGGAGCGGGCTCTCCTTTACGGAGTTTTCGTATCAGCTGATCCAAGGCTATGACTTTTTTCACCTATGGAAAAACCGAAACTGTAGCATTCAGCTAGGCGGATCGGATCAGTGGGGAAATATTGTAACAGGCACCGAACTCATCCGAAAGATGGCCGGTGGTGAGGCCTTTGCACTTACTGTTCCATTGATCACCAAAGCGGACGGCAGTAAATTCGGTAAAACCGAGGGAGGAAACGTGTGGTTGGATCCGGAAAAAACTTCGCCCTACGCCTTTTACCAGTTTTGGCTAAACGTTTCGGACGACGATGCAGCCAAATACCTACGCATCTTTACCACCTTGGACAGGGAAAGCATCTTAGCCTTGGAGGAGGAGCACCGTGCCGCCCCTCACCTACGGGCACTGCAAAAGGAACTTGCCAAACAGGTTACCCTGCTGGTGCATGGAGAGAAGGAATTGGAAACTGCGGTGAAAGCCTCTGACATATTGTTTGGCAAGACATCCTTGGAAGACTTATCCGGGCTAGACGAACGCACTTTCCTTCAGGTATTTGAAGGGGTCCCAGTCCTCGAAATCAGCCAGGAAACCTACGACGGACTGGATCAGGTAACCGACCTATTGGCGTTTGATAAATTCGTATTACCCTCCAAAGGCGAAGCACGGAAAATGATACAGGGAGGAGGATTAAGTATCAACAAAGAAAAACTCAGCGATCCCTCTGCATCGGTTTCCTTTTCGCTATTGCAGGGCAAATACCTCCTGATCCAAAAAGGAAAAAAGAACTACTTCATTGTTAAAGTAACCCCGTCTTAAAAAACAGCACGAACGGCTTATGGGCGTATACGAAAGGCAACAAAGGGAGAAAAAGATTCTGGAAGCTGCGATTAAGATCTTTTCCGAAAAAGGCATGCAATACACCCGCATAGACGAGGTGGCTACACAGGCCAAGATGAGCAAAGGTCTCACCTATTTTTACTTCAAGAGCAAGGAAGATCTTTACATGGCTGTGGTAAAAAAGGCCTTCGAAGAATTCCGGGATGTGTTTAATAAAACACTCAGCAAAGGGAAAGATCAAACCGGATTTGATAATGTGATTTATTTGGTGGATAATGTTTTGGAATTTTCGGTAGAAAAGCGGTTTTTTTATGAGTCGGTGCTTCACCTAATGGGATTGGTAAACATGTACAATGATCCCGAAACCCGCAAGCTAATCCATTCCTCCATCTTGGAAAGCCAGTATTTCCACAAGTTGCTGATCATGCAGCATGACATCCCGACCATAGGCGTAAAAATCATCTCCAAAGGCATACGGGATAACAGTATACGGCCAGAGCTCCATCCAGAAACCACCTTTTATTTGGTATGGTCCATGCTTACTGGCTACGAGCGCCTCAAAGGTTCCATCGAGTACGAACCCAAGGACCTAAAGATACATGCAGAGGTCTGGAAAAATAGCTTTGTGAAAGTGCTTATTGAAATCCTGAAAGGCCCCCAATACACGCCCAAGCAAGCGGCTGTTCAGGGTAGGCTTTTTTGATCACTCCCGCTTTGATGGTAGGCTTTGCGCACGAACCAAAACACTACCCATTTGAAAAAAGGCATTATTCTTGCATTTATTACCCCGTAATTAGTAGTTTCACTTAACAAATATAAGGTATGTCTTTATACATCGGTGCATTGATTATTTTGGCGATTGTTGTCGCATTGGTATTGATTTTCAAGAAGGTATTCAACCGAAACTCAGATGAAGTATCCACACGACAAGAGATTTCCTCCAAGGAAGTGATCAAAAAAGAGGTTTCAGAATTTGACCCAAAAACTGGAGAAGAAAAAAAGGAGGCATGAGTAAGGGTGTCGCGGCCCACTAGCCTTCGTGGGAAAAAAAATTCACATGTGGGTATCTTTTGGGACATTTTTCCGTGAAATACATTATTTTGGCGGTATATTTAATCGCGTTTTTGCCAATCAGATTTTTGGTTGAGAAGCGTATCAAAAGAATCAATTATGGATTTAAATACGTTGTTTTCCCTCCAGGATAAGGTAGCCATTATCACAGGTAGCAGCAAAGGGATCGGTTTTTCCATCGCACATTTTTTTGCAGCCGCGGGCGCAAAGGTTGTCTTAAATAGTAGGAACCAAGAACACTTGAATGAAGCAGTTGCGACACTCCGAAACAGAGGTTACGAGGTGACGGGCTTTGCCCATCATATTGGATACCAAGAGCAGCGTAAGCTTTTGATAGAGGGGACTGTGAAGAAGTATGGTCAGATTGATATCCTGGTAAACAATGCAGCTGTAAGCCCGATCTTTGCCCCTATACACGAATATGAGATGGGTGTGATGGATAAAATTATCGATGTAAATTTAAAGGCACCCTACGAGCTGTCCCAGCTTTGCTTCCCTCACCTAAAAAAATCCACTACCTCTGCGATTATCAATATCAGTTCCATAGGAGCCATTTCGCCGGAGAGAGGCCTCGGATTATACAGCATCAGCAAAGCAGCATTAATTTCTATGACCAAGGTATTTGCCAAGGAATGGGGTGATTTTAACATCCGTGTGAATGCTATTTGCCCTGGGGTAATTAAAACCGAATTCAGTAAAGGATTGTGGTCCGATGAAAAAATTCACGAGCATATCATGAAAAACCTGCCTCTTCAACGCTTGGGAAACGAAGAAGAAATTGCCGCAATGGCTCTTTTCTTGGCTTCAGAAGCCTCCTCATATACTACAGGAGCCGTTTTTACCTCCGATGGAGGGTACTCCATTTAGAGGTTTTTCAGGTATTTGTCCTTTAGTTTTCGCCCTTAACGTATTTTCCATTATCGTCCAGTTCGACCAGTTCTACTTTGACCGCTTGAGACAGTGGAATTACACTTCCACCCACATTTTCGGCAATGTAATAGGTGATCTGTGCTCCAAACAGAAAAATCACCACCGAGTAATACACCCAAACTAGGATCACAACCAGGGATCCTGCTGTCCCGTAATAGCTACCCACCTCGGCATTCCCCAAATACACACCGATGAGGTACTTACCCAACGCAAATAGCACCATGGTTACAAAGGCTCCTAGCCATACATCCCGCCAGCGTACCTTAGCGTCGGGCAGTATCTTATACATCAAGCCAAAAATCAACACCATCAAGGCTTGGGCTAGGACAAAGTTGGCAATGCTGGCAAACAGGAGCATATTGCCTTCGATCAGGTACGAGAAATAATTGAACACCACGACGATAATCGCATCCATCACCAAGGAAACCAATAATAGGAAGCCGATAGTAGCAACCATCGAGAAGCTCAAAACCCGGTTGATAAGAAATTTCAACAACCCTTTTTCGGGCTTGGGCTTAATATGCCAAATATGATTGATACTATTTTGTAAACTTACAAATACCGTGGTGGCACTGAATAGCAAAATACCGATACCTATCACCTGAGACCAAAACACTTGGTTTTCAATCGTTACATTTTGCATGATCTGATCCAGGGTTTGTATGCTGTCCTCGCCGATCAAGTTTCCCATTTGATCCAGCAACTCTTCCCGTACCTCTGTCTTGCTGTAAAAAGTCGACGCAATATGCAGGACGATGATAAGCAGGGCAGGCAAACTGAATATCGTATAAAAGGCAGTAGACGCCGCAAAAGTCATGGAGTCACTACTCGCAAAATCCTTCACACTATCCTTTAAAATTTGAAAAAAAGTGAGTTTCCTTAACTGATTCAGTTTCCGTTTAATCATGGCGTGTTTTCGTTAGTGATTGCGATTGTCGTAAAACCCACCGTTTGTGAGGACTCAACGTATACCCTGTTTGGGATGCTTGCCGGTAATCGTGCGACCAAAAGCTTTTAATTCCTCAATCTGTTCGTCCATTTGCCCATTAGGCATGATCATGGGGCCTATGCCGGCGGTTTTAGTCTTATAGTCCAAAAACCCTACCAAAATAGGTACTTCCGCTCCCAAGGCTACGTGATAAAAACCCGACTTCCATTTGGGCGCGTAGCTTCTAGTTCCTTCCGGTGTGACCATTACGACCAATTCATCCCGTTCTTTTAACATCTGCACCATGGCCTCCGTGTAGGTTTGCTTGCGCTTACCCGAAACTTTTTTGCGGTCAATCGCAATGCCGCCCAAAGATTTGATCAGCCAGCCTAAAGGACCCACCATAATTTCCTTTTTTATCGTGAAGCGCACTGGCACATCCATCAGATAAAAAGCTGCCCGAGCATACAGCAAATCCCAATTACTGGTGTGCGGAATCGCAATCAACACGGCTTTTCGAACCCCTGGAGGCATGCCGCCGGAAACTTTCCAGCCAGTAATCCAAAAGACCAATCTAGCCAATAACTTCATCATCTTGGTAATTTGTCTTGGTTTGAAACATCGATAATTTCGGATGCTGTTCGTAAAAAGCCATCATGTATTCGTATCCTCGCTTAAATATTTCCTCCGCTTTTTTTATCTCAAGCACCCCATAGGATGCCAGCCCCTTGGGTTCCACAAAGTAATCACATTTATCCATACGACTGTAGACGTTGTAATTCATAGACATAATTACCGTTCGCTCGATCAAACTTTTGATGTTACTGATATTGTGCTGATCTGGCAGATGATTGCAGTTTACACCCATCAGCCGATCGCATTTGCCTAAAAGTGGCTCAATCGGCAGGTTATTTAAGACGCCGCCATCTACGTAATGGTGCCCTTCGATTAAAATCGGGTCAAACATCCCAGGTATACAGGAAGATGCCATTAGTGGGCGGATGATTTCCCCCTCCGAAAAGAAAACCGTCTTTGCCAAATGCACATCGGTGGCAGCGATGGTTACCGGAACTTCGAGTGATCCGAAATCATCCTCCCTCAAGTATTCCTTATACAAAGAATAAACTGACTCCATCTTTAGCAGTCCGCGCCAACTAATCGCCGGTCGCAAAAAACGAAAGTAGTTTGTTTTGATAATGATGTCTAATATTTCCTCGGGGGAAAACCCCTTCGCATACATGACTGCCACGATGGCGCCCGCGCTGCTGCCAGACAGCCGGTCAGGGTAGATCCCCTGCTCATTCAGCGCCTTCAGCACGCCCAGGTGGGCGATTCCACGAACTCCCCCGCCTGACAAAGTAACTGCAAGACTCGGTTTTTTGTCCAAATGTATTTTTTTTTTACAGACCAATCAGCGGCAAATAAAAAACCTCCAATACGCATTGAAGGTCCGTCGGTACCGTGGTCCGGATTCCAATTATTCGTTTACGACACCCATTGAGCAGAATTTCTCGATCCGCTTTTCGATCCGCTTTTCCGGCTTCATCTTATCAAGCTCCGCCAGTGCCAGTTTGATGGTGTCTTTGATCTTGGCGGCCATCACCTTCATATCCCGGTGCGCACCTCCCAGTGGCTCCTCAATGATGCCATCGATCAATTTATTGCTAAACATATCAGATGCGGTCAGCTTTAGGGCTTCGGCAGCCTGCTCCTTATAATCCCAACTTCTCCAAAGAATGGAAGAACAAGATTCTGGTGAAATCACCGAATACCAGGTATTTTCAAGCATAAACACCCGATCACCGATGGCGATCCCAAGTGCTCCGCCCGACGCACCCTCTCCGATAATCAGACAGATTACGGGCACCTTGAGTTTGAACATTTCCCGAAGGTTTCGTGCGATTGCCTCGCCCTGACCACGCTCCTCGGCTTCCAGCCCTGGAAATGCGCCTGGAGTGTCTATCAGTGTTACGATTGGCTTGTTAAATTTCTCCGCCATTTTCATTAAGCGTAAAGCCTTGCGGTAGCCTTCTGGGTTAGCCATGCCAAAATTGCGTTCTTGGCGCTGTTTCGTATTTCTACCCTTTTGCTGTCCGATAAACATGACGGAGCGTCCATCAATATCTCCCAAGCCCCCGATCATCGCTTTGTCATCCTTGACACTACGATCACCATGCAATTCGATAAAATCGTTGGTAATCTCATAGATATAGTCCAACGCATAAGGTCTGTCTGCATGTCTGGAAAGCTGTACCCGCTGCCAGCGGGTCAGGTTTTGGAAGGTCTCTTTCTTCAAGGCTTGAATTTTTTCCTCCAAAGACTGGATATCAGTGGATAAGTCGATGTTTTTTCCTTTTGCCAGATCTTTCATTTCCCGAAGCTTGTTCTCCAGATCAGCAATTGGTTTTTCAAATTCTAATACCATAATTTCAGTTTTTGAACAGTACAAAGATAAAGATTTATTTGTGATTATGGGGTTTGATTAACCATTGCTTCGGTGTGGAGCCCATAATTTCCAAAATCCAAAACAATATCCCGATGGCTCTGTGAGGGCTGAAAATAAATCTCCTGAATCTGAGAACGATAATGGCCACTAGATATTTTTTTTATTTCATATTTTGCATATAAAAATAAAGCGCCTACATTTGCATCACGTTAAACGATAAACGAATCGGAAAACAAAAATATTGGATTGGTAGTTCAGCTGGTTAGAATGCTTGTCCCGACAAGTCGGGAAGGTCGCAAGGTCGAGTCAGATTAAAATATTGGAGTGGTAGTTCAGCTGGTTAGAATGCCTGCCTGTCACGCAGGAGGTCGCGGGTTCGAGTCCCGTCCATTCCGCAAGAAGAAACCCTAATTGCTTAATATATAAGCGGTTAGGGTTCTTCTTTTTTTATATGGGGCTATCTGTGGGGCTATTTGGTTGACTTTTTGATAGTGGGAATTAGTAATTTGACTATTCCTTTAATCTACAAGTTTATTTCCCTGCTTTGACAAACAAATAAATTCCTGCTTACAACCATCGAATCAACTCATCCTGATTCCACGTAAAAGCCTACATCTCCTTCCTTCATCTAAATAATGCGCCCAAGATTTTCTTTGGCACCTCCTCAAATTTCATATCAAAACTGTAAAAAAATCCGGATTTTCTAACACAGGTATCTAATATTGAGTTATTTATACCATTATTTTTTGCTAGGTTTCTTTCATTTCATCCCAAATATTAGTAAATTAAAGTATCCTTAAAACCGTTTGGCTATGAGATTCCTTATCAAACTTTTCATCATTTCCTTTATTTGTGTCATCGCTATGTTTGGCGCATTGGCTAGTGAAAACCAATCGCCGGGTTTAATCGTCGCCTTGGTTGTTTGGGTATGGTTTATCTATTCTGTGTCTAGGCCAAGAGAATCAAGAACTGAAAGACGAATCAGAGAGCAAGAGCGAAGGATTGAGGAACTTCTGAGAAGATTGGAGCAAAAGGGTCACTGACCGTGTTGCCTCTCCGTTTCCTTATTTCCGGTATCTTTCCCTCCATAACAGCCCCACTCCAGAAAACGACTTTTGTTTTAGAATACTCCCAGACTCATCAGTTTAGTTTTAAACTTGCTGTTTCCAACTCTTTGATATACATACCAATTCGCATCAGACCCCCTGATTATATGTGGATCCTAGGTTTTATTGAATAGGTTCAAATACCTTTTTCCCTTTTCCATTCGATCAAACCAAGAGACATCTCGCATGGAGCAGTTAGCTGCTTACTATTTTGCTTGACTTGAAACGTAGAATTCATTTAAAAATTCCCACTCCAAAAACCCCATCCCAGCCAGTATTGCAGGTTTTTGAAAAGTTGGGGTATTACCCCAGCTAACTACCCCTGAACACTTCTGACCATATTCGGCCATCAATCAAACACAAACCGAATATGAACGACATGATCTTTTCACCCATCGACAAGAGGCAGCTGATTCTAGAAATTGCCGAAGAGGTAGCAGCCAGAATAATCCCTGAACTTCAACCCCCGATTCCGGAAGACGAACTCATACAGATTCCCGAAGCTATGAAACTACTCGGGCGGTCCCGCACCACCATCAATAACTGGCGGAAGGAAGGCTTCTTAAAGGAGCAAGTGATCAACACCAGGGTGTATTTCAAAAAGTCGGACATCCTTAACGCCGGGTACCAAAAAAACGGCAGACAAAAATAAAAGCGGATCATGCCCGACCCGCTTTCAATTTTCTTTTAGGAAATGGTATCCCCTTTTGAATGAGACAAATATACCATTTCTGTATCTATTAACCAACCAAAGCATACAGAAAAATGGATGAGGAAAGCCAAACCAAAATAATCGATGAGAAATCTTCCAGCCCCACCATACGGATGATCAGGTACCTAATGACCAAATATGACTTTAGAAACAACCTGGTGCTCAATGAGGTATTTGCAAGTGAAAAAGAAGAAAATCGGTACAGTCCGGTAAATCCAAACACGCTCTATATCGAGTGCCGACAGGCAGGCTATCGAACCTCCGTGGCGGAGATCAATACCTTCCTTTGCTCCGACTTTATCCCCAAAACAAATCCCTTCGTCGAATACTTCAACCACGTCAGAGATACATGGAGTGAAGCTGTCCACGGGGACCACATCCAGGAATTCACGCGCTATATCCACGTACATGGACAGGAGCGCTTTGAAGTACAGTTCAAAAAATGGCTGGTCCGCTGTGTGGCCTGCTGCATAAGGGAAGACTTCTTCAACAAGCAGGCACTGATCTTCGTGCAGGAACTGCAGAACAGCGGCAAGACTACCCTGACACGCTTTCTGGTTCCCGATAGACTGAGGGCCTACCATGCCGAAAACATCTCGGTGGACAAAGACAGTCTCATTGCTCTAAGCCAAAACTTCGGGATTATCCAAGATGAGCTTTCTACCCTGTCCAAAACCGAGATCAATGCGCAAAAGACCCTGATGAGCAAATCCTATATCAAAGTCCGTCACCCCTATGATAAGAAACCCAAAATGGAACCCAGAAGGGCATCCATATGGGGATCAACCAACAAAGCAGAATTTCTGACAGATGTGACCGGCAGCGTCCGCTGGCTTTGCTTCACGGTCAAGGAGATCGACTGGAACTATAAAACGGACATCCGGATCGACAGGGTTTGGGCGCAGGCATACCACCTTTTCCTGTCGGGCTTCGCCTACGAGATGACCGCAAAGGAAATCGAGGAAAATGAATTGATAAACAACCAGTACAAAACCATTTCGCCGGAAGTGGAGCTGGTCCAGAAGTTTTTCTCCCCCGGCACCAAGGAAAATCACGACCAGTTTCTGACCGCCACGGAAATCTGCCACCACCTGGTTCTCAACCTTTCCGGAAACCTTAAAATCAGTCCGGTAGAAATCGGGAAAGCTCTCAAACTTCTGGGCCATACGCAATGCCAAAAACGGAGGTCTGAACATCAAACCTTCCCCGAAAAGGGATACTATATCAAACGAAATCAACCTACTACTTACTACAGTCAGGGGTTAAATAAATGAATATCAGCCCATTAAAATGTAGTAAGATACAATAACGAAAGCTACTACAGCCTACTACACAAAGAGAATTTGTAGTAAGATGGCCATACAAAGTCCGAACACATAACTAATTGAATTTCAATTGACAAAAGACCATATGTAGTAAGGTAGTAAGTGTAGTAGGCACTATTTGAGAAAAATAAAACATGCATGCCATGAACGCCAAAGAAGCCAACAGCATATCGATCATAACCTATCTGGATCAAATAGGGATCAGACCCAGCAAAGTAAAAGCAGGATATTGCTTTTACCTCTCCCCCTACCGGGATGAAAAGACACCTTCCTTTAAAGTGGATACCATCAAAAACCTGTGGGTGGATTTTGGTGACGGAAATACAGGTGGAACTCTTATAGACTTGGTACTCAAACTGAATCCGAGCTATGGAATAGCTGAAGCCATCCGGGAAATATCCTCGGTAAGCGGGTCCTCCTTTTCTCTTCAACAGCCGACTATCTCCGATGTAAATACTACCCGAAAAGAACCCAGTGGAATCACCATCATCAAAACCAAACCATTGGGAAACAATCAGGCCATTACGGACTACATTAACAGCAGGGGCATTTCCCTGGAGACTGCGGACAATTTTTGTAGGGAGATCTATTACAGCATCGGTGACAAACGCTATTTTGGACTGGGCAACCCCAATGAAAACGGCTGGGCAATCTGGAACAAGTACTGGAAGGGATGTACGGCGCAGGGGGTTTCCCATTATATCAACCATGCAGCCGATCTATGCCTCTTTGAGGGAATATTCGACCTGATGAGTTACGCGGAGATAAACCGGAACAAGCAGTGTCGTGAAGATTATATGGTGCTCAACTCTCTGGCAAACCTGAAAAGTGCCCTACCTGAAATCCAAAAATACCGCATTGTCAACTTGTTTCTTGATCGGGATAAAGCGGGAATAGCAGCGACGAAAACACTAACGGAAACCCTCCCAACCTGTCGCGATCAAACCGAGTGCTTCAGTCCCTATAAGGATCTGAATGAGTTTTGGATAGGCAGGGAAAAAATGTGGGTGCGACGATAGCGGGACAGTCTGCCATTAAGTTAGATAGGCTACGCTTGCCAGCCACAATAAAAACAAGGGTTCTAAACCCACCGTCCAATGTCCATCTAACCACATATACCCATATCCATTTATTCATAAACCTATTTAACCATATATCCAGATACCATGCAGCGGTGAACGGCCAAATTCCAGGAGGCTAAACGGGCAAATTTACGCCCAGATAGCTGCATACACCGATATCTAAATAACCGGAAATCTACCTATTTGAACATTCAAGTACACAAATAATTTATTACCTATATTTGCGTTTACTTAGATATAAACCTATATTAGTTAACATAAATAGCATTATTATTCTAAAATACTTGTGTAAACCCATACCAATAACAAATCCCCAAAAGCCAAAAGATGGCCTTTGGTTAACCCTAAGATTCGCTGTGCGCGCTCCTTGCAAGTTGTGTCTTTGTCTGACAAAAACCTATCGGTCTTTCTCTGCCAAAGACTAACTTGCCCCACCCATTTCCCAAACGCTATAATCGTTTTTGGATCGGGGTGGGGAGAGCAAAATCCTCGCAACTCGGATTTTTAAACACCTAACCTATGAGAAAAGCAACCCAAAATGACCGGGAGAAAGTAGTCACCACCCTCCTGGAAGCTTTCAAAAAAAACAAAAGTGTCAACTACATCGCCGGCAGAAAAGAGAACAAGATCCGATACCTGATGGAGTATTCCTTTGACACTTGTATGGATTCCGGTGAGGTCTTTATTTCCGACGACGGCAACGCCTGCGCCCTGATTCAGTTTCAGGAACAGAAAAAGCTTTCTTTAAGGAATACCTATCTGGATATACAGCTAATCCTAAAGACAATTGGGATCGGTAATGTTTTCAAGGCTTTATCGAGGGAATCGTTTATCAAGAAACACTACCCCAAAGAGCCGTTCACCTACCTCTGGTTTGTAGGGGTCAATCCGGACAAACAACGGAATGGTTTTGGCACGGGAATTCTTAAACAGATAATAGAATATTCCAGCACCCTTGATCGACCGGTGTACTTGGAAACATCCACGGAGAGCAACCTCCCTTGGTACCAAAAACACGGCTTCGAAATTTATGACGTGTCCGAGCGCTTTGGCTTTCCATTTTACTTTCTGAAAAATGCCTGAACGCTATGACAGTCTTCGATACCGAAATCCATATCGTAACCTTGGTTTTTGTGGTTCTGGAGATATTTATGTTTTCCCATCAACTGGTTTTCTACCTGCAAAAACCTAACGAAAAGAAACGCAAATATTATCTGATCCTACTTTTCCTCCTAATCACCTACAATTTAGCAGGGGGTCTGTTCCCTGACGAAAACCTGGCCATCTCTGTCCACCTTCAATACATCTTAGCATACGGTACAGGTTTCTGTATGGGGGCTTATTTTCCCTACTACTTTTACAGGGCCTACAACATCACCCATCTGGAATTTCATGCCAGATACGGAGTGTTGATCTTCCTGATACTTCCATTTGTTATTTTCTTCTGCATACTATTTCCCTTTGGTTTAGACCTAATGACGGTCATCTATGTAGGTATGATTATTCCGTTCTTTTATGCTTTTTACTTGGTTTACAATATTTTATGGGGCATCCGGCAACGGTACAAGCACCGAAAAACCTCCTTTGACGCCATTCTATCCTATATCGCCGTAGCACCATGGGCGTTCATGCCGCTGCTCGCCTATCTGCAGGTTACCCAGCTTACAGAAGTACTGTTAACAAACGGTGGTTTTCTGATCATCACCTTCCTCTTCTTCCGAAACACGATCGAAGAGAGCAGAAAAGACCTGGAAACGTTGAATATGATTAAGACAAAGGATGTGGAAGAAATTTTCACCATAAGGTGTGAACAAATGGGCCTCACGAAAAGGGAAATTGAAATATGCAAATTGGTAAGAGATGGCCGCATCTACAAAGAAATCGGCGAATCCCTATTCATTTCAGAAAGAACTGTCAACAAACACATGCAGAATATCTTCAAGAAAGCAAAAAGCAAAAACAAGGTTGACCTGCTTAACAAAATCAGCAAGGGTGAAGGAACAACGGAGATAGGTTAACACCACAAAATCCCTTTAACTGTCTGACATCATTCAAATATCAGGGAAGAAGGTCGAAATTTTGCTCGGAGATTATTTATATTAAAGGCACTTTCGCTAAATTTATTAATTGAGTGACCGGGATGGAACCTAGAACCCCTTCTTGTCCCTATTGTAGATTAGTCTAAGCAAAGATTTGTCTCGATGCTAATGGCGCTTTCGCTGGGGCATGCGGATCAACAGCCAAGCATAAGGGCATTAGCTGGCACAAAAAAGCCAATTTAGGTGACCCGATATGTAAGTGAGTTTAGAAATGCCGGCCGGCGGCACTGGGGTAATATGTTTCCCGGAAATTAATTTTTGTAAGACGGAACATCCTCAAAAACGCCAATCCAAAGCTTAGAAATCTTAACCGTAACTTTTCAATCGGTCCTACCCCCGACGGAAACGTTCTGCTCCAGCTTCAGTTTTTTGCTTTTTCGTAACCACGGTTTTTCCATTTCATATTTATATAATATTATATAAATTATTTATTGACTTTTATTAATTTTTTTTTAAATGTAAATTTAAAATTACCGTTATTGATAAAAATATGAAGTCTTTGTTTTCGTATTTTAGAGATCCTAGCGTAAAAAAAATAAGTTATCACTATTTGTTTTAAAATATTTTCCATTTATATTTCGTACAAATAATCATGGAGCTGCCAAGGTATAGAAGCATCATCATTTTATTTTTGATAGTGACCTTTTAAATCGTATCTGCTTCAATAGTTATGTAAGAAATTTTTACTCACTTTTAATTTTCAAGGGTATGGTTCATTGTTTGTATTTGTTAGGCAGTGTCCTAACCCAACTAAAAGATTTTGGATCGATTTCGCTCCTAAACATGGAATCGGGATCCTTTTCACGTAGAGCATGTATATATCATACTTCTGGAGAAACCTATTGGCCTCCGGGAGATTAGTAGCAAGATTCGAAGTGTTCTAAAAAAAGTGCAGCTTTTTTTGCATCTAGTGAATAGCAAGTGAGTTAAACACAATCTCCTTTGGGTTCTGGCTAGGGAATTTAAAAACTCGTAGAAGGTCAACCAGAGGTGTTTTTTACGCTTGACCGGTATCCTGTATCTATATATTAACAATTCAACATTTTCTGTCAACGCAATCTTCTTTAGCATCCTTGCTACCCAATTTTAATTGGTAGGGTACACTATATGAGATGGTTGAAAATGACACCATAACCATTTACAAAAAACGTATATGAGCAATCGCAACCACGCTAAGAGATCACTTATTTTTAGTATTATTTTTATGGCCATTGGGTTTTCCTCGTTTTCTCAGACATCCTCGGTTATCATTCCCTCAAATAGCTCAACGGGGAGCCTCGAGAAGAACCTGTTGTTTTATGCGCAAACCCGATATACCGTTTCTCAACAGGGTGCAGCCACCGTATCGCTCCCCATGATGTTTGACGGGAGATTTTTAGCGTCAGGCACCACCGTAGGTGTAAATGAGTCCAATCCAACCATAATTTTAATAGAAGATCTGCCAAATACCCACACCCAACAGGCTGCCTGGCTGGGCTGGAGTAGTCGCGCGTGGAACCCATCAAAATTCAAAATCGAAGTATTTGATACACACAACGGCGCGAATCAATGGTTCGAGGTAGCAAATGTATTCGGCCATACAGCAAAGCATTATATGGTTTCAGTGTCAGCAAGAAATATTTCAAAAATAAGGTATACCTTTTATCTGGCTACGGGAACTAATGGCAGAATGCAGCTGAGCGAGTTGTTTTTTATCCACCCGGAGGCTGTACATGCCTATGATGGACTCCTCCTACAGCAAAACGCAAATGGGAATGTGGGAATTGGCGTTCCCAATCCCTCACACAGGTTGGAGGTCAATGGGACTGTCAGGGCCAAGGAGGTGAGGCTGGAAGCCAACAACTGGCCGGATTATGTATTTCGGGACGAATATCGCCTGATGCCGCTTGATGAGCTTAGAGGTTTCATAAGCCGGTACGGCCATCTTCCCGGTGTTCCAAGTGAGGCCGAGGTGGTCGAACATGGCGTTCAGGTTGGCTATTTAAATACCGTTTTGTTAAAGAAAATCGAAGAGCTCACCTTGTATACAATCTCCCAAGAGAAACGGTTGGAACAACAGGAAAAAACCATCGACGTGTTGGTTAAGAGGTTGGAACGTTTAGAAAACAAATAAAATGAAGAAAAAATTACTGGCAACCGCACTTTTGTGGGGTTTGATATGGACTATAGTAGGAGCTCAGACAAACGTGTTTCCCTCCAGCGGAAACGTCGGAATAGGAACGACTTCACCTACCTCAACTTTGTTCGTTCGAGGAGACGTTATTTTCCGCCGAGGAGACACTGGCGGTGGAAATTTCATCCAGTTTCATTCTGATGCGGGCGGATCCTATATAACGAGCGATGACCCTGCGTCTAATCAGAAAAACCTATATATAATAGCTTCTCCAACGGGACCAAATAACTTAGATAGAAGCATCATATTTCAGGCAGGCAAATCAAATGGAGCACCCCAGTCCAGAATGATAGTTATGGGTTCGGGGAATGTCGGAATCGGCACAACTAACCCCACCCATCGTCTTCAAGTTTCAGGTTCCGGTAAGTGGACCGGCAATTCCTCAAGCTATACTGAGATCCATTCCAATACCAGCGGCCAATACCTTAGACAATTTGCGAATAACGGCACAACAGAGAGCTGGATTATCCGAGGGTATGCGACTGGCGGTGTCCAGGCTATGTTCAACAATGGTGGTATTAACGTCAACGGAACCGTTAAGGCCAAAGAAGTAAACATAACCACCGCAGGATGGCCGGACTATGTGTTCAAATCGGACTATAACCTAATGCCCCTAAGTGAAGTAGAAGGGTTCATCCGTCAAAATGGCCACCTTCCCAATATCCCCAACGAAGCAGAGGTGATGGCCAACGGGGTCAATCTCGGGGAGATAAATGTATTGCTGCTCAAGAAGATCGAAGAGCTTACACTATATATTATATCTCAGAACCAAAAAATGGACATGCTGATTGAGAGATTGGAACATGTTGAAAACAACCGATAGTATCGTATCCCGTGAAGCTAACATTTCTACGGTAATTAGGGAGGCATCTACTACTGATCCAACTAAAATTATACAATATATAAATATTCCAATATTTCTTAAAATAGGAAATTTAATTAGTATGAAGAGTCATGTTCTGAGAGTAATAATTATATACGCTGATGGTAAGTAAAACCACAATGAAACTAAATGTTTCTTTAATGTTGTTTCTTTGCACTTTTTTTTATTGTCAAGCGCAGCACTATGACACCAAGCTTTTTGACAAAAGACTGGTTAGTATGAAAAATAAGGTTAGTGAATCAATTCGCAAATACAATCATATCCAAAAGGAATATAGGCAGTACATCAAAGATAGAAAAAAAGAATTTAGGCAAAAAAAGGACAGTGTTAATTCAGAATCCTTAGGGGATTTAGAGCGTGGGTTTTCCAAAGACTCGCTGAGGCAATTGGTTCGATCACAGCAGGAATATTTTGTGTATACTGATTCGCTTTACAGCCTTAGGGAAATTGCCGGTTGGAATCTCACCCAAATTGAGACAAAAAAACGTACTGTTTCCCATGTAAAAAATGACTGCAATTCACGTGAATATTTCTTAAGTTATCTAGGTCTTAAACGCGAATTAAGTTCTTATAGAAGTACCCTTAGGATTTACAGAGATAGCTTGAGGTCTTTAGATACGCTAGGGAGGAATGAAATCCGGTTCTTGGTCTCTCGTAGGAAAAAAGAACTTACAGTAGAGTACGAAAACAGTTGGGAAGAAATCACTAGGGATTTTGTAAATGACGAAATCCCCCCCCTAACCCGTGGTTTTCAGAGTAAGGAGTTGTTAGATTTTCAGCAAGCGAACCGATATCTGAAAAAAGGAGCCGTTAAAGACGGAATGTCCAATCTATCTCGGGTGCAGACAATAGACCATTTTAAAGAAAAACAGGAGCTTTTAAAAATTGCAGCCGATGAAATGGCGGAATTGAAAAAAAAGTTCAGTGAGGTAGCAGATTCCCAAGACCTCTCGTCGGCCAAAAAAAGTAACAGTCTTAAGGGGAAGCCAATTAAGAGGCGTATAGTTTATGGTAGCAATTTTCAGTTACATGTCGTCGGGCAAACGAAAATTGATTTTAACCCTGAACTGGGATATAGATTAAATAGCACGTCGGAGGTAGGTCTTGGGGGCACTTATAGGTTTTTCGGAAATAGAGACGATCCTTCCTTGACGATCAATAAACCCATGGTTATGGGCTTTCGGGGATATATTGAGAGAAAGTTAACCAACAATTTATATGTACATGGTGAATTTGAAAGTCTGAAAAGTACGATGAATAAAACCGGAGAAGTTAGAGAAAGCCTCTGGTATAACAGTCTCTTGGCTGGTTTAGAAAGAAGATTTGTCATGACTGGAAGATTGCAAGGACAAGCTCAGGTTTTGTATAATTTCAATAGCCAAAATAATCCACTTTACAATAGTCCTTGGGTTTTTCGGGTTGGTTTTAGTTTTTCAGAAACCAATAAGTAAAACCTATCGATACTAATCAATTTAAAACAAAGATCTGAATGATCAATTGTGATTTAATAAAGCTAGAAACAACTAATCGTAATAAAATGTATCTTTTAAGACTAACTTTTCAAATCAATATTCGAAGATCTGGCATATTAATGACAATAGCAGCGATGCTGCTTTTTGAAACCTATGCCCAAACACAATTGCCTCAGTCTATTGCGCCTTCACCAAGTATCGCTGAACTCGGGAGATACGGGTCATTTCCTGTTTCTAAAAGTACTGGGATTCCGGATATAGGCTTTCCATTATTTGAGGTTAATGCCGCAGAAATTTCGATCCCATTTAGCTTGTCTTATCATGCAGGAGGGATTAAAGTCAGTCAGGAATCAACCGAAGTAGGGCTTGGGTGGGCTATTAACGGAGTTATGTTTATCCATCGAACTGTTATGGGAATTCCTGATGAGTCTGTCAACGGGAATTTTAATACGCTTCCTTTGAGTATCAGTAACCTGATGGCATTGTATTCCGCTACTGGATCCCAACGCCAAACCGATTGGGGAAAGTTGCAGGCTATGGCAAATGGAGCCGGACTTTCAGACATAAGAGCGGACATGTTTAATTATAGCATCGCCGGCAAGTCAGGTCAATTTGCTTTTGCTCCAGACAGAACATTCAAGACCTTTCCATATGAACCGATAAAAATCACTAGGAATGGTTCGGGCTTTGAAATCGTAAATGAAAGCGGAACCCTATACCTTTTTCAAGATGTCAACAATATACTGATTGATAATCAGTCATCTTACATAACCCACAATTACGTAAAAGATTGGTATTTGACTAAAATTATTTCTAATACAAAGCAGGACACAGTTTATTTTGAGTATGAGAATGCTACCACTGTTAAGAGTCAAAAAGAATTTTCGCAAGTTATTGGCAGGGCTCCTGATTTTTCCAGCGGAAATGCGGGCTCGGTCATCATCAGCCCACAAGAAGCTTCTACGACGTCGATAGTTAGTCAACAGGAGAAACATATCAAGAAAATTACCTACAGAAATGGGGAGGTTGTTTTTACCTATAATACCAGCCGGGTTGACCGAGCAGGAGCCAAGAAGCTAATTGATATTGTAATCAAAGATTCCAACGGAATTTCCGTAAAGAAATTTGTGTTCACCTATGATTATTTTTCAGCAAATTTTCCACCAATTGGATATCCGGATACCGATACTAAGCGACTCAAACTTACTGGCTTTAAGGAAGTAGCAGTCGGATCCTCGAGCCTAGAGAAAGCCTATACGTTTGACTACAATAGCAATATTCCGATCCCTAGAAAAGGTAGCTTTTCGATGGACTATTGGGGATTTTTTAACGGATCTAATAATAATAGCCTAATTCCGCGCCAAACTGTTATGGCGGGACAGATTTCAAGCCCTTCCATCCATCTGATAGGAACAGCTGTTACGCCCTCCAACGAAATCCCTTCCCAGTCATGGTCAGTTGGTCTAGTAAGTACAAACCGATCTGTAGATACGACCAAAGTTCAAACTTGCATTTTGAAAAAGATCACATATCCCACAAAAGGGTTTACAACTTTTCAATATGAATCCCATGCCTATACGTCAAATTTAAGTGGAACCCCCAGTACCGCATTTGGCGCTGGTTTAAGGATAAAGAAGATTGCAAATTACTCAGATACCGGACAACTGGCAGGTCTCGAAGAATATAAATATGGCGTTGGTGAAAATGGTGTCGGTGTAAGGATTTTCAATGAGAATCAGTTTTTTCAGAACTTTGATGATTATACCATAGAAGCAGGAAATCCATCTAATTGCTTTCAATGGATTTCCTGCTGGCAGCGAGCATACTATGGAGTGGATGCCTACTCTACCGTTAGTTATAACGGAATGCCTTTGGTATATACCGAAGTGAATAAATATACGGGTACTAATGCTGGCGAGTCCCATCGGTCAAAATATGAGTTCAGAATGCTGGCTCTCTCACTGGTGGGTAATGCTTTTGTAAATACAAGCAACTACGGAACGTTAAACCCCGTTTGGAGTGATTTTCAGTTAACGTCGGAAACGATATACAAAAAAAATGGTAGTAATTATGATCCCATCAGAAAGATTGACTTGGAATACGAGATTAAGCATAATTCCAGTTTTGATGGTATTGTACTTTTTGAACGTCAGAAAGTTCCACTTCAATACGGAAGCTGTTATTTAGGGGACCCCTGGTTTATTGGCCAAAGTCAGTTCAAATTTATTAGTAGAGCGTATAAAATGACCCGTAAAACCGAGACGGTGACGTCCTATTTAGCCGGTACCAGTCATGAAATGGTGATCGAAACCGATTTTGAATACGATAATCCAACCCATTTATTTGTCACAAAAACCATTTCGACAGGTAGTGACGGAATTCAAAATGAAGTAAAAGTTTTTTATCCAGATGATGTAACAAGTGCATCCATATTGCAGGGTGGGGTATTAACGACGGCTGAATATAATGCGGTAGGTAAGCTTAAACGCAACGACCAACATCGAATTTCCGAGCCCATTCAAGTGGAGATTTGGAAAGAGGGAGAGCTCCTGTCAATCAATCGAACAACCTACAAACTTTGGAGTAATGGATTGTATTTGCCGGAAATAATCAAATTGGCCAAATCAAATGGAGTGTTGGTTAATAAACTTAGGTACCACACCTATGATGGCATTGGAAATCCCACATCAATGTCCCAAGAAAATGGAACAATTATTACGAATATTTGGGGATACAAGAACAGTTTGCCAATTGCCAGAATATCCAATGCAATTACTTCAGAGGTTTCCTTCACCAGCTTTGAAACAGGCGAAAAAGGAGGATGGACCTACTCGGGTGTCCCCGTCACCTCAGCCATATCAAAAACAGGAACCAAGTATTATAACCTTAGCGGCGGTGCTGTAAGTAAAAGCGGTTTTGGAGGAAGTAGTAGCAATCCATTTGTTGTTTCCCTCTGGGCCCGAAGGGCATCAGGATCAGGTAACTGGACTGTATTAGGCAAAACGGTCAGCCTCACCACAGAATGGCAATTGGTAGAAGCTATCATTACCGGTAACTCCGTAAGCATCTCCGGAAGCGGGATTTACATAGACGAACTCCGTCTTCATCCTGCCGATGCCCAAATGACCTCCTATACCTATAAGCCGTTGACAGGTATTACTTCAGAAACAGATCCGAATGGAATGGTGATGTATTATGAATACGATGAAATTGGAAGGATTTCCTTGGTCAAGGATTCTGATGGGAATATTTTAAAGGCCTACGAGTATAGCTATCAGTAAGCTTTTTGATCAAAAAAAGATGAAGACAATGCACAACTACTGCATCAGCATTTGTTTGGTTATTGGATTGATTGTGGCTAATTTTTCTGCGAACGGACAGACGCCTACCACAACCAAAAATTATATAATGGAAAAAACGGTTTTGGTTAAGGATTTGAAAACAAAGTCGCAATTGACCGGACAATCAGTAAGCAACGTTAATACCCAATTGACTTACTTTGATGGTCTTGGTAGGCCTGTCCAGCAAGTCGGATATCAATCAACCCAAAGCAAGAAGGATTTCGTCCAGCATATACAATATGATGAGCATGGTAGGGTGAAATACAGTTATCTCCCTTACGGGACTGGAACAACGGGAACAGCTGCATTCCGGGCTACCGCAGGTTCCGAGCAGGTTACTTTTTACAATAACCTTTTCGGAGGGAATGCAGGAAACTTTGCGTTTGGCGAAAACGAATACGATGGGTCTCCATTAAATCAGGTAACCACCAGCTATGCACCCGGCAGTCCCTGGTCCAAAACTAGTGGTGGCGGTGGAAAGCCGGTAACTATGGACTACCAGCTTAATGCAGACATCGATAAAGTAATCCACTGGGAGATTCTCGATGATCAATTGATATCCAAACAGTTTTATGCTGCGAATGAATTGTATAAATTCATCTCAACGGATGAAGAGAACCATCAGGTAATCGAATTCAAGGATAAACAAGGCAGAGTACTTTTAAAAAGAGTGCAGGCACCCAATAGTAACTGGGCAAACACGTATCAGGTATATGACAAATATGGCAACCTGATTTATGTACTTCCTCCGGAGGCGTCAGATGAATATGATAACGCAGATCTGATAATGCCTGTAGGGTATCATTTAGTGAAAGACGATCAAAACTATTCGTCCATTTCCGGCATCTCGGGGGGCAAGATTGCCTATCTTCCGACCGGATCGGTAACAATTTCCCCAAGCACCACCCTGGGAAACGGTGTTCATATAAAGCCTCACGGGATTATGCCAGTTCAAAGCTTCTTGGACCAATGGGCCTTTCAATACAAGTATGATGACCGACAGCGTTTAACCGAAAAGATAGTTCCCGGAGCTAAGCCAATGTATTTAGTGTATGATAAACTGGACCGTGTCGTGTTGACCCAGGATGGGAATCAACGACTGTCTAACAAATGGACGTTTGTCAAGTATGATCAATTGAACCGCCCGGTTATTGTAGGTGAAAAGGTAATTTCCGGATCATTAGCCACCGTTAGAAGTGCCGTGGAAAATTCAACGGTACTTTTCGAATCCTACACCGGAAGCGGAGTGAGCAAATATTCCGACCTTGCCTATCCTACCGGCATTACCGAGGCGGAGATCCTTTCCGTAACCTATTTTGACAACTATAAATTTACAACAAAATCCTTTAGTCTTTCTGCGCAGTTAAACAGCAGTGCGGACGGAAAGATAATTCCCGCTGTATTCGCTACTGTCAGAGGAAAAGCGACGGGCACTAAAGTGAAGGTCCTGGGAACCACGGCTGATTACATCGAAACGGTAAATTTCTATGATAACCGCTATCGGTTGATCCAGTCTAAAGTGGTCAATTATAAGGACGGGGAAGATATCATCTCCATCCAGTATGATTTTGCCGGTAGAGTAAGGAAGACCCATTTGGCCCATAATAATCCAGCAGCGGATATCGCCTCAACCAATGTAACCCAGGAATACACGTACGACCATGTAGGTAGGCTGCTGACCATTAACCATAGTATCAATGGAGATCCTTCGGTCACCCTGGTAAGCAATACCTACAATGAATTGGGTGAGTTGATAAACAAGGATTTGGCCGATAGCTACGAAGATATCAACTACGCTTATAATATCCGTGGCTGGCTGAGCAAGATCAACAATCTCTCAGATGCCACCGATAAGCTATTCGAGATGGATTTGGAGTACAATAACGCCCCCACAGGCCACAAAGTACATAACGGCAATATTGGGGCTACCGCCTGGAAGAACCCCTATGAAGCTATGGTCAACCGCTATGACTATGAATACGATGAAATGGATAGGCTAAAGGCCGCCGATTACAGCAATGGCGGAGCAAGTACGATGTCGTTTGACGTTCCCTTGATCGGTTATGATCTGAACGGCAATATACTAACGCTGCAGCGAAAAGGAACGGATGAGAACGACAACGTTAACGTAACCATCGACAACCTAAGCTATACGTATGCCTTGGGAAACCAACTCAGCAAAGTCTCTGACAGTTCGGGAAAGACAGCAGGATTCAACGACGGGACCAACCAAACGGTGGAATATACCTATGATGATAACGGTAATATGAAGGAAGACCGGAACAAGGGAATTACCTCTATCGAGTACAACGTATTGAACCTGCCGAAAAAAGTAACTTATAACGCTTCCAAATATATTGAATACACCTACGATGCCTCTGGTGCCAAGCGATCCCAGAAGGTTGTAGAAAGCGGAACGACGACCACCTCCGATTTTGTGGCAGGTTTCGTCTATGAAAACAATAAGCTGCAGTTCATGCAGCATAATGAAGGACGGGTGGTGGCCAAACGGACCGAAACTGGAACCTTTGACGGCTTTCAGTATCAATACCATTTAAAAGATCATCTGGGAAATGTACGTGTGACCTTTAAGACCGAGGAGGCATCCGCCGGCAGATACACAGCTACTCTAGAAGATGACGCTGAGACTAAGGAATATGAAAGCGTTTACTTTAGCAGGTATGAAGAAGTAACCCGGATAAATGCGGATATTTTTGACCATACGGATGCGGGAAACAGCAAGTCGTATTCAATGCGGTTAAACGGTACCCCGAATGAAGTATATGGGCTTGGGAAATCACTGGCCGTAAATCCCGGAGACGTGGTGGATGCTGAGGTGTGGGCCAAGTATCTGGACCCGTCTACCAAGGGTAAACCCGGTACTGCCTTTGCCCAACTTGTCCAGGATCTGTCAGACAATGTGTCTTCTGTAATCGTGGACGGTGCAAAAACGGCAACCGCTACGGCTATGCCCCTTGCCGGGTTGATCGATCGGGGTTCGGAGACCTCAGAGGCCCCAAAAGCCTATTTGAATATGCTGGTTTTTGACCGGGAGTATAAGCTTATAAATTCCAGCTTCAAACAAATCGGGAAGGAAGCCGCCGAAGATGGATCGGATATCAGCCACCAATACCTAAATGTCGGCCCGATGACGATATCAGAACCGGGATATGTGTATATTTACGTCTCCAATGAAAATGGAGATCCTGTGGAAGTATTCTTCGATGATTTCAGTGTAAACCTTACGGGTACGGATATCGTGCAGAAGGATGATTACTATCCTTTTGGGGGAAGCTTTAATGCCTATACCGACCTGAGTACCCCACAGCAGGAATACCTTTACAACGGGGTAAGGCGGAACAAGACCACGCAGCTTTATGAAACGGCCTTCAGGACCTACGATCCGTATCTGGGGAGGTTCAATCATATAGACCCCTTGACCGCCATGGTGCCGGGCCTAAGCCCCTACCACTTTGGGTTTAACAACCCGGTACGCTACAGTGACCCGATGGGATTGATGGGGGATGATGCAGGAATGTGGGGTACGGGGAATACCTATGCATCAAACTACTCCCAGAATCCCTTTGACCTTATGCCAAAGGCTGGCGGATTTACCGGCCCAGGTTCGGGAAACCACTGGTCAGATGATATTCCCGGCAACCCGAACGATCCGGCAAAAAGGGATTATTATTTACTGAGCGGGAGTGAGTTTGAAAAGAAATACGGTGCACACCAAGTTAATACGGTATTTATCGCTGGAAATTTGTATATCGTTTCGAACACTACTCGATGGACAGAGTATGATGGGGTAGCCAATGAGAATTCATATACTTATGAAACAACATTTACTAAAGCTGATGCCAGTTCGGGAGGCAATGGTTGGCATCCACCAATGGCATTACCAAGCGGAAAAAATGTCTTAGACGCAACGGCTGGAGTTTTAAGCCATCCTGCGACAAGTGTTTTCTTACAAGTTGGAGATGATGCGTTAAGGTATATTGGCTTAACAAAAGTAATCCCAGGACTTAATATTGCTGCAAATGCTGCTAGTGCTTACGTCTATACAAGCGATATGTCTAATCCCAACTTAAGCGATGGTAGGAAAGCTTATCGTACAGTATCGAATGGTGTTCCTTTGGTGTTGGGAACAGGTGCGATGATAGGTGCATTTAGTACAGGTGTTGGTGGATTAGGAGTTGCTATAGGAGTAGTCGGTTATGTCGGAGAACAAGTTTATGACCATGCAATACAACCAGCTATATGGTATGTTTCTGGTAGGATTGTCGAATATAATTCTTGGTTTAAAAGTGGTGGTTATAATTCAATGTATAGTGACCAAAATTTGAAAGGCAATATTGTACGTATTGACAATTCTTTAAATAAGTTGTTGCAAATTAATGGATATAACTTTGAATGGAAAGACGGTATCGCACCAGAAGAAGGGCATGACATTGGACTATTAGCGCAAGAGATTGAGAGGATTTATCCAGAATTGGTTGTATCTGATAGTTCAGGATATAAAAAAATCTACTATTATAAATTAATCCCTGTTATGGTTGAAGCTATTAAAGAGCAACAGATAAGAATTGATTCACAAAATGTTTTGTTGATTAACTATCAACAAAACATCAAAGAAAATGAGCAATTACTTAATAGTGTTTTAATTCGACTCGATGAATTAGAAAAAATGAAGAAAAATAAATGATAGAACAAAAAATAACACCTAAGAAACACCTCAAACATATATGGACTTATATATTGTTTTCATTTATTATGGTGCTTATCATGTTTTATGATTGGGCAAATAAAATTGAGAGCAACAACAAGGCTATATATATAATTTATTTTGTTTTTGGTACCGTTAGTATTATTAATATCTATTTACATCTTGAATATTACTTTGCCAACAGAGGGGTTAAGTTGCAATATGATAGAGAGAAAGGAGAAATACGGTATCGTAGAAAAATAGTAGAGATTGTAATATCGCCTGAATCAGTAAAGAGTATTGAAATACACCAAAGCCGTTTTTTTAAGAAAAAGGGTGGTTTTCTTACAACAGATAATTATCACTTTTATAAATTTATTTTATATGATGGAAAAAAGGTGGTAATAACAAGTTTGCTGTACCCCGGTTTTGAGTATAAATTAGAAGGTATCACGGAATTGAAAGAAAAAACAATTAGTTCAATATTATTTGATTAGTTATCTGAATCGCGCCACATCTGGGTGTAGAATCGGCTACACCCTACTATTCCTAACCTGTTTTGCTTTCGTAATCACTTCAATTCTATTTGCAGTTATACGGGAAAATATTAGAATATTTAGCTAAAAATATAACCTGATAAATTCCAGCTTTAAGTAGATCAGTAAGGCAGCGTCCGATATACCTAAATGTCGGCCCGATGACGATATCAGAACCGGGATATGTGTATATTTATCCCCTTGGCCGCCATGGTTCCTGGCCTAAGCCCCTACCACTTTGGGTTTAACAACCCGGTACGGTACAGTGACCCGATGGGTTTGATGGGGGATGATGCGGGAATGTGGGGTACGGGGAATACCTATGCGTCAAACTACTCCCAGAACCCGTTTGACCTTATGCCAAAGGCTGGCGGATTTACCGGCCCGGGGTCGGGGAATCACTGGTCTGATCAGTATAGGGATCCCTATCATAATTGGATGTCGATGGATACCGATGGATTCAGGGATTTCTATGGCCTTGACAATGGTTTTGGTAGAACCAATTTTGAAAGAGCTATGGAATTGACTGGGAGTTTTACGGGTATAGGATCATCTCAGGGGGCGAGTTTTTTTTATGGAGTCAATGGTATGGGGGACGGAAATGGGAATATTATCCCCGGAACGGAAGTCTATATTTTGTATCAGCATCTCACAGATAGCCGGCCATCTGGGGGGAGTAATAACGCCATCAACACCACGTTAAACTCATTTGGCGGTGTATTATCAGTACCAGCTGGAACTATGTCGTTACGCGGATGGGGGCATGACATGCTTCTGAAGGAAGGCGAATGGCTTGGGAATAATGGAAGAATATATTCAACAAAGTTTTATGGGAGCAACAATTGGCTTTCGGGTACCCAAAATGCCTTTAGGGCAGCTGGTTCAGCTGCCAAAGCTGCGGGCAATGCCTTGGGTGGAATAGGCGTAGGCTTTGCCTTAGGATCAGCAATACAATCAACGAGAGACGGAAAAGATAACACATCCACTTGTGTTGACCTTACTATTACAGGAGGATTATTTATTGGAGGTTTAGCGGCGGGAATAACAGGGGCACCGGTCGTTGCTACATTTGGGATAATTTATGGAGTCTATCGCTTGACAGCTGGATCAAACGGCGATGCTTTAATTGATCAATATTTTGGATATCGATGAATAAGAACATTTATACATATTTATACTGGTGTTTTTATAGCATGGTCAGGAAAAGAGCAGGTGACACAAGTCACCAAAGGGCTGCCGTTCTCTTTTCTATTAGTCAGTTTTTCTGGATTGTAATTATTGCTATATGGACATTTGTTCTGCTAAATAATGATGAATTTAAATATTTAAAGTCATATGACTTTCGAATCTTGTTTGCAATGATAATGCTAATTATCATAGGTATCAACTATTGGATTTTGCTTAGAGAAGATCGATATATAAAAATTAATAATTTTTATAGTCAGAGCTGTTCAAAGCGAAAGGCTGGTCTATTTGGTATTCTGATAATCATATTAAGCTTCGCATTAGTTATCGCTTCAGGAATTGCATTAAGTAAAACTATTAATGGTTGGTAATAAAATCACTTATCTGTTCAACTGTGAGGCTAAACACAACAGCTGTATGAAATCGCATTCAGAACCTTCGGTCCATATCTGCTCAGGTTCAATCATATAGACCAACACATTTGCCGCCATGGTTCCGGGCTTAAGCCCCTACCATTTTGGGTTCAACAACCCGGTGCGGTACAGTGACCCGATGGGATTGATGGGGGATGATGCAGGAATGTGGGGTACGGGGAATACCTATGCATCAAACTACTCCCAGAATCCCTTTGACCTTATGCCAAAGGCTGGCGGATTTACCGGCCCGGGTTCGGGACATCACTGGTCTGATAGGATTGGGAATTCAGATTGGTCCATGTGGGGAGGTAGCCAAATGTACAAAGATGGGTTGGCAAGTGGAGCCATTGAATATGGAGGTAAATTTTACAATATCGATGGAGATGGAAACCGGGGGGATCCATATGAAGAGAGAAATGGAAGGCTAGGCTATTGGGTGGATTACACTACCACCACTGTATCTGGTAATTACTTAGGCGGATCACTCACCCTATCAGCAAAACCATCTCAATGGGTTAATGTTGAATCAAATAGCGGGAGGGATCAAACTGCTGTTAATCTACCAAGCCTAAATCATAATTATGTTATTGATGGGCCTCAATTTGTCGGGGGAGATATACCGTTTATACCCGGCCCAGGAAATGTCAAAGGAGGCTACACGTTGTACAGAGCAATAGCCAAGGACGGAAAAACATATTGGGGTATTACTAAGGATATTGTGAGAAGGGGTAAACAACATGGAGAACGATTTGCTATGGGATTGGATGAAGTATATACAAATTTGTCGAAAGGAGCTGCAAGGGGATTAGAGCAGCTTAAGATTGACCAGCATGGGTTGAAAAATTTAGATAATATCATAAACAGTATAAGTACGAGAAAACCCAAATTGGCTGAATATTACCGGGAAGCAATAAAGTATCTAAAAGAATTACAATAGTATGGCAAGAAGACTAAAACACGGAGATATTCTCCAAATTCCTTTACCGAAGAACCTTGGTTTTGCCTACGGAAGATACCTTGATCTTGAGGAGTTATTTCCTCCGCCAGAACCACCTCGATTATCTGATTTGATTAAGATATTTAATTATAAAACCCCTACCAATGAATATAATCTTAAAGAGATGGAAAGTAGCGGATATCTTATGCAGCCGCTACTGGTAAGTGGTCTACCGCCGACAATAAAAAAAGGTATTTGGCATATTCTAGATGAAAAAGCTTTTTCAGAAGACAATCGGATCCCACATTTCAGCCGGCATGAGAATTGGATTTCAGATGATATAAATGATAATTGGTATTTTTGCGTTGATGCCAATTCACAAAAAAAAGTCAGATCCACTTATGACGACGTAAAGCACCTTTCGAGATTGGCAGCTGATGGCACTGGAATAATTGAATTAAAGATAGCATTGACCTTTTTAATCCAAGATGGAAAAAGAATTGAGGACTACTTTGATTTGGATGAATATTATGAGAAAGCCACCTTTGAGGCAGTAAAAGCTACCCCACCTTATTATCTCTTACCGAAAGAAATAAGAGATAAGGCCTTGAATTCGCAATAACTTTGATAATCCTGGTATGGACTATAAAAATCTTAGAATATTAATTGACGTTGGTCATAAAGTTAATGAGAATGATCTGAATTTGCGTTACACTTTGGCGGATACAATTGAAGCAAGAGGGATTGGGGATGTTTGGGATGAAGGAATGGGAGAAAATTATATTGAAATTAATGTGGAGCTGGATTCCACAAGGTTCTGCTTTTAGAAAAGCCTTACGTTGAGCGTCTAGCCCATTTCCTTCAGTCGGATCCCCAAGGAAATCAGTACCAAACTCAAACTAATTTTGTTAAACTGTTTACAATACATTTATAGTTGATATAATAATAAAATGAATTTAAATTGACTTTTATTGGTTTTCGTTAAAATAAAATTTAACCTTACCACTGTTTACTAAAACCTACAGCTTACTTCCAAGGTATCAATTGAAAAAAAATAAGTTATCACTATTTGTTTTAAAATATTTTCCATTTATATTTCGTACAAATAATCATGGAGCTGCCAAGGTATAGAAGCATCATCATTTTATTTTTGATAGTGACCTTTTAAATCGTATCTGCTTCAATAATTTAGTAAGAAATTTTTACTCACTTTTAATTTTCAAGGGTATGGTTCCTTGTTTGTATTTGTTAGGTAGTGTCCTAACTCTATTAAGAGAATTTGAATCTATTTCGCTCCTGAACATTGAGTCAGGATCCTTTTCACTTAGACCATATATAAATGATATTTCCGGAGAGACCTACTGGCCTCCGGGAGTTTAGTAGCAAGATTCGAAGTGTTGTAAAAAAATATGCAGCCTTTTTTGCATCGAGTGAATAGCAAGTAGTTAAACACAATCTCCTTAGGGTTCTGTTCCAAGAATTTAAAAACTCGTAGAAGTTTAATCAGAGGTGTTGTTTACGCTTGACCGGTATCCGGTATCTATATATTAACAGTTCAACATTCTCCGTCAACGCAATCTTCTTTAGGATTCTTGCTACCCAATTTTAGTTGGTAGGGTACACTATATGAGATGGTTCAATATGACACCATAACCAATTACAAAAAATGTATATGAGCAATCGCATCCAAGCAAAGAGATCTCTGATTTTTAGTATTTTATTGATAATCATCGGGTTTCCCTCATTTTCTCAGACATCCTCCGTTATCATTCCGTCAAATATCTCAACCGGGAGCCTAGAGAAGAACCTGTTGTTTTATGCACAAACCAGGTATTCCGTTTCGCAACAGGGTGCAGCTACCGTATCACTCCCCATGATGTTTGACGGAAGGTTTCTTCCTAATGGGACTACTGTTGGCGTGAGCGAGTCCAATCCTACAATAATTCTAATTGAAGATTTACCGAATGCCCACACTCAGGCAGGTGCATGGATAGGATGGAGTAGTCGGGGCTGGAACCCTTCAAAGTTCAAAATTGAAATATTCAATATACATAACGGTGCAAATCAGTGGATCGAATTAGCTGACGTGTCCGGATATACAGTAAGGCACTTTATGGTACCAGTCACACCAGCAAATATTGGAAAAATAAGATTTACTTTTTATCAGGCTACGGGGACTAATGGCAGAATGCAGCTGAGCGAGTTGTTCTTTATCCATCCGGAGGCTGTACATGCCTATGATGGACTCCTCCTACAGCAAAACGCAAATGGGAATGTGGGAATTGGCGTCCCCAATCCCTCGCACAGGTTGGAGGTCAATGGGACTGTCAGGGCCAAGGAGGTGAGGCTGGAAGCCAACAACTGGCCGGACTATGTGTTTCGAGAAGAATATCGGCTAATGCCGCTTGACGAGCTTAGGGGATTCATTGGTAGGCACGGCCATCTACCAGGTGTTCCAAGTGAGGCCGAGGTGGTCAAACATGGCGTTCAGGTTGGCTATTTAAATACCGTTTTGTTAAAGAAAATCGAAGAACTTACCCTATATGCAATCTCCCAAGAGGAACGTGTAGAAAGCCTGATCCAAACGGTAAAGTTGCTTGAAAACCGATTGGAGAAAGTAGAAAAATGATAAAGCGAATCATTTGTTTACTTGTTTTTTGGGATAAATCAAACCATATAAAATGAACTTTGAAATACAATTGAAAAAATCGGTTTTCCCCAAGTTGATGGTTTTTCTTTTGATGGGACAGCTAACAGTTGGGATCGTCCTAGGGCAGTCAAATCATTTTCCTGCTACGGGAAATGTCGGGCTGGGATTAACAAATCCGTCGGCACAGTTGCACATGTTGCGCGGGGCAACTACGCCGACATATCCCAGCGGAAACAGTCGAGGTGATATACATCAGCTTTTTACAGCAGGAAACAATGCCATTGAGATCGGTAACGCCCGTGGAACCAATAACCGAAGAGCTTGGATACTGGCCCGACATAATGACGTCGCGGGATTCGGAACTGAATTGAGTACTTTACACCTTCAGCCAAGTGTAGGTTCCTCGGCATCCTATAGGGGAGTAAGCATTGGATATCCCGCTTCGGGTGTGCTACCGGCAGGAACTCATTTGGCTGTAAATGGGAAAGTTGGGATTGGCACGTTATCTCCGGCCGAGATGCTTGAAGTCAACGGCACAATAAAAAGCAAGGAAGTAAACGTAACAGCTTCTGGCTGGCCGGACTACGTATTCAAATCGGACTATAACCTAATGCCCCTAAGTGAAGTAGAAGGATTCATCCATCAAAATGGCCACCTTCCCAATATCCCCAACGAAGCAGAGGTGATGGCCAACGGGGTTAATCTCGGGGAGATCAATGCCAAACTTCTTGAAAAGGTGGAGGAACTCACACTATATCTGATTGAGCAAAGGAACGAACTGGAATCACAGAAGCTGATAATCATGGAACAATCCAAAAATATCGAGCTGCTGCTACACCAAACGGGAAACTATTCCATAAGAGAATGATCCTAAAGTCCTACATATGGCTGCTCTTTTTCATTCTTGGAGGCAATATGGTATTTGCCCAAGTGGACGTATACTTACCTGATTCCATCTCGGTCCTTGACCCTACGCTAGACTCTCTACAGATTAACAGGATTAAAAGATATTCCTTGGACTCGCTACGGACTAATATGCTTAAAAATAACCCGTGGGACTCCGTTTCGATCTACCGTCCTGATTCTTTGACTTCGAAAGTAATTATTAAGCCACGAAAGGCTATTGATCCTATTTTGACTTCAAGCCAGAGGTACAAGCAGGTACTACCTGATAAAAATAGTTTACCCATTCCAACTCTTGACACTAAGTTGGGTAAAGATAGGATTACTGGAATCCAAAAAGGAATTTATCCTCAACTCCAGCCTGAGTTACCCGATCTGAAAGCGTCTGTGCTGAAATTGAAGGGCAATAGGCCGGAACTGGAAAAACTTTCGGCCACTGAAAATTATTCACAAGATTTAATACAAATCCGTAACACGGCTGACAGTTTCTCCAACTACAATGGGGATTCGCTTTTGAGCTCATTTTTGGAGGAAGCGGAAGAAAGAGCTACCGGGGTATTACTTGCCGAAATTGGAGAGTTTCCTTCGGAAAACGCTGGAATACCAGACGTGACTAGTCTCACTGAATCCCAAAATTCCATTGAAGACTACCATGCCAACCGAATTCTTGAAAAATCCAAACAGGCCAACCATTTTGAAAACAGGGCACTAGTCGATCAGCAGAGGCAAAAACTGGATGCGTTGAAGCATAAATATAGCCATGTGCCGGATTCGAGAGGGCTAGATTCGCTTGTGAAGAAAACCAGTATTGCACATCTCTCTTTGTTCGAAAGGTTGGAATATGGGGGGATGCTTCGCAACCCTTCCGCAAAGCCTTTTCAGCTTGAACTGAATCCATTTGTCGGATATAGGATCAACAAGCTTTTTGTCGCTGGAGCGGGAGCATGGGTGCAGCTGATGCCGGGGAGTGACAGCCATGCGAAGTACACTGGAATTTCGTTTTACGCCATGCATAAGGTACGTAAAAGTATGTATGCAACGGTCGGTTATGATATTTCGGAAACGAAAAGAAACCCTGCGGAAAATAAAAGTATCAAGGGATCAAAAATTTGGGCGGGCGTTGGCACCGATACGACCCTGTTTAGGACGATATCTCTGAGGTCCCAAGTAACCTACGGTTTCACACAGTTGACCAAGGCCAATAAAGACGAATTTCAGTCCCCTTGGGCCGTTTTTTTCGGAATTGTACATTTTAAATAACACATATACATGCAAAGGATTTTATTTTTGCTTTGGGGTTTGTTTTTTGTCTACCCCTCTTTTGGACAGGGCTATATTGGCCCCTCTCCTGATGCCATGGGACTCTTACGGCAAGCAAGCGTAGGGGTCAGCCACTATACCGGTAGTGCAAACATCGGGATACCGTTGGGCGAAATCAGCGGACGCGAACTTGGGCTTCCCATTTCACTATCCTACAATAGTTTCGGGCACCGGGTTCAGGATGTCGCATCTTCTGAGGGTCTCGGTTGGAATCTTCAGGCTGGAGGTATGATATCCCGTGTGGTCAGAGGTACACCCGACGACCTTACCGGAGGGTTTTGCATGAATGCCTCGACGGATAAAGAGCCTGACCTGTTTATGTTTTCATTTATGGGACGAACCGGGAAATTCGTTGTCAACCAAACCAAACAGGTGGTACTCTTTCCTTTTCAGGATCTAAAGGTGATTCCGGGGATGTGCGGTATCGGGGATACCTGGGAGATAATTGACGAAAATGGAACAAAATACCATTTTGGAACAACGGTTGGATCCCGGGAAAGAACCTCAACCATAAAGGGTACGCTGCAACAACCGGAATATACCTCTACTTGGTACCTTACCAAAATCATTTCCGCAAATGGGACAGATGAGGTTACGCTCTCTTATTCAGCGGGATCCCCGTATTCCTACGTAAATTATTATTATGAAAAAGACGACGGTACCTTTCCTTCCCCGGAAAAAAATGAAAGCGCGACAGTTACGGTCAAAAGCGCAAAACTGACCGAGATATCCACATCTGGGGGTAAGGTACAGCTTTCCTGGAACAATCACCGTAAGGACCTGCAGGGGGCCCGTTCCCTTGCTACCATGTCATTTATTGACAACACTGGTAATCCCATCAGTAAATATTATTTCGAATACGGTTACTTTCAGGGGTGCCAAGAGGCCGATAATCTGTGCAAGCGCTTGAAGCTTGAACGAATTTATGACCTATCTACCGCCCCCCTCTATGAGTTTACATACAACGAAACAGTTAATCTACCTTCGAGGATGTCCAAGAATATCGACTACTTGGGGCTTTACAACACCAATGCCGTCGACAGTTGGATTCCAGCCATCACCGATCCGTCAAGTTATAGCGGTGCCAGCCGCAATCCCGACGCAAACCGCATGAAGGCAAACCTGCTGACCAGGATAGATAACCGCGGAGGCAGTCATACGCAATTTACCTACGAGCCACATAGCGGGTTTTATGGAACTACAGCCAATGCGGTCTTAAGCGGCAACCGGATCAAAAGCATTGCCTCCTATGGGGATGGTAATCTTTTACAGACCAAAAATTATAAATACGTTAAGGAGAACGCACCCTCGGAATCAAGTGGGGTAGTTTTTAGAAAACCTGTATTCAGGTACTATAATGTTGCGCCGGGGATTAACCGGGTAAAACGTTTCTCCCATACCTACCTGGAGATGTTCGACGTAAACGGAACCCATGTTGGATACTCGAGGGTGGAGGAAGAAACGGTAGGCAAGGGATTCATGGTGTATACATTCAGCAATTATGATGAATTTCCCGACCAGGATTTCAACGGCAATCCGGTAAACAACGAGGATCCCGTTGTTTCCACCACATCTAGGTTTTGGGAGCGCGGAAACCTCAAGACGGTCACTGCCAAGAAGCTGAACAATGTCGATATCCTTTACAGGGAGACATACGAATACAACTATACCATTCCTGACAAAGCAATGGTCACTGCCAACAGATCCGTTCCCTTTGTATTCAGTTGTTTCACACCCTCTCTGACCACCCAATATCGGATAATCTCCAAGCCGTTTACGCTGATCAAAAAAACTACAGAGATCCATGACCAGGAAGTGCCTACGAGAAAAATGACCAATATCGAGGAATATTCCTACGACCCGGTTACCATCCAACTTACAGAGAAAAAAACGTATAATAGCGCCATCCCAACTGAAAAATATATCAGCAGATACCGGTATGTCACACATGCCGATTACAACCTGGCCAGCAGTCAGGCGCAGACTTGTGAAAACACGTTCTACCAGTGTGGACAATCCTGTGGGGTAAACAATTATACCTGTTGGAACACCTGCCAGGAGAATTTCAATGCCTGCATGAATATGGCCTCAAGCGACGAGCGTGTGGTAGCCATACAGGCCCTGCGAAAGATGCATGCACACAATGTAGTGGTGGAGGAACAGAGCTGGCTGGACAAGGGGGGAAGCCTGGTATTTCTTGGAGCTGGATTAACGGCCTTTAAGCGTACAGCCCCCTCATCTGGTAAGATTGTGCCCGCAAGTACATGGTCCAGCAGGAAAGTCACGGGAACCTATACCGGGTCCCATATATCCGGTACAAATTTTGTCCTTCCCGCATCTTTTGTGCAGGCGGACACATTCGATGAATACGATCTGAGCACAGCAAAGCTGACCAAGTCCACGGGTAGGGACGGCACGGTATCCCAAATGGCATGGACCTATAACGGGATGCTTTTGGAAGCCCAAACAATGAATCCGGGTGCGGCCCAGTTTACGAAGTCATTTGAGTACCGGCCGCTTGTCGGAGTCGTAAAAGAAACCGATACAAACGGAAACGTTGGAATTACCGAATACGATGAGTTCGGGAGGGTGAGACTGACGAAGGACAAAGACAACACGATTTTGGTGAGGACGCGGTACCATTACCCTAACGAACGTGCGGGCATGCGGATCAAATCGGATCGAATCGATGCGCTTACAAACCAACAGATCCAGTTTAGTTTGGACGATATCGTGTCACCGGGCGGCGGTTCGCCTGAATTTGCCTGGGACATGGCTAACGGAACGGTATACGACGACAGCCGCCTGACAACCTCCGTAAGCTATGCCACCCCCGGTTCATATAACGTAAAGGCGGTTATGTTCACCAACGAGTTTGAGCCCTATACGGCCTCCAAGGAAGTATTTGTGTGGCAGCCGCTGAGTTTCTCCCTCTGTATTGATGGCCCACAGTTTATTGATCTCTGCTACCAGGATCCGGTGATATTCGGTTCCTGTACACAGCAGAACAATCAGCCCACAAGCCCCATCCTTCTCAAAGTAAATTTCAGTTCTGAGGGATGTCCCAATGTCAACACCTTTCTATGGGAGTACAGAAGGCCGGGGGAATCCAACTGGAACGTCATCAACAGCCTGGGTACTACCGCTGTACTGCCCCATCAGGCCTTTGTACCCGGGTATTATGATATACGATGTACCTACACCGACGGCTGCAACAGCACCGTGGTCCGAAATACCTATGTCAGTTTTTATAAAAGCAACCAGCTATGCTATTGACCAACTGCCCCATGAAATTTTTAAGCCTAGTGCTGGTAGCAGCCCTTGGTATTGCCCCACTAGCTGCGCAGCAGGCCACCATTGTACAAAATGGCGAGAGATCCCAATATGAGAACACCTCCTACCTGGTAGTGGAATCGCTGGTTCTCAAACCCGGATTTCAGTTCAATTCTGCCACCCAGGGCACGTTTTTTGCCCGTACCCACAACACAAGCCCTACCAAGGCCCCTTCCGAGGGCAAAGCCTTTGTAAGGTCGGAGCATGTGAGGGTGGAAGGAATTACAAATGATGAGGGGGTTATTTCACTGCCCATAGGTAGCAAACGTGTGGCCTATTCCTATTTTGACGGAATGGGCAGGCCAATCCAATCGCTCCAGGTGCAGGGCAGCCCTGGAAAACAAGATCTGGTCCAGCCTGTAGCTTACGATGCAAAACAGCGGGCATCAATATCCTATCTCCCCTACCGGGCCGCTGCTTCTACCGGGGCGTTCCGACCTAGTGCTCTTTCGGAGCAGTTAGGTTTTTACGACAGCCCTCCTCCCGGCGTTACCGGTGACACAAAACCCTATAGCAATGCCACCTATGAGGACTCTCCCTTGGACCGGGTCGTGGGAGTCAGCCAGCTGGGGAACGACCTTCAAACGGCCTATACCTCATCTAAAGTTAAAGTCAACATATCCACCGATGCGGTCCGCCGATGGGCGATCGTAAACGGCAGGCCAAACTCCTCTTCCACCTACCCGATAAACAGTCTTTCAGTGGCGGAAACAGTTGATGCGGAACTGCACATCACCCGTACCTTTTCGGATTTTGCCGGCCGAACCGTACTTGTACGTACCCAGGCAGGTGCGTCCACTTGGCTCGACACCTATTATGTATACAACGACTACAGTGAGCTGATCTTTGTCATACCTCCCCAATCCTCCACTACACTTGCACCTTCCCAGGCTCATGTTGATCTATGGCATTTCCAATATGCCTACGATGAGTTTAGCAGGCAAACAGGTACCAAGGCGCCGGGGGCGGGATGGGTATACACCATCTACGACAAATGGGACCGACCGGTCCTGACCCAGGACGGGGAACAACGCGCAAAAGCTACACCGGAATGGTCCTATGTCAAATACGATATCCACAACAGGCCTGTAGTCATAGGAACCATAGCCAACGGGACGGCATTGGCCACGCTCAGGACGCAGGTGGCCGCTTCTACGGCATCCAGGTTTGAAACAAGGAATAACTCGGCATTGGGGTATACCATTGGCTCCTCCTACCCTACCACCGCGGTGGATGCGGGCATCCTGTCGATCACCTACTATGACGATTACACCTTCATGAACCACAACAGCTGGGCCTCCGGTACGGGAAACTCCAACGGCCTGTATGCCTTTGCCGCCGAGTCGGGGTATTTTACCCTTCAGCAGCAGAATATGGCCGTGAAAGGCCTGGCCACGGGATCCAAATCACGGAGGCAGGGCAACAGTACCGAGTGGATCAACAGCGTGACCTATTATGATACCTATTACCAGCCCATACAGACCATCTCCACCCATCAGCTGACGGGCACCGTAAAGACATCCACCCTATACGCCTTCTCCGGAGAAGTGGAGAAGACGGTGAATACCTATTCGTACTCGGGAGGCACCACACGGGTGGAAAGAAGGTTTACCTACGACCATGCCGGACGGCCGCTAAAGGTTTACCACAAGATCAACGGCAACGCCGAGGTGATGCTCGGCCACTTCCAGTACAATGAGCTGGGCGAGGCCACCGAGATCATCCACCACAGCCGCAACAACGGCAATACATGGCTGTACAGGACCGGCCTGAAGTCCACGATCCAAGGGTGGACCGACGAGATCCTCTACACCTATTCAAACGGCGACCCAGTGTTCCGCCAAAAACTGGATTACCACAAAGCCAGCGGTACAGCAAACAGCCCCAGGCTGGACGGGATCATTACCTCCAACCAATGGAAACACTACGGCACCGAACCGGAAAGGGCGTACAACTACACCTTCGACACCCCAAAGCGGCTGACCGGATCCATCTACAGGCAAAAGATCGGATCCACCTGGAATACCGACGGCAACTTTAACGAGAGCCATATAAGCTACAGTGCCAACGGGAATATTACCGCACTGAGAAGAAACCGCGACAATGGCGGTACGGTCGTACAGATGGACCAGCTGACCTATACCTACACCGGCAACCAGCTGACGGCCGTGGCCGATGCAGCCCCGGCGGCACACAAAGCGGGCGGATTCAACGACGGGAATACCGGCACCGATTATACCTACAATCAGAACGGATTCCTATTGACCGATGCGAACAAAGGCGTCACGGGAATAACCTATACCCGGCAGAACCTGCCTGCCCAGATCAACTTTGGCTCCACCAACCGCATCAAGTACACCTACAGTGCAGGAGGCGGTCTGATGACGGTTGAATATTCAGGCACGGGAGCCTTCGCAGACAGGACGCAACACTACGTGGGCGAGCTGGTCTTTGAGGGCACCGTTCTGAAGGAAATCCGCCACGAATACGGCCGGGTGCTGGCGGATGCGGGCTACCGCTACCAATATTACCTTACCGACCATCTAGGCAACACCCGGGTGGTACTTCAGGAAGATCCTGCAAACTTCACCGTGCTGGCGACCTTTGAGCCGGACAACCTGGAGACGGAATCCATGCAGTTTATGGACTATGGGGAGGCACCCCATATCGCCTCCTCGCTTTTTGACCATACCGGGACGTCGGAAACTGGCTATGCCCTGCGGCTTACCAATGGGGAGACCGGGCCATCGAGATCCGTGGCGGTACTTCCGGGAGATACAGTGAGAATGGAAGTATTTGCAAAATACCTGGATCTCAATAACAAAAAATTAGATCCTGCCCTGATGATGCTTTCACTGGCGATAGAAGCCGCCAATCCAGGCAGCCTAGGTATAGACGGGAACTTATCCACCCCCTCAAGCCGCATAGCAGTTACAGATCAGGGGCTGGCCGGGCTACTTGTAGGTAAGGAAAGCCGAAGCGACGCCCCACCCGCCTACCTGAACTACCTCTTCTTCGATAAGGAGATGAACTACAAATACGGAGGCTATACCCAGATGACCGAGGCGGCGTATGAGGATGGGACTAACAGGGAGCATGAACGATTATATCAGGAGGTAGTAGCGGATGAGCCGGGATATTTCTACATTTACTTATCCAATGACGGAACCGAAGGAGGAGAAGCCTACTTCGATGATTTCTCCATTCTCACCTTAGAAAGCTATATCGTACAGCAGACGGATTATTACCCGTATGGGCTGATAGCAAGAAACTTTGTACGTGAAAATGAGAAGGAGACTAGGGAGCTATTTCAGGGCAAGACCTACGATGAGCTAACGGGGTGGTATGATTTTCATGCCAGACAGTATGACGCTGCGCTGGGGAGATGGTTTGGGGTCGATGCTTATACCCATAGGATGCCGGGTGTTTCGCCTTTCAACGCAATGGCCAACAACCCGGTAATGTTTTTGGATCCAGATGGGAATGAACCGATTACATTAGCTGTACTTGGTTTAGCCATGTTGAAAGGGGCGTTGATCGGGACAGCAACTTCGGCTGCGGTGTATTCTGCAACGTACCTTGCATCAGGAATGAGTGGTAGCGGACAGTTTTGGAATGGCTTTGGAAATGCGGTAGCTATGGGTGCCGTAACGGGCGCAATTGGAGGCGGTATAGGCGGTGCTTTCGCGAATAGCGCATTTTCGCAAACACTTGGATATAATTTGCTAAATAGCACCTCAAGCACCGTAGCAGGGAATCTTATTTTAGGTAACGAAATTTCCCTCGGTACAGTGATTGGTGGGATTGCAGGCGGATTTGCCGGAGCAGGACTTCCCCAATTTTCAGGAGTCAAAGGAGGTGCTTTAGCAAACATTGGAGCTGAAATCGGATATGGGGCTGTAAAAGGCGCTGCAACAGGTGCAGTTACTGGAGGGATTGGATCCGCAATTGACAAACAAAATATTGGAGATGGAATAAAGCAGGGGGCACTTGCGGGTGCTGTTGGAGGGGCAACTATGGGTGCTCTAAACATCGCAGCTATGGGGCCTAGTTTATATTCTGGTCCAATGGGAAGAAACACGCCAGTATTTAGAAGCGGAGGACTTTTTACTTTACATTTAGCAAAAGGCGATGGAATTACTATTGGCCGGAATCTCGTAGTAAAGGAATCAGGGGATTTTATTGATGATGCTGGACTCCGATTCCATGAATATGTACATTTTATACAGCAAAGAACATACGGATCCGGCAATTTCTACAGTAGAATTCTAAGTGAGTATTATCAATCAGGAAAAGGGTCGGGCAAATGGTATTTCAGCTATTTTACACCAGGTCACTTAGAGAATCAAGCAATGCAACTTGAACTATTATTTAAACATTTTCTACCATTTAAAATAAAATAAGTATGTTAAAGGGAATAATATTTATTTTACTAATGACAACGGTTTCTTTTTGTTCGGTAATTAAGTCTGTAACTCTAGTCAACAGAGGTATGGATCGAAGAACCCAAATTGATTTGGGCGACCGTAAATCATATTTAAGAATTATCGGTGAATTATTGGATTCAAAAATTGGTTATAGGCCAAGTAAAGTAATTTTCAATGTTTATATTGTATCGAAAGATCCAAATATTCGGTTCAAATCTGGCGATGTTTCGGTATACATTTATGAACATGATTCCTCCGCGTATTACAAATTAGCAATAATCGGCAACGAACTTAATGAGGAGCCAATGCCGATTAATAAAAAAAGCAAATTCCGAATTTCTGCAAGGATCAATCAAAAAAACATCAGTGAGAGCGGAGCAAATAAGAAAATTGGGTTAAAATTACCTCCGATCATAGTTGGCGGTGAAATATTAGATTTTGGGATGATTGATTTTGAGTTACGCTAATAATTTAACTAGAACCCCATCCATTGGTTAGTTAACCAAATTTAGCTTTCATAGGGGGGTAGAGGGAAAATTACTCCCCCAGACTCAACGGATTACGACAGAAAACACAGGCCTTGCGGGCTTGCTGACAGGAAAAAAGCAAAACAACGACGCCCTACCTGAACTACCTCTTCTTCGACAAGGAGATGAACTACAAATACGGCGGTTATGTACATAACTTGTCCCGAACTCGTTCGAGATGACCGAGGCAGCCTACGAGGACGGCACCAACCGGGAACATGAGAGATTATACAGCGAAGTAGTAGCGGATGAGCCGGGATATTTCTATATTTATCTCTCCAATGATGGAACCGAAGGAGGAGAAGCCTACTTCGATGACTTTACCATTCTCACCTTAGAAAGCTACATAGTACAACAGACGGATTTTTATCCGTATGGATTAATAGCGAGAAACTTTGTACGGGCCGGGGAGAAAGAGACCAAGGAACTGTTCCAAGGCAAGGCCTATGAGGAGCTGACGGGATGGTATGACTTTCATGCACGTCAATACGATGCGGCATTGGGAAGGTGGTTTGGGGTGGATCCGCAGGATCAGTTTGCCTCGCCTTATCTGGCGATGGGGAACAATCCGGTGATGATGGTGGATCCTGATGGGGAGTTGGCTTGGTTTGTTCCAATTATTATTGGGGCTGTGGTTGGAGGGACAGCAGGGGGTGTTATTGCGCATAATAATGGTCAAGATTGGTGGAAAGGGGCAATTGTTGGTGGATTAATTGGAGCGGCTGTCGGAACTGGAGTTTCCGCAGCCGTCGGAGCTAAAGGAGGTATCACCGGAATTACTGTTGGTAATAGCGTCTCTTCTACTGCACCCTTAACCAAAGCTTGGGGAATAACCTCAACCGCAATACAAAGTGCCAATGTAAATATGGCCATTACCGCCCTCGGTGGCGGGAACTTGGACAATGTCTATAAAAGTGGGTTAGTTGGAGCAGCATCAGGAGCTTTTACGGCCAGCGGTGGTTTTGGCATGGTGAGTGCTTGGGGCTCTAAAAGTAAAGGTATGCAATTTGCTGGTCGCCAGCTCTACCAGGGTATCGGAACTGCAGGAAGATCGATCGGTAATAACTGGGCGATGGGTCGAGATCCTTTTTCAAGGGTCACAGTTGGTGCCGGGCCTGTCAACCTGACCTTTGGCAAAGGGCAGAGACTTCTTCAGTGGCAAAACAACATCGGAAATATCGCTACAAACGCATTTGGACTTGGCAATTTGGCTTTTGGGGGTAACATCAAACCAGATTTTAATAATTTAACTTTTGTTTATAGTGGGGGCATCATAGATAGATTTGCAGATCCCACTGAATATGATTCCGGATTTGGTGCGTTTTCAGTTATAGGAAATAGCAATGTTAATGGAGAAATCTATCCCCATGAACTTCATCACCTTTGGCAATCTAGATCTATGGGAGATGCATTTTTACCAAATTATGCAACCAATGGAGTTTTTGGTTTAATACTTAATAAATTTAAGTATTTTACAAGTTACGGAGGGAATAGATATCCTGCCTTCATTTCTCCGACCCGAAATTTCTTTGAGACAATTCCCGACTTTTTTCCTTGGTGGTGATATGAAAAAATTAATAATTATTTATATTTTAATATTTCAAGCCTTATTAGGCTGTGATAAATCTTTTCCTCTTGAATTTAATGGGAAAAAGGAGTATAAATTCAATATGATGTGTGGTGAGATTTCCTTAAAGGGATCAAAGTTTTCAAATTGGATAGTAATTTATCAGAATATTAATTCTGGCGAATTTAACTATTACTTTGATTCATTATCTGTGCAATTAATTACTGAGGATGCCATAAAAATCGACACTTTAAGATTTTATGATCAGAATGGTTTAATAACTGAAAAATTTAAAAAAATCACGGATAACCAATTGATTAGAACGTATGTATTATTTGACAAACCAATTTTTGAAAATTCAGGTGTACTTGTTATTAATGCAAGAGGATATATAAAATGTAACAATATTCCCTTGATTTCAAATGATATATTATTAGATTTCTGAAATTTTATTTAGTCAATAAATACCTTTATAGACAAATATTTCGGAGGAACATGGTGATCTCACTCGATCCTTTATAGGACGGATCAGTATGATAACGACCTAATAGTGCATGAACTACATCATGTGTGGCAATCTAGGGTTTTGGGTGATGCTTACTTAGCACATTATGCGGGTCAAGGTTTGTTAGGACTAATGCTGGGCAAACCATGTAATTTTACCAATGCAGTATTAGAACCTAACTACTATGAAAATTTAGCCTATTATTTCAGATGGTTTGGAAGATGAAAGCACTACTATTAATAGTATTAATTTTTGCGAGTGTTGCGGGGTGCGACCCTGTTATAACATTTCCCCGACATGGTTGTAGAATCCTTTACCCCCTCCTTTTTAATAAGCTCCATTGAATTCGTTATCCCTATTATGCCATTCGCAATGGCTTATTAAAGACCCTCTTAGAAAAAATAGTCTGATAATTCGACTCCCCAACTGGGTGTAGAATCCTCTACACCCTGATATTCCTAAGCTCCTTTGCAGTCTCAATCCGTTCAATGCCATTTACAATGGCTTGCTAAAGAACGTCTTAGAAATCTAACACCTTGTTTTTCTAGGCGGTACCTAACATAGAGTCCTACACAACCGCCATCTTCTACGACGAAAAAGCCCGGGTAATACAAACGCTTTCCCAGCACCAGCTTGGCGGTACGGAGAGGATCTCGACGGTCTACAACTTTGAGGACCAGCCCGAACGTTCACTCACTTCCAGGACATCTCCGGCAGTTCCGGATATACTGCGTATCTACAGTTACAACGTGGCCGGACAGCTGGCTTCCATCTCCCACAAAATTGGTGCGCAGCTCCCCGTGACGTTGGTATCCTATACCTACAATGATCTGGGACAGCAGATTGCCAAAACCTTCCCTACCATTGCTTCTGCAAACCAAACCTATGCCTACAATATCCGGGGCTGGCTGAAAACCCTTGGCAGTGCCCATACCGAGGTTTTCAAGCAGACCCTCTACTATGAAAGCGGCGCCACAACCAACCGCTGGAACGGAAACATCTCCCGAATCGACTGGAGCGGGATGACCGGTGCAGGAAAAACTCGTACCTACAACTATACCTATGACAATGCGCACAGGTTAACTACGGCCAACTATACAGCTTCATCGGAAACCAACTGGTTCACCGTAAACGGAATGCTGTACGATGCCAATGGAAACATCACCAAGTTGGTTAGGCGCAATCAAATGACTGCGTCCACTTACGGCGAAGTGGATAACCTGACCTACACCTATCAGACGAACAGCAACCGTCTGGCACAAGTTGAAGATTCGAATGACGCACTTTCATATACATCCAAAGACTTCAAAGAACGGAGTGCCACAGCCTATTCCTACGATGTAAACGGTAATCTATCCGGTAACCTGGACAAACAGATCACCTCCATCAGCTATAACCATCTGAATCTCCCAGATACCGTTACCTTTACTGGTACCTTGGGTAAGATAGTGTTCGGATACGATGCAGAGGAGGACGGAGCGTTAAGGATTAGTCCCTTTGGACTAATCTAGCGACGGGCCGGGTTGCAGCGCTGGACTAACCCAGAAAATATACACCAACACAACGCTTACCAAAACCCAAACCTATATCGGTGAGGCAGTATATGAAAATGGGGCGCTGGACTACCTTATGCAGGACAAACCGTAAAGAAACAGTCCGGGGGACTGTTTTAGGTTTGGGCCGGGCTGCGGGGTGTGGCCGAGTGGTCTACGAGGGAACAGCTTACCAGTACGAGTACAACATCAAAGACCACCTTGGCAATGTCCGGCAGGTACTCCGGGATCCTTCCTCACAGGGCTTTATGGCAACGATGGAGACCGGCCTTGCGGATGAGGAAGAGGCTGCCTTCACCCAGCTTTCCGAATCCCGGCAGCTCGGGCCCGAGCATAATGTAACGGAAGGTGGTAACCAGGTGGCTTGGCTAAACGCCGACCGGGGCCGCGTGGTGGGCCCCGGCAGGACGCAGCCCGTCTATGCAGGTGACAGCGTAACGCTGCGTGTACACGGAAAGTACGCCGAGCCGACAGTCGCCAAGCTAAATACAGGCAGCTACCTCACCCAATCCGCAAAAGACCGGATGGTGGATGGCCTAAGCGAACTGGCCGGAAGCCTCCAACGCTCCGGTTCCGGCAACCCCATCGCCATCCTAAACCTAGCCAATATCCTAGCCAGTGACTTACAGAACAAGGAAGCTCCCGAAGCCTATCTGATTTATGCATTGTACGATCAAGACAGTAATAGATACGAGGTAGGCAAGCAGGTTTTAACCAAAAACGCAGCCAACCAACACGAAGTTTTGCAAGAAAACCTGTACATTTCGGAAGACGGATACCTGGAAACCTTTGTCGTCAACGAAACCCCGGAGGACGTATGGTTCGATGACTTTATGGTCATGAGCACCACCTCTCCCATTATGCAGGAGACGCATTATGACCCGTGGGGGTTAGAACTGACGGGGATTGGGTTTCAGTATGGGGGGATAAAGGCGAATAAGTATCTTTATAACGGGAACGAGATACTGAGTGACCTGAACCTGAATCTATACGATTTTAAATCAAGGTTTTACGATCCTGCAATAGGACGGTTTATAAGCATCGACGTGCTGGCCGACCACCCAAGGCAAATCGGGATGTCCCCGTACCAGTTCAGTTGGAACAACCCGATCAGGTACAATGATCCTAATGGGGAGTGTCCTGATTGTTGGGAATTTTTAAAAGGATTTGGACGTGGTGTGGGATCCGGCGCACAAGGAACTTGGAACTTTGTGACCAATGATGCCTGGAAGGCCGATACATGGAAAGCAACCGGCAACCTGCTTTTGGGTGCTGCTGCTTTGGGACCTACGGGCAATACGAGCAATCTGTATGCAGTTGATGCGGCGTTGGGCACAAATACCGTGGATGCGGTCGGCGGGGTTTCGGCCGCTATTGATAACGCAGTTGACAAGGTGGCAAGCGGGGATCCGGGTGCTATCGGGGAAGTGGCAGGAGGAGCGGCCTGGGCAGGCGTGGAAGCTTTGGCGGGAAGTAAGGGAGCGGGGTTATTGACCAAGGCGGGGAAAATTTCAAATGCAGTACCAAGTAGGGTGGCTCGTGTTGTTCCTGGCGATGTTTCAGGTATTAAAACATTAGGAGCTCCTTCTGCAAGCGATGTTTTTGTTACAGCGGCTCAAGATATTCAGGGTTTAGGCGCAAAAGAGATAGCAAAGAAACTAACAATACCAAATAGCCCAAGCGGATTTCAGATATTTGAATTTAACACTCCGACTGGTATCGCTAGCCCAATAAACAGGACTAATCCCGGGTTTGTTGGAGGAGGGAGAACCGCAGGGGGCGCAAGAGAATTTGTAATTCCTAATCAGGCAATCCCTAAAGATGCTGTTAGACGAGTTGTGCAATGAAAAAGATAAGTAAAGAAGAGATATTGATAAAAGGGAAATGGGTGTTTGAAGGCGGAGAGATGAAAAAAGACGGAGATTCTTTAAGAATAGAATGGCTTATTCAACACCATCTTAAATGGGTGTCCAAGGATGCCAGCGGTTGGTTAAACCTTTATCAGGATCCGGATGATGAAAGATATTGGGAGCTGTTATACGAAGATAGCGATTCCCATGGTGGTGGCCCTCCTTCGTTAAAGTATATTCCTGAAGCTAAGGTGAAAGAGCGCTACAAAATAAGCTCCTAGAAGTAGTAAGTAATCAATTTATTTTGGAGTCCGGCACTGGCCGGACTTTTTCATTTACAGCAATAGGCTGTCCATTTTATGTTTTGCGAAGAAGGCGTCCATAAGGGCATAGAGGTGGTCTTTTTCCTTTGGGGCAAGCTTTTCGAGCTGCTGTAGCCTTTTGAGGGCATCGTTGTCGATGTTCTGGTATTCTGCATCCTTCACCAGGTAATCCAGCGTAACGGTTAGCGCTTCAGCAATCTTAGCTGCCGTATCAATTGATGGCTTGATCTCGTCCCGCTCATACTTTCCGATGATGTCACCGGAGGTTCCCTTCGCCTTGCCCAATGCTCCCTAAGTCATTTTTTTCTGTTTCCCCTGGGTGTAGATTCGGCTACACCTCCTATTCCTAATCTCATTTATATTCGTAATCCCTTTTATTGCCATTTGCAATGGCTTAATAAACACCATCTTAGTAAACAAGTAAAAAAATTTGAAACACAATCTGGCTTAAATTTCCAAACCACCGCCATCTTCTACGACGAAAAAGCCCGGGTAATACAAACGCTTTCCCAGCACCAGCTTGGCGGTACGGAGAGGATCTCGACGGTCTACAACTTTGAGGACCAGCCCGAACGTTCACTCACTTCCAGAACATCTCCGGCAGTTCCGGATATACTGCGTATCTACAGTTACAACGTAGCCGGACAGCTGGCGTCCATCTCCCACAAAATTGGTGCGCAGCTCCCCGTGACGTTGGTATCCTATACCTACAATGATCTGGGACAACAGATTGCAAAAACGTTCCCTCCATTTCTTCTGCAAACCAACCCTACCCCCATATTGGTATACCTACGTATTCAGCTAAAATAGACCTTTTTGCGTATTCTATCCCACTTTTTTTCCTTCTCTTTGGGTCATACCAATGTAGGCGCATGCCAGCAGATATCCAGATGACACAGGAACTACAAGAAAACAGAACCCACAAAATCACTTTCCGGCTCAATAACGGGGAGGTAAAGTTTCTGGATGAGTTCTCCGGCCGTGTGGGAATTTACAAAAGGAATAGCCCTAGCTAACCAAGGCTCTTTTTTTTATCAGATAGCTTCAAAAATACCAGCAAAAAATACTGTTATTTAGGTAAAAAAGACACCTTATTCTCTGGCAACAAGGTGTACTTTGGTGGAACACAAGTGAATTTTCAAACAAGTTGTTTAAGAAAAACAATTTTTTAAGAAATTTTCTGTTTATTAGTAGTGATTATCAACAAAGCCATTAAACTATCCTTTGGCCATTCGGTCTATAAATTGGCTGCGCACTCCCATCATCAAACCTGTAACAGATACCCATGTTTGAATTTCCCCACCGTTATGGTACTTGGCAACTGACCTTGTCGCTATTTCTAATTGCCGCTACCGTTTCCTCTGCCCAACAACTAAGCTGGAAGTCCAATGACCAAGGCTTCGAATTAATCGAAGCAGGTAAAACACGCCTTTTCTATCAAACCGCCACCAAAGACAAAGACGGCAAATACCCACGCGCTAACTACATCCACCCGTTATATGATCTAAATGGAGAGGTGATCACCGAAGACTTTCCAGATGACCATTTGCACCACCGCGGAATTTTTTGGACTTGGCACCAATTATACGTGGACGGCAAACGGGTCGCCGACCCATGGGTAAGTGAAGGAATTTCCTGGAACGTGCAGCAGGTGACGCCTCAGGTCATTGACGAAGAACAGGCTCTATTGGAAGCTGTCATCACTTGGCAAGTAAACGGTCAGGAAGTCGTAGAGGAATTGCTCCACATGCACTATGAGCGGGTAGATCCGGAACTATACAAACTTACCATCGACATCCAACTAAAGCCCTTGGCTAAAAATGTACAAATCGGTGGGTCAGAGGACCCAAAAGGGTATGGCGGATTTTCACCGCGAATTAAACTTAGCGAGACCACTGGGTTTTACGACCAACATGGAGCGGTAGTTCCAAATGAATTGCCTGTAGCAGCGGGCCCATGGATGAACATTACCCGGCAAGGACCGGAAGATCCCGGTGTGGTCATTCTGGGAGAACCGGAAAAATTGCCCTCCTACCAGGGCTGGATATTGCGTAAGAAGAACAGTATGCAGAACATGGCCTTTCCAGGGAGGGAACCCTTGACCTTACCCGAAAAGGAACCTTATCTACACTTCAGAAACCAGCTGTTGGTTCACCTAGGACTCCAAACAGCAGAAATAGATCTGTTCCACCAAGATTTTGTAAGGGAAAGAAATCCCTCCGGTCAAGCCTTGGTCGACTGAATCACCCGAAAGGTAAGATTGATGCGAGGGAGCAAAACACCCTTCGCTTTTGGAAGCTGATGTTCCCAAAAACGCTGGCTTTCCCCCTTCATCAGCAAAAGGCTTCCTGAGCCAAGCATCAAATCCATCTTGGTGGATTTGTGCTCGTAATGGCGAAATTGAAATGTTCGCTCGGCCCCCAAGCTTACCGAGGCAATAACAGGGGCACTGCCCAGCACCTTCTCGTTGTCCCGGTGCCAGCCCATGCTGTCCGCACCGTTCCGATAATAGTTTAGCAACACGTGGGTAAAGGTGGTTTGTGCAAGGTCATCTAGCCGCTGCTTGAGTCTACGTAGACTGGAGGTGAAGGGCGAAGCTTGCATAGATATGCCGGAATACCCATAAGGGATCTCCGGATCCCCGCAAAGAGCCGTTAAACGGGGCTGCATAACCCGCTTGCCAAACATCCAGATTTCTTCCTGATTCCAATTGATCTCAGATTCCAATGCTAAAAAAAGATACTGACTTTCCTCATCCGTTAAAAATGAGGGGAAATAGTATGCCTCTCCCTGATAGGGAAGCAGGTTTTTGTTCATTAGGTTGTTTTGCACGATCCATCGTTTTGCTGAAATAACACGACCGAAGCGAGTCGGGTTTAAAAAATGATGATTTCTATCGCTACCGAGGCGTTGCTTTGCCATTCTATCCTTATTTTTGTCAAAAAGCAGCATGCGTTCCTCCCGAGACTTCCATTTTGTGAAAACGTTTGAGATCCTGTCATTCCAGGTCGACCCCCATGGAAAGCTCCGCTGGAGTGCGCTCGGTGATCTCTTTCAGGAAGTAGCTTGGCAACATGCGGATAGTGGTGACTTCGGCCAAAAATTGTTTGAAATGGGCTACCACTGGGTATTGTCCCGACTCCAGATTGAGGTTCAACAGCTTCCGCACTGGGGCGACATCATTCAACTAAAAACAGCTTCAAGGGGCATAGACGGGCTTTTTGCATTACGCGAATTCGAAATGGTAAACTCATCCGGCGAGGTGTTGGCAATCGGGATATCCTCCTGGCTCTTGTTGGATAGCCAAAGCAAACGGCCAAAGCGACCCAATCAGTTTCTACCGGAAGACCTATTTCCGGAAGTCGCCAAAGGAACCGTACTTCCTGCCAAGCTGCCATTACCGGAGGAAACTGAAATCGCCAAGATTTTTACAGTACAACCCTCCGATCTGGATATGAACAACCACGTGAACAATGTCACCTACATTCGTTGGATCGAAGACTACTGCCTGTCGAATAATTTACCTTTTGAAACGCTGGAGATCAATTTTTTAGCTGAGGCTATTCTGCACCAGAATGTGCAAGTTGCTGCCCAAAGCTTCGGAGAAGGACGAATGTTAGTGGGTGCGGTAAACAACGTTCCCATTTTTGTCGCCCGGTTAAGTGTATAATCCACGGTTGACCATCCAAATCGGCGGCCCGAGACCTGCAAATGGTCCCGATAAACCCCAAGTAAGCCGGATTTACCGAGGAATCGGCTAATATTTATGATTGGGGAGGGAAAGTTTAGTATACATTTTGTTACTTGTAAGGGAAAGGTAGAAATACCACCGCCTTTTTTGAACAACAATGCATCGCCCTAGCGATGTAAAACCTGCCAGACGGTTTGGAACCGTCTGGCAGGTGAACCTTAATAAATCAATTATAGACACATGAAATCGAGCACGACGCAAGCGACACACGGAGGGACGATTGTAATACGTGCGAGATTCCATCTGACCGCTAAAGAACAAATTATAAACAGATGAAAGCATCCGACCTATTTATCAAAGCCCTGGAAAACGAGGGCGTGGAATACATTTTTGGTGTACCGGGAGAAGAAAACCTTGACTTCCTGGAATCGTTGAGTGAATCTACCATTACGTTAATCGTCACCCGCCACGAACAAGGAGCAGGATTTATGGCGGCCACCTACGGACGCCTTACGGGCAAACCTGGCGTATGCCTCTCCACGCTGGGGCCCGGAGCCACCAATCTGGTCACACCCGCAGCGTATGCCCAACTGGGCGCGATGCCCATGATGATGATAACCGGACAGAAGCCCATCAAAAAGAGCAAACAGGCCCGCTTTCAGATCATCGATGTAGTCGACATGATGCGTCCGCTGACCAAATATACCAAGCAGATCGTAAACAGCAACGTAATCGCATCCCAGATCCGGGAAGCTTTTCGCTTGGCCACGGAAGAACGTCCGGGGGCGGTACATTTGGAATTTCCCGAGGACATAGCTCAAGAAGATTGCGCTGAAGAGCTCTTTGATGTGGTAGATTATATCATGCCCAAAGCAGACAGCAAAGCCATCGATGCAGCAGTGAAACTAATCGAGGAAGCCAAAAACCCCCTCCTACTGATCGGGGCAGGTGCCAATCGCAAAATTACCTGCCAGGCGCTTGCCCGCTTCGTGGACGAGACCGGCATCTATTTTTTCACCACCCAAATGGGCAAGGGTGTCATCGACGAACGCCACGAAAGGTACCTAGGCACTGCCGCGCTTTCCAGCAATGACTTTGTGCATGCCGCTATAGACGAGGCCGATCTGATCATCAACGTGGGCCACGATGTGATCGAAAAGCCTCCCTTTTTCATGAAAAAAGGAGGGAAAAAGGTTATCCACGTAAACTTTGCTCCTGCCGAGGTGGATCCGGTATATTTCCCTCAGCTAAATGTAGTGGGAGATATTACCAGTTCGGTCAACCTTCTGGCCGATGAGCTTAAACCCCAGTCTCATTGGGATTTTTCCTTTTATGCCAAAGTGCGCGAAGAAGTACGTGGCCATCTAAGCACCTACTTTAAGGATGAGCGCTTCCCCATGCTTCCGCAGCGATTGGTACATATTCTACGGGAAAATCTGGGCGACAAAGATGTAATCACACTGGATAATGGCATCTATAAAATCTGGTTTGCCCGCAACTACACTTGCTATCAACCCAATACCCTCTTGCTGGACAATGCATTGGCCTCCATGGGTGCCGGACTGCCCTCAGCGATGGCTGTAAACCTGCTCTATCCCGACAGAAAAGTGGTAGCTGTCTGTGGAGATGGGGGCTTCATGATGAACTCCCAGGAACTGGAGACGGCTGTACGCCTAAAACTTAACCTGACTGTCATCATCCTCAACGACTCGGCCTACGGCATGATCAAATGGAAACAGGAAGATATGGGCTTCCGCGATTTTGGCCTGGATTACCAAAACCCCAACTTTGTGAAATATGCCGAAAGCTACGGTGCACATGGATACAGGCCGGAAAGCGATGCGGACTTTAGGGAAATTCTCACACACACCCTTCAAACAGACGGCGTGCATGTAATTGACCTGCCGGTGGATTACTCCCTAAACCATCCTATTTTAAATGTAAAACTGAAACAAAAAACCTCGGAACTATGAGTAATGTGTTGAAAGTAACTTCACCCTATGACCATCACCTCATTCGGGAACTCCCAATGATCGATGCCAAAGAGCTGGAAGCCAAAATTCACACCGCATATTCTTTATTTGCGGATCCCTCCTCTTGGATTCCGGCGCACCGGCGAATTGCCCTGCTCGAAAAAGTACGTGAACTCATGGAATCACGCGTGGAGGAACTGACCAAACTAGCCGCTGAAGAAGGTGGCAAACCCTATCAGGATTCCAAAGTGGAAGTCATGCGGGCAATTAACGGGGTAAAGATCGCCACCGAAGAGATTGGCCAACTGGCCGGTAAACAAATTCCCATGGGCCTAACGGAAGCATCGGCTAACCGAATAGCATTTACCATGCGGGAACCTATTGGTGTAGTGGCTTCGATCTCCGCATTCAACCACCCCCTCAACCTAATTATACATCAAACCATTACGGCATTTGCAGCCGGCTGTCCGGTGATTGTTAAACCCGCCGGAACCACTCCCCTCTCCTGTCTGGCCATGATGGAAATCCTGGAAGAAGCCGGCATTCCCAAAGGCTGGGTTCAATCCGTGATCTGCGATAATGAGCTCGCCGAAAAACTCGCCACCGACAAACGGATCAACTACCTTTCCTTTATCGGATCCGCAAAGGTTGGCTGGTACCTGAAATCGAAATTGGCACCCGGAACACGCTGCGCACTCGAACACGGCGGTGCCGCCCCGGTTATTGTTGAAGACGATGTGGACGTAGAAGCCATCGTGCCTCCGCTGGTAAAAGGAGGGTTCTATCACGCGGGTCAGGTCTGCGTGTCTGTACAGAAAGTATTTGTTCGGGAATCACTGGCCAAGAGCCTCGCCGAAAAAATGGCGGAACAAGCCCAAAAGCTGAAGGTAGGCGATCCTCTGGACAAGGATACGGAAGTGGGCCCTCTGATCAAGGCTTCCGAAGTCGACCGGGTACAGGAATGGGTACAGGAGGCAGTAGGCAAAGGTGCCAAATTGCTCTGCGGAGGCAAAAAAATCGGCGATACCTGCTACGAACCTACTGTTTTGTTCAACCCACCCCACGATGCCAAAGTGTCTACCGAGGAAATATTTGGACCCGTGGTGTGTATCTATTCCTACACCGATCGGGAAGAAGCCATTCGACTGGCTAATAGCCTGGACTACCATTTTCAAGCAGCGGTATTTACGAAAGATATCGATATTGCCATGGATACCGTTCGGAAACTAAACGCAACCGCTGTTATGGTGAACGACCACACCGCATTCCGCGTAGATTGGATGCCCTTTGGAGGCCGGGATGCGTCCGGAGAAGGCCTCGGAGGCATACCCTATTCCATGCATGAGATGACGAGGGACAAACTCATGGTGATCAAAAGTAAACTGCTGCCTTAGACCAAGCTACTACTTCCCGGCCAAAGGTAATGGCCGGGAATTTTTTTTAGTCGTGTTTAAACGGAAAAAAATCCTATTAAGTCCGGAATATTTTACGAGGGATTGATTAAATTTAACTGTGGAAAACGAAAAAACCAAAGCCATTGTAAATGAACCCGATCTGAGTTACGGGCATTATTCCTACGCCGATTACCTCGCTTGGGAAATGGAAGAGGTGGTGGAGTTGATAAAAGGTAAAATATTCAAACGTGCCGCAGCCGCTCCGAGTCGCATCCATCAAAGACTGGCAGGCAACCTACACACCGAACTAAATCTGTTCCTAAAAGGAAAACGATGCCAAGCTTATATAGCTCCTTTTGATGTGCGGCTACCGGTCAAGTCCACCAAAAACGAAAAAATCCATACGGTCGTGCAACCCGACATCTGTGTCGTGTGCGACCTCGAAAAGCTCGACGACAGGGGTTGCCTCGGTGCACCTGATCTGGTAATAGAGGTACTCTCCCCCGGGAATAAGCAGCTGGAACTACAACACAAATACGAAGTGTATGAGGAATCCGGCGTGAAAGAGTATTGGCTGATGGATGCCCTGGGACAGACCCTTTTGATTTACACGCTGGTTGAAGGGCGGTATCAAAGTTCCCGATTAATGACTTCTGGAGATATGGCTAAGTCTACCGCAGTAGTAGGCTTCGAACTGGACTTAACAACATTTTTTGCTGATATCAAATAAATACGCAGCAACCTAAATGGCGACTCGTTGCAACTATCACAGCAATAAGGCATGCCTCAGGCACCGGTATAAACTGAACAAGCCCAAAGCGTAAACTTAGGGCTTGTTTAGTTTATAAGGAATTGATAATTGCTTGGCGTTACGCGTTATCTTTTTTCTTAATTACCAAGTTCATAATACCCTCGGGGGTATTAACCTTTCCGGTCAACTGGGACCCTTTTTGCTCCAAGACAGTCTTGACCACACTTCCCTCCACATAGATATCAAACGATAACTTCCCATCCTTAATGGCTACATTTTTTCCCGAAACCGACTGCCCATTTTTAAGTGTTATTGTTACTAGCGTCTCCTTTTCCTTGCTAACGATAAGTACCGCTCCCTCATGGTATGGATAGGGAGCATCATAGCATTCATACGTCCAACTTCCATCAAATTCCGAAGCAAAATCAACCGCAATTGCGGGGATGATATATAGTGGGACAGTGAATAAAAGAAAGAAAACCAAGCTCAATTTTTTCATAACATTACGTTTTTAGGTTAAACATGATATTTCGAAAGTATAGCCTAAAAACCAAATATGGTAAAAAAAGGGGTGAATTCCCTTAATTAGGGCCGAATAACCCCAGCTAGGAGAATAGTTGGCCAAACTCAGGGATAAACTTGCGTGATACAGGGACAACGGCGGTAGTACACTCCAGAATTAGGCTTACTTTACCTGACGTTTTTTTCACCATCTTTACATTTTGCATGTTAACCAAGTAAGATCTGTGGCACCGTTTTATCGGCAAATCCCTCAATTGCTCTGAGAGTCCTTTTAAGGAATTGCGCAATATTTCCTTTTTGACGGTACCGTTGTCTGCATAATGTATCGTGGAATAATTGTCCGCCGCTTCGATAAACAAAATACTGGAAAGCTTCAATGCCAACCTGTTGTTTCCATACTCATCCTTAAAATGTATTAGACTACTTGAGAAAACCGGAGATTTTGGTTCGTTTTGTTCCTCTTCTTGCTTTCTGAAAATCCAAATAAAACATAAGGCCAACGTGTAAGGAATCAGCAATCCCAGAAAAGTATATTTAAAACTTATAATATACTCCCGCAAAAAACCAGAATCACCGCTACCATATAGTACATGGAAAAGGAGCGCCAACAAGGTCACCTCGCAAAGCACCCAATACACAAAATGGATAATTCTAGTATTGCCTTTTACCAGCAACGGTTGAATAAGTAACTGTGAAAATGCTAGAAAAACACCTCCGATTACCCCAAAACCAGACAGACGCAAAAACTGGCTAAACCCCTGATCTGGCTCCCACTGGTCGATGTTAAATGGGGTATACAGGTTAATAAAAAGTATGGTAAAAGCCGCACACGCACCAATTAAAAGCACCTTTTCCCGGGTATTCTGAAGCAAATCAAAAGGCAAGGACAGGAATTTACTGATTTGATACATAAACCTAAAATTAAGAAAATACGAATTAGAAGCTGGCATACACACTGCCTAACTCTGTCTGTAGTCTCCAGACTGTATTTTTTTGCTAAATTAATCAATGAACTCCAAATCTCTGCCGCTGTTGGCTTGCCGCTAATAATTCAACCATTTTTTAAACGGAAAGCCTTGAAGGCCCCAAAATCAAAAAGGCATGAAGACTCATGCTTGGCTATTGAAGGTACGCATTCTTCTTAAAACCAATGGTTTAAAACATCCTATTCATTCGTACACAGAAACAGGGGTACCTCAAACTATCCGTCCCAAATCCAGTCTACTCCAGCTTAAAATCCCTACTGGTAGATTTTTCGGCGCTAGGAAAATCAGCAGGTATGGGAATGGTAACCTTCCCGGTCGCGGCCCATTCAGCACCCCTTACAAAAGAAACGATAAATCCCACACTTTCGATGGAGTAATCATCGTGCGCAAGCGTTGTATGAAAAATTCGACCTTCTCCGTAGTCTACCACCATCAACATAGGTTCGTGCCGATCGGTGGGCGGATTGCTCGAAATGTCCTTTCCAGTGGCCAAAATGGTCATATTATCGGCCGGCCCCCGCAATTTGGCATAGCATTCATCCTTGGTGGTCAACCACACCTCAGGCATTCCGCTCGTGATGGGATGATCCTGGACACGCACGGTAATGGGAAAAATATGGCTGGGCCCATGGGCACCACTATTTCCCGGAGAGTGGTCCCGTACGAGTTCCCCTTCGTTGGTATAATAGACATAGGGCCCATCCTTTTCGGAACGATCGCCCCAACCACCCAGACCAATCATCTTGTTGTATGCTGGCCAGTCGGGAAATGAATTGTCTGCGGCATGTACGGAAACAAAGCCTCCACCCGCAGCAATGTATGCTTCAAATGCTCGCTGGGTGCTTTCGGGCCAGTTTGCAGCCTTCCATCCAAAATTTGAAATCACCACATCGTAATTCTCGAAGGCAGGGGAAAAATCCGGATCCGCTTGGGGGTTCTCCAAGTCGGTTGTTTCGCCTACTCCCGCCAAGGGCAGGTAGTCGGATTCCCTCTTTGCATTCCAGGTATACTGGGTTCTCTGGATGTCTACTTCAAAAAACCCGGTCTCCTCCAGGTACTGCTTCATCATGATGGTAGATTTGGGCCATACCTCGTGGTTGTTTTGCCCATCCACAATCAACGCCCTTAGTGGCGACCTACGCGCAGATAGAGAACCGTCGTTTGGGTCAGATGCACTTAGGTTATCTTGACGGTCGGTTTGAGTGCCCTGGCATCCAGCCAATCCCAGGGACACCAATACCAGTACAATAAAGGAGAGCGTTTTCATTTTTTTATTTCAAAGATGCCTGTATTATTTAATATCACTAAAAAACTCTTCCAAATCCAGTTTAAACCCAAGAAGCACACATGACTCCACCACGTCCCCGGAAGTTAGCAGCCGGGAAGGGACATAGCGACTATTTTCCAGCGTGTAAATGAGCAAATCCTGCGTTTCTGCATGGATAATCCAATATTCCCGAACCCCATGCGACTCGTAAAGCTCGTACTTGTGCTTCAGTTCTGTTTTACTGTTGCCGGGCGAAAGGATTTCCACGATAAGGTCCGGTGCCCCCAGGCAGCCACGATCATCCAGTTTTGCAGGATCGCATATCACGCAGATATCCGGCTGCACTACGTCGAAAATTTGCTTATCATCTTTGGATGCCTTTGGAAATCGAACATCAAACGGAGCGGAATATACTTGGCACTTCTCTTTTCCTTTCAGAAAAACACCCAACCGTAAAAAAAGCTCTCCCGATACCTTTTGGTGAATCCTTCTGGGTGCTGCTGCAGCCTTTTTAAAAATTCTACCCTTGATCAGCTCGACCACCTCGTCCATATTCCAAGTGAGGTAGTCGGCATAAGAATACCGGCCGTACGCCATATCTGGTTCTTTGACGACTTCGGGCTTATGATCATCCATAGGGTAAATATACTGATTTTGCTCCCTTTAAAAAAATCAAAAAACGCGCTATGCTACTCGGATTCAGCCAAAAATTAAACACCAACTACATAGCCAATTATCGATTTTATTAGCTCCCTGATAGCAATGTTGCTCTCTAGAGTATCTCGTATAAATAAACCATCGTTTAAGAATGGATAAGGGACGTTTTTTGGACTCAAATGGTTTATTTCCTAAGTGCGTCAATTACTTAATATACGAAAAAAACTCTTCCAAATCCAGTTTAAACCCAGGAAGCACATGTGATTCTACCACATCCCCGGAAGTAAATAGCCTAGAAGGCACGTAGCGGCCATTTTCCAGCGTGTAGATTAGCAGGTCGTGGGTTTCTGCGTGAATAATCCAATATTCCCGAACCCCATGCGACTCGTAAAGCTCGTACTTGTGCTTCAGTTCTGTTTTACTGTTGCCGGGCGAAAGGATCTCTACGATCAGGTCCGGTGCACCTAAGCAGCCACGATCATCCAGTTTTGCGGGATCGCATATTACGCAGATATCCGGCTGCACCACGTCGAAAATTTGCTTATCTTCCCTGGATGTTTTCGGGAATCGGACATCGAAAGGGGCATTATACACCTCACAGGTCATACCCTTTAGAAATCCAGCTATTCTAAGCGACAATTCGATAGAAACCTTTTGGTGAATCCTTCTGGGTGCTGCTGCGGCCTTTTTAAAAATTCTACCCTTGATCAGCTCGACCACCTCGTCCATATTCCAAGAGAGGTAGTCGGCATAGGAATAGAGGCCGTACGCCATATCTGGCTCTTTGACGACTTCGGGCTTATGATCATCCATAGGGTAAATATACTGATTTTGCTCCCTTTAAAAAAATCAAAAAACGCGCTATGCTACTCGGATTCAGCCAAAAACCAAACGCCCTAATCATTGATAATACCTTTAGTACAGAGGACGGGTATCCGTTCATTGATGAAGTTACTGATGAGAAATTGATTCAATACATTGGAGGGATCTGTAAGAATTCAGATTTCCAACCTGTTAAAATTTGGAGCCAAAAAAAGCATAAGGTTGAAAATGCCGAGCGGTATTGGTGGCATTAATTGTCGCTCCTTTGGTACTCAGTTAATTAACATCACCAAAGGTGCAAAATCAGTAGCCTTGGGCAACGCCCAAGGAAGAATGGAAGTTCACCATCGGAGCGCCAAAGGCGCGGAATCAATAGCCTGAGGCATCAACCGAACACCCCGCCGCTTTGGAAAATCAGTACAAGCGAAGCCGACCTTATCCGATCCTAATGAAAAATGAGTGCTTCATCAGCAGCGTTAGCCTGCCAGACTAAAAGGGATAAGTCCATAAAGGTCCTTGCATGCAACGGATGGCAACCTCGCCAGCCACCTCAAACAACTGGAAAAAAACGACTATGTTTCTTATACCAAAACCTTTCAAGACCGAAAACCACTGACACAATACCGGGCAACCGATGCCGGCCGACAAGCATTTCAACGACATCTCGCTGCCCTTGAGTCTCTACTGAAGTAAAAAAATTTAACCATTGACTTTGCATTTCAAAGTACTTTAAACAAAACTAATCATGGAAACCATTCAGGTAAAAACATCCTTCATCTCCCGGTTTTCGGTGATGATTAAGCTCATGGTAATCGGCTTTCTCGGCCTGGCACTGCTTATTCCCACTGCCTTTATCCAGGAAATCATCCACGAACGGCAGCGCTATAGCGAAGAGGTAATGCAAGAAATCCACCGTCAGTGGGCCAACCGACAAACCCTTTCCGGTCCGATTTGGTCTATACCAGTGTCAGCTACTGACACCGAACTTACCACCCAAAAAGAGGGCTCAAAAAAGTACTTACACCTCACACCAAAAAATCTACTCATCAAAGGCTCCATAGAACCCCAAACCCTCAAACGAGGCATCTACGAAGCCGCCGTATACACCTCTCAATGGGAGCTAACAGGCATAATTCCACAGCCGGATCTGGCTGGCAGCGGCCGCGCCTTTTTAGAGGGTCTACACCCATTCCTCTCCTTCGGAATCAGTGACCTAAGAGGTATTGAGGACCCGGTAATGGTTCAGGTGGCTGGCAAAATTTACGAGGTGCATCCGGGCTCCCTGGTGCCCGAACTACACGAAAGTGGCTTTCACGTACAGCTAAATCAGTTAGATATTTCCCAGACAAAGGAGATCCCCTTTACCATCTCTTTTCGTCTTCGCGGCAGTGAACGTGTGGGGGTGTTGCCAATGGGCGCATCCACCGCTGTCACTTTGGAGTCCACTTGGAAAGATCCAAAATTCAGCGGAAATTTCTTACCGATCGAGCGTGAAATCGGGGAAGGAGGATTTGAAGCAATTTGGCAAATAGCTGAACTGAACCGAAATCTGCCCAAGTCCTGGATCAGCGGGGATCTCCAGGTAGCCCCATTCGACGCCGAGTTTGGCGTGGACTTTCTCAGTCCCATGGACCACTACCGAAAGGCCATCCGATCGGCCAAGTACGCCATCCTCACCATTGGGCTGACCTTTCTCATGCTCTTTCTGGTGGAAACAGTAGGCAACAAACCCATCCACCCCATCCAATACGGCATGGTAGGCTTTGCCATTTGCCTGTTTTACCTGCTATTGGTGTCGATTTCGGAACATACCGCTTTCAATATTGCCTACTTTATTGCAGCACTTTCGGTTATACTGACCGTCACCGCATACTCCATCCCCCTATTTCAAAGTCGCCTCCTGACAGCTGTTCTGGGATCTATACTGGCACTGAGTTACGGATTTGTATTCCTTACGCTACAATCCCAAGACTATGCCCTGCTCATAGGAAGCTTGGGGCTTCTCATTGCCCTGATCGTTACCATGATACTTACCAAAAATGTAAACTGGTACTCCGTAGCCGATAAAACGTAAAAACTGTGGGGAGTAGTTGAAACCCAGTTCCCGCACTGCTCCCCTATCTAAGACGTTAAGGATTGAGCCTTTTCATTGTTGCCTGGTACTGTTTTTTTTACAAAAAGCTACACCGCCGGAAGTTTCCATCCGTGATGGTAGTCAGGTACGATCAGCCCGTTTGCAGGGGCATGGCCCACAAATTGCTGCTGAGTGGCATCCCAGTCCAAGGAACCGGCCCCTGTTCGCGCGAGTACATTTCCGAAATGGGCGTATAAAGCTACATTCCTACCGATCTCAACCGAACAGTTTGGCAGTTTTCTACTGAGTACACAGTCCAAGAAATTGTTCGCATGTAGGTCCATGTCACTGCGCCCACTTCGCAACTTAAACGCCTCGGCTTGCTCAGTATCCGTTTCTTTTCCCTCCGGGTACAGGGTCCAATCTTCCCGGTCCGCGACTATGGTGCCTCCATCACATACATATTCTACGCCATAGGACTTCTCATAGGGACCCCGCTCAATCCCTCCATTCTGCTGCCATTGGATAAGGAAGTCATCCATTTGGTACAAAACTGACTGGGTATCGTAGGTCTCCCTGGCGCGGTCCAGTCCGCTAAGGTTCATGCCAAATCCGCTCACCTTGGTCGGCTCCTCCGTAATATCCTTGGCCCACAACGCCATGTCCAAGAGGTGCACGCCCCAGTCGGTCATCAGTCCCCCTCCGTAATCCCAAAAATGCCTCCAGTTGCCATGAAAACGGGAAGCATTGAACGTTCGCTCCGGTGCGGGACCTAGCCAAAGCCTAAAGTCCACCCCCTCCGGAACGGCTGTATCGGGAACCTTCGGTGCTCCTGCCCCATAGGCAAAATTCGCCCAGCAATTGACCCTGCGAAGGCCACCCAGTGCCCCCGATTTTAAGTAATCCATCAAGCCGTTCCAAACGTCACCGCTTCGCTGTTGTTGACCTACTTGAACTACCCGTCCATACCGCTGTGCAGCGGCCGCTATGAGATTGCACTCATGGATCGAATTGGCAAGGGGCTTTTCCACATAGACATCTTTACCGGCTTCCATCGCATACACCGCATGCAGGCAATGCCAGTGGTCGGGACTGCCTACTATCACCGCATCGATTTCTGGGTTTTCCAGCATTTTCCGGAAATCAACGTACAGTTTGGGTGATTGGCCCGTTTCCTTCTTCAACTCGGCGGCACGACGTTGCAGCACTTCATCGTCCACATCGCACATGGCTACACAAAGCGCCCTACCCGTTCGCAGGATTTCCCGCAGCACGTTGTAGCCCTTGTTTCGGCAGCCGATTACGCCAACCCGAACCAGTTCATTGGATGACTTGCCGGTCTTAGCCCAGGCTAAGCTACCGCCTGCTTCCAGGGCCAGGTAACCCAGACTGGAAGCCTTTAAAAAAGATCTTCTCGTAAATCCCATTTTATGCCATTGATTAGGCTGCTTTTCCGTGTTCATTCGGCACCCCGTCTACCAACCTGGCAAAAAGGGGTGCAACTTCCCGCAGCGTTTTTTTCTACATCTCCAAGGTGAAAAACCCTTCAAACATTTTCACCGCATTTCCTTTTAGAAGTACCCGATTGTCGATTCGGGAAAGCCCAAGTACCCCGCCCCGGCTACTGGCTTGGAAGGCCGTAAAATGCTCCTTGCCAGTTTTCCGGTGCCAGTAGTCTACCAGCGCACAGTGGGCAAACCCGGTCACCGGGTCTTCGGGTATACCCAGATTGGGGGCAAAATACCTGGAAACCACGTCGTAGTCTCCATACGATGCGGCTGTCACGATAATCCCCTCCTCGCTATGATGGGTAAGCTCAGACCAAACCGGTGTGACATACTCCACTGCCCTAGGGCTTTCGAGCTCCAAAATCCAATTTCGCTTTAATCTGGCTGCTCCAACAACCTGCTGTCCAAAAAACATTTCCGAAAAGTAAGGGTGCAGGGCGTCTTCGGTACCTATCAGGGGAAAGTCCAGCACGATGGCAAAATCTCCCTGCTGCCAAGAGGCCTTTAAGGGCCCACTCTTAGAAGAAAATACGATTTCCTTGTCTTTATCGACCAACTCTGCGGTATATAACAGAAATGCTGAGGCCAAGGTAGCGTGCCCGCATAAATCCACCTCCTTCTCAGGCGTGAACCAGCGGATACGGTAATTTTGTTCGTCGATGGTCTCCAAAAAAGCCGTTTCGCTCAGATTTACTTCGGAAGCAATACGCTGCATCCATTCCGGCGAAAGAGAACCCGGCAGCAAACAGATGCCGGCGGGATTACCACTAAATGGCTGATCGGTGAATGCGTCTACGGTAACAAGCGGAAGTTCCATGAGGCAAAACAGGTTAATGGGGGCAAGATTTCGCTGCTGATCAGCCTAAGTTGGTCAATTTTCTTCAAAAATCCTATGCCAGAAAGTGAATCCATCGGCGCTTTCGAGTGCCTCAGCCGCTCCCCGTTAACGCGAACCGATCAATCTGTAAGCCATCGCCTATCGTACTACGGCAAAAAACGAAGCAAAATCAAGCATCAAGACTTGCTTGAATGCCCCTGCAATAGTAACTTTCCCTTCGATCAATTCGCTTTATGCCATGCGCAGTTTCCATTTTGCTTTCGTTTTGCTTTTTACATTGGTAATACTCCCGTTCGTTTCTCAGAGCCAAACCCTCCAGGCAATCCTCGAAAAGGAGTTAACTACCTTTAGAGGCACCGCAGGCCTTTATGCGCTGAACCTGAAAACCGGCGAAGAAATCGCTATAAACGCCGATACGCTGTTTCCCACCGCTAGCATCATCAAAGTTCCTATCTTAGTGGGAGTGTTCGATAAAATCGAGCAAGGAGAGCTGTCCTATACCCAACCGCTACTGTACCGCGATTCTCTAAAATACGGCGGGTCGGGACTCATGCAGTTTTTTAGGGACTCCACCGAAACGGACCTGAGCGTATTGGTTTCCCTAATGATCACCTATTCCGACAACACCACGTCACTTTGGTGTCAGGCACTCGCAGGAGGCGGGACCGCCATCAACGCACTCATGGAAAACCTCGGATTGGTGCACACCCGGGTAAACTCCCGGACACCGGGACGGGAAGCAAACCGCGAACAATATGGATGGGGTCAGACCACTCCCCAGGAAATGGCCCAGCTGCTGGTAAAAATCCGAAACGGGGATGTAGTCAGTCCCAAAGCGTCCGAACGCATGTACCGCTTGATGACCAATATCTATTACGATGAAAACGCGCTTTCACAGATACCACCCTATATACAAACCGCTTCCAAACAAGGCATGGTCAACGCCTCCCGGTCTGAATTGATTATGGTAAATGCTCCCAGCGGCGATTATGTGTTTTACATCGCCACCAAAGACAACGAAGACCAGCGCTGGGAGGAAAACAACGAATCCTATGTGCTCAAGCGGACGGTATCCAAGCTGCTTTGGGAGGCTTGGCAGTAGCCTTTTCAAGGGCAGAATTAACCTTTTAAACCAGAACCATTTCAGAATCAAAATGCAGGCTGCTTAAGCTCTCGCTGCGTGATTCACTTGTATGGCCGGGTTGAGTGCCAGCAAATCGCTAATTAGCTCCTCATCGTCAGCAGGGGCGATAAACACATCGTCGTACCGGTTGTATTTGATAAGTAAGCCACGGTTGGCAAGCGCGGCCCGTTCACCTACCCACCGGGTTATTCCAACATCAATTGATTTAATTGAATCAACGTCCACTTCCCCCTTCATAAAACCTGCTCGATAAAAAAATGATTGACCCTGTATCCAATACTTGGTGTTCAACAGGTGGTAAAGAAGGTAGGCACAGGGAAATAACAAAAAAGAGGTTGATCCCAAAATATCCGGAAACACCTTGTCTGAAAAATGCCAGCGAATAAGTAAGAAGGCTAACAAAATCGCCAATACCAGATGGATCAACAAGCCTTTTCTGGGTTTATAATGCTTTATCATAATTCAATTATTTATGGGTTACATTATCTCCTAAAAATAACTAAATTTAACAATAAAATCACCTAAGTACAGCTTTAAATGTTACATATACTCAACTTAAGTAATAAAAATGATATTATATTTTAAAAATAAGAGAATGGACTATCGACCCGTTTGAGATGCTGCCTAACCGAACGCGCAGTCACGGTTTTGGAAGCATAGAGGAAAATCCAAAAAATCTTTAGCCACTATCAAAGCCGTCATACGGCAAATACCGTGGCGAAACCACGGATTTAAACTTGAAAACCCGTTTGATCACCGAAACGTCCCTTAACTCCTTCCGTCAAAATAGACCGTGTTCAACAGAAATGAGCTCCATATGCTTACACCCGTCTCGGTCTGAAACACAAGGTACAAGTCTGCTACCTGATCATAAGTTTCAAGTTTAACGGAAACATCAAACCACTTCCCGGTCTCTTTTTCCGGTTTGAGTTCGTTGCTGATCACCCCACTTTTACCCACAATAGGTCCGTCAGGGCTATGAAGTCTGACTTCAAACCAACCCGTTCTATTGGAAGGATCAACGGATAATTGAATCCCACCAACATACTTAAGATCAACACGTTCGAAACCAATATACGACTTGTCCTCTGTGAATTTGACTAATCTGGAGTCCTCAAAATTTGCTTTGGCGGCACCGTGAAAAAAATCTGCATTCGCAGCCAAGACCAAAGGATGCCGGAGCATCAACTGCTCCCGGCGTAGGATGGGAGAAATTCCGTTGGCACCTTTATCCCGATAGCTGGCGGTCAGCAGATAGGTGCCTTGGGCACGGTGTTGGTCTAGCGTCACTTCTCCGGAAATACCCAATCTGTTTTTTTGACTGATTGCTGACTTTGGAGAGAGGGACAGCACATAATCGAGCATTTGAACGATATCCCCTTCCTTCAGGTGGGCATGGGAAGGCATCAGCCGATCACCCCATACACCTCCACCTCCGTTAATCACTTTTTGAAGGAGGATTTTTGGAGCTTCGGTGACGGCCGAATAGCGCTCTGCCACAGCCTTGTAACTAGGCCCAACGGAGGCGTTTTCTAAGCCGTGGCAGGCGTTGCATCCGCTTTTCACCAACAGGTTTTGCCCCAGAACCTGCGTACTGTTTTCGGACTGCTGATGACCCATTTCAGCAATTATTTTGTCATACCCTTCCTCCAGAAAATCCCAGGTAACCACCACCTCGTTTTCTGAAATGAGACCATCCTCTTTATCTTGTACGTCAACGCGATACGACAACGTAGGTTTACCCCAATAAAAACTTCGGTTTCCTTCCCAAGTAAGCTGAATTACCGGCGGTTCATTCCCTACGGCAATGGGTATTATGGTCTGGCTTTGCAGGCCTTCACTATCTCGAACAGTAAGAATGGTATTGAATTCGCCGACCCGTTCAAAGACAAATACCGGATCATCCTCCCGAGAGGTATTACTTCCATCCCCGTAAAAATCCCATTCAAAGGTAAGGTTATCCCCATCCAGGTCCATACTCCCGGCACTGCTGAACTGTACCTCTAAAGGTGCGGCCCCCTGCTTGACATCCGCACTGGAACGGGCAATGGGCTTCCGGATTCCGGGGTTAAACTCGATCCGGTAAATACCGGAATCATCGTTTTGGGAATTCCAATAGGTGCCATATTCCAGCACATACAATGCCCCATCGGGACCAAACTGCATATCTATGGGCTTGTCAAACTGGGTAGTTGGCATAAATTCCTCCAAGCCTGCAAAATCACCTTCCTCATCGAACTGAACGGCAAAGACCCAATTCCTCATCCAATCATAGATAAACAGCTTCCCGTCGTAATACTTGGGAAATTTGACCGCCGTATCTGCAAAAAGGTCTTGGTAATACACCGGTCCCGCCATCGCATTCCTGCCGCCTGAACCCAACATGGGAAACTCCTCCGAATCGGCATAGGGATACCAGATCATCGCCTCCTGTGCAGGCGGCAGCACATTCACTCCCGTATTATTGGGAGAATGATTCACTGGCGCGGCGGGGTCATACGCAAAGACACTCTCCCCCTTTTCAAAGTCATAATACCAATAGGGTTTATTGTCTCCGACAAAGTAGGGCCAGCCATAAAATCCGGCTTCTTTGGCCTGATTGACCTCGTCATGGCCTCTGGGTCCTCTGCCTAGGCTGTCGTTCTGAGCATCCGGCCCCACCTCACCCCAATAAAGAAACCCGCTTTTCGGATCCACCGAAATTCGAAATGGATTTCGGTTGCCCATCACGTAAATCTCGGGCCGGGTATTGGGCGTGCCTGCCGGAAAAAGATTCCCATCCGGTATGGTGTACGTGCCGTCAGACTGAGGAGTGATTCGTAGGATTGAACCCCTCAAATCATTGGAATTCGAGGAACTTCGCTGGGCGTCCACATTTTCCGGTCGTCCCGGTCTTTCATCGATAGGATTGTAATTGTCCGATTCAAACGGCGTAGTATCATCGCCCAAGGATAGAAAGAGGTTGCCCTTGCTATCAAACTCGATGGATCCCCCACTGTGGCAACAGCCCCTAAATTGCGGAATTTCCAGTAAAACCGCCTCGGAATCCGGGTCAAGGATATCCGATACCAATGTAAACCGCGACAACCGATTGATACTTTCCTTCCCCTCGGGAGAATAATACAGATAGATCCAGTGGTTATTATAAAAGTCCGGGTCCTTTGCGAAACCAAGGAGGCCGTCTTCCGACTCAAAATATACTGGAATAGAGCCTATATCCTTTACCAGGCCGGTCGCCGGTTCAAACATCCGGACTTTACCTTTTCGTTCTATAAAAATGATCCGGCCGTCCTGCAGTACTTCAAATTCCATGGGTTCATCCAGCCGCTCTACCAAGGTGACTTTGGTAAACCGGCTTTCTTCGGGTTTATCAGAAACAAACTTCTCCGGTTCCGTTGCGCAGGAAACCAAAACAATACCTAAGATGACTAAAATAAGGTAGTTAGGGTTCATATCTTTTGAAATTATGGAAATATACCAAAAAAACCCAAATAAGACCTAAAGTATCCATACTCAAGAGAGCCCCAGTCATTCAACGCTTCTCATCAGCCTTTGGAGTATCCCTTGGAACAAGCTTATCCATCTAGTCGGTGCTGTAAAGTCACCAATTATACGTTCCGTAAACTTTTACCCCTATCCCTAGTTCCTACCAAAATGGAAAAGGTCAACGTGGTTTGGTTTAAGCGGGACTTGAGGTTGGGCGACCATGCCCCACTCAAGCATGCTATCGACGATGGGCTTCCGCTGATTTTAGTGTATTGCTTTGAGCCTGAACTCGTGGCCTCTCCGAAATCGGATAGCCGGCATTGGCGATTCGTTTGGCAGAGCTTGAGTGATTTATCGGCTCGATTGCAACCCTTTGATGCGCGGCTTCATGTTTTATACTTGGACCCGGTTCTCTTATTCCAGCGGTTAACCCAAGAGTACGAGGTGAAAAACGTCTTTTCCCATCAGGAAACCGGAATCCACATCACCTACGAACGGGACAAGCGGGTAGCTGCATTTTTCAAAACCAAGGGCATATACTGGCAGGAATCTACCCATCAAGGCGTGCAACGAGGCAGAAAAAACCGAAAAAATTGGTCCCAGGATTGGTATGCCCTCATGTCCGCAGCGCAAGAAAATCCCGACCTGCAAAAAGGGAAATTTTACACCCTCTCCAATGCCTTCCTGCAAAGCTTGCCTTCCATTGAAATACCGGAGGAATGGAAAACACCCCAACCCGGAATGCAACAGGGTGGGGAATCAACTGCGTGGAAATACGCGGATTCTTTTTTCAAAGAACGAATCAAAAACTACAACCGGCACATATCTAAACCCTTGTTGAGCAGAACTGGATGCAGTCGGCTTTCGCCCTACCTGGCCTGGGGCAACTTGTCCATCCGACAGGTATACCAGGCTGCGGAGAAAAAAAAGAAAGAGGGTTTCCAAGCCAAAAACCTGACGAATTTTCAATCTCGGCTGAGATGGCATTGCCACTTTATCCAGAAATTTGAAATGGAGTGCAGGATGGAGTACGAACACATCAACCGGGGCTTTGATGGCTTTTCGAAGCCAATCGATGAGCGCAAAATCTCCGCTTGGGAAGAAGGAAGGACCGGGTATCCCCTAGTGGATGCCTGCATGCGTTGTCTGCGGGAAACCGGCTACCTAAATTTCAGAATGCGGGCCATGTTGGTGTCCTTTTTGACCCATCACCTTTTTCAGGATTGGCGATCCGGGGCAGCCCATCTGGCCCGAATGTTCCTGGATTTTGAACCCGGTATTCACTATCCGCAGTTACAAATGCAGGCCGGGGTGACAGGGATCAACACCGTCAGAATCTATAACCCGGTCAAACAATCCTTAGAGCACGATGCCGATGGTGCTTTTATCAAAAAATGGGTTCCTGAACTAGCTGCATTGCCGCTTCACCTCCTTCACGAACCCTGGAAGATTACCGGCATCGAGGAAACACTATATGGCTTGCAGGTGGGGAAAGATTACCCCTTCCCCATCGTAGACCTAGAGGCCTCTGGGAAATTTGCCCGGGAGCATATCTGGAAGGCCCAGAAATGGGAAGGGGTACAGAAAGAAGCGCAGCGAATCCTGAATAAGCATACGGTACCCAACCGATGGCCCTGAAAGGTCCACTCATGCGGGAACTGGACTTGCCCTATTCATACCCATTACCTCGGCGGATGGCAAGCGCAGATGCACCACCTACCAAAATTGCCAAGGCTGTGGCAGTTACCGAAATAACCAGCAAGCGGTCACGCTCCCAATCGAAGCCGTTGTATGAAACATGGGCTAAAGAAATACCGAACAGGGCGCCCAATAGCAGCAGTAAGATAAAAACTAGTTGACGATTTATCATCGTTTTCTCTATCTTGCGTAGAAAAGAGCGAGGCCGAAATTTGTACGGTTTGACCCCTACCCATACTTCGATCCGTACCGGGTTTCCAGACCCCTAAACTTACAAGTACGAGGGTGAAAAAAAAATTTCAGTAGGCTAATTTTTTTATCGCCATCCCAATGGCGTTCAACCTGAGGTCTGCTTCTTTTTGTATGTAGAATTCGGTAGTGCACTCGCCAAACCCTATTAGGGTCTCTAACCCTCATGGTAAATATTTTAAACCATAAGCGCAGCTTGCGTCATATCCTTTTTTTGGATTAGCCTATTTCAAATCACTCACCCAATGCAGCAAACCGCCACCTAGGATTGGCAGCCGGCACGTGAGACTGCGCCACGATTTCCTCCACCTGTTGGATAAGCTCCGGATGTTCCCCCGCCAGATTCACCTGTTCCATCGGGTCTTTTTCCAGGTCAAAAAGGTGCCATTCCGAGGTTTCCTCCTGCATGTTCAGCCGCAGTGCTTTCCATTTACCCATCCTAATGGCCATTTGGCCCCCATAGGATGGGAATTCCCAGTACAAATAGTCATGCACGGGCTGCTTTTCTCCTTTGAGCGCAGGGAAAAAGCTGACGCCGTCCGAGTCAAAGGTCTCCGTCACGCCTGCGATCTCTGCCAGTGTGGGCATGACATCGTAAAAAGCCGAGATATGGTCACTCCTCGAACCAGCTTGAATCACCTCCGGCCAGGAAGCGATCATGGGCACGCGGATCCCTCCTTCATAGAGATATCCTTTGCCAAAGCCCTGCGCTTCCCGAAAGGGCCCTGCGCTGTTAAACCAGGGAGAGTCCGTACCGCCGTTGAAGGTAGGCCCGTTGTCGGAAGTGAAAATAATCAGCGTATTGTCGTAAATCCCCTGATCTTTTAGCTGCTGCACCAACCGCCCAACCTGCTCATCGAGGTAACTGACCATCGCCGCATAGGTGGCCCTGGGGTAGCGGGCGGGAAAGTAGGAGTTGTTCCCCAGATAAGGCTCCTCATTCCCAAACTTCTCCACATAGTGGTCGATCCACTTGCTTGGCACCTGTAAAGGCACGTGTGGAATGGGCGTGGCCCAGTACAGGAAAAAAGGATTCTCCTGCTGCTTGGATACAAAATTCGAGATGCGGTCAAACATTATATCCGGAGCGTAATCGGTCAGAAAATAATCAGAATAGCTTTCCAACGCATAGGGATCTGCGCCTTCGGGCAATCTTTTATTTGGAGCGATGGTATCGTTTCTTAGGTAAACCCGACGGTCGTTTTCCCAAAGATGAAGCGGATATAACGTATGCGCTTGCCGTTGGCAATTGTATCCGAAAAAATAATCAAACCCCTGCTTATTCGGGACGCCAACGGTATGAGGTGCACCCAATCCCCACTTACCTACAATTGCTGTCGTGTAACCGGCCCCCTGAAGCAGGGTACCCAACGTGACCGTTCCTTCTGCAATGGGGCGCTGCCCTTCCAAGGTAGAGTCTGCCAGCATGGCCAAATAATTCCACACGTCTCCCCTTTCACCCCATTCATCGTTGCCCCGCACCTGTGCCCTGCCACTGTGCTGCCCCGTTAGCAAAACCGCCCGAGCAGGGGCACATACGGGCGATCCCGAGTAATGCTGTGTAAAAAGCAACCCACCAGCCGCCAAGGCATCGATATGAGGGGTTTCAATCTTTTCCTGCCCGTAACAGCCCAAATCCCCATAGCCCAGGTCATCCGCTAAAATATATATGATATTGGGGGGACGTTTGGAGGATTGATCTTCCAATGAGCAAGCAAAAGAAAGTGCCGCAAAAATGAATACGCCAAGAAATCTGATCGTCATAGTTTTACAGGGTCCCAACACGTGATTAAAGCTAGTCTTAAACATGGCCAAATAAAGCATCTTTTTGCTCACCATCCAAAGGCTTCCAGAAATCCTACTTGCTCTCTTTTTGGGCAGCATCGACATCCCCCAGCACTATTCCGCCGGGATGGAACCCCAAGGAATTTTTTAGAAGGTTCGTGCCAAATTACATTCCAATCGTACAGTATGGTGATCGCAGGGTGCCCAATCCTGATACTGTTCTGTACGTAAAATAAATCAAACGGAAAAGCCAAAAAAACAACCCTAATCAACTATCCTACCACCTGTAGATTACTTTTCCATTGCATCTACAATCTTGGCAAATAAATCGATCCTTACGCTGTCCATGATGGCCAGTTGTTTCCATTCTTCCGAACCGTATACACCTGCTTTGGAATAATCAAAGGGCTTAAAACCGATCTTTCGTGCTGTATGGAGAGATTTCAGCCTGAAATCAAAATTCTCAGCATCGACAAATCCTGGATCCGCCAAAAGGGAGTTTCTATCCTTTAATTTTTTCCACTCCCTGAAAGACATTTTTTGAAAAAGCGGCTCCTTGGTCCGTGTGTCCCAATAACAGTTGTTCTCCATTTTTACGTCTGCATCCTTTAGGTTACCCAAAAGCATGTCCCCACTATGTGTATAAACGATATTGTTTGTGAAATCAAAGGAACGGTGGTCTTCCACCCGGGTAAATTGCACCTGCCCCTTTAGATTAAAGGCAAAAATATTGTTCCGAATGTGGTTTTCCTTTCCGTAGTGCTGGTGAAACCCAGAGTTCTTGCAGGCATACACCAGGTTATTTTCCATTGTAACGTGGGTAGCTCCCTCATCGGTATACAATCCCCAGCCCCCATAGGTGGCCGAGTAAATGTGGTGGATAACATTATAGTGCACATGGGTACCGAAGGCCTCGGATAGGATATATACACCGCCCATATCCGAAAGTTCTCCCCATCCCAGGTGATGTATATGATTGTAGGCGATCACATTACCAGTAGCGGGACTTTTAAAATGATCTTCCCTCCATGCAGGTATGCCGTGTTTATCCGGCGTGTTGGTGACGACTTTGGTCGATTCATAGCCCCACATCCATCCCACCGACACGCCGGAATACCTAAAATCTGCAATCTCGTTGTGGGTAATCTCGTTGTCACGGGAATGAAACACAATTACCCCGACGGCACTCGGAAACAGTTGCCCTCCATCCCGGATAATGCTGTTATGGACCAGGTTATTGGCCGAAACGTCCTCGTCCTCCTCGTGGTAAAGAAAATCGCCAATCTTCACTCCCCCGGCCCCGAGGTCGTGTAGGTAGCATTGATCGATTTGGCTATTGGTCACTTGCCTCCTGAACCAGATACCATACAAGCCAGTATGTGCGAGTTCACAGTTTTCAAATCGGATATAATCCGCATAATCCACCATTATGCTCGCATCCTCGGTAGCCGCCGCCTGCAAGGGATCATTGCCCTGTTTGGGTAGCCGGTACCCGGCCACCTTAAAGCGAATGCCTTTAAAGGTCTTGTGCTTGACCGGGTTTAGCTTATTCCCGCGGATGGTGATAAACTTGTCCGTGGCAGGCGCAAAGACCTCTATGGAGTGTATTTCTTCACCTTCCTTAGGGATATAATACACATACCCGTCCTTTTTTACGAGCCATTCCCCAGGGGAATCCAGCGCCGATGGTAGGTTTTCGATCTTGTATTGGGTTAATTGGTCCAACTGATTCCAAGGCTGCATGCCCTTCCCCCTGATGTACACGATGGAAGAATCTGGATCGAAGTGGTCGATGTATTTGCGGGTGACATCCCATTTATGGTACAAGGAAATCACGGCATTCTGAATATTTTCGGGGCCTTCCTTTTGCAGAGAGGCTGCATCCTCGGGGTTTAGCGAGATTTTTTGAACGGCAAATTCCGGCATGCGTCCCCTGCCCGGATCCATAACCGTTTCCGAAACCGTTTTTACCTGAAAAAAACCGGTGCTGGCGCGGACAGCCCTTTTACCGTTTACAATGAGCTGCTCGAACGGAAAGCTCGCGGTAAACTGGGCGGGAATGGCTGCTCGCCAAAGCTGCTCGCTTACTTTTTCCCAGCCCTTTACCGGTATGCCTCCATAAAAGGTAACCTGCCCCCCTTCCCCTTCAAAAACAACCGGCGTTGCATCCCGTTCGGTTAGTTCCAGGGGCGTATTCATAAAGTAATCCCCCGGTGCAATTTTCACCAAAACACTGTCCGTAGTGTTTAATTTTCGGATAGCGTCCCTAGCCCCTGTCAGGGAAGCGAGGGGTTGTTCCTTCGTGCCTGGGTTGGAATCCAATCCATGCGGCGCCAGGTAAACGATGTGTTTTTCTGGTGCGCCTAGGGGCCAAAAAGCGATGATCGCAGTGACAATTCCGATAAGGTTCATCCGTCCAACTAATTTAGGTTAATTCCAAAACCCAATTTAGTTTAATTATACGGAGTTTTCTTGATCTGACGGAGTCAAATTGGGATGGTAATAAGCCATTTTCCTTTCCGATCAAATTCACTATTCAACCAATCGGTCTAGCCATTCCACCATCATATCCTGCTGTGCTGCATGGAAACGGCAGACTTCATCAGGGACTAGGATCGCCAGATCTGTTGGATCCTTACTAGCCACGCGGCTTCGTTATACGTGTATATGGACAGCCTCCTAATCCGCAAAGCGGTCACCCAGCAATGCCTAAATCTCCCCCTCATTTTTTAAAAATCAGCTCACCCGGATCATAATCTTGCGGTTCCAAGCTTGAGAGATAGAGGTAAATAGCTTCCAGGTCCTCATCCGTCATCCTGGAAAAGGGGCCCCAGTGCATTTGAGAAATGCTAATTGTCCTCCCTTGGCGAAATCGTGCTTTCCATTCGGCTACATTTTTGAATTTGGACAGGGCACTGTTGGGATGTGGTGTGATATTGGGTGTACGGGTCCATAGCTCAGGGTCCCCTCCCACGGCCAAAGCATACTCAGGCCAAGGCTCAAATTCCATTCCTCCTCCATATTCAGGTCCTATCGCTTCAAACGTCATCTGATCCCTTGCCGTATGACAGCCTACACAGTTAGCCACATACCGCGAAAGGTATTCACCCCGCTCAATCGTCGCAGACATCGGCGGAGCCTTGGGATATGGTGTGGGATTTTCAATCGGCTGAAACGACGAAGCCAATACCCGCACGGCCTTCCCCATAAAAGACCAATCATTCTCCTTGACCTCATTATTAACAGGAGCAAGACTTCTCAAATACGACACCACCGCAATCAGGTCCTCATCGGCCATGTCCCAAAAAGGCATAAGTACCGATAGCGTTGCTGTACCATCCGGCTTCACGGCATGACGCATCATTCTGAAGATTTCAGCGTCGGTGTATCTTCCAATACCTGTGGTGGGGTCTGGGGTAAGGTTTCTGGGATAGATAGTGCCTATAGGACCTAAGGGAAATTCAGCACCTCCTTTTAAAGGAATATCTTCCCCGGCATCAGCCTGTATCATTTCGGCAACACTACCCACATGACAGTTGGAACAGTGCGCCGGTCCGTGTACGAGGTATTTGCCCCGTTCAATCACTGTGGAATCATTACTGACTTGTAGATCCGGGTAGGGAATATCGTAGGTTTTATCCCAGTTTAATTGTACATAGACGACAAATCCCCCGATGAGCAGTAGCAGGAGGGAAAGGATTCCGAAAACGATTTTCTTTAACATAATGATGGGTGGGTTTGTGAATGAATAAAAAAAATAGCGCGTAAACAGCTAATTGCGAGTAATTTAACTAATTTTTACTATAAACCAAATAATAATTTGTTATTCAATATATTTATAGTATAAAAATTTTTTTGTGAAAAATTTAATATTATTAATTGTCCAAATACCATATTTAGCAAAATATACATTTGTTTATTAATTAAACATACGATAATTAACCTATTTCTTTAGGCAAATTCCATGAAAAGTATCCCACTTGTCGTGCGTACCGTACACTGACAGGACACTTGATACTACAAAGTTTTTTCAAAAGCTTTGAACCCACCCACAAAATCCCCACATTCACCGTATGGACTACCAGCAACTCATCGAAGAAGTATATCAAGAGGTGAAAACAAAAAATCCCAGAGGTAAAGTCGCCGATTACATTCCGGAACTTGCGAACGTCGATGCAGATAGGTTTGGGATCGCTTTGGTTGATCTGGAAGGCAAGGTGTATGGAGTCGGAGACTACGACCAGCCATTTTCCATCCAAAGTATCTCCAAAGTACACACCCTCACCATGGTGGCCCATATCTTCCAGCGCAAATTATGGTCCCGGGTCAATGTAGAGCCCAGTGGAAACCCCTTCAATTCCATTGCCCAACTGGAATTTGAAAAAGGAATCCCCAGAAACCCCTTCATCAATGCAGGGGCCCTGGTGATTACCGATGCGCTGACGACCAAGTTCGAGAATCCCGTGGAGGAAGTCAGCAGATTTATCCACGAAGTGTCTGGCAAAGATTGCGTCACGATCAATCAAGACGTCATGAACTCCGAACTGCGGCATTCGGAAAGAAATACGGCCCTGGCGTATTTTTTAAAGGCCTATCAAAACTTCGATAACCCGGTAGAGGAAGTCATCAAAACCTACGTGGCGCATTGTTCCATGGAGATGTGCTGCGTGGATTTGGCCAGATCTTTTTCTTTCCTGGCAAACGACGGCTATTCCATCTATGCAAAGCGTGAAATCGTCACCGAGAGCGAGGCTAGGCGGATCAATGCGCTCATGCTGACGTGCGGATTCTACGATGAATCGGGAGAGTTTGCCTTCCGGGTGGGCCTCCCCGGAAAAAGCGGTGTAGGTGGTGGCGTGGCCGCCGTCATGCCCCACCAATTCAGCATCGCGGTTTGGAGCCCGGAGCTAAATGAAAAAGGAAACTCCGTAAAAGCCATTATGGCCCTGGAACTGCTGACCGATAAGCTAAAATTTTCTTTGTTTTAGCCGAAGAAACAGGACTGCGTTTCCACCAATCATACACCGCGTGCAGCCATCCATATTGCAGCGAGCAGCAGCATGAAACCAATCAGATCAGCCATTCGCTTCACGGTGAGGTAAAATAGTTTTCGATGCTTTTCCATGTTCAAGGGATTACGCCAAATCAAAACGTTCTGCATAGATTTGCTTCCAAGGAATACCCTGATTACGAAGGGTACGCTCTGCCACGTCCATCATGGGTTCCGGACCACAAATGAAGTAGTCAAAAGCATGTGTATCCTCGGGCAAATTCTTACCAATCAACCGCTCATCGATCAATCCACGTTCACCCTGCCAGGCTTGGTCCGGCTCTTGCAGCACGTGCACTATCTGTAGGTGGAGTAAACGTTCCAGTTCTGCCAACTCCTGACGAAAGGGGATTTTATTCCACGATTCATTTCCATAAATTAGGATGCAACGTCGGGTATCCTGTCGGATTGCCAGGGTCTTGAGGATGGAAATGGCGGGAGTCACTCCTATACCGCCCATCACCAGAAAGCAGGGCCGATCTTTTAGCGTAAACGAGCCATAGGGACCTTCAATAAATGCTGTCTGACCTGGCTTCAGATGTATCCAATCCCGCGTAAAATCGCCCAAGCGCTTGGCGGTAATGGCAATCAGCGGCTCAAGCGGGCTAGATGAAAAGGAAAAGGGGTGCTGCTGCATGGAAAAAGGTGAGGACTGTATCGTAATCCACAAAAACTGACCAGGTTCATAGTGTAAGCGCTCCCCGGTACAGGGCTTAAGCCTGAGCGTGTAGCAATCGTCCTTTTCAGGAATGACTTCGTCGATGGCGTAGGGATGTTTGCTGTTTTGGAATGGTCGAACCACTCGGGAATGAACAAACAGGTATAGGAACCCGCCCAGATATCCACCAAACAACAGCATTTTCAGCCAGTCGTTCAGGTAATGACCGACTTGCAGGGCATGGACAATGCCCACAAACAGAATCAGGGATCCAAGCAGCCCATGTAGCAACCGCCACCATTCATAGCTCAAGCCCACCAAGGACCTCCACAAACTGGTCACCAATAGCAGCATCATCCCAACCGACGCGGCACCAAGCGCCAAAGCCCGTGGCAAATTTACCCGTGGGTCAAAAAATCCCCAATACGAACTATCCACGGCAATCAAAATGACCGGATGGGCCATGCCAAAAAGGAGGGCAATCACACCCATTTCCTTGTGAAACTGCACAATATTGTCCACCCCAAATGCCGGCGCTACCTGCCGAATGCGTCCGGAAAACAGAAACTGCACCGCAAACAACCCCAGCCCCACAAACCCCATCGAAAGGCCCAATTCCTCCCAAAAACCTCTATAATCGGGTAAATTCCACCCATAACCAATGAAAAGAGGAATCAGCGCCAATACAAAAAAAATAAAGAGCCAGAAAAATCCCCGGCGGTAGCTGTAAGTAGGAATCGGTTTTTGGTTCATCGGCTTGATTGGTAGAACGAATTGGGCACACTAGGGTCATACAATCATTTTGCCAAAAAGCCAGACCTAAGGAAGGGCAAACGCCACAAAGCTGTCGCCGCTGGGCGTACCAATACGATTGGCACCTCCTGCTGCAATCACCACATACTGGCGCCCACCTACCTCATATACCGAAGGAACCGCATACCCACCCGCAGGTAACTTATAACTCCATAGCACCTCCCCGGTAGCTGCGTCAAAGGCCCTGAACATTTCATCTGCGGAACCACCCACAAAAACCAACCCACCAGCCGTGGCTACACAGCCTCCAAAGTTTTGGGTACCCTTGCCCGTGATGCCACGCTCCACGAGCGCCGGATAGTCGCCCAATGGAACTTTCCAATCCACCGTCAGCGTGTTCAAATCAATGGCGTTCAAACTGCCCCAGGGCGGCTTGGATGCCGGAAAACCCTCTTCGTCCAAAAACAGCCGAAAACCCGACATTACGTACTTATCTACCTGCGCTAACTGCGCAGATTCCTGCCCTGCAGGAACTTCCCCGTCGATTACAAAGGACACCATGGCATCCAATTGCCTATCGTCAAACTGGGTAAAGGCAGGCATGACGCCTTTACCCCCACGGATGATCCGCTTGATCTCCTCCCTGCTATACCTTCCTGCCACACCCAACAAGGAGGGATAGGCATCCGCAAGTCCTTTGCGGTCGGCGCCATGGCAGTTGGAACAGTTCAACATATAGGAATGGTACCCAGAAGAAACCTCGTCTGCACCCGCACCGGCGGGAGTTACGGCCCGAAGTTGCAAAATCATAGCTAACTCGTTGACATTCGCATAGATGCGATTTTGTACGGGATCGTAGGAAATCCCTCCCCAAAGGGATCCACCTCGGGTTGCGGGCATGGTCAAGGTTCCCTCTATGCTGGGTGGGGTATACATCCCTTCGTTTCGGTATTTTTTGATCTCCTTCCGGGCATAGGCATTGGCCTCTTCCGAGATATCCGTCAGGTAACTGCTATCCATACCCTGGGGTACCAATCGAATCCCTTGGTTAAATTTTTGGGTGGGATGCGCTCGCTCTCCCGGCACATAGGAAGGAGGGACAGCACGTTCTTCCACAGGCAGCAAGGGCTTACCGGTATATCGATCCAATAGTATTAACTCGCCCATTTTGGTGGGTTGCACCAGCGCTTTGACTTGCTTTCCATCCATGGGGACGGTCACTAGGGTAGGCGCACAGGGCAGATCGAAATCCCACAGGTCGTGGGTGACGGCTTGGTAGTGCCATTGCCGCTCTCCGGTACGCGCATCCAAGGCAATCACGCAGTTGCCGAAAAGATTTTCGCCTAGGCGGTTACCACCATAAAAATCATAGGTGGGCGACCCCGTAGCCACATACACCCACCCTTTTTCCTCGTCCAAGCTCATACCGCCCCAGTTATTGGTGCCGCCGTAATTTTCATCTTCCACCCATTCCCAGGTTTCGTGTCCAAATTCCCCCTCTTGGGGGATGGTGTGAAAAATCCAGGCAAGTTCTCCTGTGCGCGCGTGATACGCCCGGATGTGGCCTGGAGATGCATCGTACCCCTCTCCCGTTGCCGACCCGATGATTAGCAGTTCCCCAAAAAGGATCCCTGGGGTAGACAGGGAAATAGATAACCTTGCCGGATCTTTACCCAAGTGCTCCCGTAAATCGATTTTTCCATCCTGACCAAATTCCGCCACCAACTCTCCGCTTTTTGCGTTTACGGCAAACAGGTAGGGACCTGCCGGCATAAAAATCCTGCCCTCTGCCCCATCATCAAAATAGGTGACACCCCGGTTCACACCGGAACCTTCGTTAAAGGAGGAAGAGGAAAACCGCCACAGCTGCTCGCCGCTACCGGCATGTAGCGCAATGAGGTCCAATTTGGGCGAGGTCACATACATGGTAGTGCCCACGACAATTGGGTTGCACTCCATGGGAGTCCTAGGGCCGTTGTCCCCGGTATGAAACTCCCATGCCGGCTCCAATAGGTGGACGTTCTCTCGGGTGATTTGGGTAAGGCTGGAATACTGGGTAGCCTCTTTGGTACCTCTATAGGTGTCCCAGGTATCGTAGCGTCGGCTGCCTTCTTGCTGGCAGGCGCTAAGAAAGCAGCAGAAGCCTATCGTAGAAAGGATGAATTTTTGCACGGTTAGTTGGGTTTTAGATCGAAAGATGTCGGATGTTTCGCCCAATCGGGCTCTGGAAATGTGCGTATGGGCGAATAGCGGATGTAGCTTTCGAAGACTTCCCCTTCCGCAGTCATTCTTGGATCTCCGGTTTCCCGCAGGTAGAATTCCATGTCCGTTCGTGCCTTTTCCAGCTCTTTTTTAAAGGCCGGATCTACCGCCAAATTCTGCAAGCAATAAGGATCCTTGGCAACATCGAAAAATTCCTCCTCCGGCCGACGGTCCACTGCAAGATAAAAATAGAACCCGAACTCTGGATCATCCCGATTGTCAATCAAGAAATCGAGGGTGGGGCAGGCGTCGATATCGTGGTAGCCACCGTGCTCCGGACCTAGGCTGCCATCTGCTTCAAACTTCTGTGGGGCCCCTGCTGGCCATCGCTCCGGTTTGAAATTTCGTATATATAGAAAGTTACCTATACGCATGGCCCGCTGTGGATACCCTACGTTATTCCATCGGGAGCTAGAGTGACGTTCCCGAGAGGAAAATACCGCGCGGGTAGGGTCTTGCTGCGTGGAAAGACCTTTGTTTAGCAAGCGTCCGATCAGGCTACGCCCTTCGACCGGGTTTTCTGCTTGGTACTCCTTGAACTCCTCCCCCATCGCTGCCTCCAAAAAGGTAGGGGCCAGATCAATCAGGCTGACCAGCCCTTCATCCACCCTACCCGGCTTCACCCAGTTGCCCCAACGGATAGCCAGTGGAACATGAATACCGTGTTCGTACATGTTCGCTTTCGCCCTTGGAAATGCCATTCCGTTGTCCGAAGTAACCACGATCAGCGTATTGTCCAATTCACCGATGGCCTCCAAATGCGCTAGCATTTTCCCCAAATGCTGATCATACCATTCTATCTCCAAGGCATAGTCGAGCAGGTCACTTCGAATCTCCGGGGTATCCGGTAAAAAGCCCGGTACATTCACTGCAAAGGGATCCTTTCCCGATGCCAACCCGGAACCCTCCTCAAAAACCCGGTGGGGCTCCGCAGGACCAAACCAAAAGCAAAATGGCTGATCCTCCTGTCGATCTTCCAGAAAGTCGAGAAAATTTGCCGCATAATCGTTCTGACTGATACCGGATGTGAGGGCCGTTAACTTTTGGGACTGATAGGGCTTTCCTGCTGGATTACGCGTTCTCCCACTGATTTCCCAGTTGCCGGGTCCCCATCCTTTTTGGGTAAAGCCTACGTGGTATCCCAAGGTCTCCAGCACATCGGGATATACCTTGTACTGATTGGGAAACGCGCTGGCGTGTGTTCCTGCATCCTCCAATTGCCAGCAGTTCAACCCGGTAAGAATGGCCGCACGGCTGGGGCTACATCCGGGAGAAGCGGTGTAGGCTTGAGTAAAAAGCACACCCTCCTTCGCTATCCGATCGAAGGCAGGCGTTTGAACCCAATCTTCCCCATAAACAGACGCATGGGGATACGATTGATCATCGGAGATAACAAAAAGAATATTCGGCCGCTTTCCTTCCGCTAGCAAATAGGACCGATTCTCAGAAGCGGGCTGAGAGGTACATGCGCCCAATACAATGAAGCTAACGAGAAGCCACACAGCGGCTCTGAGTGAGGCGTGCGGAGTGAAAACTGATTCAATAGATCGTATATACACCATGGGTTCGTACGTTATAGTATGCTTAAGGAGTTGCCAAAGGTAAAAAGGGCCACTCAGGATCCTCCACCCTGGCTCGGTCCATACGCAGGGAAAGTTCCTGGACTATTTCCGGGTATTTCTCGGCAAGGTTCTCTGTTTCGCCGGGGTCTTTTTCCAAATCGAACAGCATCACCGGCGTGTTGCCGCTTTTGGCGTCCAACCGGATGGCTTTCCAATTCTCCCGACGGATCGCCTGCTTACCTCCTTGCTCGTGAAACTCCCAGTACAGGTATTCGTGGGCGGCTTGCTCCTTGCCTTGCAGCGCTGGCAAAAAAGACAATCCATCGATCGGACCGGAGGTTTCTACCCCTGCGATTTCAGCAAGGGTCGGCAATACATCCCAAAAAGCCGAGGCATGGTCACTGCGGGACCCGGCTGCCACGACGGCAGGCCAGCGGGCCAACATGGGGACTCGTATTCCTCCTTCGTACAGATCCCTTTTATACCCCTGAAAGGGTCCATTGCTGTTGAAGAAATCCGGGTCGGCACCTCCCTCCACATGCGGACCATTGTCTGATGTGAAGATGATCAAGGTGTTTTCCGCAATGCCCAGTGCTTCTAACAGCTCCATGATTTCACCTACTTGATCATCTAAGAGGGTAACCATGGCAGCAAAGGCCGCTCTTGGCTGTGGTTGCGAGCCATAACCGCCTACCTTAAACCGGGGATCGTCCAGCTCATCGACTCCCTTGAATGGCTTCTCAGGCTCAAACTGACTTTTATAGCCCAGTGCACTTTCAGGCGTATCCTTTTCCAAAAACCGCATCATGTATTCCTCGGGTGCAAAAAGTTCCGCATGGGGAATAACAGACGGCACATAGAGAAAAAAAGCAGTGTCCTTGTGGGTGCGTATAAAGTCCAGGGTCTTTTCGTGGATCAGGTTGGGGGCATACAGTCCCTGCGCGATACCGGCGTTTTCGGGAAGTTCTACAATCCGGTCGTCGTGATTCAACTCCCAAGGGTAATAATTGTGCGCGATCGTTTGGCTGTTATATCCAAAAAAGGTATCAAAACCCTGCTTCAAGGGATCTCCTGTGCTTCCCGGATATCCCAGTCCCCACTTTCCAAACGCACCGGTAACATAGCCGGCCTTCTTCAGTAGTTTGGGAATGGTCATTGCATCTGGAGGCAACGGAAACTGACCTCCGTTCATCCCACGGTTACCGCGAACTTGGGTGTGACCGGTATGAAGTCCAGTCATCATGGCCGAACGCGACGGCGCACAGACGGTCGTGCCAGCATAGTGCTGCGTAAACAGCATCCCTTCCCGAGCCAACCGGTCTATGTTAGGCGTGGCAAACTTCTCCTGTCCATACACCCCCACATCCCCGTAACCTAGGTCGTCTGCAAGGATGTAGATGATATTGGTAGGTTTTGATTCTTGCGTTGAAGGCCCACAGGATCCAAAAAGGGCGGCTGTAGCAAGGATGGCAATCGTTAGGTAGTTTTGCATTTGAATCAAGGGTTACTGGGGAGTATACAGACCGGTGTCGCCGGTTTTCCATTCAACCATCAACTGTTCGACCACGTCAGGCCTTTTTTGGGCAATATTAACCGACTCGTAGGGGTCTTCTTGGTGATCGTAGAGCTCTATGTTCGGCTGCTCTTCCCTAAAATACCGCGTGAGGCGATACCGGTCCGTCCGCATACTGATGCCCTTATTGAAATAGCTAAAAGAACGGTTCGTCCGATCCGGATCCGATCCGTGCTGAATCAGGCCACCCAAAGACTGCCCATCCAAGGGAAAATCAACGGGTAACCCACATAAATCCGCCAAAGTCGGATACAAATCTACGGAACTCACTACCTGGTCGCTTGGGATTTTTCGGGATTTTGACCCCGGATACCGAATGATTAACGGGCTTCTTAAAGCCACATCAAATATGGTGTGCTTCCCCCATACGCGGTGATCTCCCAAATGCCACCCGTGATCCCCCCACACCACTACCAGTGTGTTCTCAGCCAAACCCAGGCGCTCCAACTCATCCAACACTTTACCAATCTGGGCATCCACGTAGCTTACCGAAGCATAATAGCCGTGAATCAGCTTACGGGCATAATCGTCGGAGATAGCTGCCTCTAAGGTGGCCTGCTCATCGCCCAATCTGTACTGATTAAACTCCCCCATCCGCTGTAGACTGGAAAGATGTACATTTTCCGGTAAATCCTTGACCCGAGACAATGGTATCCGATCCCGCTGATACAAATCCCAATACTTCTTCGGCGCATTGAATGGCAGATGAGGCTTGAAAAAACCCACGCTTAAAAAAAAGGGGGCTTGCTGCTCGCTGAGCTCCTTCAGCTTATCTGTAGCCATATCCGCCATGATCCCATCGGGATATCCACGGTCATCGACGTCTGCCATTTCGTAGGGGGGTACCTGCCCGTCTTTTTCTTGACGGTTGGATCCGTCTGCGTATCCGAAAAATGCGTTCCAGCCTGTACCCCATTTGTCGGGATCAAATAAAAATTCATCCCAGCTATAGGGCATCTCGGGTCTAGCTCCCTCGGGTGACTCCCGATAGCCATACAGTAAGCCGTCCACCGAATGGCTGATCTTGCCAATGCCTACGGTACGATACCCGTTTCTTCGAAAATGGTGAACCACGCTTTCGGGAACACTTCCCTCCGGTGCATCGGAGATAAACTCCTCCAAAGCCGCATTGCTCAGATGTTTGGTGGTCTTGGGCAGTAGGCCGGTCAAGATGCTGCACCGCGAAGCGCCACAGGTAGGCACTTGCACAAAGTGACTTTCAAAAAGGGTTCCCGTGGCCGCCAATCGGTCCAGGTGGGGAGTTTGGATATATGGATTGCCGTAGGCACCGATATCCGGCCTGAGATCATCTACGGCGATAAAGAGCACATTCATTTTTACCGGTGGTTCCTCCCGACAAGAAAAAAGCGTGACCAGAACCAACAGCACGGAGAGATGGAATTTCATTTGGGTGGTTATTTTTGAGTGTATGCATCCGAACTATTTCGGTGCTAAAGGGTGATTCTTGGGAAATTTAATTGCTCATAGAGGCTGATTACCGTTTCGTATAACGTTGCTGAAAGGAGCGCCAAGCCTCCATGGATTTTCGGAGTGCCTCCGAACAGTCCTGCTGTATGCCAAAACACTGCAAACCGAATATACCCTCATAGCCCGTATCTTTGAGATGCTGCACAAAGCGAAAGGTATCAAAACTTCCCTCTCCCAACGGCTGTATCAGTTGATCCCAGCCCATGGCCTGCGTATCCCCTGCGTCGGCACCGTGTATGGAAACCATCTTTAAATACGGTATCAGCCCCTCCACTTTTTGCTCCCACCCGGCTGATCCCTCCACCTTGAGAAGATGGCAAAGATTCAATGTCATGCCAAAGCGGGGATGTCCTACCAGCTTTACCAAATCCGCCGCGTGGGCCGTCGTCTCGCAATAAAACGCGTGATGGGGATATACAGCCAATTGGACCTGATATTCCTCCGCTTGCTGTGCCAATTCCCTAAACTTCTCCACAAAGATTCGATCCACTGCCGCATCCGGCGAGGCATTGTCATCCGCATGAACGTGCAGAGCTAGTAGTGTTTCGGTGCCTTTGAAAAGGTCTAACATGGCTTTCCAGTTGTCAGGCAGCACCACCTTTCCCTCTCTGAGGTATATTCCTACGTAAATCTCAGGTAGCCCCATCTCCCTAGCGTCCAGTTCCCTCTTTAGCGAAACCAGGTCCACAGACTCGTGGCCACCAAAGCCCCCATACCCCAATGCCGCAATCGCCTCCACTTGTTCCGGAGTGCCTTCGGGGCAATCCAACATGGTACGCATGCAGTTATTGAACGCATAGAGCGGATTATCCAACGCTTTGGGGGAGGTGCAGGCAGAAGCTGTTACCAAAAATAGAAAAACCAACAGTTTATTCATGAATTAAACATACAATAACATAATTTTACTTCCAAAGACATTTACTGAAAAACCGTATTCCTTTCCATAAAGGAAACCCACCGTTTTTAAATCCATTGCAGCATGTCCAAAGCAAAACCGTCCAAAGACCCAAAAGCCCGTACCCTACCGAACAGCGCTGCGGGATTTCCTTCCATCTCTTCCGTGGCCTACCGCATCTGGGAGGAAACCTATGTGGGTCGGGGGGTGAAGACATTGTTCAAACTGAATCAGCCCAAAGGCTTTGATTGTCCGAGCTGTGCGTGGCCTGATCCGAACCCGGAGGACGTGTCATCCGTCGCCGAGTACTGCGAAAACGGGGCAAAGGCGGTAGCTTGGGAAATCACTAAAAACCGAGTGGACCGGGCATTCTTCAAAAGGCACAGCGTACGCGAGCTATTGGCAATAAACGACCATTGGCTGGAAAAGCAAGGTCGCCTTACAGAACCCATGATACTCCGGCCCGGAAGTGATTACTACGAGGCGGTGAGTTGGGAAACGGCTTTTTCCGAAATCGCCACCCACCTGCATAACTTGGAAAACCCCGATCAGTCCATCTGGTACACTTCCGGGCGCACCAGCAATGAGGCTGCTTTTTTGTACCAGACGTTTGTGCGCATGCTGGGAACCAACAACCTGCCCGACTGCTCCAACATGTGCCACGAGGCATCGGGAGTGGCCTTAAAGCAAACCTTGGGAATAGGAAAAGCCTCTGTTACCCTAGAGGATATCCGCCAAACCGAGGTGCTGATGATCTTGGGCCAAAACCCAGGCACCAACGCCCCGAGGATGCTCACCGAGCTCCAGAAGCTCAAACAGGCAGGCGGAAAGATCATCGCTGTAAACCCCCTTCCCGAAGCAGGATTGATGGGGTTTCGGCACCCGCAAAAACCATGGGAGTGGATAGGTGAAGCCACCCAGCTTCAGGATATCTACCTTCCGGTGGGGATCAACGGCGACCTGGCTCTGCTGAAAGCGCTTCAGAAGATTTTGTGGGAAGCGGAAAAGAAACAGCCCGGCGAGATCTTTGACCAAACCTTCATACAATCGCACACCAGCGGCTACAAGCAGCTAGTCGACCATTTGGACACCCTATCATTAGGCGATCTGATACTGGCATCCGGCCTTCCGGAGCAAGCTATCCGGGATACTGCCGAGCTGATGATGCATTCCAAGCGCATCATCATAGCTTGGGCCATGGGCATTACCCAACAGCGAAATGCAGAAAGCACCATTCGTGAAATCGTTAACCTACTGCTTCTCAAAGGTGCGATGGGGAAGCCGGGTGCAGGCACACTGCCTGTAAGAGGGCATTCCAACGTTCAGGGAGACCGTACCATGGGTATTTGGGAAAAAATGCCGGAACCATTCATGGCAAAACTGGGCGCAGCCTTTTCGTTTCATCCTCCCCAAAAAGAGGGATTCGGAACGGTTCAGTCTATACAAGCCATGCTAGATGGTCAAGCTAAGGTGTTTTTCGGTATGGGCGGCAACTTCGCACTCGCAACTCCCGACACCGAACGGGTGGTAGAGGCCCTACAGTCCTGTGAGTTAACCGTGCATGTGTCTACCAAATTAAACCGAAGCCACCTCATCCATGGAAAAACGGCGCTGATCCTCCCCTGCCTTGGCAGAACCGAAGAGGACCACACCGCCCACGGGCGCCAGTTTGTCAGCACCGAAGATACCGCCGGCAGGGTGCGGATGTCGATGGGGGATCTGCCTGCCGCTTCACCCCAGTTAAAAAGTGAGGTCGCCATCGTCTGCGGTTTGGCCAGAGCGACATTGGGCGCACAACACCCCACACCATGGGAAGACTATGCCGCAAATTACGACCTTATCCGAGACAAAATCGAAGCGGTGATTCCCGGATTTGAACAATATAACCAGCGAGTAAGGCAGCCTGGTGGATTTTTTCTGCCCAATGGGGCCAGGGATCGGAATTTTCAAACGCCTGACGGAAAGGCCCACTTTACCGTGAACGAATGGCTACCACCCTCCATACCGTCCGACCGATTCATCCTCATGACCTTGCGAAGCCACGACCAATTCAACACCACCATTTACGGAAACGATGACCGGTATAGGGGCATACGGGACAGTAGAGAGATCGTGATGATGCATCCCGATGACATGAAACGCAAGGGGCTGAAGGCCATGGAAAAAACCCGGATCACCAGCTATTTTCAAGGCGAACTCCGCCATCTCGAGGGTTTCGCTGCGATTCCTTACGACATCCCCGCTGGTTCCGCCGCCATGTATTTCCCCGAAGGCAACGTATTGGTGGCATTGAACAGTCATTCCCCTGAAAGCCACTGCCCCGCCTCCAAGTACATCGAAGTACGTATCGAAAAACTAGCTCCATGACCAAATTGATCGCACCGGTGAAAAAACTTCCGGTTTATACGGTGGAACGAAATGGGAACTCGATCCAAGCGATACCGGATCTGGTAGCCGTGGAGGAACCTCTGCAAATTCGACTACAGTGGGAACGTGCAGGCAACTGGCAGGAAAAAAACCTCTACGTAACCATGCGCACCCCCGGCCATGACTTTGACCTGGCGATGGGGTTTCTATTGGCGGAGGGTATCATTCAACGGATGGAGGATGTCCTCTTCATGCGGTACTGCAAACGCGTGAAAGTGGAAGAAGAGGGAAACGTGGTCATTGTACGGCTAGCACCGGACACGATTTGCGACTTAAGCCACACCGATCGCAATTTCCTGACCAACTCCAGTTGCGGGGTATGTGGAAAATCCAGTATCGACGCCATCTATGGCAGGCTAGCCGAGCACCCCATTGCGCCAAGTGCAGTTATTTTGCCGGAAGTAGTCTATGTATTGAGTAGCTATTTGGATCAGGAACAGACCGGATTCAAGTACACGGGCGGTCTGCATGCTGCCGGCCTGTTTGACCTTTCCGGGCAAGGGTTACTCGTTCGGGAAGACGTTGGCAGGCACAATGCCTTGGATAAATTAGTAGGTGCTTCCTACCGCGAAGGGCTCTTGCCGAATTCATCCCGCATCGTGTTGCTAAGTGGAAGAGTGAGTTTCGAGTTGGTTCAGAAAACGGCTGTGGCCGGCGTCTCGGTATTAGCCGCACTCGGTGCACCGAGCAGTTTGGCGATTGACCTCGCCCAAAAAACCGGCATAACGCTTATAGGATTTTTGAAGAAAGACCGGTTCAACTGCTATTCCCATCCAGAAAGGATACATGGAGTGGGTGGAAAAAATAGTAAATAATCCCCACATGAAGCTTGCTAAAAGTGCAGCTCAAAAACTTTATCACCTACTTCAAAGGTACAGAGGGAAAACAGCTTAAAAAATACCCTGATCGGGGTATTTTTTAAGCTGTTTTTTTCACCATACACCTAATTAATAGTCCTTTTTCAAGAAATGACCGTTTTTTTGATTTTTCTCATTGTAAAATGACCGGCCATACCAGACCAATTTTTGCGGGAATATGGGATCGGATGGGGCCTAAACCAGCGTCTTTTTCCAATGCCCCTTTCGGAAAAACCAGAGTGCTACCAGGGCATGCAGGGAGTGGCAAAAAGCAATCACCATAAAAATCCCATCTGCCCGCAGCCCCGTATACTGCGCAACGATAAACGCCAAAGGTATCTCCAAACACCAAAAAACACCGATATTGATATAGGCGGGAGTTTTGGTATCCCCTGCACCGTTAAAGGCTTGTACCATGACCATCCCTACCGCAAAAAACACGTAGCCCAACACCGTAATTTTCAATCCCTTCGCAGCCACCTCCACCACCTCGGGAATATCGGTAAACCAGCCTACGATCACATCCGCAAAAAGCAGGTAGACCGCCGTCACCACGGCCAAAAAAATCAGGTTGTACCGTGCTGTGTAATAAGCAGATAACTCTGCCCTGAAATATTTTCCCGCGCCCAAGCTTTGGCCCACCAACGTGGAGGCAGCGGCAGAAAGTCCCCATGCCGGCATCAGGCTAAATAACAAAATCCGAAAGGCGATCGTGTAGCCTGCCATCGTGGCACTACCATACGTAGCCGCAAGCCGTGTCAGAAAGATCCAAGCCGCGCCATCTACCAAAAACTGCCCCATGCCTCCGGCTGAGATAGAGACGATATTCTTCAACGTTTTCCAACGGACTTTCAGGTTTTTGGAGGTAATTGTGAGCCTGTGCTTGCCATTGACCAAGTGGTAAACTTGGTACACAACCCCTACCGAACGTCCCAGTGTGGTAGCCCAGGCAGCGCCCTCCAAACCAAAGCCCTCGAAACTGCCCCACCCAAATATCAACAGGGGATCCAATAAAATATTCAGCCCATTGGAAATCCAGAGGGCCCTCATGGCCAAGTGAGGCTGACCTGCACCTCTAAAAATCCCGTTGATCAGGAAAAGCAGCAGGATAGCCATATTGCCGGCCATGATGATTCTGGTAAACCCAGTACCTGTCGCAACCAAGTCCGGTTCCGCTCCCATAAGCACCAGTAGTTCCTCTGCATACACAAACCCCGCCATGCCCATGGCCGCTGAGGATACCACCCCTACCAGCAATAACTGAAAAGACACCGTACCGGCCCGTTGGTAGTCCTTTTCCCCGAAACGACGGGCAACCAGGGCTGTACCAGCCATGCTGACGCCAACCCCCACCGAATAGATGATCGTCAACATCGCCTCGGTGAGTCCAACGGTGGCGATGGCATGTTCACCCAACTTGCCCACAAAGAAAATATCCACCACTGCAAACAGTGACTCCATCAACATCTCCAGAATCATAGGGACCGCCAATAAAAAAATGCCGGTCTTTAAGGAAATCCGGGTATAATCCTGCTCCTGACCACGGATAGCCTCTTTAAAGAGGGTGAAAAAAAGCCTGATGCGCTGCGCCATCTGTACGGATTGGTTTGCAATTCGGCAAAGCTACTGCATTTCTAGTCGACAAAAAAAATAAATATATCCTTTGCTGTATCTATCGCTTCGGCCATACTCCTGTAGGGGCTAGCACCTACAATCCGTGGGTTACGTCGTGCACGGTACCGCATCCTTGCCGGTTGTACTTCACTATTCATTGGATCACTTCCAACACATGAGCAGTTGAACTGGAGACCATCTCCCAGCTATCCACTTCGAGAGAAAGGCGCACAAGCATACCTGGTACAAAAAGTATGGAAGAATCCCCGCTCAAATATCCTTGGAGGTGGGAAATCCCCGGATTATGCCCGATCACCAACACATCGTGGTAGCTATCGGAGATGCGGTGGACGGCCTGTAAAAGATTGCCCAACGAGGCCTCGTATATCGATCGATCCGCGGATTTTTCACCCAACGCTACATCCTCCGCCAATAGCTCCATGGTCTGGGTAGTCCGCTTTGCAGGGCTATAGAGCGTAAAGTCGAAGAAAACACCGCTGGATACCAATAGATTTTTCAGGCGGGTTAATTGCACGATGCCGTCGGGAGTAAGTGCACGATGGTAGTCGTTTCGGATGCCTTGGCCCATAGCCGCTTCCCCGTGCCGAAGTAATGTCAGCGTTTTCTTCACGTGTCGTTTTTTATCCAAGAATACGCAATTTCTATGCAAAATAACACGGCATACCAAAAATTGCCTTGCCCGAATATTTGCACAAGATTATTATGACCTCTATTTTTAGCCCAAATTTAAAAGAAACGTGCTGTTTCTGCCGAAAACGAAAAACATACGATGCCAAAAAACTTAGTCATAGTCGAATCTCCAGCCAAGGCCAAAACCATCGAAGGGTATCTGGGTAAGGACTTTAAGGTTGCTTCCAGCTACGGTCACGTACGTGACTTACCCAAGGGAGAACACGCCATTGACATCAAGAACAACTTCAAGCCCACATACGAAGTTACCGCTGACAAAAAGGAGGTGATCAAAGAATTGAAGAAATTGGTGAAGGAAGCGGAAACGGTCTATCTAGCCAGTGACGACGACCGCGAAGGAGAGGCCATTTCTTGGCACCTTAAAGAGGTATTGGGCCTGAAGGATGAAAACAGCAAACGGATCGTTTTTAGGGAAATCACGAAGTCTGCAATCGCCAAGGCGATGGAAAATCCCCGAACCATAGACATAGACCTGGTAAACGCCCAGCAAGCCCGCCGCATCCTTGACCGGCTGGTAGGTTTTGAGCTTTCACCGGTACTTTGGAAAAAAATCAAGGCCGGTCTATCCGCCGGACGCGTGCAATCGGTCGCCGTGCGTTTCATCGTGGAACGGGAACGGGAAATTGAAAAATTTAAGTCGGTTTCCTCCTACCGGATTACTGCGATCTTTGACGCAGGGGGGAAACCGCTCCATGCCGAGCTACCCAAGAAATTTGACAACAAAGAGGAAGCAGAAGAGTTTTTGAAAAAATGCCTGGAGGCCTCTTTCTCGGTAAAATCACTGGAAACCAAACCGGCCAAAAAATCCCCGGCAGCTCCGTTTACCACCTCTACCCTTCAGCAGGAGGCCAGCCGTAAGCTCTATTTCTCGGTAGCGCAAACGATGAACATCGCGCAGAAGCTGTATGAATCGGGTAAAATCACCTACATGAGAACGGATAGCGTGAACCTTTCGGAGGAAGCCCTTTCCGGCGCTGAAAATGCCATCGTAAGTTCTTACGGAAAAGAATTTCACCAAAAGCGCAAATTTGCTGCCAAATCCGAAGGCGCACAGGAGGCGCACGAAGCCGTGAGGCCCACCGACTTTTCGGTTTCAGAAGCCGGGGCCGACCGAAACGAGCAGCGCCTGTACGACCTCATATGGAAACGGGCCATCGCATCCCAGATGGCAGATGCCCGATTGGAAAAAACCAACGTCACGATAGCTGTATCCAACACCGACGAACATTTGGTAGCCAATGGGGAAGTGATCAAGTTTGAAGGCTTCCTAAAAGTCTATCTGGAAAGTACCGAAGACGACGAGGAGGACGAAGAAAAAACCGGCAGGGGCATCCTACCCCCACTAACCGAGGGCCAAAAACTGGACCTCCGGGAAATGAAAGGCCGGCAAAGCTTTTCCAGACCTCCGGCGCGGTATACAGAGGCCTCGCTGGTTAAAAAACTGGAAGAAATGGGGATCGGTAGACCCTCTACCTACGCGCCCACCATTTCCACCATTCAAAAGCGAAATTACGTGGTGAAAGAATCCCGTGATGGAACGTCGAGAAAATACACCGAAATGGTGATCTCCGGTGGTAATTTTGTAGAAACCGAAAAAACAGAGATTACCGGAGCGGACAAAAACAAGCTGTTCCCCACCAACATTGCCATGGTAGTAAACGATTTTTTGGTGGAGCATTTCCCCAATGTAATCGACTACTCATTCACCGCCAAGGTTGAAAAGGAGTTTGACCACATTGCCCATGGCGAGCAGCGCTGGGATGACATGATCCAAAACTTCTATTCTTCCTTCCATACCAAAGTGGAAGAAACCGAAAACATCAAACGCGAAGACGTAAATTCTTCCCGTGAACTAGGGGTGGATCCAAAAACCGGTAAAAAATTGATTGCTCGGCTGGGCAAATTCGGCCCTTTGGTGCAGATTGGCGAGCAGGAAGATGAGGAAAAACAATTTGCCAGCCTGAAGAAGGGTCAATTCATCGAAAGCATCACCCTAGAGGATGCGCTAGAGCTTTTCAAACTGCCCAGAGACGTTGGCTTTTTTGAAGATAAAAAAATCGTAGCTGCCATCGGACGATTTGGTCCCTATATCCGACATGACAGCAAATTCGTTTCCTTGGCCAAGGAATACGATCCCCTTTCTATCACCGAAGAGGAAGCTATACAGCTCATTAAAGACAAACGGGAAGCCGACGCGAAAAAGCACATCAAAAGCTTTGACGAAAATCCGGAAATCGAAATCCTAAACGGACGCTGGGGCCCTTATATCAAGTTTGGAAAAAACAATTTCAAAATCCCCAAGGATAAAGAGGCAGAAAAATTGTCTTATGCGGAGACCGTTGAGATCATCGAGAATCAGCCGGAACCCAAAAAAGGAGGACGTGGCTTCAAGCGGAAGAAATAGACAGATGGATGATTCACGACTAAGAGCGGCTGCAACTGTATGCAGCCGCTTTTTTTTTAGCCTGCTGTAAGAAATCCCTTACTACCCATCAAACCCACACCTACCAGGTTCCTCCTAGCCCTAGGGTACACCTGGTATCCACTAGAATGGATTTTACCGACGCCTTTTCCACACCGTTTGCCGGCTTGAACACATCAGTCAATTGGCCGCAGCTTGTTTCCTAAGCGATTTTTGACTAATTTAAACTACGATTTCCTGTAGTGGAGAAAAACAATCGCCCCTGTAAGCAGGTATATCTTTTATGTTAATCAACCCATTTTGTTTTAGTATATGAATAAACTGTTATACTGCCTGATAGTCGGCATTTTTCCCATGATCTGCCAAGCCCAAATAAAGACTGTAACATATGCTACCGTGAAAAACCAAGTAAACGGCGGCTTACCCCTTCCTTCAGAGGAAATTTTTTACCTAAATGGTACCATTCCTTCGTCGGTACGCATGGTCAGTGTGGAGGTATTTCGGTCCAAAAAATCTCCGAACAGCGCCTACCTCTACAAATGGAAAGCCCCGTATGCGGTGGAAACCAATGAGTTTGAAGTGTTTGTGACCAACCCGCTCAGGAGCAACGAGCGGTATCATATGAAGTTTTATTTTTACGAACGGTCTGACGAAAAAGACCTCCAAGAACTAAAAGAAGCGCTAACCAAAAACCTCGAGGCCTACATCCGGGCAAATTTTGAAGTGAGCCGAAAAGGACTGCAATCCTTGTCGTCTCAACGGGTGATGATGGCGCAAATGAACGAAATCGTCATTCAGGGACTCGAAAACTATGCCCACCCCTTGGATCAGGAGTTTCGGGGATTCAGCGATGTGGTAAGGCAAAAAATTGATCAGACCCACAACTTGCGTCTGCGAAACGCGAAGTTCAATATCCTGAAAAACCGAGACAATGCTTCCAGAGACGAGGCCATCTATGCCAGTCAACTGATCGACGAGCTGGTGCAACTAACGATTGCAGAAGCCGAACAATACCTGCGGGCAAATCTCCTGATGCTGGTAGACATACGGGAAATAGACAGCTATCCAACCGAAAAACGTCCCTTTTACCTACCCGTCAATGTGGGCTACGCCGGCACTTACTTTGGGGGAGATTTCAATAGCTTGGACTATGGGACTTCCCCGTTCGTGGGGGTTTCCTTTCCCCTCGGCAGAAAGGCATTTACCAAGTTTTTGGGCAATGCTTCCATATCTACTGGTGTCTTCACCAATAACATGCGAAACAGCGACGGCATTTCGATAAGTGGTCCGCTAATTGGTCGACCCATGTATGTGGGCTTGGGATACACCATGTTTCGGGTGTTGCGCTTCAATCTAGGTGCCGCGCTGACGTCCTCGGATGTGAACGGCAACTTAGAAAATGTGACCATTTACCCCTTTGTGGGATTTAGCATGGAGTTTAACCTTTGGCTGGGCATGAACCGATGAACTACACCATCCTGAAACGAGCGGCTTTGGGGGTGATGGCCATGCTGTTCATGCATCCTGCCTTCACCCAATTGGACCCCTACAACTACCGACTGGGTCTGGGGGTAGGCTACACCAACTACTATGGTGACCTAAGCCCTTACAGAGTTAGTGAATTCCGGAACCTGCGACGCCTGTTTGAGTACAACCCAAGCTACATCCATCAAGCCTCCTATGCTTTTTCGTTGGAGAAAAGACTGAGTAGCTCCGTTGGGTTGATGCTACAGGCCGGCAGATACGATATGTCCATGAGTGACCGATACGTAAACAAGGACGGCGTACCCCAGACCCAACTTCCCAACTACAACCGATCCTTGAACTTCCGAACGGAATTACACGATCTGGGATTGGCATTGGTATTCCGTACCGACAACGACCGATTACTGAACAAAAACGCCTTCATGGCACCTTATCTCACCTTGGGCATAGGGATCAGCAGGTTTGATGTCCGCGGAGATCTGCTGGACGATGAAGGCAATCGATACGACTATTCCCAACCAAACGTTACCCCCAACGGTGTGTTTGAAACCTCCCTCCGGGAAATCGGCACCGAACGGGACGATGCTTACAGCCCTACGGCGATTTATTACGGCTTGGGGCTGGGCATCCGCTTCCGTTTGGCCAAGCAGCTGGAGTTCTTTGTCCAAAGCGACTTTAGGCACAGCTCATCGGATTATCTGGACGATGTAAGCGGCAGGTACCGCACGAGCTACGACGACGATTTTCAATATTATGCCGCACTTCCGGGAACAAACTTTCCGGACGCGGAAAACCCCTATCGAGGAGATCCAAACAGCGCTAACGACTGGTACATCTTCCATCAGGCTGGGTTGAAGTTCAGTTTTCGACCGTCCAAACAGGCCTTCAGGGCGTCCAAGGTCAGCCCATCCCGCTCCATGCTGCAATCCCAGACCGCTGCAACGACCAAGGCAAACATCCCCAGCGATAGCACGGAACTAGATCCACTGCCAGGCGTTGCCGGAGACCAATTTTTTAATTTTTTTCAGGTAAACCCTCCCCGGACAGAGGACGCGGCGTTTCGACAAAAAGTGGTTTACTTGGATCAAAAAATTGAGGTGCTAGAAGCCCGTCAGCAACTGGACTTGGTAGACAGGCAACTCAACAGGTTGGAAGTGCAAATCGATTCACTGAATTTAATAGCAACTGACCTGCTGGCGCTCGAAGCCCCTGGCGAGGCAGAACGGCAAAGACTGAGAGAGGTATCTGAAGAACAGCAACGACTGTCCCGGGACTACGGAGCATTAAACCTCCGGAGGGAGCAAAGCCGTTCCGAGTTGGTAGCTGCGGAAAACCGGCTGGACAGTCTACGGATACAGGAAAGGACTTCATCCGCAACTAGCAGCACTTCCACCTTGGATACGCTGGTATTTATCCGGGGATTCCAGCAATTCTCCGAACAGGTGGCGCGGGCCATGAATCAGCCGCAAAATTGGCAGCAACTGCCAAATAATTTCGGCTACACGCCCTCTTACGAACCCTTCGGCACCGAAGCCATGGAGCAACGCGGTTTTACGGATTACCCTGTCGGTTCCTTTACGCAGCCCCCTGGTTCAACCACTTATTGGACCGGCGTTCCGGACGAGCAAAGGACCTATACCTATCCGGAGAGTGGACAGCGGGTTATTCGGGAAAACAACCGGATACGCTACAGACAACGAACCGAGGTGACCACACCAAGACAGCAGGCCATTCAGAATCCTCAGCAGCCATTCTACCCCTACTCCGCTGCCCCATCAGCTGGCGTCCCCACCCAAGGTGCCACGGTTTTTGCACCTGCCTTGGTTCCGGTACCTGGCAGCCGGTCGGAAGGGCAAAACGAAGCACCCGGAACGTCGGACGTAGCTGGCAACGCTGAAGCACTACCTAGCGCTTCTCCAACCGATGGGCTTATAACCGCAAGCCCCGCAGCCTCCGCAGGGCAAGCCGGAATGATTGTCCGGGACACGGTGATCATCGATAAAAAGGTCGTCATAGGGTTTCCGGTATCCAAAAAGGAGGTTTTTTTTGAAACCAACCGCGCAGAACTGACCGCAGCCGAAAAGGAAAAGCTACGGGAAGTAGCTGACTTACTGGCCAATCAAGCGAACTACTTCGTGGCGCTAACCGGTTTCTCGGACAATACAGGCCGGATAAGCTACAATCTTGCGTTGGCAGAGCGGCGTGTAGTCCATGTAAGGGAGGAGCTAATCAAAACCCACGGAATCAGTCCCGACCGAATAGCCCTAAAGCCCGGAGGGCTGCTGGTTCGGGATAGTCGGGGCGGTTCACGCAGTGAAGACCGAAAAGTAGAAATTATGATCGAAGTGGTGGTAGAGTAGTGGGTTTAATTCCAGTATCGGTAATTTCAATCAAACTTTTAAGCTATTGATACATTCATGAAAAAACTGGTAGTTTTAACAGGAGCTGGGATTTCCGCCGAAAGCGGTATCGCCACATTTAGGGATGCAAATGGATTGTGGGAAGGACACGACGTCATGGAAGTCGCATCCCCAGCCGGATGGAGAAAAAACCAGCATTTGGTATTGGATTTTTACAATCAGCGAAGAAAAGCCTGCCTGATTGCAAAACCAAATGCAGCCCATCTACTCCTCGCTGAACTGGAAGCTGACTTTGACGTGACGATCATCACACAAAATGTAGATGACCTCCACGAAAAAGCGGGGTCTACAAAAATAATCCATCTCCACGGAGAACTGTTCAAGTCCCAAAGTACGCTTGATCCTACATTAATTTACCCCATAGACGGCTGGGAACTGCATATCGGCGATAAATGTGAGCGAGGATCCCAACTGCGGCCATTCATCGTCTGGTTTGGAGAACAGGTTCCCATGATGGAAGCAGCAATTGAAGCTACCGAACAAGCGGACATCTTTGCTGTGGTAGGCACCTCCCTACTGGTGTATCCTGCCGCCGGACTCTTGGACTTCGCACCATCGGAGATCCCAAAATATTTAATTGACCTGCAAATTCCGCGAACGAATTCCCTACCGAATCTCATTAAACTAGAGGAAGCTGCAAGTACGGGAGTCGCCAAAATGGTCTCTATGCTCAGAACCAACCTATGACTAGTCCGGCTGACTCTTTCAAACGCCAAGGGCTTCATAAGGACACTTTTTAGGAAATCCGATTATTTTAAGACCAACTGAATCCGGAAGACAACATCATTTACCAGATGATCTAGGCGATTTTGAGTGGATTTTATCAAAAAACAGAAGGTCTTTTATACCTTTGGGAAACGCGTACAAGGTCGCGCACCGACATGTAAAAATCCAGAGTCTTCGTTGAAAACGTTAGCACTACAAACCAACAGACAATACACCGCAGCTGTTCGCACCCTGTTGGCCAATCTCGTCAAATTGGCTGTGGCAGGAACGCTTATAGGGACGCTGCATGCCCAAGATTATGTAGTAGCTATCATTTTAGCACTTTATGCCATCTTATCGATTGGAAAAAAATTTGTATCTGCATCCCAAGACCGCTTTATCTACCTGATCGGATTTTTGATAAGTGCTGCACTAGGTGTAGCTTGTGAACTTTGGGGTATCTATTTTGGTCATTGGGAATACCACGATCTTTCCGGCTTACGGGAGGTTCCGTATTGGCTGCCTTTCGCTTGGGGCCTGGCGTTTACGTATATTTACAAGATCGAAAAAAACCTGGTCAACTCGCTTCAAATACATTCGACAAACGGAAAAATCCTCTTGGCTCTACTTGCTGCCATGATCTTTCCAACCATCGGCGAAATGATCACCATTTATTTGGGTGTTTGGACCTACCGCTGGCCTTATCAAATTTTCGGCGTACCTCTCCTTGCCATCTTTTTGCTGATGGTTTTTCATACCGGAGTTAACTTCCTGATGACGCTAATCTGCCGAAGGATGCGCTGGTATGACCCTGTATTTAATCCTTAGTGGAACATCCATACGGGAAGACTGCGATCTGAACCCGATCTCGATGTACCAAACGAAACCAAAGACACCTTTAGCGCACCATGGTCTCTAGTGTGGCCAAGTACACCCACTTTTGATCTCTTGATTTGAGGCCTTTCTCCACCCTTTGCCGAATGGAATCGGACATTTCTATATCTTCATACTCCATGGAGTTAAAAAACTGTAGGTAATCCTTGTACACATTCATGGTTAAGTGGGTAGAGCTCGCCTGACTGCCTGTGGGCAAGGCTGTACGTAGAAGACACCAATGTTCCATGAGGTTGGCTGAAATCTTTCGTTGATGGATAGGCAAAAACACCTCTCTTTCCGCCATTTCGTATTCCTCAAAATTACCTTCCACTGCTTTCATTAAATCGAAGGAAGCCAATGTGCCAGGTTTGAACATAAACTGGTCACTCGTCCGGGCAATTTCAACCATAAAGGTACGAATCGCCAAATCCCTATCCTCCACAGCTTCCTTCAGCCGCTGAAGAAGCTGGCTTTCTTGGATTTGGGGAAAGGCATTTTGAGCATACCGGATCAACACCTCCGGCTCTGTGCCATCCATCATCCTAACGGGATCTTTGTAATACGTGATCGTAGCAAATTGATACGCTTCGGAGTCGGAACCGGTCTTCAAGGACCACAAATCCCAGCCCTCGATATCCCCTTTCTTGACTGCCTCTCCATAGACCTTGGCCAAAAACTCCTTGTATTCCAAATAGTCCAGTGTCTTTGAGGGATCTACTCGTATAAACTCGAAAACGAGGTACCGCTTCTCTTGGGCATACATGGCATGGCTCACAATCAGGGCCAAAAACCAAAAACAGATGAGCTTCTTCATGGGTAATTTGGGTTTAAATGATACGCAATGTATTTACACAAACAATTTAAACAATTTTCAAACCATTTGTATAATTTTTTCACCCAAATAAAAAAGAAACCTGGACGACTCAAAAAAATGCTCGAAGAATCTATCTTTCTAGGTACCGCTTAAACCTCCGCATCACCCACAGGTGGATTCTCGCCTGTGTATTTAAATACAAAAACCAAGGTATACGTGGAACAAACTCGTGAATAGCCGACAAAATATACCGGCCCTCCATCACTTCTCTAAACTCCAACCAGCCATAATCCATCCTGCCTACCAACCAGCCCCCGCTGATATAAAACAACTGCCGCCTTTTGTCACTCCGATTTCGTTCTAGAGTTAATTGCAACATAGCCGGCGAAAAACGCAACAAGTGAAAGGAAACCGTTCCGTTCACCTCTTCCTTCGCTGTGATTAGGAACCTAAAGAAAGTGGGAAGCCACAGCTTGTACCGGTTGGCTACCCAATAGGCACTCTTATTTCGGACATTTGGGAGCCGCTGAATACTTCTGACGGTATTTGCTGTTTGAATAAGCGGTCTAAAAGTGGGCAATGCAGCCTCCCGGGTCTCTGACAACGCGATGCGCACAGCTTCTGTGTAGCTTTGATAACTGCCTTGTTTGTCCTTATAGGCTAAATCGTCCGAAACCGTCATGGTGTGCTTGAGGCTCTCTACGAGCGGGGACACCAATTGGGCAGGGCTTTTACCAAAATAACCAACCCACAATTTCGAAAACCCCACCGAAAAAATAGGCACGGAAAAAATCAACCTACGTTTTCCCATGACGGCAGCCGTCTGAATTAGCATTTCCTTGTAAGACATCACCTCAGGGTTGCCTATTTCAATCGCCCGCCCAAAGTATTTGGGATTACCCAGGCAATTGTCCATGATCTCCAAGGTGTCTTTCAAAGAAATGGGTTGCGTCATGGATTCGGTCCACTTTGGACACATCAATACCGGTAGCCTTGACACGAGGTTTTTCATCATATCAAACGAAGAACCTCCCGGGCCAACGATAATGCTTGCTCGGATAGCAGTCAACGCAGGCGACTTGGATGACAGGGTCTGTTCAACCTCTGTGCGACTGCGAAGGTGCCTGGACCAAGATTCCGGCGGAGAATCTTTGGGCAAAATCCCGCCTAAATAAATGATCTGCCGTACCCCATTGGCTTCTGCGGCACGGACAAAGTTATCTGCCAGAATTAGGTCAGTGTCTTCAAAACTACCTTGGTTCAGCCGGGTGGAGGCCGTCATGGAATGTACCAGGTAGATGGCTATATCCACGCCTTCCAGTGCCTGCTGCGTCGATGTGATGGAATAAAGCTCCACCTGACGCCATTCAATCTGCGGACAGGGATTTGAATCTACTTCCTTTCTGCTCAGTCCAATAAGATGATACTTATCCTTGAATTGATCCATAAACCACCTTCCAATATATCCGGTGGCACCGGCAATCGCTACTTTTTGCTTCATGAGCTATTCCTTTGAGAATAATAAGCACAATCACCGGATTTTGTTATCAAATACCCGAGGTCTGTTACCAAATACCAGGTAAGAATTACCATCAACGTTTCTTAGACAGGATGGCCTGCGCGGCACTTCTACCTGCCTGCATAGCGGCGTTTACAGAACCATACAGCATATGATCTCCGGTGACAAACAGGTGATCGTGTAATTGATAATGAACGAGGGGCCTAGTATACCTCAATCCTTCGAGTATAGGCAGTGCTTTGGTGATTCGAAAGGTCTTGATATGTTGAAAGTGGGATGCGGCTATGCCTGACAACGCCTCCAACTCTAAGGAAACAAACTGTTCCAGTTGCTCCATGTGGGCGACCTCCTTGACAATAGACACGGAAAGCAGTGCCCGCCCGTTTGTTGAATAGGATTTGCTCACATCTGTCATAAAGACAATATTATTGATCAAAAAATGGTCGTCGGGGACCAAGCCTATGCTAGGCTTGGCGATGAAAGATTGTTGCAGGGAATAATACAATGTAGTCACGGTACGGTATCCCGGATCAGGCTGATCGTATCCTTCGAGAAAGTTGCCAGGTCTTAGGGTAAGGAGGATATCGTCCGCTGTGATCGTATCTCCCGACGCCAAGTGGATTACATTATGGTCAATCCGATTTACCTTGGTGTTCAATCGAATAGATGTATTGACCAGTCGCGAAGCTAGAAATTTCGGGATTTCACCCATCCCTTTTGCAGGCACCGCCGCATGGCCTTCACCAAACATCTTAAATACAAATTCAAACATCCTCGATGAAGTCTCCAGCTTTTCTTCTAAAAAGATCCCCCGAAAGAAGGGGATAAAAAAATTCTTCATCATCCTATCCGAAAAGCCACGCTTTTTCAGGTAGTCTTGTGTGGTCATTTCAGGACTTTGAAAGATTTCCTCCACATGTTTTTCCCGCAGTTCTTTGGTTAGTTGGAAAATCCGTAACTTATCCAAGAGGTTACCCACCTGAGAGAACACCATAGCTGGCAGCCGAAACGGATTTCTCAGTGGGTCATAAATGGAAAACGTGTCCCCGGGTTTTAAAATCACGGCCCCGGGCTGGAAGGTTTTCAGGTCTAGGGCTTCATAATCCAAGTAGGCTTTGGCCTCCGGATAAGCCGTCAACAACACCTGAAATCCATGATCCAGCGCATAGCCGTCTTGATAGTCGGTTCTTACGCGACCGCCAACCCTGTCCGATTCCTCCAGAATGACCGGAGAAAAACCCGCTTTTTCTAATTCCCAGGCCGCGATTAAGCCTGAAATACCCGCTCCGACAATATACGTCTTTCGATCTGTCATATCAGATAGATTTACTCTGAAATATTCTTCCTGACTCTGAATTTTGATGGTTTTGGTTCCCCTTTTTCTGACGACTCAGCAGCTTTGGCAGAAGTATCATCTGCAATGACATCGGAATTTTTCCTTGACGGAAAGCGCTTTGATTTGTACTTGGGCTTACGGTTTCCCTCCGTTGGAGACCCTGATTCGGCTACTGTGGTACGCTCTGATGGATGTCCTTTAGCCTGCCTGCTGTCCTTTTGAAACTTACCGGTGCGCTTTCCTTTGGGGTGATTTCTGCTTCCATCTTTGCGCCCGGCCGACTGAGAGGCAGAAGGGCCCTCTCCCAACTCCTCGGGCAGCGGCAACTTGGTGATCTCCATCCCGATCAGCTTCTCTATATTCGAATACTTAAACCGGTCTTTATCGTTTACTAGGGTAATAGCGGTACCTTCTTTCTGCGCCCTCGCAGTCCTTCCCACTCGGTGTACATAATCTTCGGGGTCGTTCGGTGTATCAAAGTTGATCACCAGTTCGATGTCCTCCACATCAATACCTCTTGAAAGGATATCGGTAGCAACGAGAATCTTTACTTTCTTACTCTTAAAGGCAGACATGATCTTCTCCCGCTCCGACTGATCCAAATCTGCGTGAAATGCCTCCACATCAAACCTCTTTCGCAACACTTTAAAAAGAGACTTTACCTTGTCTTTGGTAGAACAAAATACAATCACCGCTTCGTAGGGTTTTTGTTCGAGAATATGCAGAATCAAACCCTCCTTTTGGGTATCGTAAGCGAGGTAGACAAATTGTGCGACACCTTTAGCAGTTTTTCCCAAAGCGATGGAAATTTGCTCGGGGTCTACCAAAATCTGCTGCGAAAACTTGCGGATCTTCTGGGGCATGGTGGCGGAAAAAAGCAGGGTTTGCCGTTTCTGCGGTAGATAGTTGACTATGGTAAGCAAATCTTCCGAAAAGCCCATATCCATCATTCGGTCCGCTTCATCCAACACCAAATACCGGAGGCTATCCAACTTGATCTTCCCACCCTGAAGCAGGGCAATCAATCTACCGGGGGTAGCCACCACAATCTCTGCCCCCATCTCCAATGCCTTCTTCTGTTGTTCCCAAGTAGCACCATCACCTCCCCCATAAATCGGAATTGAGCTGATACCCAAAAAGTAAGCTAAACCTTGGATCTGCTGATCAATCTGTATCGCGAGCTCTCTCGTAGGCGCCAGAATCAATACGTTTACGCCGGGAGTTTGTCGCGAAGCGATGTGATGTAAAATAGGCAATATAAATGCCGCTGTCTTGCCAGTGCCGGTTTGAGCGGTAGCGATCAGGTCTTTACCGGACAATATAACCGGAATAGCCTGCTGTTGGATCGGCGTGGGCGTTTCAAACCCCATCGCATCCAATCCTTCCTGTAAAGCCTCTATCAGGCCGAAATCCTTAAATGTAACTTTATTTTCCATTTGGTATGTAACTGTCTTGCCCATAGGTCCAGCTTCTGCTGACCCGGCGATGTCTATATGAATAACCCGCAGGGTATACCGTTGTTTTTTTGATATACTTGTGGGATGGGTAAAATGCACTATTCCTGCCGACTAACAAAAAAAGACAGGAAAAGCAGCAGGTCTCCTTCCATCAAAATCTTCCCTAAAATTAGGCTTATTTTATCGTTAATACAACCTCATGGCCCAATTATGCCCAATCTGAAAGATAGCCCGGCCTCCAGATGGAGAAACAACACCAACCAACACAATCCACAACCCATCGCAAGGCACTACAAAAACCAGAAAATCCCGATCTCTGCACTCAGTTAGGTCGGTTATTTTATTAACCTATTTTCCTTCATTTTATCACCTTAAAAAACATTTACACTCATAAATTGATCCTTTTAAGATCATTTTTTTGCTATTATTGAATTTTATGGTTTAAATTTATACCGAAATACTAGCAATACTCTAAACCCAAGATACACCTTTTTGCTGGTGGCAATGTGTATTGCCATTAAAATAACCACTAACATTTCCTTTCATCATGAGTCATCCACGCAGGGACTTTATCAAAAAATTAGCCGTGGCTGCTGTAGGTTCCGGGGTCCTGGGAACAAGCCTTTCACTACAGGCTGGCAGTTACAAGAATTATCATATCCACTCCAGATTAAAACTTCCCAAAGTAAAGGTTTCTGAAGATCGAGTAATCAAAGAGACCGTTGGTCTTCGCCCTTTCCGCCTTAGCGGTCCGCGGGTAGAAAGTCAGCAATTGGGAAACAAAACCATCGTGCACAATTATGGTCATGGAGGCAGCGGATGGTCCCTTTCTTGGGGCACGGCTATGATCGCCTCCGAACTGGTCCAGCAAACAAACGCCCGGCAGGTTGCCGTGATGGGCTGTGGAGTGGTAGGACTGGCGACGGCCCGAACGCTTCAGCAAAAAGGATACGAAGTGACCATATATACCAAAGATACCTATCCCAACGTCACTTCGGCGATGGCTACAGGCACTTGGTCCCCTACATCCCGGCTGGTACATCCCAGTAAGGTGACACCCGAGTTTGCGGCCATGTACCAAAAAGCATGTACACATTCTTACAAGACGTTCCAACGGATGTTAGGGCTAAATCAAGTGGTAGACTGGATGGATAACTACCGCATCCATTCCGGAGAACAACGACGAAGCGACTACTCCGACGAACTGCGATCCAAGCTGGAAACACCCGAGGTTGATTTCTACCCCAAGGCAGTTACGCTGCCGAGAAAAGAAAATCCGTTTAAATATCCAACCGTAAGCCGCAACCCAACCACAATCTTCAATATCCCATCCTACTTAAAGATGATGAGGGACGATTTCCTTCTGGCAGGTGGAAAGATTGAAGTTCGGACCTTCACAAAGCCGGAGGACGTGGACGCCCTACCCCATTCCTGCATTGTAAACTGTACGGGACTCGGATCACAAGAAATCTTTGGTGATGAAGAGTTGATGCCTGTATCCGGTCAACTCTGCTTCCTCATTCCCCAGCCTGAACTCACCTACCGTGCCAATATGGGTGGCGTGTACTTCATACCCCGAAGAGATGGCATTATGATCGGTGGAAACGGCATTGATGGGAACTGGGACACCACCCCCGATCCACTAGTAAAGGAAAAATACTTGAGTACGGTGGCTGAAATGATGGTAAATCTAAGGACATAGGCGGGTGATGCGCTAGCTTGGGACTTTTCCCTTTTACCTACTCAGCGATAACTTTAAACCAATGATGAAAACAACAATCAGTAGGTTGATTTGTGGTTTAATCTTACTGATCACCTCCTCCCATCTGGGAGGAGGTTTTGGTAAGGTTTTGGCCCAAAACACACCCACAATCGCCTCGTTTACCGAAGGAATGGAAAAAATGCCTGGTTTTATAACCCTCTATTGGGATGGCAAGAAAGGCAAATTGTGGATGGAACTCTCCGAATTGGATAAAGAAATTCTTTACTACCCCTCCTTAGCCGCAGGCTTGGGATCCAACGATATCGGCTTGGATAGAGGACGAATTCTTCCTTCTCATGTGGTCAAATTCGAGCGGTCAGGCAATAAAGTACTACTGACAGAACCCAATTACGGTTACAGAGCCGTTACCGACAACGAAATGGAAAAGAAAGCCGTGGAGGAGTCCTTTGCCAAATCGGTTCATTGGGGCTTTGAAGTTTCCGCCGAAGAAGGCGGGAAAATTCTGGTGGACGGCACCACCTTTTTTCTCCAAGATGCGGCAGGTGCGGCAGCAGCGATCAGTAGAACCCGACAGGGCAGCTATCGCCTAGACGTCTCACGTAGTGCCATCTACCTGCCTCGAACCAAAAGCTTTCCTAAAAACACCGAAATAGAAGCTACTATCACGCTCACCGGTGACCAAGCCGGCCCCTACCTGCGGGAGGTAACCCCCTCCACCAACGCGGTGACCTTACGCATGCATCACTCCTTTGTAGAATTGCCAGACGATAATTACGTGCCCCGCTTATTTGACCCACGTGCTGGAATCAATTCCGTAAGCTTTTACGACTACGCCACCCCTGTGGATGAATCAATCACCAAACGCTATATCCGCCGACACCGTCTCGAAAAAAAGGATCCCAGTGCAGCTGTCAGCGAAGTCGTGGAGCCTATCGTGTATTACATAGATCCTGGAACGCCAGAACCCATACGCACGGCCCTAATGGAGGGTACCAAATGGTGGGCAGAGGCATTCGAGGAAGCAGGATTTAAAAATGCATTTGAAGTAAAGCTATTACCTGAGGATGCCGACCCAATGGATATACGATACCACTTGGTACAATGGGTCCACCGCTCCAGTCGTGGATGGTCCTATGGCGGCGGTGTCACAGACCCCAGAACCGGTGAAATCATCAAGGGAAAAGTGACACTCGGTTCTCTTAGGGTTAGACAGGATTATTTGTTGGCCCAAGGTCTGGTGGGTGAATTTGACGAAGGTTCGGAAAATCCTGCGCTGATGGAAATGTCACTAGCACGGATGCGTCAACTAGCCGCCCACGAAGTCGGTCACACATTGGGCTTACCTCACAACTACATCGCCAGTACCTTCGGCAGAGCATCCGTAATGGATTACCCACATCCTACGGTAAAGCTAACGGCCGATAACCGCATCGATATATCAGACGCCTATCCAGAAGGCATCGGAGAATGGGATAAAGTAGCCATCAAAATTGCCTACGCGACCTTTCCTGCCGGCTCGGATGAAGCCACGGAAATAGATAATCTGGTCAAAGAATATCAGGCAAAGGGCATGAAGTTCCTTTCCGATCAGGACGCACGGCCACCAGGCAGTGCACATCCACAGAACCACCTCTGGGATAATGGCTCCAACGCCGTGGATGAACTGGATCATAAAATGAAAATCCGCAAGATTGTTCTGGATAATTTTTCAGCCAGTAAAATCCCTGTAGGCACCCCTATGGCTAATTTGGAGGAGGTACTGGTACCCATGTATATGTTTCACAGGTATCAGGTAGAAGCGGCTGCCAAGGTGGTGGCGGGTCTTTCGTATACGTACATGCTTCGAGGTGAATCAGGCTCCCCTATCGAGACGGTACCTGCCGCAGAGCAAAACCGCGCTTTGAAATCCCTAATGAATACCCTGAAACCAGAGACCTTGGCCCTTCCAAAAAACGTGGTTTCACTGATCCCCCCCCGCCCATACGGCTTTGCGGCCAATGCGAGAGAGGTATTCAACCGAAACACCGGGCTGGTATTCGATATCCTGTCACCGGCTGAAATCGCCGCGAACCACACCTTGACGCTGCTGCTACATCCTGAACGGGCATCGCGTCTGGTAAACCAACATGCCTGGGACAGCAGCCTTCCTGGCCTCCACCAAGTGATTGACCAACTGATCACCGACACATGGAAAAGTACAATAAAAAATGGGTACGAAGGTGAAATACAACGGGTAGTGGCCAAGCTAACGCTCCAACACCTGCTCATGCTTTCCATGGATTCGGACGCCTCCTCCCAAGCAAGAGCGATCGCTATGCTCAAAGTAAGGGAGATCAAAAATTGGATTGGTTCGCAGAGCACTTCCAATATCCACCAAATGGCACACAATCAATATTGCTTGGCCATGCTTGACGGGTTCTTCGCCAATCCACAGGAAAAAGTCACCATGCTGTCGCCCATGGCAGCTCCCGCAGGTGCACCTATCGGAGAAAGCGGCCAAAACTGGTTGGAACCAATTTGCAGCCATGATCACTCCATCGATTCGCACTAACCAACCCCCAAGACTATGCCAATAAAAAAGCTCGTGTCCATTTTCATCTGGGTTTGTGTGCCCCTTATTTCTTTTGGTCAGGTAAAACAGGCCAAAATAAATCAACTGAAAAAAGAACTTCTTCAGGAGGTCGAAAAACAGGAAAAACTGGTTCAGGTGATGGTTGACAAAGTATTTAGTTTTGCCGAAATGGGGTTTCAGGAATACGAAACATCTAAATACTTGACAGGTGTTTTGGAAGCACAGGGGTTTACTATTGCCCGGGGGGTTGCCGGGATGCCTACTGCTTGGACAGCTACTTGGGGTTCAGGCAAACCTTTTATTGCCATAGGTTCCGATATTGATGGGCTCCCCAACACAAACCAAACTCCCGGAGTCGCTGTTCACAAACCCTTGGTAAAGGGGGCTCCTGGACATGGTGAAGGGCATAATTCCGGAGTACCCCTAAGCATTGCGGCAGCGATATCTCTGAAAAACATCATGGAACGCGAAAACATACCGGGCACCCTCATGATCTGGCCCGGTGTAGCCGAGGAGCAGCTTGCCGGCAAGGCATACTTGGTTCGATCTGGTATATTTGCCGAAGCAGATGCCTGCATCTTTACCCATGTAAGCAGCAACCTTGGGGTCTCTTGGGGTGACTCAGGTAACAATGGACTGGTTTCTGTACGGTTTGATTTTGAGGGGCAAACGGCACACGGTGCCAGTGCCTGGAACGGCAGAAGTGCACTGGACGGGGTAGAATTGATGAACGCTGGCTGGAATTACTATCGAGAGCATCTGCCTCCTACCCAGCGCTCCCACTACGTAATTATGGATGGCGGTGATCAACCCAATGTGGTACCCGCAACGGCTTCGGTTTGGTATTTTCTTCGAGAAAGGACCTACGAAAAGATTTTGGGTCTGTACGAAGACGCAATCCGTATCGCCGAGGGAGCGGCCATGATGACCAAAACCACTGTAACCCACCATATCATGGGGTCTTCCTGGCCGGGGCACTTCAACAAGACCATCGCCGAAACCATGAATGAAAACATCAAGCAGGTCGGTCTACCCGATTGGAGCGATGCGGACCAAGCGTTGGCAAAGGCAGTGCAAAAGCACATCAACCCCGAAAAAGGCGATGCGCAAACCGGCTTGTTGACGGAACTTTCCGAGTTCAGAGGTCCAGCCACATTCTCCATGGGGGGCGGATCAGATGATATCGGAGACGTTTCGTGGAACCTGCCTACCGTCGTACTACGGTACCCTGCAAATGCACCCGATCTGCCTGGACACCACTGGACAAATGCGGTGGCCATGGCCACACCCATAGCACACAAAGGCGTACTGGCCGGAGCAAAAGTGGAAGCACTGACCGTACTCGACCTGCTTCTCAAACCCCAATTGTTGGAGGAGGCCTGGACCTATTTCAGGGAAGTTCAGACAAAATCTACGCAGTATCAGCCGCTGATGGCCGATAGCGATGAACCTGCCATATTTCTTAATGAACGACTGATGGACCTCTACAGGCCCCAACTCGAAAAATTCTACTACGACGAAGAAAAATACGACTCCTATTTGGAACAACTCGGAGTCCCCTACCCCACGTTGGAATAGGATCGTTAAAGAGCAACTAGGGTATTTTTTCAGCTACCTTTAATAAGTTGGAAGTAAAAAAGAGGAGGTATTTTGCCTCCTCCTTTTTTTGCTAACTGCATTTTTTGAAAGCCAACCATTCGACCGATTTGGTGAGCGCCTTTGGGAAATGAACAGACCACAGGAATCGGCAACCTACCATAACTTTCTGGTATTTCTGAAATAGCCTTTTCCATAGTTAATTGTAGCTATTTCGTCTTCGCCTATCCGTAGGTTTCCTTTCGGCGTGACGATCTTTCCTCCTTGAATGGCAACAGTCCCCACCAAATATTCGGAAAACCTACCTTCCTCGCAGAGTGGGATAGGAATAAAGGAACTTGACTGATTCCCCACCAACAAATCCAAACAGTCTTTGGAATCGTAGTTCATGTTTAGGGGTACCCTAAGCCGAATCAACCGCTGCCTTTTGCTCAAAGGCTGCACTGTTAATTCGGTGTAATAGGCGGCCATATACGCCATACTGACATTAAATGCAGTATTGAATTGCACCCAGCCTTCCGTCCATCCAAGATTACCCACTTCGGGATTATTGGGATAGTGAAACGATTTGGGCGATCCATCGAAGACCAACGGAAGTTCGTCCAGAAGTCCAATCCCTCCTCTATGCCGGCTATACCATCCCAAATCAACTCCTTCTATCTCCTCCGGACCCTTGTACGAATAATGCCTGCCGGTAGGGTTACGCCCAAAAGCATTTTCCAAGTGAGACCAAGCCAGCAACTCCAGTCCATCCACCAAGGAAGGGTCATCCAAAATCATCATGGCAGCAAAAGCAGCGGCGGGAAACCCGAGTATATTGCCTGTTTCGTTCCACCCAGGTGGCGTCCACTCTTCATCGGAATACTTTCGGAAATCCCACATATTATCAGATCGGGAAATGGCAACCTTAGCCCACTCGCTTACCTTCTCCTGTAAACCAGCCGGATGCCGGTCGGGGTATTGGGAATAAAAAAACTGAAAAGCCCGCATGGTTACGTGCTCGGACGTACGCTGCCCTTTCGTGGTCATTGGATCCTCCCAATCTAGATGTTCAACTATCCATTCCATCTGCCGATAGGCAGCGTCGAAGTATTTGTCGGCATCTTCTTCACCCATTTTCCGGGCTGCCTCATACATCATCAAATTCGGTATCACCGAAAAACCCGGAGGCATCTCACCCTTTGTAGTGCCTAGCTGGGTTTTTAGGCTTAGCAAATCATGCTCCGGACTGGTATCGTAAATAGAATTAGCATGTGCAGAAACATCGGATTTGGTCCATACTGACTTGGCAAAGGCATAGACCGATTCGAAATTTTGCCTAGGAAGCCACTGACTAAGGTAAGGCCACACATATAGAAAATGTGCCAACTCGGCCTTTTGCATCTCATGGTCCAGCTTCATGGAGACCTTCACGTCCGCATCCCAGTGGATCAGCTGCACGACATCCGGCGTGCCGGGCGCAAATGGATCCAATGTACCCCAAAGACCCCGGTACTCTGCTGGGTAAGAATCGTTGGAAACATAGCTGCCCTTCACCTCCATGCGGTTGTAGGCCTCTGGATTGGAAAGGTACATGGCTACCAGTGTCTGAAGGGACCAGTTAAAAAAATCTCCGTCCCGCCATTCGAAAGACAGGGGGCGTTTTTCCGTCACATTCCCGACCAAGTGCCGAGCTCCCAACATAAAGTCCACCATGGGTCTGTAAGTGACCCGCTCCAGCCAATTGGGCCCAATTCGAAAGGGAAAGGAGGTTAACTCTCCGATACCAATGAAAAACTCATCCTCCGACTCGGGATTAAAGTCATGAAAATAGCCCTTGCCACCAAATACCTGGCCTTCGTAAAGGCTTAGATTGGGACGATCCGCAGAATAAATACGAAAGGAGGTTCCATCGGAGATTTCTGGCGCAGTAAACCCCTTGGGCCTATTTAGGTTGTAGCCACTCTGGTTAACCAAAATCTTTTTCACCTCACCCACCGACTCGTCGACATAGGATTGGCCGATCAGATTAAACATGGCAATATCGAGCCGCAAAGCATCCATGGATTGTAGCCGAAGTCGGTCGATCAACAGCGGTTTGCTGAGCTCAACCTCCAGTTGCTGTACCGATGCCAACTCCACATCCTCAACTTTCCGCCATTCACCATTTAGTAGGTACTGAAGCTGCACCTGTTCACTGACGTTCATTGGTCCCATTGTCAGCGCTACGGATACCACCTCGGTAGCTCCGGGTAAGCGAACGGTAATCCATGGGCTAGGATCCTCCTGACTACTTCGCCAGCTAGTCTTTTCATCGGCATCCAACGCAAGGGAGGCTCCATGACCGTTTTCTTCCGAACTTACGGAAGCTACGCCGGAAAAAGAAAGGTTTTGCTGTGATACGGATTCGAAAACCAGTACTGAACAAAATAACAGGACATAGACAGTAAAATAGAATTTAATGATCATATCTTAGAAGCAAAACAGGTGATACCAAATAGCGCGGCAGGAATGTTTGGATGAGGATGCGTCACCTCCACTCGAATGGCATCCGTCTCCAGGGGTTCTGCCAAAAGCAAGGTGTAGATGGTCTGATGATTGTCTTCTACAGCAGTCAAGACTCGTCCGCTTCCATCCATTATTTGAAAGCGCTGTATGCAAAACGGCATCTCAGATTCCGGATGTCCTAACAGTGTGGATTCCATGGGATGATCGAAATCGGTATCGAAGTACAGCTTGATCTTTCCAATCTGCTGCGGCTCCTTCCAGGTCAATTCCACCCAATTTTGCGGTTGGTCTGTAGACGCCACCCACGCATTGACGGCCGTCGTAGGTCGAAAGACACCGTTGGTCAGCTGATCCTTTTCATACACCAACAGGGGTTCACTCAAGGAGAATGCCAGATTATGCCCGTTTGGTCTGCGCTCCGGTAGCCAAAACTCGAACGATTCAATGCCAATTCCATCGGGGGGAGATTGCAGGCTGCTCGTCGCCACCTCTTTGTTAAACCGCTGGTATACCGCAATCAATCCGGTCAGCCGGGTTAGACTTTGCCTGACGGCTACCTCGCTGTTGGGAGAGAAAGCCAGGAAAAGATAGGATTCCTCCTCCTGCGTGTAATCGAACGCAATCTCCCGTTGTTGAACGCCCTCTTCCAGCGAAAGAACCGTTTCGCTCAGCACTACTTCGGGTGTGAAATTACCCCGCTTGGCAGCAGCCATCAGCCGGACAGTAACCTGTGTGGATGTATCCGCTTGCAACTGAACGGTTATCTTTGGCATCGGTCCCTTGCATACTGGTAGCATTTGGGCCATCGCAAAATCCAGCTTTCGCCAAGGTCCATCAAAGGGTAAGTCTACTAGTTGATACGTGGAAGAAACCTGGACGTCTGCCTGATGCGCGAGTTCGTCGGAATCGCTTAATCTAAACCCAGGAATATACTGTCCTTCCGTAACCAGTTTTCGCTGGAGTTCCCGGATCAGTTCGGGCGAAGCAAGGTCTTTCGGTAACAACCCGTGTTCTTTGCAAATAGCAGCCGCCATACCGACTGCCTGCCCATTATGAGCACAGGTGGCCATGACGCGGGAAGAACCAAAGGCCACGTGGCTTGCGCTGATAATCCGTCCGGAAAGAAACAGGTTTTGGATATTTCGGCTATACATGGTCCGGTAGGGAATCTGGTACACTCCCTTGCTATGCCACTGGGTACAGCCCGGCTTTTCCCCATAAACGCCATCTGCGGGATGTAAATCCAGCGCCCACCCACCAAAAGAGACCGCATCGTAGTGATGCCGTTGCTCGACCACGTCCTTTTGGGTCAACATAAAGTCCCCTTCAAACCGCCTGCTCTCCCGCTTTCCGGGGATGGTACCCACCCACTCCAGAGTATGGTTTTCCTTTTCGGGGTATTCACCGGAATTTTTGATGTGGTGCCAAATACCGTAGATAACTTTCCAAAGCTCCCATTTGATCCGTTCGCTCTCGTGGATGGTGTCCAGGCGCCCACCATACTCCACCCACCAAAGCCAACAGCCGTGCTGCTTCAGGTTGAAGGATTTGAAACGGGGAAGCTGATCCAACGTCTTCAGGGTGTAGGAAGGAGCAACAAACCGAACGGGTTTGCCGGTATCCTTGCTGTAGAAATAAAGTGAATGACCGAGCAGCTCGCCGTACTGTGTATCTGGCGCAAATTGCTCGTCAAACTCTTCCTTTCCTTCTGCTCCTATGCGGAAGGCGGCACCGGATAGAAAACCCAGAATCCCATCCCCAGATGCATCGACAAACAAAGGAGCAAGCAGCCGATAGCGCGTACTATTCTGACTGCAAAAGGCTTCTGCGGCACGGATCGTGCCATCGTCCGATTTTTCGGCCTCATAAACCGCCGTATTCAAAAGCAATCGGATATTGGGTTCATCCGTCACTTTCTCGATCAGCACCGTATCCAAGATCAATGGGTTGCCCTCGGGATTGCGGTACATATTCTCCACCAAGATCTCATCGATTACGCCCCCTTCCCTGGCCCATCGGTTGTTGTTTCCCATGTGCGAGGTGGCACCAAGGATCCACAGTCGGATTTCGGAGGAGGCATTCCCTCCCAAAACGGGCCTGTCCTGCACCAAAGTTACTTTGACACCCTGACGGGCGGCTGTAATCGCACAGCACACTCCGGCCATACCACCACCCACTACTACCAAGTCGGAAAAGATCTCATCGGTCTTCAATTTTCTTACTCCGGAACTAGACTCCTCTCTTATCATACTGATATTGTTATTTCTTAATTAATGCTCCTTTTTCCATGCCACTTGACTTTAATAGCCTTACTCCCAATACCAGTATGGCTCCGCCAAAAAACCATATCATCCAAGCAGCCAACTCATCGGTGAGAAAACCCAGCACAATAAACATGACCGAGGTAGCCATCAGCGCATAGGCAATAACCCTTACACCATACGCATTTTGCTCCAACCCCGATTGGATATCTTCCTTCGTATCAGCAAGAACCTCCACGTTTTGTAGGGTGGGGCGTTTTCCCTGAAACCGCATGTAAATATCAAAAACAGCCAGCAAAACAATCGGCAACAGCACGCCCAACAACATCTCACTGCTTCTGTCCAGCAGTACCCCAAAAAGGCCAAACTTAAAGCCTACGTTGACGATTAAACTAATCAAGGTGATACGGAGAATGGACTTTCCGGTGTGATAGGGAGAAAAAAGACCCCAAATTGCCGGGCCATAAAGTGCACCTCCCGTGACGGCACCGATGCTCAACACCACTTCCACAATTCCCCCGGCCAAGGGCACCAAACAGGCCACACCTATTGTTCCCAACCCAAAAGCCAGCGTCGCCACACGCGCAAACTTCATCTGCTTCCTTTCCGATATTCGGGGAAAAAGCGGCTTGTACACATCGTTGGTCAACACGGCGGCGGCCAGGTTCAGCGACGTATTCACAGAACTGGCGGTGGCAAAGACCATACCTCCCAGCATCAGCCCCAGCATGCCAACCGGCAGCACTTCCATGCACATACGAAGATAGGCACCCTCGGCATCCAATCCGAGCAAACTATCATCTATCAAGCGATAGACCATGGGCGGAACCATCCAAATAAAGGGGCTAACCAGATATAAAGCTCCAAACAGGTAGCCGACCTTCCGGGCAGATTGGACCGTCGCCACCGACGTATACCGCTGTACATAGGCCCAATTACCCCCGATAAAAATCGTATTGTACAAGATAAAGGCCACGATAAATACCGGGGTGTACTCCCCGTTAAATACCTGAAAAAAGGTATCCGGCGCATCGGCAATAAAGCGTTCGACGCCTCCCACCTTTGTGAAGGCCAAGGGCAAAACGATCAGCACGGCGGCAGTCAGGATGACAAACTGTAGCACGTCCGTCACCACCACGGCCCAAAGACCGCCGACGGCTGTGTACACCATGATCATACCTCCCAGCATCCAAATCGACCAGTAGATATCCATTCCGGTCACCACATTCAGGACTTTGGCCACGGGGTAGAGGAAGGCACCTGTGTAGCCAAGGGACAGCAATAGGAACAGGTAGGTGTAATACTGCTGGGTGGATTTTCCAAAACGACGTGTCAGATACTCCGCTACTGTCAATACCCCGGCCTGTTTCCACTTGGGTGCCAGCCACCTTCCGATCAGGAACCCGCTTAGGCACATGGTCATCTGTATGGTGATGGCCACAAAACCCCACTGATAGGCAATAGATCCCCAAACCACGAATGTCCCTGCAGAAAAAAAGCTCATAAACAGGGACAGGCCGCTGATGGACCATGGTACTGCACCTCCCGCTGCAAAAAAAGATTTCATGTCACTACCCCTCGCGCCAAACGAAAGCCCAGCGGTAAGAATAATAAACGTAAAAACCAAGATAGATATATAATCCAGGGATTGCATCGAAGAAGCAGTGATCTAGTGTGACAATGTTGGGCCGATTTACTAGTTTTTGGGCAAGGAAACTACCGGGAGTATGTTAAGCGGCGATTCGATGATGCCCATAAAGGTATCCAAATGATTTGCATAAACACCACGGGGACTTGTACCGAATGCCTTGGCCACATAGGCCGCATAACCTACTGCCTCTCCCATCATACCGAAGGTACGCATCAATAATAAGTCAACCAAGCCGTCGCAATACAGTCACTTTTGCTTACAAATCGGATCCATCGGGCTTCAAATCCTTTGGGAAACTCATGGACAAAGGCTTTACCGGGTTCTACAGTTACTTCCTGCCAAGTCATCCAAGGACCGTGCCCTATCGGTTCAAATTGGATCTCAAAGGTTACCGGTACGGCACTTTGGTGGGATAATTCCAGCTTCTTGTTATCGTAATAGCCAAATAAATAGGGATCGGAAGGCTCATTGGCCCTGACAGCGGAATCCTTCCAGGGACCTCCTTTGCCAACGGGTTTGCCCAGCTTCCAGAGATCATCAATCACCCCCGCCCACAAGGCCAATTTCTTGTCATCAGACACCACGATATGTGGATTTTTGGATGCTGCATTTGGGTCAACTCCGGAAAGCAATAATAATCCCCGATAAGAGACATAGTCATTGATCAGTAGGCTGTGAGACGATATGGGACGGATTTTGGCGTATCCATCGGCATTCTCGGCCGGCAACTCGTAGAAGGTACCGTGGCAATTGAATAAATCCCGCTCGGTAGCAACTTCACGGCATATTCTCAGTTGACCGGATAGTGAGGGCGTCGTAAACTTTTCGTCGCCTAAAGGCAACCGCCACCTTCTTCCCTTGTCGTCGGTCACCAAAACTGATGCCTTATCTACCTCAAACACATTCTTGGGAATGGCGAAGCTTTCCCGGATAAAATTGAAAGTCTCAGGATCCTGCTTTTGTACCAACTGCATGGCACCGTCCAGCTCGTAATACGTATCATCGGCCGCAATGCCCAGGCTTCGTCGATTGTCTCCCAAACCATATAGCAAACCCGCTTGAAGCGGCTCATTGAAATTAGTTTGAACTCCGTCAAAAATACCCTTCAGGTATTTTCCCCGTTGATCCTGATCTGCGAAGGAAAGGTGTACCGTGGCTTTGGTCGGTTTGTCCACTTTGACTCTCACCCACTCTCCTTTTTTCTCCTGACCCCAGGTAAGCACCGTAGCTCCTCCTCCGGTTACCGAAACGGATGTAAATGACTCCCAATCGCCAGTTCCCGATCTATCTACCTCCAATTGGAAGTTGACAGCTTTCTTCCCTTCGTTTTTCAGCCACATGGTAGTTTGGTCCCACCCGGCAAAAAGCATGGGTTCAGAAGGTGTGTTAGCATTCACTTCTTCCGAAAGCCATATGGAACCATTCGCTATTGCAGGGCCTAAGTTGTCCGGTAAGTCGAAGTCGGTAAACCAGAGATTTGAATTGGATTGGCCAGGACCTTCAATATTTCCTTTTGCACTGCGTTTGTTCAAAAACTCCTTTTGCGCAGAGTCATCGCAGCCAAAAACCAGTCGGTTGTTCCACCTTGCAAAATCGCCAATTACCTTCAAATAGGCTGAACGTGGACGGATTCCGGCCGCGTGCTTTGCGTTAAAATTCTGGGGAAATTTCCAAAACATCCCATGCATGGTCATCAAATAATCCGGGTTCTCCGCGGTGCCTATATCCCGGATTCTAGGCCACTCGGTATTCCATCCGTGCGCACCGTCGTAGCTGTGGCTGGCCTTTGGCAAACGGTAAAAATCCCAGCCAGTTGCGGGATTCCTAACCCCCAAAAGCACCGACTTGTGGTCCCAGCCAGTAGCCCAAATGGGATCGTTGGCCGGGTCGGCATTGCCATAGATTCCTCCTGGCCCGCTGACCTCCACAAATTGGTTTCTCCTCACAAGTGTCCAAGATTCTCCGTCCCATTCCGAGAGCGAACCGGCTTCGATATCAAACTGCTCCAGGGCCTTTTGTCCCGACTCACCGTTATTGGAATAGACCATCACCCCTTGGCCGGAATACACCCCTTTTCCATGGGCACCTAACAACAAACTTCCAGGAGGATTGCTGTCCGTATCTCTTGCCTTTTTATTCCCCACATTGGCGTCTTCATACAACTCCCTGACCTCCAATGAATGGACGTCTACCTCGTAAAAACCCTCCTCCATGGTAGCATAATAGATTTTATTCTCCGGATCGGTCAGGTGCCTGGCGATACCCGTATGCCTACCAGGCATAGTTTCGTAAGAGATTGTTCGAACAATGGCCTGCTTATCGATGGCGTAAGGCCCTATAAACAGCTGCTGGCTTTCTCGGTGAATCTTCCGGTTAGCCGGCGTTCCTCCGATGCTCTCGGGCCGTACGATTTGTTCCAGCTCTGGGGTGATTTCATAGAGTTTATCAGACGAACCAAAGGGGAGGTGAGGACCATAGGTGATCACCCAAAGACGGTCAGCCCAGGGCACTACCGCACCGGTTCCACATTCTCCTTCTTCGTTGTAGTACGCCAAATGTGGATAGACTCCACTAAATGATGGGTATTCTTGGACTTGTACGGAGTCCTTAACTTGACATTGAAACAGCGCGAGGCAAATGGATAGGAGCGTGTAGGATTTGTAATTCATGTTGACAAAGGAAAGATTGTACCTAAATCAACGAAATGGTGACCACTTCTACAAACTTCCCACACTTTAAATGCCTATTTCAGCAATCATTTCTTGGATCGACATCGCTATAACTCCAAATTAATTGCTTTGGCGGTGGTTTGCTGAAAACAACCTATCCGTCAGCGCGGCCCTGAAAAAACGAATGCATCTCCAAATGGGTCGGCCAAAGCAGTTCAGTGGCATGTGTCCAAAATCTGGATAATCAGTATAAATTGCCTACCTCTACCCGCTTCACCTCATAGTCTCCATCTCGATTGACACCTACCACATAAATGGCCTCCCCACCATCGCCCCAGCTTACACTGCCTCCAGCAAATCCTATATAAAAATCCTGACCGAAACTTGTTAACTGAGCTTTGAGGCCAGTATCGATCTGCTTTACCCAAACTTCATTGCTGCCGGATCGGTCAGAAATAAACGCCACCCACCCCTCCTTAAACGGGTTAAATGCAGGGAGTAGGTCCTGTCCATCAGATGCCACCCAAGTAGCTTTCCGGTACCCATCCCTGGTCTCAAAACCAGCCACATCGTACACCAGTCGCCAGGATCGCTCATTGATAACCGGTCGATTATAAGCTAGCCTTCCTCTGAATGGGCAAAAGGTCAATGCACTATACGACACATGTCCAACGTAATCTCCTTCGATCCGGGGAAGTATTAGTTGCTTTTCTCCCCGAACTACATCCAATTTCCAAATCCCATTTTCCCACTGCTCCAGGGAATCGGAAAAGAAGTAAACCGTATACTCAGAATCGCCAAAAACCGGATAAGAACTTCGATAGTTGCCCTCCAAAACCTTGTGCCTCTCCCCCGAAACTCTGTCATATACCTCGATATGTTTGGGTAGATAATGAGGAGATCCTACCGCTGAAAGATTCCGAGAGGTAGAATATATCAGTTTATCTCCAGTAGCAGACCACGAAGGTTCAAAGCTACTGGCAGCAATCAACTCGTGGCTTCCTGATTGGAAATCGTACAAATAGATGCTTTGCCCCGGCCGATTGGCACCCGGATTTACCGGATAATCCGCGACATAGGCCAGCACATCACCCGACGGTGAAGCCACCGGCATAAAAATGCGGGTGGCATCCGGCAACATGAATACAGTATTAGACTGACCTATGGAAAACGGTGAGGATACCACGGAGTTTGTAAATGTTTCCCGACCGGCCCTTCGTGCGCGAACCAAAAACTCATACACCCTCCCTTCTTCCAACTCGGACACTACAAAACTTTTCACCTCAGACGCAAGGGTAGCTGCAAGCTCGTAGGCCTCCTCACCTTGCTGTCGAAAAAAAACATCGTAAAACGTTGCATCCACCCACGCAGGACAGTTGAATCCAGGACAGAGTAGGATGGCATGCCAGCTTAGCTTCACAGAGCGAGCATCCACCACTTCGGATCTCAATCGAGGAACCTCCAACGATGATCCCGCTGGAATGGGATCGTCAATGACTTTGCATCCATACAAACATAAAACAAAAAGTGACGGCAAAATAAAGTTCCGTAGATTCATAGGTAGATAGGGTAAGTGCTGTACGTATTTCCAGGACGGATGAATCTTCCAAAATGCTACAAAACTGCACAAAAAAGACAGAAAACCAGAAGGTGGAACAAGTAAAAAAACTCTCCAGCCCCTCACATGGAGTTACTCCGCTTGCGGACAGCACGCAAATTTTGCATGGATTCCCAAACCCCTAGGTCCTATTTAACTTGGCTAGGTAAGCGTCACAAACCGCGTATCAACTAAAGTCTCTACGGGAACCGTTTGATCGACAAGGCCCAATTCCAAGAGTGTACGCATGGTCTGCACCAACGATGATGCGTCTACCTGTGGGCCCACAGCCCATTTCGTTTGTGCAAACCATTCCCTCACATCCTCAAGGCTAATGGCATATCGTTGGTGTATTTCCAAAACTGAGGTATCCCCTTCCTCCATGATCCGACGGTTTTCCACATACAGGCGATCACATATCAGGCGGAGCTTGTCAGGATGCTGCTGCAACGCCTGCCCAGAGGCTACAATCGCAAAACAAGGCCAAGGGGTCGGGATTTCACCAATCCTTCTGCATTCTCCTTTAGAAACAAGCGGTTGGGTGGTGTACTTTTCCCATAGAAATAGCTTTGAAAGCGAGGACCTAAACTCACGTCTCGCGCCATCCAAGTTTCCGACTACCTGAAACTCTAGGTCTTCCATGGTCCATCCCTCCCGTTTTGCCAACAGGTGGGCCATCAAATGAGACCCCGAACCCATCCGACTAACCAAAAAGGGGACATTTCTAACCTCAGACAGCGGGCGTTGGGTTGCCTTGGCAGAAATATGAACGCCCCAAACCAAAGGAGAAACCACGTGGTACCCTACTATCTTTCCGGGATTGCCCCCTATGCTATCCTTTACAAAACTCTCCGTAAGGACTAGGGCAATATCCGTAGACCCATCCCGTATCGCTTGGTTCATCGCACCTGACCCACGGGGTTCATCCACCCACTCAACGAGTAGCTCCTGATCCTTAAACGGTTGTGACTCTACCAATCTTCTCCAAGGCAAATTAAAGTGCTCGGGAACGCCCGTTATAGTGATTCTTTCCATAAGTCAAATATAAAAAGAAATCCCCTGAAAAAATCAACAATAAATCCCTCCTAGCCCAGCGATTGAACGCCGTATTTAGTATCTTTGAGGCATATTTGCCGATTTTTATTTTTAAAATCGGTCTCATTATATCAAATACCTTAATTAATCGACTATGAAATTCAAACCTGGAGTAAAGTTTGGTGAGGAATTAAAAGACCTGTTGGCGTATGCCAAGGAAAGTGAATTTGCCATGCCCGCGGTAAACTGTATCAGCACCAACACTGTAAACGCGGTATTGGAAAGTGCCAAGAGAGTAAACTCTCCGGTAATGGTGCAATTTTCCAACGGCGGGGCTCAGTTTTTTGCTGGAAAGGGTCTTCCGAATGACAAACAACAGGGTTCCATAGCAGGTGCCGTTTCCGGTGCCATGCACGTGCATAAGATGGCCGAAGCCTACGGTGTACCTGTCGTATTGCATACCGACCATGCTGCCAAGAAACTACTACCCTGGATAGACGGCATGCTTGCAGAAGGCAAGGCGTTCTATGAAGCCTTCAAAAAGCCGTTGTTTAGCTCGCACATGTTGGACCTCTCTGAGGAGCCCATTGAAGAAAACATCGAGATCTCTGTTAATTACTTCAAGGAATTTGCCAAACTTCAAATGGCGATTGAAATTGAGTTGGGCGTTACAGGTGGAGAAGAAGATGGAGTGGACAACACCGACGTGGACAGCTCCAAACTATACACCCAGCCCGAAGAAGTGGCCTATGCCTACGAAGAACTTAAAAAAGTCAGTGACCTCTTTACCGTAGCGGCAGCCTTTGGCAACGTGCACGGCGTATACAAGCCCGGAAATGTATCGCTCAAACCGATCATTCTGAAAAACTCACAGGATTATATCAATCAAAAATTCGGAACCAGTGGTAAGCCGGTTAATTTCGTGTTTCACGGAGGTTCCGGTTCGTCGGTGGAAGAGATCCGCGAGGCAAACAGCTACGGTTCCATCAAAATGAACATTGACACCGATTTGCAATGGGCATTCTGGGAAGGTATTCTTTTATACTACAAAGGAAAAGAAGGGTACCTTCAATCCCAGCTAGGCAATCCAGAAGGATCAGACAATCCAAATAAAAAATATTACGATCCACGGGTTTGGTTACGAAAAGGCGAGGAAAATTTCTCCAAGCGCCTGGAGTTGGCGTTCGATATGCTAAATGCTATCAACAGAAACTAAAAAATAAAAAAGGAGGCCGATAATGGCCTCCTTTTTTGCATTAGGTAGATAAGATCCCTGCTATACGCAATTCTTCTTCATCCACCTTTTTATCATCTACGATGGCCCGTTTGATCGGGGTAAACACCACCTTGTTGTTGATCACCCCTACCATCACGTCGTATTTGCCCTGAAGCAACCCTTCCACTGCGGAAACCCCCAGTTTACTAGCAAGGGTACGGTCAAATGCCGAGGGTGCCCCGCCACGCTGAAGGTGCCCCAGAATAGTCACTTTGATATCGTAGGTGGGCAAAATCTTTTTCACCTTCTCGGCTATTTCAGCAGCTCCACCACTTTTTCCGCCTTCTGCCACAATAACAATGTTACTTTCCTTTTTGGCCTTTTCCCTGCTCTTCAGCCGCTCTATCAGCGTTTCTACAGGCATTTTCTTTTCTGGAATTAAGATAGCCGCCGCCGCACTGCCTATTCCGGCATTGATCGCGATAAATCCTGCATCTCTTCCCATTACCTCTATAAAAAACAGTCGATCGTGCGAGGTAGCTGTGTCCCGTATTTTGTCAATCGCTTCAATGGCTGTATTGCAGGCTGTGTCAAATCCAATCGTTAAATCTGTTCCAAAAAGGTCATTATCAATAGTGCCCGGCAGCCCCACTGCAGGAATGCCAAATTCCTTGTAGAACAAATGCGCCCCGGTGAGGGAACCGTCCCCTCCAATGACTACCAACGCATCAATACCGTGTTTCCGGAGATTGTCATATGCACGCTTTCGTCCCTCTGGAGTACGGAACTCCTGACTACGTGCAGATTTCAAAAACGTACCGCCACGCTCCAGCACGTGGGCGATGGAACGGCTATCCATTTTCCGTATGTCGTCATTGATCATTCCTTCGTAACCACGGTATATTCCGTATACTTCCAAGTTGTAGTAGAAACCGGCCCGAATCACCGCCCGGATGGCGGCATTCATACCCGGAGCATCTCCTCCAGAAGTAAGTACACCAATCTTCTTTATCGTCTTTTGTTCCATTATATCCAATTAGATAAGATTCTTAAACATCATTTCGGCTGCTGCCAGATTCGTTGCCAGCGGTACATTGTGCACATCACAAATGCGCATCAGCATCTGAACATCCGGTTCATGGGGGTGCTTACCCAACGGATCGCGAAAAAATATGACCATGTCCAACTGCTTCTCTGCCACCATCGCTCCAATCTGTGCATCCCCTCCCAACGGACCCGAAAGCAGGCGAAGTACTTTAAACCCGGCCTTTTCGATATGCAAACCCGTTGTACCGGTAGCCACCAGTTCTATGCCTTCGAGCTCATTTTTAAAGCCACTTAAGAAATGAACCATATCCGCCTTTTTCCCATCATGGGCTATCAATGCTATCTTCATAATCTCTGCAACGTTTGGGTGGTAAAGTTATAAAAAAACGACCAAAGAAGCTTTGGCCCACACAGGGCCATTTCCTTCTATCAACGAAAACCCTATTAAATCAGCCGTTTAGCCTACTTGCTCAAAAAATATTTAGCAAGTTTCTCCCATTCTTCCTCTAAAGAACCCTGGAATCGCTTCTCGCCTGCCCTAAAATACCAGTAATCCGCATTCCATTGATCCCCCTCCTTTCGGTGCAAATAGGCATGAAGGGACGCAGAAGATTGGTCCGGAAGCTGATCGATTAGGGCATGGGCACCCTGCCAATCGCCTCTGGCATCCAGCCAAAGCGCCTGTAAGTGCACAGACAACCCAAGGGGCAAACAGTCATCTTTAAGTGATTTTCTGAATTCAAAAATGTCCATTTCTAGGGGTGCTCAAATAAAACATACTATCAAATTAAACAGATAAAATGCAAGGGACCAACATTTGACAAATTATTTTCACGCTCCAAAATCCGACCCGTCGCCCCGCCTCGTATTTAGCAACGATCACACGGAATCCAATCTCTTAACCATGCGTACCTATTTACAGGCTTTTTTCTTCTTACTACAGGTCGAATACGGGTTTAGTCAGGGTCTGCTCTTTCCCTCCCTACTAGGTGCGGGCAATGGCATCCTCAGTCTAAATGAGACGAAAGGCATGGCCTCCCGCTATTACTTGGGTAGCGATCTATTGCCCGGCATTCCCCTATTTCATGAAATCAATACATCTACCACATCCCTGATGGTGCAATACGGACTTTCCGATCGAGTCAATATACAGGCACAGACACGATATATCCAAAACAGGGGAAAGGCAGACCAAAGGCTTATTTACGGCACGCCCTATAAAAACCGGTCAACGGGTCTTCAGGATATAGATCTGGGGGTTTGGCTAAGGTTGTTTCAGCACACTACCCCTCGTGGCAGCCTTTCCGTATCCTCCACCCATTCCATCACACTGCCATTGACCGACTACACGCACGGGACTGACCTGCAATCCCTTTTGGCAATCGGCTATGGTGCCACCGGAATATCCACTGGAGTTGATATTCTCCTGCAATCCGAAGAGGGGCTCTTTGGAGCGCTCTCAGCCAATATGGAATACTGGTCCCGCCAAATACCCAACAAAACAACCCAAGGCATCCGCAGTGGGTATGTTCACCCAGATATAGTAGCCTACTTATTTCTAATCCACCGTTGCAGCTTGAGCGGAGTGGACGCCTTCACCGATGGTTTTGACGGCAACTTTCTGCTTTCAAGGATTGACCATTCCTTGCTTGGTCTGCACATCGTAAAACCGGTAGGCAGCGGATGGGGCCTTTTGCTAAACGCAGAGACGGTAATCGCCGGTAGAAATACGCCAAAAAGCGCCTCCTTTACCCTTGGGATTACCTTCGCCTTTGGAGCCAATCAGCCATTTAACACCTATTAGCCATGAGCAAACGTACCATACACCCATTCCTTTTTATCCTAGTCTGTCTGCTGGGTAGCTGTGAAGACATCCCCACCCTTACATCCACTACATTGAGTGGGCTAATTGTCAAAAACCCCTTTTTCACAAAAATGGAAAATGCTTTGATAAAATCAGGGCTTCTACTGCAATTCAATGACTCTCAGGAAATCCACACCATGCTGGCACCAGAAGATGCAGCCTTTGAAAGGTTTGAAAAGCTAGAAAACAAAGATTTGGAAGAATTTGAAGCCGATATACTGAAAAAACTGATCCTGCACCACAGCATTCCCGGTTCATGGCCTGGAGACACCCTACGAAAGACAAGAAGCCTTCCATCGGCATTTGGCCCGGACATCCGAGTAACAAATACCGAAGGAGCCACTTACCTGAACGGTGCGCGCGTCCTATTCACCGATGTGTACGCACAAAATGGGCTACTTCATGGTCTAGATCAGGTAATTGTATTTATAGACACGGACAATTTGGCTGCCCTGACAGCTTTGCAGCAGGCCCCCGGTGGCCAAGACGCAGCAATCGAACTAATTCTCGAATTCATCAAAACCGAAGGATTGGAAGATTTAATTGGAGATCAGACCTGTACACTATTTCTTCCGACCGATTCCGCAATGCGGACTATGACCGAGCCAAGTTTCGATGAATTGGTACGAATGCCAAACGACCAGAAACGGGCGTTCTTACATCACCACCTCATACAGGGGGAAGGTAGATTTTTACCTGAACTCAGCTTGGATCCGGTAAAAACCAGTGCCGGGGAGACAATCCGTGTGGACTTAAACGCAAGGTCAGTCGGAGTGGTAAAGGTTGGAAAGGAAAAATGGGCCGAAGTTATTAGAGGAAATATAGAAACTAACAAGGGCGTTATTCATTTGATAAACCGTACACTAAATTAAGGACAAAACAGGTCAAAAAGCCACGTATATTTTGCTCTCTAGCCAGGCAGGTATCCGAAGATTTTGCGACCCAGCCGGCAACTTGTCTTGAATAAAATAGTTGAGTTTGATCTCCATACCTAGGGCGCCCTTTCCATTTCGGTTTTGCCTAACCCCGATCAAAACAGGAACAAACACCCTGTTCGACGGCATATGAGCCGTGTTTCCTCGATCCAAAAAGCCATAAGCAAGCAACGCCTGCTCATTTGGCGTGAGTTCCGGCGAGTTGGCAACTGACAAACGCCCAAGAGCAAACCCGGAGCCTGCCCCTAGGTAAAAAAGGTAGCGGCACGGCAAGTAGCCAACCCGATTGGGGTTTGAATACCAAACAGGAAGCACCTCTAGGTGCAGCGCTCGCTGTCGGTTGACCTCGCCGATCTGCCGACCTTCTGAATTCACAAGAACAAACGGCTCGTGAAACCTACCTGAAAGCAAGCTGCCTGTGACCTTTACGTCAAAAAATGTGCTCAAAACGTGGGAATAGCCCACAAAAGCCCCAACCTGCGAAAAGGATGTCAGGTATTCACTGCGCTCATCTTGCGCTATCTTTAGCCCTGCAGTAACGAGCGGTCCAACGGAAAAAGCATTGTCCCGAACTTCTTGGGCTAGGGCACCGTGTACGGATAGAATTATCGAGGAAGCCAAAAGGCCTCTTTTGAGATCTTTCGAAAAGGGTATCATGTGGTAGGAGTTGGATTCCTTTCTATGTACGAACCCGACACCACATTTGGATCTTTCAATTAACCAAATTATCTCGGTATGCTAATCCGAAGTCATTATTGACGGACGCTACGTCACCTTTTTATTTCATATCCCTTTTTTCTAAATTTTTACCGGTTGGTGATTGTCAATAAAACCCAGATCTATCCCAATGCCTAGTCCCGGACCGGTAGGTATATTAATTTCCCCATCTACTACCTTTAAGGCGGAGGTAAGGCGTAGAATTGCCTGATATATACTTAAAGTGGACCTACTAAGTAAGTGACTTGGGGATTTTTCAGCAGGAGTACACAATCGACAAATAGCTGTAAAACATCTCTTCTCTTTAAGGTGGTCGGCTACGTTCCATCTTGCCCTGCACCCTTCCTAAATATCAACATACCAACTAGTTGTAACTTAAGTATGTTGTAAGAAACCTATTGAAAGCGCCTTTGTTCTTCTTCAGAACCTGTGGTATTTCTCCGGTTGAGTTTCATTTTTCGATTACCAAAACTACTTGAATAGGTTATCCTTACAATCCGTGTTTCAAAATCTAAAACACCGCGCGTATTAAGGTTTTCTTCCGGGATGGAAGCCGAGATATATATTTTATTACTATCGAACATATCGGTAAAGGAAAGCCTAAGCCGACTGTCTTGAATTTTTTTCTCCAAGCCAAAGTCAAGGCCTCCAAAGGCCCTCATCTCCATGATACCGAATAATTGTTTCGATTGGTATATTCCTGAAATTTCTGCGGTAAATTGATGGGGTAGTGTAAACTTCTGAGATCCGTTTAACGAGAAATTGCTAATGGTTATATCCACAGGCTCCGATAGGAAATCGGCTTTGACCCGTATCCTGTTTGCGGATATATTTACCTGCCAAGACCACCAATCGGTAATATTGAACGGAACTGAGATGTTCGCACTGTAATTTTTTCTGAAATCCATGTTTTCCGCGGTATTTATTACTTTTCCGCCATCCGAAACCTTCGGTTGAAAGATTGAAATAGAATTTTTATCGTGGCTGTACTGCAGTGAAAATAAAACAGACCTGTACCGGTACTCGGCCTTAAGCGCGTCTGTCATGGACGGTAGTAAGTTTACATTTCCGCTCGTGAAACTATTGGGATCAACGAAGAGGACAAAAGGAGCTATTTGGAAAAAAGAAGGTCGGGTGATCCTTCGGCTGTAGGAAAAAACATAGCTGTTGCTTGGGTTGATTGTATTTTGAAAGAATATACTGGGGAAAAAATTTCCAAAATTTCGGTCAATGACATTTCCCTCTTCCAATGTATTTATATCCGTGAGGGTATGTTCATACCGTAACCCCATTTTTAGAGCTATTTTTTGTGATGCGTTGATGTTGACCGATGTGTATACCGCACCGATACGTTCAGTCATTTCCGCGTGACTGCTGAACTCAGAATCCACAGTTATTATTCCATCTTCCACACTTTCTACTAAAATATCATTTCTCAATTCCGAGACAGAAGCTTTGGCCCCTGCCTCCAAAGAAAATTTTTCTCGTGTCAACACATAGTCCAATTTGCCGACCCAAGTATCGATGGGGGTGTTTTTACGGCTTATTAGGTCAATTTCATTAACAAAAACATAGCCTGGCTCAAAAAATCGCTGGTTGTAATCGGCAGGTTGATATTGGGTGAAGCGAATACGATCTAAGTCCATGGACAAACGACGCCGGTCATTGAAAATATGGGAGATGTTGACATTTCCAACCAATAAGGTCCAATCATCGTAGTTTTGGTAGGGCATTTCCACCGTACCATTCGGTTTACCGTTTACGGGCTGTAAGATATCCGCCGAGGCAAAATTTTCCCAAGACCTTTCAAAAATAGATTCGGGCACCATCACTTTGAATCCAATCCGGGGTAACATTATTTCCTACCTACACTACCTCACGGAATCATTTTACTCTATGGCATCTTCCAAAAAGATTACGCTGAATTTTGATTCCCCATTTACCAGTCTGGAAATGGATTACGACGAAGATAAAATACAACAGATCATCAACAATCAACTATCTAACGCAATCAAATTCACGAAATCGGGAGGTAAGGTTGGCCTATTTGTAAACCAGGTTACCGTCGATGATTGCGACTTTTTGGAGATCCATATCAAGGATACTGGTGTTGGTGTAGTCAAAGAAGACCTACCGTTTATTTTTGACCGGTACTTTCAGTCTGAATTACAGGCAGGCATGGGTGGCACAGGTATCGGTTTGGCCTTGACTAGGGAACTTGTAGAACTGATGAAAGGTGAAATAAGGGTGCAAAGCGAGCCAAACTGGGGCACTGAATTCATTACTCGGTTACCCATAACCCAGCTATGCACTACCCCCGGCTGCCAAATTGAACATCAGCACTGCCTTGCTGCAGAGCCCTGCGAGGAATGGCTTCCGGTATCGCCTGATCAAATGCAGGGAGACAAGCCAATAGTACTTATTGTAGAAGACAATGAAGGAGTAATACACTATATGCAATCGATACTCGGAGCAACCTACAATCTGCTAGTGGCCATGAATGGTCGGGAAGGTATTAAACTTGCGCTTCAACATATACCCGATATGATTTTGAGTGATGTAATGATGCCCGAAACCAGTGGTTTCACCCTGTGTAATACACTCAAATCAGATGAGCGCACCAGCCATATTCCCATTATTCTACTGACTGCCAAAGCAGATATTTCCTCTAGAGTAGAAGGATTGAAACACGGTGCGGATGCTTATCTTTCCAAGCCATTTGAGAAAGACGAGCTATTGGTACGTATGAAAAAACTGCTGGAATTACGTGCCGCTCTACAAGAAAAATATGGGAACACTAGCGTAACCCTTCATCCTGAGGTAGTAATCGAAAACTTGGAAGACCAGTTTTTAGCAAAATTCAATGGCATTATCAGGCAGCATTTGGATGATGAGGCTTTTTCTGTCTCCAATTTGAGCAAATTAATGTGCATGAGTCATACGCAAATGTATCGTAAAGTTAAGGCAATCACTGGGAAAACTCCTTCGAATTACATCCGGGCGGTACGTTTCGAGACAGCTATACATCTGTTACAAAACACCAATCTACAAATTCAGGAAATCGCGTATCAGGTTGGTTTTAGCGATCCAAATTATTTTTCACGGATGTTTAGACAGGACTATGGCCGGGCTCCGGGTTCATTTCGCAACCCCATACTTGCAATCGGCAGCTAAAAACAATGTGATTTACTGGTACAGATCCTCAAATGTACATGTGAATTCATATAGTATCATACAAAAATCTAACCGAATTGATATATTAGGGCCCAACAATCACTGAGATACTAGCTGGTGTAAGTTCCTTTTTGGCGGAATTTTACATAATCATAGTCCATGCCGCCATCCTCTCAGATTCGGTGATGCCCTTTGGGGCAGTCGTGATAACCACTTTAGTGGTTGCCTTCTTTGGCAGTCTAATGATGGAATTCTATACCAAAAACCCCATCGCTGTCGCCCAGGGTATGGGTATCAATGCCTTTTTCACGTATTCGACGGTAACCCATTATGACCTTAGCTATCAGGAAGAGCTAGGTACGGTATCCTGGTCGGGAGTAGTTTTCATGTTCTTGTCTTCTTTTATAACCGGGGAAAAGACCATCCAATCCATGGCCGAAGTTTAATGAACGCTTTATCCACAGGAATAGGCTTGTTTATCTTTTTGATTAGGTTTTAAAGACGAGGCATTGCTTTTTGGAAGATTTTCCTCCCAGAATAAATAATGGACGGCTCTAACCAACACATTTCTGGCATCACCATGTCCCAGTGATTTGGCTTTTAAGTTATAGGCAATGGTTGGCACATTTCCCAATTCAAAAAACCAGATCAATTTACCGGTACCCGTCGCCTCCGGCACCCCGATTCGAAAAAACTATTAGTGATAATAGGGAATATTCGATTGGATTCCCCTATCTTCAAATAACGGATCTTTGAATTCCTGAAATGAAATCAACAAACTAAAAATCCATGATCCATCTAAAAATTTACTTCCTACTACCCTTATTACTCTATGCGTTCAGCGCCTTTCCGCAAGGCAACAATAGTCAAGATCAGGCCCGAACAGCTGAACTGGACCAGTTTTGGAACGAAGTTTCACGAACCATCGCAGAAGGAGACTTTGAGGCCTATGCGGCTACGTTTCATGAAAAAGCCACCTTGGTTTCAGGTATCGGCGACAAAGCCTACCCGATCGCTACCGCACTGTCGGGGTGGAAGAAAGAATTTGACGATACCAAGGCGGGCCTTCGGAAATCATCGGTAGCGTTCCGCTTCAACCGGCGATTGGGCGACCCAACCACTGCCTACGAAAGCGGTATCTTCTTCTATTCCTTTGAACAGAACGGCGAAAAAAATGGCTACTACATCCATTTCGATGGGCTGTTGATCAAAGACGGTACCTGGAAAATGATGTTGGAATACCAAAAAAGCCGGGCGAGCAAAGAGGAGTGGGATGCGTTGAAATAAGGCTGGCATATAACAAAATTCAACAGGTATAACTTCTACAAAATGAATCGAATCTTAATGCGTTCACTTTTTTTCGTATTGGTTTTTTGGCATTGCATTCAGCTGGAAGCTACTGCACAGCAGATAAGGCAGCGCATGGAAGCGTGGTTGGAGACTCCTGCTTCGGATAGGGAACCGCTCGAAAATATGGATTTTTCGAAAAAGCGACTCAAAAAAGCTGAGGCCGAATATTTTACCAACCTTCTATTTCAGGATAAACAGCGCCAATTGCTTGATGCCCATGAGAGGGAGTGGGACTCCCGCCAACTCAGCCTAAATGAGCTGAAAATGCCCTTCTTTTACCAAACATTCGGGGAAGAACCCACAGAAGGCCGAAGTCTGTTTATTTCCATGCACGGAGGCGGCAATACCCGCCCGGAAACCAACGACCGGCAGTACGAAAATCAAAAGCATTTGTACGATGAGGCCATGAGTGATTTAGAAGGCATCTATTTGGCACCTCGGGCTCCTACCAATACGTGGAATTTATGGCATGAAGCACACATCGATGATTTTTTTACGAAGCTAATCCAGCTTGCCGTGGTCAAGGAAAATGTAAATCCGAACAAAGTATACCTGTTGGGGTATTCTGCGGGAGGTGACGGTGTCTTTCAACTGGCCCCCCGCATGGCGGACCGATGGGCGGCAGCTTCCATGATGGCCGGTCACCCCAACGAAACCTCACCGCTAGGGCTAAAAAACACGCCCTTTGCACTACATATGGGGGCATTGGATGCTGCCTATGACCGAAACAAAAAGGCGGAGGAATGGAAGCAGCTGTTGGACAGCCTGGAACGCAATGCACCCGGTACCTACATCCACCAAGTGGTACTTCACGAAGGAAAGGGCCATTGGATGCAATTGCAGGATGCTTCCGCACTGGCATGGATGTCCAACTTTACCCGAAACCCGGTACCGAAAAAGGTGGTTTGGAAACAGGATGACAGGCACCACACCGTTTTTTATTGGTTGGGGGTTCCGGAAGAGCAAATTGAAACCGGCGGTGAGGTCATTGCCGAATACGATCCCGTCCGCAACGAGGTAAATATCCTGTCCAACTACAGCAATCGACTTCACATCTACCTCAACGATCAAATGCTGGACTTGGACGCACCCGTTACCATCAAGTACCAAGGCGCTACCATCGCCAAAAAGAAATTGCACCGATCCCTTCCTGTAATTCATCAAACACTATCGGCAAAGGGAGACCCCCATTTGGCCTTTTCCTGTGTACTTACGATCATCGATAATAAGCGGTTGGAAGAGTAAACAACCGAAGCAACGAAGCGAGCAATTACTAGAAAAGATAAAAACGCCAAGAAATCGATATATCAGAACCTATGAACGTTCTCCATAAATTCGAAAATCTAGACGAACATGGCAGCAAAGAAACATGAACTAGTGCTATTGGCAACAAAAGATAGCGTACAAAGTAGGTAGTTATACGTATTCGGATTCAAGATAAACTGCCACGAAATCTTCCAACTTTTCTATTTCAATCGTAACAAAGCCGGGCTCTCCAACTACGTGTATGGTACCCTGATTCTTTAGTATCTTATGTGAAATAAGTTGTTGGCCGGGAATGGGCAATCTGAAGCTTAGTTGATGTACAGAAATCAACTCCCTAGTGGGTCTTTTTGGTCCAGAACTGGTATTTACCAACGAAAAAACATACCCTCCGGGGGTCTCGATCGACCTTGTCCACCCCATATGTACGGTGGACGGGGCATTGCTCTTAGGAAGATTTTCTTCCCCTATTAAATAATTTACCGCTCTGGCCAACACATTCCTGGCATCACCGTGTCCCATTTGATGGGTAGTGACATCCGGCTGATTGGCAAAATAAATTACCTTTCCTTTTCCAAACGCATGCTCCACGATGGTGGGATACTCACTGGCAAGCTGCTCCACCCAAGCTTTGTCTGGGGGTTGGTTATGTACCGTGGGCACTACATGACAGATAACCTTGGCAGACGATAGGGGCTTGGTTTTTAAGGTATAGGCATATTGATGAAGCAGTTGGGTCTTCTCAGCATCCTCCGCGACCAAGGGATGCTCGGGTGCAGAAATAAATTGGTAATTGTCCTTTCGGGTGTTCCATCTTTCCCCACCATAATTCACCCCAAATAGCTGTGACAATGCAAAATTCTTCCTAGGATTTCCTTCTTGGTCCAGGAGGCTGGTAGCATAGGTTGCCAGCAGGCTTCCTCCCACATTCACATAATCCGTTAGCAGCTTCACCTCTGCTTCGGCCATGCACTGCACATTGGGTAGAATGACCAAGTGATAGGCGTTCAACTTATCCGCACTAACCTGTTCAGAAAGTATAAAATCATGGGGAATGTGGTTCTCGATCAGTACCGCTTCCATGCCCTTAATTGCTTCGCCGAATTGTTCTTCCTCCAGTAGCTCATTTCTATAATGCAGGCGGGTGGGTCTGGAATAATAGATCCCAATCCGCGAAACGGGCACATGCCCTGCCAGCAACTCCGCATGTTCCTTCACAAAATGATTGGCATCTTCCTCCACAAAGGCATTTCTCGTGTCGTAAGCAATGGTGGGTACATTGGTGAAGTAACAGTTCCAGAACCTGCCCCCTACCGATAGGATTTCCCAAAGCCAAATTTTGACATCCAAAGAAGGCTCTATAACCAACCTGTGAGAGGTGCCATTGCCGCCATACATGACCACCGCTTCCCGTTCCGGAGCTACTGATTTGAGGAACTTGATGATAGACTGTGCGTAGTTGTAATCTTCATAATGAATATTTTCTGCATTTTCGGTGAGAAAGGCTACGCTTACCAGAATGTCAAAATGGTCAAAAGCATTTTTCAGGTCGATGCCGTTGTTCACCCTTCTCCCCACCTCATACATGCTGAACACCTCAGCGGTGTACACCTTATCCTCCCCGTAGGATTTGATGGTTTTCTTTATTTTGTCCATATAGGTGTCCGCCGCATGGCGCTTCCAGCCCATATATGCATCCAATTCTTCCATCGAAGATTCTCCCATTACGGGGACTTTCCTGCCATTATAGGCTTTGTATACTTCCTGACAATAGGAACAGTAGCAGATGCCGTCATACCCGGGGCTGTTGTGCCAAATACCATCCAAATCATATGCCTGCAACACCCTGCCTATGTATTCGTTGGCATAGTCGTTTCGGTAGGGTGTATTGTAGCATGCTATGTGTAAATGAGGTTTGGTATAGGTCATCATCATGGGACGCTGATCCCTGTTTTTGGCAAACCAATCGGGAAACTTCTCGTAGACCTCCGGCACTACACCTCTAAAATCCACCCGGCCAATTACCCGGATGCCTTTAGCTTTACAGGCTTCGCTGATATCCTTGAGGATATCCCTACCTTTTAGAAAAGGATTTAGGTTGGCCGCAGGCAAGGGATTTTGCCAAAAATCAGTAATCCCACCCGCATTCACGCATAAGACATTTGCCCCCGACTTCAACACATAATTGGTTACGATATCTACGTCATAGTCTTGTACGTCTGTCTCCCTTAATACCGTGTGCATTATGCGCAGGGGCTGCTTGAACCAGGGCACCTCCGTTCTAAAGGAAATATCCTTAGCACTCCCCAAGGCTGGCAGGGTGGGAAAAAGCCACATCCCTCCCAAAAACACTGCTCCTGCACGGAGGAATTCTCTCCTACTTCTTGATTCAAGATCGATATCCTTGTACATACCCATAAAAACTCCTTTAGATGTCATTTTTCTTACCATTTTATTCTCCGGCTTCAACTGCTTTAGCGAACAGAAAACACACCAATTACCAAATTATTCGATTTTAAACCAAGGATTTATGGTAGCAAAAAAACAACGCCTAATAATACGAAGCGACGGAGTTCAACAAACTCGCTTGGTAGAATAAACAACTAAAAAAGCTAAGCCGGACAGCACAGGAACAAATCAGAAGCGGTCATGACAAAAAGCGGTCATGCCAGCGTACAGATTCCAAGAAAAACAGTTTGAATTTTCTTGTTTAGTATATACTTTTATGGTATACTATAACAGACAGATGAAAACACTTTCACTCAAGCTTGACGATATCGTTTACGAAGAAACCGAGCAATTACTAGAAAAGATAAAAATGCCAAGAAATCGATATATCAACGAGGCACTACACTACTATAATCGGATTCAAAAAAGAAAGATCATTTCCAACTTGCTGGCATCAGAGTCAAAGCTAGTGAGCGAAGAATCTATGAAGGTTCTCCATGAATTCGAAAATCTAGACGAACATGGCAGCAAAGAAATATGAAATTTGGCTTGCAAACCTCGATCCTAGGTTTGGTACAGAAACCGGCAAAACGAGACCTGTATTAATAGTTCAGACAGACTTTTTGAATACCATTCATCCCTCTACTTTAATATGTCCCATTACATTAAACGTCAAACTTGAAAGCCAAATACTAAGAGTTCATTTAAAGCGAGGCACCGCAAAAGTCAAAGAAGACTGCGATGTGATGATTGATCAATTGAGAGCTATTGACAACAAACGATTAATAAAAAAAATTGGAAAACTCCCAAAGGAAATCTCTGAACGAGTAAAAGAGAATATTAAGATAGTCTTAGATTTAGAGGATTAAACATATCCGATAGTTATTCGCTGATCCTGATTTTTGCACAACAAAAATCCTTAAATGCGCACAACAGAAATTTTAAATCATTTAACATCATAACAGGCACAGGTATGAGTTATAGAAGACCTGATCGAATAAATGTGATATCTTTAGCTGCCTTGGAAAAGTAATACCCACGGATACATCGAAAAGGAATTCGTACCTTCACGCTTGGTCGGTATGAAGCTTCCTGCTTTTCTACCGAACAGCACCGATCCCATCGGGCAGGGACTCCAAAAACGCCATCAGGTCGCTGATCTGACCGACGGTTAGGAGTTCCTCCCATCCGGCCGGCATCAGGGATTGCTCCGACTCCCGGATCTCCAGAATGGACTCCTCCGAGATACGGCGAAAAACCCCCGGGCCAATCTCCAGCACCAGTTCGCCGGCATCCCTTCCTTTGATGATGCCCAGCCAGGCACCCGAAGCAGTCCTCACCTCCACCGACTCATACTCCCTCGCAAAGCTCGCGCTGGGATATACCACGGCTTCCAGTAGGTCGTGCCTAGAACGGATCTCTCCTATATTGCTCAGGTCCGGCCCGAAAACCGCCCCCTCCCCCGATACGGCGTGGCAATCCCCGCAGCCCGCCTCTCCGTAAAAGACGTTCCTACCAGCCAACACATCTCCCGGGATCAATCGCTCCTCCAAATCATGAAGGCGGGCCAGTCGTTCCTCCCGTTGCCTGCGGATTTGGGAAAGCAACCCAGCCACCTGATCCCCAAGACCCGGCAAATCACCCGAAAACAACTGCGCCACCTGATCCTCGGACAGCTTGTCCATTAAGGTGGGTTTGGAAACCAAAAAGGCAAGTAGGCTGCCGCCAAGCTGCTTCGAAACCTGCCCTTCGAACATTGGAAGCATATACGGCACATAGCGGTCCTCCAGTCGGGGCAAGATGGCATCTGAAAGGTATAGCAGGGACGCTTCATCGAGCTCCAGACTGCCCAAAAGTTGGATTGCCTGGGTCATTTCTTTTCCCTCTGCTTCCTGCAAGAGACCGTCCATCAAGTCCCGCAGCTCCTCTGCCGGCGGCCGGTAGCCCTCCCGCGCCAAGGCTTGAAGTGCCCTTACCCGAAGCGACAGGGGGGATTTGGGGTCTGCCATATCCAGTAGGTAGCCTTCCATACCGGTTAGGGAACCTATAAGTACGAAATCAAGTGTCCGCGAGCGAAGGGCCGGCGAACCCGTTTGCATCCACTGTCCGAGGATGGGCTTCCAGCGCTCGGGAAAGGGCCTTACCGATGCTCCCTGCAAAAGCTCCAAATACCGTTGCCGCATCTCATCCTCCTTACTGCCTGTCAGCACCTGTTCAAAACCCCGTTGAAAAACCTCCTGACCACTGAATATCCGAAAAAGCACCTGCAACTCCGCCAATCCATCCGAAGTTGCCTGCCGAAACAGAGGCAGGGCAAGCGCCGACCAATCCGCATGCCTGCCCAATACCCAACGTCCAGCCTTTCTGTCCTCCTCCGCTTCGCTTTCCAAAAACGCCAGCAGCTCGGGTTGGGTAAGTGCAGCTTGGGGTACCTGTTCCAGGGCAATCAGTGCACCCGTGCGGACACCGGCTTGGGCATGGCGCAGCGCTTCGCGCAAAACCGGCACTTTCCCAAGTTGCCACAGGGAAAAGATGACCGCATGCCGAACGTAGCGGTCCTCACTCCGTTCGAGTACCGAAAGAAGCGCAGCGGATACCCCCTCCCTGCCTAGCCGGCCCAAGGCCGTGGCGGCCTGCCTTACAACGGAAAGGGAAGCATCCTCCAAAAGGCCCACCAGAGTTGCCTGTGCAGGAGTCCAAGGAGCAAGTCCGGCCACCCTCGCATATGCTGAGCGAACCGAAGCTGAGGGATCTTTTGCCGCTACTTCCAAGCCCTCCAGCACACCCAAACGGTATAACAGGAATACCAACTGCGTCCGAACCTCGGCATCAGAATGGGTGGTAAGTTGGGCCAGCAAATGGGGAGCAGCCGCTATACCCTGTTGCAGGATGGCCTCTTGGGCCCGTTTTCGAACAAACGGACCGGGAACCGAAAGTGCCTCCACCAGCGATGGAGTAGCCAATTGATCCCAAGCCTGCTCGTTGCCATAGGGATCGGAAACCGGCTGGGTTCCCTTCTTACGTATGCGAAAAATACCCCCGTGTATATCCGGTTTTGCCGTGCGGGACAGTGGACAGCCTGCAATAAACCAACCGCCGGTATTCACTACCAGGAGGCTGCCATCTGCATCCTGCAATACATCGGTGGGATGAAAATCCGCTGCCTTGGATTCCAAAAAATAGGTATCATTGCTTGCAAAGCTGGCTCCGGTCTCTGCTACCACACTGCGTACAATTCTGCCCGTATTAAACTGTGCATGAAACAGGTTGCCCTCGAAGCCTTCCCCCCAGAAGTCCCCCTCATAGCGCATCAGTCCGGAGGGGGAAACCCTCGCCATCTTGGACATAACGGGCATAAGATCTCCCGTCAGGACCAACCCGTCCTCCTCGATCACCGGGTTTGGCTTGGGAAAAACCCCACCTTCCACCCAGTGCATCAGTGCATCGCGGTAACCGCCTTGCGGATCTACAAAATAGGTCATGGTGCCAAACACCTCTCCGGAAGGGGTAAAAGCCAGCTCAACGGCATTGTCAAACCCGCCACCTGAAAAGGATTCCAGCCGGGATCCATCCGGCAAACAGCGCCAGATACGCGCACCCTTACCCGAAAGCTGCTTACCCTCGTCGGTGGTGATTTCAAAGCCCCTCCGGGCATCGGCCATATACAGCCATCCGTCCGGCCCCATAAATGGGCCGCTAAGGATGGCCGCGTTGTGGTTTAATTTCCAACCGGAAAGCAGCACTTCCTTTTCCTCCGCTACTCCGTCCCCATCTGTATCCGTAAACTTCAGCAGGTCCGGAACTGCAGTGACATACAGGCTGCCCTGAAAAAAGGTACCTCCCATGGGAAAGGGCAGGCTATCGGCATAGACCGTGCGGTGGTCAAAGACGCCATCCCCGTCCAGGTCACGAAGCAACAAGATGCGGAAATCCGGGCGGTCCAAAATTTCCTGGGTACCATCTGTATGCCCGCTGGATTCAAAAACAAACAAGTTGCCGCTGTCGTCGAAACTGGCAAACATCGGGTAGCTCAGCAGTCCGGGCAAGACCGCCTCTGTCACTTCGAACCCCTCAGTGAGCGTATAGGCCTCTTCTCCATCCGGCGCGGAGTCATCCGAAACAACCGTCAAAAATAAATAAACGGCCAGTAGCAATATGCCCAGGACCCCTCCCGCAATCAATCGATTGCCATATCCCCTAAAGTTCATGGTTCAAAGAGAAGCGGAAAGAACTGCCCCTCCAACTTTCCACCGGTAGGTATTACCGGTACCCCGTCCAGCAGCCCGCCGTCGGTATTGGATCGGGTACCATCCGCAAACACGTTGATCACGAAGGCCCTTCTGGGGCGGTCGGAATAATTGGCATAAGATCCGTGTATAGCCAATGGATGGTGAAAAGTGGCATAACCTGCTTTCATTTCCACCGGAACGGGATGAAACAACGATTTCTGCTCCGGCGTGAGCATCTCCATGAGGCCGTCCATCTCACCGGCAAGCTCGGGCTTGTCCAGTAGACCCCAGGTGTGGGATTTTGGAATATAATGCACACAGCCATTTTCTACCGTGGCATCGTCCAGGCCTACCCAACAGGTCAGGTGCTGCATGGGTACGCTACGGGTCCAGTAGGAATAATCCTGGTGCCACGCTACCACACCCCCATGCTTGGCGGGCTTACAAAACAACTGGTCGTGCCAAAAGCGAACGGATTTATCCTCCAGCAGCTGACTGGCGGCCATTACAAACGCGGGGTTCCAGAGGATATCGTGAAACCCCTCCTTGATGCGCCAATGACCTAGGGAGTGGAAAAGTACCGTATGGGGATCGCTGGACTCGTTGGATTTAAACTCGTAAAACAGGTCAGAACCCGCATAATCCTTGTCCAAAAACTCCGCCAGCTCCTCGTTCAACCGGTCAACCTGCCACTGCTCCAACAGCTTGACGTTGTGGAGGTAGCCGTTTTCCTTAAAGAACGCTACCTGCTCCTCCGAAAGGCGAAAAGCATCCCAGTCGCTCTCCCGCTCAGGCCAGGTAAACAAATCGCCTATCAGCTCGTGTATTTTTGAAAGATCTCTACTCATGTCAGATTGGATTAAATCAATGCGGTCACGGATTAATGGTTGGGCAACAGGGGGGCTATTTGGTTCATGCTGGTGACTCCGGGCGGGAGCTCCGTAACCGTAAGGTTGCGGAAATGGATGGGCGCACCCTCGGACTCCAGACAGATATATCCCTTTTTCTGGGAGGACTGGGAAATGCCGTTCACAAACTTGCCGTTGACGGACAGCTTTATCACACCGTCCACGCAGACGACCACGTAGGTATTCCATTCCCCTCGGGGCAGACAGCGGTTTTCGATGGACTTGCTTCGGGTTCCCCTCGGGTTATCGGGAACGGTTTCCACGCCACCCACACCGAAGAGCTCTCCATGGACATACGCGATGGGGGGCAGTTCCCCCTTATCGTTCTTGTTTTGGTTTACCCAATCCAGCTCGAGCATCTGCACCTCCACCCCATCGGGCAGTCGGTTACTGCCGGGGACGGCACTGCTCCACACAAAGGTACCGGAGTTTCCTCCCAGTTCCTGATGGCTCCACTCCACGTACATGATAAAGTTTTCGTATTGCTTTTCCGAGCGGATCACGCCTATAGGCAACCCTTCACAGACCAGCTTATCTTCTTCGAAACGCCAGGTTTCCTTTTCGGTATTCACATTAAACCATTTGATCGGTTGCTCGGTGGGAGTCTTTCCACTGATCACCGCTTCTAGGCCTTGTTCTTTGCCAAATTCAAACAGGTATTCTTGGGCCATAAGGCCAATGGGCATCAGGAGAAATGCTGTGCCTAGGGCAATTTTTTGCAAAAGGTGCATTTGGATTATCTTAGGTATTAGGGTGAAGAAAAGTTAAACCACTTTGGTGACTCCGGGAATCGCCACGGGGGGTACCGGCCACTTTAGATCCCAGGCATAGGCCTGCATGTCGGGGCCAAGTACTTGGTTGGAATTCATGGCTTCCTCCCAGGTGATGGTTTGCCCACTGTAGCCTACCATGCGGCCCAGAACGGCCAACATCGTGCTGTTTGCCATGAGTTCACCTTCATTCAGCGGCTTACCGGAACGAATCGCCGCAAAAAGGTCCTCGTGCTGGGTTTCGTAGGGGTTGTTGTATTCTCCCTGGTAATCCCATTTATTGCGTCCATAGGTGGCATGGATCCGCTTTCCGATATCCACGGCGGCAAATCCGTCCGTGCCCGAAATGTCTACCTTGTTGGTATTGGAGCAACCTTTCTGTTGCCTGCTGAAGTGTACGCCTTTCAGGTGGTTGCCGTAATCGTATTCGATGGCGAAATGGTCGTAAATATTGCCAAAGTTTTCTTCGGTGCGGGACTGCCTGCCGCCGGTGCCCGTAGCACTTAGCGGCAGCTTGTCGCCAAAGGCCCAGGACATCATGTCCAGGCTGTGGACCATCATCTCCACGATGTAATCACCGGACAGCCAGTCGTAGTAGTACCAATTGCGCATTTGGTATTCCATCTCCGTCCAGTTGGCCTGCCGGGGTTTGTACCACAGTCCGCCTCCATTGCGCGCGGTAAACACATTGGTCACCTCTCCAATCGCACCGGACTGAATCCGCTCAAACAGCTCTCGCTTGGCAAAATCGTACCGGAAGGTAAAGCCCGACACCACCGATAAGTTTTTTTCCTTGGCCTTTTTGGCCGTCTCCAGAACCAACCGAACGCCCGGGGCATCCACGGCCACTGGTTTTTCACAGAAGACATGTTTCCCCGCGTCTACCGCTTCCTTGAAATGGCTGGGCCGAAAGGCCGGCGGCGTGGTCAAAATCACCACATCCACCCCAGAATCCAACACCTTGCGGTAGGCGTCAAATCCCACGAATTTATGGGTCTGATCCACCTTCACCTGCGTGGGGTTGACCTTCATCAGCGACTGATAGGATTCCTCCAGGTAATCTTCAAAAACATCCGCCATACAGGTGAGCACGGCATCTTTGTCTGCCTTGAGGGCTTGAGCTGCCGCGCCGGTCCCCCTGCCCCCGCAGCCAATCAGCCCCACTTTCAAGGGCTCCCGGCGGGAAGCCATACCGCTGGCAATGGCAAATGGCATGGGGAGAACTGTACTGCCGACCAAAGCGGCACCGGTGGTTTTCAGGAAGGTTCTCCGTTCATTCTTATCAGCTTTTTCAAACATCGTGTGCATTGGGTTTATGAAACGTCTATTTGCTGCGAACCCTACGAGTTAGCATGGGGAAAATTACAATTTGTGTCAGCCATTTCAAACATTTTTTACACCAATTGCCGAATTTGCTACCCTTTGTACCAATCAGCCTTGCAAAGCGCAGGCAAAAAACAATATATTTGGCATCTATGCGATAACCCCAAAAACCATTGCCATGTCCCATACCGCTACCGAACAAAGCACCTTTATCCAGTCACTTTCCGAACGTATTGCCGGCGACGTGCTCGTCGACGATTATTCGCTGGGCATATACAGTACCGATGCCAGCATCTACCAGATACGGCCACTGGCCGTGGTATTACCCCGGCACGAGGAGGACGTAAAAACGGCCCTCAAGCTGGCCGCGGATCACGGTGTATGCATCCTTCCCCGGGGAGGCGGCACCAGCTTGGCCGGGCAGACCGTGGGCAAATCCATGGTGCTGGATTTTTCCAAATACATGCATGCCACCCTGGAAATCAACCAGGAAGAGCGCTGGGTACGGGTGCAACCGGGAAAGGTACGCGACGTGCTCAACGACGAACTTGCGCCCCTAGGCCTTCATTTTGCCGTGGATCCGGCCACCTCCAGCCGCGCCAACGTGGGGGGTATGACCGGCAACAACTCCTCCGGCACCAAGAGCATCCTGTATGGCAAGACCGTGGACCATGTACTCGAAGCAAGGGTAGTACTGGCAGACGGCACGGAAATGTACCTCACAAAGAAGAGCCCAGAGGAATACCGCGAGATCGCCGCAAAGGACGACCGGGAGGGACAGATCTACCGGGAGTTTGGGCAACTGATTGAAACACATCAAGAAGAAATCAAGGCCCGCTTCCCCAAGGTCATGCGCCGGGTGGGTGGCTATAACCTCGATGAATTTGTCTACACCGACCAATGGAACCTGGCAAAGCTGGTAACCGGCAGCGAGGGCACCCTGGCCACCACGCTGGAACTCAAGCTAAACCTGGAACCTCTGCCCCAGTACAAGTCCGTCTGCGTGATCCACTTTTCGGATCTGCTGGAAGCCATCGGATCGGTCACCTCCATTCTTGGCTACAACCCCTCTGCGGTGGAGATCTTGGACAAGATCGTGGTAGACCTGAGCCGGGAAAACCTGACCACCAAACGGCACTGCCACTTTATCAGCGGCAATCCGGCGGCGATCCTCATTGTGGAGTTTTACGGCATCACGATGGAAGACGTGATGCAGCGTCCCATGGCGATGATCCAAGACTTGCAGGAAAAAGGCCTGGGCTATGCCTATCCCTTGTTTCCGCAGGGCGAGGCTTACGAAGATGTGTGGCTCGTGCGCAAAAAGGGCCTGGGCCTGATGCTAGGCATAAAGGGCAAAAAGAAACCCCTGCCCTTTATCGAAGACGCGGCCATCCCCACGGACAAGCTGAAGGAATACATAGACCGCACGCTCCAGATCTGCGAAAAACACGGGGCAGCCGTATCCATGTATGCCCACGTGAGCGTGGGCGTGATCCACGTACGGCCCATTTTGGATCTGCGGGAAGCAGACGATATCGAACGGCTGAAAAACATTGCCGAAGACACCTTCAACCTGGTGTTGGAATACGGTGGATCCTGGAGCGGGGAGCACGGCGATGGCTTGGTTCGAAGTGCCTTTAACGAACGTTTCTTCGGCAAGCAGCTCTACCAGGCATTTATCCAAGTAAAGCGGCTCTTTGACCCTGAAAACCGCATGAATCCCGGCAAGATCGTGGAAGCCCAGAGCATCGAGCACAACCTGCGATACGGAACCCAATACCGAGACCAGGTACCAACAGCCAGCTACCAGTACCGCAGCGAACAAAGCTTTGAAGAAGCCGTGCACATGTGTACCGGCGTGGGGGAATGCCGCAAATTGCTGGGCGGCACTATGTGTCCGAGTTTCAAGGCCACCCGCGACGAGGAGCACTCCACTCGGGGCCGGGCCAATGCCCTCCGTCTGGCCATGTCCGGTCAGCTCGACAAGGATGGCCTTGCGAGCAAACGCCTTCAGGAAACCCTCTCCCTCTGTCTTTCCTGTAAGGCCTGCAAATCCGAGTGCCCCAGCAACGTGGACATGGCAAAGCTGAAAAGCGATGTCATGCAGCTATATTACGATAAGAACGGTGCCAGCCGCCGGGACCGCATGATACGCGATTCCGCCAAGGCCGCCCGGTTATTTTCAGGCCCTTTTGCCAGAACCGTCAACGCCCTGCAGGCCTCCAAGCCCTTCCGCAAATCCCTGGAACGGGTGGCCGGCTTTTCTAGCGAACGCACACTGCCGGCCTATGCCTCGGAACCCTTTTACCGCTGGTTTGAAAAACAGGGAAAGCAACCAGATCACCTACAAAAAGAAGTGGTACTCTTTGCAGACACCTACCTGAACTACCACGAACCTGAGATCGGAAAATCGGCCCTGAAGCTCCTCAACGACTGCGGCTATCGCGTACACTTGGCCAACGTAGGCTGCTGCCAGCGGCCCAAGATCTCGCACGGCTTCCTCCGGGAGGCCAAGGCCCAGGGCAACGAGACCATCCGCCAACTGATGCCCTACCTGGACCGAGGCCTTACCGTGGTGGTCTGCGAACCCAGTTGTGCTTCGGCCTTTAACGACGACTTCCCGGACTTGGTGGATTCCCCGGAGATTGCCCAAAAGCTAAAAAACCAGGTACTGATGATCGACGTGTTTTTGGCCCGGGAAAAGGATGCAGGCCGACTGGAACACCGCCTACAACCCAAGGATATGCGGCTGGTCATCCACGGCCACTGCCACCAAAAAGCCCTCTACGGTACCCAAAGCATGAAAAAACTAATGGGGAATGCCCATCAGGTGATGGAGATCCCCTCGGGCTGCTGTGGCATGGCGGGATCCTTTGGCTACGAAAAGGAGCATCTGGAGCTGTCCCGAAAAATCGGGGAAGAGATCCTCTTTCCGGCCGTGCGCAAGCTGGAAGTCGGAGATTCCCTGGCTGCCTGCGGCTTCAGCTGCCGCCATCAGATCGACCACTTCACCGGCAAAAAAGCCCGGCACTGGGTGGAACTGGTGGAGGTGGTGAAGGGAGAGTGATACCCACTGCAGGCTATTATCCTAAAAAATCCGCACCAAGAGACCTACATGCACTCCAAAGATGTCCTCAGCGGGTCGCCCCCGCTGATCTGACCCGCTGTCAGGGGGGCTCTATGATGCTCGTATGACAGGAAGCAACCAGAAGACTGGATGAAGGGAATGCGGCAGGGAAAAGGCAAAAAAGACCGATACACCCTATTAACCATCGCCATACTGGACCGGCTGCGGCGATACCTAAAAACTACACCTGCTAAGGAATTTGTATTTGAGGGGCAGTTTGGCGGAAAATACAGTAGCAGCAGCATTCAACAGTTTACCCGAAAGTACGCCGCTATAGCCGGCATCAAAAAACGGCTGCACCCCCACATGCTAAGGCACAGCTTTGCCACGCATCTATTGGAAGGCGGCACGGATCTGCGGCTTATAAAGCAATTGTTGGGGCATAAATCGACCAAGACGACCGAAATCTACACCCACGTCAGTCGCCGCCACCTAGGTCAGATCACTTCACCGGGTGACTTGCTGGATAGCTAACAGGTATCAAAATGAAAAAGCTAGTTGTATATAAGCGGATTTTTACTAAATTTAGAAACGCTACCCACTGGGCACATAGGCCAAGGGGTTGCAGTTAGCCGGTAGTTAGCGGCAACCAGAATAAGTAATTCGTACCAAAATAAAAGTTTATGAAGGACTGGGGAGAAATCTCAGAAAAATACGAACAAATAAATAAAGAAGCCTTTAATAAGGTATTAGAAAATGAATCTGAAGCTCAAACCCGATTTGATGTAATCGATAGGTTAATACGAGAAGTATTACAATGGCAACATGGACAAATAAGTGTGGAGCCCCATACATCCGGTGTTCGTGATGGATACATTGATTATGTGTTAGCTGCTGGAGATAAAAAGATTATTGTTGAAGCTAAAAAAATTGGTTCTGGTTTTCCTTCTCCTACACGAAAAAGAAAATTAAAACTTACAGGGACAATTCTTGGACATGGCGCTATTAATGATGCACTTTTGCAAGCAGAAGATTATGCAAAAAATTTAAACGCAAATGTTGTTGTTGCGACCAACGGGAGCTGCTGGTGTTTTTATCCTCTTCTTAAAGATACTTCTAGGGATTCAGTATATGCAACTCTATTATTTCCGTTTGAAAGAATAGAGGATGCGGAATACTTATTTAATCTGTTTGGATGTGAAAATGTAGAAAACAATAGTTTAAGCGAAATTAATGTTTCTCCTCCTATTGAACTTGTCAATAAACTCTCTCATGTTGTAAGAGATTCTGACGCTAAAATTGGTAGAAATACAATAGCTGATCATATTATGCCAGCAGTAGATTCGGCAATTTTATCTGAGGCACTTCTTGAAAATGAAGATGTGCTAGAGAAATGTTATGTTACAACAGATAATCGTATTAAGTATGATAATACCTTAAATATGCACTTTACTGGTTATAAACCAGAATTAATCCTACCGGCTAAGAGAATTAAAAAAGGGAAAGTTAATGATGAATTTACTAACCACGTTCAAATTTCTCAAAGTGGCCTAACCCCACCAGTAACTTTAATAATCGGCTCTGTTGGTTCTGGAAAATCAACATATTTAAAACATTTTGAACTTATTAAAGGTAAAGAGGTACTAAAAAGCAGAAAAGCGCATTGGATATATATTGATTTAGAAAAATTAGGAAAAACAGGCAATCCGAGAAAGTTTATTTATCAAGCAATTCTAGACTACTTGCTAGAAGAGCATCCAGAAAACCCCACTGACTATAAAAATGCAGTAGAACCTGCATATGATGAGGAAATTAAAGCATTAGCAAGAGGGCCATATGGTCGATTGTATGTTCGTGATAAAGATGCTTTTTACGAAAAAGTAGATGAGCTAATTGATAGGGATTATAAAGCTGTAGAGCCATATGTAGACAAGATATTAAGGTATTTGGTAAAAGAACACCTTTGTGTTATTGTAATTGACAATGTTGATTTATATGAAGATGACAAACTTGAAACTACAGTTTTTTCTGAAGCTATTTCCATTTCAAAAAAGAATCATTGTAATATATTAGTTTCAATAAGGGATACCACATATATTAAGCATAGGAATGATTCCATATTTAATGCTTATCAACTTAAGCGTTTTTGGATTGAAGCTCCTTCTTTTAAAGAAATTTTATCAAAAAGATTAAATTATGCTAAAAAGGTATTAGAGGATGTTCCAGCAGAAATTGAACTTCTTAATGGATCATATCTAAAGGTAAATGACTTAAGTATATTCTTTAGCATTGTTCAAAAAAGCCTGTTGAATGAAGAGAATGGACAGTTTTTAGAATATTTAAGTGATAGAAATCCTAGAAAAGGGATTTCCTACATCCAAAATTTCTTATCATCCGCACATATTCAAGCCAATAAAGCTATACAAAACTATGTTCAAGGAGAAGCTACTTTCATTTTTCCTTACCATGAAGTGTTTAAAGGAAGTATGCTTTCTCAGTGGAAATATTATAAAGAAAATCATTCAGATGCTATTAATGTTTATGATTCGGGAATTCCTTCAAAAACCCTTCAGTTAATAAGGTTGCATCTTTTAAACTTGTTGTATCAGCATTCTAGAACAGAAAATTCGGCGGAAGTCGACAGTAAAATTATAATTAAAACTATAAGTAGATTTGGTATTTCTGAGGATAAAATAAAAGATTTATTATTTGATTTATGTAAAAATAATCTAATTTTTTCTAACAATGAAAAGGTTGATTGTCCATTATATTGTCTAACATTAACAGGTGGATATTATGTAAATATCCTTTGTAAAAAAATGGTTTACATCGAATCAGTAATGTATGACACGAATATACTTGATAGTGATTATTTTAGAACCTTATCAAACCAAACAATTGCAATAGAACAAGAATATAATATTACTGATAGATTAATATTACGTAAAGAAAGAATTGAAACTTTCATTCAATATCTTGAAAACATTGAGGATAGTATTACAAGTGAAGATGAAAAATTGAAGCATTTATCTTTAATTAGTGGTATAAAAGAAAGTGTTCTAGAAGAATGTGAAGTTGCAATAAAAAAATCATCTCGGCAAAATCACGGCAGCCGCTAGTCGAGTAGGTAAAGGGGAATCCCACCCCTAAACCTCTCACAGACAGGCAGTGAATCTCTCGATTGTTCATGATGGATTTGCTTTTAGTTGTATTCACGAATGCTTGGGCATTTCATACGGCTCTTATTATGCAGTCGGTTATAGTCAGTTATGCTAGACCAATTTGTACCCCAGTTCCCAATGGTAGAACAGGTTTGGATAAGAGACTGTAACTTGCCTAAGCCATTTAACTGCCTTAACTTTGCTTCCTTTGAAACGCTTTTACTTGTTCAAAATCCACCTGATCAATCGATGGTGTAGGAAATAAAACACAGGTTTTAAACTTCTACGGCTTATTTTCCCATAGTATTGAATCCAACCCCGTATCTTTGGATTGAGCAATATGGCCAGATCCTGAATACCTCTTTGGGTTTTGTTATGGAAATTGAGTTTTCGAAGTTCGCCGTTGATGCGCACCTTAGACTTTCGGCTCATCCTACAATCAAACTGCAGATAACTTCCCCCGTTTCCTAATTTGTTTCGCATGGGTCGAAAACTGAAGCCCAGAAAATCAAACTGAACAGGGTACACTTCCAGATTTCCGCCATCTTTCTTGCAATACACCATTTTGGGCTTTTCAGGATGGGCTTTTAAACCACAATTTTCAAGACGACGTTTTAGGTCTGCAAGGGTATCGGCAGCCTTCTGATACGGGTCTCGTCCTCCCCGCAGCGCGGCCCCTCGCTAAAAATGTCCGAAGGGACATTTTCTTCACCCTCAGGCCTCTCATCCTACCTGCCAGGCCTCAGTATCCAGCACTGCGTGCGCCCCCTTCGCACTCCCGGGCTCGGGCCTATTCGTTGGAACCGGGGTTTGCAGTCTCGCTGCATTCAGTGCATGCCAGACGGCAAACCATCCCTGTGAAAAACAGGGCAGGCTATGCTACTTGCTAACGCTTCTGGGCGTTACCCCCGCACAGACTTTCCCGATCTTCGGGATAAGGGATACCGGGAAATCGGCACTGGCATTGCATCCTCTGGAATATTATGGTATCTTCGATACCAGATGCCCATGCCGGGCACACACAGCGGCTAAGAAAACATGGGGTGGTCGGTGGTATCCGAAAGTTTTGTTCTCCGAACTACTTTTAGTTACAGTGGACAGGTGATTGCTCCGAAATGCCCCACGTTTCTTAGTCGCGGACCGTTGTGCCTCATTTAATGAAGAGTACCATACAATCTGATAAATAAAAATTAACTTTTTCTAAAATGCCAGCTACTGAAATAATAGAACAAAAAGTTTTTTTCAAAGGATTGATTAATAGTATAGATATTAATCCCGAAGAATTTTTGCTTCCATTACAAGAAGTAGTGGTTAATTCTATACAAAGTATAGAGGACAAGGGTAATGTTGAAACAGGGAGAATCATTATTGAACTCATCCGAAAAAATGAAACAACTTTAGATTTCAAGGACGAAACGCAAAAAGATTACAATCCTATAATTGGTTTTACTGTTAAAGATAATGGGATAGGATTTACAAGCAGCAGGTTTGATGCTTTCAAAACTCCTTTTACTGATTTTGGCGCCAAGAAACATGGATGTAAAGGTATTGGAAGATATACTGTGCTTGCTTGTTTTGGCAGTATGGATATTATTAGCTTCTATACCGAAGAGGACAAAGAACACTGTAGATTACTTAGATTCGATAATGGTAAGGGCCTTCAAAAAATTAATGATGAATCTATTACGTTTCCTAAAGAGAATTATACTTATATAAAACTAAATTCCTACAAGTCACCATATCTGAAGTTTATTGAGAAGAATCGAATTGAGAGAGATTTTATTGCTGAGGGATTAATTCAACATTGCATGCTTTATTTCATTAATAAAAAAGCCCCGACAATAATTATTAAAGAGGAAAAAGAGGATTTAAAAGATGGTGTCATATTAAATGATATTTATAGAACTATTATTAAAATTGAAAATATAGTTACCGATGTAGTAATTCCGAATGTTGAATCAAAATTCAATCTTAACTATATTAAAAACTATAATGGAGTTCAATCTCACTCTATCCATTTATGTGCTAACAATAGGCAAGTGGGTAGTAAGCAAACTTTGACAAGATATATACCTTCTTTTAAAGAATTATATGATGATGGAAATAAAAAATATCATTTATCATTATATGTAACGAGTGATTTTCTAGATGAAAGAGCCCATCCCCAAAGAAATAGATTTTCAATACCTGATAAGGATGAAAAGCTAACGGAGTTTGATATTATTTCTCTTGAAGGATTATTTAAGGGATTATCTGAAGAGGTTAGGTCTACTTATTTCAATTACATACTTGAAGCAGAAAAAGAGAAAAATGAAAGGATAAGAAATTATATTCGTAATGATGAAAAACCAAGATTACGATATAATCATTTGCTTAAAATTGAAAATGCTTTTGATGAAATCCCTATTAGTGCTACCGATGAAACCTTAGAAGCAAAACTGCATGAAATTTCTTTCAAGTTAGAGCAAAAAAGAGAAAAAGCATTTGAAAAGATTTTTAAGAAAAAGAAATACGACAAGGAAGAGTTTGGTAAAATTGTGAATGAAGTATTAAGAGAAGAAGCGTCTTTCTCTAAAGATAAACTTGCAGATTTAATGATTCAAAGAAAATCTATCATAAAGCTGTTTAAGAAATATTTGGAATGGAGAGACGATGGAAATTATATGTTGGAAGAGGATTTACATAATATAATTTTTACTATGGGTTCTGATTCAGACAACCAACCTTATGAATATCATAATTTATGGTTACTAGATGAACGGCTAGCTTTTCATTCATTTACTGCATCAGATAAAAAATTAAAATCAAATGATAAGCTTGAATCAGATAGCGGAAAGGAGCCTGATTTATTTGTATATGACATCCCTTGTGCTTATTCTGATAATCCTGACAAAGTAAATTCTCTAGTGCTTTTTGAGTTTAAGCGTCCAGGAAGAGACATGGATAACTCTGAAGATAGAAAGCTTGATAAACAATTAGAAGGTTATTTTTTAAATTTATTAAAAGCTAAAGCAAAAAACTCAAAAGGTCGCTATATAAATATTCAAAGGGAGACCCCAAAATTTGGTTATATAGTTTGTGATTTACATCAAGAATTAATTGACTACAATACTGATTGGAATGGCTTTAAAAAGACACCATATAATACTTTGTATAAAGTTAATTCTGATTTAAATCTATATTATGAAGTAATCGATTACAATGACTTAGTTGATTTTGCCGAGAAAAGACATGAAGTATTTTTTAGTGTACTGGGAATTGATAATTTATAATAAAAAACGAGGCACAGTCGAGTAGGTAAAGGGGAATCTCACCACTAAACCTCTCACAGACAGGCAGTTAGCCTCTCGATTGTTCATGATGGATTTGTTTTTAGTTGTATTCACGAATGCTTGGGCATTTCATACGGCTCTTATTATGCAGTCGGTTATGGTCAATTATGCTAGACCAATTTGTAGCCCAGTTCCCAATGGTAGAACAGGTTTGGATAAGAAACGGTAACTTGTCTAAGCCATTTAACTGCCTTGACTTTGCTTCCTTTGAAACGCTTATACTTGTTCAAAATCCACCTGATCAATCGATGGTGTAGGAAATAAAACACAGGTTTTAAACTTCTACGGCTTATTTTCCCATAGTATTGAATCCAACCCCATATCTTTAGATTGAGCAATATGGCCAGATCCTGAATACCTCTTTGGGTTTTGTTATGGAAGTTGAGTTTTCGAAATTCGCCGTTGATGCGCACCTTAGACTTTCGGCTCATCCTACAATCAAACTGCAGATAACTTTCCTCGTTTCTTAATTTGTTTCGCATGGGCTGAAAACTGAAGCCCAGAAAATCAAACTGAACAGGATAGCCTTCGAGATTTCTACCATCTTTCTTGCAATACACCATTTTTGTCTTTTCAGGATGGGCTTTTAAACCGCAATTTTCAAGACGACGTTTTAGGTCTGCAAGGGTATCGACAGCCTTCTGATACGTCGAAACCTGAAACTGGTAAAATGCCCAGAAGGGAAATAGCGGCCCCGTAATCGAGATTGGTACTTCTGTGCCATGATGCAGAAAATCAAAAACTGAAAAACCAAGTGCTGGTCGACGTGTTTTTGGCCCGGGAAAAGGATGCAGGCCGACTGGAACACCACCTACAGCCCAAGGATAAGCGGATGGTCATCCACGACCACTGCCACCAAAAGGCCCTCTACGGTACCCAAAGTATGAAAAAGCTAATGGGCAATGCTAACCAGGTGATGGAGATCCCCTCGGGCTGCTGCGGCATGGCAGGATCCTTTGGCTACGAAAAGGAGCATCTGGAGCTGTTACGGAAAATCGGGGAAGAGATCCTGTTTCCGGCCGTACGCAAGCTGGAAGCCGGAGATTCCCTTGCTGCCTGCAGCTTTAGCTGCCGCCATCAGATCGACCACTTCACGGGCAAAAAAGCAGGGCACTGGGTGGAATTGGTGGAGGTGGTGAAGGATGAGTGATACCCACTGCGGGCTATTATCCTAAAAAATCCGCACCAAGAGGCCGGCATGCACTCCAAAGGTGTCCTCAGCGGGTCGCCCCCGCTGATCTGACCCGCTGTCAGGGGAGCTCTATGATGCTCGTATGACAGGAGGCAACCAGAAGAATGGAAGCAGGGAATGCGGCAGGGAAAAGGCAAAAAAGACCGATACACCCTATTACCTACGGCCATACTGGATCGATTGCGGCAATACCTTAGCGCTACAACGGCAAAGGAATTTGTATTTGAGGGACAGTTTGGCGGAAAATACAGCAGCAGCAGTATTCAACAGTTTACCCGAAAATACGCGGCTATAGCCAGCATCAACAAGCGTCTGCACCCCCATATGCTAAGACACAGCTTTGCCACGCACCTGCTGGAAGGCGGCACGAATCTGCGGTATATACAGCAACTTCTGGGACATAAATCGAGCAAGACGACCG
>NZ_JAFIEU010000018.1 GCF_020832325.1 Lunatimonas sp.
GCAGAGTTTTGCCGCCTGCTTCCTTCAGATTCCACCTCACGATGGACACCCTTGCTATTGGCTAGTGGTTGGCGATTACAAACCCCCACAGTGGACTTTCACCACCTAGTTAGTTACCATGCACGGCACACTAAAAAAAGGGAGTGATCTCGACCACTCCCTCAAAGGTTGTTTTTGTACTTTACGAATTTACTTGGCGTAGTTTACCGCACGCATTTCCCGAATCACCGTGATCTTTATCTGGCCGGGATACTGCATTTCTTTTTCGATACGTTGTGAGATATCAAAAGAAAGCTTGCCTGCCGTTGCGTCATCCACATTATCTGCATCCACAAGCACGCGAAGCTCGCGACCTGCCTGCATGGCAAAGCACTTATTGACCCCATCAAAACTCAAGGCCAGATTTTCCAGGTCTTTGAGACGCTTGATATAGCTATCCATGATTTCGCGGCGTGCACCTGGTCTGGAACCCGATATGGCATCACATGCCTGAATAATAGGAGATAGCATGGAAGTCATCTCGATTTCGTCGTGGTGGGCACCAATCGCATTGATCACCTCCGGATGCTCTTTGTATTTCTTTGCCAACTCCATGCCCAAGATAGCGTGTGGAAGCTCTGCCTCTTCGGGATATACCTTACCTATATCGTGTAGCAAGCCGGCCCGTTTGGCCAATTTGGCGTTGAAGCCCATCTCGGCGGCCATGGTTGCACTGAGTTTGGCTACTTCTCTGGAGTGCTGAAGCAGGTTTTGCCCGTAGGAGGACCTGAACCGCAACCTTCCTACCATCTTAATCAGTTCAGGGTGCAAGCCGTGGATTCCAAGCTCTATACACGTTCTTTCACCAATCTCAATGATTTCCTCATCGATGTTCTTTTCGGTTTTGGCAACGACTTCTTCTATTCGGGCTGGGTGAATTCTGCCGTCCTGAACCAACCGGTGCAAAGAAAGCCTGGCAACCTCTCTGCGCACCGGATCAAAGCCGGAAATGATAATTGCCTCAGGCGTATCGTCCACGACGATCTCCACACCCGTGGCAGCTTCCAAGGCTCGGATATTGCGGCCTTCCCTTCCGATGATTTTGCCTTTCACATCGTCGCTTTCGATATTAAATACCGACACGCAGTTTTCGATGGCATGCTCGGTGGCGGTACGCTGAATCGTGTCAAGCACGATCTTCTTTGCCTGCTTTGTTGCCGTAAGCTTGGCTTGATCCAGGATGTCCTTGATATGGGATGAGGCCCGCGTGGTGGCTTCATCCTTGAGCATTTCGATCAGTTGTTCTCTAGCTTCCTCCTTGGTAAGCAGGGCCACCTTTTCCAGGTCGGTAATCCGCTGATTCGTCACCCGGTCCAGTTCTTCTTTTTTCACCTGCACGGCATGCAATTGGGCAGTGAGGTTTTCTTTTTTACTGTCGAGCTCGGCCTCTTTGCGTTTGATCTGCTCCATCTCCTTCGAGAGTAGCTGTTCCCGCTGCTTCAGCTTGTTTTCGTTGGTAGAAATAATGTTTTTCTTCTTGTTAACCTCCTCCTCAAACTCAGCTTTTAGCCTTAGGTATTTCTCCTTGGCTTCCAGGATCTTATCCTTTTTAACGCCTTCAGCGGTAATCTCCGCCTCCCGTATCAGACTTTTTGCCTTGTCCCTGGCCTCTTCTTCTATCTTCTTACTGTTGTTCTTGGTAAACAAACTCGCTATCAGCGCACCAAGCAGGATACCAACTACTCCCGCAATAATAATGTATAATGACATTCCCATAGGTATATATTAAGTTATCCTACCGGGAAAAGCTAGCAAAAGCCAAAAAAGAGGGGTATTTTTTAATTATAAAATGGAAGATAATTCGGCATTGATTTGGGTAAGGGTAGCTTTTACCTGCTCGCTTCCCTGCGCATTCGATTCATTCAGATCCATAGCCTCCACCATGCTGTCAAAAGCCACCATGGCAAGTAGGTCCTGCCTGTCATCCAAGCCAAATTCCTCCCTGTATCGTTTGAGTTTTTCATTGATCAACTTTCCCGCACGTCTGATTTTAGCCTCGTCTTGGGCCTTCACTTTCATAGGATATTCCCTATCTCCTATCTTGATTCGTATCGAAAGTGTCTCCATTTACTCAGACAAATAGGTAATTACTTTATCAATTTCCTTTATATAATTATCAATCTTTCCTCTCAATTCAGCAGACTCTATATTTTCTACCGGTATGTTCTTTACAATTTTACTGATTTTTATTTGATTTTTAAAATCTTCGAGGATATCATCCTTCTCTTTTAATTCAGCATGAACCTCCATCAACTCTTTTCGGAGCCCTTCATTCTCTTTTTCAAGCATCTTCACCTTGCGGATCACATGCCCTACCAGTTTTTCCAGTCGTTGAAGTTCCTCGAATACCATACACTTATTTTCGGATATAGGCTCCCGCTTCCTTTTCAAAAACCTGCATCAACCGACCCATGGTCTTGTCGATCACTTTGTCGGTCAGCGTCTTTTCGTTGTCCTGTAGGAAAAAACTCAATGCATACGCTTTTTTAGAAGCCTCAATCTTATCCCCAGTATACACGTCAAAGACCCCAATACGCTTAAGCAAAGGTCCACCGGTCTTTTCGGCAAGCGACTTCAGGGAAGCAAAGGACACCCCTTGGTCTATTACCAACGAAAGGTCCCTTCGTACCTCCGGAAACTTCGAAATCTCCCGAAACTTCTTGATGCCCTCCGAGGCCTTAAGTAATGCCGACCAGTCCAGTTCCGCAAAAAACACCTCTTGCTTTACCTCAGCCTGTCGGGTAATAGATGTTGCTAACAGCCCCAGGGTACCAATTACTTTCTTGCCCAACATAAGCTTTAAGCCGTACTCGTAAGCGCCTTCCTCTACCATCTCCGTCAAGGGTTCTCCTACGTTCAGTTTTTGAAGCACCGCCTCTACCACGGCGTAAAGCTGTGAAAACCGAACCGGAACGGCAGGTTCCAGCCAACTTTCGGCCGTTTGGTTACCGGTGAGGAAAATAGACAGGTTCTTGTTCTCCCGATACCCCTCCCCCAGTTTGCAATAGACCGTGCCAAACTCAAAACATTTTAGGTCCTTCTGCCTACGGTTGATATTGTGTGCAAGTACCTCCAGCCCTGTATACAGCAAGGTCTGCCGAAGCACACCTAGGTCTTCGCTGAGCTTGTTCAAAATGACTACGCTTCCATCCGCCTCCAGATGGGGAGACTTTTCTGCATATGCAGACTTGGTCAGAGAGTTGGTAATGATCTCGTGAAAACCCCTTGCCGACAAAATCTCCGTCATCCGGTACTGTAGGCTGTTACCGTCTTTTGCGGGGTGGTTTGCCAGAAAATCGGATTGGTAAGCCTCCTTAAGCGGAATGGCATCAAAGCCGTAAATTCGGAGAATTTCCTCGATGATATCCGCCTCCCGGGTGACATCCACCCTGTAGGGCTTCACCACGGCTACAAACCCATCCTCTGATTCGTTCGTCACCTCAATCTCCAGCCATCGGAGAATTTCGTGTATCTCATCTTTGGGAATCTCTTTCCCTATCAGCCGGGTAATATGGCGATATTTTACCGGAACCCTGTGATCGGACACCGGGCTGGGGTATACATCCACTACCTGAGAAGATATCTCACCACCTGCCAGTTCCTTGATCAACATGGCGGCACGCTTCAAGGCATACACCGGCATGTTCGGATCGGTGCCTCGCTCAAAACGGAAAGACGCATCCGTCTTTAGCCCATGGTATTGACTACCTCTTCGGATGATATCCGGAGAAAAGCAGGCACTTTCCAAAAAAATATCCTTGGTCTCGTCTGAAATACCCGAACCCAATCCTCCGAAAATTCCTGCGATACAGAGTCCCTCCTCAGTATCGCAAATCATAAGTTCAGAACCGGACAGCTTCCGCTCCTTTTCATCCAGGGTGGTAAAAGGCGTTCCTTGCGGCATTCTCTGAACCCGGATTTTACTCCCCTTTATCTTGGCGGCATCAAAGGCGTGCAGGGGTTGGCCCAGGTCATGTAGTATAAAATTGGTTGCGTCTACTACGTTATTGATGGGGTCCAGACCTATGGCTTTTAGGTAATCCTGCAACCAAGCAGGAGAAGGCCCCACTTTCAGTCCAGAAATGGTTAGCCCCGCATACCTGGGGCAGTCTCCGGCATCGACCACCTCTACCGAAATAGGAAGATTTTCGTTGTCAACCCGAAAATTATCTACGGGGGGCAAGTCAAGTGGCTTTTTTAGCAGAGCTTTGAGGTCTCGAGCTACTCCCAAGTGGGAGGCTGCATCGGCACGGTTGGGAGTGAGCCCAATTTCCAACACTTCTGCACGGGCAACGTTGAAAAATGCATTTGCCGGCGTACCATTGGGCAGGTCGGTATCCAGTACCATGATGCCGTCGTGACTATCTCCAAGTCCTAACTCGTCCTCTGCGCAGATCATTCCTTCGGAAACCTCTCCACGTATTTTTGCCTTTTTTATTTGAAAGGACTCGCCTGAGGAGGTATAAAGGGTCGTATGTACCGTTGCCACCGCCACCTTTTGACCAGCGGCTACGTTCGGGGCCCCGCAAACAATGGGTACTACTCCCGATCCGATATCTACCGTAGTGACACTCAATTTATCGGCATTGGGATGAGCGGCACAGGTCAATACCTCTCCGATGACCACCCCCTCAAGACTTCCAGGTATGGACTCGTATGTATCTATCCCTTCTACCTCCAGTCCAGAAGCCGTCAGCAAGGCCGCGATTTCTTCAGCAGAATGGTCAAAGGGAATGTAATCTTTTAGCCTATGTATAGAAATCTTCATGTGTGTAAATTCTTCTTAATGTGACTGATACCTATCCCATCACAAGGGTGATGACCTATCGAACGTCGGCCAGGATATCCCTGCTCTTCAGCTCGGGCTCCATCTTTCTCCTAGCAGGTAACCCACAAATTTAAGAGAAACTTGAGTTAGGACCGGCTATTTGTCGTAATTTTTCTCCCCTGCCCGAATGGGGATCTCCAGGATATTTTCCCGCGGAGGGATGGGGCAGGCATAGTCCGGGTTGTAGGCGCAATAGGGATTGTAGGCCAAGTTAAAGTCGATAGTGATGGACCGCTGCCCGTCCTGCCTGAGGTTCAGGTACCTGCCTCCACCATAGGTCTCTTCTCCGCTTGTGGCATCCGCAAAGGCAAGGAAAAAGTTTCGCTTATCCACTTCTTTGGCCGCCTGAAGCAACAGCAGACGGACTTCTTTTCCATCCAACTCAAAAACGGCAAACGAATGTCGCACGTATTTCTCCACCGAACCGTCCGTGAGTGGCACCTCTACCATTTTTTTAGTCTCAATAGGCTCCATACGTGCCTTTACCAAAAACGACTGATCCACAGGATAAAACTCCAACTGCTCCAGCTCCCGCTTTTGAACCTCGGTAAGCGGGGATTCTAGGTTAAATTTCAGATACTTGTATTGGCGTTCCCGCTCTGCCTCTATCCGCTCCCTGTATTGCTCCGGGCTTTCGCCTCCACCCGTCAGCGTATAGACCAGAGAACCGAAAACAACCACCACAATAAAAAGCAATACACTATTTTTTTGGCTCATACGTCTTTTAGATCAATCCTTCATCCGAAAAGCTAAAATAACCAACATCCGTGAAAATCACATGGTCAATGACAGGAAGCTCCAAACTTTTGCCGGCATCTACTAGCCGACGGGTCAACCGAAGATCCTGTTCGGAGGGTTTAAGCTGCCCGGAGGGGTGGTTATGCACGAGAATGAGGGAATTGGCAAAATGGTCCATGGCGTGTTTGAAAATCACTTTGGGGTCCGCCACTGTGCCTGAAGACCCACCCTGACTCACGAGTTGCTTCCGAATCACCGAGTTGGAACGGTTTAGCAGAACGGCGTAAAAATACTCCACCGTCTCGTCCATCATCTCGGGCTTCATCAACTGATACACATCGGCCGAGGACTGAATCTTTACTTTTTTTTGTGGATCATGGTCTTTCCTTCTGCGCCCGAGCTCCAGCGCACTGACGATCGCAATGGCTTTGGCCTCGCCTATTCCTTTGAATCGTTGCAGATCTTTAACAGATAATCTCGCAAGTGCACTCAAATCGTTGTCTACACTTCGGAGTATGTGTTTGGAGAGGTCCACTGCGCTCATGGACTTTGTTCCGGATCCTATTAATATAGCGATTAGCTCCGCATCGGTGAGCGCAGATTTGCCCTTTAGGAGCAATTTTTCCCTTGGTCGATCTTCCTCGGCCAGCAGGGAAATGGGAATGGATGAAAAATGGTCCATCGATCAAAAACGTTTGGTGAATACCAAAGGCCCGGACAACGTCCCACCCTACTAGTCGGTCATCTACGCAACCTGCAGCCTGAATAAGTGCTAAAATAAAAAAATATGGTCCAAAAAAAAAGCCCCGAAACCGGAGCTTTTTGATTTTATCTACAAGGCTTAAGCCAAAGAGTTTACCAACTTGGTAAGCTTAGACTTTTTGTTTGCCGCGTTGTTCTTGTGAATGACGTTCTTCTTGGCCAATTTATCCAACATAGAAGATACTTCTTTGAGCAACTCTTGAGCTGCTGCTTTGTCTTCTGTATTTCTCAACCTTTTGATAAAGGTCCTTGTTGTTTTGGCTTGGTACCTGTTTCTAAGTCTCTTTACTTCGCTGGAGCGAATTCTTTTAAGAGCCGATTTGTGATTTGCCATATATTATTTTAATTACTTGATTGCGTTAAAACCACCCTGTATAGGAAACGGAATGCAAATTTAACACATTTTATGTTACGTGCAAAAATTATTTCCGCTAAACACTGGATATTTTCCCAACAGTCCTTTATACCCCTCTCTGCGCAATCTTTTGGCTGTTTTGAACAGAATCGATAAGTACGTATATTTAACCTTATTGGACCATTTTTCTGCTACGAATGAAAGTACTCATTGTCTTACTGACACTTTGGATCTCGTCGCCACCTACGATACCCCCTTGGGGGTTTTACGCACACCGGCTCATCAACCGGCAGGCGGTATTTAGCCTTCCCCCTGAAATGATCCGGTTTTACAAGTTCCACTTGTCATACATCACCGAAAATGCCGTAAACCCGGACCGCCGGAGGTACGCTGTGAAGGGGGAAGCCGAGAAGCACTACCTCGATGCCGATGTTTACGGTGACAGTGCGGTCTACCGACTGCCCCGATACTGGCAGCAAGCAGTGGAACAGTATGGCGAAGATTCCCTTAGGGCCCATGGCATTGCCCCTTGGAGCACCTATCAGACATTTCTGCAGCTAGTCCGTGCTTTTGAGGCAAAGGACACCAAATCCATCCTGCGAATTTCCGCCGACTTGGGGCATTACGTGGGCGACATCCACGTGCCTTTGCACACCACCAAAAACTATAACGGCCAACTTACCGGCCAATACGGTATTCATGGTTTTTGGGAATCCCGGATTCCTGAACTATTGGCGGATGACTATGAATTCTGGGTGGGAAAGGCTACCTATTTGGAACAACCGCAAATCGCCATCTGGGACGCCCTCATCCGTACCCACGAAGCCCTGGACAGTGTACTGCATTTCGAGAAAACACTGAGCGCATCTTTCCCGGAAAACCGCAAGTACAGCTACGAGGAACGCGGAGGCATCAACACCCGCGTCTACTCCAAGGCCTACACACAGGCATACCATCAACTACTGAACGGACAGGTGGAAAGGCAAATGCGCGGTGCCGTAAAGATGATCGCAGACCTTTGGTTTACCGCTTGGATAATGGCAGGTCAACCTGACCTAAATACACCGACGCAATTGGGCTCCCAGCCGGAACAGGAAGAGTCATTCAAGCCATTGGAGGAACTGCAAGGAATAAGAGAACACGACCCCTAGCAAGTAAGGGCAGCCCTATGCGTCCACCGCTACTTCCTTGTTTGACTTTAGGTAGGTCCGTATACTTTTGGCCATCCGCTCGAACGTGTCCACAAAAACGTCCTCGTCTTCCTCTAAGAGCGTGACGCGGAATCCGCGGAGATCCGAGCAGAATGAAGAAACCGGCACCACACATATCCGCTCCGACGCCAGCAGGTTGTAGACAAAGCGCTTATCATGGGGCATTTCCTTTTCCCTGAGCCAAGCATCCAATAATACCTGAATGCGCGCATCTTCTACCGGCAAGTGCTGCCCATCGTGAAGCAAGGTTTCATCAAATATAATGGTGTTGTAAAATGCACCCTTGGTTCGGTTGAACTTAATTCCCTTGACAGGGGACAAGATATCCTCCATCAACTGGCTCCTCCTGCCAATTTTGGCATTGGCTGTTTTCCGATAGGCTGCATACAATGGATGCTGCATGATGCGGGGTATGGCTAGCTGCGGAAGGATAGTGGAACAGACCTCGATCATTTTGGCATTCTCCAACGTCGCGCACAATTTGGCAAATTCCACAGAGGCATTCTTATTATAAAACTCCATCCACCCACAGCGGGACCCGGGCCAAGGAAATTCCTTGGAGATGCCTTTCATGGATATACCTGGAAGGTCACCGATCACTTCGGCCAAACTGATGGCTTCGTAGCCGTTGTAGGTAATGTTTTGGTAGATTTCATCTGCCACCAGCAGCAACTTGAATTCCTTAGCGATCTCCACAAAGCGCTGAAGGACCTCCTTGGGATACACCATGCCGGTGGGATTATCTGGATTGATGATTAAGATCCCTACAATGCCCGGGTTGTATTTTACCTTATTGTACAAATCCTCCATGTCTGGATACCAATTGTTGTCGGGATCCAGCCGATAGGTAATGGGGCTGGTATTAGCGTGTGCAGCTTCAGCCGAACTGTGGGTGGAATATGCCGGTGAGGGACCGATGATCCGTGCGGTGGGTATCAGAAACTGGTACAGCTTGGCGATCGCATCGCCCAACCCGTTAAAAAACAGGATATCCTCTGCACTGATTTGGGCTCCTTTTTTGGCATTGTTGAGCCCGGCCAAGAATCGGCGGGTTTCGAGCATTCCCTTCGAATCGGCATAGCCGTAGGTATGATCCTGACTGACGAGGTCTGCCACGATCTCCTTCATCCATGCGGGAATTTTATTGCTTTTTTGGATAGGATCTCCGATGTTTTCCCAGGTCATATCGTACCCAAGCGCCTCGATTTGGCGTGCTTTTTTGACGATTCCGCGGATTTCGTAGTTCAATTCCTCCGCTCCAGGCCTAAGCAGTAACTGTCTCATAATGTGTCGGGTGCCGGCTGGGAGAAATCCCCGCCCGCTAGGGTTTGATTATTTCAAATTTCGGTATTTGATACGCTTGGGGGTGATATCTCCCAAACGCTTTTTCTTATTTTCCTCGTAATCAGAGTAGTTGCCCTCAAACCAATACACCTGGGAATCTCCTTCGAAAGCCAGAATATGGGTACAGATTCTATCCAGAAACCATCGGTCGTGGGAGATTATCACGGCACAGCCCCCAAAATTCTCCAACGCTTCTTCTAAGGCGCGCAGGGTATTTACATCCAGGTCGTTGGTAGGTTCATCCAGTAAGAGCAAATTGCCGCCCTTTTTCAGTGTGATGGCGAGGTGTACCCGGTTGCGCTCCCCTCCGGACAATACGCCCACCTTTTTTTCCTGATCGGCTCCGGCAAAGTTGAACTTACCTACGTAAGCCCGTGCGTTCATCTCTTTGTTTCCAAGCTTGATAAACTCGTTACCCTCTGAAATGATCTGATACACCGTTTTGCTAGGGTCCAGATCGTCGTGCTCTTGATCCACGTAAGCCAGCCGAACCGTTTCACCTACTTCAAAATGCCCCGCATCGGGCTTTTCCTGTCCGGTGATAAGCTTGAACAGCGTGGATTTTCCGGCACCATTTGGTCCTATCACACCTACAATACCGCCCTGGGGCAACGAAAAGGAAAGATCTTCAAAAAGCAGCTTGTCACCAAACGCTTTGGACACACCGTTTACTTCAATGACCTTCGCGCCCAGACGAGGTCCCGGGGGAATATAAAGCTCCAGCTTGGCTTCCCTTTCCTTGGCCTCCTCGCCTACCAGCTTCTCGTAGGCATTTAGTCTAGCCTTACCTTTGGACTGCTTCGCCTTAGGTGACATTCGAATCCACTCCAACTCGCGCTCCAATGTCTTTTGACGTTTGGATTCGGTCTTTTCCTCTTGCTTCAGCCGCTGCTGCTTTTGGTCCAGCCAGCTCGAATAGTTTCCTTTCCAGGGTATGCCTTCACCTCTGTCCAGTTCCAAGATCCAACCGGCTACATTGTCTAGAAAATACCGGTCGTGGGTAACTGCGATCACGGTACCTTTGTAATTCTTCAGGTGTTGTTCCAGCCAATGCACCGACTCAGCATCCAAGTGGTTGGTTGGCTCATCCAGCAAAAGTACGTCGGGCTCCTGAAGGAGGAGACGGCAGAGGGCCACCCGGCGCTTCTCACCTCCAGAGAGGTGTTTGACATTGGCATCACTGGGAGGAAGGCGCAGGGCGTCCATGGCTTTATCTAGCATCACGTCCAATTCCCAAGCGTTGCAGGCGTCCAACTTCTCCTGAACTTCGCCCTGCTGTTGTATCAGCTTATCCATGGCATCCGGGTCTTCCATGAGTGCCGGATCCATAAATTTCTCGTTTATTTCCTCAAACTGCTTCAGCAGATTGACCGTATCGGCTACGGCTTCTTCCACTACTTCCTTAACTGTCTTATCGGGATCCAACTTTGGTTCCTGCTCCAACATCCCCACCGTATAACCCGGCGACCAGACCACTTCACCTAAAAACTCCTTATCCATCCCGGCAATGATCCGCAAAAGAGAACTTTTTCCAGAGCCATTTAATCCCAAAACACCGATCTTGGCACCGTAAAAAAATGAGAGGTAAATATCCTTTAATACCTTCTTTTGGGGAGGGTATACCTTGGAAACCCCAGCCATAGAAAATATAATTTTCTCGTTACTCATATCGTTTTGTCTTTGTTTTTACCTTGGCAACAAGGCACAAAGATGGTAAAAAATCGCCTTTCTTAGGATAAATGAGGCATATTTAATTAATTTGCAGTTTAGAAAAACCACCAGTAAAAAACGAACCCCGCATACCACCATGGAACATCCCTATGGATACATTAAGGACGACAAAGTTTACCTAAAAGGATTCTTGGGACAGGAAGACCGGGTGATCGGTGAAGTAAAAGAAAACGAGGACTCTACGATCCAATATTTCGAAGCAAGGTTCGAAATGATCCGGGAAAAAGTGGAAAAACTGAAGCGGGATATTCAGGAAAACCAGAACAAAGGCTCTTTTTTGATGAAGCTTATTCACTTAAAAGAATCTCTGTATAGCAGCGATGCGTTGGGTGACTTCCCTTCGTTGATAGCTGATCTGGAAGAACAGGAAAAATTTCTGGAAGAAATTATCCAATCTAACCGCGGACGCAACCTGGAGATTAAACAGGGCCTGATCGAGGAAGCCGAAAACCTCATGCACAGCACCGACTGGAAAGCAGCTTCAGAAGAGTTTAAAAACATCAAGTTGCGCTGGCTCAAAACGGGTCCGGTAGAGAAGGCCGTAGAACAGGAAACCGAAGAACGGTTTCAGCAGGCATTGGATGTATTTTACGGAAACAGGAAAAATTACTTTGACGGCTTGGCTTTGCAGGCTGAGCAAAACTTGAAAATATACGAAAACCTACTCATCCAGGCCCGGCAAGCCCACGACTTGGCAGACGTAAAACTGGCTTTTGAGATCAGCAAAAAAATCCAGAAACAATGGAAAGAGTCCGGTAGAGTACCAGCCGACAAGCGTCAGCCCATCTGGGATGAATTCTCCAAATTGAACAACCGGATTTTTTCCAAATATAAGCGTGTAATGCAGAGTGGTCCTACGCTGAGCCCTGGATTGCTGATGCGTAAGATAGAAAAATTGGCCCAAGAGATGCGTATTCTCTCGAAAGGCCCTGCCTCTCCCTCTACCATGATCGAGGCCAAACGCTTGCAGGCAGAATGGAAAAAATTACCCCCAAAAAAACCACGAAACGCACAACAAAGCATCAAGACTTTCGTATTCTCAACAGATTTGGTGTACGAGAAATCATTTCTCAGCAAGCTATGCCATTCGAAATACGAGGATTTTGACAGCAAGTCCACCGAGGAACAAAACATCATCAAAGCCGGTATTTTGAAAGACTTGATAGCCCGGGATCAGAAGGAATTGGATACCGTAAAAAGCAATGCCGAGAACTTCAGAACCAACGAACGGGATTTTGATACCATCCTACAGCGAAAGATAAACAGCTACGTCCGAAAGATGGATGTAAAAAATCACCTGCTACGGGAACTATCCAGCCGGTAATCCGTTTAGCATTAAATTGTAAATTAAGATATCTATTTTTGCCAACCCGAAAGGGACCATTATTAACTGTGTAGACTATGTATTGGACGTTAGAACTTGCCTCCTACTTGGAAGATGCACCTTGGCCCGCCACCAAAGATGAGTTGATTGACTTTGCCATCCGTTCCGGTGCTCCGCTGGAAGTGGTTGAAAACCTCCAGGAACTGGAAGACGATGGGGAGCCTTATGAAAACATTGAGGAAATCTGGCCGGATTATCCCACCAAAGATGACTTCTTCTTCAACGAAGACGAATATTAGAGACGAAAACTCCTGAGCCTAAACTTGGGAGTTTTTTTATACCTTGAAAACCTCGTTTAGCCGTAGTGCTCCCTGCCGACTCACTGGGATTTGCTGCCCAGAACGTAAAACAAGATGCTGCCGGTTTTTTTCGTAAGGCTCAAGTCGTGTCACTTCGGCGATGTTGACAATGAAGGAACGGTGCACGCGTACAAACTTCAAGGGATCCAGCGATTCTTCGAAATATTTCATGGGCTTTAATTTCAAATGCTTTCCTTTGGCAGTTACAATCCCCACATAGTCATCCTCTGCGCTCAAAAAGTGAATTTCGGAAACGGGTATCACCTCAACCTTGTGGCCGGTTTTCACTACTATGCGCGTGAGTCCTTCTGGATGAAGCACCCCCAACGCGTGCCCCATCGACTTCACGGCCCTGGCATTTCCTCTATCCTTTCGATACCGATCCAGCGCCTGAGCAAGTCGCTCTTTGCTGTAAGGCTTTAACAGGTAGTCCAAGGCTTGCACCTCGAATGCCTTTATGGCATAGGCATCGTAAGCCGTAACAAATACGACGTCGGGGGCATCTTCCAGAAGCTCCAACATCTCAAACCCGTTGATTTTCGGCATATGAATATCCAAAAAAACCAAATCGGGTTTGAGCTCCTGTATGCCTTTTAATCCTTCAAAGCCATTTAGAAACTTCCCGACGACTTGTACATCTGTATGGTCGCTGAGATACTCTTCCAGCACTTCCTGGGCCAGGGGTTCGTCATCTATGATTACTGCCTTTATCATGGGTCTTCGGAATTTGAAGCATTGCGGAAAAAACGTTGTCCCCGAGCCGGTATTGTAAGAGGTCGTTTCTCCCGTACAGTAAATAAAGCCTGCGACGCACACTATCCAAGCCAAACCCGGTGCCCGGCAGTTGGGGAGTATCTGGATCACAAGGGTTGGATACCTCTATGCGGAGCATCCCCTGAATCTCTCGGGCACGGATGCGAATAGCAACCGTATCCATCACCCCGTACAAGCCGAACTTGACGGCGTTTTCAACCAGTGGCTGCATTAACAGAGGGGGTAATTCCCAGTCCCCCAGCCCGTCTGCGAGCTCCATATCTACCTGAAGGCGCTCGCCAAAGCGGATCTTCTCTATCTCCAAATATAATTGAATTCGCTGCCACTCCCAATCCAAAGGCTCTCTGACGGCTCCTGATTTTTGAATGGTCATACGGAAAAAATCAGCTAGTTGCAGTACCATTTGTCTGGCGCGATCCGGGTCCTTGCCGACAAGCGCGCTCACAGAATTTAAGCTATTAAACAGAAAATGGGGTTGTAGTTGCAAGCGTAGGTGCTGAAGCTCCGATTCTCGGGCGAGCTTTTCGGTCAGCGCCTCCCGCTCTCTAATCTCCCAACCTCGCTCCCGCTCTTGCTGCCACAATATCCACAGCGACATGCCATAAAAGAGCAAAAGAACAAAAGCCATACGAAGAGGCAAAGAATACTCTACCAAATCGAGGTAATCGCCTTTGCCCCAAATCCATTGAAGCATCATTTTACCCCAAAAAACGACCGCCAATGCCAAAATAGCCGGAAAACTGAGCGTTGGCAAATAAGTAGCTCCTGAAAGCCTAAGGTAGGGATATACCTGGTACAACAAAAAAACACCCGCGGTGACCAATGCTGCATGGAGGCAGCTATCGGTGATCGCAAACGGATCCAAGCCTCTATAGTACAGAAAAAGCAGCATGGAGGCCCCTGCCAATACCCCAAAGAGACCGGCAAAGAACCAACCTCTGCCCCTTTTGGATACCGGCCGCCTCGCTGAGGTATCCATGCTAATAACTGCTGATTTCTATCCCCCCGAAGATCACGGCACCGGTAAGGATTAGCTTCTTCTCTCCATCGGGCAGTGTCATATTCGGCATGCGCTTATCTTCCACGCCCGCTGCGATGTTACTAACACCAAAAGACACATCCCAATGCGAGGGCACAATTAGCTTGATCCCCCCCATGACCACCGATACATCGAGCACCGCAGTACCCTCTAAGTCCGCATGGCTGAGGTCAATGTCGGTACCTCCAAATATCGTGGTGATCTCTCCTCCCTTGAAAGACTTTGATATACTCTTTCGCTTGATACCGCAGAAAATCGCCTCCACATTGAGGTAATCGGACGGATCCCCTTCCTGCTGCCTGCCTGCCTTTCCGGTGCGAAGCTTTCGTTCAAATCGGTCGTAGTTACCCTCCCAGTTGACCCCTTTTTCTTTTTTTTTCACCAACAAAAAGAGACCTAGAACGATCAAGCCCACGGGTATCATATACTTTTCTGCACCGAATGGCAAGATATCGTTGTTTCTGAGAAGAAAGAAGGTGCCTATACCCAATAGGACGAGGGAAGCGGTATTTGAAAAGCCGTGCTTGACCCCAATGACCACCCCTAAAGCTAGGAGAATCATGGGCCAGGAGAAGATCCAAGAGGGGAAAATGATCCCAAACTGCTTAAGCAAAAGTGCGGCACCGATGACCAAAACAATGATCCCCAGGGTTCGTTGATTATCTGATTTCATAATGGAAATGGTTGATTTATACACCAAACATAGCCATTCCTACAGCATAACCCTCTTTCATATAGGCAATCCACCATAAAAAATCGGTAAACGCCGGGTTTCTATCGGTGAAATACTGCCCCCATACCTAGACTATCCGTGACCCTATCAGAAATTCGGCATAGCGCAGGTCTTCCGGAGTGGTGATCTTGATATTGTTGGGATCACCCGAAATCAAATTAACCTGCCAACCCTGATGTTCATAGACAGTGGCATCGTCGGTAAATGCTGCGCTTTCTGCTACCAAAAAAGCCTTCTTGATCCGTGCAACCTGAAAGGTTTGAGGAGTCTGTACCAACCGGAATGCTTGCCGATCCTGAAAGACAGACTGCCCATCCGCTTCTACCTTCCGAAGGGAATCCTTGAGGGGTACCACGGGAATGGCGCTCCCCGACCTATCGGCCTCCTCAAAACTCTGCCGGATCACTTCTTGGGCTACAAAGGGACGCACACCATCGTGGATGGCTACCAGCGTTCGCTCTTCACGCACGGAAGCAAGCCCATTTCTCACAGACTGGAACCGGGACTGCCCACCTGCCACTACCTGATGGGGGAGACGGAATTGATGCTGCCGGCAAAGGTCTTCCCAAAATTCCTTGTCCTTTTCCGGCAGTACCAAGATCAGTTGCATACTGGCATCGAAGGCGTGAAAAGCACGTAGCGTGTGCATCAGTATCGGAACCCCACCTAGAGGGATGAATTGCTTTGCCAAAGGTGCTCCCATGCGGGATCCGCTGCCGCCTGCTACGATGATGGCTGCTCGTATCATCTTTTTATATATAAATTTCTTTGATCAGAAATAATCCCGTACCCTCGGCTAGGAATGTCAATCACTTTGCTTCAAACGCATCATACACCTACCTACTGATTGCCAGACATAAGAGAATCCAAGCGCTTATCACAAGGTCTTTACCCAACGAAAAAAGGCGCCAACGGCGCCCTTCTGTATTAGAGGATCAACATGGCGTCTCCATAGGAGAAAAACCGGTATTTCTCCTTGATGGCCTCTTGGTATGCCTTCATGATGAGGTCGTACCCACCAAAGGCTGAAGTGGTCATCAGCAACGTGGATTCTGGCAGGTGAAAATTGGTGATCAGCGAATTCGCAATCTTGAACTCGTAAGGTGGGATGATAAATTTATCCGTCCAACCAGCACTGGCTTTCAGGCGCCCGTTGGCAGTCACAGAGGACTCAATGGTTTTTAGCGAGGTGGTACCTACGGCCACTACCCGCTTCTTGCTATCCAATGCCTTGTTGACCAGCTCTACGGTGCGTTCGGGTATATCGTAATTCTCCGAATCCATCTTATGTTTGGTCAGGTCCTCTACGTCTACTTGACGAAAGGTACCCAATCCAATGTGCAAGGTGATCGGGCTAACTGAAACCCCCTTGATTTCCAATCGCTTGAGTAAATGAGGGGTGAAATGCAATCCTGCGGTGGGTGCTGCCACGGCTCCTACATGCTCTGCATAGATGGTCTGATACCGTTCCCGGTCCGAATCGTCTACCTCCCGCTCGATGAAATCCTTCAAAATCGGCGTTTCACCCAAAATATCAATGGTTTTGAAGAACTCCTCGTCCGTACCGTCGAAGAGAAAACGGATAGTCCGTCCCCTTGAGGTGGTATTGTCGATCACCTCGGCTACTAGGTCACTGTCTCCAAAATAGAGTTTATTGCCCACACGTATTTTCCGGGCTGGATCTACCAACACATCCCATAGTCTGAGCTCCCTGTTCAGTTCCCGTAGCAAAAACACCTCTATTTTCGCACCCGTCTTTTCTTTGTTGCCATATAGGCGGGCTGGAAATACCTTCGTATTGTTAGTCACAAATACATCTCCGTCGCTAAAATACTCGATGACCTCCTTGAACACCCGGTGTTCAATTTTGCCAGTGGATCGATGGACCACCATCAAACGGGATTCGTCGCGATTTTCAGTTGGATAAAGGGAAATGAGCTTTTTGGGAACTTCAAATTTGAAATCTGATAATTTCATGGGTATGATATTAGGTATTTGTTCTAGCGTTTGTATCAATCATAAAAAGTGCAAAGATAGCAAGAATATTGCCTAATTGTATCTATCTTGCCAAATAGTTTTATCTCAACCCGTTAAGAGTGATGTTACTTCGACTAATCTGGGAGAGCTTTCGCTTTGCCATGCAGGCGCTTAAATCAAACCTCACCCGAACCGTGCTGTCTTTACTCGGCGTTACGGTCGGGATTTTTGCGATCATCGCCGTTTTTACCCTGGTAGATTCCTTGGAAAACAACATCAAAAACAGCCTGTCATTTCTGGGTAACAACATCATACGGGTAGACCGCTTCCCTTTCTCCTCGGGACCCCAGGAGTATCCTTGGTGGAAGTATTTCCGCCGTCCCCCCGGAACCTATGCCGAGTATCAGTTTCTCAGCGAACGCCTAAAAAACGCGGAGGCAGTGACCATCTTTGCCGAAGCAAGGACTACCGCCAAGCAAGGAAGTAACGCGTATGAGCGCTGCAATTTGCAAGGAGTGGTTTTTACCCACAAAGACGTGTACGATATTCCTATCGGTGAGGGAAGGTTTTTTACCGAACTGGAAATAAACGCAGCACGAAATGTAGCCATAGTCGGCGTCAAGATCGCGAGGGCTTTGTTTCCCGAACAGCGCAGCGCCTTGGGCCGGGAATTCAAAGTAAAAGGATTGAAATTCACCGTGATCGGGTTGTTTGAAGAGGAAGGCGAGGGACTGTTTGACGCTCCATCCAAAGACGAGGGCATTCTGATTCCATTTGGCGCTTTTTCAAAACTTTACAATGTGGGCCGCTATGGATTAGAACCCGTGATCGCAGCCAAGGGCATGGATGATGACCTGGAGCTGGTTGCCCTTGAAAATGAAATGGCTGGGCTGTTGCGGGCAAAAAGGGGCCTCAAACCAACCGAAGAAGACAACTTTGCACTCAATAAGTCAGAATTTATCCAAAACGCTATTGGAGCCATCTTTTCGGTCATCTCTGCTGCCGGCTGGGTAATTGGAGGGTTCTCCATCCTGATCGGTGGGTTTGGCATCGCCAATATCATGTTCGTTTCCGTGAAGGAACGTACCAACATCATCGGAATCCAAAAATCCCTTGGAGCAAAGAATTACTTCATTCTTTTGCAGTTTTTATTTGAGGCCGTGTTCCTTAGCCTAATAGGTGGCTTGGCTGGTCTGGGCATCGTCTACGCGGCTACATTTGTGGATCTGGGCAGCTTGGAGCTTGTTTTAAGTTTAAAAAATATCCTGTTGGGACTGGGACTTTCCTCGGTAATCGGTATTCTTTCCGGTATCGTCCCAGCCACGATTGCCGCGGGTTTGGATCCCGTAGAAGCAATCCGATCTGCTTAACGCAAAGGAAATCGATGAAAAATCTGTCCTGAGTTATCCTCAGGAAGCCATTCAATTGGAAAAAGAAGGTAAACGCTGGACACCGGAGAAATCGGAGGATACCCAACTACCCGAAGTGGTCGCCTGTGCTTTAAAAGTGGATTTGGCGCTTCGGGAAAGCATTGAGAGCCTCATCCCGAACAAACTATCCACTTTAAAACGAGGCTTCTGAACAGACTACGGGTGTAAAGGATAGCCCTTCCGAAAAATCGATTGAAGCTGGATCTGTAAAAAACGCGCGGTTATCCTCCACCTCGACGGTTCCGAATCCCTCTACCCAACCATCCCCTCTCACCCGAAACACCACCTCTCGCGTAGAGGTCTGTCCTTCCGATGCAAACGTATAAACCGCGGTGATGCGATCACCAGAGAGTTTTCCGAGCATCGTACCTCTATTTTCATCTTTCCCTTCCAGGGCATATCGTAACCTACCCTGCACCACGTCCCCTGTAAACTGAACTTCCAAAAACGCCTTGCTCACCCCGGATTCATATACAAAACATCCCTGAGGCTGGTAGGGCTCGGTATAGGTAACCACTTCCTCGGTCTGCATGCGGTTAGACCCACATCCAGAAGAAACCAATAAAAAACATCCAACAAGTAGGTACAAAGTAGCTTTTTCCATGATCCATTTTATGTTAATACGTAGGCAATTGCAGCGTCAATCGCAAGTAGGGCTGGTGGAGATGGTGTAAAAAGGGATGCTTAGGGTCATCCGGGTATTCCCTGACATACGCGTCGTCAGGAAGGAGCACAATGGTCTCGCCTGTTCGAACGTAATGATTGCTCATGTAATAGTCTGGAATCTCAAACTCCGGCAGTTGCTTGGTCACGGCTTTCGACGCAAAGGTTCCAAGGTATTTTCTGTAATTTTTCCGGGCCTTTTTTGCAGGTTTATCCAATTGATTATAGACTCGGCGAAGTGCGATATTCTTTGGAAACCGCTGCTCGTCAATTGCCTGCTTCGCATTCGCAAAGGGATTTACCGCATTAAAATCGTCGGTGGTCTGAATGGACATGGGCACCTCCGGCACCCAGTCTTTTGCATTGACCACATTGTAAGCCCAGCCCTTATAGCGAGGATCCTCGTAGGAATAGGCAAAATAAAGATTGCCTGGCTTTGGTGCCGCACTGCAATAGGTCTTAAACCGCATATCTTCAGAAAGCTTACCGGCTGCCTGAAGATCTCTCAGATGGGCGGTTAGCAGATAGGCAATTCCTCCCCCCTGACTATGTCCTACGATTAAAAAATCTTTGATACCATTTCTATGTGCTTCAGCAATCTTAGGCTCCATGTCCCGATACAAATAGGCCATGCCAATCAGCCAACCCACATGGATGGCGGCCTTGGGATTTGGTGAAAGGGCATAGGAAAACTTGAATTCCCTTTCCAATTGAAGTTCCCCCTGTGCTGGAACCATGGCAGCATAGAGGTTTTCAAGCCAACTGACCGCGTTGATTGTGGTACCACGTAGGCTGATAAGTGCGATGGGGTCATCCTTGTGCTCCCACATCTCCCAGACATTGTCCAACCCGACGGTACCGGATCGGTATGATTTCGAAAATGCCTCCGGAGGAGGTATCTTCGAAGTGTAGGTAGAATCCTCCACTATGTAGGCGGACACCTTTAACGCCTCCAGGTATTCCGATGGATCAAAACCTGGCCGGAGCTGTTGCGCCGAAAGCCATCCTGGAAAGAGCGCGCAGCCCATTAAAAGGTACCAGATAGTCTGACTTGCTTTGGTTTGTCTCATCCGTTCCTACCGTTTTAACACATCTCCCAATTCGGGATTTCGCTCAAACACTGACTTGGCAAAAGGGCACAGAGGCATTATTTGAAGATCATTTTCCCGAGCCCATGACACTGCGGCCAATACCAGCTTCTTTCCAGCGCCGGTTCCACGTAACACATCACCTACTTCGGTGTGATCGATGATGATCAACTTCTCCCCGGCACGGCTATAGGTCATCTCACCCACGACCTGTTGATCTTGCTCAATGAAAAAACTTCCTTTGCTGTTTTTTTCCTGATGCTGGATATCCATAGTATAGGTTTGTAAAGTTTCTTATGCTCCTCTCCGAAGAACGAAAAGCCAAATTGATTCAATATCAAGCTCTTCCGGGATGAAGGCCCAGCCACTGGCTTGACTTAATTAGTTTCCTGTTGCTCCTTCTCCCGTTGCTGTATAATCAGCTCCTGCCCGAAAGTCAATTTCTTTGCAGTGGGTGAACCGGGAGCTACCGCGCGCCAAAAGGGGGTAACGTCCTCAAGCGACTTCCCCGCAAGTAGTTCTTCGTAAGTTGCCTCTGCTACAATGCGCAGAAAAATACCCGTAGTCACCGGACAGGTATACTCGGCCCCGTGCGCCAAGGCCAAATCCTTGCGAATGGTCGCGGTATCCACAAAGGTCCCTGGAGGTATTTCCCGAATATACGCATCGACCAACCGTGGCGTAGCGATCAGCATCAGGCTTTTTTCCGGAATATCCGCAAATGCCTTGTCCGTCCGTTTGATCTCGGGCTGTTTCTCTACCCGAAATTTTTCGATCCAAGTCTTTCTTGCCATGATTTATTTCTATTCGTACTAAAGGCAAGTTACGTAAATCCTTCCAACAAATTATACAACCACAAAGATTCAATCCACTAATCTGCGTAGCTTTTTTGGCAAACGTTTATTTATTAAAGATTTCATCTTGTAAATTAGCGGCTTCAACCAATATACACTTCATACCATGAAAAACCAACAACCACTGACAGCCAAATGGGGAAAGCCCTTGGTTACCGGACTACTGATATCGGCAGCCGCAGCCAGCTTTTCCTGTGAAAAAGAACCCGATTTGATGGAAATCGCCGATCGCATCCATAGCCGGGTATTGAAAATTGACACCCATGCAGACACGCCTCTTCAGATGGCCCGTCCGGGGTTTGATATTCGTGAGGAGCATGATCCTTGGACAACTGGCAGCCAAGTGGATATCCCACGCATGGAAAAGGGGGAATTGAATGGCCTGTTTATGGTCGCCTATTTGGGACAGGGCCCTAGGGACAGCGCCTCCCATGTGGCTGCGGACGAAAAAATGACCGAGTATTTTGAGCTGATCCACCAAACCGTCGCTGACAATGGGGATAAACTGGCATTTGCCCAGGAGCCAAAAGACCTGAAAGCCATCGCAGACGCTGGTAAGATTGCCATTTTTATTGGCATGGAAAACGGCTATCCACTGGGAACAGACATTAGCAAAGTGCGGAAATTCTACGACTTAGGCGCCCGGTACATCACGCTTAGCCACGGTGGCAACAACGAGATTTGTGATTCTTCCACCGACCCGAACGGCCCCGAACATGGAGGACTGAGTGAATTTGGCAAGGAAGTAGTTAAGGAAATGAACCGCCTGGGGATGATGATCGATGTATCCCATATCTCCGATGACGCGTTTTTTGACGTATTGGAAATCAGCACCGCACCCATCGTGGCCACCCACTCCTCTGCCAGGGCATTGTGTGACCACCCCCGCAACCTGACGGACGATATGATTGTGAAGCTCGCTAAAAACGGTGGGGTAATACAGGTGAATGCACTCAGCTCCTACGTAAAAACCCCGGAACCCAACCCTGCTAGAGAGTCCGATATGGCTGCGCTACGGGAGTCATTTGGCCCCATGCAAGAACTCACCGACGAACGTCGGGACGAATACCGGGCAGAGATGATGAAGATCCGTGAAAAATACAAAGCAGATCTCGCCACCGTAGCAGACTACGTAGATCATATCGACCATATCGTGAACCTGGTGGGCATCGAACACGTAGGCATCGGTATGGACCTGGATGGTGGAGGAGGGCTTGCCGATTGTTATGATATCAGCGAGATCAAAAACATCACGATCGAATTGGTAAAACGCGGCTATTCCGAGGAAGCCATCGAAAAAATCTGGAGCGGGAACTTCATGCGGGTATTTGAAGAAATCATGCAGTCCGGCAGCACGTCGGTACGGCCGCTCTAAGGCAACCCACATGTATAAATCAAGAAAGCCTTCCCTGTGCGATACGGGAAGGCTTTTTTTTTGATGCTTGGAGACCCTTCCTGATCAATTCCAGTCCGAACAAACTCCAGCTATTTTCTTTTTTGCAATTGCGTAGGTCTATACCACCTTAAATTGGTAACCTTATCCGGCTGAGGGAGCTCCTTGCACAGAAATAAACGCTATCTCATCTTCTGGCACTCCTTTTGACTCCATTGATACACGTGAATAACGGAAAAAACCTTTCCGACCCAAAATATCCCCGCATGACTCCCACCTGACGCATGTACCCCTTGGATAAGGATATGCGATGACCCGCGAAAATAGTTCACGTTACTTGTAGCGTTTGCGCGGTCAGCTACGTCTCGGGAGAAACCAACATTATTTGCTAACCAATTTTGTGATGAAGAAGTCTATTTCTGTCATTATCCCCAATTTTAATGGGAGAGCCTTGCTGCAAGAATACCTGCCTTTTACCATAAATGCGATGGAAAATGCCGACACCCCCTACGAAATCATCGTGGTGGACGATGCATCCACCGATGACTCCGTGGATTTCCTACGCGCCCAGTACCCCTGGATTATCGTGGTGCAAAACGAAAAAAACAGCGGGTTTTCCCACTCCTGCAACCAAGGCCTGCATGCTGCCCGGCATGAGTTGGTGTTTTTTCTCAATTCGGATGTAAAGCTTACACCGGACTATTTCACGCATCAGTGGAAGTACTTCGAGCAGGGAGACACCTTTGGCGTAATGGGAAAAATCCTGGAAATGGACTCCCAAAAGATCGAGGTCGCTGCCCGCTCGCTCAAAAACGTCGGCTTGAAATTCAAGACCAATAAGCTTTTTTACCAGCGGGGAGGAAATGGACAAACGCCCACCGCCTTTCTTTCGGGCGCGAATGCACTAATTGACGCAGAGAAAATGCGGACCTTGGGAGGATTTGACGAAATATTCTCTCCCTACTATAGCGAAGACCTGGACCTTGGATTAAGGGCCTGGCGTCTGGGATGGAAGTGCTACTACGAGCACCAATCCACCTGCTACCACAGAGGATCCTTTACCACCAAAACCCAGTGTCTCAAAAAGCAGGTGAAACAGATCTATTTCCGGAACCGATTCATGGTCCACGCCATCCATCTGGAAACCCATATGCTTCCGTTTTGGTTTGTGCAGGTAGTCCTGCTGGAGTTGCTTCCTAAACTGTTGATGGGGCAGTTTTGGTACCTAAAGAGCTACATGTCCTTTATCGGCCAATTGGACGCCATCTATTCTTCCAAGGAAAAATTTAGCCATTTGATGAAGGCCCGTAACCGCCAAATGTCTATTTTTGACCTTCAAAAACAAGTAAAAAAGAACCTACCGAAGAAGAAATTGGTATGGTTATAACCGCAGGTAGTTATCATGCACACCTATTTTAGGCTACTTTCCTTCGCTAAACCGATCGAAAAATATGCCATCCCCTATTTGATCATGACCCTGCTGGCGGTGGTGTTCAATACGCTTAACCTTGCCCTACTGGCACCCCTGTTAAACACCCTATTCAAGGAGGGCGGAAGCGTGGTGGCGAAAAAACCCGAATCCCTGACGGACATTATGGGCTATTTCGACTATTATACCTACTACATCCACCATGAGTTTGGCTCCTTTCGTGCACTTCAGGTGGTCTGCCTAGTGATCGTGATCTCGGTATTCCTGAGTAATTTTTTCCGCTATTTTTCGCAGCGGGTGATGGAAAATCTCCGAATACACACCCTACTCAACCTCCGCAAGCGGGTATTTGACAACGTCATGGACCTGCAAGTGGAGTACTTCAACAATCAGCGTAAGGGAAATATCATCTCCAAAATCTCTTCCGACGTGCAAGTAGTGCAGTTTAGCGTTACCAGCACCTTGCAGGTCTTATTTAAGGAACCCCTTCAGCTCCTTGCCTACCTCTTTATCCTGTTTGCGATTTCGATGAAGCTGACTCTATTTGCCATGCTGGTGATTCCGGTCTCGGGGTTTATCATCTCCCGGATCGTCAAACGGCTGAAGGAACAGGCCACCGATGCACAGCAGCGCTACGGGATGATGATCAGCCTACTGGACGAAGCCCTATCCGGTATCAAGATTATCAAAGCATTCAATGCCACCGAGCGGATCAAGGAAAAGTTTCACAACGAAAACGTAGCCTATTCCAACCTGGGCCGTAAAATGGCCTACCGACAGCAACTAGCTTCTCCTGTATCTGAAACCCTGGGCGTGACCATGGTGGCCATTATCGTACTCTACGGTGGTTCTCTGGTAATGACCAATCAATCCGATCTGTCGGCAGCGGAATTTATCACCTATATCGCCATTTTTTCGCAGATCATGCGGCCAGCGAAAGCGATCACGGAATCCTTCAGCACCATCCATTCGGGCATTGCCGCCGGGGAGCGCGTGCTGCAACTGATTGATGAAAAACCGACCATTAACGACGATGCCCAAGCGGTTATTCTAGAAAGGTTTACCAAAAACATCCAATTACAGAGCGTGGGGTTTCATTACGGTGACAAAGCAATCTTAAAAAACATCAACCTGACGGTTCCAAAAGGAAAAACTGTTGCCTTGGTGGGGCCATCTGGAGGAGGAAAATCCACCCTGATGGACCTTATCCCCCGTTTCTTGGAAGTCACAGAGGGCATAATCACGATCGATGATATTCCCATCAGGAAAATAAATACACACTCCCTTCGCTCCCACATTGGTATCGTCAATCAGGAATCCATCCTGTTCAATGACAGCATCCGCAATAATATCGCCTTTGGCAAGCCGGATGCGAGCATGGAGGATATCATTCATGCCGCCAAAATCGCCAACGCCCACGAGTTTGTGACCAAAACCCCCAATGGATACGACACCAATATGGGTGATCGAGGCGTCAAATTATCGGGTGGACAAAAACAACGGATATGCATTGCACGTGCGGTTCTGCAAAACCCCTCCATTCTCCTACTCGACGAAGCAACCTCCGCATTGGATACCGCCTCCGAAAAACTGGTGCAAGAGGCCTTGAACAACTTGATGAAAAACCGGACCACCCTGGTCATCGCTCACCGCCTTTCTACCATCCAAAATGCCGATTGGATCGTGGTATTGGATGAGGGAAAGATCGTAGAAGAAGGCACCCATGCGGAGTTATTGTTCAAAGAGGGGCTCTATGCCCGATTGATCGACATGCAGCAATTTGCCCAGTCATGAGTGAGCAAACCCCGCTGGTTTCCATAGCGATTTGTACCTACAACGGTAAAAAATACTTAGCGGAACAGTTGGAATCCCTGCTGCATCAATCCTACGCGCCGTTGGAAATCGTATTGGTAGATGATCGGTCCACGGACGGTACCTGGGAATTGGCCAACCACTATGCCGAACGATTTCCCCAGCTTCGGGCGCTTCAAAATTCAGAAAACCTAGGGTACCAAAAGAACTTTGAAAAGGCACTTGGGCTTTGCCGTGGCACCTTTGTCTGTGCATCCGATCAGGACGATATCTGGGAGCTCACCAAGGTGGCAAAGTTAGTGTCTCAAATAGGTGAGAACTTGCTGATCTATCACGACTCGGAGTTTGTCGATGCGGATGGCCAAAGCCTGGGAAGATATATGTCGGACGAGTTTACCATGGTCTCAGGATCCAACCCCTACGCGTTTCTTTTCTTCAATTGCGTGTCTGGGCATGCCCTGATGGTGCGAAGGTCCCTGCTAGAATCCGTTTTACCCTTTCCCTCGCTGGGGGTGTACGACCATTACCTCGCCTTTATGGCGAGCACACAAGGGCAAATCGCCTATGTCCCCGAACCGCTGGTGAAGCATAGACGCCACGAGGAGAACGCCACGGACGTATTGGGATCCCGAAAACCAAAAAGCCGGTACAAAATCACCCAAACGAGGATGCAACGGGAAAACGAATGGCTACGCCTCTGTGCTGCCATGTCTGGTCACGAAGCGTCCCACTTGGCCAATTGCCTTTGGAACGCCGCAAAAAACCGCACACACAACCTGGTGAACCCGCGCTTCGGATACCTGGTATGGAAGCACCAAGGCAGGTTGGTACAAATACCCAAAAAGAAATCCTACCATGGTTTTGGCTTTGTGTTTCGCCAAATCTGGGGATTGAAAGCCAAGTCGCTGTTTAAGTTCTCCTAAATGACCCCAAATAGCCCTTTGCATAGCTATAATACATTTTCAGATAGGTCAGCTTATTCAACTGCATAAGCTCTCCCCGATGCAGCACCTTCCAGGCAAGACCATAGGCCCCATTCTCCTTAAGAATTCGGATAATGTGGCGGTAGGTTCGCTTCTCGCAATTGATGCGTTCTCGCTTGGTGATGGGCACCACCGTTTTGGGCAATTTATGGGCCCATTTTTCGTGTACCTTCCAGGAATTGGCGACCCACTCCGCATCGAGACTGCCTTCGGAAAAATGTTCCAAACGGATATCCAAGAGCACCGCAACCTGGTATTTCTCCCCGATCGCCAGCGAAATATCGATATCATACCCGTGGAACCCCCGGAGTACCTGTTCGTCAAAGGGTATTTCAAGGATTACGGATTTGCGGCTGGCCAAAAACACCCCATCCACAACCACCACCTGTGCCAGGGATTCCCCTTCGGTGTTGAAGTATTGATGGATAGGTTCACGCTGTTCGCGCTTAAAATGCTGCACCAGATTGATCTTGACAAACCGCTCTCGCAAGCCCTCTGCTCCCCAACCCGACATGATTCTTGGCTTATGGGCTGCCCCGGCAATCCCCACCAAACCGATTTCGGGTCTGCGCAGTGCCTCCACGAGCTTGGCGCCCCAGTTTGACGTGGCGAATTTCACGTCCTCGTGCACAAAGCACAGGTAATCGTATTTGGACCTGGCAGCACCCCGGTTATACACCTCGCAGATACCCTTGGGATTGAAACGGTTATCGATGGCCACGATCTCATACGGGATTCCTACGGTTTCGTCGATGTTTCGGCTTACCTCAGAAAGGAGATCCGGGTTTGCCGAACAAATGATGATACTCAACATAAAAAAGGTAGTTAATACAGTTGGTTTTGCTTTCAGGACGTACTTGCGTCCCTTTTTGTCTTAAAGAGGGCAAAAAATATTCCAGAAAACCCTCAAACATTTTAATCAGGTATAGGTTAATCCCTCATATAGATTTAACATTTTAAGAACTTTTAAAATTTATATCATCATGAAAATTTCTTCTACAGGGATAATTGCTGTATTGTTGTCCATAATCTTCATTTTTCCTGCTAAAAGCCAAAACAAACCACCCATAGACGTTGAATTTACGGGAATGTTTTGGTTCATAACTACCTATAATTTTCAATCATCAGATCCCAATTGGGCGGAAATGTTAAGACCAACGCGAGTATTGGATGATTCAGGCAGGCCGTTTGCAGACAATGGATTATTTTCTATTAGTGTAAGACCTTCTAGGGTTGGCTTTAACACGCGGCAGGCAACCACAAAGGGGGATTTAATTACGCGTTTTGAGTTGGATCTAGTAGGTGGAGGAAGTAATGCAGGAGAAACATTTTTTCGGGTTTTTAATGCCTATGCAGAATGGAACAGATGGACATTTGGAAAAAGAAACTCCGTTTTTATGGATGGGAGTGTGGTACCAAATACGGTTGAATTTTTCGGACCAAATGGAATGGTTCTATTAAGAAATATTCAGGTGAGTTACAAAGTCGTAGACTCCCAGAAATCTCAAGTTCAAATAGGGTTGGAAAATCCTTCCGCCAGTTCAGATTTGGGTCCCTTCCGTGAAGACTTCACATTTCGGGAAAAACTCTCCGACATAGTGTTTACCAACAAACTACCCGCATTGACGTTCCACTACAGAAGAAATTTCGAGCATGGTCATTTTCAGGCTGGATGGGTTACAAAGTACATTTCATGGTTTGATAGAGGCAGTACACCTGCGAGCGATTTTTCGGGTGAAACTTGGGGCTATGGGACCAATATATCAGGAAGCATCAACCCGACTGGTAAAATAAGACTTTTGGGTTCCGTCGTTACAGGCAGGGGAATTCAAAACTTTTTGAATGACGGTACGGCCGATGTAGGGGTAAAGGCAAACCCAACAAATGTAATCACTCCCGTCAACGGGGCTGCTATCCCCTTCTACGCTATTATGGCTGCAAGTGAAATTACGTTAGCAGAAACACTGAGCTCAACAGTTGCTTTTTCACGAGTTGTAAACCAAACCTTTGAATCGCAACTAAGTACATCCTTTCAGAGTGGCAGCTACTTGACTGTTGGGCTTATTCATAGGCCTATTCCGGGAATATCCTTTGGACTTGAATATCAACATGCCAACCGACAGAATGCAAATTTTGCCGGAGCACCGGAGTTTGAATTACCAGCAGCTCAGGGAAACTTCTTTGCTATCAATAAAATACAAGCAAATTTCGTGTATCGTTTCTCTAAATCTAATTAACCGTTATGAACATTCAAAAAACACTTGCTATCGCAGTTTTTTGGGTAATCAGCTTTTCTTCGATTGCCCAAAACCAACAAGAAATCCAACAAGTAGTGGAACAAGCTTACCGTGAGTTTAAAGACATACAAGAAGGGAAAAACGCGGATTACATCAAAGAACTGGCAAAAGTCGATTCCTCTATTTTCGGCATTGTCATGGTAGATACTGATGGAAACATTTACTCAGCGGGAGACCATTTTTCACAAGTATCGATTCAAAGTGTATCCAAAGCTTTTGTACTTTCACTTGTTTTGAATCAATCAGGTCCGGCTGTAATCAAAGAAAACGTAGGTGCCAATGCAACGGGATTTCCGTTCAATTCTATCATTGCCATGGAGATCAATAGAGAGTCGGGTATTAACTCCATGGTGAATGCAGGTGCCATCGCTACTACGAGCTTGGTAAATGGTGAGACAGCAAATGATAAATGGGAGGCTATTGTTAGCAAATTATCGGAATTTGCAGGACGAACGCTTGAGGTAGATGAACCGGTTTACATAAGTGAAGCAGGCGACAACCAACGAAACGTAGCGAAAGCACACCTTCTGAAAGCATATAATAAAATCTACTTTGATGCCGATCAATCAGTAGATATCTATACGAGGCAATGCGCACTCAGTGTACACGCTCGTGACCTGGCTACGATGGCAGCAACCTTGGCAAGCGGAGGAATCAACCCGATCACCAATAAACGTGTTGTCTCTGCTGAAGCAGTCTCCTACACACTACCGGTCATGGCTACGGCGGGGCTTTACGAAAACTCGGGAAAATGGTTGTACCAAACCGGGCTGCCTGGAAAAAGTGGTGTTGGCGGTGCATTGATAGCCGTTGTCCCTGGGAAATTCGGTATAGCAGTAGTTTCTCCTCCTTTAGATGAAGCTGGAAATTCCGTGAAGGGTCAGCTCGCTATCAACTACATTGTGGAAAAACTTAAGCTCAATCCTTACTTGGTAGCGTCAAATCCATAAATGCCGGGGTTTGACCTCCACTGACTTCTACACAGATTGAAATATCTCAACAAGTAAACATCAGGTTAGTCGAACTCATTCCCAGTAAGCAACCCTCATTTGGCTAGGAGCTAGAAAAACCTATGTCAAGAAAAAACAACTGGTTCAAAATGTACTAACATGAGAACCAAACCCTCTGCCACAATTAGAAAAAGGATGACCGTATAGTCATCCTTTTTTTGACAAACAATCCATTTCTCTAACGCTACACTCGAAATGAATAATCTGTTGTTCTAAAATACAAACTCTTGATAAACAATCTGGACTAAATGCGCTTTACGTGAATCAATTTCTTAATGTGTTTTAACCTAAACCATCTACAATTTGCCCCTCTTCATTCCCCATGCTCCTATTCCAAAGGAAAATGCGGCTGTTAGGTAAGCGTATAGTCCACTGGCAAAGAAGAGCACAAGTGCTACTACTCCAAGAAAAACCAGCATCAAATAAATCCACTTAAATGTAATCGAATTCACCCGCATAGTGATTACCTCCCTCCATAGGCCACACTCCCAGCAAACATAACACAAGATGAAGCAGCAACACCCATGCTCCACAGCATCCCATATCCTAAAATGCCACCAGATAAAACAGTGGCAGTTGTTGAAACAGCAAGCGCACCAATACCTAAGACACAAGCCATTCCGGAACCGACCTCATAAGGATTTACTCCTCCTTGGATTACTTTCGTTTGTTAACTCTTTAGTAACATTTAGGGTTTAAATACTATTACAAAGATATTTTTACTCACTGAAAAAAAATTTCAGTGGGCCAATTTTTTTTGGCACTCCCTACGTAATCAGCAGCCTTTCCCGAAACGGCGTCATACCGGTCAAATAGACTGTGGGTGAACCGGTACGGGGCAGCCCCCCGCGAATGTCTACCCACTGATGGGTATGGTGTCCGGGACCAAACGCGATGGTATCTTCGCCAGCCTTGTACGCTCCCATCCCGCTTTTTAGGAAATAAACACCTGGCAGAGAATCGTGTGCCTCCACCCCGCTGAAGGTCCCGCCCGGTCGGAAAATAAACTCCAAGGCAAAGGGAACCTGATCGGTCCCTCCAATTTCCACATCCAACGCAAAGCCCCCATCCACTTCACTGATGACAACCTGCGCATGGTATCGCTGAACCTCCGACTGCGGCCGTAACGCCCGCGGCATCTTTTCCCAGTCTCCGTCATTGGGAAGGTGCTCCACAGGAAGTGGTTGGGAATACGGACCTTCCAGGGAACTTTTAAGAATAAACGTACCCGCTCCCTCTTCGATGTGCTCACTTACAAACTGCCCTTTTCCAAAAAAGGCACTGGCAAATCGGATTCCCTGCAATACCGCCTCCTTCTTGTGAAAGTTAAAAAAGGCAGCGGAATTGGCCAGTATGGAGGCGTCGTAGTTACCCCTTCGAATACGGGCCAAGCCAGAATGGGTAAACAATTTTGAATAGGATACCGGCAAGGGTGTTGACCCGGGAAGCTCCTGCCACAGGGAAGGATCTTCCAGGAAATAATGAAGAAATCCGGTGACCTTTGAAAAGGCTGTTTGCTCGATCAACCTACAAGCGGCGGCAAATTGGGGGTTTTTATCCTGGATCGCCAAGTATCGGTAGGGGTAATAGTAATTTTCCAAAAACCCGACGATGGAATTATCCTGTCTTCCAGATGCCTCAGTCACGATCTCCCCGTTTGGGTGAATGTAGTAGAAGGTCATCGCTAGATTCTTCCGAACATAGTCCAGCAACTCCGGCATATCGAATCCCCTCGCGGTACTGATCAATACCCGGTTACTGAGAGACGAATAAATATAGCTGCTCCGTTCGTTGTATTGCCCATCCGAATCCAAATCGATGCGCTCGGCCAGCCATTGCTCGGCGCGCTTGCGGTAACCGGGTTCGGGACTAATTTTGTGCAGTTCTGCCAAAGCCGAACATACCACCCAGCGGTGGTTTGGTGTGTGTATCCCCCCTACCTTTAGTGCCTCACCGGCACGCTCCAGAAAGGTCCAAAGAGGCTTGGTGATCCGATCTGTATTAGGTACATCGCTTGCCGCTAGCAGCCGGTAACCCGGTGCCAACCATTTGACGATAAATCCTGTATCAGGCGTAGAGTGGAAGTTGGTAGTCACCAAATCGATGGTACCATCCGCATGCTGCAACTTCAGCAGCACCCCAACAGCTGCCCCAACAACCTCTATCAGTCGTTGATCCCCAAAATAGGCTGAGGGCTCGCTTATCAACGCGTTTAGCGCGGTCTTGATAAGCGAAGTAACCGAATGGGCAGTCACCATGCCCACTCCGTCCACCACCGAGCCAAACTGGGGCGATGATGGATCTGCCTCCGTTCGCTCCAAAATGGATTTCAGACTCTGATCGTTTTGCCTAATCAGTTGCACCACCCAATCGGGCATAGTGGGATTATCGCGCTTCCGCTCAAGCCCTTCATAGCTGAACATGGAAGGAATAAACGGGGCCATCACAGCCACCTTACTATTAGTTATCAAAAATTCTCTTCGCTTCATCGGGGTTATTTTTGGCTTCAATGGATAGGGCCAAAGATAAGGCATTCGCCGGGGCCGCCAAAAAAGAAATTCCTCAACATACGGGAATGCCTATCACGTCTTAGTTCAAGGATAGAATTGTAAACTCACCGCTACCAGCATCCGGTAAAAATGCTAGGATACCGCAGCTTGCAGCTCTTCCTTTAGGCGCTTGGCCACCACATTTTCTTCGCCTTGATTGAGGGTAAAAACCGCTACCCGTATATAATCTTCCCCTTCCCAGGATATTGTTTCGATGGAGGGTGTGCCCTTTCTCAATCGCTCACCCAATTGGGCACCGGTCAAAGCTACCCTGTTTTTATCCCACGATACCTTTAAGGTAGGGTTTTCATTGGCAATTTCCGGAACAAAGGTCTCCGACCTGAATCCCGGTACCCCCGAGATCTCGCCTGCTATAAAAGCTACCTTTCGCTCCCATTCCTTCCAATATGCCTGATGGTCCCGGTTGATGAAGGTTTCCAATGCCACTAACATACCGATGATTTCCTCTTTGTTTACTTTGTTGCCTCGACCTATATTACCACCTCTAGGCGGTGCATTGAGTCTTGCGGCAGCAATCAGGTCCTTTTTCCCCATCAAGATCCCAGCACTTTGGGGACCGCATAGGGCCTTTCCACCCGAAATGGCCACCAGATCAAAGCCCATATCGTTGTACTTCCAAAGGTTCTCTACCGGGGGCACATCTGCAGCGATGTCATTCATGGTGGGAATTCCATGTTTCCTGGCAATGGCTATCCACTCGGTGTGCTTGATCTGTCCTACCGGTGTCTCTCGGTTGAGGTACCACATCATGGCGGTGTTTTCGTTGATCGCCGCCTCCAACTCCTCCCGGGTTTCAATTAGAACGAGTTTGGCACCGGTATTTGTAAGGGCATGGTGGTAGCCATTGGCGTGGGATTTTTGAAGAATAATTTCAGACTTCATCCCAGTGCCCTCTAAAAACGGCAATTGTGCTACTTTTTTGGTATCTGTGCCCGTCAACACACCTGCGGTTCCCAGTACCAATGCCGACCAACAGCCCGCGGTGACCATTGCAGCTTCGGCGTGGCAGTGTTCGGCTATTTTGGCCCCTACCGCATCCTGTAGGTCTTCCAACATCACATAATGCTTAGATGCTTCTTGTATCGCCCCCATTACTTCGGGAGGCATTAGCGAAGCCGTCATGGAGGTGTAATTGCCGGCTGCATTGATAAAGGTGCGGAGTCCCATTTCATGGATCACGTTACGTGCGGGCAGGGCGGCCGGAGCAACGGAAGGCTTGCCAAACGCCCAATGGGAGCCAAACAAACCACCCATTAGTGGCAGGGCGGAAAGCCGTTTTAAGAGTTTTCTTCTGGTGATCATATAGCTTTAAAGATTCAGCGATGCATTGGGCTAAATCTACGAAAAAAAATCCCGGGAGATCCTCCAAAGATACCCACACGCAACCGTTCGTAACGGATTATGTCAATCATCCATCCACCCTAGCTGCTGCCAGACTTCCGGACCATCATTGGAAACCGGAATTCCCGAAGTACTTCTCCCCTTTCTGATCAGCTCGACCAGCTCCTTCTTCAACTGAACGACACGCTGAGGCTCTAGTGCGATCAAATTTTCCTGCTCTCCAGGGTCCTGATCCAATCGATACAACTGCATAGGTGGCAATCCCTCTAGTTCATTGGAGCGGGGTGCACTCCAGCCACCGGAACCTGGCCAAAGAATAAGCTTCCACGGTCCTTTTCGAATCGCAAAGCGGCCTTCAATGGAATGATGCACCACCGATGGACGTAGCTCCACCGACCCATTGGTCTGTAGTGCTGGCAAAAAACTAAAACTATCTTCTGCCGCATCATTCGGAAGTGAATAGCCTACCAGATCGGCCAACGTGGCCATCAGGTCTGTGGTACACAAGAGGGATTCAGACGCTCCGGAATTTGCAATGCCTGCCGGCCAATGTACGATAAAAGGAACCCGGTGTCCACCCTCGTAAATATCCGCTTTGTGGCCCCTGTAATTTCCGCTTGGGTTGTGACCAGCCCGAGCCAGTTCCGGGTAATTGGCACGTGGTGAACACCCGTTGTCACTGGTGAAGATCAGGATGGTATTTTCGAGCAGACCCCGTTCCTCCAACGCCTTGGTGATACGTCCCACCACATCGTCTACCTGGAGGACAAAGTCCCCATACATATTGGTATTGCTCTTTCCCATAAATTCGGTTAGAGGCAAAATCGGGGTGTGGGGCGCAGGTAGCGGAAAATACAGAAAAAAGGGCTCCTCAGAATGACTGTCTATATACGAAATGGCCTTGTCTGTCAAGTGACTCAGGGAAAGCGTGTGATCAAAATCTGCTCCCGTAGGCCCTTCTCGCCAAAAGCCTTTATCGTCCACATTGACCGTCACCCGGTTAGGCAAGGAGGTAACCCGGCCATTTTCCACGTAGACATAAGGCGGTATATCCAGTGAACTGCTGAAGCCATAAGAATAACCGAAGCCCAGTTCCTTCGGTCCGTTTAAAATGGGTTGGGTGTAATCCACCGAAAGATTGCGGTCCAGGTTGTCTAGTTGGTCATAGGACTCGGTAAATGCCCAGTCCCAGCCCAAATGCCATTTGCCCACGAAGGCGGTGTGGTACCCTGACTCTTGCAGCATGGAAGCGACGGTCAGCCGATCCGTGGGGATCAACGGTGCGGAGTACCCGCCCAAAACCCCACTCTTCAGGGTAGACCGCCAGTTATACCTCCCCGTTAAAATCCCATAACGGGTAGGTGTACATACAGCGGAACTGGTATGTGCATCGGTAAATTTGACACCGTTTTGGGCCAATCGATCAATGTGCGTTGTATACAGTTTTGAATCGGCGTTGTAGCTTGACACATCTCCAATGCCCATGTCATCGGCAAGGATGTAGACGATATTCGGCTGGCGCTCGGTCTGAGCGGAGGAATATACAGGTAGCGAAAAAAACAACATGCATAGCAAGGTACTGACAAGGCTCGTCCGATTCATGAGTTTGAGGTGATATGTAGAAGCTAGTATACTCACTTTTTTCCAATCCCCGAAAGAAAATTACAAAAAAAATACTATGCGACCCTTGCCGGAAAATTGAAAGACCAGTGAGCTACCAGGGCATATTATCGCCCTCCAGCCTGGTTAAAATATGGGTATTGGGAAGCGCATCCCGCAAAAATTTCAATTCTTCCTCTGCATAGGGATTGGCATTTATATGCAGTTCCCGAAGTGTTTCGGAAAGACTCCCCATTGTACGGGGAAATTTCGGGATGTAATTTCGGCCGAGATACAGGTTTTTCAGACTGTGCAAATCACCAATGGAGGCTGGTACTTCCGTTAGTTTATTCATACTTAGGTTAAGATCCGTCAGTTTCTTTAATTCTCCTATGCTATCCGGTATGCCCTTTAACCCTACGTGACTCACCCCAAGGGTTTCTAGCTTGCTCAATGAACCTATATCATCCGGCAAGAAGTCGAGATAACCGTGCAAGGCCAGGTTTCTTAATTTCACCATCTTAGTTACCGAAAAAGGTAGTTCAGAAAGTCTCAGGACCAAACGCAAATGGTATAATTCAGGAAAATCCCCAAAGCTCTCTGGTATGCTACTGAGGCCCGTCCCGTTGAGAATCCATAACTCTCTTAGGTCCCTTAGCAACGAAAAACTCTCGGGGAGTGTCCGATAATCGCCCCAAAGCCATAGGGTTTCCAGCTTGGTAAGCCTACCAAAATCTTGCGGCAAAACAGCCGGTTTTTCCGTTACTGTGAAAAAACAAAAGTCAAGGTTCGTCAAGTCGGAAAAAGAAGCGGGTATGCTCTTTGTCAAGATCGGACCACGAAAGGTCTTCAAATTCCGTAGATTACCGATAGACTCAGGCAGTTTATCGATATAATTCAGTTCAAAGCTTAGGTAGTCCAATTTGCTTAGGTTTCCAAAGCTCTCCGGCAAGCTAGTAAGCCCCGTGAACGTCATTTCCAAGTACCGCAGATTGGCTAGGTTTCCAAAACTCTCCGGAAGGGACGGTATGTTTAGATTGTTCATGTAAAGGGTATCCAGCTCTGTTAAATTACCAAAGTCATCGCCCAATTGGGTAATTCTGGTATGGCCAAGATCCAAGAACTGAAGTTTCGTATAAGTCGATATAACATGGGGAACGTTGGACAGACTGCTTCCGTTGAGATGAAGCTTGGTTAGATGCTTCAATGCTTTGAGCGCTGGAAACTGCACGCTATCCCCAAAAATCCAACCATAGGGATCGCTGTTCATATATAATTCTGTCACATCGCCAGACTCGTTTCGTCTATACGTTGAAGGTCGCCAGACTTTACCTAAGTCTTCCAATGCCTCTTCTTGTTGGTACTCCCCGGTTCTAATTGTTAGTGTTGTGGACGCGCTTTTACTTCCGTACCAAGTGGTCCAAGTAATCTTATAATCCGTGTTTTCATACCCGTTGAATAAAATAGCCTCAGATTGTTCGTCAGGCAGCACAACCCCTCCACTGGATATACGCCGAATATATTGATAGTTCCCCTCAATCGTCCATTTACCTCGGTCATAGGCTTTCCCATACAACCTACGCCGGGTCTGATAGAAGTAATGACTGTCATCCAGAATTTCAGCCTGTAAGGGAGCGAAATGCACTTTCACGGTGTCTGTGGTCAACAGGCCACCATTCCGAACATACCAAAGTAATTTGTATTCCTCTCCCGGAAGTCCATGAAAAACAGCCTTTGGGTGCGTCTCGTTGCTAAAAAAAACCTTATTGTCCACCAGTCCACTGTGAATAGCCCAGCGTCCTGCTTCATTTGCACGAAGGTCGTCCGCCGATAACGTAACACTAAAGTCAGTAACATCGAAAAAATCTGCCCCTCCATTGGTTGGTGGAGGGGAACCAACCGGCTCGATAGCGTCATCGGTCTCTTGGCAGCCGACCATCAACGAACTTAACAAAAATAACAGCCATAGCCGTCGTTTCACCAAAATAAACCTACTCATCTCTAAAGAAATCTATGAAAAAAAATCGACTCCGATTTTCGTAAGAAAGATAGCAACAATGTCCACTAACTGTACATCCTGCCAAATAATTTTTCCTATACATTGCGGCGCACCCACAAAAACAATAGTTGATCAGGGAGAACTTCCTGTATCTGAACGACCGGCAAGTTGAAACCGCGTTCCAATGGAAAAATAGCTGTGATTCACTAAAAACATATCTAATATAGGGTCTGCAAGCGTAGAGAAACTGTATTGCAATTCCAACTTTGCATTAGGAAATCCCCCGCGAACCATAATTCCGGGCTCAAAAACCACCCGATTGTTGTTTTCATTGTAATAATCTCTGACACTGTTTTTTAAATCTTGAGAATCGAGGTGATAGTCATCTAGTGAAATGTAAGTTAGGTAGGCCAGTCTTGGAGAAATCGCCAAATCAAAATATTTTGTGGCAATTGCTAAATTTGGCTGAAAAAAGGGCTTGAGAAACCGAACATCAATGTAGTCTCTAGGAGTATCCAGAGATTTGTTTTTTATCCCCCCCCCTTGGCTTGAAACCAACTTCGTTGAATGATATGAAGTCATTCATACTTATAGCACGTTCTCCAGATTTTATCTTACGTGCAAAAAAAAACTGCAACTTAGGAAGCAAGCCGCCTCATTCCGAACTGACTTAAAGATAATAAATTACTTCTGGATAAAAAGCTATAAATTATTGATTTTTAAACCTATTTCAGTGTTTAATTTTATATTAACACCAGTAAACCAAAGCATCTTATCAAGGACAGACGACATCAATTAGGGTCCAAAAATTGCGATGCACTTCCCTAAAAGGAGAATAGCGATGTGTAGAGATACATACAGGGGCATCTTATCGCAGGATTTTAAATACATAGGCCATGACCTCTTTTAACCCACTTTGGAACCTACCTGATTTTTGGATAACTTCCCCACCGCTTGTTGATGCTGTAGCAATGCGCATTGGAAATGTGATTGAGCCACTCGAATATGAAACGCTTTTTCCCTACTATTTCAAACATCCGGAGGTTCGACGGCGCAACGCTTTCTGCTACATCGACGCGCGTGACTTAGGACAAATTGAGGATCTGTGCATTCAAAAAGACGGACTAGGCTTTATGGTCTTCAATGCTGGAAACGACCACAATGGTGCGATTATCCCCAGCAAAGAGCTGGCAAATCGCTTCTTTCCGGGAGTGCCACTTTCTAGGGAATTAGGAGAGGACGTGGCGCTATTTTCAAATAGGAAGTGCTGGGATTCAAGGAACAGCATAACTGACGGAAGTACGTATCGGACGGTTCCAAAATTGCCTGAACCGGACGCATTGCGCGTCTACATTCTGGACGTTTTCGGTTAATACCACAAATAAATCGTTTGATTCGGTGACTCAAACCTGTGTACCAACACAAGAACAAGATGGCGGAAAAAGTAACTAAGCTGCAATTTATCGTGCATAGAGACAGGATCGCTGTGATGAACTACCTAACGGATCCTGATAGATTTGTCTCTGTCCACCCCCTCATTTATCAAATGACAGCCCTACCTGGAGGGGACTACCTGGTACGTGAAAAAGTATCTCTTGGCCTTTTCCCGTACCGCTTTTCCTATACGGCTTCGATAAGCGCGTTCCCAGACGAAATACACATAAGCGCCAGCGTGATGGGCCTAACCCACATCAACATGTTGTTCCGCTTTGAGACTGCCTCAGGTTCAACGCAGGTCACCGAGAAACTTAAAATCGAATCGGTGCTCCCAATCACGAATTTTATGGCCTCATTTTTTGAAAAGCAGCATAGACAGCTTTTCGACAATATCGAAAAAGCCTTGACCTAGCCTACTCCTCTATGTACGGAGCAATCAACCCGATCAGCAGGGTTGTTACGGATTCGATGGCTCCCCGGTCTGGAGCAGTACCTTTAGAAAGATAATGAGTCCTTATCCAACCCTCTGACACCAAAAAGACGGTTTGAAAAATCCGCTCCTGTGTTGGCCCATCAAATCCAACGTGAAAAACACCTCGCTTTCCCAACTCCGAAAAGAGCATCAGAAATAGGTGTCTGCGGCTTTCCATCAATAGCGTGTAGGCATTGATCAGCTCCGGATACTGTCCCAAGGTCTTGGGAGACTCCATAAAGAAAAAGCGGTAGCTTGCCATGACGCCAAATACATGCTCGATCTGACCTTTCAAGCGTGCATGGAGATCTACCAAGTGCTCTTCCACCAAAGTTATCTTGGTGAGTATCTCCTCGTCCATTTGGTTGAATACAGCCAACAGCAAGGCCTCCTTGGTTCGGAAATAATACCGCACATGCCCATCGCTTATCCCCAATGCCCCCCCAATATCCCGAAAGCTTGTCTGTACCAAGCCCTTTTCGTTAAATAAGGTAACCGCGGCCGAGATTATTTTTTTATCCATCGAACTATTGCTCATTGGAGCAAATTTACAAAAAAATACCTACTTTTGTTTTGCTCAATTGAGCTAAACAAACAAATCGGTGTTAATCCGATCCTATTTAGGTGGTAGGTTTAGAAGGTTCAAACGATCTATTTATCCGGCAGACCGGATTTGCAGGGAAAGCAGATCGACTATGACAGGGGTTTGAACCACGCTGTACCCATGAAGATCTAATTCCAGACGTATGAAGACAAAGAAGAAAATTGCCGTAATCGGGGGAGGGATCGCTGGACTCACCTTTGCCCATTGTCTCGGGTCTGACGACTACGACATCGAAATATTTGAGCGGAAATCGTCTTTTGGCGAAGCTGGAGCGGCGATCAGTGTATTTCCAAACGCACTATGCGTCATGGAGGAGATTGGGTTATTGGATCGAATTTTGAGTGCCGGCGGCCATTTCCAGCGGGTCTATATTCGAAACAGTAAAGGTAAAAAGCTTAGTCATTCGACGCCAAAAAGTGACTATCCCATCATCTGTATTCACCGAGCTGATTTGCATGGGATTTTGCTCACAGGAATACCGGCAACACTATCCCCTGGCTTTGAACTGTCAAGCCTTCAGGAAACCAAAGATGGGCAAATACAGATTCGGTTTACCAATGGAGAGTCCCGGCTGGTAGATGGGCTGGTAGGCGCGGATGGCCTCCACTCCCGAGTGCGCCGGCACATTGTCAACGATGGAGCTCCCCTCCACAGGGGATATACTATTTGGCGTGGGGTAGTTGACACAACCTTTGCCACGGGTTATGCCAGCGAAACCATGGGAATTGGACAACGAGTGGGAATAGTCCCTATTAAGGATGGAAAATACGGCTGGTGGGCTACCTGCAACGATTCGTTTCAACAAAATTGCGACCCGGAGGGCACCAAGGAAAAACTGCTTCGCTTATTTGGAGATTGGCATGATCCCATACCAGAGCTGATCCGAAACACAGCAACGATACTGAAAAATGGCGCATTGGACCGTCTTCCCATCAGGGGTTGGAGTAAAGGCAACATGACATTACTGGGGGATGCAGCCCATCCCACCACGCCAAACCTTGGGCAGGGCGGTTGCATGGCGATTGAGGGATCTTATGTATTGGCAAAGACCATACTAAAATACAAATTGGGGCCACAGGCTTTTCAACGATACGAAAGTTTACAGTTTCCCCGGGCAAAACGCGTCGTATCCGAAAGCCTACAATTGGGAAAGATCGGTCAACTTACCCACCCTTTTTCTGTCGCTCTTCGAAATCTGGCATTTCAAGCAGTACCTTCATCCATGGCTATAAAAATGGTTGACAGATATTTCTCCTATCGGGTTACTAACCTATCTATTTAACTAAAAAAACATTCTTTTACCTACCGCTTGATTTACACCAACTCATTAACCGAAGCGAGGCAGAGAAGTTAACGATGAATTTTGGAACGAGGCAACGGATTAATTCAAAATCTCCATTAGATTTGTAAAAAACCTACATATAACCCTCGTCATGAAAAAACATCACGCATACCTTTCCCTCACAGGAATCGTTATCGCAAGTTTGCTCCTTGTCTCTGCCACCATTTCACAGGACTCTGAAAAAGGATTCAAAAAGCTTTTTAACGGAAAAAACCTCAAAGGTTGGGTTGGAAATACGGAATCCTACAAAGCCAAAGACGGAATGATCGTCATTGAGCCAAGTCAGGGAAGCGGCGGAAACCTATACACCGAAAAAGAATACGGCAATTTTGTGCTTCGTTTTGAATTCCAACTGACTCCTGGTGCAAACAACGGCCTTGGCATTCATGCCCCGCTGGAAGGAAACGCTGCCTACTTGGGCAAGGAACTTCAGATATTGGACAACACCGCAGAGAAATACGCCAACCTCAAAGATTACCAGGCCCATGGATCTGTTTACGGTGTCATGCCTGCCAAAAAGGGATTCCTCAAGCCTGTGGGCGAATGGAATCAACAGGAAGTGACGGTAGAACATCCCAAGATCAAAATAGTGCTGAACGGCACGGTTATCCTGGAAGGTGACTACCTGGAAGCCGCCAAAAACGGCACCATCGATGGCGAAGATCATCCCGGATTGCAGCGAAGCCGTGGGCACATCGGCTTCCTTGGCCACGGTGACGTGGTCCGCTTCCGCAACCTACGAATCAAAGAATTGGATTAATCAACATTTTAAAGCAACACAATGAACGACAACCTAGCAAATAACGCTCGTAGAGACTTTCTAAAGAAAGGTAGTTTGGGGGTGTTGGGTTTAAGCATGGCTCCGACCCTTTTTGCCCAAGCCCGTGCCAACGGACGGCTTCGAACGGCCCATATAGGTCTTGGCTCCATGGGAATGGCAGACTTGGACGCCATTTCATCCCACGACCTGGTGGATGTGGTAGCGCTATGCGACGTAGACAGCTCCGCATTGGCAAAAGCCAAAGCTTTGCACCCCAACGCAAAAACCTTCACGGACTATCGGGTGATGCTCAAAGAAATGAAAAGCGACATAGACGCTGTGATCGTTTCCACACCTGACCACACCCATGCTCCTGCTTCCATGATGGCCATGAAGCTAGACAAACCCGTCTACTGCCAAAAGCCGCTAACCCACCATGTTACCGAAGCGCGGGCAATGAAAAAATTGGCCGACAAAAAGAACCTGGTGACTCAAATGGGCATACAGGTGCATTCATTTTACGATTATAAATTGGCCACCCTGCTTATCCAATCCGGAATCATCGGAAAAGTACATACCGTAAGGGCTTGGTCACCGAAAAACTGGGGATACGACGGCCCTGCACCAGCGGGCAGTGATCCCGTACCGAACAACCTGGACTGGAATCTATGGCAAGGTACAGCACCGGAGCGTCCTTACAAAGACGGCTACTACCACCCCGGCAACTGGCGGAAGATGCTGGACTATGGATGCGGAACCCTGGGCGACATGGGTGTTCACATCTTTGACACCCCCTACAACGCACTGGAATTGGATGTCCCCATGACGATTGTAAATGAATGCCGGCAGCCTACCGGCTTTGGTTTTCCCGAGCACAACACCGTTACGTATGAATTCCCACAAACCAACTACACCGCAGAAACCCTAAAATGGGTATGGTATGACGGCACCGGTGCTCCGGCATCACACGAGGACCTCAAACTGCCCAATGGTGAAGAACTGCCTGACCAAGGTGCCATGTTTATGGGTGAAAAGGGACGCTTGTTGCTGCCGCACTTCCAGCAGTTGCCAAGACTGATCGTGGACGGCAAGTACCAAGAGATGGACATAGCCAAATTCAATCTAGGTGCTCCTGTAAAGGACTACGATTCGGAAAGCAAAAAACACTACCACCAATTTGTAGACGCCTGCCTTGGGAAGGATGAGTGCTCCGCACCTTTCTCCTATTCTGCCAGACTTACCGAAACCATCTTGCTGGGCGTAATTGCGGGAAGATTCCCCAATCAAACCCTGCACTGGGACAGCAAAAAGGCCAAATTTGCCGAAAAAGAAGCAAACCAGTACCTAGACGGCAAATACCGCAAGTTCTAAGGCGGACTGTCAACCCATTTCTTAGGAACCCGTGCGGGCCCTGGCCTACCTAAAAACGTACAACGTTGGGCCAGTTTGGCTCCATTTGAACAGCCTCCGGTATGAAACCGGAGGCTTTTAAGGCATATAGCCGTTTTTGCCGCATATTTTACGTATTTTTACGCTTTCTTTATTATACCACCACGCAGGAACTATGGATCAAGAGATTCCAAACGCGGAAATCATCGAAAAAATCAAGCAGTTGGAAGCGAAGTTTCGCGCTTCTGGCCAGGACCTGAAGTCGTATCTAGAAGGCCTGCTCCATGCCGACTACCTCAACTACTGGGATTACATCAACTTGGACACGCTGCTAACGTTACAGCAACCCCGGACCTCGTTCAAGGATGAGAAAATTTTTATCATCTACCATCAGATCACCGAGCTGTATTTTAACCTGATCATCTGGGAAATCGAGCAAATTTCCGGAAATCCGGACCTTTCACTTGCCTTTTTTAAAGAGCGCTTGCGCCGAATCAACATGTATTTCGATTTGTTGATTTCGTCGTTTGACGTAATGGCCAAGGGCATGGAACGGGATCAGTTTATGAAATTCCGGATGTCGCTGCTTCCGTCCAGTGGATTTCAGAGCGCCCAGTACCGCATGATCGAGATCATGTGTACCGACATCCAAAACCTGATACACCTCAAAGAACGAGAGGACTACCGAGATATCAATATCACCAGCATCGATTCCCTATTTGAAATATTGTATTGGCAGTTTGGAGCCATGGAATTGTCCACCGGAGAAAAAACGTTGACGCTACAATCGTTCGAAAAAAAATACGGTGATCAGCTGAAAGAATTGATCGCCAACTTTCGAAAGAAAAACCTCTGGCGCCTTTACCTGTATTTCTCCGAAAAAGATACCGAGCTCACCGAACTCATGCGTGATTTGGACAGTAAAGCCAATGTGCATTGGCCATTGGCACACTACAAGTCAGCGGTACGGTACCTGCAAAAAGACCCTGTGGACATAGCCGCCACCGGCGGAACAAACTGGCAGAAATACCTTCCCCCACGATTCCAAAAGGTGGTGTTTTATCCCGAATTATGGAATGACGACGAGCAGGCAAATTGGGGCAGAAGCTGGGTGGTGAAAGAAGTTTTTGGACAATAAGGGCCATCTTGCACAGCAAATGAACGAACGCCGTTTGACTCAGCCTACCGCGGAACTAAGCACCTTACCGTAATTCGACACTGAACTTTTCTCGAGCAAATTCAGTATAAACAGCATTGATTTTAAGGATAACTACCTTACCACAAATGAAGCGAGAACTACAACTCACCCTTACGCCCGAGGAAGCTTACGATGAGCGGGCTTTCCAAGAGGCAGTACGCAAAAAAGCCGGGATTCCTCCAGAGGCTCCACAAACCTACATCCGGCAGGCCCGGCGGTCCATCGACGCAAGAAGTCGGCAGGTCAAAGTAAATGTGACTGCGGAGATCTTTGCCAACGAAGCACCTTCTCCTTTGCGACAACTTCATTTTACCTATCCGAAGGTTTCCGGCAAAAGCCCCTTGATCATCATCGGGGCAGGACCTGCAGGCCTTTTTGCAGCGTTAAGGTCCATCGAGCTGGGCTTTAAGCCCATTGTGATCGAAAGAGGAAAAGATGTCCGTGCAAGGCGCCGCGATCTGGCAGCAATCAACAAAGACCATATCGTCAATCCCGAATCCAACTACTGCTTTGGTGAAGGAGGTGCAGGTACCTATTCAGATGGAAAACTGTATACCCGGTCCAAGAAACGAGGCGATATACGTCGTATTTTGGAGATTTTTGTAGCCCATGGTGCCAAAGAGGACATCTTAGTAGATGCTCACCCGCATATCGGTACCAACAAACTGCCCATACTAGTGGCGGCCTTGCGGCAAACCATCCTAGATGCAGGTGGAGAGGTTTTATTTGAAACCAAAGTCGTAGACTTTATCCTTGAAAACCAAGAACTGAAGGGTGTGGTCTGCGAAAACGGTGAAAAAATCACCGGGTTGGGGGTAATCTTGGCCACCGGCCATTCGGCCAGGGATATATTTCACCTGTTACATCGCAAAGGAATACAGATAGAAGCCAAGCCCTTTGCGCTGGGCGTTCGTATAGAACACAGCCAGCAATTGATCGATCAGATCCAATACCATTGCAAGGTAGACCGTGGTCCCTACCTACCCGCTTCATCCTATTCGCTGGTGCAGCAGACCACGTTCGAGGGTGTACAGCGGGGAGTTTTTTCCTTTTGCATGTGCCCTGGAGGATTCATCGTGCCCTCGGCCACCTCTCCAGGTGAAATTGTGGTCAATGGCATGAGTCCAAGCAGGCGGGATGGGCGGTTCGCCAACTCGGGAATGGTTGTTGCGGTGGAACTGGAAGATCTTCCGGGATATAGTCATCTTGGCCCATTGGCCAGCTTGCAGTTTCAGCAGGAAGTGGAGCAGCGCGCCTGGGAAATGGGGGGTAAAACCCAAACTGCCCCTGCACAGCGTATGGTGGATTTTGTCAACCGAAAGCAAAGTGATACCCTTTTGCCTACGTCTTATCAGCCCGGCCTTCGGTCGGTGGAGATGGATCAAGTATTGCCACCTTTCATTGCAGAGAGACTACGACAGGCTTTTGTGGCCTTTGACCGAAAGATGAAAGGCTATTACACCAACGAGGCCCAAATCATCGGCGTCGAGAGTCGTACTTCCTCTCCCGTTCGGATCCCTAGGGATAAAGAATCCCTCGAACACCCAGAGATTAGCCGTTTGTACCCGTGTGGAGAAGGGGCCGGCTATGCGGGCGGGATCGTCAGTGCCGCCATGGACGGCGAGCGTTGTGCCGAACAGCTTATTGCCAAATACAAAACTACCGTACCAAACCAACTACATGGATTATAAAAAAACCGTTATCATCGGGGCATCGCCAAACCCATCCAGGTATGCCTACCTCGCTGCCGAAATGCTACAGCAGCGAAACATCCACTTTGTCCCGGTAGGGATAAAAAGCGGGGAAGTCTTGGGTCAACCCATCCTAAACCTGAAAGAAAAGCCGCCAATCAACGAGGTACATACGATCACGCTTTACATCGGCCCTCAAAATCAGCCGGAATGGTATGACTACCTACTCTCATTGGCCCCTAAAAGAATAATCTTCAACCCGGGCACTGAAAACCCTGAACTTGCCAAAATGGCAAAAGAAAACGGCATCGAAACGCTGTATGCCTGCAATTTAGTGATGCTAAGTTCGGGTCAGTTTTAGCGGCTAGGTAGACAAGTTACAGAAGCTGCTTCAGGCATTGAGTCCAATGCCAGACCTGATCAACAATACCCCTGATTCAGGGTATGTACTTCCGTTATTTTTGTGTATTTTTGTAAATCGTATGAGTTTTTAAACAGTGCTTTCTGTACATATGACGAAGCACGTTATTTAGCATCCATGAGCAAAGAAAAAGAGTCGAATCGCAGCGATTATTCAGCCCAAAATATTCAGGTTTTAGAAGGATTGGAGGCAGTAAGAAAACGGCCTGCCATGTACATCGGAGATATCGGCGTCAAAGGGCTTCACCATTTGATATGGGAGGTAGTGGACAATTCCATCGATGAAGCCTTGGCAGGACATTGTGACACGATAAAGGTTTCTGTCCTGGAAGACAACTCCGTCCGGGTAGAAGACAATGGGCGGGGTATACCCACGGATTTTCACGAAAAGGAAAACCGATCTGCATTGGAGGTTGTCATGACTGTACTCCACGCAGGCGGTAAGTTTGACAAGGATACCTACAAAGTTTCCGGGGGACTTCACGGCGTGGGGGTTTCCTGCGTAAATGCCCTATCTACAACTTTGCTAGCCACGGTACACCGTCAGGGCAAGATGTACGAGCAGGAATATTCCCGAGGTGTGCCCCAATATCCCGTAAGAGAGATCGGTGAGACGGAGAAAAGAGGCACCATTATCCACTTCAAGCCTGACCACGAGATCTTCCAAGCCACCGAATACAAATATGAAACTATCGCGAATCGACTTCGGGAGATGTCGTTCCTAAATGCAGGAATCCGCATTTTTCTGGAGGATTTCCGGGACAAAGACGATGACGGAAAACCTCGAAGCGATGAGTTTTTCTCCGAAGGGGGACTGGTGGAATTCGTGGAATACCTCGATGAAAACAAACAAAAGATCATCGAAACACCCATTTACATTGAAACGGAAAAAAATGGGGTACCCGTACAAGTGGCCATGGGCTATAACAGTTCCTACAATGAAAACGTAGTTTCTTATGTCAACACCATCAACACCTACGAGGGAGGCACCCACGTTTCCGGATTCCGCAGAGCCCTTACCCGAACACTAAAAACCTACGCCGATAAGTCGGGTATGTTGGACAAGGTGAAGCTGGAAATCTCGGGAGATGATTTCCGGGAAGGCCTTACCGCTGTTATCTCTGTAAAAGTGGCAGAGCCTCAGTTTGAAGGACAGACCAAAACCAAATTGGGCAATTCGGATGTAATTGGCGCTGTGGACGGGGCAGTATCAGAGACCCTGCAATTCTGGCTGGAAGAACATCCGCGGGAGGCCAAAATCATTGTAGGCAAAGTGATTCTTGCCGCACAGGCGCGACATGCTGCCAAAAAAGCGCGTGAGATGGTTCAGCGGAAAAACGTGCTTGGTGGGGGAGGTTTACCCGGAAAGCTCGCCGATTGTGCCAACTCCGACCCAACCGTATGCGAACTGTACCTGGTAGAAGGAGACTCTGCGGGTGGATCTGCCAAGCAGGGGCGCGACAGGGATTATCAGGCCATCTTGCCGCTTAAGGGTAAAATCCTAAACGTAGAGAAAGCACTCGAGCACAAGATATACGACAACGACGAAATCAAAAATATCCTTACGGCTTTAGGCGTAAAAATAGGTACCATGAACGATGAAAAAGAGCTGGACCTCGCACATCTGAGGTACCACAAGATCATCATCATGACCGATGCCGACATAGACGGTTCCCATATACGAACCTTGATTTTGACCCTTTTCTTCCGATACATGCGCACCTTGATCGAAAGAGGTTATGTGTATATCGCTTTGCCTCCACTTTACTTGTTGAAGCGCGGGAAAGATGAGCGCTATTGTTGGTCTGAGGATGAACGCAAGCGTATCACCGAAGAAATGGCGGCTGACGGAAAGGTAGACAGTGTAGGCATCCAACGATACAAAGGTCTGGGTGAGATGAACCCCGAGCAGCTATGGACAACGACCATGGACCCCAATACCCGAACCTTAAAGCAGGTGACGATTGACTCTGCCGCCGAGGCAGACCACCTGTTCAGCATGCTGATGGGAGATGAGGTGGCTCCGCGAAGGGAGTTCATCGAACGCAACGCCAAATACGCCAAAATTGATACCTGATGGGAGCAGGTTAACTTCAAATAACCTTCCCTAAACGATTTCCGTTAAGAAATCGGGCATGGCAAGATGTCGTCATACGATGCAATGACAATCATCCATGCTCGATTTTATCCTGAGCTTCGGCAGGGAACAAGTTATAACCGCTACAAACCAATGAGTAAGATATGAAAGCGAAGGACTATCCGTCCGTAGCAGCGGAAGGGCCTTGGCCCTTTTTTTTATGTCTGAATATTTTAGTAAACTTACAAGGTGCTTTTACAGCCTAATCAAGAAGAAATGATTCAAAGCGATAAAATAGAGGAGATTATTTACAGCAGTGACCTCATCAGCAGAGACCTTAGCTGGCTGAAATTCAACGAGCGGGTATTTGATCAAATCCTTCGGGAGCGAAGAAATATTTTCGAGAAATTCAAGTTCCTCGCGATCACAGCCTCTAACTTGGATGAGTTTTTCATGATCCGGGTTGGGTCCCTCTATAATTACTTGGATTACGACAAAGTCCGGGTGGACTATTCCGGACTACGGGAGGATGCTTTCAAAATGAAGCTGATGATCGAATGCCAGAACTTCCACCGAAAGCAACAGGAAATATTTCTTCAAGAATTGCTCCCCAAAACCGAAGAAGCCGGGCTGATACTGAGCAATGTCAAAAATCTACGGGAAGAGGAGCAATCGATTATCAAAGATTATTTTTTCAAAGCGGTATACCCCATGCTTACTCCGATGGTGTTTGATGGGTATCATACGTTTCCCATTCTGATGAACAAGCTGCTTATATTTGGGGTGATTACCATCAGCGAGGGAGACAAAAAAGACAATCGAAAACTGTCCTTTGTGCAAATCCCCTCCAATATCCCCCGATTCTTTGAGGTGGAGCGGGAAAATGGAACCATATTCGTTCCTATAGATGAAATCATCCGGGAACACATTTCTTCTCTTTTCAGAAATGTGACCATCGAGCACATCAACCTGTTTCGTATTACCCGAAACGGTGACTTCACTTTAGAAGAAAGCGAAGACATGGACACCAACTTTCTGGAAGAGGTAAAGCGCAAGCTCAATGAACGGAAAACCGGTCGGGTAGTGCGTATCGAAATCGAGGAAGGCTACAGCAAATGGATGATAAACTTGCTCAAGGAAAGGTGGACAATCAGTGACGACAGCATTTTTAAAATACCCCGAAAAAGCCTTATGGACTTTACAGGGCTTTGGCAGGTGATTGGCAATAAACGGTTTAAAGACAAAATTCCCGCTACACCAAACCCTATTCCGCCGCTGTCTTATCCGGACGCCGCCACAGAAGATATATTCCAAGTACTAAAGCACAAGGATATCCTCTTGCACCATCCTTACAATAGCATGGAACCCATCTTGGACTTACTGGACAAGGCCGTGGATGACCCCAGCGTAATGGCCATTAAGATGACCATCTATCGGCTCGCCAAAAACTCACGCATCGTAAACGCGTTACTGCGGGCAGTAGAAAACGGCAAACACGTTTCTGTTCTCTTTGAAGTAAAGGCTCGATTTGACGAAGAAAACAACATCCGGGAGGCCAAGCGTCTACAAAAAGCGGGATGTTTTGTAATTTATGGCGTCAGCAACTTCAAAACACACACCAAGCTGATGTTAATCGTTAGAAAGGACGAAAACAAAGTAACCCGATACGTGCATTTGGGCTCTGGAAACTACAACGAAGAGACCTCTCGTATTTATACAGATATTGGACTGCTGACCACCAACGAAGTATTGGCAAACGATGTGTCGGAGTTTTTCAACGTAATCACTGGCCACTCGGTACCGTCTACCTACCAAAACCTCCTTACATCACCCAGAGAGATGAGAAGAAGCTTGGTAGAATTTATCGAAGACGAAGCCGAACACGCCCGTCAGGGCCGTCCTTCTGGAATTTTCATTAAAATAAACTCGTTGGAGGATTCGGAGTTCATCTACGCACTCTACAGGGCCTCGCAGGCTGGTGTCCCCATAAAACTCATCATTCGGGGTATTTGCTGTCTCCGGCCAGGCAGAAAGGGATTGAGTGACAATATCGAAGTGATTTCCATTGTCGGAGATTTCTTGGAGCATTCGCGTATTTATCATTTCCACAATAACGGAAAACACCGGACCTATGTAGGCAGTGCAGACGCCATGGTACGAAGCTTTGACAAACGCCTAGAATCCTTATTCCGGGTAGAGGCCCCTTTCCTCGAAAAACAATTAATGAATATCATTTCTTTCAACCTAAAAGACAATGTGAACTCCTACGTGATGCAGGAGGACGGCAACTACATCAGCAAACAGCCCGGTGAAAACGGGGAGGAATTCAATATCCATACCGAGTTCTTTACGCTTACACCGGAACAGATTTATGGCGTAAAACTTATCGAATAGGACTCGTTTGATTGCTCATGGCGCGCTCAAAAAGTAAGTTCATGAGGCCATCCTTTAGCCCAACATCCGGCACGATCATTCGGGATGAACCCGCAGCGTCCATCGCTGCAAGATAAATCTTGGAGGCAGGGATGATGACGTCTGCCCTGTCTGGGTTAAGGTTGAGTACGTGCATACGCTCTTCGTAATTGTAGCTCAACAAGCGTTCCTGCACAACTTGTATGGTATGCTTATCCAAATACCGTTTATTCTTACGAGGGTTGGACAACTCCATGATCTTGTTTATATTTCCTCCGGTGCCAATGCAGGTGACCGATTGTTCCCTTTTCAGGTGCTCGGCTATAAATGCCTCCATGTCCCGCCAAATGGAAAGAGGCACATGGTGCTCGTCCAGCGTCCTCACGGATCCGATCTTGAAAGACCTGCTGCCTATTTTTTGTTTTTTTTTGTAAATATTGAGCTCGGTGCTACCGCCTCCCACGTCCACATGCAGGTAGGTCTTGGTATCGATGCTAGACCACAGGGCTTTATCGATCAGTTCGGCTTCCCGATCTCCATCTATTATTTCTATATGCAGCCCGATGGTATCGGCCACCTCTTGAGCAATTTCTTCCCCATTTTTGGACTCCCTCATGGCAGACGTTGCACATACCATGTAATGGTCTACTTCATACAATTCAATGAGTTCCTTAAACACACCCATCAAGCGGACAAATTTCGATCGGCTGCCCGGGCTGATTTCTTGATTGAGGAAAACGTCCCTACCCAGTCTTAACGGAAAACGTACATATTCTAATTTCTTCAACCCAAAGGCACCTTGGAAATGGGTAACGTTTGTTATCTGCAGGCGGATCGCATTCGACCCTATATCCACGGCTGCTAATTTCAATGAGTTGTACGTTAAATGAGTTAAAAACAGGTTGAATCGCCAAAAATAAGGAAGAAATTGCCCTGGTGAGCCCGTTTCTGGAAAAACTAACCCAAAATAACCTTATTTTTTTCGCGAAATAGCTACCAGCACCAATCCAGCCACCACCGCGGCACCACCGGCATAAGGAGGCCAATTGATTTCTTTTTCTCTATCGGCGCTCACCTCAATAGGGCCCGCATCAATGATGGTTTCCTCCGTGGTATATGAGATTCCGGTGATCACAAACATAATCACACCGATTACAATCAAGATAATTCCAAATATTTTCATAACGTTTTAATTTAGTTGGCTCGTGTAGTTCAAAAAGCCTACCAAACTATCTGGCTATGGCGCGCTCACATGGAATAGTACTTTCCTTTCTCCAGCTTCCGCTTGAGTCGGAAAAAATTCACAAAACCCAACGCCACGAGCAGTATGCTGATTAAAAAGGATAGGTAGCCAAACTCCCGTACATTTTCCAAATCTTCTACTTTTATCAAGGCTGTACCCGAAACTAAAAAATAAAGACTTGTTCGGATATAGGCTAACAGGGTACGATCGTTTGCAAGCTTGGTGCGTTGCCTGGCCAGAAAATCCCTGACGATCAACTCTTCTTCTATTTGTTTTTCCATTTTTGAACAATTTTACACCTAAAAACACCCGAAAAATAAGTTTCATTCCATAGAATTCGGGTAATTTTGGGGCAACTCCTTTACTACCACTTAAAATCTATTACCGAAATCCAATAAGATTGCGGAATGTATCACAAAAAAACCAAATGATGAATAAATCTCTACTACTTCTGGGTATTTTATGCCTCATGCTGAGCTCAACTATCCACGGACAAATCAATGATTTGGCAGATGCCGTAGATGTACTCTCTGAAGAAGCAAAAAAAGACACAACGTACTGGGTTTCCGAATTTAGCGGTGGGCTAAATTTCAACCAGGCGAGTTTTAGCGACAACTGGAAAGCGGGGGGGATCAACTCCGTGGCCCTAGGAAGTATTATCGCTGGTAAAGCCATGTACCGTAAGGACCGCCTTTCATGGGACAATGAAATTGAACTGCTCTATGGTATCGTGAAAAATGAGGGCCAATCAACGCGAAAATCAAACGACCGGATGTTTTTTGATTCCAAGATGGGTTACAGAATGTCTCAAAACTGGGGCGCCTTTTTCTCTCTTAACTTTCTGAGCCAGTTCACCGAAGGATATGAATATGGACCGAATGAATCGCGGTCATTGATATCCGACTTTATGGCGCCAGGATTTTTGACCTCATCCTTGGGTTTTGAATATAAACCAAATAATGAGTTTAACCTACGTATCGGGCCATTTTCGCCACGCTTTACCTTTGTCAATAACCCAGACATAATCCAGACGGTACCCTCAAATTATGGTGTTCCGGCGGGAGAAACAACCCGTATTGAGTGGTTGGCGATGCAAATATTTGCCAACTACAACAAAGACATCACCGAAAATTTTAACATCAAAACCCGATATATGATGTTTGCCAATTACGAGACCCTAAGCTTGAAGAATATTGACCACCGGCTGGATATCACCTTAACGGCAAAAATCACCCAAGTAATCAACGTCACTTTGACCACCATCACCCTGTACGATATCGATCAAGACCCCGGGGTTCAGTTTAGCCAAGCCTTGGCGTTGGGCATACTTTACAAAGTGAATAACAAAAAGTGAGGTTTCGCTTACCTTTTTTCAAATTGATTTTGAAAATTCCTTTTAATTATTAAATTTGCCAATATTATGGTAGTTAAATAATAGTTGGTTTAGTTTTCAAAAATAAAAAGCAGGAGAGGTTCTCCTGCTTTTTTATTTGTAGAGCTTATTTTCTTCTCCTTATTTATCCATATTCAGAATTCGGATATTTCGGAAAAACACCACGTCTCCGTGACCTAAAAATCCAATATGACCTTTGGTTCTGAACAGACCAGGATGTTCTCTGCCATCCAGGGTACCTTTTTCTTTTGCCTCTGTGATATCTACATCCAAGATCACTACATCATTTAATGTTACTTTGATTGAGTTCCCTTTTACGATTACCTCTTGGTAGTTCCATTCACCTACCGGCTTCAAAGCGCCTCTTTTGGCAGCCGCTATACCGTAAAGCGATCCGTGAAACTGATATTCTTTCAAATTTTTGTAGATATCTGCTGTATTGTCCAATATCTGCAACTCCATACCTGCATAAGCCGCATCTCCAGTCAATGGCGCCCGGATACCCAATCCGTTGTTCGCACCAGGCGTCAACTTAAACTCAAACCGGAACTCAAAATCACCGTACTCTTTTTCGGTAAACAGATTTCCGCTACCCCCTCTATCCGGGTAGATGGCAATGGTACCGTTCTCCACCACATAATCTGTTTTGTTACCGGTCCATTTATCCAAATTCGTTCCGTCAAAGAGTACTTCAAATCCCGCTTCTTTCTCTTCCTCGCTCATCTCAAACGGTGCTGACGCATCCAATTCCCTGATGTAGAGGTCCCGGTATGCTACATAGGTCCCGTGCGCCTGTAACTCGATCATCTCCGATGGAAAAATGGGCTGGCTCCTGTCCCAGTAGTTTTCCAAAACTACCTCATCCACCACCAAGTCTCCGTTAAGATAAACCGTCACCTTTTCGCCAACCATTTTTATATAGAACGTGTTCCACTCCTCCACTGGATTATCCGCTACCTTGGATGGCTTGCTTTCGTGCTTGGTATTATTATACAGGCCTCCGGATCCTACTTCTGCACCCACGTTGGTTCTGGCAATGTCCCAAATCTGAACCTGGGGGGTACCCCTCAAGTAAATTCCTGCATCCCCATCTGCGGTGATCTTCCAGTCCACATACATTTCAAAATCACCATAGTGCTTTACGGTACCTATGTTCTCTCCCTTTCCTTTGAAGACCAACAACCCATCTTTGGCTTCCCAGCCGTCGTGCATCACCTGATTTGCTTTGGCCTGTTCTCTATCAAGGGTTCTCTGATCCATTTGCCCCCTTTTTATCGGGTTTGAAAATACCCCTTGCCACCCGTCCAGATCTACACCGTTGAAAAGCGTATAAAAACCTCTACCGCCGGGCATCTCATCCAGGTATTTTTGCAGCGATGTTTTGTAATATTGGCTGTCCTGCCCACTGATCACGTCTCGGGTCTTTTCTACCAGTCCCCGCACGGCCTCGCCATAAAACCGATCGCTGTTGGAAACGATGTTCATGACCGATCGGGCAGCGTCTTGCTGTAAGGAGGGAATGTCCAAATAGCTCCCAGCTGTCACCAATGCCTGAAACGTCGGATATTGGCCCAGAACTTTAATGGCCGATGACTTGGTCTGATCAACTGTAGTCAGTTCCAAGGCATTTCGAAGGTGTATAACTTTGTTTTCGGCAGTCCAAGACTGCGAAGGTATCAGTTGCACATAGCCTTTGAGCGCGGCTTCTTTTAACTCCACTGCTCCCGCACGGGCGATCCCCAACAACATGGTAGGTGCCTTGCTGTCTTTAGAATTTGTCAAAGCTTCTATGACAGCCAGCCTTTGGGCGGTGGTTCCCTCCTCATAGATGCTTTCAAGCTGTGTCATAGCAGCCTCTCCACCTGTTTGCCCCAAGATTTCATATAAATAAGGTTGCTTGCTTGGCTCCAATCCAGCGAGATTCTGCGCCACCCAGTTGGTTTGGCTTCGTTGGTTGTTCATCCGCAATACGGAAGTCACCAGCGCTTTTTGGACTGCCTGAAGCTGCTGTTCTTGTCGACTGGACTTTAATAAAGTTAAAAGCTGACCCGCATGACTGGCATTGGCCAGAGAACTAAGAGCGGCGTAAGCTGCGCCTTGAACCGATTCATCTCCGTCAGTCACTTGCGCTAAGACAACCTCCATGTAATCCTCTGCCGAACGGGCTGCGAGTACCTCCATCAACATCACTTTTGCCGATGCGTTTGCACCAGGAATCGTCTTGGCTACCTCGCCGGTGACATTCGATCCGGGCATGGTCTTCAGTGCGGTTTGAATCCGAGCAAGAATCGCCTCGTCAGCATTTGCTGTTTGGGCCAGTAAATCAGCTAAGGCAGCGTCACCTCCTACCGGTACCGATGCATCAATCGCTGCCACTCGGACCATGAGATCCGGAGACACCATCAGCGGCTTCAAAAGAGAAAGTGCTGCCGGGTCTTTCACTTGCGCAAGCATACCGATAATCGCAACTTTGGCCTCTGGTGAGGCCCTTTCCAACAAGGGGCTCCAAATCGATAAATTTGTTGCAAGTCCCGATGATAACGCATATTTCAACGCAGCTCCACGGTACTGTGCATTGTCAGACAGCGCCGCTGCAGCCAAAAGTTTGGGAGCATTGGTAGGTTCTAAGCGAGCCAAAAGAGCCAGTGCGCCGGCCTGCGTATGCGGCTGATTTGCGCTCGCAGCCAATTTATGGAGACCTTTCGCCAATTTCAAGGCTGTTTTGGTATGCCCTGCATCCGCTAATTTGGAGATATACCTCAGGTAAGTGGCCGTCGCGTTGGTTTGCTCGTACGATGCACCGGCTGCCTTTGCCGCACGGTTAAGTATCTTGGCACTTTTAGGATCCCCTATTTCACCTAGGGCATACAACGCCACCTTTCTTAGGTCCGCATTGGGTGACTGGGCGTAAGGATTGATATCGTCCAAGGCCAAAGAACTACCTATTCCACCGAGAGCCTGTATAAAATTAACCTTGTGTTCATCGTTGGAAGATGTACGCAGTGCCAATAGCAATGCCTGTTCGGAAGAACTTGAACCAATGTTTTCCAACACTTGCGAAGCCCTGGCCGAGTGGTAGTCATCGTGCAAAAACGGCTCCACGAAAGGTGCCGCATCTTCCTTACCTATCCATTTAAACTGTGCGAGTAGAAAATCCTGGCCTTCTGGATACTCCAGTTTGTCCAAGGCTTTTCCATACGCCTGCACGGCCATTCTTGCATAGTCGCTCTTGGAAGGATGGCTGGCATAAAACGCAAATCCCGCCAAGGCATATGTTAATTTTTCATTGGAAGCATTCGGCGAAAGCATCATCGCCATTTTCACAAGACCTTCTTGGCCAAGGGAAGCCATGTTCTCCATAAGGCCGGCTTGGGCTGTAGCGTCCTCTGCTGGAAAGCGATTGAGTAAATCTGCAATTTTGGTGTCCAATGTTCTGGCATCCTGCGCACCCCCTTGGGCCATCAGGACCGTCCCCTGTAGGACAAGCAGCCAGCAAAACCAGGTTATTTTTTTAACTAAATTCATCAAAGTTTCTTTAAATCTCATTTAAACGAAAAATCACAATGGGATCAAACGGTATAGGGAGCCCTCATGGGCTGGTTGATCAGTCGATTTGCCGCCTCATCATTTACAAACTCCTGCTTCACAGGGTCAAATTGGAGATTCCTCCCCAATCTCAGTGCTACCAAGCCCATATTTACCATGGTACAGGAACGATGTCCATTTTCCTCATTTAACGCAAATTTCTTTCGGGTCTTCACAGCCTCCACAAAGTCTGTGACCTGAGGGGTCGGATCCGGAAATTGCGCCAACTTGCGCCTGAAATCGGGAATATCACACTCAAAGCCACGGTATAGGTTTCCCTTTGGACCGGAAATATAGGGGGATTCGATCGTTCCCTCTCCATCCAAGATGATCTGACACCCATCCTCATAGGTGTAGGTGATTTTTCGCCAGGTTCCTACGGCATCCGGATGCTGCTGAGGGGCATCGATTTCCACTTTTACCGGGCTGGTTTCGTCTTTCCCTAAGAAATATTGTATCGGATCGAGATAGTGCTGTCCCATATCCCCTAGGCCACCTCCGTCATAATCCCAATATCCTCGGAAGGTGCCATGTGTACGGTGTTCGTTGTAGGGCTTGTAGGGTGCAGGACCCAACCACATGTCGTAATTCAATTCCTTCGGAGGAGTCTCCGGCTGCAAATTGGTGCGGCCTACCCAGTAAAATTTCCAATCGAAGCCGGTAAGCTTGCCCACCGTTACCTTGAGCGGCCAGCCCAACATCCCCGAATCCACCAGCTTTTTGATGTTTTTTACCTCGGTGTTCATGCCGTAAAAATTGGCATCAAACCGAAACCAGGTATTCAATCTAAAAATATTGCCGTGAGCTTTCACCGCCTCCACTACCTTCTTGCCTTCGCCGATCGTACGAGTCATGGGCTTTTCACACCAGATATCCTTTCCTTCTCTGGCAGCATCCAAGGCCATAATTCCATGCCAATGAGGTGGGGTCGCAATGTGGACAATATCCACCTCCGGCAAACGAATCAGCTCTCGATAGTCTTCAAAAGTCTTCACACCAGTGCCCAAAGTCTCCAAGGAACGCTGAATGTGCCGGGTGTCCACGTCACAGATCGCCACGACCTTGGTTCCGGCATAATTAAAATGTCCACGCCCCATGCCGCCAACACCGATGATGCCTTTGGTCAGGTGATCGCTGGGTGCCAGGTATCCTTTTCCCAACACATGCCGGGGTACGATGGAAATACCCCCCAAAGCCAGAAGTGACCCTTTTAAAAAGCGCCTTCTGGATCCGTTTCCTTTTTTATTCATTTTATAAGGGTTATGTAAGAACGAGACCAATCGCGAGTATGAGTACACTTGCGATAGCCTACACTAATTGACTTGACCAATACGTTGAAAATTCAACTTTCTGCTTGGTTTAACTTGTGAATATATTTCTTTAATCAAGGAATAACAAACCCCTCTTCATGTTCTAAAAACTTTTTATTTAATTGGTAGATCAAGTACTACCTTTGGTGATTTTTTTCAAAAAGAGCAATATGGTTACCTTGGGATTTTAGGATGAAACCCAGACTGCGTGTAGTTGGCAATTTCTCGACTTTATTGGCTCGAATTTGCGATTGGAAACGGACCGAATTACCAATGAATGGGGAAGGCAAGTAGAGGAAGGTCATTCATAAACGTTACTGCTCACCTTTCTCTGCTCGCTTTTTCATCGCCCTCCTCCAAAACAAAAAGCCGATAAAAACCAGTACGGGTAAAATGATAAAGAGGACCAGATTAGAGGTTTCGCTTAAATCCACCGGTCCCCTTGGCTGGGGTATATCTGGCTGCATCTGGGCAAAAACATGCCCAATTGCTATATACATTAGCCATACACTACTTGCCATCACTTTAACTACGATTCCTATTTTCATGACAAATCCTACTTTTTATAACAAAAAAAACTTGCTGTCTAGGTAAATTACCACAAATAGCAAGCCACAAGTACTGCCCGAAAATGAAAGTTTAATCGGTTCTGGAAGGATCAGTGATTTTTCCCATAAATAAAATGGCGCCACTATGGGCCTCCTGTATAAAGAACAAAAAGGGCTTTTCCACCCGGTAAGTCATCGGACCACTGGGCGCTGACGTCAAAACCACCTCCACGATGGTGGCAGCCGCTGCTTCTGTCCCCTTTTCGTCCACTTCGATAAAGGCATCGTGCATGATCCTACTAAGTTCCATTCCACCGGTCACTTGCTCAAACAGCTCCGAGAAATTCTCCGGATGGGAAAAAAAAGGTGTCTCCAATCCCAGTTGAATTAATGCTTCTTTCAGTTCATCCTGCTTTTGTCGCATCTTAAATTTAGGGAAGCTCAACTGTATCTCCCGCGTCATTGCATTGGCCCGATACGTGCTTAATTGCTCCAAGGTCAGGTTTGATGCCAATTCTTCTAACTCAAAATCCTCACTGACCAAAACACCCATCGAGTATTGTCCCGTACTGTAAGGAATTTCCAAGTAGGTTACCCCTCCTTGTTGGGAAAAGCGAATATCCGCTCCCTTTTCCAAGGACATCATATCCACCTCTACTTGCTGACCCGACGCAATTTGAAACGGCTCCTTTACGGTGTTTGAGGTCGGAAACTGATATTTCCAGTCCCCTTTGAAATAGATGGCATTTACCAAATACATGACCGCATCTGCGGGAACATAATCCAGCATATCCTTGATGATACCGTTGGTCTTGGATTCTATCCAATGATTGATGATATCCTTCGCCTGTGGGCTACCCATGTTCAGCGAGGCTACCTCAGCGGCATAGTAGTCAGCTACGGTCTGTCGAAATGCTGCATTTAACTGCATTCCCTCTCGGTACCAGATGGAATTGGCAATGGACATCTTGACCTTGGGATCCACTGCTAGCAAAAATTCCGTTAGCTCCTTGGCCCCCTTATTTGCCTCCTCTTGATTCACGTTTCCAAAACGGAGAACCTCCAAATATTCCCTCAATATATCGCCCCGGTTTCCATTCATGGTCATACTGAGCGCTTGGTGAATACTGTAGGGACTGAAAAACTGATTGGGCTCACCAGCCTGCTGCAATTGCCTAAAAAGATCCAAAGCAAATAAGGAACTGGCATCCACCACTTCCCGCTCATAGGCTTGCAGCGTACGAATATTGGGCATAAGCGGAGCTTCTGGTTCGTTGCTGCTTTCACAACCCAGCAGCATTCCCGCTATCATACAGGAAAGGACATACAGTAATCGCTTCATAGCATCCATTTGGTTTAGGGTTCATTCTTACCACCAAGACGCAAAGACCATCCTAAATGCTACAAAAAAACACAGTTTTTTTATCAAAAAATGGCACATCGATCCGAAAAGAGGCAGAGAAATGGAAGCCCTAACGTATAAAGCACGATCAAAGGGCCTCCATACTCCATAAATCAGACCACTAGGGCCAATGCGTTTCTATCCCCTGACTCCGAATAAATCGCTGAAAATCAACTAGCTTCTCGCGATTTTCCCGCACAGCGATGGGCCGTTGTCCAGTTTCCAGGCAGTATGCGCCCAACATGCCTACGGCTTCACCAATACTCCATTCTACCGGATGTAGTCGGTAACAGCCATTGGTGATGTGGGTGGTTCCAATATTTTTGTTTGCGGGCAAAAGGTTTTCTGTTTCCTGTGGAATCAACGACCCAAGTGGAATTTGGAAAGGAAGCGAACCAAAGTCAATGTAATTATCCCCTCCGCTACTTGGATGCAGGTCGATATGATAATACCCGACTCCCACGCTGTCATAAAAATCGGGTGCCTTCACTGGACCGTCTCCAGTCATGACCATTTTTCGGTTTTCTGCGCCCACATGCTCTTCCAACACCGTAAACAGCGCCTTGATTCTCCGGGCCTCCCGCACATAGGGGTACTTAGCTAGGCCGTCTTCGGTCCCCATCACATCTCCTCGGAGTCTGAGCCCCGGCCAGCCCTGTCCCCCATCCGGTCTGGGGGCCTCGGTTTGCAGCCAATACAGCAGTGAAAGACTAAGCTGCTTACCTCGCTCCACATGATGATGAAAGGTCTCATCGTCCACATCCACGATATTGCCTAGCATGTAATCGTTTTGCGGCCAATTGACAATGGTGATATCTCCGGGGTAATGGCCCTCAACAAAATTCGCTTTATGGATCAATCTTCGGTACAACCAAAGGTTGAGGCTATCACCTGTGGGAAGCCCCTCGGGGTGAAATCCCAGTGCTTTGGGTTTCAAGTCCCTGGGGTTGGAGTAATTTAGTTCCAAAATCTTCCCCGACCATGGCGGGCTGAGCGGTGGGGTGTGATTGCGCCAAAAATCGTACTCCCGGGGCTTTGGAATCACGTGGTCTTCCCCCGGCACGTAGTCCATGGCAAAACACATGGTAAATGCCTGATTGTTGGTAGGGTCTGCTGTATCGGCTGCGTGCAGCTCGTTGGTCTGTGCCTTGGATTCCGCTCCGGTCACATAGGCCGTACCTGTCATAGGGAGTAGGTCTCCCAATTCGGTTGCATCCACGAAGTAAGGAGCTTCCAATGCATAGATTTTTTCGAATCGCAAACTTTTTACATGCAACGCCTTTACTTTCTTGTCATTTACTTCCGCACCTACCGCCTTATGTTCGAGTAGTAGTACCAACTGCCGATTACTCAGATAGGGAGCCATCATGTCATGTAATACGGCAAGTGCTACCCGGGGCTCGTGACAAAGTCTGGAAACAGAACCATTACCCGGATTCAGAAACTCCTGCGCCTTTGCGTCTGCGGTGAGAGGGTAAAACTTCTTGTAGTATTCCCGCACGGCTGTCCGAAAATCACGGTACAACTGGGGGGCGCCGTGCGTCTCTATCCACTGATGTTCGTCCGGTGGCACACCTTGCTGGGTAATCTGTCCACCCACCCAATCCGTCTCCTCGGTTAAAATCACCGTCAACCCATTTCGAAGCGCAGCAAATGCGGCGGCGCACCCGCCCAAGCCCCCACCTGCCACTACCAAGTCAGCAGAAAGACTATCGGTACCAACGAGCACCTTTCGTTTGGTCACCGGAACAGCATAAGCCGAGGAACCAAAGGGAGAAACCCCCAACAACCCGCCTCCGAGGGCCAGGTTTCCAATAAAATTTCTTCTGTTCATCTATATTCAATTATTATTTCATCTATTTTACAATCTGTCATCACTTCCGTATTTGAGGATTACCTTGCAAGGGTCAACTTTACATAGCGCCGACGATACACTATCTCGTATTAAACATCCGTTTATAGACCTCATCGAAAGGTTGCTTTACTTGTGAGTCCGAAGTAAGTTCCCAATAACTTTGCTTTTGCAAAACAAGTACCTGGGTGGCCACAATCCAACTTTGGGTCCATCCGGTGAGTGTTCCCCAAGCACCCCATCCTACGTCGGCGTTGGATGCCCAAAACTCCCAACGTTCGTAATCAAATGCTCGAAACCAGGCCCCATCCAAATCCGGAAACCGATCACTTTTCACTTGGATACGGGTAAGAAAGTCGGATAGTTTTTCCAATGCCGCAAAATACTCCCTATTTCCCGTCGCATGGGCCGCTTCATTCAAGCTAAAAAAGGCAAAATTACTGGTATACAGCATATCTGCTATGGGGTCGCCATTGGCAAAAATCAACGGCGCCTCGTGCAGCCCATACTCTTCGTTGGATTTGGTCCTTCCATAACGCCCTTTGCCTTCTCCTCCCAACTCCTCGCGGATAGCACCGGAGGACACTTGGTTTTCGAGCAACTTCCTCACGATCCGATCCAGCCACTCCCGGTGTTCTGGAGTATCATCCACACGTACCAACCATGCCAATGGTAGTATCATTCGAGCCCTTTCCTGTTGAATCCCATTGGTCCACAGCCACTCGTCCGGGTAACTTTCCATGGTGATTTTGATCGCAGACTTCGCCTTCTCTAAGAGAGGTTCGTGACCGGTCTTGTCATACAGCCATAGGTACAAAGCCCACATCCAAGATTCAAAATGGGGGGCAGGATTAACCACATCCCTATCCCAATAGTACTTCCAACCATTACGGTGTAGGTCTTTGTTTTCAAGGCGATTCAGCCGAAACCCGGACTTTCCGGTCGTGCGGAAATTAGCGAGTATGGCCTCCACCATCTCTTTATCCCACTGAGAGAGCTCCAAGTGAGCAGATGCACCAAGAATACCCAAAATGGCCCGTGCATTGTCGTCTCCATAATATACGTGTGGGTGGGTATGGGACCAACCTATCAGGCCATAGGCGGCAGAATCAGGATGACTTCTTGGCCCGGTTCGGAGGTTTTCTTTGAAAATATAATCTATGAGATGTATTGCAGGCTGCCGGTATGCTTCCGAACCTGATAACCGTGAAGCGGCTGCCAAGGCATAAGCACCCTCCCCCTGCACATCGGCGCGGATCCAATACCGGTACTGTTGCGAACCATCAAAATAGATATTTGATGAATGCCCTTCCAACAACCCCAAAGTTCCGTCGCCTACGGGTGCCGCCTGTGGTACTGGAGGCCCCACAGGGTTTAGCCCGTCACTTTGATACGTTAGCCACCTTTCCTTCCAGTCGGCATGAATGAAAAACCGACCTTTGGCAAACCAATCTACGCCTCTTTTCACGCTTGCACGTTTGGCCTCTTCACTCACAGTTCCTCCCGCTTCCAGTGTCGGCGAGAGATACCTCGGCCAGGTACCATAAGAGAAGTCCTCCTTTCCTGTCAAATCTGACACTAGGGTCGACAACACGGCTTTCCAATGATCCTCTGGACCGTAACGGGCCTTTCCAAAATCAGAAAACTTGCTAAAAGACACAAATCCAAAATCACCTTTGACCAATAAGGGGTAATTGGGTACGCCTGCTAGTCCATATTCCGCCCGGTCCAGGCCTGCCACCTTGGCCAACACCAGCAAGGGGCTCTCCGCATCGGAAGAGATGATATGACAATCATTGATCCCCAAAATCTTGAGCGAATCCAACGCATCACTGAAGTAGGCAGATGCCACCACTCCACGCTCCAATCGGGTCTGAAGGTTATCCGAAGCTAAATGTAAACCGGGAACAAAATCTGGATATTCTATATAGGCCCTTTGCTTCTTCTGCTTCAGAACATCATAGAATTCTGGTAACACCATCGTTCGGGTATTGGGATAGTCGGTGGCTAGCACAAAAATAACCGACCCTTCACCCGCAGCCTCAGCGGCAGAAAGTGCGTCGGCAAAAAAACGAACTGCGAAGCCCTCGCCTTCCAGCCATCGAATCAGGTCCGAGTCGCTGTCTCCAACAACGCTAAGCGTAACTTCAGAATTGGAACAACCTAGGAAAGACAGCGAAAGCAGAAAGACAAAAATCCAGTAGCCAATAGATTTCAAACGCATAGGAAAATGGGTTTACATCCAGATAAAGACCCAAATTAACGTATTGCGCCAGAATTAACAATTTCTTCCGGGAATCGGGTATCGAAATAGAGTTTCTTAGTCGGTACCGGTTAGCAAGAAACTACTGCTACAAAATCAATTGGTTCGTGTCAGAACACAGTTGAAGCCACTCCTAGTCAGCCTGCAACGGAATACCTTTCGAAAAAAGATCAAATGGACCTAGCAATAAAGGCCGCCACCCTGACGAGTATTTAAATACCTACTTCTCGTCCACAAACTTTTTATCAAGCGCTTCGAAACGCGAACTAGCACTGATATACTCAGGAACCATCTTTTTCATTTCTAATACCAAGTTCCAATCTGTGTTTGCCTCAGTCAGGTCCTTGCACCGCTTGATACATGCATCGATCTCGTCCAGATTTCCAGGGATCACATTGGCGATAAAGATTTTTTCGTGCTTTTTGAACTGATGGGTTGATTCACCGTTGTTGAGCAACTCTTCGTACATCTTCTCCCCGTCTCTCAAGCCAACGATCTTGATGTCAATATCTACACCCAACTTTTTTCCGCTAAGGTGAATCAACTTTTTGGCAAGGTCAATAATTTTCACTGGTTTGCCCATGTCAAAAACATAGATTTCACCACCATCTCCCATCACACCGGCTTCTAACACGAGTTCACACGCTTCTGGGATGGTCATAAAGTAACGGGTCATTTCAGCGTCTGTGACCGTAACCGGACCGCCTTCTTCGATTTGCTGGGTAAATAAGGGAATCACTGATCCATTTGAACCAAGTACGTTGCCAAAGCGCGTAGTGATGTACAAAGGATGATTTCCTGGCTGTGTCTGTGCCAATCGCTGATTTAGGGATTGAATATACATTTCTGCCATTCGCTTCGAAGCGCCCATCACATTGGTAGGATTCACGGCTTTATCCGTAGAAACCATTACGAACTTCTTCGTGCGATACTTCAAGGCAGCATCAGCCATATTCTTAGTACCCCACACATTTGCCATAAAAGCCTCCTTGGGGTATTTCTCCATCATGGGCACATGCTTGTAGGCTGCAGCATGGAACACGTAGTCTGGTCTAAACTGATCAAATATTTCATCAACCATAGGCCTTCTCCTCACGTCTGCCAACAGCACCTCTACATCTACCTCGGGAGCACAACGCTTTAAAAGATGTTCGACATCATACAGTGCAGATTCCGCCATGTCTAAAACCAGCAACTTATGGGGTTCAGCACGGGAAATCTGCTTGGCAAGCTCCTTTCCAATGGATCCGGCTGCACCACTCACGAGCACTACCTTACCTCGCAGTTCTTCGATCACCAGCTCGTTTTTTAACTTAATACTCTTTCTGCCCAACAGGTCTTCTATGTTGATTTTTCGGATTGAATTGGTTTCTAACTCACCGCTTATCCATTGATTTACAGGGGGAATAGTATACACTTTCAGACCCTTATCCAAGGCCTCCTCCATGATTTCCTTTTTTCGGTCGTAGCCAATCTCCAACGCAGCCACGATCATCTCATCAGGCTGATGCTTTTGCATCACTTCATCCAACACCTCCATGCCGCCAAGGATCTTTATACCCTGAACATACTTCCCTTTTTTACGAGGGTCATCGTCCAAAAATCCACAGTTGATGTATTTATATTGATGGTCTTTTTTTATCGCTTCGTGGGTAAGCACACCTGCATCTCCAGCACCGAAGACCAATACCCTGCGGATCGGTTTGTCGTGTTGACTGTTTTTTAGCCGATATAAAAAATCCTTTACAGCCAATTTATAGGCGAAAAGCGTGATAAAGGATATCATGGTGGCAATTATAAGTACGGACAAAGGTACCAAAAACCCCATATCCGTGTATGCATTGATCAATAAGGTAGCTACAGCGACCAGAAAAAACTGAATTGCTAAAGTCTGAAAAAGCCTGATTCCGTCCCGAATACCAGAAAATCGAACGATCACGTTATAGATCTTGGTGAAATACATCACCATAACTCCAACAAAGCAGTAAAACAAAGCCCCCCTGAGAAATTGCATATCAAGCATTTGGTTCATCTCAAAGTTTGATCGCACAAAGAATGCTGCCAAAGCTGAAATGAATAACACTAACGCGTCAATAAATACAATCGCGAACCGGGGAAGGATCTGTACTGTTCGTAAAACTCTTGCTGCAAATTCAACCATAAAAATAGATATTATGCCAACCGCTATTTTATGACCTTTCAATGTAAATACCCACCTGAAATACTAAGATGTAGGAAGGCACTAATCACTTAAAGGACAGTTATACGAGATATCAATGTTACAGCTTTGTGAGCCTGCAATCTTTAATCACTAACTAGCACACAAAGTAACTCAATCGCATTGAAAAAAAGAATTATTTTCTAAAAAAATAAGATTATATTTTTTAACTAACTCCTATTTTGGTCCGATTGCGAAGTGATCCAACACCTAATTTTTATTTAATAAGCCCCTATTTCTAACTAATTACTAAAACTAATTACCCAGTCAACTGTACTCGGGAAGTTTTTACAAAAAAAGTATAAAAAACCCTACTGGAGCACTCGCTCGTCAATAGCAACTGCAAGCTCCTCGTAGGTGGGTACCGTCGCTGGCCGGATGACAGACCAAAAAGGTACTTCCCTGCAAATTTGCGCCAAAAGTTGAAAAAGAACCTTTTCCTTGCCCATCAGTTCCAGCCAAACCCTCAGGTTGATGTTGTTCTTTAATACAGCCATGCCCTGCACAGAGCTAAGCTTTTCAATGGAAATTTCTTCTCCAAACTTTCGAATAAACATCACACCACCCAGCTCTTTTGCCTCTGTGACAAAGCGATTGTGAAAAAACACATTCGTCCGTCCCGCTTCGGTAATGGCTGGAATCCCATCTGTTACTGAAAATGTCCGCTGATTCTGCATCGTTCGTTCCCGGATTCCGGCAATCGGATAGGTCGGTGGGGCCATCAGTTTTCCCCCTTGGGAATTAACTAACACCAGATCGTCGGAAAAAAGGGTGTATCCACGTTCAGAAAGCTTCAAAGCGGTGGATGATTTCCCAGCATGCGACCTACCTACAATCATCCAAAGTTTCCCTTGCCTATCCAGCACTCCAGAAGCATGAAACGGGAAAAGACACCGTTGAAATAAAATCGCTGACATACATCGACCATAGATATATCCCCCCAACAAGCGTATGTCCTGTGTGAAGGGTCTAATCAAGATTTCTCTTCCATCTCGGATGTAATAATGCGCTACCCCCTCAACCTTGTACAGTAATTCGCGATCGTTCACCTCGGAATCAAACGCCTCTCCCCTTTTTTCTTGAATCAACGATAACTCCAATCCGGATTCGTCGAGGCAAATCAAGACCCTGTCGATTGGCAAAGATCCCGTATATCCCATCATTCCCTGCATGGGAATATCTGATTGGATAACCAATCCGAATGCCGTATATAAATAGCTCATAGTAGTTTATATTCTTTTCAGACGTCTTTGAAGAACCATCGCCCAAGTAGTAGCTTTCAATAGTTCAATTTTACCTGTATTCGATCAGCCAACTTATCTACCAACCCAGCGTCAACATCCCCATCCACTCGTGAAGAACCAAGGACCACAGGTTTATCCCTTCTATCGAGGGGACAAATTCTTGTGCTAGGTTTCGACTTGGGTTCTTGGGTACGATTAAATGATGCGGAGAAGGAACCACCTCAATTCCTTGCTTTTCAAATAGCTTCTTTGCCCTTCGCATGTGCAGAGACGAAGTCACCAAGATCAGCTTATCATGATATGGAAATTTCTCTTTGAAGTGCAGGGCTTCCTCAAAGGTGGTCTGAGGTGTAGGCACGGTCTCTATCTTAGCACTCTCCACCCCGAGCTCCACGGCCGCCTGTGCATATACCTCGGCTTGGGAAATAACACCTGGACGCCCGGATCCCGACACCACCAAGCTCGACTCGGGACTGAGTTGCCATAGTCGACAACCCTCGATTAACCGCAGTCGAGCATTTATATGCAATTGCTGAACGGGAGACAGTCGCTCGTCTACCGTAGAACCTGCCCCCAATACTAGGATAGGCAGGCCTTCCATTCCAGCCTGCAAAAACCGAAGCGGTTGAAGATCCTTCTCCCACTGACCGATGATCCACTTAGGTAATGTACCAAAAAACAAAGGCAACAAGACCAGTGCAACAATGCTGAGCCATCTCCGGCTTTTCCAACTAAGCGTCGCCACTAAAATTAGCAAAGCAACCAACCAAAATGCTGGATTAATTAGAAAGTAGTGGGCAAAAACTCTCATCAATTACTAATTTATTTTTCATTCATGTGTCCATAATTGATTTTTCACAGGTCACAACTTGTCCCGGTTTATCGGGATGGAATCTCGCCTGGTTACCCGGATAGCTCGGGGTAACCCAGTGTGTGACGGTCGCGTCATGCTCGATTTCATCGAATCATTTGAATGAAACCGTATATAGTGTACTATTTACTTGACTCACAGAGAAATATCAACCCAACCGCTCTAGATATATCTCCAGAAAGTAAAACCGAAGCTTTTTCGCTATACTGCTTCATCTTTGCCTCCAGCGCGTTGATGTTCACGTATCTCCTTGCCGGGTGGTTGGGGCCTATACCTCTTATCAACTCCCAAAATGCCCCTTGCTCTTTCACGAACCGTTCCTGCCAATCGGCACTCTGCAGCCCCTTTTTGGCGTTAAACGCAACCTCGTCGGGCAGCAATCCCTTCATAGATTGCCGGATAAGATGCCTTCGCATACCCCGTCGATAAAACTCCTCTGGCACACCCAAGCAAAAGGTCATCAGATCGGCGTCGCTGGTCGGATCCCAATGGATCAGACCTTTCTCTTGGGACAAAGCCTGCCAAAAGATGCTTATCTGATTGTTGCGAAGCCCCATCAATCGGTAGCGGCTTTCGCCGACCCAATCGGGAATTTCCCGATCCAGTGCATCGGGCTGCTGCCTCGATAAATCATTGAAAACAAAACTTGCCAAAAAGTCTTGGTTGATGACGGACTCACTGGGAATATTCGAAAAGCAGCGGGGAATTTTCTTAAAAGAACCAAGCGATTTCCTACCTTGTAGGGTGTCCCAATAGATACTCTTTGCCACTTCCTTCAGCGAGGACTTCCATCTAACAGGCCGCTCCCCATTCCAGGAGACGGTGGCATTACCTTGCTGCCCTACCAACATCAGGTTAGCTCCCAGTTGCTTCGCTCGATCACTAATTTCATAGATCCAGTGAAGGTTTCCAATACCATGAGAAAGTTCCTGAAAGGTGGATACACTGTAAGCGATGGAGTCCAATAATGGGTAACTGGTTCCATCGCAAATCTGCTGGTCGATATTGCCGGCGTACTTTGCCGTCAACCCGGCATAATAGTCTTCATTCTCAAATTTATATTGACTTTCTTTGGGGGGTGCGCTAGTGGTTCCTGTGAAGGAAAGGAGCCTACCTCCTGAAGGCCGCAGGGCCTCAGCTACCAAAACCGACACAGACCCAGAGTCCAATCCACCACTAAGGTGAGAACTCAAACGGGCTCCGGGAATCATTCGTTCGGTAACCGCTCGTCGGTACACCTCCAAAAATGCTTCCAGGTAGTCCTCTTCTTTCGCAAAATGCACTTTTTTTACACGATCAAAAAACCAATACCTTTTCTTTACTAGCGATAGATCTGCCTTGATTAGGAGCGAGTGCCCCGGAGGAATCGGAAATACGTCTTTGTGAACGGTTACAGGATCCGAAATACGACTGATGAGTAGCCTTTTAAGTATATATAATTCATTAAGAGGCATTGACTGAAAACAAGCGGCAAGAAGGAGCTTCTTTGAGTTGGAAATCAGCACTTCATTTCCTACACGGGAATAAAAAATGGATCGGGTCGCCAGGTGATCCACTGCCAAGAAGACCTGCTGCTTCGTTTCGTCGAATAATACCACAGACCAATCTCCATCTAGATGATCGACAAAACGTTCTCCCCATTTTCGATAAGCATGGTACAGAAACAAAGCATTTTCAGCATCTGGATTTTCGAGCTCGCGCTCATTGATTGCGGTCTTTAAGTACTCCCGATTGTCTAACCTTGACTCTGCAATCAATAGCACCCCCTCACGCGAAAGTGTCGAAATCAAGCGAAAGGGAGCACTCCCTCCCTCACCAACTCGTACGAATAGACCAAACCCACCATTGGACAGGGTACTTGAATAACCAGATAAGACCGAACAGGGGCCGCTCGAAATCTCTCCCACCCTTTCGGAAAAACGGTTTTCATCTTTGCAATAATACGCCAAAAATGTGTTCATGATCGGTATCGCTCGTCAAAATTTGATTTCAAAATAGTCCTCGATTCGGCAATGGCCACTCACAAAGCGGCCACCCGCCAAGACCCATGCATGGGCCTCACGCTTACCGTTTGAGGAGTTTTTTTTCAATCCTACGTGGTAGGTGTAGGGAATACGGTGCTTTCTCAGTAGACGGATAGCTTGCCAAGCTTGATGCCTGCAAACATTCAGCCATGGGATGTACCTCGCCCCCATACGGATGGCTGCCGAAATATCCGCAATAAGCTCCATCTGCTCTTCCGACGCCGGGAGATCCGCAGAAAGGCTGTCCTGCTGGTAAAGGCGCTCGGAAGATGCCAATGGACTCCGGAATGTCACTAGCATGCCTCGGTAGGCAGAAAGCAACACCACCTGTAGAAAAAGAATCCTTCTCCTTCGTTTTAAGCGAAAAAAACTGGCTACCTTAGTCAGCAATACGTTCATGAATGTATCCCTTTTCCAGCAGGATATTTACAGACTTCATTAGCTGGCTTGTGCAGGTTTCTTCATCTACTTCGTACTCATCGATCAGTTTGCTTTTGATCTCCAGCAGGCTTTCTCCTTCCTGTAAATACTTGAAAATACTGCAAAATGTCGGATTGAGATTCAGGTATTGATTGTTCTCTACGTCAAATAACACGCCTTCGTCGTCTAATTCCGTAAAGAGAACCTTTTCTTCATTTACCTGATAGTATTTATTTTCCATATAATATTGATAAAATGGTGGATGTTGCAAGCAATCATTTGGGTCCTACCCAGCTGTTCATTTCTATAAGGTGTTTTTTGGCTTCCTCCCAGTAACCGAAATACTTCATCATCTTCTCACTACACTGCATAATCCGTTGTATTTGCCTAGAGTCGAGCTCCTGCTTCCATCTTCCGGTTTGCCCTTTATGAAAGAATTTCATCGAAGAATAAGGCTTTTCATTAAATCCTTTACTAGCTTCCTGTTCCTGAAGCTTCTCAAATTGCACCAAGTCCAACGCCTGCTGTACTTGCTCCGGTGAATAGTGAAGGCCAGCAGCCTCCAAGGTACGATGAAATGCCTCCAGCGAATGTTCCTTCATGTCCTCGTAACGGAGGGCCTTGACCGGGATGTTCTGCTGAAACATCCAACTTTCCGCATGCTTGGACCAAGTACTCAGTAACTGATAGCTTTGCTGCCAAGAATGGTTTCTTTTCACAAACCCAGCTGACTCATTACAGATAAACTTATCGATGGTTTGATCAACACTTTGATTATTGTGGTTCGCAAAGGAAAGAACCACATCCATAGGATTTCTTACCAGGTAAATGACAAAACCAGCAGGAGGGTCCGCTATTATGGGTTTTCCATCCCATTTTGAGTAAGAGTAGGCATCGTGAACCTTCAAAAAGCGTGGCTTTTCCCCTTCCGATAAGAAATAATGTATCGCTTGCTTTCTGTATACTTCAATTTCGCTGGACCTGAGGTCATCAAAATCAGTATCCAGAATCTCTTCCCATATTAGTTTGGAAGAGAAAATGCCTTGGGTAGCCATCCGATTGATATCGACTTCCCCCTTTTCCAGCGCAGTAATAAATGACCGAAACCATGTATTACCCGATTTAGGGTAGGAAGCCAGCCAAATCAACTTATTTTCCATACTGAGAAATAATTTGGAGGTCAATAGCTTCCGAAAACTCCCCAAACGTCTTCTTACCTTTTGGACGACAAGCCATCCAAAACGGTATATTTTTGGCGATTGAGGTAATGAGTTTGAACTGGGTAAGTTGTTTGTTCATTCCCAAAATCCATTGCCTTCGGTACACATTGTTGCCAAGGTGCTGCATTCCTACACTGGGCTTTATCGGATTGATAGTGATCTCATCTCCCTGCTCCTGTAGATAGATAATACCCTTTACCGGCTTCGCACTAGCCTGAAACTGCTCGTGAAAATGAATACCAAATTTTTCCACCTCCGCTCTTATTTGAAAGGCAGATGCTTCATCGTAGGATTCCTGATTTTCGAGCGTTCCTCGCCACGCCCGAATCATCGGGTAAGAAGGGGTTGCCATACACCGCCCATTTTCCATAAATACCAACGCGGTATCATCGGTAAAAACGGGGTAGCCCCGTTCTTTCAATTTGAGCGCTGTGGTGGACTTGCCGGTCCGGGAGGGGGCTGATAACAGCCAAACGCCATCTCCATCCAACACCCCCGATACATGAAAAGGAATTAGGTTGCGCTGAAACAGCATAGCGGCGATGGCATTGGAATAGAAAAACAACAATATGCTACTCCAATCCTCCGTAGCTGGACATATCCAAATCTGTTTGCCTTCACGTACAAAATAAGTGGCCGTATCGGGCACCTGATACCTAAATTCCTTGTCGTTGTACGAAGAAAACGGCTTGACAACAGTCGGTGCGTTGCTAAATTCAGGCAGCTGCGAGACAATCTTGACCTCAAAATCCGTCTCGCCTGAATCGCTAGCTAAAAAGGCAGGGAGCTCCACGTCAGACGCACACCTGAGCCCAAAGACTTGGTGATAAAACATAGGTTGGTAAAAGATGTTATAATAATTGCCGACCAAATATATGAGTAATACTCAGGTAAAAACAACATATAAACCATTTAATTATCCAAACGCTTACGTTTTCAAAAAATCTTATATGAGACTAATACACTAAATATGGGCCTACAGAGGCTCCACTGTTATTTAAACGCTGAAAAAAGACTACCTTGCGAGTGCGTTCCACATGTACTTTTGCAGGCTGCATGTAGGAACCGAATACATAAGGGTGAAAAAGTCAGGCAGCACCTGAACACACACAGGCATTTAACCAATCACCCAAACATATGAGAAAAACCATGGTAATCGGCTCTCCGCTCGGTAATATCCGATTAATCTCAGAGGCAGGGTACCTGCTTGCCTTGCAGTTTACGGATGATCCCGAAGCGGTTGATGGAGACAGCGCCTTTTTGCTGGAGGTAAAGCTTCAGCTGGACGCCTATTTTAAAGGCGATCTTCGGATTTTTGATATCCGGGTAGCTATAGGCGGCACAGATTTTCAAAAAAGGGTTTGGATGGAGGTCAATAGAATCCCGTATGGGTCTACGGCCACCTATCAAGATATTGCCAAAAAATTGGGTAAGCCTAAGGCTGTACGGGCAGTCGGTATGGCAAATCGTGCCAATCCACTACTAATCGTTATCCCCTGCCACCGCATCATCGCCCAATCGGGAGAACTGACCGGCTATGCAGGCGGGTTATGGCGCAAGCTTAAACTCTTGCAACTGGAGGCCCGTGACAAGCCGGGGCAGCCCTATAGCTTGGGCTTTTAGTACAGTCTCTTTTCTTCCCCTCGCGCGAAAAATCCGCATCATGCCGTTGCCAAATACCGAAACACGTTATATTCGCACCATGGTAGACGTTACAATCCACCCCTTTAGACCGGAGCTTGCCCCATACTTTCTACAAATCAATAGGCAGTGGATAGAGTCTTTTTTTTCCATGGAGCCTTTTGATAGAGAGCAATTGGAAGATCCTCTAAAATCGATCGTGCTTACAGGCGGACAGGTTTGGTTTGCAGAATGGCAGGGCAACATGGTCGGCACGGTAGCCGTCAAGGCGCTGGGTGACGGCACCTTTGAATTGATTAAGATGGGTGTGTTGCCCGAAGCTCAGGGTCAAAAAATCGGATGGAAACTGGGCCAAGCGGCTATTGCATGGACGAAGGAAAAAGGCGCTACAAAAATTGTATTATATAGCCATTCAATCCTCGCACCTGCTATCGCGCTTTACAAGAAATTGGGATTTCGAGAAACGCCTATAGAATGTGGGAAATACGCCCGCTGTGACGTGAAAATGGAGATTGTTTTTTAGAAATTAGCTTCAGCCTGCTTGCATGACCGCTTTTTCCTTTCTACTTTTGCAAACCTATACAGAAACGCGCACGTGGTGAAACTGGTAGACACGCCACTTTGAGGGGGTGGTGCCTTCGGGTGTGGAAGTTCGAATCTTCTCGTGCGCACAATGCCTTGCTTCTTAAAGCAAGGTTTTTTTATTACCTTTGGGCCTTCATCCCAAGGAATCCATCCACAAAACTATCAACCAAAACCCCATGCCTGAGGTAAAAATTTTCTCCGGGACTAACACACCGGTTTTAGCAGAAAAAATCGCAAAAGCTTACGGTCAGGATTTGGGAAAGTTAACCATCAGCAAGTTTAGTGACGGCGAGCTTTCTCCGAGTTTTGACGAGTCCATACGAGGATGTAATGTCTTTTTGATCCAATCAACCAACCCTTCCGCAGATAACCTGATGGAATTGTGCCTCATGATAGACGCCGCCAAGCGGGCGAGTGCCTACAAGGTCTGTGCGGTCATACCCTACTACGGCTATGCAAGGCAGGACCGAAAGGATCGCCCACGGGTATCTATCGCTGCAAAACTTATCGCCAATATCCTTACCTCGGCCGGTGCAGATAGGATCATGACCTGCGATCTTCATGCGGGACAAATCCAAGGATTTTTTGATATTCCTTTGGATCATTTAAATGGATCGGCTATCTTTGTGCCCTATTTGAAAAGCCTTGACTTGGGCAACCTCATTTTCGCCTCGCCGGATGTGGGAGGAGTAGGCAGAGCAAGAGCCTATGCCAAGTATTTTCATTCAGAAATGGTGGTCTGTGATAAGCACAGAAAACGGGCAAACGAAGTGGCTTCCATGCAGATAATCGGAGATGTGGAAGGGATGGATGTGGTACTGGTAGACGATTTGGTGGACACTGCGGGAACCATCTGCAAAGCGGCCCAAATCATCATGGATAAAGGTGCCAACTCGGTTCGGGCAATCTCGACTCACGGCGTCTTATCCGGCAATGCGTATGAAAACATTGAAAACTCAGTACTCTCTGAACTGGTCATAACAGACACCATCCCAGCGAAACAAACTTCGTCAAAAATTAAGGTTCTCACGGTAGCCGATTTGTTTGCCAAAGCTATCCATGCGGTGACGGGAAATGAATCCATCAGCGCGTTATTTATTTAGAAAAAAGAAACATTATTTTCCACAATTATACAACGAGTATTTATGAAATCAATTGAGATTATAGGGTTTAAAAGAGCAAATCTCGACAGCAGAGAACTATCCCAAATCAGGGAAGAAGGAAATGTTCCTTGCGTAGTGTACGGTCCCGGAATCAAAGAACAGATCCACTTTTATTCTCCCATCATTTTATTCAGAGACTTGATCTATACCCCTGAGGTGCACATGGTCGAACTGAACATCGAGGGAACCAAGATCAAGGCTGTATTGAAAGAAAGCCAATACCACCCAGTAAGTGAAATGATCCTTCACGCGGATTTCTTGGCTTACAGTGAAGACAAGCCAATCAAAATGGAAATCCCTGTAACCATCACCGGGTCTTCTCCTGGTATCATGAAAGGTGGTAAATTGGAAATAAAAACCAGAACCTTAACCGTAAAAGGACTAGCAAAAGATCTTCCGGACAGCATCCCTGTTAACATCTCCAAACTAGACTTGGGCAAGTCCGCCAAAGTGGCTGACCTGAAGGGCGAGAACTTTGAAATCCTTACCAGTCCAAACGTGACAATCGTGACGATCGGTATCCCAAGAGCGCTCAGAGGCAAGAAAGCCGGAGAAGAAGCATAATTCAACAACTGCGAAATCATTCTGAATCCTGTCTCCGAGAAAGAGACAGGATTTTTTTGTTAAACCATCGCACCAATGGCATGAAATCGAGCTTGACGATCGTCACACACTGGGATGCCCCGATGGCTATCGGGGAAAACGTGCGGCCTGCCTGCCGGAATGCAGGGACTCCATCTGACCTTTGAAAAACAATTATAGACACATGAAATACCTGATAGCCGGCCTTGGTAACATAGGGCCCCAATATGAGCTAACCCGCCATAATGTAGGCTTCCTAACCCTTGATAGACTGGCAGATGTCAAGGGACTGCCCTGGGAGTCAAATAGACTGGCATTTACCAGTTTCTACAAACACAAAGGCCGCCAAATTCACCTAATCAAACCGACCACCTATATGAACTTAAGTGGAAAGGCGGTAAACTTCTGGCTAAAAGAACTAAAAATTGACCTCAATAATTTGCTCGTAATCGTGGATGATATCGCGCTTCCTTTTGGCAAGCTCCGGATGCGTCCAAAAGGATCGGCAGCAGGACACAATGGCTTGAAAAATATTGAGGAATCTTTGGGCACCCAAGCATACGCACGGCTTAAGTTCGGTATTGGCGATGATTTTCCAAAAGGCCGTCAGGTAGACTACGTGCTGGGAAGATTACCCGAACCCGAACTGGCAGAACTGCCCCTAATCATGGACCGCGCGATTCAAATTACAGAGTCCTTTTGTACCGTAGGCATTCAACAGACCATGAATCAATACAACCAGTAAAACCTATGAACCTCATTAATTTAGGAATCCAAATAGTCCCAAAAAGCAAAACGTTAGACAGCTACGCACTTGTGGATGAAGCTATAGCTGTCATCCAACAATCCGGTGTAAGCTATACCGTCACTCCCTTTGAAACTGTAATGGAGGGGCCACAGGACCGGTTGATGGAAATAGCAAAACAGGCACAGGATGCTGTGCTGGCAGCTGGCGCGGACGAAGTATTGGTATACTACCGGATGCAAATCCGAAAAGATTCCGATGTCACCATGGATGAAAAAACGGGAAAATACCAGTAAAAAAAAGTATACAGCCTTTTATTCTTCGTGTCATGTTTTACCTAACCACGGAAGCAAAAGGAAACCCGGAATTCCTCCTCACTGACGTCCAATATGGACCAAGGCATCGCCGGCGTTGATTACAGGCTGATTGTTTAATCCAATCACGTAGCCATTTGCCACACTTTTTACCGGCACCTTAACCTGGCCATAGGGATCAGAAATTTTTGCTAGGATTTGTCCCTTTTTGACCTGATCACCTATACCCACTGTAGGCATAAAGATACCCGATACCCGGGCCCTCAACCAAGAACTTTCCTGAAGAATCATAGGACTAGATGGAAGCGGCTCATCACTGATCATGTCCAGGTAACGAAGCAACCTGCGGGTACATTGGATACCTTCTTCCACAGACTGATTGTCCAAGCGCATAGATTCTCCACCCTCAAACACCAATATATGCTTACCTAGCTTAAATGCTTCCTTTCTAAAGGATCTATCTATGTGTGGCGAGTTCAGCACAAAGGGCGCACCGAATGCCTTGGCCAGCTCAAGGCCCTTGGTATCCCTAAAGTCTACCCGCACCTGAGGAAAATTACTTAACATCCTTCCTCCGGTATGAAAGTCAACCCCCAAATCAATCAACGGGATGATCTCTTCGGTCAAAATACGGGCTATTTGAGAGGCCAAGGACCCCTTGTTGCTGCCCGGGAAACTCCTGTTAAGGTCTCGCCCGTCGGGAAAAGTCCGAGAATTGCTCAGAAATCCATATACATTCACCAAAGGAATAAAAATCAGTGTGCCCCTGGTAAGCTGAAAAAGACTTTCCTCCAGCATCCGCTTCACGGTGACCACTCCATTGATCTCATCGCCGTGCAATCCACCACTGACCAGTACTACTGGCCCATCTGTCTTTGCTCTCCGAATAAACACCGGCAAATCAATCAGTGTATGCGTAGGCAGACGGGCAATGGCAATATCGATATTGATAGATTGGCCCGGCCGAATACGGACACCGTTAATTAACATTTCCTTCATCTACTTATCAGTTTATTTTCGATGGTTTAAACTTGCGCCTGCCATCCGAAACGGTCCTTACCTATGTTTATCTGGAGTTAAATAACCCGTGGCTGTGCAGCCTAGAGTGTACCATAAGGTTAATTTACGGCATTTCACCACCCTTCCAAGGGGTAAAGTACGTCCAGGCGATTCTTACCTGCAAAGAATTTTCATTTATTCTTTAAAAATCCGTAAAAACTGTCTTATTTCGCACCCCATGCAGATACGAGAGAATTTTTCACTACGGCATCTTAATACCTTTGGACTGGACCAACGGGCCAGGTTTTTTACGGAAGTCCATTCGCTGGAGCAACTAAAAGAGGCGTTAAATTGGTCCAAAGAAAAAGGCCTGCCGGTTTGGATATTGGGTGGCGGCAGTAATGTGCTGCTGACGAAGGATCTGGAAGGCTTGGTCCTAAAAGTTGGGATCAAGGGACGGGAAGTGATCGAAGAAAACGAATTGGAGGTGCTTGTAACGGTCGGGGCCGGTGAAAACTGGCATGAATTTGTAAGATTCGCTATATCGCAGGGCTGGGGAGGGGTGGAAAACCTTTCGCTTATTCCCGGAACCGTTGGAGCAGCGCCCATTCAAAATATTGGTGCCTATGGCGTGGAAATCAAGGATGTCTTTCATCGCTTAGAGGCTATAGATAAAGATTCCGCCGAATCCTTAATATTTGACCATGAAGCATGTGCCTTCGGATACCGGGACAGCTTTTTTAAGCGTGAGGGAAGGAACCGTTACGTGATTTGTTACGTGACGTTTAAACTCTCTAAAACGCCCGTTTATAACCTCTCATACGGGACAGTAGAAGAAACCATGCACGAACTGGGCCACGTGGAGCCCAGCCTGATAGCAGTAAGTGAGGCAATTTCTTTCATCCGACGCCAAAAATTACCGGATCCAGCAAAACTGGGGAATGCGGGCAGTTTTTTCAAAAATCCCGTCATTACCTCGCAGCATTACCAATCGCTTAAAGAAAAGTACCCCACATTGCCTGGATTCCCATTCGATGGCGGGATGAAAATCCCTGCCGCATGGCTGATAGACCAAGGCGGCTGGAAAGGAAAACGCTGGGGAACTGTCGGTGTCCACGAACGGCAGCCTCTCGTACTTGTCAACTACGGATCCGGCAAAGGACGGGATATCGTGCATCTCAGCCAGACCATCTCGAATTCGATAAAGGAAAAGTTCGGTGTTTTGCTAGAGGCCGAAGTAAACCATTGGTAGTACCTTAAATCAGCGGATCTTCTTTTTCCAAGGCCTTCGGATATTTTATGACATCGATCCCAAATTTTTTCAGAAATTCCAGGCCTTCATCCTGCGGTAACCCTTTGTATTCTGCGTAAGAATACAAATAAACAACTTTTTCGATCCCCATCGAGTAAATGATCCTGGCACAGGGAAGACAAGGCGCTAACGTCACAAACAGGGTAGATCCCTCCACAGTTGCTTTGTTCTTGACTGCGTACAATATTGCGTTCTGTTCTGCGTGCAGCGCAAGGGAACAGCTTCCCTTGCTATCCCTGCTACATCCCTCTTCTGGAAACTCTTCGTCACAGTTATGGGTCCCTGATGGAGGACCGTTATATCCAATAGAAATGATGCGGGTGTCCTTTACCAACACCGCACCTACGTGCTTTTTGATACAATGAGAACGCTTAGCCAGATTGACGGCTAATTCCATAAAAATATCTTCAAAATCTGGCCTTTGCATGTATTTTCTAGTTGACTGCTATCTGTTGGAACACATTCATTTTCGAAGGTAGGGATAGGGTCTTTTGAACTCAAATGGAAATAATTCAGGTAATCAAAAAACATCGCAATTTATACTTCACTCGGATTCAGCCTTGTCCCAAACCTATTAATGTATGAACAAACTCTCCCCCGTTTCAAAAATAGGCCTAATTTTTGCAAAATAAAACTTAGACTTACTTGGCGCCTCTACTTGCTCTATCTCGCAGGAGGAATCAAGAATCTGCTAACAAAGCCTGCGTCAAGTGTCGGCTTGGACTCTTGCAACCGAAGGTCTTGGTGAAAATAATTCGTTGCTTTCAATAGTAATTCCAAAGTTAATAACTAATTTTGTACTTAGTTTAATGCTTTTCAAAAACACCTTTTTGTAATTCAATGGTCAAAATTATCCTAATCGACGATGACCCCATAAGCACGTTCGTCACTGAAAAGCTTATCCATAAAAATATTAAGATCCCGTGTGAGATATTCACCTTTGATAATGCGAAGGATGCTTTGAGAAATGTTAATAAAATCAAACCCAACTATTTGTTCTTAGATCTTAATATGCCGGAAATGACCGGTTGGGATTTTTTGGAGGAATTTAATCCCGGACACAATGATCCCGAGATTTACATATTGAGTAGTTCGGTTGACGAACGGGACATCAATAAAGCCAACGAATACAAACAAGTGAAAAAATACCTATCCAAGCCACTTATTAAGCAATACATCAAGTCCATTTTCGGAAGCGGCGAAAAGCCCGATTAGTTTCAAAATTTTATAGGTGTCTGGCAAACTCCTTTTGGTAATTTCTGTTTTATAAGAAAACCGATCTTACTATTATGGCTATACCTACACCAAGCTTGATAAGCAGCATCCGAAAGACCGCACAAAGGCTCAAAAATGGTAGCCCCTATCAATGGGGTCACATGGGCGCCTGCAACTGTGGCAATTTAGCTCAGGAACTCACCAATCTAAACAAAGGGGAAATCCACCAACTGGCCATGCAGGGAGTTGGCGATTGGAACGATCAACTCCGCGAATACTGTCCTAGCAGTGGATTCCCTATGGACATTATGATTAGCAAACTGCTTGAGGCAGGACTTTCGTTGGATGACCTCGCCGATCTCGAAAAACTCTCTAATCCTGCGATTCTCGCGGAAATCCCCATTGCACGTCGGAATCACCTGTCAAAAAATAACCGAAACGACGTCGTCTTATACATGGAAACGTGGGCTAACCTGCTGGAACGCCAATGGATAACTCTGAATGCGCTCCCCAATGAAACCGCGAAGAAAAAAATAAATCAGTTCACCATATTGAGTTAATAAGTTATTTTTCATTAATTAGCAGGCAAAACAACTACCTGCGCTAACATTAACGAGAACAGAAATGGAAGACTTCGACGACGATTTTGATGAATTCGACGATCAGGAAGATGAATTCGCTGATGAATTTGATGACGAAATTTTTGATGAGGACGAAGATCATGGACTGGAAGATGACATCTTCACCGATTTTGATGACGACGACTTCGATGACTTGGAGGACGACTTCGACGACGGCGAGGAGGAAGTGGACGATGAGGATGATTTTTAGTCCAATTTTCGCAAAACCCTTCTGAATCCCAAAATTATCAAAGCAGGACCTTGAAAGCGGCCTGCTTTCTTTGTTATACCAATACCCTGTATTAAATTGCGGGAAATTAAAATTATCCCGAAAATCAAACACCTTAAGATATGCTGTTAGAAATTTTCAGTGCTCCAATCGCGTCAGGAGCCCAGTTATTCTGGACTATTGTATGCATCCTCGTAGGACTTGGTGCTGGCTTATCGGCCATTGACTTCCGAAGCACCCATTTTAAGAAAAAAGAAGAGTAAGCTTCCACTCAAGTAGCATCCAAAAAAAGTCTTGGCTAGAATGTTAGCCAAGACTTTTTTTATCTATTTGACTTCACCCATTAGCTTCCGAATGGGGAAGCTAAGTAAAAAGAGCAATACGCCAGCGCCTGCCGTAATCCATACGATACGCAGATACTGATCTGGCATACCCTGCAACGCTTCAGCAGAACCGCCACTGGTAGCCCCCGCAATTCTTCCTGCTATTAGGTTGCCCATGGCAATGGATAAAAACCACATCCCCATCAGTTGTCCGGCGTATTTTTCGGGGGCCAATTTAGTCGTTAGACTCAACCCGACGGGACTCAGGCTTAGTTCGCCAAAGGTGTGAAACAAATACGTTAAGATCAACCAAGAGGGTGCCGCCAAATCACCGGAGGCGGCAACTTTGGCTGCAAAATACATAATCAAGAATCCGATTGCTAACGACAAAAGCCCCAAGGCAAACTTCAACGGAGAGCTAGGTTCTAGGTTATGACGACCCAGCCAAACCCACATCGCTCCAAACAATGGGGCAAATAGGATAATGAACAGCGAATTGATTGACTGAAAATAACCCGTTGGAATTTCCATCCCAAAAGCGCTACGATCCGTAAAGCGCTCTGCAAATAGATTCAGTGAGGAGCCCGCCTGCTCAAATCCAGACCAAAACAATGCGGTAAACACAAAGAGGATCGCAATTACCCCCACTTTCTTTTTATCTACCACTGAAAGTCCACCAAACAGCACCAAATATCCAAAATACAGCAATGCTACCAACAAGATAATATTGTTAGAGGCAGCTGCTACGCGAGGTGCATCAATGGAAAAAACACCTCCAAAAAACAAAAGCAGGATAATCAAAAGAATCCCCACTATCGCTGTAGACCAAACAGACAATTTTCGTTTGGCGGCTACCTCTTCCGGTGTGTTGGCCTCAGGTGCCTCACCTACTCCCTCCAAATGGTGCCCTGTGACCCGATACTGAACCAAGCCAAGTAACATACCAAAACCCGCTAAACCAAAACCTAAATGCCAATCATAGACAGCCAAAGTACTACAGGCAATGGGAGCGATCAAAGCACCCAGATTAATTCCCATATAAAAAATGGAGAATCCAGCATCCCTTTTAGAACTACCTTCAGGATAAAGCTTGCCCACAATAGAACTGATATTCGGCTTTAGCAACCCTGTTCCCACCACTATCAATACCAAGCCTGCATAAAAGGAATAAAGATCCAAGCCTGTAAGTTCACTTTTAGGGGCCGTCTGTTCCTGTAGCAAGTGAAATACCCCAGGGAGGGCCATCGTAAAATGGCCCAGTGTGATGATAATTCCTCCGTACCAAACGGCCTTCTTCAATCCAAATAACCGATCAGCAAACCAGCCTCCAGGTAACGCAAATAAATACACTCCCATGGTATACAGACCGTATATTGCGCCGGAGGTAACATCGTCCAATCCTAAGCCCCCCTTTACCAAGGGGGCTGTCATAAACAGGATCAATAACGCCCTCATCCCATAATAACTGAACCGCTCCCACATCTCGGTGAAAAATAGGGTCATCAATCCTCTGGGATGTCCAAACAACTGAGGCCCCTCAATTTCTAAAGCCTGATTAGGTATCGCATGCTTGCCAACGGCAGAATCTCTCTTTTCCAATGGAGTGTGATTTGTGTCAGAAAAACTTATTTACCCAAGTACATTCCCTTTGTTCCTGACGGGCTTTTCAGGGCAAAGCACCGGACAGGAAACCGACATTCCTACCCGACTGCTCAGCAAAGGTTTCAAGTACAAGTATACACCAATTTCTGATTTCCCATTTCACTTTGCTACATTATTCCGGACTAAATCCGGAATAATGATTATTTTTGCCAAAAACACATGCAAACAGGAGAAATACATACCGCGAAGGGCGTGATGAAGGTGAGTTTTTACGACGAAGACGCCCCCAAAACAGTGGAAAATTTTATCAAGCTATCAAAAGAAGGTTTCTACGACGGCCTAACCTTCCACCGGGTAATCCCAAATTTTGTAATCCAGGGCGGATGCCCGATAGGAAATGGCGCCGGTGGCCCGGGATACACCATCAAATGTGAACTAAATGGTGAATTGCAGTACCACGACAGAGGCGTACTTTCTATGGCCCATGCCGGACGAAATACCGGAGGATCGCAATTTTTTATCTGCCATAGCAGGGATAATACCAGTCACTTGGACCGAAACCACACCTGCTTTGGAAAGGTCACCGAAGGCCTTGAGGTCATCGATGCCATCCGTGCGGGAGACAAAATCGAGAAGATTGTGATTAATGAGTAATCAATCAGGCCTATCTGTAGTTCACCAAAAAACGCAGATAGGCCTTTTAAAATAAGGCTCCGGCGATCGTAGCCGTCATCAAACAAGCCAAGGTAGCCGCTAACAGTGCACGCATGCCTAGTTTGGATAAATTGCCCTGTTGATTGGGGGCGATACTCCCGATTCCTCCTACCTGAATGGCAATGGATGAAAAATTAGAAAACCCACATAGTGCATAGGTGGCAATGGTAACTGCCCTGTCAGAAAGCATGTTCGCTTCCTTCATTTCGGCTAAGCCCAAGTATGCAACAAACTCATTGATAACGGTCTTTTGCCCCAGTAGCGACCCAACAGGCAGCGTTTCCTGCCAATCTACCCCAATCACCCATGCAAACACCCTAAATATCTGTCCAAGGATATACTCCAAAGACAATCCTTTAAACTGTCCTTGGGTGGATTCTATAATCCAAGGATTTATTCCCGCAAGCTCTCCTGCTACCTCTAATAGCAGGTAATTCAATGCAGCAATCACGGCGATAAAAGCCAATAACATGGCACCTACATTCAACGCCAACTTCAGCCCTTCCGACGCCCCGCGAGACATCGCATCGATTAGGTTGACATCCGTGTTTTCGGCATTGATGACCAAGGTATCATTCACCGCCTCGCGATGAGTTTCCGGAATCACGATCTTGGCCATCACGATTGCAGCGGGAGCATTCATTATAGACGCACCGAGCAGGTAAGTGGCGAAGCGGCTTTGCTCTTCCGGACTGTCTCCTCCCAAAAACGCTACATACCCCGCAAGAACTCCTCCGGCGATGGTAGCCATACCCCCTGTCATCAGACACATCAACTCTGACCTGGTCATGGCCGGAATAAACGGCCTTACCAACAAAGGGGCTTCGGTTTGGCCCAAGAAAATGTTTCCCGCAGCCGAAAGACTCTCTGCACCAGAAAGCCTCATTGTACGGGACATCACCCAAGCTATTCCAAATACCACCTTCTGTAACACGCCTAAATAATACAGACCTGCTGAAACCGTGGAAAAGAAAATAATGGTAGGAAGTACTTTAAACGCAAAAATAAATCCGAAACTATCTGTCGCCAAGTCCCCGAAGAGAAAGGTGGCTCCATCTTCGGAAAAACCTAGAAATCGCACAAAGACTCTGCTAACAGCAGCAAACATGTCTGCGACCAAAGGCACTTTGGTAATCAGAATACCAAACAAAAGCTGTAGAGTCACCCCAATTAGCACCAATCGCCAATCGACTGATTTTTTGCTTACCGAAAACAACGCGGCAACGCCCAATAACACAGCTATCCCAAGTAAACCTCTGAGGTATTCCATATTTTAGCGAGGAAAAGCATTTAATAGCTGCGTCAGAACCATCTGTTTTTTATTTGGAAGCTATTTGAAGGCAAGAGCAACCCGAAAATCACCTTCAAATATCGGATCAATTCCTACGGTTGATTTCGTCCCTAAGCCTAGCCGCCCGCTCATAATCTTCATTTTGTATCGCCTTCTCCAAAAGTTGATTCAACTTTTCGAGCGAATAATCCTTCAGACTGGGCTCCTTTTTCTTGACTGCGGGCTTTTCTTTCGCTTCTGAGTGCTTGGCTTTACTACTGTCCCCGCTGTCTGCCTCCTCTATGCCTGCTTCCTCCATTACAGGATACGAACAGTATACCGGCGCTTCGAATCGTACGGCAATCGCTACCGCGTCGGAAGGTCTTGCATCGATTTCCACTCGTTTATAGGGTCCCTGACAAACGATCTTGGCATAAAAAACCCCTTCCCTCATATCTGATATAAGAATATACTCTACGGTAAAATCAAAATGTTTCGAAAAGGATTTTACCAAATCATGGGTCATAGGCCGGTTGGGCGTGATTTTCTCCAGCTCGATGGCTATAGCCTGCGCTTCAAACATCCCTATGATTATGGGAAGTCTACGCCGCCCTTCCAGCTCCCCTAGCACCAACGTAAATGAGCCGGATTGGGAATGGCTTGCCGTAAGGCCGATTATTTCTAACTCTATCGCGTTTTCCACAGACATTTACTTTTGTGCCTTAATGGCTTCCGTCAATTTAGGCAAAACCTCAAAGGCATCTCCTACTATTCCGTAATCTGCCGCTTTAAAAAACGGCGCTTCGGGGTCTTTGTTAATTACCAAAATATTTTTTGACGAATTCACTCCGGCAAGGTGCTGAATAGCTCCGGATATGCCGACTGCCACATAGAGGGTCGGGGATACCTTGACGCCCGTTTGGCCTACATGCTCATGGTGGGGTCTCCAATCCATGTCTGAAACCGGCTTCGAACAACCTGTGGCTGCTCCCAACGCTTCGGCCAAATCCTGTATGATACCCCAGTTTTCGGGTCCCCTAAGCCCTCTTCCTCCTGAAACAACGATGTCTGCCTCCGGCAGGGAAATCTCTCCTACCGCCTTATCCGTATCTGTGATTTTCACATTAAAATCCGAATCCTCCAACACTGCTTCAAAGGACTGAACATCTATCGGTCTATCCTCTTCCAATGTCTCTACGGTATTTTTTCGAATAGCCAAAATTTTGTGCTCAGTGGATACTTCGCTAATGGCAAAAGCCTTGCCGGTATAAATACTTCTTTTAACACGAAAGCCATCTTCAAGTGAAGGAAGTGCAATGACATTTGATACAAGGCCGGCATTCAACCGAACAGCCAATCTCGCAGCAACCGCATCACCCAACGATGATTTTGCAAGCACCAAAACCTTTGCCTCCACAGCCTCGTAGGCTTGGGCAATTGCCTTGGCATGGGCCTGTATGATTCCCGCGTTCAGACGTTCATCTGCTAGATGGAGGGCCGTGCCAGCACCAGCCTGCGCTACCTTATCCCACTCCCCTGCCGCTAAGGTCCCAAGCCCAAGAGCTTTTACCTCTGTTGACATCGCATCCGCTAGCTTTTTACCGTACGATATTGCTTCCAGGGATGACTTCTTGACTACCCCCTCCTCATGTTCTAAATAAACCAGTACTGCCATTCTATAGTATCTATTATTAAAGCACTTTCGCTTCGTTTTTCAATAAATTCACCAATTCCTCAACGTTATCTTTGTCGATGAGTTTCACTGCTCCCTTTGCCGGTGGCAAGGAGTAGGACACGGTACTGATGAGTGGATCCGCCGACACAGGATCCACTACATTCAGGGGTTTGGTGCGTGCTGACATAATTCCCCTCATATTGGGTATCTTCCACTCTGCAATGGGTTCCTGACAGCCTGCTACAAACGGTAGACCAAGTTCTAAATGTTCCTTACCCCCCTCAATTTCCCGAACGAGCTTGGCCACGGATCCTTCGATGTCCAACTTCATCACGGGCGAAACGGAAGGAATTCCCAACATCTCACCTACCATGCCATGTACCATTCCTCCATTAAAATCGATGGACTCTCGACCCATCAAAATCAGATCAAAAGCCCCTTCTTTGGCCACATGGGCAAGTTGCTTCGCTACAAAGTAAGCGTCAGAAGGAAAAGCATTTACTCGGATTGCCTCATCAGCACCAATAGCCAATGCCTTGCGGAGTGTAGGATCTGTCTCTGCTTCACCTACATTTATTACAGTTAGTTTACCCCCTGTTTGATCCCGTAGTTCTACCGCTCTCGCCAAGGCATAGTCGTCATAGGGTCCTATTACAAACTGTACACCTGATTTATCGAGCGCGGTATTGTTGTCGGTAAATTGTATCCGGGAAGTAGTGTCCGGCACATGGGTAATACAAACGAGAATTTTCATACGTAAAATTTATTACTTTCTTTAAATTTCGTGAATTTAGCGATTCCGATGCGAATTCAAAAAAAGAATCATGGCCAATTTAAACCGCATTCAACAACTACGCCTCTTTACAGAAGAGGATCCTTCTGACCCTTTTAACTTCTATGCGTTGGCATTAGAATACCAGACAGAAAACAAAAACCATGCAAAAGAATATTTTGAATTGCTTTTGGATCAGTTTCCCGAATACTTGCCCACTTATTTTCATGCCGCCGTATTTTTCATCGAATTGGGTGAAGTGAACAAGGCTGGGCAAATATATAAAAAAGGAATCAGCCTGGCCCAAAACCAACAAAATCATCACGCCGAACGGGAATTAAAAAACGCTTACCTGAATTTTCAGCTCGAACACGAAGATTAACGGTAAGACTTCTGCATACAGAACGAGATAAGCCCAACACCATCGAGCGATCGGTGCCAATACCTCCGTATTAAAATGGCGCCGGATCGTTGTCACCAAACCCGGACGCAAAATCATCATTTGCTCCATCCGACGGAGGGGCTTCCGGACCGTTGGCCTTGCTACCCATACGGATCATGGTACCCTGTTCAAAATCGTTTCCTCCCGCTCTACTTGGAAACCTATTCCCATAGAGGGCGTCCTGCGGCAGGTAAGGAGTATTTAGTTCCAAATCTGTAAACTTGGTGTACTTGCCGATGAACCGCAGTTTGACGTTTTCCAGCGCTCCGTTACGGTGCTTGGCGATGATCACTTCTCCCACACCTGCGGTACTGTTGCCATCCTCATCTTCGGTGATGCCGTAATATTCCGGGCGATACAAAAACATGACGATGTCTGCATCCTGTTCGATTGCTCCAGATTCTCTCAGATCCGAAAGTTGTGGCCGTTTATCTCCTCCACGGGTTTCTACCGCTCTGGAAAGCTGAGACAACGCAATAACCGGGACATTTAGCTCCTTGGCTATTTTCTTTAGCGCCCGGGAAATACTGGAAATCTCTTGCTCCCGGTTTCCAGATCCACCGCTGCCACCTTTGCTATCACCTGACATCAATTGCAGGTAGTCAATTACGATCAGTTGAATGTCATTCTGGGCTTTGAGCCTTCGGCACTTGGCCCGCAGCTCCAAAATGGACAAAGCGGGGGTATCGTCTACAAACAAAGGCGACGTGGAAAGCTTGCTCGTCTTGTGTATAAGCTGTTGCCATTCATAATCAGCTAGGTTTCCTTTCTTGATTTTTTCCGAATCCAACTCTGCTTCAGAAGAAATAAGACGGTTGACCAGCTGAACAGAGGACATTTCCAAGGAAAAAATCGCAACTGGCCGGTTGTGGTCTACAGCGGCATTTCGAAGCACGGACAGTACAAAGGCCGTTTTACCCATAGCGGGTCGTGCGGCAATGATTACCAAATCGGATTTTTGCCATCCTGCGGTCACCCGGTCTAGTGCTGTAAAACCACTGGGAACACCAGTTAAGCCATCTTTTTGCCCCTTCTTGCTTTCCAGTTCTCCAATAGCCTCTCGCATGATGGAGCGCATATCGGAATAATTTTTCTTGATATTTGTCTCAGAAAGCTCAAAAAGAGACTGCTCCATTTTGTCGAGGAGCTCAAAGACGTCTGTCGTATCTTCAAAAGCTTCCCGCTGTATATCTGAGGCAATCTTAATCATGTTCCGCTTCATGGCCTGTTCGGTCACGATCCGGGCATGGTATTCGATGTTTGCCGCCGAAGAAACCTTACTGGTCAGATCTGTTACGTGAAACGCGCCACCGGCCAACTCCAACTTGCCATTTTTACGGAGCTGGTTGGTCACGGTGAGTATATCGATGGGTTCTCCCTCATTAAACAGGTCTAGAATGGCCTCGTAGATGACCTTGTGGGAGTCTTTGTAAAAGCTATCCGCAGAAAGTATGTCCACTACGGCGGTAAGCGCATCCTTTTCCAACATCAACGCCCCCAACACTGCCTCCTCCAAGTCCACGGCTTGGGGAGGAAGTTTGCCCAAAGCCATGCCTGGCTCGGGCATTCTACGCCTTGCCAAAGATCGCTCTCCTTTACTCAAATTACTTTCTGCCATAAGAACAAATGTACCCTGTTTACGCCAAAGGTTTTGAACATTTTATACACCCACTTATCCACAATGTGAGCGAGTCCACCCAAATAACTGAGCAGGAATCGGTTAATTAGACCGCCAAGAGGCATTTACAAAAGATTCGAGATCGCATTTCCCAAATTTCCAGCCTACCCAACGCTCCTATCGGGATAACCCTAAATTCCTCGCCTCCTTCACAACGGTTTGACACCAGTATTCATTCCCCTACCCCGCGAAAAAATAACCTGGTAGGGATACATGGACGTATACGTATTTATCCACGCAAAAATCCTATATTTGTATAAAAAAATGTCAACATAGCCAAGACATTAACTACGGCTACAGATTTTAACGATAATTACCTTCATGGAACTAAACCTCAGATCACCTCTGGCATTTTTCGATTTGGAAGCTACCGGAATCAATATCTCTACGGACCGTATTGTGGAAATTTCTATCCTCAAGTTACACCCAGACGGTAGAAGGGAAATCAAAACGAGCCGTATCAACCCGACTATTCCCATCCCAAGGGAGGCGTCGTTGATACACGGCATCTACGACGAGGACATAGTGAATGCTCCCAAATTCAAAGATGTGGCCGCGGACCTGTTCCGCTTCTTTGAAGGTGCTGATCTGGCAGGATTTAATGTGCTGAAATTCGACATCCCTCTCTTGGTAGAGGAATTTTTGAGAGCGGGCTTAGATTTTGACATCGAAAAACGTAATCTGCTGGATTCTCAAAAAATCTTTCACCTGATGGAAAAAAGGAATCTGGCTGCTGCCTACAAGTTTTACTGTGGGAAAACCCTCGAAAATGCTCACAGTGCCGAGGCGGACACCATCGCTTCCTACGAAGTCTTTCAGGCCCAAATCGCCCGTTATAACGGAGAATTGGTCGAGGACCTTCAAGGAAATGTTCTGGGCACCATGGAAAATGACATGCGCAAGCTGCATAACTTGCTGAATGAAAAAATGGTTGATTTGGCTGGAAGGTTCGTCTTTAACGACAAGGGAGAGGAAGTGTTTAACTTCGGCAAACTGAAAGGAAAGACCATCGAGCAGGTCTTGGTAGAGGAGCCTGGTTATTACGACTGGATGATGAAAGGGGACTTTCCGCTGGACACAAAGCGAAAATTCACGCAAGTGAGACTTCGAAGTTTCAACAAAAAGAACTAAATCAAAAAGGGGGGTGATATGCCCCCTTTTTGATTTCCAGCTAGTCCAATAGTTTACCGCTTGTTTCTTTCGTAAAAGACCATTGCATCGGCCATTTGTTCATTTAGCCGCTCAATCCTTCTGTCCGGTCCCGGGTGCGTAGACAGGAATTCCGGAACACCGGCTCCACCGGCACCTGCATTCATACGCTCCCAAAATGCAGGAGCTTCACGGGGATCGTATCCAGCGATAGACATGAATATGAGGCCTAATTTGTCTGCTTCCAGCTCTTGGTCTCTGGAAAACTTCAACATACCCACCTGACCACCAAAGCCTACCGCCTGCAAAAATATGGTTCGGGTAAGTGAGGGGTTTTCGCCCAAGGCTACTTGCACGCCGCCCAAAAGACCATTCGCCACCAAACCCTGCGACATCCGCTCCCTGGCGTGATTGGCAATGGCATGGGCAACTTCGTGTCCCATCACGACCGCCACACCGGTTTCATCCTGACAGATCGGCATGATACCGGTATAGAATGCCACCTTTCCCCCAGGCATACACCAAGCATTTACCTGATCACTTTCTATTAGGTTAAACTCCCAGGAAAAGCCCTCGGTGATATTTTTGTAATTATTTTCCTTGAGGTACTGCTCAACGGCTGAGGCTATTCTTCTCCCCACATTCACCACCTTTTGCCCGTCCGGAGTATTGGTGACAATCTTGCTGTCTTTGATTACCGTCGAATACTGATCATAGGAAAGCGGCAATATCTCGCTGTTTCCCACTATACTTAACTGTCTCCTGCCCGTCAAAGGCACGGTGGCACAACCATAAATCATTGTACCCAGAAAAAACAGGGCTACTATTTTCTTATACATATCTCATTCTTTAATCGAAAAGCAAATTACCAAAAAAAATGCCAGATTGGTTTTATGGACAGCTAGATTTGTCGGCTATTCCTGGCACACACCGTATCCGCCGCTAAAATGGCCGGAAAAATTGCTCCCAAAACGCCAAAAGAATTGACCATTGCCTTGGGCCATTCGATGAGAAGTCGGATATTACAGTTTAAAACGACCCATGACGAGTCAACAAGAGAAATTCACGAAAAACATGCGAAGCCCTTTAAAGTTTAAATGGTTTCTATTCACTCAGTTGCCATCTGTGTGGTTTTGGGGTATTCGCGTCACCGAGTTGACAAGCAAACGCTGTGAGCTTTGGATGCCTTTCCGTTGGAGCACAAAAAACCCCTTTCGTTCGATTTACTTTGCAGCTCTTTCCGGAGCGGGGGAACTAGCCTCCGGAATTCTTTGCATGCTTCACCTAGCCGGTAGTGGTTCCTTTTCCATGCTGGTTACCGGATTTGAAGCCCAATTTCACAAGAAAGCCGATTGTGCCACGCGATTTGTATGCGAGGATGGAGAAAAACTGGCAGCCATGTTACAGACCCTAACTCAGCCCGGTCAAACAGGCACCTTTACCATGCAGGTGGAAGGCATTACCGAAAAGGGAGTGCATGTGGCGACGTTTAAACTTACCTGGTCATTCAAAAAACGGGATCGGTAACCGCTCCGTTAGACCGTTTCGCGGACAAATTGATCCACCACTTTTACCAACTGATGGGCGGGAACCACTCCGGACTGCCTCCAAAGAATTTTACCTTTGTGGAACAGAATAAGGGTAGGCACCCCTCTTACTTGATATTTGTTTGCCGCCATGGGGTTTTTATCCACATCCACTTTGACGATTTTCACCCTATCACCCACCCGTTGGGCAGTCTCCTGTAATATCGGCTGCATCATCTGGCAGGGGCCACACCAAACCGCAAAAAAATCTACCAACACCGGGGTATCCCCCATCACCAAATCTGAGAAACTTTTCGCTTTAGACATATCCGTACTATTTGATTTGATTACAAATTTAGTCAATGCAGGAGGATCAAATCAGTAATGTTTATCACACATCTTTCTGTAGGTATTTCCTGAAAAGCAGCAAATGGTGCTGCATATGACCACAAATGATATAGTAAAGGGCCCTCACCGACATGGGGTGTCCGTCAACAGTTCCCGAAAGGAGCACCTGATCATCCTGCATGCCATCCAAAAAAAAGCGCAACAGGTTTCGGTTAAGCGAGATGGCATTTAGGTTTGCCTGAAACACTTCCAAACCAACAAAATTTCCCCGGTCCACATACAAATCCTGATCAAACCCCCGTAATGCGATCCCAGGTTCCCTGGTAATTGCCAGAATGCGGTAATGCATAATCTTCTCCGTATCCAACAGGTGTCCGATTGCTTGATTGAACGTCCATTTCCCCTCCGCCATCGGCTGGTCCACTCGATCGGCTTCTAAAGAATCCAAGACCTCCATCAATAAAAAACTCTGGATGGACAATCTCTCCTGTATGGAAAAGCCTTCCATCTGATCCATATACCCTTGGTAAAACGGATTGTATTCACCTGGATTAGGCTTTATTAATTCCGGCATACTCTGTTTATTTTGTTATTTTTGTGGGGTTGACACAAAGCTACTTAAAGATATGATAAATCCGTTGTTGGAAACATTTCAAACACCATTCCAAACACCCCCTTTTGACAAAATTACAGATGAACATTTTTTGCCCGCCATCAAGGAGGCCATACGTGAAGCCAAAGAGGAAATTGAACACATAAAATCGCACCTAACCCCCAGCTTCGAAAACACCATCGAAGCTCTAGAGCGATCAGGGAGCCGGTTGTCTCAGGTTTCTTCCATTTTTTTCAACCTCAATGCTGCAGAAACCACCGATACAATACAACAGATCGCCAAAGAAATATCACCCCTACTCTCCGAATACGGAAACGATATCCTGCTGGACGAACAACTATTCGCCCAAATAGAAACCGTATTTCAACAAAAGGACCGGTTGTCACTTGATGAGGAACAAACCACACTGCTCGAAAAAACGGTCAAGTCCTTTATTCGAAACGGGGCCAAGTTATCGCCTGAAGACAAAACACGGCTCCGCGAAATCGACCAGGAACTGTCCAAGCAGGGGCTTCAATTTGGAGAAAATGTCTTGAAAGAAACCAATCGGTATGAACTGGTCATAGAAAATCAGGAGGACCTAAAGGGCCTTCCACCCAATATAGTTGAGGCTGCGGCTCAAACAGCAGCGGAAAAAGGAAAAGAAGGAAAATGGATCTTTACACTCGCATTTCCCAGCTACGTGCCATTCATAACCTATGCCGAAAACAGGGAATTGCGAAGAGAATTGTTTCTCGCCTATAATACCAAATGCAGCAAGGGCGACGAACTGGACAACTGCGCCATCATCCAATCAATCATCCGCCTAAAAAACGAGCGTGCGGCATTGCTTGGCTACCCCAGCTATGCAGACTTCGTATTAGAAGAGCGAATGGCTTCCGGACCAGACAACGTTCTTTCCTTTCTTCATGACCTACTCGAAAAATCCAAACCAAAAGCAGAAGAGGAAATCAACGAACTCGCACAATTTGCCAGGGAGCTGGATGGGCTAGAATATTTGGAGAAATGGGACGTTAGCTTCTATGCAGAAAAGCTGAAAAAACAGAAATTTGACGTAGACGACGAACTGTTAAAACCCTATTTTGAATTGGAAAATACGGTTCAAGGTGTTTTTGCAACCGCTGAAAAGTTGTTTGGACTAGTGTTTGTGAAGAACGAGGCCATACCGGTTTACCACCCAGAAGTATCTGCCTACGAGGTACAAGACCTAGAGGGAAACCACGTAGCCGTGTTCTATACCGATTTTTTTCCGCGGGCTGGAAAACGAAACGGAGCGTGGATGACCTCATACAGGGGACAACGCAAAATAGGACCCACCAATCAGAGACCTTTTGTTTCGATCGTTTGCAATTTTTCACGTCCCACGAAATCCAAACCGTCTTTGTTAACCTTCAACGAGGTAACCACGCTGTTTCACGAGTTTGGACATGCACTACATGGCATGTTGGCTGATGGGAGATATGAATCCCTCTCGGGAACAAGTGTTTTCTGGGATTTTGTAGAACTTCCCTCCCAGATTTTCGAAAACTGGTGCTACGAAAGGGAATGCCTAGACCTCTTTGCCAAGCATTACGAAACGGAGGAGAAAATACCCGATGCGTTAATCGAAAAACTCAAAAAAGCGGCAAATTTCCATCAAGGTTACCAGACCGTTCGGCAAATTAGCTTTGGACTATTGGACATGGCCTACCACAGTACTTCTCCGAATGAACTGGATGACATAGTAGCATTTGAGAAAAGCAGGATGGAAAAAACTGAACTGCTGCCCCCAGTACCAGAAACGCTGATGAGCACGTCCTTTTCCCATATCTTTCAGGGAGGCTACGCCGCAGGATATTACAGCTACAAGTGGGCGGAGGTGTTAGATGCCGATGCCTTCGAGCTCTTTGTTGAAAAAGGCATATTTGACCCCGAAACAGCATCCGCATTCAAAACCCACATCCTGGCGGCCGGAGGCAGGGTGCATCCAGCCATATTATACCGACGGTTTAGAGGGAGAGACCCCAAACCGGAGGCGCTGCTGCGCAGGGCAGGCCTGATAGCAGCCGTATAAAACAAAGAAAGGGGCATTTCGGGTGCCCCTAAAAATTTATTTCCAAAAACACGATTATCAGGCCTTAAAAGGTTAGGGAAACAAATACAGAATTATTATATCCATTGTGCGCTAGATGATGATAAATCCTATTATCACCAACCAAATAATCGCTGTTACAGCGATGAGTAGGGTAAACTGTTTGTCTTTCATGGCGTTCAGCTTTATGTGTTTTACCATCTATTTCAGGTTAAGTTAAAAAATTAATATGTAAAAAGCAATTTATTGATTAATAAAATTCTGCCTTCCAAGAATTACCAAAATATAATTTTTCAAAGAAGGCCGCTAAAGGGATCGTTTGGTTGCGAAAAAACTGAAATTTTGCTGTTTTTTTTGAAAATATTTAAAAAAAATCGTTGATCTCTGAACAGAGAAAAAATTGCATACATTCCTTATTTCCAGCTGAAAATGAGCCGGTTGAATAATGAAAAAGCGTAAAACACGGAATTCCCTTGCCTTTTTTTTCAAACCAAATATAGCCTCGAAAGCCTAGGATTCTTTTGCATTTTGAACAGCCGAACTCAGTTCGTGGTAATGCTTTTGGTTTTTGGCCATATTTTGCTCATCCCACCTGATCTTCTTTGATTTCGGAAATTTGCGGACCGGGCAGGAATTTATCTGACAGTAATGGCAGCAAGACTCCGGAATACAGGGATCGGCATGCACAAAGACCTCCACGTATCCCGGCAGGTTTTCCTCCAACACTTCCTCTACCCGGTGCACTTCGTCGTGGACCTTAATCAGATCAAAGTAATAGGGCAGCGTCAAGTGAAGATCAATGTGGCTATCGCCTCCATATTGTTGAACTCGCATATTATGGATATCTATCCAATTGTCCTTCCGGTACTTGTTCAAAATCTTAACCATAATGCCCATCGCCAAGGGATCTACCTCATCCATAAGCCCCCCTACAGACCGCCTAACTAACATATAGCCGTTGTAGATGATATAGCCAGCGAAAACGAGCGAAAATACACTGTCCAAAAAGTATAAATCTGTAAAATAAATTACCGCAATACCCACGATAAGGACGAAACTACTGACTGCATCCGTCGCCAGGTGCTTTCCATCTGCAATCAGGGTAATACTATTGAGCGCTTTCCCTTTTTGTTGCAATAGACGTCCTAGCGCACCATTTACAAGACCTGAAAATCCTACCAACAACATACCAATGGGCAATTCTTGAAGTGGCTCAGGAAACACCAAGGTATAAATCGCTTGATAAATGATAAAGACTCCAGCAAGAACGATAAGAATACCCTCAATCCCCGCACTAAAAAACTCAATTTTCCCATGTCCGTAGGGATGATTGCTGTCCTTTGGTTGAGAGCTCAGGTAAATGCTGTACATCGCAAAGCCGGACGCTACTACGTTGACGATGCTCTCCAATGCATCCGTCAAAATAGCCGTTGACCCCGTTACATAGTAGGAGTAAAATTTCAGGATCATCAATCCCACACTTACCACTAGAGAAAGTATGATCAACCGCCATTTTTCTTTATTCACCAGAGTCGTATTTATATCTGAAAAGGCCAAAAATAGAAAAAATCGCTCACAATAGGAAACTAGGAAGTCATTGTACTGCCGAGAGCGATTACCTAGTTCCCGGTGGTCGAACCTTCGGAATACGCAATCAACTTTCGCGGTCAATTACGTAGAGGTGGGGATTCCACAAACCATTGGCATACCATTTGGTAAAATGTATCGTATCTTTGGATTATTATTCAGTATCTTTTCCCTAGATTTCATGCGTCTATTATTTCTTCTTTAGCGGTCAAAACATTTCCCGTGCCGAAGATCAGATGCCTAACAGGGAATCGCTGTCCCGATCCTTCGGAATCGCATGTGGTATAGTGATCTACCGGTATGACGATTACGTCACGCTTGTCAGCCTTTGGAGGGCTCGATTTTATCTAAAAACAACCCCTGTCTAAACCCGCATTATGAAGCAGTCAGAAATCCCCAGTTACCTTCAAGTTCTAATCATCCTCCTGCTGATTATCGTGGTCGTTTTCATCATGATCCTGGGGAGAAGCCTTCTCATTCCCCTATTCATTGGGGGATATATTGCCATGCTGATGATTCCTGTCTGCAACTGGATGGAGACGAAAAAAATCCCCAGAACCCTGAGTGCGGTGATCGCGTTGCTGAGTTCCATCACCGTCATAATTGGATTGGTGGTTCTGGTGATACTGCAGGTGAAGAATTTTTCAAGGGATTTTGAAGATGTAACCGACCGATTAAACAATTACTTGGCAGATGTAGACCGCATCGCAACAGACACTTTTGGTGCTGACCTTGGGATCAAGGACGGCGTAGACAAAAGCCAATTGTTCGAATTGTTGGAGTCCAACAGCGAAACGGTGTCAAATTTTCTCCTAGGAACTATTGGCTCCCTGTCTGGCGTAATCTTAGTTCCCGTGTTTATCTTTTTTATGTTGATCTATAGAGATCATCTGGCGGACTTTGTGGCCAAGATATTTTCGGAACATGACAATGAAAATGTAAAATCCACCATACGGTCTATGCGAAAAGTGGTGCAATACTACATTTTAGGGGTATTGAAAGTGATGGCTATACTGGCAGTTTTGAACACCGCTGCCCTGTATGCGATCGGGGTAAAACATGCGTTGTTTTTTGGACTGTTCGCCGCGCTGTTGAATATTATCCCCTATTTGGGGCCTTTCTTAGGAGCTATTTTACCCTTCATTTTCGCGTTTCTGACGATGGATGGCTTATTTTACCCGTTTGCAGTCGTCGCTTCTTTCACTATCATTCAACTGATAGAAAGCAACGTACTGACGCCAAAAATAGTCGGAAGCAATGTCAACTTAAATGCACTGGTTACTTTTTTGGGACTATTGATTGGAGGTGCCATTTGGGGAGTAGCTGGAATGATCCTGATTATTCCGTCACTTGCTATCATGAAACGGATTTTCGAACTCAAGGACAGCACCAAACCGTATTCTTTTTTGTTGGGAGAAGAGAGCAATTTGAAATAATACCATCATGCGAATGACCAATCTTCTTGCCTGCTTTTGGCTGGCCCTCGTAATCCTATTAGTCAGCGGCTGCGATTCCGCAGAAAGTAAAAAAGGGCGATTTTTACTGAAAGGAAACGCTAAATTAGAGGACGGGGACATTCAGGGAGCAATCAAATTCTACGAGGAAGCTATTCGGGTAGACAACGCTTACGCCGAAGCCTATTATAACCGAGGGGTTGCCTACCAACGGTTGGCCAACCTGGAACGGGCAATCACGGACTTTTCCAAGGCATTGTCCATCAACCCTGCTTATGGGGAAGCATTGTATCAGAAAGCGGTGGCAAACCTGGATTACGGAGAAAACTACAAGGCGCTCGAAGCTGCCAGGCAACTCAGTCAAACGGAGGGTTTTGCGTCCAAGGGCTTTTTTATCTTGGGCCTTACCTATACCGAACTCAACGACTTTGACCCGGCCTTGGATGCATTTGAAAAAGCCATGGCGCTAGAGCCCCATAACCCCGACCTCTGGGTAAACAGGGCAACGCTTCGGTACTATCAGGGCGAGCACGACAGAGCATTGGTAGATCTGGAAAAGGCGCTGACGCTGAACGACAAAGAACCAAATGCCTACAACTTGGAGGCTTTGGTCCGATTCGAGCGCAAAGAATACAAAGAGGCCTTGGAAAAGGTGGAAAAAGCCATTCAACTAAACCCCAATCAACCGTATTTCTATAACAACCGGGGGCTGTTCAGACTGTTCAACAACCAACTGGAAGAAGGTTTATCGGACATCAACTACAGCCTGAATATCGATGCATCCAATCTGTATGCGCTCCGAAACAAAGGAATATACTATTACCTAAAGGGGGAACAGGCGTTGGCAGCACAGTACCTGCGGGAAGTGGCGTCTAAAAATAATTCGTTGCCTATGTTGGCCGAATACCTCGAGAAAGTACGCTAGGTTCCGTTGCTGCGGCGGATCTCCCGGGCACGCATCGGCATCGCATCAATAATACCAAAAAGCTCGTTCCAATCCGGAGCACTTCCCTCCCGGCGAACCTTTGAACCACCGTCTTTCCCTATCAGTACCCAACACAAATCCTTACTTCCTAGTGCGTATTTCTTCTTTAAGAAGGATTCGTATTGGAGCTCAAATCGGTAGGGTGAATTCGACGTTAACGTGTCCCCGAAAACGAAAAACAGCAAATCCCGTTCTTCAAACTCCACCAACAGGCTGTCGGAAACCTCCCATTCAAACGCAACTTCCCTGTGCTCGGCAGGAAACACAAACAGCACCCGGTTTTTCCACCTTAGATCTTCCAAGGTAATCGTATCTGCATATAGCATACTAAACAAAACAACCAAAAACGCGCTTTTCATAAACTGCAGAACTAACTAATACACAGCAACTCAAACGAAATTATACCGATAAAGTTCATCGAAATAGCACTATTTAATGGATATTTTTTTCAAAAACACTAAAACAAATATCTCCTTTACATTATTAGAAATAAAACTAAGCTTTTATTCGATTTAACATTACCTGCTTTTTAGTCAAACCGATTGCGGGTGAAAGCTAATGCAGGTACTAACTAATTACCGAACCTGGCTTCACAGACTGATGGGGCTGAAGCAATTTCAGGCTACCGTCGGCATCTTCGGCCATCAAAATCATCCCCTCCGAATCAATACCCACCATCTTTCTGGGCGCCAGATTGATCAGCATAACCACTTGTTTGCCGAGTAACTCCTCTGGTGAAAAGTGTTCGGCCACCCCGCTCAATACGGTCCGGTTACCCAGTCCTGTTTCCACGGTTAGCTTTAGCAACTTCTTAGACTTCTTAACCGGCTCGGCCTCTAGTACTTTTACGACGCGAATATCCAGTTTAGCGAAGTCATCGTAGGTGATGATCTCCTTCATGGGTGCCGCCTGCACGGCGTCCGACTCGTTTTTACGCTTGGAATCCAACAACTTCTGTATCTGGGCTTCAATAGCTGAGTCCTCCACTTTTTCGAACAACAGGCCGGGATCGCTTAACGCTAGCCCTGCATGCAAAAGGTCCTGTTTTCCAGCATCTTTCCACTTGGCATCCTTCAGGTCCATCGCCTGCCGGAGCTTGGTAGCGGTGAACGGCAAAAAAGGCTCGGAAACCACCGCCAGCGAAGCAGCAATCTGCAACGCCACATTCAGGATGGTTCCTGTACGCACTCGATCCTTTTTGATTTCCTTCCAAGGCTCCATCTCTGCCAGGTATTTATTGCCTAGGCGAGCGAGATCCATCACAATGCCCAAGGCCTCCCTAAAGCGAAACCGCTCCAAAGACTGACTGATACGCTCCGGAAATTCCGACATCTCCTTCAGCACCTCCAGATCATAGGGGGACAACACTTCCTGCTGGGGAATTTTCCCCTCAAAGTACTTATGGGTGAGCACTACCGCCCGATTCACAAAATTACCGTAGATAGCCACCAATTCTGAGTTGTTACGAGCCTGAAAGTCCTTCCAAGTGAAATCGTTGTCCTTTGTTTCCGGCGCATTGGCAGTCAGTACGTACCGCAGCACATCTTGCTTGCCTGGAAATTCCTCCAGGTATTCGTGCAACCAAACAGCCCAATTTCTGGAGGTAGAAATCTTATCTCCCTCCAAATTCAAAAACTCGTTAGCAGGAACATTCTCGGGAATGATAAAGTCTCCGTGTGTTTTAAGAATGGCCGGAAAGGTGATGCAGTGAAATACAATATTATCCTTCCCAATGAAATGTACGAGCTTGGTTTCCTTGTCCTTCCAGTAGGGTTCCCAATCGATTCCTTTCTCACGAGCCCACTCTTTGGTGGAGGAAATATACCCAATGGGAGCGTCAAACCACACATACAGTACCTTGCCTGCCGCTTCGGGAAGCGGAACCGGAATGCCCCAATCCATGTCCCGGGTCATGGACCTAGGCTGCAATCCTTCACCCGCTTCTAACCAACTGCGGCATTGCCCGAGCACGTTATTTTTCCAATCATCCTTGTGGTCTTCCAGAATCCACTTCTTCAAAAATGCGGTATATCTCCCCAGATCCAGAAACCAATGCTTGGTCTCTTTCAGCACAGGGGAATTGCCACTTAATTTGGATTTTGGATTGATCAGTTCCGTTGGGCTGAGGGAAGACCCGCACTTTTCGCACTGATCTCCATAGGCCCTCTCATACCCACACTTGGGGCAAGTACCTTCTATGTACCTGTCCGCAAGGAATTGTCCGGCTTCTGCATCGTAATATTGCTCGGTAACCTGCTCCACAAACTCACCCTTGTCATACAGGTCTTTGAATAGTTGACCGGCGGTTTCGTGATGTATTGCCGCCGAGGTTCGGGAATAATGATTAAAACTGATTCCAAATTCCTGAAAGCTTGCCTTCATCAGTTCATGGTATCGGTCCACGATTTCCTGCGGACTGACGCCCTCATTCTTGGCCTTGATCGTAATCGCCACGCCGTGTTCATCAGACCCACACACATACGCAACATCGCGCTCCTTGGATCGGAGATAACGTACGTAAATATCAGAAGGTATATAACACCCTGCCAGATGTCCTATATGGAGGGGACCATTGGCATATGGCAGGGCAGAAGTAACGGTATATCGTTTAAAATTTTTTTCGCTCATAGGGCACAAAGATAGGTAAAAATGGTTTTTCCACTCACCCCTTTGTTACTTTTATACGGCTTAGTCATCGACTGCCGCGCCCATCATTTGTTTGAATTTCCAACCCGTTTGATCGCCGGTACCTCCTTGGGTTTGCTTGAGAATTACACCGATTAGCCCTTCCTTGGGATCCGCGAAGTATTGGGTATTAAAGTATCCTCCCCAGTTGAAGGTTCCCTCGCTTAGGTCCCCGCCTCGGCCTTTTCCCTTTTGCGTAAGCACGCCAAACGCCAATCCGTAGTGAGCATTCCCTCCTCCATAGAGATCTCCTACATGGTTTGCCATGATGATGTCCACGGTGGTACGGCTGAGGATTCGGACCCCGTTCAGTTCGCCTCCGTTGAGGTACATCTGTAGGAACGTGGCGTAATCCTTGGCCGTGCTGGAGAGACCGGCTCCGCCGGAAAAGAAGCGCTTGGCCCCTTCTTTCGGATAGTCTACCTTATAAAAGGTGTCTGGGTAGTTTTTCCATTCACCATCCACCCGGTGGCTTATGGACACCAGTCGATTCGCTTTGCCTTCCGGTAAGTAAAACCACGTATCCTGCATGCCGAGTGGATCAAATAGCCGCTCCCTAAGGAAACGATCAAAGGGCATTCCGGATACCACCTCCACCAGGTAGCCTAGTACATCCAACCCCATGCTGTAGGTGTACTTTTCTCCTGGATCGTGATGCAGCGGCAACTTGGCCAGTTTCAGCGCCACCTCCTTGATGGACACATCCTCCGTGGTGAACAAATCGGTGGTACCCGCCTTGGCATATAGCATCTTCATGCGTTCATCGCCGTCGATGACCCCATAGCCCAATCCGGAGGTATGGGTCAACAGATGGCGTATCGTAATCTCCCGAATCGCTGGACGCGCGGTGAAACTGGTGTCTGCATATCGAAAGTTCTGTAGCACCTGCGGATTCTTGAATTCCGGAATATACTTCGAAATGGGATCGTCCAACCGAATTTTACCTTCCTCCCAAAGCATCATGACCGCTGTGGCTGTGATCGCTTTACTTTGGGAAGCGATGCGAAAAATATCGTCTTTTTTCAAGGCCCTTCCCGAACCTACATCGGCTACACCATAGGCTTGATGGTAAACGATCTTCCCGTTTCGGGCGATCAATGCAACCACACCTGGAATGTCCCCGTCTTGCACGGATTGCTGCAACATGGCGTCAATGCGTTGAATTCGGGCCGGAGACATGCCTACACTTACCGGAGTACCATCCGACAGCGGAAGGGACTTCTTACCTGTTGCCGTTTGGGCTACGGAAAAATGAACTTGCGCCAGCAGACAGGCTACTAGCAAAATGGATCTGAACATACTTCTGGGGTTTTTAAGAAAATACAATCTATACAAATTTAAATGCTTACTGGTAAAGGATATAGTTCGGTGGCTTGATGCCGTTCATACGCAAATACACCACCAATTGACCCCGGTGGTGGGCGATATGGTCTGCTGCAAGAAGTAGAAATTGGCGGCTGGTACGGCGCAACTCTCCGTACTGATTGTGCTCAATCAATCGCGATGGGTCAAATTGGGCGATGTGTGCTGCAGCCTTATCCATCTCTTTCTCCAATACGTTGATAATTTCCTGTTTGGACAGGCCTTCTGCCCGGTATTCCTGTACCCGATAGGGGGTATTTTGCCGATCAAACCGGCTGAAAATATGCCACTCTATCGTCACCGCTATATGCATCAACTGCTCCGCAAAGGACATTTCCTCCGAAGTAGGTCGGAATCCATACAGCTCTTCGGGCATCTCTGAGGCTATCGCGAGCATATACTGCTTGGAACCTTCCCATCGCTCCAGAAATTCGCTCAAGAATGGGTCGGATTGCGCATACGCACCGGAAACCACCCAAAAAAACATCCCGATGAAAAAGGTTTTCGTTTTCCGCTTCATATCTGATTGGTCCTTTCGGAATTTTGGGTATTTTTAGCAAAGATTAATTCAAAAATCCTGTTAAAATACTCATTTATTATGAAGCAACGCATGTTCAAAACGTTATTTTCTGCATTATTTTGCCTGGCTACCTTTATTACGCAAGCGCAGAGCGGTGTTCCGGCAGATTGGAAACTGGGAAGTCAAGCATATACCTTTCGGCTGTTTAGCTTTGAAGAGGCCCTCGAAAAACTCAACAGCATTGGGGTGAAGTATGTGGAGCTTTACCCAGGCCAAAAAATCACCAAGTCCGGCGAAGCCACCACGGCCTTTACAGCCAGTGCACAAGACCTGAATCAGATTAAATCCCTACTGGCCAAATACGACATCCAGGCCGTAGCCTACGGGGTGGTAAGTCCAAACGACGAGGACTGGCCCAAAGTGTTTGCCTTTGCGAAGGCCCTTGGCATAGAGGTAATCACCACCGAGCTGCGTGCCAATCAGCTTGACCTAGTGGAAAAACTCTGCGAGGAACACCAGATCAAAGTGGCATTGCATAATCACCCGGTGCCTTCTTTCTACTGGCATCCGGAGGTTCCAGCCAGGTTGTTGGAAGGCAGAAGTCCGCTTATGGGCGTGTGTGCAGACATTGGCCACTGGATCAGATCGGGCGTGGATCCCATCGATGCCTTGCAGCGATTGGAAGGACGCATCCACAGCCTTCACATGAAAGACCTTAACGGCAGAGGTATCCGGTCAGCACACGACGTACCCTGGGGAACCGGTACCTGCAATGTAGCTGGCGTCCTTCACGAACTTCACCGGCAGGGTTTCAAAGGTGTCTTCTCTGCCGAGTACGAGCACAACTGGGAAAACAGCCTTCCTGAAGTAAAAGAAAGCATGGATTACTTCAAGCACGTTTCCGCACAGTTTTAACGATCCTGTTTCAATAGCAATCCCTAGTTCAACTTCCGCGGTGGTCACTTCCCCAGAGAATCACCGCGGATCTTGAACAAAAAAATGAGCAATACGATAAATTTTTGACGGGGAATTCGGAATTTTACAGGCTAACGACTACACCATGAACAACCGGTACACCAGTGCGTTGCATCCCGGCCGCGTGCATCTCGGATCTTTGCTTTTTTTCATACTTACTGTGGCAATTTGGACCACATGTGCATCGTGCCAGCCAAAGGCCCTCGAAGACATGGAAGCCTCGGATACAGCCTCCTTCCCCTATTTGGAATGGGAAATCGCCGACTTTCATGCGAATTACGACAATGGCAGCCTAACTATAGAGGAAGTCGTAAGCGCCTACCTGGACCGCATTGCACAGATAGACCAAAATGGCCCCGAGCTGAGATCCGTCCTGGAAGTCAATCCCGAAGCATTGGAAATTGCCAGAGAATTGGACCAAATGCTCCAAGAAGGTCGAAAAAAAGGCGCATTGCACGGCATCCCCGTTTTGCTCAAAGACAACATAGACACCTACGATGCCATGCATACCACAGCTGGTTCCCGGGCACTTGAAGGTTCAAAACCCCTGCAAGACAGTTTCGTCGCCAAGAAATTGCGAGAAGCAGGAGCGGTCATCATCGGAAAGGCCAACCTGAGCGAATGGGCAAACTTTCGGGGACAGCTCTCTAGCAGTGGCTGGAGTGGGTTGGGTGGACAAACCAAAAATCCCTACATCATTGACCGCAATCCCTGCGGCAGCAGTGCAGGATCCGGAGTAGCGGTATCTGCAAACTTAGCCGTATTGGCAATAGGCACAGAAACCAACGGGTCCATCGTGTGCCCCTCTACGGCCAACGGCATTGTGGGCATCAAACCGACCGTAGGCCTGATCTCTAGATCCGGTATCATTCCCATTTCCTTTACCCAAGACACACCCGGCCCGATGACCCGAACAGTGAGGGATGCCGCCATCAGCTTGGGTACCATGGTGGGGCTAGACCCCGCAGATGCCAAAACCAGCACCAGTGACGGTCGATACCTGACAGATTACACCCCGTTCTTAAAGGCCGAGGGTCTGAAAGGAAAGAAAATCGGCTGGATGAAATCAACCGCTGGAATCAACTACAAGGTGGATCAGCTGATGGAAGAAGCCATTGCTTTTATGAAGGCTCAAGGAGCTGAAATCATCCCCTTACAGGAAGTATCGCCTCCCGGAACCGGATCCTATTCGTTTGAGGTGATGCTGTATGAATACAAAGACGGGCTAAATAAGTATTTCAGCTCGCTGGGTCCAGACGCAAAAATCAAAAGCCTGGAAGAACTGATTGAATTCAACAAACAGGATCCCATAGAGCTGGCCCACTATAACCAGCACTACTTGGAACTCGCCTTGGAAAAAGGAGACCTAAGCAGTCCGCAATACCTGGAAGCGCTGGAAAAACTCCGGGTGAACAGTCAGGACAACGGCATCGACAAAGCTCTAAAAGAACATGGCCTAGATGCCATCATAGCACCCACTGGCAGCCCTGCATGGAAAACCGACTGGACAAACGGAGATTATTACCACTTGGGTAGCTCCTCCCCCGCTGCCCACGCCGGTTACCCCAGCATCTCAGTACCCATGGGCATGATCGATGAACTTCCCGTAGGGATTTCCTTCTTCAGCACTGCTTGGTCCGAACCTGTGCTGATTGAGTTGGCCTATGCCTTTGAACAGGGAACAAAAGCCAGGCGAGCACCTAAATTTCTCCGTCAAAGTTATTGATCTACAAACTACCTAGAATCGCCTTTTTTATTCCTCCTTTTTTAGTCACAAAAACTACATGAAAGCACTTTATCTCACCCTGTTACTTTTGTTGGCAGCCTCGCACCACTATGCGCAACAAACCGATCTCAAAAGAGAGCTCCTGGAAATGGAAGAGTCAAAACCCGAATTGATAAGCAGGGGCAGACGCCTCCTTCTCGATCGGTTTGAAAACCGGGATATATCCAAAATGGCCGAAGTCAAGACCTTCCTACTGAATGAGGTAGAAGACAAGAACTACTTGGCATTATTTCTAATCGAACGGGTGCTGATCAGCTATTGGACAGGGGATTACCAAGAGGTACTTGGTCATTCCCATTTAATGGATCAGGAGGAAATCATGCTGATCACCCAAAAAATTGCACCAATGGGCGATTTGCTTGCCAAAACGTTGCTAACTGAATCCAGAAAAGAACAACCCATCCTAGCCAGCAAACTGAAAAACAACCCCGAGCTAAGCGCCATGGAGAAAGATTTCTTGGCGTTGAATCTACTATACTTGTTGGAAGGCCCGGATTATCCGGAAATCAGCCAGGAGGAGTTGAATTTTCTGGCAGACAAGTTCCTGTCCTCCTACCCCGGCAATGCCTATGAAGCATATACCCGCGAATATATTCGTCAGCGCTTTGAACCCTCCAAATGGGGATTTACTGCTGAATTCTTTACCGGATATGGGCGCTACACAGACCAGCTTAGTAGTGAATTCAAAAACAGCATCCCATTCGGAATAGCCTTTGACATTATCTACACCGATTGGGTACTGTTTCTCCGAAATTATATCGGCATCACCCGCAACAAACACGATGTACCCATTTCAAGCGGAGTTTGGCCGGCCTACTCCCAGGCTAGGATGTTTCTCCCTGAGCTGAGTATCGGCTATCAAGTCACTGATTCCCCGAGATTGGCGATCACTCCTTTCGCAGGATTTGCTTGGATGGACTTGGGGCCTACCCCATACGACCTACAGCAAAATCAAAGCCTAAGCGAGGCTACGCTGACCTTTAGGAGAACGCCCACAGTTGGCCTGAATGTGGATGTTAAAATGGGCAATGTAAATGGGCTAATCTCTCAGGGCCAGGAACACAGTTATTGGTTCATGCGCCTTCGATATGCCTATCAGACCCCACATTACGAGCGGAAGTACAACGGATATGCAGGGTCTCTGCATAATTTTACGATAGGAGTAGGAGGCACCGGACGCCGGATAAAGAAAGTACACTAGTTACTTTTATTCATCTATTCGTCGGTTCCATGAGTGGAGCCATTTCAGCGCCCTCTCACCTGGAATTTAACAGGGCCTGCTCAATATCCTGCACGATATCGTCCACATGTTCCAGCCCGACCGATAGGCGCACGAGTCCATTCAAAATACCTACCCGCTCCCGTTCTTCTTCGGTCAGCTTGCTGTGGGTCGTAGACGCGGGATGCGTGATGATACTGCGGCTATCGCCCAGATTGGCCGTTACCGTGATCATTTGCAGGTGGTCAATAAACCGCTTTGCGCGCTGAAGCCCCCCTTTTAGCGTCAGGGTAATGATCCCTCCTCCCTGCTTCATTTGCTTTTTTGCCAGATGGTACTGTGGGTGGGAGGGTAAAAACGGGTACTTGACCACCTCAATATCCGGACTCTCCTGAAAGTATTCCGCTATCTTCAGGGCATTTTCGCAATGCCGGTCCATACGGACAGCCAAGGTCTCCATGCTTTTGGCCAGTACCCAGGCATTAAAGGGCGAGAGGGAAGGTCCGGTATGCCGCATAAAAAACTGCACCTCATCGATGTATTTCTTCTGACCGAGGATCAACCCTCCGAGCACTCTTCCCTGTCCGTCGATAAACTTGGTTGCGCTGTGGGTAACGATGTGCGCACCCCATTTGGCCGGCTGCTGTAGGTAAGGCGTAGCGAAACAATTGTCCACCACCAGAATCAGGTTATGGGCGTTCGCCAAGGCCGCGATGTACGCTAGGTCAATGATCTCTAATCCCGGGTTAGAGGGAGTCTCTATGAACAACATCTTGGTATTCGGCTGAATCAGCTCCTCCCAGCGTGCGATGTCCTTGATGTCGCCGTAGGTATGTGAAATACCCCATTTGGGAAAGACACGGGTAAGCAGTTGGTGCGTGGACCCAAACAGGGACCGCGACGCCAGCACATGGTCTCCTTGAGACAAGAGCGCTGCCATGCTGCCAAACATAGCCGCCATCCCAGAGGCGGTGGTGAGGCCCGATTCGGTACCTTCTGCCGCACAGACCTTGGCGATCAGATCGCTCGTATTGGGGTTGGCATAGCGGGAATAGATATTTCCCGGAATTTCGTCGGCAAACATCTGCCGGGCCTGCTCGGCCGAATCAAATACAAAACTGGAACTGAGGTAGATAGGGGAAGAATGCTCACGCTGATCGGAAGCAGATTCGGCGATTCGAACAGCCTGTGTCTCGAAATTTTTATAGGACATAGAAAATCGGATTATATGCGATGGTGGTAAGGACTAAACAGGCCAATCGTACAGCGTAGTGCTCCCTTTCCAGCGTGCGGAAGGGTGTACAAACAAAAAAACGGGATAGCTGATGGATCATATCGTCTAATTTATCGTTCCCTTTCGGGCAGGTATTGGCACCTTTCCCCATGTGGAAGGTTGCCAGAGGTTCTAAGAGCCTGTTCTCTCCCCTCTTCTTTATAAATCAGTTGCCTGAAGTGTGCCACAAAGTAAATGTAGCGGGACTGCAAATCCAAATTTTAACGATTAAATACCGTTAGAAACACAGCCCCCACGTTGAACAAAATAAATAGGCAACTTCTTTGCGGCTCTGCAGTTTTGCGTAAAAAAACCTCTCGCTAAGGCGCCAAGACGCTATGGTTTTATCACTTTGCAACCTTGTCGCTTTGCGAGAACAATTCCTTCGCTAAGCGCTAATCTATTTTTTCTTTGCGACTCTGCGGCTTTGCGAGATATTTTATAGATTATTTACAATTCGTATTATTCCGTCTTTTATTAGTTTTTCGTTGAAGTTGATTAGTAAACCCAATTTCAATCCGGTTATTTTCAAGTAGGTCAAAAGTTGCTTAGGGTGTACGGGGGCGATGGCCTCAACTGATTTTAACTCCACAATTACTTTTTTCTCCACAATGATGTCTGCTCTAAAGCCCAAGTCCATTTTTAATTCATCCCAAATGACTGGAATTGCTTTTTGCCTTTCAACATTCATTCCTTGTTTAGAAAGTTCAAAGAACATGATTTCTTCATAAACAGACTCAAGCAATCCGGGCCCCAACTTTACGTGGATGTCGTAGGCGGTATTCACGACTATTTTTGAAATATCATTCTCTGTCATTTTACTATGTTATTCTTTGCGGCTCTGCGGCTTTGCGAGACTTAATTTCTAGCTAAGGCTCCAAGACGCTAAGTTTTTATAGGTTGTCTTGTTTTCGATTTTCAATTAATTGTTTTGCTTTTTCAGTGAATTGGTGGAGCTTTTGTTGAAGTAACTCACGGGGTAATTGTTCGTGGATATATTCCGCCACTTTAATGTTGGCTTTGTCTAGCTGAAGAAGTTCTACTTGTTCTTGATTGCCCGAAGCGCACAATATCAAGCCAATGGGTTGTTCTTCATGTGATTCCATTTCATGTTTCTCCAACCATCTTAAGCAAAATTCCATTTGGCCTTTGTATGCGGCCTTGAACTTACCAATTTTCAGCTCAATAGCTACCAGTCTTTTGAGTTTTCTGTGAAAAAACAACAAATCAAGATAGAAATCAATATTGTCAATAGTCATTCTTTTTTGTCGAGCCACAAATGTAAAGCCGACGCTGTAATTCAAGAATAAACTTTTCAAGTTCTTTGATAATGGCCGTTTCTAAGTCATTTTCTGAGTAGGCATCATTAAGATTTAAAAAATCGAAGAGATAATGGTCTCTAAAAACCAAATCAGGGGACAAAGTGCCTTCTGATTTTGGTTTTCGAAGCTCTAATACTGCTAATTTTTCTGGCTTTTTGCTAATGGTAGTCCTTTCAAAAAGCATGGAATCTATTTTTTCCTGAAATTGGCGAATAGTTCATTTTTCTAACCTGCACATTTCAATATAAAAGTCGCGTTTCAAATCGCTGTCCAAGTACATTAAGACTTTAAAATGCGACCAAGATAATTGTCTCCACAGTGTAGAGACAAATTGCTCATCTGGAAAAGTTTCCATAATGCGGAGACAATTTTGCAAGTGTTTAGCACTCCATCCTTTGCCATACTCACGGGTAAGCTGTTTGGAAAGGTTAACAATTATAAAAGGCGTCATGCAGACCGTCCTGTACTTTGACCCCAATGCGCCGCCACCGGCCATCAACAACAAAATGAACACCGACACAACACACTGATATCCACCTTCCGATGGAACGGAACAGCGCGTGCCCAACCGGCCAAAAACAGCCAAATCACCAAAAACAAACGGAAAATCAAAAAACAAAACCACTCAGAAAGTATACAGAAAAGAAACAACCACGCAAAATGCTGCAAAACCAACGCCAACCAGCACCTTTTTTCATCCGACAGAAATCACC
>NZ_JAFIEU010000035.1 GCF_020832325.1 Lunatimonas sp.
CATGCCCTCCGGTCTCGGGGGTGGGGAGCTAAGGACAAAGCAAACATGGAGCTCGTGTTTTGCCTAACTGCCCCGTGGAGGTTCGAATCCTTCTCCTACAGCAGGTTATTTTGGGTTTATTGTTAATTGACTAAAGCTATGGGACATTGTTTCATAGCTTTTTTTATGGGCAATGAGTTTCGGCACACGTTTGCTTTTGCTCCATACTTCCCCCACAAGCCACACTGCCCAGCAGAAATACCAAACTTGCAAACCAACGGAGGGATTTTCTATTCATTGACATACCATTTATCCATTAAAGCAGAAAACAGGTAAAACTCATTGCTGCTTTCTGACTGTTTTTACCTTACTTTTACCAGCAAAATCGGAAAATACTGGACTACCGATGGCGTTAAATCTATTGAATACACCGATGCGTTGCGTATCCGATTTTATAAACGGCCTAAAAAAGACATAAAGGTGTCTTTTAACAAGAAGAAGCAACACCATGACCGCTCTCTCAAAAAAGACCAAGTAAACCCATCAATAGCCTGCTGGAAACAGCCAAGTTAACTTTCTATCTAAACTATTAGCACACCCATTCCATGCATGCAAAACCAACCTTTCTCTACTTGTTTCTTACTCTTTGGATCAGCCCGTGGGCTTGGGGACAAACCAACACTCCCCCACGCAGCTATGTGGCCTACCAAACGCCCGAAAAACCTCAAATTGACGGAAAACTAGACGATAAACATTGGAAATTAGCTCTGTGGTCAGAGGCCTTCGTTGACATAGAAGGGGATATCCGCCCAAAACCGGCCCACCTGACCCGAATGAAAATGATGTGGGACGAGGACTTTTTTTACATTGGTGTCAAGCTGGACGAACCTCATCTGTGGGCCACCTATACCGAGCCTGAATCGGTGATATTCCACGAAAACGACATCGAAGTCTTTTTGGATCCAAATGGTGATACGCACAATTATTACGAGTGGGAAATCAACGCCTTGGGAACGCTCTGGGACCTACTGCTAACCAAACCCTATAAGGACGGAGGCAAGCCGCTCAATGGCTGGAACATCAACGGTTTCGAATATGCCGTACACTTGGAGGGTACGCTGAATGATCCTAGCGACATTGACGACTACTGGTCAGTAGAGATGGCCATTCCCTGGTCGTCGCTGTCGTACGGCACACCCAAGGATGGAAATCAGTGGAGAATAAATTTTTCCCGCGTACAATGGCAACTCGAAGTGGTAGACAATACCTATCGAAAAGTCATCAATCCCGAAACTGGAAAAGCCTACCCTGAAGATAATTGGGTTTGGTCGCCCATAGGAGCAATCAACATGCACATTCCAGACCGATGGGGCTATGTGCAGTTCAGCGAGCAGGAAGTGGGCAGCGGGACTGTAGCTTTTGAACAGAGACCTGACGAAGGAGTCAAAACCCAACTGAGGGCCTATTACCATGCCCAGAAAGCATTCTTCAGGGAACATCAGCGGTATGCATTGAGTGCTGAAGAACTTCACATGGACCAACCCGCGGCGGACCCCGAATTTGAAGTATCCAAGACTCGGTTTAAAATTTCCCTTCCTTCTCTAGAAGAGGCTGGGAAAAGATGGCATATCGTCGAGGATGGTCGGGTATGGAGACAGTAACGGCAACTAAATGGGCGAAGTGAAGGCCGGTTACCAACGAAACTGCTATTTTTGCGTTGAACCAATATTCGGTTACCTCAATTCATGATGCCGCACCAAGTTACTTACCGGCCTAAGAGCCCATTGAATTTCGCCTTGTTTTTTGCGCTTCTTTTGGGCGTAGGAGTTGTCGCACCTGCCTGTGAAAACATGGACGCCAACGAAAAGGCGTTGATAAATGTGTTGCTAATAGATGCTCCCGGCGACTTTGACGAGGTGTGGCTAGAGGTTTTGGGGGTGGAAATTCTACCCGCTGGTACCCGCGGATTGGAAAATGCAGATTGGTCCTACATCCCCTACACCCCCGCTAATAAAATGGTGAAGGTCTCTGACTTAGTAGGCAGTCAACGGCTGCTCCTGGGCAGAAAAGAAGTGCGGGCAGGGCAAGTGAGCAAAATCAGGCTGGCACTGGGCGATAATCATTATCTGGTGAAAGACGGGCAGCAGCTAATGTTGCAATCCGTTCCCAACATCAATGACCGCCTAACCGTTGATGTGGCGCTTCAGGCTAGCGCAGGGTTTGCATGGGATATATACATCGATTTTAACTTGGCTAAATCTATCCAACGGAACACTTCGGGAGGCTACAGCTTGGTGCCAAGCTTACGCGCCTTTTCCATGGAAAACCGCAGCGAGCTCCGTGGAAATATACAACCGGCAAATGCAAGACCCTATATATTCGCGATTACCGGCACCGATACACTGGCTACACTGAGTGCGACAAACGGGGAGTTTCGGCTTAGAGGACTGAGTCCTGCGACCTACCGCATCCATATCCAACCCCGGGCTACACACCTAGACAGTATTTTTTCCATTGCGGTGGCAGCGGATTCGGTGTACACACTCGGCAACTTCCCTCTTTCTCCCCGGCCCACACCAACCCCTTAGGAACGCATGGAACACCATGAAATATACATGAGGCGAGCCTTGGAGCTTGCCGCATGGGGCGCAGGAACGGTAAGCCCCAATCCCTTGGTAGGCTGCGTGATCGTACGCGACGGGCGAATCATCGGAGAGGGATACCATGCAGTATATGGTGGCCCACATGCGGAACCCAACGCTGTAGCTGCTGTAGAGGATTCCGCACTTTTGGAGGGATCTTCGGTATATGTTACCTTGGAACCCTGTGCTCACTACGGCAAAACCCCGCCATGTGCCGATCTACTGGTAGCCAAAAAAGTGAAAGAAGTTATCATTGCGGCAAAAGACAGCAACCCATTGGTAGGCGGAAAAGGGATAGCTATCCTACAAGCGGCGGGAATCTCGGTCATCACCGGTATCCTAGAGCAAGAAGCCCGCTGGCAAAACAGGCGCTTTTTTACTGCGATGGAAAAAAAACGTCCCTACCTGATCCTCAAATGGGCACAGACACGGGACGGCTACGTGGCGAGACCCAATTATGACAGCAAATGGATCAGCAACCCACTCAGCCGTCAGTTGGTACACCGCTGGCGTTCAGAAGAAGACGCCATTTTGGTGGGTACAAAAACGGCCCATTACGACAACCCCAAACTGAATGTCCGAGACTGGGCGGGGAGGGACCCCGTTCGGATTGTGATTGACAAACACCTCACGCTAGACCCTAATAGCTTTCTCTTTGACCAAAGTCAGCCTACCCTTTGCTACAACCTGGTGAAATCGGAAGCATCCGATAACCTTGAATTTGTGCAGATGAAACAGGATTTTTCGTTAGAAAACCTGCTGACTGACCTTCACAATCGAAAAATCCAAAGCTTAATCATAGAAGGAGGAGGCCATTTGCTTCAACAGTTTATTTCCAGGGAACTTTGGGACGAAGCGAGGGTGTTTACGGGAAATATCGAATTTGGAGCTGGGATACCTGCACCCAAGACCGACAGGCTTCCATTTGAAACCCGAAGCATACAGGACGATCGACTGGACCTGTTCCTACATAGCGCCTTGGTATCACCTCCAGCTCCCCACACCCTTTAATGCCCACTGGGCAAGTCTATGGCAGAAGAAATTTTTATTCCCAAAACCGCATCAAAAAGCGAACTGTATGAGTCTCTCTTGCCTCAGATAGAGGCATTGGTTAAATCCGAAACAGATCTCATTGCAAATCTGGCGAATATCAGTGCGGTTTTAAAAACCTCATTTGACTTTTTTTGGGTTGGCTTTTACCTTGTGAAGGACCAAGAACTGGTATTGGGTCCCTTTCAGGGTCCCCTGGCATGTACCCGAATTGCCTTTGGCAAAGGAGTATGCGGTACCGCGTGGAAAGAGGAACAAACCATCCTGGTACCGGACGTGGATGCCTTCCCAGGGCATATAGCATGCAGCACGGCTTCCCGATCAGAAATCGTCGTGCCAATAGTGCATAAAGGAACCGTGGCTATGGTTCTGGATGTGGATGCTGCAAATCTCGACGCATTTGACGATGTAGACAGCCACTACCTCGAAAAACTGGCAAATGAGATCATCGCCAAGCACTGCCTTTGATGTAGACAGGTACCTTAGCTCCCTGAAATCCCGTGCTATCCTTCGGGATTTTTGGTAATTTCAGCTTGGTTGCCTGGTAAAACTTCCCGTAGGATGCGTACCTTGCTGTCAAAATTTCTCCAAGAAAAAAAATCAGACCATCCACTAAATAACTAACCTAGATAGATGCGACAAATCTGCTTCGCCAGCAACAACGCTAAAAAGCTGGAAGAAATCCGTGCTGCGTTGGGTGACAAAATTAAGATTCTATCCCTAAAGGATATCGGCTGCACGGAAGAACTACCCGAGACTGGCGACACGCTGGAGCATAATGCATTTCAAAAAGCCCGTTACCTACATGAGCATTACCAAGTGGACTGTTTTGCAGATGACACCGGTCTGGAGGTCGATGCCCTCAACGGCGCTCCGGGTGTATATTCAGGAAGATTTGCGGGAGAACCACGAAGCGATGAGCGGAACGTGACTCTCTTACTGGAAAAACTGACAGGTATCGAAGACCGCAGCGCCGCATTCCGGACAGTGATTGCCTTAATCTTAGGAGACAAGGAATATCAATTTGAAGGAAAAGCGGCTGGAAGGATCACCACCGAACGTTCCGGCACCGGTGGATTTGGTTACGACCCTATATTTGTTCCCGAGGGCTACAACCAGACTTTTGCAGAACTTAGCATGGCAGAAAAAAATGCCATCAGTCACCGCGGTAAGGCGGTAGAACTATTGGCTCAATTCTTACTTCGTGAAAGCTAGGCAGACCGTTAAAAAATAATTTTTAAATTTGTCCCCCATGAAGAAACCCTTTATTGTCGGGATTACGGGAGGCAGTGCCTCGGGAAAGACCTTATTTTTGGATAAACTCCTGAATGCTTTTGAGCCCGATCAGGTTTGTCTTATATCCCAGGATAATTATTACAAACCCCGGCACCTTCAGCCGGTGGACTCGAAAGGGATCCACAATTTCGACACCCCCCACTCTATAGATTTTGAGCAGTATGCAGACGACATCCGTAGAATCCAACACGGTGAAACCGTATACCGCCAAGAATACACCTTCAACAATCCCAACAAAACCCCCAAGACACTTGAGTTTAGACCAGCACCGGTAGTGGTGGTGGAGGGTATCTTTGTGCTGTATTACCCGGAACTTGCCCAGCTTTTGGATCTGAAGGTTTTTATTGATGCCAAGGATTATATCAAATTAAAGCGCAGAATCGTGCGGGACAAAGTGGAAAGGGGCTACGATCTAGACGACGTACTATACCGCTATGAGATGCACGTTATGCCGACATACGAAAAATACATCGAGCCCTTCAAACACGATGCGGACCTCATCGTGCCAAACAACAGGGGCTTCGAAAAAGCCCTTGATGTGATCAAATCTTTCCTAAAAATGAAGGTCTAACTCTCCCGGAATCATTAGAAACAACATCCAAAATTGACTAACTTGCTGATTCATAGCCCACAAAAAGATTAAGATTCAGCGACTTCCTGCTTTGATCTTGATATTTTTTTATATATTTGCACCCGATGAATCAGCGTGACACATACCAGCTCTGGAGAGAACGACTTGCCATTTTGATGGTAGTGGCTTTCTGTGCGTTGGTGTCTAGCGCGGATTACCTCGTTCACACGGCTGAGTTGGAAGGGGTAAGCACCTATCAGGTGCTGGGCGAGACGGACGATGCGGGTAGTAACGAAAAAGACACCACCTTTATTCATACTGCTGTAGATGCAGTGGTGCCCTTTGTGATGGTGGCGGTAGAGCATGTGCTACATTTCATATACGAACTCACCACCCCACAGAAACCCGCAACTTTTTTTAGCACCAACTTCCTGGCACTTCCTAACAGTTTTCTGGAAGTCCTTTTTGAACACATCGTATCGGCGAACGCGCCCTAAACAACCCTCCTTTTCGCGCTGAGCATTTAATCCTGCCCGGGAAATCCGATGGGTATTTTTGCCCGTACATTCCTGTGCCATTCATACCGAGTTTCACCAAACAATCAGTTATAAACTATTACCTATACCCATGCAAAATAAAGGCGTAATTGTGTTTTTTACGGTAATAATCACAGCCTTGTGTCTGTATTACTTATCGTTTACCCTAGTATCAAACGGGGTCCAAAAAAGGGCTACCGAGTATGCTATGGATGCATCCGGAAACGTGGACTTTGCCAAGCGACAAAGCTACCTGGATTCCGTATGGAGAGAGCCCGTATACAACTTCCTCGGCTTTCGATTCACCTATCAGGAGGTAAAACAAACGGAGTTGGGCCTTGGCCTAGACCTTCAGGGCGGTATGCACGTGACATTGGAGGTATCTCCAGTGGAAATCGTACGCGGCCTTGCAGGCAACAGCAAAGACGCGCAGTTTAACCAAGCCATTGAATTAGCCTCTGAGCGGGCAAAAACAACGAATGACCGGTATGTAAACCTCTTTGCGCAAGCGTGGAGGGAAGTATCTGGAGGAAAGAACCTCAATACTATCTTCGCCACAGCCGCTAACCGAGGCCGTATCTCACTGGAGACTTCCGATGCTGACATCCTTAACGTCATCGATACCGAGGTGGAAAATGCGATCGAACGATCGTTTAACATCCTTCGGACAAGGATTGACCGATTCGGAACTTCACAGCCCAATATTCAGCGAATCCAAGGCTCGGGAAGAATCCAAATCGAGCTGCCAGGCGTAGACAACCAAGAACGTGTCCGTAATCTTCTTCAAGGTGTTGCCAAGCTTCAATTCTGGGAAGTAGCAGAGATTAACGAATTCGGAGACGCACTCCAACAAGTCAACGCTGTCTTGGTAGCCGAGGCACGCGCCAATAAACCTGCCAGCGAAAGTAGCCCGGCGCTATCGGATACTACCGATTTGGAAAGTGACCTTGCCCGTCAATTGGCAGAAGGCAGCGACGCTGATGATGATTTGGGACTGGAGGTTTCTCCGCTTTTCTCTTTGCTTAAAGCAAACTACGGCCTCGTATACGAAATCAGGGACACCCTTGCCATCAACCGAATCCTAAACCGGGAGGACGTGAAAGCCATCCTACCCAGAGACATTCGTTTGCTTTGGTCTGTAAAGCCTCAGCGTGCAGACAACATGGAATTGTTGGAGTTGCATGCTATCAAAGCTCCCAGAGGTTCGGACCAGGCTCCTTTGGAAGGCGACGTGATCACAGATGCCCGTCAATCGTATGACCAAGCATCCAGACCTGCTGTAAGTATGCAGATGAATGCGGATGGTGCCAGAAGGTGGCGAAAGCTAACCGGCGAAAATATCGGAAGGAGAATAGCCGTAGTATTGGATGATTACGTGTACACCGCACCCACCGTGCAAGGGGAGATCCCATCCGGGCAGTCCGAAATCACCGGTAATTTCTCCATTGAAGAAGCCAAGGATTTGGCCAATATCCTGAAATCCGGCGCACTGCCTGCCCCTACCAGAATCGTAGAAGAGGCCATTGTCGGTCCCACCTTGGGCAAAGAAGCTTCCAGACAAGGGGTCAACTCGATGATTGCGGGCTTGGTACTGGTAGTACTTTTCATGGTCGCCTACTACGCGAAGGGTGGATTTGTCGCCATTGCAGCCCTGCTGTTTAACATCTTCTTTATTTTGGGCATCTTGGCACAGCTTGGCGCCGCACTGACCTTGCCCGGTATAGCCGGTATTGTGCTGACAATCGGTATGTCCATAGATGCCAATGTATTGATCTTCGAACGTATCAAAGAAGAGCTTCGAAACGGTGCAGGCATGCTTCAGGCCATTAGCGCGGGATACGATAAGGCATTTAGCGCCATCCTTGACTCCAACGTGACGACTTTCCTTACAGGTGCCATCCTGTATGCCCTGGGCCAAGGCCCGGTAAAAGGTTTTGCCATCGTATTGATGATCGGTATCGCCTCATCTTTCTTCTCGGCAGTATTTATTACTCGGGTTATTGTGCACTGGATGAGCAAAAAAGGCGATCAGAGCAAGGTTTCCTTCTCAACACCCTTCTCTGGAAACCTACTCAGCAGCCTCAACATAGACTTTCTGAGCAAACGGAAGTTTGCCTACCTGATCTCTACAGGTGTGATCGTTCTAGGCCTTTTGATCGCTGTTTTTAACGGTCTGAAGTTTGGTGTAGATTTTACCGGTGGTCGGTACTACATCGTGGAGTTTAGCGAAGCAGTTCCTGCCTCTGACCTGAAAGTAGGGTTGGATAATGAGTTTGAAGGAGCGGTAGAAGTAAAAACGTATGGCGCTAATAACGTATTGAAGGTGACTACCTCTTACTTGATCAATGAGGACTCGGACGAGGCAAACCGCGAGGTGGAAACTCGGGTGAAGGAAGGCATCGCCACGGTCACCGGTTTTAATTTCATCACGGATGCTACCAAACTTTCAAGTGGAGACTTTGCCATTACAGGATCAAACAAAGTGGGGGCAACAGTGGCCGATGACATCAAAGCATCTTCCATGGAAGCCATGTTTTTTGCCCTTGTTGCGATCTTCCTTTACATTCTGTTGAGGTTTAGAAAATGGCAGTTCTCACTGGCATCTATTATTGCGCTGATACACGACACCTGCTTTGTTATTGCTGCGTTCGCCATCGCTAGTGCATTTGGAGCCACGTTTGAAATTGACCAAGTGTTTATCGCAGCAGTGCTGACTGTAATCGGTTATTCAATCAACGATACCGTGATTGTATTTGACCGTATTCGTGAAAACATCGCCAATAAAGGAACCAACAGATTGGTAGCCCTCTTTAATGACGCTATCAACCAAACCATGGCCCGAACCTTGATTACCTCTGCCACTACGCTGATCGTGGTATTGGTCTTGCTTGTGTTTGGCGGTGAGGTACTGCGGGGATTTTCCTTCGCTTTGTTGATCGGAGTTCTCGTGGGTACTTATTCGTCTATATACATTGCTACTCCTGTGGTGGTAGACCTTATGAAACGGGAAATTGAAAATGAAAGCAAAGAGCCTGCGAAAAAAATCGCTTAACCTTCTTTGCATCTTCAAGAACACAAAAAGCTGGTACATGATGTACCAGCTTTTTTTTTAGCATTTGAAAAACCACCCTAATATTTCCTTTTTCGATGATTCTATGTGATTTTTACAATAAAAAATACCCCGATCAGGGTATTGGGTGAGTGAATTTCCCTACTTAACTTGCATTAGTCAAGCAAGGTAGCTGTATGCAAGGAAATCTCTTTCAATTTTGTCTCTTTTTCGGTTTAATCTTCTCTGCCATTTACTTCTTATTGGGCAGACCAAGAGAGGAATACAAGCGGACCCACAAAGTGGTGTTTGGGGTACTGATGCTTACCTTTTTGGCCGAGGTAATTTGGAAAGTCGCAGTCGAAATTAACCTGGACAGCTTCCTACTGTATAACCTCCTATTCGTGCACTTGCGGGTTGCGACCATGCTGGTATTTTTCTACTATCTCCCTTTCAGTTGTCAGATTCAGGACAAGATTTTGCTTGCGTTGGTAGTCTTTTTAGTGTCCAGCTTGGTAATCAGTCTCTTTCTTCAACCAGCTAACGTTATGATTCAAAGCTATAGTCAAATGTTTGGCAATGGACTGATTCTTTTCTTCTCTTTGATTTTCTTCAAAGATATCATCCGTCAAAGCAAGTACAAAGAACACAATTTACTGTCCCTACCCTATTTTTGGATCGCTACTTTTGTGTTGTTCTCGTTTGGTGAGAGTTTCATTTTCTATTTTTTCTCCAGCCTGTTCTTTCCAAGTAACCTGTATGACCTGGGATTCATTCAGATATTCGTTCAGTTTTTTGCGGGGTTGATGTTCTTGGTTTTCGGAGTGGCCTTTTATATTCCTGACTACCTGCAAGCAAAGAGATCCGCTTGAACCATAGCCTTTGGGGCATCCTGAAATAGTTGGAATGCTGCCTGTGCAACGCCAATAAGTTTTTAAATTTGGCCTTTAAATGTAACTTTACGGACTAATTCCAAAAAAGCATTTTATGGCATACTTATTCACCTCAGAATCCGTGTCTGAGGGGCACCCGGATAAAATATCAGATCAAATATCAGATTCGATTATAGACCACTTTTTAGCTTTTGACCCTAACGCCAAGGTGGCCTGCGAGACCATGGTAACTACAGGTCAGGTGATCCTTGCGGGTGAAGTGAAGTCATCCACCTATCTAGACGTACAAAAAATTGCCCGTGATGTCATTAACCGGATCGGCTATACGAAAAGCGAGTACATGTTTGATGGCAACTCCTGCGGTGTACTTTCTGCCATCCACGAGCAATCCCCCGATATCAACCAAGGCGTAGAACGGGCACACCCGGAGGAACAAGGTGCCGGCGATCAGGGGATGATGTTTGGATATGCCACCAATGAAACGGAAAATTACATCCCTCTCGCGCTGGATCTTTCGCACCGGTTGTTAAAAGAACTTGCTGTGCTGAGAAAAGAAAACAAGGAGATTACCTATTTGCGCCCCGACTCAAAAGCCCAGGTGACCATCGTCTACAGCGATAACAATGTGCCTGAAAAGATCCACACCATCGTGGTCTCCACCCAACACGATGAATTTGGCCCCGAGCCGGAAATGCTGGAAAAGATCAAAAATGATGTGATACATATCCTTATCCCTCGGGTAAAATCCCAACTTCCGGAATCCTTGCAGCGCTTGTTTACCTCAGACATCATATACCACATCAATCCCACAGGAAAATTTGTGATCGGAGGGCCTCACGGAGACACGGGCCTCACAGGCCGCAAAATAATTGTAGATACCTACGGAGGCAAAGGGGCCCACGGAGGAGGCGCATTCTCCGGAAAAGACCCGTCTAAAGTAGACCGGTCCGCGGCCTATGCGACCCGCCATATCGCTAAAAACATGGTCGCTGCCGGCGTGGCGGACGAGGTGCTCGTACAGGTTTCGTATGCCATCGGTGTAGCGGCACCCATGGCCATCTATGTCAATACCTATGGAACCTCGAAAGTGGGGATGAACGACGGAGAAATTGCAAAAATCATCGAACGCTTGTTTGATATGCGTCCATATGCGATCGAGCAACGGTTAAAACTCCGTTTCCCAATCTACGAAGAAACTGCCGCCTATGGACACATGGGAAGGGAAAACGAGGTGGTCACCAAAACCTTTTACTCTCCGGACAATGCCTCGCTGACACTTAGCGTAGAGCTTTTCACTTGGGAGAAACTCGACCATGTGGATAAGATCAAAAAAGCATTTGGCCTTGCCTGATGCTGAACTAACAAGGGCCGGTTTCTGATGCGAAACCGGCCCTTTTTTTTAGCCCCCCCACATACTCTCAATAAGCTCCGTATAAAATTCTCGGATGGTTTTCCCTACCGCCCGCACCTGTTGGGAAATCAGGCTGGTCTCTGTTTGGCCGGGTACCGTATTCAGTTCTATAAAAAAGAACCTCCCGGTATCCTTTTCCAAAAAATAATCCATGCGCACCGCACCCCGGCAGTTTAAGCGCTCATAAACCGCTTTGGCAATTCGCCCCACCCGATCCACCTCCTCGGCATTCATGCGTCCCGGTGTAATCTCCTCCGAAACTCCAGGCGTGTACTTTGCTTCAAAATCAAAAAACTCCTTCGAACTTATGATCTCCGTTGCAGGTAGCACCACAACCTCGCCAGCAACCCTATACATACCTACCGAAAACTCCCTGCCGGTAATGAACTCCTCCACCAGCACCTGAGCGTCTTCTCTAAAGGCTTTTTCCAGTGCCTCTCCCAGGCCTGCAACATCTGCCACCTTGCTCATTCCTATGCTGCTCCCACCGTTATTCGGTTTAACAAATACCGGAAAAGCTAACTCACCGGCTACTCGCGCTACGTGTTCCGGACGATCTCCAAACAACTGAAGGGAACGGGCCACATGCAGCTCTTCAATGCTCTCCACAATGGCCTTGGTGTACCCCTTGTTCATGGTGATCGCGGAGGTAGCCGGATCGCAGGTCGTGTAGGGAATATCCAGCATATCCAGGTAGCCGGCAAGCTTTCCGTCTTCACCAGGAGAACCGTGTATGATATTGAATACCCCGTCAAACGTAACCTTTTCACCGTCAATGGTCAGGGAGAAATCGTTTCGGTCCACCGATATCCGATCGCCGTTCGGAGTCAGGTAATACCAATCCTCGGGATATATAAATATCTTGTATACTTCATAGATACGCTCATCCAACTGCGTCTCCACTACCGCGGCACTTTTCAAAGAAACCACAGACTCACCGGTAAACCCACCGGTAACCAAAGCAATTTTCGTTTTCATTTGATCATCATTGTTCTTAGGTGGAAGAATGGAATCTCACTTTCCATTAACTCAAACGCCACAACTTGTACACAGTAATAACTTGCGAATTACTGGAATTTCAGTTAAAAATACGGGCAATGCATCAATTAATTATGCGAAGTATGCCAAAAAGAGGCCACTTGGAAAACCTACCTCCAAGGCAGCTGCCTTTCGTCCCGTGAATCATTTTCCGCAAAGGAACTATTGGCTATCTTTGGAAGCAAAAACGTATACTATGTTCCGAATATTACCTATCCTGTTGCTTGGGTGTATGATCGCCTCAATAGGCCTCCAAGCCCAGCAGAAGAAAAAAATAACACTGGAAGACGTCTTCAAGTCCTCCACATTTAGCCAAAAGGCGGTGTATGGGATCAATTGGATGAAGGACGGCAAATATTACAGCTCCCTTTCCAGAGACGGAGGTGCCAAGGTTGTCAAGATCAACATTGCTACAGGCGAAGAAGAAGCTGTGTTGGTCGATGGAAAGAAACTGGGGATTACATTCTCTGGTTATTCGTTTAGCCCAGATGAAACCTTTGCCTTACTCAGTTCCGATGTGGAGCGCATCTACCGCAGGTCTTCCAAGGCGGTGTATCACGTATTAGATATGGCTTCCGGTACCATTCAGCCTCTTCTGGAAGGAGAAAAAGTCTCTTACGCCACCCTATCGCCTGACAACACCAAGGTGGCCTATGTAAAGGACAACAACCTGTTCTATAAGGACCTGAAGACTGGCGGTATCACCCAAGTGACGTACGATGGCAAAACCAACGAAATCATCAACGGTGCCGCCGACTGGGTGTACGAAGAGGAATTTTCGATGGCACAGGCCTTCGCCTGGTCGCCACAAGGAGATAAGCTTGCCTTTATCCGGTTTGATGAAACCGAAGTACCGGTTTTCAATATGCAAATCTGGGGAGACCTGTACCCCAAAGACTACCTCTTCAAATACCCAAAAGCAGGTGAGAAAAACGCCCAGGTAAGTATTCACGTATACGCCCTAAATGGAGGGAAAACCCAAAAAATGAACGCCGGTCCAGAGGAAGACATCTACCTACCCCGTATCTATTGGACTGGAGATAACAAGACCCTGGCCTTTATCCGACTGAACCGCCTCCAAAACCAGATGGATCTCCTCCACGCAGATGCCTTGACAGGTACTAGCCAGCTCATCCTGAGTGAAAAATCCGCCACCTACGTAGACCTAGACTACAACGACAACCTGCAATACCTCAGCGATAACAAGAGCTTTATCACCACCTCAGAGCGAAATGGCTACAAACATGTATACCACTACGACATGGATGGCAAGCTGATCCGTCAAATTACAGACGGTTCCTGGGAAGTAACCAACTTGATAGGCGTGGATGAAAAAAATAAAAAGATTTATTTCGAATCCACCGAGGTATCCCCCATGGAAAGACACCTGTATGTGATCAACCTAAACGGAACCGGAAAGAAACGACTCAGCCCTCAGGCGGGATCTTACAGCACGAATATGAGTCCGGACTTCAAGTATTACATCAGTAACCACAGTACGACATTGACGCCTTTGCAGGTTAGCTTGCACGAAGCATCCGGAAAGACCATCAAGGTCTTAGAAACCAACGAAGACCTCCAAAATCGAATAGCGGAGTTTGCCCTGGGCGAAAAGGAATTCTTCACCTTCAACACGGTGGACGGTACTTCCCTCAATGGCTATTTGATCAAACCTGCCAATTTTGACGAATCAAAAAAATACCCGGTACTGATGTATGTGTATGGAGGCCCGGGGTCGCAGAATGTACGAAATGCCTGGGGCGGAATCCGGGACTTTTGGCATCAACACCTAGCCGCTGAAGGCTACCTGATTGCCTGTGTGGACAACCGCGGCACGGGAGGACGTGGAAGAGACTTTAAGCACCTCACCTATGCCAACTTAGGAAAATTAGAAACCGAAGATCAGATAGCCGCAGCAAAACACATCGGTGCACTATCCTTCGTCGATCCGGACCGCATTGGAATCTGGGGTTGGTCCTACGGGGGCTACATGTCTTCCCTTTCACTTATGCTCGGCCACGATGTGTTCAAAACCGCCATAGCGGTGGCACCTGTAACCACGTGGAGGTATTACGACACCATCTACACCGAACGGTATTTGCAAACTCCCCAACTGAACGCCAAAGGATACGATGATTACAGCCCTATTACACATGTGAATAAACTGACCGGAAACTACCTGCTGATTCACGGCACCGGCGATGACAATGTTCACTTCCAAAACAGCGTGGACCTGCTGAATGCACTCGTGGCAGCAGATAAACAGTTTGAAACCTTCTACTACCCCAACCGAAACCATGGGATAGGAGGCGGAAACACCACCTGGCACCTATATCATCTCATGACCGACTTTATCAAGCGAAAACTCTAAGAAATACTGCCTTTAGTACCCTTCAAACCTCCAGGAACCACGTGTTTCCGGGAGGTTTTGTTTTTTATTTGCAAATAGCTAAATTGATCGAGTGCTAAACCCAATCTAACATGAACGAACGAATCAATACCTCTCTGCACAGTATCAGTTTTCTCCTGATGATGGCCCTTACCGTCTGGTATTTTCTTGCTTCATCGGTAACCTTTCCCTATGTGTTGACCATTTTGATTGTGGCATTGATCGCCATCGAGGTTATCAGCTTGATCATCATCTCTAAGGTATATCCAGAAAGCCACACCTCCTTTAAGATCGGCATCATCGCAGGATTGTGCATCCTGCTTGGCATAAAAACAATGCTGCCAACCTTTTTTGTGCCCCTGACACTCACCTTAGTAGCCGTGAACTTCCTGTATAATTTTTATTCCAATAATAAACGAAGACGGGGTGCTTATAAGCGCAAGAAAGCCAAAAGGCTAAAATTATAAGTAAACCGCACCCCAAAAAGGCATACCTTTTGATTGACGTTTCAGCTAGAACGTACTGATACAAGATAATACCGAAGGGAACATGCCATGAAGATCGGAGATAAAGCGAAACAAGCGGGAACTCGGAGACCGCAATGGGTAAATTGGGCGATAGTGGGTTTACTTTTCTACGGGATGTTGCTGTCCGTTACAGTTACCGCACAGGAAAAACTCAATAGACTCGTAGAAGAACGGGAAAAACTGCATCGGGAGTGGCAGGAATCGGAAAGCCAAAAATCCGGGATTTTCGGAAACCGTACCAAAAAGGACATGATCGCCACCCAGGAATGGATGTCCCGGATCATCCAAAAAGACAATCAAATCATGGCAGAACTTGAGATGCTCAAGGATATCGAAACCACCACGATAAGCCACGAGAAAGAGGATTACAAGTTTATCGCCCAAAAGCAGCAAAATGACATCGGTATTCTAAAACGAGCCCTTGCCGAAAAAGAGCTAGAGGTGGAAAAAGCCAAAGCCGATGGCTTGACGAATGAATGGGCTGCTTTTCTGCTGTTTTTGACCACGTTGATTTTCGGATACCTCTACTTCAATGGCAAGCGAAAAACCAAACAGCAGCTTGCCGGCTAAACTCCCTTCAGTTGGTTCCGCCATGCATACACCAACATGGGTAGCTGTGCATAACTTTGAACACCCGCCTTTACTCCTTGGGTTTTCAGATACAGGTCGTTTGACTTTCTACTCACCTCCGAAAACATTGGCGTAATGGAAAGAATATTTCGTCGGATTGAGGCCAGATCGTTTACAATTCCCTGGGGAAGGGTGCCGGTAAACTCCCGGTATTTGTCGGGGTTGATCCGGTACAAATCGTTCAGCTGATACCTGAGTAATTTCAAGTGGCCTGCATATTTCAGCAGAAAAGACTCGCTATTGGTGCAGATGACCCATGCGATAAAGTTTGCCTCCCCCTCGTCCGTGACACCATAACTGTGGGCCATCTCGTGGGCGACTGTAAACGGTTTTTCCAAGGCATGTAGGCTAGGATCGATATAGCTTTCCCCTGTGAAAGGAAAATAGATTCCGTAGATACCCATATGCCGCATAAAACCCTCCGGATAAAACTCCCGAGTCCTGGGCTTACCTGAATAGTTCAACCCCAAGAGGTAAAGATTCTCCCCCACTTCCGTCCGCACAAGCGCCTCTAAATCGGCATACTCCATGGCCTCCTCGATGGCGCCGGTATCGCGTCGGATATACGGACGCGCCTGTGTCAACAGGTTACGAGTGAGCTGCATTTCCTCTAATAACAGCTCTTCGGTGAGAGGAGATGGCTGAAGGTCAAGCTGTTCAAAAATCGGGATGCGCTGATAATTGTATCCCCATAGCACCAAGAAAAAAAAGATCAACAAGCCGGTGCCATTACAGAGCGATCGAAAGGCGTAAGCCAGGCGATCTTTCCATCCGAAGTACCGATAACCTATCGAATATACCGCGTATCCGAGCACGCCCAAAATGGACCCAAAGAAGAGGTACACCGTAGGAAAGGGCAAGGTAGAAAGGGTGGCGTCGATGGTATTCCGGATTACCGGAAAGAGGGTTCTAGAATACAGTTCTTCTGTCCGCTCCGGGTGCCGAACGGCTAAAAAACGAATTATCAACGCGAATAAGCCCAAAATACTCCACGCCCAATTACCTTTGACCATACCCACTAGAAAGATCGTCCCGTTGATTAAACCAACTCCATCATACGCCTTCTGCCTCCACACTTTTCACTTCGGGCAGCATGCGGGTAAGCAGATTCTCGATCCCTGCTTTGAGGGTGATGGTGCTGGAAGGACAGCCTGAACAGGATCCCTGTAGCAATACCTTCACGACGCCATCCTGAAAACTGTGAAATACGATAGCGCCGCCATCTTGCTCTACGGCCGGGCGGATATATTCATCCAAGATCCCTTTAATTTTCTTTACACTCTCGCTATCTGCCTCGTCAAACAAAGGATCCTTTTCCAGGATTGCATTTACCGGTGCCTTCCCATCTTCCAAATAGGACTTGATATGGTTTCGGATAAAATCCTGAATCTCGGGCCATTCCACAGACTCCGTTTTGGTGACCGTGACGAAGTTTGAAGCGATAAATACCCGCTCTACAGCCGCAAAATTAAAAAGCTCTTTGGCCAGGGGGGAGTTCGATGTACTCTCTAGGTTGGGATAATCGTAACTCACGCCTTCATCCGCGAGCATAAAATTTGCCACAAATTTCAACGAGTTGGGGTTCGGGTTGGCCTCCATGTACAGGTGTACGGGCCTTTTTTGTGCTTGCAACATGGTTTCGATTGGTTCTTTACTCAGTTTTAACAGCAACGACGCCAATTAGTTCCTAATTGATCCAAATTTACCGGCTAGTATGGCCGATGAAGAGCAATTAGAGGCAAAAGACTACCCTAACAGCCACTTAGCTAAAGTGCTCCTTGCATAACCCCGGAAAGGATTGTAATTTTTAGGATCGAATGATCCCTACGCAAACCCTAAATAGCTATGAAATACGATATACCCACTGCATATTCCTGCAAGCACCTAGTCAACCCCAGGCGATCGCCCCTGATCCCCGGTATACTGGCAGTTGCTTTCCTATTGCTGACCCTAGTACCTGTTGCATCCATCGCACAAGGCATCTCGTTGGTTCAGAATGGCCAGTCGGACTACCAGATCGTGCTGCCACACGAACCTGATACCCAGGAAATCCACGCCGCCAAGGTCTTACAGGACTACCTCTTCCGGATTTCGGGTGCGCTCCTTCCCCTGACCCATGACAACCTCCCCTCCACCGAAAAGGAAATCCTGATAGGGCGCACCAACCGACCCGAAACCAAATCGATTGACTTTAAGGCTCTGAAAGACGAGGGACTGCTCATCCGTACCGAGGCCCAGAAGCTTCTCCTTGCCGGAGGCCCAAAGAAAGGCGTGCTAAGTGCAGTCTACCACTTTTTGGAAGAGGAATTGGGATGCAAAAAATACACCTCTCAGGTATCCCAATTGCCCAGCATGAAAACCATACAGTTGGGCAGCCTAGACAAGGTAATCATCCCCGTCTTCACATTCCGGGACGTCTATTACCAAGATGTGTACGATCCCGAATTTATGGATTGGCACGGGCTGCATTCCTTTGGGGGAAAGGGTTCGTCTCCTACCGAGTGGGGTTACTGGGTCCACACCTTTCACAACCTGCTGGATCCAGCGGAATACGGTGAATCAAACCCGGAATATTTTAGCTTTTACGATGGGCATCGACATGCCGGTCTTATACCCTCCTGGGATGGTTCCAGTGTACAGCCCGAATCGCAATTGTGCCTGAGCAATCCGGAAGTATTGGAAATTGTCTGTGAAAATCTGGCAAAAGCGATTGAAAAAAAGCCGGAAGCGCGCTACTGGTCGGTAAGTCAAAACGATAATGTACGCTATTGCCAGTGTGAACATTGTGCGGCGTTGGATAAAAAAATTTGCAGCCTATGAGCCCGAAGAAAAAATGTACACCACCCATGGAAGCAAATACCCGGCACTGGGCATGGGATCCATGTTGTGGTTTGTCAACCAGGTGGCCGAGCGTTTTCCCGATAAGATCATCTCCACCCTGGCCTACCAGTACACCCGGGTGCCGCCAAAAGACATCGTGCCACGGAAAAACGTGAACATCATGCTTTGCAGCATTGAAAGCACGCGCAATGAACCCTTGGAGAGCGGCGACCCGGACTTTGCCAGTGACCTGATCGGTTGGGGAAAAATCACCGACAATATCCTGGTATGGGACTACAACATTCAGTTTTCCCACCTGCTGGCCCCCTTTCCAAACCTGCGGACCCTGCAGCCTAACATACAGTTCCTCCGAGACAACCGGGTGAGTGCAGTATTTGCCCAAGGGAATATACAGCATGGAGGGGAATTTGCGGAACTTCGTGCTTACATGCTCTCCAAACTGCTCAAAAATCCGGATGTGGATATAGAAGCAGAAATGAACGGATTCTTACTCGCCTACTATGGGCAGGCAGCCGGGCATATCAAGCAATACATCCATCTGATGCACGACCATAATAAAGGCACTGCTACTCCCAAACTCTCCATCTTCGGCTCCCCCGCTCAGCAGACCGACAGCTTCCTCACCCCGGACCTGATCCAAGCCTATGATGCGCTCTTTGATAAAGCCAGCTATTCCGTCCTTAATGATCCGGTGAAGCTCGATCGTGTAAAATCAGCCAAACTTCCCTTGACCTATGCTCGCCTGGAAATAGCCCGTGCAAACTGGGAGGCTTGGGAGTCGCTAAACCCCGCACAGCAAGGCCACAGTGGCCTACCGATCAATATTAGCGAATGGCTTTATGAACTGACCTATCATGCGGTCAAAACGGGAATAAGTCGGTATTCCGAATGGCATACTACGCCCGCTGAATACCTGCATAAATACAGAAATTACCAGAGAGAAAAAGCGAAAGATACCCGCTAACAAATCCCGCTGGCAAGCTGCTTACAACCCTTCGTCAGCTGTAAGTGGATTGGAAGCCCGAATCATGCCGTCGGGAAGTTCTCCCTCGGTAGAGGCCACGACCGTGCAGACCATCGCATCTCCGGTGACATTCACTACCGTGCGGAACATATCGATGATCCGGTCTGGGGCCAAAATCAAGGCGATACCCGCTGCCGGAACACTTATAGACTCTAACACGATGATCAGCATGATGAGGCCTGCCCCAGGAACACCTGCCGTGCCGATAGACGCGAGGGTAGCTGTAAGCACGATCATCAGTTGCTGCGTAAGTGTCAGGTCCATCCCCAGTGCCTGGGCAATAAATACCGAAGCTACCCCCTGATAGAGGCTGGTGCCATCCATGTTGATCGTAGCACCCAAGGGCAGTACAAAGCTACTTACCTCCTCGGAAACACCCAGTTCCTTCTCTACCTGCCGCATGGTGACGGGCAGTGTAGCCGAGCTGGAGCTAGTCGAAAAGGCCAATAACTGGGCAGGTCTCAGTGCTTTGAAAAAGTCCATGTACTTTACCTTGGTGAATGCCATCAGGATCAAGGGATAGGTCAACATAATCATCACTAGGAGCCCACCAATCACTACCAAGCTGTATTTTAGCAGTGCCAATAGCAGGGAAACCGCAGAATCGGGATTGTCCCCAGTAATCTCCACGATCAGCGAGGCCATCAGTGCAAACACCCCATAGGGTGCAATCATCATGATAAAGCCCACGATTTGAATGATCACATCATTCATCCCATCAAAAAAGGCAATCACCGGCTTGGCCTTGCTTTTGGGTATTTTTAAAAGGGCGATTCCGACAATGATGGCAAAAAACACCACCTGCAACATACTTCCATTGTTGGTAGTCGCCAAAAAAACGTTTTCCGGCACCATATCCACAAAGGGCTGCAAGGGGCTTTGTTGTTTCAACGACTCGGCAGCACTGGTTTTTGACCCCACGCTTTCGTCATACAAGGCCATTAAATTATCCCGGGTGTCCACAGGCAAACTCTTTCCCGGCTTAAACACGTTGACCAACAACAGCCCCAGCGACACGGATACCACCGTGGTAATCATGTAGGCCGTGATGGTTTTACCGCCGATTCTCCCCAGCTTCGTAACGTCACCCAGATTGGATACCCCCACAATCAACGATGCCAGCACCAACGGCACCGCTATCATCTTCAGGGCATTGATGAAAACCGTGCCTATAGGCTTAATGTAGTTGATGACGAAATCCGGTGAAATGCCGAATTTGACGATGACCAGTCCGAGAACAAGGCCTAGGACCAACCCGATGATGATCTGGGTGTGCAGGGGTAATTTTTTTTTCATAAATCAGTGGTTAGTGGTGGTATAATCTAAAGTTTGCTGAGCCGGTTGAGCAAGAGGAAATCGGCGAGTACCAGGGCACACATGGCCTCCACGATAGGCACTGCCCTTGGGACCACACAGGGGTCATGCCTTCCTTTCCCGGATACCACGGCAGCTTCACCTGCTTCGTTAACACTTTCCTGGTCCTGCATGATGGTGGCAACGGGCTTAAAAGCCACCCGAAAATAAATATCCTCTCCATTGGAGATACCACCTTGGATACCGCCGGAATGGTTGGTACGGGTACGGATTCGATCCCCTTCTTTGTAAAACGCATCGTTGTGCTGAGAACCCCTCATTTGCACCCCTTCAAAACCGCTGCCGTATTCGAACCCCTTGACGGCATTGATGCTTAGCATCGCATGCCCCAAAGCCGCGTGAAGCCTGTCAAACACTGGCTCCCCGAGACCAGGAGGCACGCCGGTGGCCACGCAGGAAACCACGCCCCCTACCGTATCGCGATCTTTTCGGATCTCATCGATATAAGCAATCATCTGCTCTGCTATCTCGGGATCCGGGCAACGAACGATGTTGTCTTCTGTTCGACGTAGATCCAATTGGGTGTAAGGCGTATCGAGGCGGATGTGACCCGCTTGGCTCACATAGGCATTGACGCTGACACCAAAGTTCTTAAGCATCAGCTTGGCCACTGCGCCGGCGGCCACACGAGCTGCGGTCTCCCGAGCACTGCTTCGTCCGCCGCCACGGTAGTCTCGCACACCATATTTCTCGTGGTAGGTGTAATCTGCGTGTGAAGGGCGGAATTTGTCCGCAATATGGGTATAATCCTTGCTCTTCTGATCGGTGTTCAGCACAATAATGGATATAGGAGTGCCGGTACTTTTGCCTTCGAAGACTCCGGAGAGGATTTGAAACTCGTCTTCCTCTTTGCGTTGCGTCGTGATCTTGGATTGACCGGGCTTGCGCCGTTGCATCTCCGACCGGATGAATGCCTCGTCTATCTCTACGCCCGCCGGACAGCCGTCTATAATCACTCCCAACCCCTTGCCGTGAGACTCTCCAAAGGTGGTGATGGTAAAGGCCCTGCCAAATGTATTTCGCATGAATTATTTTTTCTTAATGATCAGAAAGCCCAACAAGCCCACCGCTCCAAACAGCAGCAGGTTGATCAGGACCGAAAAATAGTACTTATATTTTTGGTTTAAAAGCGTATTGTCCTCCACATCGATCAAATCATAGATTCCTCCCAGTCGGGAAGAGGAAATGGCCTGATTGATTTTGCTTTCCCCGCTTACATTTACCGTCAATGTAGGGCGTAGCGTGTCGTATTTATCCAGTGCAGGATTAAAATAAATCCATTCAAAGTGATTGGCCATGGAAACTTCCTCGGCTTCGTTGAGCGTGATAAAGTACGTAAACTCCTTCATCCCCGTGATCCTACCCCGGTTTTTGTTGATCTGAATGCGTTCATTCGGGTCGAATGAGTTGAGTTTTTGGGCGTTCTTCTTTCTGGGAGCGCGAATGGAGCTGATGTTACCCTCACCCGTGACACCAAAACTGTAGGTAAATCCCTCACCGGTTGCTACCTGCTCTTGACTCACGTTTTCCCGCAACTGGTAGTTCCCCACGCTTACCTCGTTTCTGAGAGGATGGGGTGGCAGCGGCTTTACGGTGACCTGACGTGGCTGGGAATAAAAGGTCTTGAAATCCTGTAGGCGATTGTTTCCGAAAAAGCTCGGATTCCTGGCCACCCGATATTTGATCATCTCCCATCCTACCGAAGGGAAATCGATCGAGCCGGCATTGAAGGGAAAGAATGTCGCCTGATAAATCTTAAAACGGGTCCAGGATTTTCCGTTAATTTCCACCTTATCTGGCTGAATACTCGTGATGTTGAAGTTCTCCTCCCAGGCATTGGCCGGCTTGATCTGATTGATGATCTTCTCCAACTGTTTGCCGGCATCATGAAAATTAAACAGCGCCTGGTTTTCCTCCGAAAAGAAGAAAGCCAAGGTTACATTGATGCCCTCGCCCACATACACTTCATTCTTGTCCACGGTCAGTGAAAAAAACGCATCATCATCCACCTCAACAAATTCGGGTTCCTCCCGATTTCCGCCGAAGAAATCATCAAATGGATCAATGGCGCGACTTCGACCTCCTGCACTGGCCCGGGCATCCACTACGGTGATCGTCTTACCGCTGGAGGAGACATTGCGGCCATTTACAGACAGGCTAAATCCGCTGAGCGTAAACTGCCCCTTACGCAACGGTTTGTAGTATTGGATCACGCTGGTGGAGCTGCTCATCTGCCCGTTGATGATATTCATAGAGGAACTTTGCGATACTCCCTGTTTCTGAAAACCGGGAATTTCCGGTAGGGGATCGTACGAGCGGATCTTTTCTTCGGTGACGGTAATCTTTATATTGAAGGTTTCGTTGAGGGCCACTTCGTCCGGCCCTAGCTCTATCCTCACCTCCTGCGCATTGACCGACCAACAAATAATCGGGAAAAGAAATATGAAAAGGAAGCTGAATTTCGTTATATGCATGTGAAACACGTTCAGAGTCGGGGTTACAAATAAACGAGTATATTTTAAACGTAACAAATCTTATTTAGCTAACGTAAGAACTCTTAATATTATTTAACCTATACTGATCCAACTTAAACGATAAGATTATGATAGAATACGTTAAAACCATTTTGCTCAAGGTGAGTTTTGACAAGAAGCTTTTCGAGAAGGAGTTGCGCAAAGGACTTAATCTGTTGGTCCCCTCCGAGTTGGAGGAATTCAGAGAATGGTGTTATCGTACATTTGCTAAGGTTTATGAACCGGTCTTGAACAAGTATTTTGTCAAACTAGCCGGATAAGGTTACACGTAGCCCCCTACTCTTTCTGGGGGCTTTTCTTTTTCACAAACTGCACATTTCGCATCAATCCCTCCCACTTGGTTCGCTTTACGGCGGATTTTTGAAAAACCTTCCCAAAAGTATCCCGGGTCATTTCTTCCCAGTCCTTTTTACCGAATTCCTGTAACAAAGGGTGGGGCAAAAATCCCTGCTCCTTATGGGGAGTGGAAAAACGGTTCCAAGGGCATACATCCTGGCATATATCGCAGCCAAAGACCCAATTTTTGAACTTTCCCTGCATTTCTGTGGGTAAGGCATCCTTGAGTTCGATGGTAAAATAGGAAATGCAGCGGGAGCCGTCTACCACCCCCGGGCCTACAATCGCCTCGGTGGGGCAGGCATCAACGCAGCGGGTACAGGTGCCGCAATAGTCTTCGACAAACGGATCGTCTGCCCGCAACGGGAGATCGATGATCAGCTCGGCCAAAAAGAAAAAACTCCCCATTTGCCGATTGAGCAATAGGCTGTTTTTGCCCAACCACCCCAATCCGCTGCGCTGTGCCCACTGCCGCTCCATGACGGGTGCGCTGTCTACAAAGGCCCGGCCATTGATATCCCCGATTTCCTCCCGCAACGATTCCAAAAATACGTTTAACTTATCCCTTACCACCCAGTGGTAGTCCTTGCCGTAGGCGTATTTGGCCAGCTTGTAATCCTCATCGCCCTCAGGAAGTTTCTCATCAGGGAAATAATTGTAAATCAAGCTGACGACTGACTTGGCTCCCTCCATCAACTTGCTGGGATCCAGCCGCTTGTCAAAGTGATTGGCCAGGTAGGCCATTTTCCCCTGATAATTCCGAGAAAGCCAAGCCTCTAGTTTGGGAGCTTCCTCCTCCAGAAAACAGGCCTCTGCAATACCGCAAAAATCAAAGCCCAGCCTTTTGGCGGTTTGCTTGACGATTGTTGCATGCTGTTCCGGAAGGGTCATCGAAGAAGGATTGGTTTCAGGGCAGGGATCAGCCAAACAGGCTGCCGGTACTTGCGCCGGCATCGGGATTTAGGTTCAGATGCTTGTAGGCAAGCGGGGTGGCTTCGCGTCCCCGAGCGGTTCTTTTGAGGTAGCCTTCCTGAATCAAAAAAGGCTCGTAGACCTCTTCGATCGTTTCAGCCTCCTCTCCGCAGGCGGTAGCGATGGTCGTGATGCCCACAGGGCCTCCCTTAAATTTATGAATGATGGTGGACAGGATACGGTTGTCCATTTCGTCCAGGCCGTTTTCATCCACGTCCAGGGCAGCAAGCGCCACCTTGGCAATGGCCAGGTCGATGGTTCCATTTCCTTTTATCTCCGCAAAATCCCGGGTTCGTCGCAGCAACATATTAGCTATACGGGGCGTACCCCGGCTTCTTCTCGCAATCTCAAAGGCCGCCGGCTCGTGAATAGGTGTGCCCAATATACCAGCGGAGCGCATGACGATATCCGTCAACAGCTTTGCATCGTAGTATTCCAAGCGTGCATTGATCCCGAAGCGGGCGCGAAGTGGAGAGGTCAGTAACCCAGATCGGGTGGTGGCCCCGATAAGTGTAAAGGGGTGCAGGGAAATCTGTACAGACCGGGCATTGGGGCCCGAATCCAACATGATGTCTATGCGAAAATCTTCCATCGCCGAATACAGGTATTCCTCCACGATGGGGTTTAGACGATGGATTTCGTCTATAAAGAGTACGTCTCCTTCATCCAGGTTGGTTAGGAGTCCCGCCAGGTCGGAGGGCTTGTCCAGCACCGGCCCGGAGGTGATTTTCAGGCTAGAACCCAGCTCGTTGGCGATGATGTGACTCAGGGTTGTCTTACCGAGCCCCGGAGGACCGTGTAATAACACGTGATCCAGCGACTCACTGCGCTTTCTGGCGGCAAGCACGTAAATCTTGATATTTTCCACGATCTTTTTCTGACCCGTGAAATCGTCAAAGCTCAGGGGACGTAAGGCTTTTTCAATTTCCCTGTCCGATGAGCTTAGGTGTTCGTCGTCTCCTCGCAAATAATCTTCTCTCATAGATGCTTGATGCTGCGCAAACACAAATATAAGAAATTTGAGCGGAGGCTGGAGTAAATATCGAAACCATAGTCTGACTAGACTACTACTGCTTGGAGAACAAATCTTTCAGTTGCGCTAAAGCAACGCATTTATCGTAACCGAAACAATTAACAATAGACTGAAGAATTCAGGTCAGGAGGCACCCACGAAAACAAAATAACAAAAGCTCCACTTAACAAGCTAATAGGACGCAATTTCCACAATCGTAATCCCCTTAAAACAATCATCCTGGCAATTGTCCAAAAGAAAACCGGAAACAGAAATCATCCCGTTATTGGTTGCCTCAAAAATGGCCTGTCTATTGTCTCTCCTTACCAACCAATCGGAAGCGGATAGGGCATACACCTCGTCCAAGGTGATTGGTTCCGCTGCACCTGTACCCTCGTGCGAACCCAGCATCTCTCCCTCCTCCTGCCACTCCAAGACCTCTTCGAGTCTTTTTCCGGACACTTCTTCAAACTCATCCGCCGTCAACCCCAAGTTAGCAAGAACAGTATTTCGAGACGCTTCATCCCAGCCCGTTGCGGGCCTCTTAATATCTTGAAACACAGTATAGCTGAACGACCGACGGATTACCTCACCGCGATCCACCGTAATGACGGTGCTCCAAGAACCCCCGGTCCAACTTGCTCCAGTCGCCGTATAGGTATAGGAATTATTCGATGCATGTTTAAAGTCAAGCCAAGCCCTTTGACTTTTCTCAAAACTGCTTTGGTGCTCCAAAAGCGTGTCGTTACAGCTTCCCATAAAAAACACACCAACAAGTAAACAAAAGCTAAGGATCTTCTTCATACCAAAGTGCTTTAACGGTTAACTAATATATCTTGCAACCCGGACGTAACTAAATCCAAAAATGCTACAAACCCAAGAAAAAAAACAAAATAGGATTTAAACTATCTCTTTCTTATTTTCACATTTTGGGAAATCCCAGCCCAGTATGACCTAAAACATTAGACCTGTGAACCAAACCTACCTTATTGCCCTATTGATTTCCCTTTCCAACTACGCGGCAATTGCCCAAGAAGGCAGCAAAGAACGCATCAAGGTATACAGCAAGGCACTCGAAGGCAACCTGATCGGAGACCCAGCTGAACGAGACGTGACCGTTTACCTACCTCCCTCCTATCAGAGCAATCCGGATCGCCGATACCCCGTACTCTACATGCTTCACGGATTCACCGACACCGACTCCCAGTGGTTTGGCTGGGAAGACCATTGGATCAACCTGCAGACCGTCATCGAACAGTCCCTCGCCGAGGGCCTTTCCAAAGAAATGATCGTGGTGATGCCCAACGCCTATAACCGCTTCAAAGGAAGCATGTACGCCAGTTCGGCCACCATAGGCGATTGGGAAACCTTCGTGACCAAGGAACTGGTAGGCCATATCGACGCCAACTACCGGACGCTGGCTGACAAACGCAGCCGTGGGCTGGCTGGCCACTCCATGGGAGGGTATGGCACCCTACGCTTGGGCATGAAATACCCGGATGTGTATGCGTCCATTTATGCCCTCAGCCCCTGCTGCATGGATGGAGGGGCCAATACCAACGCGGAGTTGATGTCCAGGTTGGAAGCCTATGCCCCAGAGCAACTGGACGCGGCAAACTTCTTTGAGATTGCTGCTTTCGCCACCTCTGCCGCTTTTGCCCCCAATCCCCAGAATCCACCTTTGTACTTGGATCTGCCCGCAAAAAACGGTGAACCACGCCAGGATGTGATCAACAAGATCATCGCCAACCGCACACTTAACTATGTGGATCAGTACATCCTAAACCTCAAAAAACTAAAGGCCATTGCACTGGATGCGGGACTTCAGGACCGTGGTATCAGCGAGGCGAGCAAGAGACTGCATGAGATTCTGGAAGCCTACCAAATCCCCCATTTCTACGAGAGCTATGAAGGGGACCACCTGAATCGGATTGCGGAACGTATTCAAACAAAAGCGCTTCCCTTTTTCTCGGAAAACCTCATTTTCTAAAATACCTTCTTTGAAATCATCGAAAACGGAGGCTCAGGAGATTTCCCTACCATCATGACCTCCGAATCCACTCTTCCTACCCATACGGTATTCAAACCTCAGGATCTGACAAAGTTTGGCCAAAACCATAAGCTCCCCATCTTTGTCGGAAACCTCGATGTAGGTCATGGCGGTACCTATTCCCAACCTTTTGGAGGCGATTTTGCCCGCGTCGCTAGCCAATGGTACAAGTGGCAGCTGAAAGGGGATAAAGAGGCAGAAAAACTCTTTACCGGCACCCCTAACGGACTCTCTAAATCCCAAGGATGGGTGGTGGACCGCAAAAAAATGAACTGAGGGTAGTTGAGCCTAGAATTTGTATATTGGGTAAGGAATAAACATTAAATTCACATACTAAGCCTAATACTCATGAAAACCACCCCCGAACACGATGAAAGAATGGCAAAAATGACTTTTGCCACCGTTTACCCCCACTATGTCACCAAAGTGGAGCGCAAAGGAAGGACAAAAGAAGAGCTGCACCAGGTCATTGAATGGCTAACGGGATTTGACGAGGCAAAGATGAAAGAGCTCATTGACCAACAAGCCACATTTGAACAGTTTTTTGAACAGGCCAATCTGCACCCGAATGCAGACCTGATCAAAGGAATGATTTGTGGCTACCGAATAGAGGAAATTGAGAACCCACTTACCCAAAAAGTAAGGTATCTGGATAAGTTGGTGGATGAGTTGGCAAAGGGTCGGAAGATGGAGAAGATTTTGAGGGAGGGGTAATAGAATGGGCAGGCAATCTCCATACAGTCTATCTGATTCCTGTGCTGAGTTATCGGGTGGAGTTTTGATCCAAACCCTGAAGATGCTGGGATGTTTAGGAGTCTACGCTCGCGGCAAAAGGATCACTTCAAGATCAACCTACAAACCTATCCCTATCCTAAACCCTGGACTCACCTGTGGCAATTTGGATCCCACTCAAATTTATTTTACCTCGGTCCACCATGATTTAAAAGTTTGTGTTTCATCATCAATATTCACTTTTTCACCGATAATCGGAGTGATTAGCGGGATTCCCTGCTCCAAAGCAAACCTGCTTACTTCGCTCAGAGGCTCATCCCAAGGGTGCATGGCAAGTCTAAACTTACTGGAATGAACAGGCAGCACCCGCTTTGCCTGTAGGTCCGAAGCCGCTGCAATAACCTGATGGGGCATAAAGTGAATTTTATCCCAGGCTACATTGTACTGCCCATTTTCAAGGATTGCCAGATCAAATGGCCCATGGGCTTGCCCGATTTCCGCCAAATGGCTATCGTAACCGCTATCACCTCCCACAAATATTCTGAGGTTAGCGGTCTCTATCACATAAGAAAGCCATAGGGTATTGTTTCTTCTCATGCTCCTGCCCGAAAAATGCCTGGCCTTGGTGGTATGGATTTTCAATTCACCGATTTCTACGGTCTCATCCCAGTCTTTTTCGACAATCACCGACGGGGAGTACCCCCAGTGTTCAAAGTGGGAACCTACACCCAAGCCACAAACCACTTTGTTTACCTTTTCTCTTAAGCCCAAAATGGTACTGTAATCCAGGTGGTCATAATGGTCGTGGCTGATCAGGAGGTAGTCAATTTGCGGAAAATCCGTAACTGTATATTGATCTGTTCCTTGAAATGCTTTCAGACTGCCTGGTATAGGAGAAGCATTGCCACTTAACACGGGGTCCACCAAAAACCGCTTGCCCTCCAATTGCATAAAGTAGGATGAATGACCAAACCAAACCAGGACATTTTCTTCTCGAGGCAATGTTAAAAGGTCGGTCTTCTTCGAAGGGATTATTCCTTTTGGTTCCCGATTGGGATGGCTTTTAAAATATTGGTCAATTAGTATGCCTGCCATGGAATAACCCTCCGAGAGCATGGGAGTGGGACTGAAATTTTCAAATTGACCGTTTTTGAAATGAGGAGATTGCCGGATTCGTTCCAAGCGTTCACCACTTGGGGCCTTACCAAACCTGGGATGCTGCAAAAACAGCAAACCACCTACTATCAGGAGAAGCAGAATGCTCAAAAATAAGATCATAACACGTTTTAAAATTTTCAGGATTTGCTTCATTTCCAGCAAAGATACATTCAGCGTCAATACCGAACTTTGTTAAAAAGTTCAAATTTGTTTGTTGGGAGGGTCAGGAAATCAAGGGACAGCTTCCGATTGATCTTCTTCAAAGAAAATAGAAGGAATCGGGATTAACAAAGTACAAAAAATTGAGCCAGCCAAACGGACAGGCAAGCTCGACGCAGCCGGCAAACACGGGGGCGGCAACCAGGAGAGATTCTCTGTACGGGTCAGACCAAGGCATGCTGATAAACCAGGACAAGGTGTAACCTATCAAAAACAATTATAGACACATAAAAAAGGCATTTAATAGGCCAATGAAAATTTTATTAAACAAATTCTCCACAAAATAAAACAAAAACCGACTAGCTTCGTAAATTTGGCTATGCAAATACAAAAATACTCCCTTGTACTCGCCTTGATTTTTTGCAGTCTATTGGCCTGTCAAACTACTGAAGAATTAGAAAAACCACAGCAAACCTACCAAGTAAGCCAAATTGAGTGGCAATATATCGCTCAAGACGAGGACAACATACTAGAAAAAGCTGTTCCTGAACAGGTATTTCAAAATCCCGGAGATAATCCCCTCACCATCGAAGTAAACCCTTTGGAAGGGCTTATGGGCACTTCCCTTTTTGAGTTTGACCAACCTGACCATTTTGCACTTGCAAATTTGGAAGAAGCCTTGGTAGAATCACCAAGCTATCAGGGGATACTGGGTGGGTTTATTGCATTGGACAATGGCCAAGAAGTGTTGCTTGGCAAAGAAGCTTTTGAATTCCCCCTAACTGTTGAGATGGGAGACGCTTTCGAACTACCTGCCAAAACGGCCATGAACTACCAAGGAACTGCCGAATTCAAAAATTTGAAGGCAAACTTTCTCCTAACCGTTACAGAATACCCATCACAGCAAACCCATCAGCTTAGCGGAGTTTGGACGGGCACATTTTTTTATGGCTTTCATAGCGATGTGGTGGTAAATGAGCTGGAGTAAATTTACTCTTGCATCTTCTTCATAAGCATCGCACGGGTGACAAACGAAGCTGACCCGACTAGCAGCAACAAGGCCCATAGCGGGGCAGGTATCGAAATGGATTCGATAAATGCGGATAGTGTAAAGGCTAGGCACAATACCATACATACCGACAACACCCATTCGTTCATTCTCCTTATACGTGTCATAGCATGCTGTGGATTAGGGTAGTAGACTGATCAACGGTAAAAATAATGTATGACCGCTGAAAAAACATTTCAGTGGGATAAAAATTTAGAGTTCATTCACTATTCTTGTTATTCCGTCCTTAATTAACTTCTCATTGAAGTTGATTAGCAAACCTAATTTCAATCCGGTTATTTTTAAATAGGTCAGCAGTTGTTTTGGGTGAACGGGTGCAAGCTTTTCTACTGATTTCAATTCAACAATCACCTTATTTTCAACGATTAAATCAGCTCTAAAGCCCAAATCCAACTTTAAATCATTCCACATTACCGGAATGGCCTTTTGCTTTTCAATATTCAATCCTAGTCTGGCAAGTTCAAAAAACATGATCTCTTCATAAACAGACTCGAGCAATCCAGGACCTAACTTCACGTGGATATCGTAGGCAACATTCACTATTATTTTTGAAACTTCGTTTTCTACCATATTACTGCAATAAATTTAAGGATTTGGCTGAAATAAATCCCTCGCTAAGACGCAAAGGGTTTTTATAAATCTTCAGCACTAAACCCATCGAATCTTCTTTGCGACTCTCCGTGAAAATAAATCTCTCGCTAAGACGCCAAGACGCAAAGGGCCTTATAAATCTTCAGCACTAAACCCATCGAACCTTCTTTGCGACTCTGCGGCTCTGCGTGAAAAAAAAACCTCGCAAAGACGCAGAGGGTTTTTATGAATCTTCAGCACGTAACCCATCGAACCTTCTCTGCCACTCTGCGTGAAAATAAATCCCTCGCTAAGACGCCAAGACGCAGAGGGTTCTTATGATTCTTCACCACTAAACCCATCGAATTTTCTTTGCGGCTCTGCGGCTCTGCGTGAAAAAAAATCTCTTGCTATTTTAAGCAATGTGTTGCATGCAAATAGCGACTTTACCTTGGTTGTTCCAAAACTGTTTCAAAAAGCTCTTCATCAAACCTAAAGTTGGTGCATTGTTATTTTCCAGTTACAAAGCCCGGAAAGGGACTGTTCTGAACATTCATTCCAAAGCTCCCGCAGATCGCGCGGATGTTCGCAGATGGTCTTTCGGCGGCCATATGCGCAATACGGGAAAAAAAGGGAAAACCAGCCAAGAAAACCACTCAAAAGGTATACAGCAAAAATACAAGCAGCCAATATGCCGCGGAACCAACGCCCGGCAGTACCATTCTTCACACGACGGAAATCGAACCGGTTATTTAATCCGCATAGATACTTCCGATAAGTAACCCGCTACGCATCTGTTCCACCACAACGGATAGGCATCGCAGGCAACCCCCGAAATTCCGCTGCGCTCCACTTAGGTTTAGCCTTGTATGTTGTGCGTTCATTTTTTTACAATACTATTTGCTCCCAATATTGTGCTTTTAAACATTCCCCAGCTTTTTTTGAAACAGATTCTTTTTGTTGTTTTGTCAAAAGATATTCGGAAAGAATATTGTTTGAATTACTCGGATCCTGAATACGTTTGTCAATAAATTTATCTCTAAGATATTCTAAAATGGTCCGAACATTTACTGCAAGTTGTCCCTTATTTTTATTGTATAACGCCTCAAAAATTATGAGTTCAAGGTAGATCGAAGGAAATTTGAGAGCATGACATTTGCTCCAAATTTTAAGTACTCGTATTTCATCAAGTCTTCCTGAATTTTTTACAGTATTGACGTGCTCCTCAATATTGGTCTGAAGCCAATTACCAGTGTCCGAATTATAAAGACTATGCCAATTTTGATAACCGCTTTGCACCTTACCTGGTACTAAATCAATTTTTTGTCCATTACTTTGAGTTTGAATTGCAACCGTTCTTTTGGAAATGGGATAATTATTTTGTTGAAGTTTCGTTGCAAGCGATTCAAAAATGGTTTTTAAATCTTTTGAATTAGGCATTTTGAAAATGGCTAAAATCTACCTACATTGCTCTGAAACACGGTTTTCATGGAAAAAAGGTATAAGAGTCTCTCCATATTCGAATTTCAGGAGAAGTTTCCCTCGGACAGGGAATGCTATAAGTATCTGGCAGAGCTCAAATGGAAGGAAGGGTATGTCTGCAAAAAATGCGGACACACCAATTACTGT
>NZ_JAFIEU010000037.1 GCF_020832325.1 Lunatimonas sp.
ACACCCACGTCAGTCGCCGCCACCTAGGTCAGATCACTTCACCAGGTGATTTGCTGGATAGCTAACAGGTATTAAAATGAAAAAGCTAGTTGCCTATAATCGGAATTTCGCTAAATTTAGAAGCCTAACCCACTGGGTACATAAGGCAGCTAACCGCAAGGGGTTGCGGTTAGCCAGTAGTTGGGGGCAATTTGAAAACAATGAAAATTAACGATCTTTACAGACATGAAAAATGAGATAAACACCGTTGGACTTTTCTCTGGAGGGGGTGGACTTGACTTAGGTTTTTCGGCAAGCGGTTACAATCTGATATATTCATCAGATATTGATTCATATTCATGCCAAACACTTCGAAACAATCAATCAAAAAAGCCATATCTGAATGAGCATATAGTTGAATGTGCCGATATCCGGAAACTAACAGGAAAAGAGATTGTAAATAAAACTGGAGAGAAAGTTGACTTCGTAATTGGGGGGCCTCCTTGTCAATCATTCTCCGTATTTGGGAAAAGAAAAGGATTAGAAGATCCACGGGGAAACTTAATTTACGAATACACCAGATTAATTAAGGAATTAAACCCTAAGGGCTTTCTATTTGAGAATGTGGCTGGTTTAAAAACCATTCATGGTGGCGAACTCTACTCAAGTTTACTCGAGACATTATCGATTAATGGTAAATATGCGGTAACTGCACATGAATATGAGGTAGCAGATTTTGGGATTCCTCAATTTAGGCGTCGAGTATTCTTCATTGGCTCTAGTGACGGTCATCAAATTCCACAAATGGAACCAACCCACACTAGTCCAAAAAGCTTATTTAATGCTCATGGTGCCTTCCGTACAGTTGGAGAAGTGCTTTCAAATATGCCGGAACCGATTACAAATTGGAAACAGGAGCCGCCAATTAATGGGCATGTTGGCAGAAAGCATAGCCAACGAATAATTGACAGGTATGGATCTCTTGTGCACGGAGAACGTGACCACCACACAAGAATTAACAAACTTGACCCAAATAGACCTAGCTACACAATTATTGTTGGTTCTGACAAAGGGGGAGGTAAAGGTCACGTCCACCCATTCCAATCAAGGGAAGTTACACCGCGAGAAAGTGCAAGGATTCAAACTTTTCCAGATTGGTGGGAATTTTCGGGAACTGGCCGTCATATAATACGTCAAGTCGGAAACGCTGTACCACCTTTATTTGGCGCTTTGCTAGCCCAACATATTAAAAGGCACATTTTCAAATCTGAGTTAGTGGCATCTTATCACGATTTACTCCATTTGTTAGAAATAGAATATTTGTCAAATGGAAATGAGAGACTTATTCAGTCATAAAATTCACTCATCAAGTGAATCATGGGCGAACAAGTTGATTGATCTTGCCTTTGTGTTTTCAGAATTTGACAGGCAACCCTTTGATCGACAAGAATTAGAAGAAAGGCTTTCAAGGATTAGTCCTAGAGCTTCTACAGTCGCACGAGACCCTTCAAAATTCAGGGATGAGATAAGTGCTTATCCTGCGTATCTTGGTTTATACCGTGTGGAGTTAATCAATAGTAAATGGCACTTTATACTTAGCGAGACAGCAAAGAAGTTTCTTGTTACTGAGGAACCAAATGTTCCAGCCTTCATGCTTCTTCAACTTATTCTTTTCCAATATCCCAATGGCATGGGGGTGGCTTATTACTCTGATTCAGATAAGGTTAGGATCCAAGCAAATACCAGAGACAGAACCTTGGAGTTTATATAAAACGGTATTCATCTATCTCCATTTAGGCTTATTTGCAAGGGCATTCAAGCAAAAAGCAGTTTAAATCAAGAATCAATTTTCAATATTTCACTCACTTACGATGAAATCTTTGCGCTGGCAAACGACCCACGGATCAACATTCACGCAAATCCATCACTTGAATTAGTAAAGCAATCATTGGTGGACTTTTCAAACAACCTAATTAGTCCACCAAAACCATTTGAAAGCAGATTCCACATTTTAAAACATACAGACTTTCTTATTCCTGAAAAATCGGGTGTAAGAATTAGAAACCCCATCAACTCACTTGACTTTCATGAGCTTTCAGAAAGACTCATCGCAATAAATAGCATTAATCTCTCTTTCAATGGCTTTGATGACGCAGAAGACTCAAACGACCTTTTGAAACCCATAGTAGATGGCACTTGGGGTAGATATTTTGATGGAATAGTTTCACTTAGTTCAGATGTGGTGAATACTCTTACCAAGGAAGAAGGTATTTTACAAGGTTCCTCTATTGAACTCATAACCGACCTAACGACACCAACAGAAAAAACTACAGTTCCCATTTCAGTTCCACTAACCTATGCCTTTAGGAAAAGAAATCAAGATGAAGATAGCTATTCCACATATTCCACTCCTCAAACTCGAACTGATCCTGAACTAACAGGAATTAAAAGACAAAAAAGCAATCTAAGTCATAAGCTGATCTTACAACAACTTGAAGAGTACTTGGAATCAAAAGGCTGTGATCCACTAGAAAATGATCATATTGACTTATTCGCCCAAATTCCTGGAGATGGTAAGTTTCTGTTCGAAGTAAAGAGCATGAGCAACACAAATTTACTGTCTCAAACGCGAAAGGGAGTGAGTCAACTCTATGAATATCGATTTAGGTATCAAGAAGAAATCGGTTATGATGTTTCTCTATGTTTAGTATTTCCTAAAAAACCAGATGAAATAGACTGGATTGAAGATTATGTCTGCAAAGACCGCGGAATCGGAATTATTTGGTTTGAAGGAGATAGTCTGAAATTTTCAGAACAAGGACGAAACCTCGTTGAAAACCTAATTTAAAAAAAAACTGCCCCCAATCGAGTTGACAGCCTCGTCAGATTTCTCTGACGAGGTGCGCCTCTCATACCACTCCCGATAGCCATCGGGATACGGGTCTCGTACCTCCCCGACGTCCTGGCCCTTCGCTAAAATAATCCGCCTCGGCGGATTATTTCTTAACGCTCAGTCCCAGTTCACTGGATTGTAGGTTGCGATTTGAGGTAATAGGAAATCGAGCATCCCGAAGCATCATTCGGAGACCTCCTAACCAACGATGCGAGATTCAATCCCGATAAACCGGGACAAGTTGTGGCAATTAAAAACAATCATATACACTTTAAAGCATAGATTCGTAACCCTTTCGTCTTAGGCGTGACAAAGTGATAGTAGTAATCATATTCGGGCTTTATTCACTACGTGTTTATTTTTCAGCGGTGTTCATGCATGCTTAGCATTTGGGCGACTGCCCATCCCCTTTTTCGGGTTCCTCCCCCACAGCCTGGCCCCTCGCTAAAATCTTCCACTGGAAGATTTCTTTGCGCTCGGTCCTCTCACGGCAAACCACCCCTGTGAAAAACAGGGGACTTGTTGGAACGAAGTGGAAATCCCGCCTTAGCGGGGCTAACGCTTCGGGGCAGCCTTGCCTGACAAGGTCAGGGTTACCCCCGCACAGCCTGTCCCGATCTTCGGGATAAGGGATGCTGAGAAATCAGCACACCCTCTGGAATATTATGGTATCTTCGATACCAGATGCCCATGCCGGGCACACACAGCACCTACCCAAAAGTGGCGGTTCAGTGGTTAAATCAAGCTTTGTGCTTCTATCTATCAAAGTTTGTGCTTGGTTGACAGTGAAGTGTTTCGAAATCGCCACATTCCGGTAGCTGCGAACCGTTGTAGCCAATGCAGGACGAAGACTTCCAGAAAAATGAATTGAAAAACACTTGCATTTAGGTAAATAATAATTTACTCTTACATCGTGATTAATATTTAAATGCTTCTGATGAAATGTTCTGAACTATACCGAATATTGACTAAAGATGGTTGGTATCCAATATCGTACAAAGGTTCACATGTAAAACTAAAGCATGACCAAAAAAGGGAATTATAATTTTCCCTAATCATGGCAGTCAAGAAATGTGTAAAGGCTTAGAGAAAAAGATTTTAAAGGACGCGGGAATAAAAATATTGGATTAATAAATCTGTTTGATGTGAATTTTTTAAGAAAAAAAATAATATTGATCATAGAGAAAACTGACACAGGATTTTCTGCATTTTCCGAAGAATATCCAATTTTTACCACTGGAAAGACTATTCCCGAATTAATGATTAATGCATTAGAAGCTGCAAATCTAAATTTTGAAGAAGAAAACATTCTAATCAGTCAAGAAAACTTGAAATTTGAAATAGATTTTAAACAATTTTTTCAATATTATAAAGTCCTAAATGCAAAGTTTCTTGCTGACAAAATTGGTATGAATCCAACACTTCTATCACAATATGTACAGGGACATAAAAAGCCATCTGAAACACAGACGAAAAAAATATTGTATGGAATACACCAAATCGGACAGGAGCTTTCTGAGATTAACTTGATTTATAGACATTAATAAGAAAATAGCAAAGGCTACAATGAGTAGCCTGACCTGAGCTAAATTGCTCAGGTTGATGCTCTCACACCACTCCCCATAGCCATCGGGGTACGGGTCTCGTGCTGCCCACAAGCAGGTAAATTTTATCTGTACAGGCCTTTTGCACAAACCATCTTTGAAGGCTGTAGTTACATGGGTGAAAACTGAAAATTGGCATATTTATTGGCAGGATGTATTTAAGCCCTTGGGCTAGAACGAAATATTTCAAATAGTTGGTTTCTTTAGTTATCTTTGTGGTGACTATTATAGTAATCGGATGTTGGGCATTTCGGGAATATCCGAAAAAACACCTAGTCAAAAACAAGAAAATTTAATATTTACTGAAAATAAATAAACTATGTTAAATCGCTTTGGAGTTTTTGTGTTGTTGTTAGGACTGGTGGTAATCGGTGCCAGCTGTGAAAGGATTGCTGAAATAGAACTTGAAATTCCTGAAATTGGAGAAACCAAAGAAGGAGGTTCTGTAGGGTACATACTCAGATCATCAGATCCAGGATATGTAGAAGGAGAGGTACACGGTATCATTGTTTCACCCGAGGTAGAAGTATTTGAATCACAATGGGGTTGCTTTGGTACTGCAGTTACCGGAACCTCAACTGGTGTGGGAACAGGTAAAACCAATACCGAACTGGTTATTGCTTTCCATGACAACTTGCCGGATTACTACAATAATCCAACGCAATGTAGCGAGTTAAATGATGGAACTGTCGCAGCAAAATTGGCAGACCTTTTTAACGTAAATGGATACGACGATTGGTATATGCCTAGCCGGGAAGAAATGAGAATCTTGTACGAAAACAGAGAAGCAATTGGTGGATTCGTTGAAGAAGAGTATTGGAGTTCTTGTGAATCAAACGCCACAAACGCATGCGTTTTTTCTTTTGTTACAGGAGCGGCCATGTCAGCTCCAAAACACCAAAGAAAAAAAGTAAGACTGATTCGATACTTCTAAAAGATCTGATATGTAGTTTTCTCATCGGTCATACAAAAAATTGTAAAAAATTAAGGGCAAGCAACATGTAAATCATGATCTGCTTGCCCTAATTTGTTTTTAATAGATGTACTTCTGAATGCAATTTTGACATAAGTAGAAGCGAACCCCAAACTTTACTTTAATAGTATATTTGGCAAATCCGCTAAACTTTCCAAAATATAGTCCGGACTTGCCAAAGAAAGCTGTTCCCTGGTTTGGGCCCCAGTTAAAACTCCAATTGTAAGGCCGCAATTTGCATTTTTTCCTTCCTCAATATCGATACAGGAATCTCCCGCTTTTAATACGCTGGAGGGCGAATTCAAACCCGTTAATTCCATGGCTTTAAAAATCATATCCGGGGCGGGCCTACCATGATCTACATCGTCACTTGTCACCAATCCGTCTATATCCTTGCCAATTTCCCAACCTAACTTAAAAAGCAAAGACGAAGCTGTATTTCTATCGTACCCAGTATTTAATACGACAAAAATACCGTTTGACCGAAGCTGATCAATGGCTTGCTTTACTCCCGGAAAAGTCTTCACTTCCAACACTTTATATGCGTCCTTAAGTTTAGGTACAAAATTTTCGAACGCTCGTGCGGCGACGGAATTTACATCGGCAGTTAGGGCAGAGGCCGTTAAGACATCCTTGATGGCTTGGTGCTTTTCCTTTCCTGCGCCAAATTTCAAAACCTCCTCTAGGGTAACCTGAAAACCCTCGTCTATGATTACCTGCGTGACGGTTTTGTAGACCACGTTGTCTTCGTCTACGGTAGTCCCCGCCATGTCAAATACAGCCAATTCTATGTGCTTCATATGTGAAATTAATATTCGAACGTATCCGTTATGATTTCAAAACAACACGGTTTATGCAGAAATCAGCCCCTAGCAATTCTAGCGTTAGGTATTCCTTGACTAAATATTGCCTATTCCTTTTGCCTAGTCTAAGATAATCAATGGTCTGGATGCTGTGATGACATTGCCAAGAGAATCGGAAGCATGTACGTAAATCCTGGAGGGCCTTTTCGGGACTTTAATTTCCACGTATTTTTGGTCTTCTCCCAACGAATTAACCACCGGGCTAGACCTCTTCCATGTTTCCTCTTCATATACTTCCCAGTGATAATTTAAGGAACCTTCATATCCATTTGTAATTGCTGCTGTCAACCATATTTTTTCTTTGGGTTTTGCACCCTGCCAATGTCCCACAATCGAAAGGTCTGGAAAACTATCTTCGTCCAAAGGTACTCCACCCCATGCGCTTGCCAAGTAATGGTAAGCAGGCTTTGGATTTCCTTTGAAATCTGTAATTCCAAACCAGGTTGCTGTACCTTCGAACCTGTCTTGCCAGCTGAAAGCAAATCCTCCCAAATTCGAGCCTTTGTTGGGTTCGATATAATTGGTCCATTGTCTTTTATAAAGTTGTCCCTTGGATACCGAGGAAAGTTCTATTAGAATGCTATCTCTCCAAAAATCCCCCAGTTCTCGGTTCCAATAGCCCTTTGGACCGAATTCAGTAACCGCGTAAGGTCTATCAGGGTCCATTTCCGCGAAAATATCATGCAAAACACTGATATTGCTTTCATAGTACGAATTTACCCCCAATGCATCCAGCGATGGTGCCCGTTGCCTAAAATCAAAAATGGAACCCAAAAGTCTAACATTGTCATGCTCTTCTGACGAAAATATCGGCCTGACTGGGTCAATTGCATGAATCTTTTGAGCAAGATTTTCCAAGAAATCCACATAGCCTTTTCTGACCACTGTGAGATAGGGCTGCCCATATTTCTTCTTCAACAAACCCCAGGTTTCATTTCCGATATTCCAAGCAGCTATGGAGCGTTCATTTTTATGCTTCTCCACATACTGCAGGACTTTTCTCTCATAAGAGGCTAGTCGCTTTAGATCATTTGCATAGTCAACCTTTGGATCAAACCAAAAGCCATACATTATCTTGAGGCCCTGTTCATTGGCCTCCCTAAATATATTTCTATCGTAAATACTGGGCTCATACCTTCGAATGATGTTGGCACCCATCGTCTTCATTTTTTTAAAATCTCCTTCGACCTGTTTTCTGCTCAAGGGTATAAAACCCTCCTCCCAATCATGTCCCGTATTATAACACACGCCCTTCATATAAAACGGCTGTCCGTCGACCAGAAACGTAAAGTCGGCCGGTTCCCCAATGATTGAAGTACTTTTAGTGGGTACACTGTGAAAATCAGGTGAGGTTAATACAGGCAGGTCTACTGTACGAAAAGGCTTAAAGGAATTAGAAACCGAAGAAAGCTCGTAAGTCCAATCAATAAATTCACTATGTTCACTTGGTCTCCAATCTGTGATCCAGTTTCGATCCACATCACTGTAAAACAGTACCGCTGATCTTATTTCCGGATACTTTTGCTTTACGACCGCAAGCGAGTTATTTACCCACTCCACTCCATCTGTGTCATAAGATGTAGACCCAAACTCTGCAAGCATCACCGGTAATTCCAACGATAACGCTTGGATCTTTTCCTGATAGGGTAGATAGATCTGATCGAAATCTACCGCTTGCCCATCGGCAGCAGCAGCACCATAATTCAATGCTGTAAGCCCTATCCAATCCACAAATTCTGATATGGAACTATCCGAACCATATGGGAAGTAGGATTCAATCGCATCTGGCGACCAAGGAGTAAATACCCAACTTACATTCTGGGCACCAGCAAACTCAAATTTGTAATGAATATACTTCCAGGCTTCCATAAATTCCTCAGCTGTATTTCCACCGGTCGCTGACCAAGGATACATGGGGTTATCAACTTCATGCGCAAACCGAAGAAATACGGGAGCATCCAAATCCCGAATGGCAATAGCGGTAGCTTCTATGTATTCGTCAAAGTACCCCTCAACAATGTACTTAAATACCTTCTTTTCATTTGCGAGATCTTCAACGTCGCTGAGTCCCTCAAAATAACTGCTCCAAGGTTCCCATGTGATCATAGGAATAGCCCCGTGTTCGAGGATGGCCTCCCAGTGTTCCACAGGTAAAGCCCCGTCTGACCAGTATAAATAGGTCGATATAATGGACCATTTTCGGTTTACCTGTTCTTCCGTATCAACGATCAGCTTCCTATCATTTGCCTCCACGAATTCTGGAAGATAGATCCCCAAATAAAAGCCTCCCAGCTCTTTATCAAGCGGGGCAGAACCCCTCTCAGCACGAAGGTTTTCTAGCTTAAAGTTAGATGCATCTAATATAAAATAAACCGAAAATACCAATGGGACGATGATAGCAATGGGTATGGCATACCTACTTACTTTCACATAGGTCAGTTCGGCCTTTTCGATATAGACCATGGTTTTGAACTTGTACCAAGCCTTCCGTACCCTCTTCACCATCACGGACTGACCTAAAATAAAAGCCAAAAAGAAGATCACTCCATTTATGGAAGCAAAAAATGCCATCAACATGCTGTAGGGTTGCCAATCGACCTTTAATCCATAATAAACCGCGCCAAATGAGAGCAAGGAAAAAAACAAATTAGGCAATCCAAGCGCGAAATCCCCCTTTGTGGAATGCTCCTTGGGCGTGGGGATATAAGGTACCTTTACGTTAAACAAGGTATATACAAAGCCAAGGGTATATACCCACCAAGTGCTAGTTCTTAATACTCCTCCAAGAATATGAATCCCCTTCTCATCTCTTTTATGTAACCATTTCTGCGCATAAAAGCGCTGCACAAAGCTCATTAAGAGAAATGGTGTAAAAAAGGCAAAGAAGGTGGTTGGGTTCAGCAGCCATGGATACTCTCCAGTGACGAGTGAATAAACAGGCACGACCACATCAATAATGCCGATTACACCAAAAAGAAAGTAGACGGGCAATAGCAGGTAATGAATCTTCTGTCTCCAAGTAAACTTAGAAAACAACTTGGGTAAAAGATTTACCCAAAGGTCAAAGGTGCCCCTACTCCACTTCAATTGCTGTTGATAATAGGCGGCTAAACTACTCGGAACCAAACCTAAAGAGAGAATCTTAGGCACATACAACGACTTCCACCCCTTCGCGTGCAGCAACATGGAAGTATGCATATCTTCAGTTAGACCCGGAGCATGTCCCCCAATCGAATCCAAGGCTTCTCTTCGGAAAGTGCAATTCGCTCCAATAGCCTGGGCAGTACCGAACTTACTCATGGCCTCCATGTAGGGTCCATAATACATGTACGTTTGTTCTGCGGCCGCCTGTGCAACCAAAGACTCCGGCTGATTCTTGTAGGCCTGAACGACCTGAACATACCCAATTTCCGGATCGTCAAAATGGTGCACCACATAATCGAGAAATTCAGGATATGGCGCATGGTCTGGATCCAAGATCACACAAAGCTCACCCGTAGCCTGTTTCAGTGCATTATTTATATTGCCAGCTTTGGCATGTTCATGCGTTTCTCTCGTCACATGGATTACCCCCAGTTCTTCGCATAGTGCTTTTAACTTGGGATCGTCCCCCTCATCACAAAGGTAGCTGGTATGCGGATACCTAACAGCCACCATAGCCTTCAAAGATCTGGCGATCATATCAAAGGGTTCGCCCGGACATGCTGTGGTTAACATATCTACCGAATATTGCCTCTGGGGTCGCGGCGGTGGATCCAAATTTTTTCGAGGAGTAAGCGCAGAAAAGTGGTACCACTCGAACACCACTTCAATTACTTTGAAAATCAGGGAGATGGTTAGAAGTATGTAAAGTACCTTATTCCCTATCCCCACTTCCAACACAAACCCTAATATAAAAACCACCAACGTCACAAATGACACAAAATTAAGTGTCCTTTGAATAACCAAATCCTTCCCCATAGTCTTAAAAGATATTTCTAAAAACTTGTTGCAAAATACATTAAAATTATTTTAAAGAACAAATTTTTATATTTATTAATTTTTTTTGCAGTTTTGATTTTGATTTGATAATTTCACGGTACGATTTTCCCTTTTTCTCTACCAGATAAATTTTGTAACTAAAAATGATAAATCAGTCTTACACTGAGAGGCTTTTTTTCTCTCTCCTCCTGCTGTTACTTTCGGTTAGTATAGTGTCTTGCGAAAATAACGAAAGTTTTGAAAAAAAACCTAAAGTGGAAATAAAATACCTAGAAGGGCGTGCGGTTTTGTACAGAGAGGGGGTGCCTTTTCGAATAAAGGGCGCTGCCGGAACGGAGCATCTTGACAAACTTGCTGCCTATGGAGGTAATTCCATTCGAACATGGAGTCTGCACAACGCAGAGGAAATTCTAGACGAGGCGCATAAAAATGGGTTAACGGTTACCTTGGGGCTTGAAGTAGGCATTCCGTATTGGGGAGAGGATTTTAACTATTGGAACCTCTGGGCTGTGGATAGAAAAATTGACGAACTGCGTCCTTCTATCGAGAAATACAAAGATCACCCTGCATTGTTGATGTGGGGTGTAGGAAATGAAGTAAGCCTTAAGGGTGGCCCAAGGTATTTGGTCTATTATATCCTAAATAGGATTGCCAAAATGGTCAAAGAAGTTGACCCGGATCATCCTACCATGACGGCTATTAATATGCAGACCTTTGGTCGTACCAGGTATCTAATGCCCCATATAGACGTACTGGGCTATAACGGGTTCAGTGAAATAGTACCATTTTACGCCAGTAATAAAAATTATGGCAATAAAGGATGGGGCAAGGCCTATATACTTTCTGAGTGGGGACCACCCGGACACTGGGAAGTACAGGATACCGAATGGGGGGCACCTTTGGAGATGAGCAACTCTTTGAAAACAGCATATCAAAATCAGTATTGGGAACTAATAAGCCAAGATTCTCTGGCCCTGATTGGAACCTACGCTTTTTACTGGGGCAACAAATTCGAAATTACCCCAACATGGTTTAGTTTATTTTCAGAAGAGGGATATGAATCCGAATCCGTTCAATTTTTAAGATGGACCTGGACCGGACAAGAGCCTGGTAACTTTGCACCTAGGATTGAACAATTACTACTGGATGGTCAGGTTCCTTCTCTGAATACCTATTTAACCGCAGACTCCAGTTACAGCGCTGAAGCAATAGTCGAAGATCGAGAAAACGATCCTATTACCTTTCGATGGGAAATAAGAGAAGAAGAATCTAAGTTTTATGAAGTCAATCCCTATCAGTACAATATGATACAACTGCTTCCGGAAGATTTTGAAGCCGAAATAGAATTCAAAACACCCAAAAATGAAGGTGCATATAGACTATATGTTTATGCATTTGATGGTAACGGGAACTTTGCCTCGTCAAACTTACCATTCTATGTTATCAACAGGTAATGGCCATATATAACTCGTCTAGGTAGTTCCAAGACCGGATAATTTTAAAAAAACACAAATTCAGAGTAATTCTCGTGACTTATTCGTGACTGCCTCAAAAAACCATCCCCGCAAATATTTGATTTACGGGGATGGTTTTTATTTTAAAGTAGAGAGTGGGGGATTCGAACCCCCGGTACGCTTTGACACGTACGACAGTTTAGCAAACTGCTGGTTTAAGCCACTCACCCAACTCTCTAAAAAGATCAGATATGCTCGCTTAAGCGATGCAAATATAAATCAATAATACGCACTTAAACAAAATCAGCCTCTAATAAATTTTAGCCTTTTCGAACGAGTTCTGAGACCCGAGGGATAATCTTCTGTACCTCAGCACCCACCCCCACACCGAAAAAACTACCTATCCTGCTTAAACCGGCTCATTTTTGCGAAAAAAGTCCCGCACAAACGCCATCAACTGATTCTGGGTCATCTTGTCAGCATTTTCCACTGCCACCCATGTGGAGCGAAAGGCTTTGTTGTCCTTCAGGCGGTTTCGCAGTTGCTCCTTGGCAGTACCCGGACCGAAGATCAGCACCTCTTTATAGCGAAGCAACTCCTGCTCCAACTGTTTTAGGTATTCGGAAATTACCTGTTGTTCGGTCTGATGCTTCCGATATTCGTTGTTGGAGGCGTGCTCGTGGTTCGGAGTGAAACGCGTACTATCGTTTCCCTCACCCTCCTCCCGGCGTCCCTTGCCTAGAGAAGAGGTGATTCGGTCAAATTCCCTGACTTCCCCTTCTGCGTAACCGATAAGAATTGCTTGCCCGTAGTCTACCCACAGGCCAAGTTGCGTCGTCCGTTCCATGGTTATTTTTGGTTTATAGCTATTTTCCTAACCAATATACAGACTTTGTCCATAAATGAAAAATCCCTTTTAAAATCCGTCGTTATTGGGTTTATTTGCGCTCAAACTAGCTGTTTCCATGAAGATTATCGCCATTGGCAGAAATTACGCCGCCCATATCGAGGAGCTCCACAACGAACGACCCACCGAACCTGTTGTGTTTATGAAGCCGGACACCGCCCTACTCAAAAACGGTGCGCCCTTCTACCACCCGGAGTTTTCCGAAGACATCCACCACGAAGTAGAACTGGTACTAAAAATCAACCGGGAAGGAAAGTACATCAAAAAAGAATTTGCCCATAAATACTTCGACGAAATCGGATTAGGAATCGACTTTACAGCCAGAGACTTACAGCAGAAGTGTAAACAAAAAGGCTTGCCTTGGGAGATTGCCAAAGCCTTTAACGGATCTGCACCCCTAGGAGACTTCCTACCTGCGAGTGATTTTCCGGACTTGGCCAATATCAACTTTCACCTGGACATCAACGGCGAAACCCGCCAGAAAGGAAACACCTCCCTCCTGCTGTTTGATTTTGGCGTGATCATCGAATACGTATCCCAGTTCTTCACCCTCAAAACAGGCGACCTTATCTTCACAGGCACACCTGCCGGTGTGGGCAAGGTGGCCATTGGAGATCACTTGGAAGGATATATTGAGGGAAAAAAAATGCTGGATGTCGAAGTTAAGTAACCAAAGCCTCTGGGCCTTGCTCCTTGGTCTATTGACACAGGTATCCGTATATGCACAGGTACAGCAGGGATATTTTACATTTCCGATCAAGCCCGGGGAACGAAATTTTCTTGCCGGCACCATGGGGGAAATCCGACCCAACCACTTTCACAGCGGCATTGATATCAAGACCGAAGGAAGACAAGGACTGCCCGTTTACGCAGCGGCAGACGGCTATGTGTACCGCATGAAAATCTCCTCCTTTGGCTATGGCAATGTGCTTTACGTCAAACATCCCAGCGGCAACACCACCGTCTACGCGCACCTGAGGGAGTTCGCACCAAACATCGCGAACTACATGCGGGAAAAGATGTATACCGAACGCAAAAACGAGCTGGAATTATTTCCGGAAGCACAGGAAGTTCGCGTGAAAAAAGGAGAAGTTATTGCCTATTCCGGCAATACAGGCTCCTCGATGGGGCCACACCTGCACTTTGAAATTCGGGACTCACTGGACCGCGCTTTGGACCCGCTCCATTTTGGGTTTGAGGAGATCATCGATCAAATACCCCCCTTCGTACAGCGGGTAGCGGTGAGTCCCCTAGATATGGACTCCCGGGTAAACGGACAGTTTCAGCGTCGGGAATTCCCGGTAGCCTTTGTCGGTGATTCCTATCAGGTTCTATCTCCCATTTCGGTTAGCGGAAAGGTGGGTCTCGAAGTGCTGGCCTACGATCAACTCGACGATATGTACAACCGTAATGGATTCCCCACCTACGAAATCCACGAAAAGGGGACAAAGCTCTTTGAAAGCACAGTTAATTCCATCGACTTTTCTCTTGGCCGATACATCCTTTCCCATACCTATAGGAACCGCTTCACCCGCCTATACAAGCGACCCGAAAACCTATTTGACTTCTACCGGCCCGACTCCGTGTGGAGCGGAGCCCTTCGGTTGCATCCCGAACAGGAGCGGGAATTGGAAGTTCGGTTGGTGGATACCTACAGAAACACCCGCCGTCTGCTGCTTACCCTGCAAGGCGAACAGGCCTCCGAACAGCTTCGGGCCTTTAACAGCACCTCGGGCAATCAAGCTGTCGACTTCGATGGTCATGTGATGCTGCTACACGGGCCAGTTTCAGGCGTAGGGGATTTTGCCACCTTTTTTGTCAATGGCTACCAGATGGAAATGCCATATTCCTACAAGGGCAGTAACAAGCAAACCTATTTGTGGGATATGCGCCTTGGGCTGCCTGACTCGGTACAACTATGCACGGAAACCCTCTTCCCCTCGGTAAATGCCCGGATTCCACTGGGAAAGGAAGTGCGTTATCAAGATCGCTTTGCCGAGATTCTGTTTGAAGAAAACTCCCTTCTGGACGACCTATACCTCCGTGTGCAGCCCTTTCGGGAAAACGGCACACCAGGAATCCGCATCAACGACCCCACAGAATACCTGCGGGAACCCATCGAGGTAACCTTTGACGCAGGCACCTTTGAGGGAGATCGGGCCAACAGCCACGTATATCTGCGGTATGAAAACGGCTACCGAAGCTTTCAGGGCGGTGCTTGGGACGGTGACCGTATCCGGTTTAAAACCCGAAGCCTAGGCACCTTTGTAATCGCTACTGACAGCATAGCTCCCAGTTTACAGCCCATTCGGATCAACGCCTCCGAAATCAGATTCACCATACGGGACAACCTTTCCGGCATACGGGATTTCGAAGCCTATGTGGACGGAGAATGGGTACTGATGCGCTACGAACACAAGCAGTCCATGATCTGGTCAGAAAAAATATCCAACAAACCTTTCAAAGGAGAGGTAGTGGTAAAAGTGCGGGACATGGCAAATAACGAGGCCATTTATAGGGGAAAGATTTAATTTATTGCGATATTTATGGCCCTAACCGAAACGACGAACCTAAACCTTTAGAAAAATGGCAATAGAAGTAGGTCAACAAGCACCGGAATTTGAAACAAAAGACCAAAATGGAAATACGGTCAGGCTCAGTGATTTCAAAGGCAAAAAGGTAATCCTCTATTTTTACCCCAAAGACAATACACCCGGCTGTACCACTCAGGCCTGTGACCTTCGCGATAATTACGAGGCGCTTCAAAAAGCCGGTTATGTGGTGCTTGGTGTAAGCTCTGACTCGCAAAAGTCCCACCAAAAATTTATCGAAAAATACGAACTCCCTTTTACCCTACTGGCCGATGAAGACAAGTCGGTGCACGAAAAGTACGGCACCTGGGTAGAAAAATCCATGTATGGACGCAAATACATGGGAACGGCAAGAACCACTTTCGTGATTGATGAAGAAGGAAAAATCAGTCAGATCATCGATAAAGTAAAAACCAAAGAACACACCAATCAAATAATCAATTAATTCCTATTCATGGAAAAGCTTTCAACTGAACAATTAGCAAACATCTGTTCCCAGGTGCGCAGGGACATCCTGCGTATGGTACACGGGGTAAATTCCGGACATCCCGGAGCCTCGTTGGGCTGCACGGAATTTTTCGTAGCCCTTTATTTCCATCAGATGGAGCACAATAGTGACTTTCAAATGGACGGAGTGGGTGAAGACCTTTTCTTTCTATCAAATGGCCACATCTCACCGGTATGGTATAGTGTATTGGCACGATCCGGTTACTTTTCTACCGAAGAGCTCGCCACTTTCCGAAAAATCAACAGTCGATTACAAGGACACCCGGCTACCCACGAGCATCTTCCTGGCATCCGAATCGCCTCCGGTTCCCTAGGTCAAGGCTTATCCGTGGCAATTGGTGCAGCCCTGGCTAAAAAATTAAACGGCGATAACCGTACCGTCTATGCACTAATGGGTGATGGTGAACAACAGGAAGGTCAGGTATGGGAAGCAGCCATGGCTGCCCCCCACCACCAAGTGGACAACCTGATCGCTACCATTGACCTAAACCGTCAGCAAATAGACGGCCCTACAGAAAAAATCATGAACCTGCTGGACCTGAAAGCCAAATGGGAGGCGTTCGGATGGCAAGTAATCGAAACCAAACAAGGCAACGACATAGAAGCCGTACTAGCCGGACTGGAAAAGGCAAAAAGCCTCCTTGGTAACGGAAAGCCCGTTCTGAACCTGCTACATACCGAAATGGGCTATGGCGTGGACTTCATGGTGGGAACCCACAAGTGGCACGGCGTAGCTCCAAACGACGAGCAATTGGCGTCGGCCTTGGGTCAGTTGGAAGAAACCCTGGGAGATTACTAAGCAGATGGGCCACCCTATCAGAGGGCTAACAAAAAGAAACAGATCATGGAAAAAACATTGGATTTAAAATTTACCTATACCGAAAAAAAAGATACCCGATCCGGTTTCGGTGACGGATTTTTGGAAGTGGGGCGTAAAAACCCGAACGTCGTGGGACTTTGTGCCGACCTTATCGGCTCCTTAAAGATGGGCGCTTTTCAGAAGGAATTCCCAGACCGCTTTTTTCAGGTTGGGATAGCAGAAGCGAACATGATGGGTATAGCCGCGGGCATGACCATCGGTGGAAAAATCCCCTATACAGGTACCTTCGCCAATTTCTCTACCGGCAGAGTGTACGATCAGATACGGCAATCTATCGCCTATTCGGATAAAAACGTCAAGATATGCGCCTCTCATGCAGGCCTTACCCTTGGTGAAGACGGTGCTACCCACCAAATACTGGAGGACGTGGGCATGATGAAAATGCTGCCCCACATGACCGTCATCAACCCCTGCGATTACAATCAGACCAAAGCTGCGACTATTGCCATTGCAGACCACGAAGGTCCCGTTTACCTTCGCTTTGGACGGCCCAGCTGGCCCATTTTCACACCGGCTGACCAAAAGTTTGAAATTGGGAAAGCTTGGAAGATGATCGACGGAAAAGATGTAACCATCTTCGCTACCGGGCACCTGGTTTGGGAGGCTGTGGTAGCAGAAGCCATGCTAAGAGAAGAAGGCATATCCGCCGAAGTGATCAACATCCACACGATCAAACCGCTGGATACCGAAGCGATCCTGGAATCCGTAGCGAAAACAGGCTGTGCCGTATCCGCAGAGGAGCACCAGTACAACGGTGGCTTAGGCGACAGCATAGCCCAAACGCTTAGCCGAAATCAACCCGTACCAATGGAATTTATCGGTGTAGATGACTCTTTCGGAGAATCCGGCACACCGACTCAATTGTTGGAAAAATACGGCCTAAATGCCGCCAATATCGTGAAAGCCGCGAAGAAAGCGATCGCTCGAAAATAAATAGGAATGGAGGAAGCCCTTGAACGCTGATGTGTTCGAGGGCTTTTTACGTTAAATCAATCGCTTTTTTTTACCTAATCTCACCAGCATCCTGACCGCTCGGTTCCAAACTGCGGATAGAACCCAGCCTCCCAAAAATTTCCATCACCTTCGTTTTGGTAAATACGGAAGCCGTAATAGGGATTCGGAACTGCGAAATAATCCCAATTGGCCCAGCAATCGGAGACACATCTCCGCTGAAACTTTAAAACTAATATCCTTTAAGAGATATTCTTAACCTATGGATTATGTGTGGATAGTCCTGAAAGATTCACGCCTTCAGCGATCTTACCTAGTGCATACACAAACCGATCTAAATCCGCTAAACTCGTATAGACGTGCGGAGAAACCCTAACACAATCGATGTTGTGGTACACGATAGAAGTGGTGTGGATTCTGAAATCGTTCAATAACGTATTCCCCAATTGGGACGTACTCATCCCTTCTATGGAAACTCCTGCTATGGCACAACTAAATTCCTTTTTCAAAGAAGTGTGAAGCTTAACTCCATGTATTTGCAGGGCCTTTTCGGCCCAATAGTTTTTCAGATAGCGAATGCGCGCTTCCTTGCGCTTGGTACCAATGGCCTGGTGAAAATTCAACGCCTCACCGATACCCTGCTCAATGGGAAAAGAGCGGGTCCCCAACGTTTCAAACTTTCGGATATCTCCACTCTTCGGATCTCCGTTACACAACAAGGGCCAAACTTTTGAAATTTTATCCTTTTTTATCCAAAGCATGCCACTACCTATCGGAGCAGAAAGGTACTTATGTAAGCTGGTGCCAAAATAATCTGCCTCTAAATCCGGTATTTGAAAGTCCAACAGCCCAAAAGAATGCGCTCCATCCACAATAACTTCTATGCCCCGTTCATGCGCCATGCGACAGATCTTTCTTACAGGCATGATCTGTCCTACCCAGTTAATCACGTGGGTGACGTGGATAACTTTTGTTTTTGAAGTGATAGCTTGTCGAAATTTCTCTACAATAAGGTCCTCGTCTTCGATGGGGAAATCAAAACTCAATTGTTTATAAACAATACCCTCTCTATCCGCACGTTGAGACCATGCCTGCATCATATTGGGATAATCCTGATAGCAGCCGATCACCTCGTCTCCACGTTGTAAATCCAGTCCAAAAATAACGGTATTTAATGCCTCTGTAGCATTCCTATTCACAGCGATTTCCTCTGGGTCACATCCCGCCAAGAGTGCCAGCTTGTCCCTTAAAGGCTCACGTCCCTGGTCCAAAATTCGCCACATATAGTACGAGGGCGCCTGATTGGATAACAGATTATACCTCTCCACAGCCTGCTGCACGACCAAAGGCGATGGGGAAACACCTCCGTTATTCAGATTCATAACAGGAGAGGAACTAGCTGTGTACGCCCGCTGAATATGACTCCAATAATCCTCATTTTCGGCAAGCTCTTCAGGTGAAGTATGTTGGTGTTTGGTTTGCATGCTGCTCCACTCCTCCGCATGGAGTTGGGTAAACAGGTTGGTGGCAGAAAATGCTCCCGTGAGAGCTAGTGCCTTCTTTACAAACGATCGACGGTTTTCGTGGTGTTTCATCGTCCAGAGATCAAATAGGTGGTTAAAAACAGGGCTGTTGACTAATAAAATTATGAACTTTGGGCTTATCGAAAAATAAATGTAGGCCAAAGACATACCTTTTGCAAAAATAGCGCCCCAAACGGATTCGAGAATCCAGCATCCGTCCAAAACGGGGATAAACGGAGGCAACAACGGATGGTTGGACCCAATTGACTTCGAAAACGAATGGTGCTATAAGACTTTGTCATAAAGTGACGCTAATCGGTAAAGTGATCAATCTGATCAGTCATCCTTAGACATTCGCATTCAAATAGATACCAAATGCCGTCTTCTTTTTACCGAAGTGATACAAATATTACTTTTCTCCAAAATAGCGCTTAAGAATATATTCCGGCTGCCACTGATCCGGCTTTCTGACCAAAGTGTCGGGATCGTAGACCAGGGGCTTGATCTCTTTGGCAGTCAGCGGATGTTCATCCCCATAATCCGACTGCCAATCTTTCATTAGTTGGGTGAGTCTATCAACTGTCTCGTTGTGGCTGCCAGACTGCGCTAGATTATTCAACTCCAACGGATCCCTTATTAAATCGAAGAGCTGAGTGTAATCCCGTTCAGGGTAGCGGATCAATTTCCAGCGCTCATCCCTGATCGCACGAACAGTGTGTCTGTAGGCCGTAAAAAGGGAATTTCTGACCTGCTGCTGCGTACCCTGAATTACCGGCACCAAGCTTTGCCCCTCCAACTTTTCGGAAATGGGCACACCAGCCAATTGAGCGAGCGTTGGGAAAATATCGTGAATATAAGCAAAGGCATCCAATACCTGGTTTTCAGCAATTCCGGGCCCTTTGAGGATCAGTGGAACTTTGATCGAGTGTTCGTATAGGTTTTGCTTTCCAAGCAGGCCGTGGCGACCTACTGCCAGACCATTGTCAGCGGCGTAAACAATGATGGTATTATCATACTGACCGGTTGCTTTAAGCGCCGCTATAATCCTGCCTATCTGTGCATCCAAATGGGTGACCAAGGCATAATAGTCCGACAGGATCATTTGAATTACTTCCGGACGACGAGGCCACCCGGTAAGGTTCTCGTCCCGAACGGTCAACTGATCAAATTCAAACGGATGATGCGGCATGTAGTTTCCAGGCAGCGGCAGTGAACCATCCGGGTAGTGATCGATGTAGGAAGCCTCAGGTGAATAAGGGTCGTGCGGAGCTGTAAAAGAGACATAACAAAAAAAGGGCTTGCCAGGATGGCTTTGAGTATGTTCCTGTAAGAAATCGATAGCGGTTTGTGCAAAAATATCTGTCGAATACCCTTTCTTGACCGGGTCACCCAACCTGCCATCTGTCCCATAGTCACGGAGGTTGATATCGTAATGATCCGCCATTCCTCCTAGGTAGACGTTTCTTCCATGATGAAAGCTAGCTTCAAAAGCTTCTTTTTCATTGTGCCATTTACCAGTTCCATAGGTCGTATATCCCGCCTCAGCAAAGGCCATCGGCATCGTATGTACACCATTTAGACGGTCATACACTCGAAAAAAGTTATTACCACTCATAAGCATGGCCCTACTTGCCATACAGATCGCGCCGTGATGCCCTCCCATGACATATGCATTTGAAAACCGACTACCCTCCCGGGCCAATTGATCTATATTTGGCGTATGGATGTATGGGTTACCCGAAATACCCAAAGCATCGGCCTGTTGGTCGTCAGCAAACAGAAACAAGACATTGGGCATTTGAGCCCCTTTCTGGGGAGTTACAAGAAAACCATGGACCAAAGCCCATAAAAGAAAAATGACAGATGAATGCATTGCGTATTCCTTAAGGTGATGATAACGTGAACGTTTAGGGGCGAATTAGGTATAAAATACTCGGGTAATGAACGGTCCAAGGTAACCACCATTCTCGAATCATCCAAAACAGATCAAAGGATTCCTCCAAAATACCGATATTTCATACAGTTACGGTGGTATTTCACAAATAATACATTTACTTTGCCCGAAATCAACTAGAACAATCTCGCTGAGCATGCAAGTTGCTTTTGCCCGACGCAGTTGCGCTCCTCGAACCACCCTTGTTTAAAAAATTACATCCCATGCACAAAGTCTCGCTTTCCCTACTGGTGCTGACCGTCATTGCACAGTTTTCCTGTAACCAGAAAGAAACAGAACGGCACCCTACTAGGCCAAATATCGTCTTTATCATGTCCGATGATCACGCCTATCAGGCCATTTCCGCTTATGACAACCGACTCATTGAAACTCCAAATATCGACCGAATTGCGAAAATGGGCATACTTTTTACCAACGCCTCAGTCACCAACTCAATCTGCGCACCATCTAGAGCGACCATCCTAACCGGCAAGCACAGTCATATAAATGGGAAAGTAGACAACCATTTTCCTTTTGATACCACCAATATCACCTTTCCTCAATTGCTCCATGAGGCCGGGTATCAAACAGCCATGTTTGGAAAATTACATTTTGGCAACAATCCCAAGGGATTTGACCAATTCAAAATATTGCCTGGACAGGGTACCTACTATAATCCAGACTTCATCACCAAGGATGAAGGAACAGTCCGCATAGAAGGATACGTTACCGACATCATCACCGATATGACCTTAAACTGGCTGGAAAACGACCGCAAGGAAGACCAACCCTTTTTGTTGATGTACCTGCACAAGGCACCACACAGGGAATGGCTGATGGCAGAGCGCCATTTTGAGGATTTTACAACACGCACCTTTCCTGAACCACCCACTCTGTTCGACGACTATTCCGGTCGCGGCAGACCTGCTAGAGAAGCCGAAATGAACCTACTTACTGACATGCATTGGGCAGGAGACTCCAAGATCTATCCCGAGGTAATGCAGGAATTGGGCATAAAAGGTACTTCCGACTGGGACGAGGGAGCTTTTGACCGGGAGGTAGGTCGCATGAACCCCACCCAGCGTGCTAAATGGGATGCAGCTTACAGCGTGGTTAACGAGGAGTTTAAAAAAGCGTATCCTTCCATGAGTAAAGAGGATCAAATGAAATGGCGCTACCAGCGCTACATGCAAGACTACTTGGGCACTATTCAGTCGGTAGACGAAAATGTCGGAAGAGTACTCGATTACCTGGAAGAGAATGGCCTGATGGAAAACACCATCATTGTGTACACCTCAGACCAAGGATTTTACCTGGGCGAGCATGGGTGGTACGATAAGCGTTTTGTTTACAACGAATCCTTCAAAACACCCCTGCTGATGGCCTGGCCGGGCAAAACCCCGCAAGGCGTTCGTTCCGATGCGTTGGTGCAAAACCTGGATTTTGCACAAACCTTCTTGGAGGCCGCCGATCTAGTTGCACCAACTGATATGCAAGGGCAAAGCCTTATGCCCTTTCTTACAGGCAAGGGAGATGAATGGCAGCGGGACGCTGTCTATTACCATTACTACGAGTATCCATCCATCCACATGGTGAAGCGACACTACGCGATCATCACCAAGGATTACAAACTGGTCCATTATTATTTTGACACCGACGAATGGGAACTAATCGATAGACAAAACGATCCCTATGAACTAAAAAACGTATACAAAGATCCAGCGTATGCCGAAATTCGAGCAACGCTCCACAAGCAGCTAGATTCTCTGAGAGAAAAATACGGCGACAATTCCCAGATAAGTCAACGGTATATAGACGAATATTTAGACTTCTTGGAAGAACAAGGATCCTATGCAGGGGCTAAGGATACCACCTTGCTGAAGAAAATTTTCCAAGACCGGAGAAAGAATTGACTGTATCAAACCCCATAACCTGATTATCAGTCGCCGATTCAAAACTCCGAGATTTGTTATTGGGATCATTCTGTTTCCCAATCATATCCTACGGAATAGGTGCACTGCCTGACACGTAGGCAGTGCACCTCTAGCAAAGCTACATATACTGAACCTTGGAGTGAAATAGCCGCTATAATTATATTTCTAAGGCAAAAGTCGCTTTGGGATCGCTTCCGTATTTGTTTTCCCCAGAAGTGCCCTCGGTCACCATCAATACCAACAACCAAATACCGCCAATGATCGGGATCAGACCAATTAGTATCATCCAGCCACTTCTTCCAATATCGTGGAGTCTTCTAACGGCTGCCGCTAGGCCGGGAATGAAAACAGCCAGCACATACGCAAAATAAAACACTCCATAAGGGAGTTCGGCGACCGTTAAACCCAAAATATTATCAAAAAACATTGCGACAAGTGCAAAAACAATATTGAACAACACAAACATCCAATACTCTTTTCTTCTTGCTCTACCATTAAAATCAGCGTACTGTCTTAAAACTTTTAAATACCATTTCATAGTTTATTATGTTTAAGTGTTAAAATTATCTATTTCAAATACTATACTAGAACTAGTACTCCTCTTACTAGCAGTTTCGTCCAGCTTACATAACAAAAAGTTAAAAAAATTGAAAATCGATTCTTATGTTACAGTGAAACATCCGCTACTTTAACCTCCTCCACCTAAAAATAGACTTTTTGATTTGAATATAAAATAACTTGAACGATGTATTTTTAAGTTTTATACGCTAGCTATTCGATTGATCACAAAATTTCTATCTCCAAAACTTCCTGCAATGCCTTTTTAGCGCTCATTTATCCATGCCACTACCTCGATGCACAGGAATCCGGACTTCCTTGCTATTTTTGTTTTAGGAAATCGGGTGTGACACAGGTAACCCAAATAGTTAGAACCATTTCGCTCCGGTAAATTTTCTCCCAATGTATTCGGAATGGCAAACGAAATGAAATGCAAAAAATATTGCGGACCACATGAAAGGGATCAAACGACAAATCAAACTAGTGGAAGTGCGTTCGGAACTGGCGGCTGGAACGCGTGGTGCAAGCATGGGCATAGATGCCCTCAAGGTGGCCAGTCTGGATAAGCAATCCAATTTCTTTGCCCGCTTTGAGCCAATCAACGTGCCGGATGCCAACAACTATCTTTGGAAGGGCAATAAGTTTCCCCACGCCAAGTACGTGGACGGTGTGTACGAAGTAATCCGAAACGTGTTCCATACCATCAAAACAATCCGGGAAAAAAAGCAATTTCCCATCGTGCTTGCCGGCGACCACTCCACGGCCGCTGGCACTATCATGGGAATCAAGGCCGCTGACCCGGACAAACGTCTGGGTGTGATCTGGATAGATGCACATGCCGACCTCCACTCCCCCTATACCACTCCGTCTGGAAACATGCACGGTATGCCTCTAGCCATGTGCCTCGGTATGGACAACCTACCCTGCCGACAAAACGATCCGGATGAGGTGACTTTGGCCTATTGGCAAAAAATCACCCACCTGGGCGGACCCCATCCAAAAATTGCCCCGGAAGACATCGTCTTCATTGCGCTGCGTGATACCGAGAGCCCAGAAGATCAGCTCATCGAAACCCACGGAATGATGCGCGTCCCCGTAGCATCCATACGGGAATGGGGCGTGGCACAATGCAGTCGCGTTGTACTGGAACACCTGTCAGACTGCGATCAAATCTATATATCCTTCGACGTGGACAGCTTGGACAGCGCCATCTCCAAAGGAACGGGAACCCCTGTTCCTGACGGGCTATCCGTGGAGGAAGCGATCGACTTGAATACCGAGCTCATCAAGGACCGCCGGGTATGTGCGTGGGAAATTGTGGAGGTCAACCCAACGTTGGATACCGAAAATACCATGGCAGAAAACGCCTTCGATATCCTGGAATCAACTACCCGCTCCCTGGTCGAAAATTTCTAACACCACCCGGATTGGCAAATGGGTGATTTAGTGGGCTAGAAGGCAGTCAAATGACGGGAAAACGCTATATTTGCACCGCTTTTGGTTAAGCAAACATACGTTCAGCATTAACACCTTACTGACCAAAAACCCCGTTATGGATATCGAAAACCAGTTACTTCATCATATATCATCGGCTTTCAAATCACTTTTTGACCACGAAGTGGCTCCGGAAAAACTGGCGCTGCAGCCTACACGGAAAGAATTTGAGGGCAACTACACCTTTGTGTTGTTCCCCTTTCTCAAGGTAACCCGCCTATCCCCCGAAGAGAGCGGCAAACGCATCGGAGAGTACCTTAAGGAACAGGTAGCGATCGTTTCCGATTACAACGTGATCAAGGGGTTTTTAAATATTTCCCTTGAAGAATCGCACTGGATAGAGGTTTTCCAGCGCATCGTCTCCAATCCGGATTTTGGCCAGCTTGCACCCAACGGCGAGAAGGTCATGGTGGAATACAGCTCCCCCAACACAAATAAACCTTTGCATCTGGGCCACCTTCGCAATAACTTTTTGGGCTATGCGGTGTCAGAAATCCTCCAGGCCAACGGCTTTGACGTGATCAAGGCCAATCTGGTAAATGACCGCGGCATCCACATCTGCAAGTCCATGGTGGCCTATCAGAAGCTGAGCAATGGAGAAACACCGGATTCTGCCGGCATCAAGGGCGATCACCTAGCCGGGAAATACTACGTGCTTTTTGACAAAGAATACAAAAAGCAAATCGAGGAACTTGTGGCGGCCGGTATGGACAAAGAGGAGGCCAAAAAGCAGGCTCCCTGGATGCTGGAAGCACAAGAAATGCTCATCCAATGGGAAAAAGGAAATGAGGAAGTGGTGAGCCTTTGGAAAACCATGAACGGGTGGGTGTACGAAGGTTTTTCGGCCACCTATCGAACCATGGGGGTGGATTTCGATAAAACCTATTACGAGTCGGACACCTACCTGTTGGGCAAGGACATCGTGGCAGAAGGACTGGAGAAAGGCGTTTTCTTCAAAAAACCCAATGGATCGGTTTGGGTGGATCTGACCGACGAAGGACTGGATGAAAAACTGGTACTCCGTGCCGATGGCACCTCGGTGTATATTACACAGGACATGGGAACCGCCGACCTGAAATACAAAGACTTTCACATCACACGGTCCGTGTATGTGGTCGGCAACGAACAGGATTATCATTTCGACGTGCTCTTTAAGATCATGCGCAAGCTGGGCCGTCCCTATGGAGACGGCTTGTACCACCTCTCCTACGGTATGGTAGACCTGCCCTCGGGGAAGATGAAATCGCGTGAAGGCACCGTGGTGGATGCGGACGATTTAATGGCTGAGATGGTGGATACCGCCCGGGAACACACCCAAGAGCTGGGTAAAATCGAAGGTTTTTCTGAGGAGGAAGCCGAACAGCTCTATCAAACCTTGGGAATGGGCGCCCTCAAGTACTTTCTGCTCAAAGTGGACCCCAAAAAGCGCATGCTTTTCAATCCTGCCGAGTCCATCGAATTTCAAGGCAATACGGGGCCCTTTATTCAATATACCCATGCGCGTATCTCAGCGATCCGTCGAAAAGCCGATCAGATCGGATTAAACTACGGACCGGAAAGCCTGATTGGCCTAGACTTTATTGGAGAAACAGAAAAAAACCTGATCATCCTACTACAGGACTACGAAAAAAAATTACAAACCGCCGCCGACGAGTATTCCCCCTCAGTAATTGCCCAGTACTTATTTGATTTGGCCAAAGAATACAACCGATTTTATGCGGAACTTCCTATATTTAGCGAAACCAAAGGACAGGTCCAGGCCTTCCGAGTAGCTCTTTCTAACGAAGTCGCCAAAACAATCCGGAAAGGCATGAAGTTATTAGGCATACATGTACCCGAAAAAATGTAACTATGAACACACTCTTTATCTCATTTACTACCTTGGCTGTAGCCTTGGTCGTGGGCTTGACTCCTGCCCCAAACGACGCAAACCATCCAGAAAACACCCCTATGGAAAAGTCCATTTACGATTTTAAGCTGAAAGACATAGATGGAAACGATGTCGACTTCTCCAGTTACAAAGGCAAAAAGCTATTGCTGGTCAATGTGGCTTCTAAATGCGGCTACACCCCCCAATATGCAGACTTGCAGGAACTGAATGAAAAATACGGTGACAAAGTAACCATACTGGCTTTTCCAGCCAATAATTTTGGCGGACAGGAACCCGGAACACACGAAGATATCAAGTCTTTCTGTACCGAAAATTATGGAGTAACCTTTCAGCTTTTCGAGAAGATCTCGGTAAAGGGAGTAGACAAGCATCCGCTCTACCGATGGCTTTCCGATAAAAACCTGAATGGATGGAACAATGCAGAACCATCTTGGAATTTCTGCAAGTATTTCGTAAACGAAAAAGGAGAATTGGTCAAATTCTTCCCTTCCTCCACCAAGCCTATGGATGCGGAAATTCTGGCATTGATCAATGCATAGAGATTCGGTCACATGATGCTAAGCGCCCAAGGCCGTTCACGGCTTTGGGTGTTGATTTTTATGGTTAGTGCCTCCATGAATACCTCAAAAATGAAGTACCACCCAGCATTTCTCCCGATTTGGAAATCACGTTAACCTCAAAGAAACAGGCATGGCTGCATGCCTTTCGGCTTAGAACCCTTCCTTTGGCCTTGTCGAGCATCTTTCTTGGCAGCATACTTGCTGCGGGAGACGGTACTTTGCGCTGGGAAGTCCTGCTGTTGGCTTCGCTTACCACGGTTTTGCTCCAGGTACTATCCAACTTGGCCAATGATTACGGTGACAGTGTACATGGTGCCGACCATGCGGACCGCCAAGGACCCGTACGGGCGGTGCAGTCTGGTGTGATCAGTCCTGCTGAAATGAAACAGGCCATGATACTCTGCGGAGTATTATCGCTGATTTGTGGGGTGTGGTTGCTCTACGTGGCTTTTGAGGACCTGATCGTGTTTTTGGGTTTTTTAGCTCTGGGACTGCTCGCCATTTTCGCCGCCATCAATTACACCACTGGCAAAAACCCCTATGGCTACATGGGCTTGGGCGACCTGTCTGTTTTCCTTTTTTTTGGCCTAAGCGGTGTATTGGGCACGTACTTTTTACACAGTGGCACGTTTAACCCCTGGATACTTCTTCCAGCCTGTTCGCTTGGTTTCTTTTCCATGGCGGTATTAAACATAAATAATATTCGGGATATTGAATCCGACCGTGTCGCCGGCAAAAAATCCATTCCCGTTCGTATTGGGAGAGTGGCGGCTGTACGGTACAATTGGCTATTGATTATCGGTGGGAATCTAAGCATGGCTGTCTTTCTGCTCTCTGGGAAATCACTTGGGGGATTCACCTTCCTCCTAGTGCTGCCCTTGATGTGGGTGGTGGGCCGTGGCGTTCATCGGGCCGAATCGGCTGTCAATACCGACCCCTATTTAAAAAAAATGGCCCTCAGTACCTTGCTGTGGGTGATCGCATTTGGGATTGGTCACTTGTTTTTCTAAAACTATTCCTTCCAACCGTTACGGATTTTAAGTAGTTTTTTGTAGCTTACTGCATCAAAATAAACCGTGGATAACAGATTAATTCCCGTATCCCGTAACGTTCAAATTCGGTCGTGATTGTTTCACCATTATCGGTCTGTGGATGGACCTTACTTAAAAAAACAACTAAAAACATATGAAAAGCATACTGGTTCCCTACGATTTTTCCCAAGAGGCAGAATACGCCTTTGAGTTGGCACAAGAGCTTGCTTCAAAGGCCGCCTGCAAACTGAAACTAGTACACGTTGTCGAAATACCCACCACCCAACATTTTAACACCATTGGGGAAGTAAACTTGGAAGAGAATTACGTAGACAAGATCTTCATGGCCGAAATGGTAGACAAACGCAAGGCACAGATGAAGGCATTGGAAGAACTACACGCCGTTAAGCCTTATCAGTTTAGCACCAAAATTTCTTTTGGAAATCCCTACGCAGGTATCGCTTCTGAAATTACCGAGATCAAGGCCGATCTGGTAGTGATGGGGTCCAAGGGCTCGAGCGGCCTGGAGGAACTCCTGATTGGTTCGAATACCGAGAAAGTAGTACGACACTCCAAGTGCCCTGTCATCACAGTAAAACAGCCCACCAAAGCCGAGGACATCAAAAATATAGTGTTTGCCAGTGATTTTAGTGAAAACAGCAAAAAAGTCATTCGGGAACTAAAGGACCTTCAAAGCCTATTGGGTGCCGAACTCAGTCTGGTTAAGATCAATACCCCCAATTCCTTTGAAAACACGCTGGTATCCAAAAAGAATATGCAAGCCTTTATCAAGGCAAACGAGCTAACCAACGTAAAAGTAGAAATATTCAATTCGGGTAGCGAGGAAGAGGGGATTTTGGAATATGCAGACGACGTAGACGCAGACATGATCGCCATGGCTACACACGGGCGAACAGGCCTCATGCATCTATTGGGGGGCAGCATAGCCGAAGACGTGGTAAATGCCGCCATCCGGCCGGTTTGGACGATGAAATTTAAATAAGGCAGCATGGGCAAAAAAAAATCCAACGACTGGAAGAAGCGGGACGGAGTGGTTTATTCCACCTCGGAGGATTTTGACTTCGATGACAACAAAGACGGCGATGGAGTAACCCTTCCCCCTCAGCAGCAGCGTCTGCATATCCAATTGGACAAAAAAGCACGCGGTGGCAAGCAGGTCACCCTCGTAACCGGCTTTGAAGGTATTGAGGAAGATTTAAAAGCACTGGGAAAGGCCATCAAGATCAAATGTGGGGTCGGTGGAAACGTTAAAGACGGAGAAATTCTGATACAGGGTGATTTTCGCGACAAGATCTTGGATTTTCTAACAGCGGAAGGATACAAGGTAAAAAAAGTGGGAGGCTAGCAGACGTGCAGGCGATCGTGGAATTTCCAGTATGAGGATTCTTTTTATTTACACCGCTTTTGCAGGGCACGTGTACCGCACTTTTCGCCTAGCCAAACAACTGATTTCAGAGGGCCACGAAGTAAATTATATCCTACTGGCTAAAAAACCACCGAATTGGAAACTACCCGGTGCCACGGTACAGGTACTTGGGATTTTTCCTATGTACACGGCTTTTAGAAACTATCCAGCACAAAAAACTATCAACGACGTGCTATCGGAAGTGGCCACATGTCGCTCGGTCCTGCTCGATGCCATAAATGCTTTCGCACCAAATAAACTATTTGTCGATGAATTTTGCAGCATCGAGCTTCATTGCCTAATACCAGCAGGTTTTGCCGATCAAATCGAAGTGCATACACCATTTCTCCCTTCGATTCCAAACTCTGGCTTTCCACCCCAAGATAGGTACGGCATGCCTGGTCCTGAGGCTACCGTTTTATGGTCCAAACACATAGAGGAACAAGGAGAGTCTATTTCGGCGTCTCAAAAGCTCATTCATGCACTTTTCAGCGAGCATATAGTCGAATTGGGACATCGGATTTGGACGTTCAATAAACTGCACCCGGCAGTATCAGGCATTAAAAAAATCTACCTGCACGATGCTTCTTTTGACTTTGGTGGACAACCCCTCAAACCTTGGGAGCACTATGGAGGACCATCCATCGACCTTTCGAGACCAGAAGATGTGGCGCCTCTACTTTCAAACATGGTGGCACATCATCTGGGAAAAAACCCCGAAAACAAACTGATCACTGTATCGTTTGGGACGGTGATAAAGGATTTGGTTAGTGATGATTCCCTGGTCAAATTTTTCGATTCACTGAATGCCCTAGCGGAAAAATTTAAACGTATTCTTTTTATTGCAAAACTACCCGTCCCCATCGCTTCAAGAGTAAAAAAGACGGCAGTTAATCTCATTTTTATGAAATCGTTGCCTCAACTTTTCTTGGTAAAGCAATCGAGTCTGTTAATCACCCATGGCGGTGGAGGAGCGGTATACGAAGCGTTAGCACTGGGAATACCCCTGCTGGTAATACCGCCTAAGAACGTCTTTGATTATCCAGGAAATGCCGCTAGGGTGGTCTACCATCAAGTGGGTCTATCTCTTTCCTCTCAAAGTTCTTTGGAGGCTATCAATCAGGCATTAGAAGAGTTGCTTGCAAACAAAAAGTACACCAGAAATGCTCAAAAATGGGCAAAGAAACTGGCTTTTGAAAGGATTGTATGAACTTTGTATTCCTCAAACCATACTTTCTACGGAATCCTTTTATTTACAATTGTGGTAACGTTGCCTCTCGTATAGAAATTGAATACACCAAACACCTCTACGATCGCCTTAAAGAACGCCTGGCCACAGCCCGGGAAGCGGCGGTCGTGAAGTTCTATCTGAAGAATCTTCACTCGTTTGAGCCAATTTTGGTAATCTCTGGAAAAAAGCATCCGCTCTGCACCTTCAATATCCACTTTGAGCAAATCGATGCGTTTCAGTTGGTATTTGGTTACGATCCAATCCATTGATACCGCTTGGACATTGCCTGAGACTAAATTTTCTTCCGAATAAATAGTGAAGGGATATCCATGGGGATTCTTTAGTTCAAGCGTGACCGCCGAATGCCAAATCCCGGCTTGCTCAAGGTAGATTCCGTTGTATGGATTGGTATTCTTTCTCAGCAATTCAAAATTGGCTGGATCGGGCTCTACGCAGATAACTTGGGCTTCCGGATGCTCCCGTTTAGTGAATAAAGTATACAGACCAATATTTGCTCCCAAATCCACAACTGTCTGAATAGGGTACTTTACCGGCAATTTATAGGCCTCTTCCTCAAAGATCTCTTTGTATACCCACCTATCCGAGAACCTCCCGTCCCGTAGATTCACGGGGTAACAAAGTTCTAATGGACTTTCCTGAATTATCAATGTTAACGTTTAGAAAGCAAATGGAAAACCACACAAAAATAACCCCTATGCTAATTTTTTAAAAACGTGCACCAAATCACGCTATTTGTTAAGAAGGACCATCGTAAAAACCACCTTCGTAGGAGCCAGCCATATACCCTGACTCGACGGTTGCCTCTTCCATCTTTGGTTCAATCCATGTTTTCTTTTTCATTTTTTTAGCTGATAGAGTGTTTACAGATTTAAATTTCCAGTACAAAAATAGAAGATTTACGGTAGGAAGCTAATTTACCAAATAAAAAGTTGAAAATTATCCCTAACCCACACCACTTCAAGCCATTGAGACCCTAAAACACCCACCTAACCAACGACAGCGAAACCAACCAAAGCACCAATACCGCGACCAAATTTAACCAGATACCCACTTTCATCATCTCCTTAATCGAAATCAACCCGCTTGAAAACAGGATGGCATTGGGAGGCGTAGAAATGGGAAGCATAAAGGCAAAACTAGAAGCCATGGTAATGGGAATCACAAAGGGCAAAACCTCCTCCCCCATCCCATCGGCTATCCCAAAAACAACCGGAAGAAAAATCGTAACCAAGGCCACGTTGCTCATCAGCTCGGTTAAAAAAAGGCACACGAGGATCAACCCCAGAATCAGCCACGCCAGGGATATGGTAGAGGTTCCGGCCACATAAGCCCCTATCGCCTGAATAATACCTGCAGCCTCCATTCCCTTGGCCAAACTCATGCCTCCGCCAAAAAGCAACAAAATACCCCAGGGCAACTCCTTCATACTTTTCCAATCCAGCAGCTTGGCGTCCGTCCCAACGCCGGCAGGCACCAAAAACATGCAGATTCCACCCGTCATGGCGATGATGGTGTCGTTTAGCAGGTTCGTTTGAAACAGCAAATTGAGCGGTTCTCGCAAAATCCAACACAATGCCGTACCCACCAATACGAGGGAAACCCTCACCTCCGCTTTGGAAATGGGGCCCAAGTCCCGCAACTGATCCTGAATGACCTGATCTGACCCAGCGATCTGACCCAGGCGATTGGGATACAATACGCGCACCAAAAAAACATACATGATGAGCAACATCACTCCCCCCACCGGCAATCCAATCAACAGCCAGCGATTAAAATCCAAGCTAACACCGTAGAACTGCTGCATCAAACCCACCAATACCACGTTTGGTGGAGTGCCGATCAAGGTAATCACACCACCGATATTGGCAGCATAGGCGATGCCTAGCATCAACGTGAAGGAAAAATGAACAAACCCTTGGTGGTGGACCATATCCCGGTTCGCTGCAAGAATCAACTGCACAATGGACATCGCGATAGGCAACATCATCACCGCAGTGGCAGTATTACTAATCCACATGCTCAAAAAAGCGGTTGCGAGGTAAAATCCACCGATTATACCGTTTGCTTTGGTTCCGGTGACACGGATCAGGTTAAGGGCAATGCGCTGATGCAGCTTGTTTTTCTCCATCGCCAAGGCAATGATAAAACCACCCATAAACAGGTAAATCACCGGATCCGCATAGGGCAAGGTAGCCCCTTTCATATCAAAAATACCCATTAAAGGGAAAATTACGATCGGAAGCAGCGCCGTGACGGGAATGGGTACCGCCTCAGAAACCCACCAAATGACCATCCATGCGGCGAGTGCCATTACCTTCATTCCATCGGTGAGCTCCAATAGCCCGAGGGAAGAAATAAGCCAAAAAACTCCAAAAACAATCGGGCCCAACCAGATACCGACGTGGCGTACATACATCGTTTAAACGTCTAAGGTTCGACCATTCCTTGAATTAGGTCACTATTTACCCAAACCTCTGCCATACCCTTGCCATTCTACAAAGCAATCAAGGCGTTTTGTTACCGACAGGCAACACCTCCACGGTGAGAGAATCGACCACGTTTACCTCAAACCCCAGATTAACTGTCAGCTTTGCAAGTTGGCCTTCCAATTGATTTGCCCCGGCGGCAGTTACACGGGTCTCCCATGCGTATAAGCTTCGGAGGTTTCTCAGGTCCGAGAGCTTGGCGATGCCCTGATCTCCTACTTGAGAACCGTAAATATTCAAAAACTCCAAATAAGTCAGCCCTTTTAAATGATCCATTCCCGAATCGGAGATCGGTGTCTTTTCGAGCCTAAGCTTGGTGAGGTTTTTTAGCTTCCCAACAGGAGCAAGCCCCTGATCTGAGATTGCACTTTCCTTTAGGTCCAGCCAAGTGATCTGCTCGGGAAAACTCTCTGCCAGTCCCGCCAACAGATCCTCCACAGGTAGCTTCTTGTCAATGGCTACTTGAAGCCAATTTGAATTCGCCGCCAAGGTTTTGATCATAACGCCTTGATCCCGAAACGCCTTGATCTTTTCTGCACTGGGTACAGGTGGCTCCGAAGCCAATAGGATCTCCACCTCGGATTTGTTGGCATTGGGATCCACCAATGTTTGCAAAATTTCGTCGATCGAACCGTCCACATTTACTTCAGCCACCTTCTTGTCAAAGGGAGCACCCTCGGAAATCCACCACTCCAAAAGGGCTACCTGCTGATCGGTAAGCTGGGTCTTGCCCTTGGGGGGCATGTGCTCGTCATCGGTCTCGGGCAGGTGAATCCGCTGGAGCAGCAAACTCTGTGCTGGATCACCGGCTACAAATGCCGCCCCGCTCTCTCCGCCGCGCTGCATGGCCTGTACCGTGTGCATTTGCAGGTCTCCCTTCTTTTTGCTTGCGTTGTGACAGGAATTGCAGCGCATTTCTAAAATTGGATGCACGATATCGCCAAACACCTCTGCCTCTTGCAGATTGGTGATCAGTTTGGGCCCTTTGGATCGCTCCAAGCCTACCAAGGCACGAAGGCCATTGGGCATGTTTTGGGTCAGGTAGTTACTTCCATGGGTTAGCGAACCGCCGTAATGCCCAGCACCGCCCAAAAAAACCATCATTAGAACCAAACTTCCGGTGTAGGCCTTTTTTAGCTTATCGGTACCCTTTTCCTCGTACTGCCGCTGTAGCCACCAGGTTCCGAAGGCAAAGATCACCAATGCTATTCCAAGCCATTGGTGGATTCCTAGGAGGTCCTCACTATAGCCCCCATCGCGGGCTAGCATTAGCCCAAGGATAGCCGCCACCAAGGCAGAAATCGCTCCAATAAACAACGTAAATCCTACCGCGGGCCGCAGTGCCCGGTATTTTTCCTTCTTTGATACAAACTCCAATAAAACCGCCATTACCAAGAACCCTATGGGTAGGTGTAGAAATAACGGGTGAAATCTTCCCAAAAACAGCAGCAAATCGCCTGATTCCTCCATGTGTGTAATTTGTTTCTATGCAATAACTTTATGAACTACCTTGCCTGCCACATCCGTAAGCCGGAAATCCCTTCCCTGCGCAAAGTAGGTAAACTTCTCGTGATCCATACCTGCCAAATGCAGAATGGTTGCCTGTAGGTCGTGTACATGCACCTTGTCTTTTATCCCGTAGTAGCCAATTTCGTCCGTCTCTCCCAAACTGAATCCCCCTTTGACTCCGCCTCCAGCCATCCAAATGGGGAAAGCCTCGGTGTGGTGGTCCCTGCCTTTAAACGGCCAAACCCGACCTCCACGATTTTCCTGCATGGGTGTACGCCCGAACTCCCCTCCCCATACGACCAAGGTCTCATCCAGTAATCCACGTTGCTTGAGATCTTTCACCAAAGCAGCCATGGGACGGTCCACTTGGCCGCACTTCTTTACCAAGCCATTTTCCAAGGAGTCACCCTCGCTCACACCATGGGTATCCCAACCCCAGTCAAACAACTGTACAAACCTCACTCCCTGCTCTACCAACCTTCTGGCAAGGAGGCAATTGTTGGCAAAGGAAGTTTTTCCAGGTTCGGTACCATACATCTGATGGATGTATTCCGGCTCGTCTTTGATGTCCATCACTTCGGGAACGGATGTCTGCATGCGAAAAGCCATTTCGTACTGAGAAATGCGGGTTAATATCTCGGGATCACCCACCTCCTGGTATTCTTTTTCATTGACTTGGTTGATAGCATCTATGGTTCGTCGGCGCAGGTCGCCACTCATGCCTTCGGGGTTAGATACATACAAGACTGGATCCCCCTCCGAACGACACTGAACTCCTTGGTAGACAGACGGTAAAAAACCACTCCCCCAGACCGATTTGCCGGCATCCGGGGTATTGCCGCCGGACACCAACACGATAAATCCAGGCAAATTTTCATTGTCCGTACCCAATCCATAGGTCACCCAGGAGCCCATGCTTGGCCGCCCCAGCCTGGGACCGCCGGTCTGCAACAACAATTGAGCTGGAGCGTGGTTAAACTCGTCGGTGTGCATGGTTTTTATCAAGCTGACATCATCCACTATCGTCGAAAAATGAGGCAAGAGGTCAGATACCATCATGCCCGATTCTCCCCTAGGGTGAAACGCTGCCTGAGGACCCAACATTTTGGGAACTCCTTGTATAAATGCGAATTTCTTCCCCTCCAGCAGGGATTGTGGGCAATCCTTGCCATCGAGCTTGGCCAATTCGGGCTTATAGTCAAACAACTCCAACTGAGAAGGTGCCCCTGCCATGTGCAGGTAAATGATGCGCTTGGCTTTGGGTGCAAAATGGGGAAGCTTGGCGGCCAGTCCCTCCATAACCTGCTTGGCCTTTTGTTCCTCGTTTGGAGACGGACCACAGGCCATCATGGAGCCAAAGGCCACAGACCCCAGACCTGCTGCACATTGTTTTAGAAAATGCCTTCGGGTCTGTTGCTGTAAAGATCTAAATTGCAGTTCCTGCAGTAAATTCATTGGGTCTTTTCATTAAGATTTCATCACAAATTCGTCCAGGTTCATGATCACATTCGCCATGACCGTCAATACCGCCAATTCCTTGTCCTCTTCTCCCGTGAACTGGCAAATGGCTTCCGGGTCGTTGTCAAAGTATACCTGAGTTTCCGCATATAATTTTTCCAGTGCTTCCAGCTTTTCCGGATCAATGCCCCGCAGCATGGCAAAGCTATACATCAAAGACAGCTTATCAGCAGGGGCGGCTCCTGCTTGCGACCCCTCCAATACCCGCTTGGCTAAAAACAGCGAGGTTTCCAAATACACTGGATCGTTTAATCCCACCAAGGCCTGCAAAGGCGTATTGGTATCTATCCGCCTCGGCAGGCAGAATTCACGGCTGGGAGCGTCGAAGGTAATAAACGAGGGGTAGGGACTGGTCCTTCTCCAAAAGGTATAAAGTGCCCTTCGGTACTTGTCTTCGCCTTTGCTGGTTGTCCATTTTTCGCCCCCGCTGTACACGACCTGCCAGATTCCATCGGGCTGCTCGGGCATGACACTGGGCCCGTACATCTTGGAGCTTAGCAGACCACTGACGGCCAATGCTTGGTCACGAACCTGTTCGGCCGTTAACCGGGTACGTGGTCCCCTCGCCAGCAGGTAATTGTTCGGATCCCTGGTTTCCAGGTCCTCCCGCATGTGAGAGGATTGCCGGTAGGTGGCCGACATGACCAATTGCTTGATCAATGGTTTGAGTTGCCAGTCATGTTCGTGCATGAATTGAAGTGCTAGCCAGTCCAACAGCTCGGGGTGGGTAGGAGCAAACCCTTGGGAACCGAAATCCTCTAATGTCTCGACAATTCCCAACCCAAACAATTGCTCCCAAATCCTGTTTACCAACACCCTTGCAGAAAGTGGGTTATCTGTGGAAACCAGCCACTGTGCCAGTCCCAGGCGGTTACTTGGATAAGATTCGAAGGAGTTCCATTTTTCCGGGACACCGGGAGAAACTTCCTTCCCTCTAACCAGCCAATTCCCTTTCTCAAAGACATGGGACGCCCTCCGATGGCTTTCCGGTAGATCCACCATGATGGGAGTGGTAACCTTTGGCTTGGTGCTATTTAGTAGGTCATATAAGGTGCTAGCGACTTCCTCGTACCCATCGCTACCTTCGCCAGGCAATGACTCATGAAATACCATCCATTCAATGATACACCCCGAACCCTCGGGACCATTGATCACCAAGTATAGATCCCGCTTGCCGACTGTCGGGTCCACAGGAAAGGAGACCGTTTGGTACAGGGTATATTCTTTATTCTTCTTCTCTTTTTTATCGTATTCCGTACGGAACTTGCGCTCTATGGGAAGGGTGCCGATCAACTCTCCGTCTTTCGAATCAAGGCGCAGTTCCATGTTACCCATGCTCTTGTCCGCACGGTACCGAAGCATTAGCCGATCCTTTCCGGTTAAAGGGAGGTCTTTGATACGGGAATACACACTATCCGCCACTTTAAAGGTGGAGGTGCCCAATACCGGCAGACCCTTTTCAATCTGTTCGACATAGTGGGGATGTATTTTGGGTTCGCCGATTCGAATCAGCTTTTCGAAGTAGTCGACCTTGCTATTTGCTACCGAAGAATCTGTCTTTTCGCCGACCCACTTCTTTATGGCGTCGAGTTTTGCTTCATCTTCTTCTTCTTTGTATTGGATTAGGACCGGGGCCTCACTCGGAATATCCGCATCCGCACTTTGATTAAAAAATGCGATGGAACGATAAAAGTCTTCGTGACGAATGGGATCATAAGGATGGCTGTGGCATTGCACACATTCCATGGTAGTCCCCTGAAGTACAGACCACGTGGTGTTGACCCGATCGATTAGTGCTGCAACGCGGAATTCCTCATTGTCAGTGCCACCCTCGTCATTATTCATCGAGTTACGATGAAACGCCGTGGCAATATATAGCTCATCGGTTGGGGTGGGGAGAAGGTCTCCCGCAAGTTGCTCGGTTACAAACTGGTCAAATGGCTTGTTAGTGTTTAATGCCCTTATGAGCCAGTCCCTGTATTTCCAAATACTTCGGTGTCGGTCGGATTCGTATCCTTTGGAATCGGCATAGCGAGCTAAATCCATCCACATGGCGGCCCAACGTTCCCCATAAGCAGGGGATGCCAATAGCCTATCCACTACGCGCTCATAGGCCTCCGGTGAGTCGTCTTCTAAGAATGCCGTAGTCTCTTCCAGGGTAGGTGGCAATCCTGACAAGTCTAAACTGATCCTGCGCAGCAGGGTAAAGCGGTCCGCCATTGGATTGGGCAACAGCTTTTCCCGGTCCAACTTGGCAAGAACAAAGCGATCGATGTCGTTTTGGATCCAAGGGGAGGAAATATTTGGCACCTCCTTAGGCTGGGGAGGAATATATGCCCAGTGATCCTTCCATTTAGCACCCTGATTGATCCAACGGGTTAACAGGTCGATTTCCTCCTCATCCAATGGGTCACTCTCCAACGGCATTCGTAACTCCGGATCGTGGTGTCTGATGCGCTTGATCAACTCACTTTTGCGCACACTTCCGGGAACAATGGCCCGTTCTCCAGACTCATTTACTTCCAAGGCTTCTTCCTCAAATAGCAGACTGAATCCGCCTGATTTCTTTACTCCACCGTGACAGGCTATGCATTTCTTATTAAAGATTGGCCGGATATGGGTATTGAAGTCTACCTCCTCTCCCAATACGAAAGCCGGAAGGAACTTGTGCTTATCTTCAAAAGAGACAGAATACGCAATCCAAACAAACAGCCAAAGGAAGACTGCAACGGAAACAAGAGCTTTCCATCTGGTAGTAATGATTTTCATAAGGGATTGAGGCAATTCGACTAGTATTGGTTTGAACAATCTCAAATTAACGGAAACAAAGTAAGTAAATAAACCCTCAATTCAAAACCAGCCACTGCAAAATACATGCTCAAAAAATGGGCGTGCACACGTACGAAGCAAAAGAATGGGACAAGTGGTCATTAGCAGGGATGAATCCGAAAAAGTATTTCATTCGACGGATTCAACCAGCATTGATTGAACGGCCAATTGACCTAAAAAACAGCAAAAAACGTCAGCTGCCTGTACCTTCATCCAAAAAAAAGGCAGTCTCTGATTGCTCAGGACTGCCCCAATTTGCTCATCCATTACATTTCATGGGAGAGTGGAATAAGTACTGCCCGCAGATCCGGGTCTGCCATGTCCCTATCAAAGGGAAACATAGGTCGATTGATCCGCCTGTATTCCAGTCGATCCAAGTCCTGATCCACGCCTCCAGGCGTCAGCGCCATAATCCAGTCTGCCCGCATATCGTACAGTTCAGGTACCAAGTATCCAATTTTCACTACCACAATATCCGCTTCCCGGGGATTGAGGCCTAACCTGGTAAAGTCTGACTCCCGGTGATAGGGTTTTCGCTTTTTGGTGACTATCACATGGGCACTGCCCACTTTTATCACCACCTCTGTCTCCGCATTTCGGTCTCCGTGCTCGATGGCAAGGACGGTACCCTCCAGCAGTACGGGAGGAGCAAAGCGGTCATCCACCGCCGCCCCGGCCTTCGCCGAAACCCTATTTCCCACACCAGCCTGTACCGCAGCTTCTACGAATTCCGGGCCCGGCAGCGAGGCATAGATCAGCGTAGGTCCGGATTCCTGCTTAAACTCCGGACGCTTTAGGATCTCGTGCATGGTCCAGGTTACGTCACCTGCACCTCCGGCCGTCGGGTTATCGCCCATATCACTGATCATAAAGGGCTTTTTATCGCTTTTCACCGCTTGGTCCAATGCCTCTTTCAAAGTTGCCGTAGGTGCTATAAAGTCAAACTCATTGCGCACCTCCCAGAATGCACGTGCCAGTTCCTCGGCGGTAGTGGTTACTACTGCTTTGTCATCTCCGGTGACCATCACTACTCCTTGATTGCGGGGCTCGTCAGCCCACGCATAGCCTATCCAAATAGCAGCGTCGATCACGCCATCCCTTTCAGCTGCCGGATACACCTTGGCATAGAGGCTCTTACCTGGCTCCACGCGGGTACTGGTTTTTTCACCGGGCAACAAGATGGGCACGGGGATCCATGCCTTATAGGCCGGCTTTCCCTTACCACTCTCTAACCGGTCAAGTAAGTTATCCATTGCCCTCTTTTTGGATTCCAACGCATCTTCGTGGGGTGCCATGCGGTAACAAGTAATAATGTCTGAATGCCCTGCGAGTTCGCGGGTAACGTTTCCGTGCAGGTCCATGGACGTAGAGATCAGGGTCTCCTTGCCGACAACTTCCCGGATACGGGTTATCAAGTCACCTTCCGGGTCGTCCAAACCTTGTACGCTCATCGCACCGTGAATGTCAAAAAACAATCCATCATAGGGCAGGTTTTCCTTTAGCATATCCAGGGTTTTGCTAACCATGGACTCGTAAGCTTCCCGGGACACAATGCCACCCGGAATGGCATGGCCCCGAAAGGTTGGAAACCACTGGGCCCGTTGGCGATTGGCTGAGTCGGGCGCCATAAAAGGGTAATAAGAGAAAATCTCCTCCCCTACCCGTGCTTGAAAGGCATCTTCATGGGTTACCGCAGGAGAAAAGGTGCTTGACTCAATGGCCAATCCAGCGATTGCCACGCGGGGCAGTTTTTTCGCACTTCCTTCGCTACCTGACCCAGAGCAGGCTGCTGTGAACAGTGCCAAAGTCCCCATAGCTACTAGGGAGACAATTTTGTGATAAAAAGCATTCATGATAGATATGTTAGGTTGGTTGATGGAATCAAAAATAAAAAACCCTGGTCACAAAAGAAATATTTTTAGGTTTTATATCTCAAACCTTTGATTTTTTTAAAAAAGTTGATCGTAGTTACTGAATAAAATCACGCCCAATTCAGAGGAAATGCGGCAAAGGTAGGGTATAACTCGTTACGCTCATCTGCATTGCCTAATGGTTGCATTCTCAATGCTATCGACCTGTTGAAATCGGCATATTTTACAAAGTGCATCTGCCAGAAGGGAGGTATCTTGTGAATACTTCATCATCCCTTACCAATTTCTTAACCTACGCATAACCTCGGATTCGTAACTTTGGGGCTATTCGGCAAATACAAAACAACCAACTATTTTTCGTACCTTACTACATGAAAAAACTACTTGTAACCCTCTCCCTACTAGCCGCCTTCCAATGGAGTGTAGCGCAGGAGTACCGCGTATACAAAGCTCCTACCTTTCGCGAAGCCTGGAGCAAACCCTCAGATTATCCGGACCGGATTGTCTTAAACTTTGGGGAGGATGCAGCAAGTCAGGCAAGCGTTACCTGGCGAACCGATACCACAATTAGTACGACCTTTGCCGAAATTGCAGTGGCTGATGCAGCACCTACCTTCTGGCGAAATGCAAAGACAATTCCTGCTAAGACAGAATTATTCGATGCGTCCACGGTAGAATTGGCGCGGGTGAAGGCCCATTACCATTCCGTGACCTTCACGGACCTGCATCCGGCTACCACCTACGCCTATCGGGTAGGAGATGGTGCGACTTGGAGTGAATGGATCCAATTCAGCACTGCCTCCGATGACAAGGACGAACCCTTCGCATTTTTATATGTGGGTGACGCACAAAACTACATCTTAGAGCTTTGGGCTAGGCTGATTCGGGAAGGGTATAGAAAAGCTCCCGATGCCAAGTTTATCATCCATGCCGGCGACCTGGTAAATACCACCCACCGGGATCAGGAATGGCACGAATGGTTTACCGCGGGAGGATTTATTCACAGCATGGTACCCTCCATCTCTACCCCTGGAAACCACGAATACCGCAGCATCCCCGAGTGGGACGGACCAGATGCGGACCGCAGGCTGTCGGTTCATTGGAGGCCACAATTCACCTTTCCGGAAAATGGACCTGAAGGGGTCGACGAACTAGCCGAGACGGTGTACTATACAGACTACCAAAATGCCCGGATTATTTCCCTAAATAGCAATGTGATGCAAGCCGAGCAAATCCCTTGGCTGGAAGAAATCCTCGCTAATAACCCACAAAAATGGACGATCGTCACGTATCACCACCCCTTATTCTCTGCATCCGAAGGAAGGGATAATACACGTCTTCGGGAGGCATGGAAACCATTATTTGACAAGTATAAGGTAGACCTGGCCTTACAGGGCCACGATCACACCTATGCCCGGGGCCGAGTATCACCCGGTGACAACGTGTTGGACGGAGTCAATGCCCGCGATAAAACAGGTACCGTATACGTCGTTTCGGTGAGTGGTGGAAAGATGTACGAACTAAAAGAGAACGGGTGGAACGATTACGAAGCGGATCGGGATCATGCTGCGGAAAACACCCAACTGTTTCAGGTTATTCGTATCGCGGGAGATAAGTTAAGTTTCGAATCCTACACAGCAGTTGGCGAACTGTACGATGCCTTCGATCTGAAGAAGCAAGCCGATGGCACAAATATCTTTACGGAGCGGAAATCCGAAGCGATCCCTGAAAGGCGTTTTGCTAACACGATCCCCTACCAAGACCCTTTGCCGGATCACCTACATCGGATCCTTCAAAACCGGTATCCAGATCATGCCATTACCAGGGTAAGTGCCAGAAAAGAAGGTAGCACCACAGTTTTTGCCGTCCGGATGGAAAAAGGTCGGGAAAGGCTGGAGTTTCAAATCGACGAAAACGGAAAAATTTGGGAATAGATAGTGGATAGAATATGTGAAATTGGAGATAAAACAAAGCATAATGCACGAGTCTGCACCGGTACCGGAGAAATCTCTTTGGGTATAGTAAACACTACACCCAGCAGCAAACCGCCAGGACTCAAAAAACCTCATCGGACATCACGAAACTAGCATCCTTAACCCAACCCAACATATCGACGAACGCATATTTCCACCTACATCGCATAGCATAAATCATTTTAATCTCGACGAAGGCATATTTCGGAGATGTAGGACGTAAGAACCAAGACGTAAGATTCAATGAATTTCCTCCATAACCCGCTGAAAACTAACGGCTACTTCGAGAAGCTCTCCCGTAAGATCCGCCAGGTATTGTGGATGCTGTTCGAGTACATCGGCTTCGATATCAAAAAAGCGACCGTCGTCGTATAGCTTGTACCGCTGATTTCTAACAAAGACCCCGTTGGAAAAACGGCCCCACTTGGGGTTGTAATACATGTAAATATGGGATTTGGGGTTTGCTGGTTTACCCAATACCTGAGGCAAGAAACTCCGACCATCCAACTGCTGCAAGTCGGTTAAGGCAATACCCGCTGCCTCTGCCAAGGTGGGCAAAAAATCACTGAAATCAACCAGATCACTGTTCACCACCCCACTCAATGAGTGGCCTTTCCAATAGGCTATCAGTGGCACTCTGGTCCCGCCGTCTGTCATATTCCCTTTGTCACCCTTTATCACGCGGCCATCCTTCATCTTCGAATAAATGTTCACATGGGTGCCATTATCTCCGGTAAAGATCACCAAAGTATTGTCTGCCACTCCGGTTTCTTCCAGTTTATCCATGATTTTGCCTATGATTTTATCCGTATAGGCCACCATGTCTTTAAAATAACTGGTATCCTGTAGGTGGCGCTTGTCCGGATCAGCCCAATCCCTGCTATCCGGTGTCGGAACAAAGGGGTCGTGAACCAAATTCATGGGGTAATACACAAAGAAGGGGCGGTCCTTTTTCCGGTCTATAAAGTCTAGGATAAAATCAGAAATAACCTTCGAGCCGTACCCATTAGCATCTCTTGGCAGGGCCTGCCCATTTCGAACCAGCAGCGGGTCGGCATATCGTTCACCCTCTGCGCGGGTATTGTGCAATTGCCACAGGCAATATTCGTCGAAGCCGAAATGATGGGGACGGCTGGTATCGTCCCAACCCGGCAGCTTTCCGCCTGATATGCCGTTGAGTTGCCATTTACCTGCCACACAGGTGCTGTATCCGGCATCCTGTAGGAGGTTTCCGAAGGTTTTTTCTTCTGGATCGAGGTATCCAAAGGCCATGTAGTTTCGGAAATTGTATTTCCCCGTCATGATCTTAACCCGTGACGGTGTGCATAATGGCTGAGAGTAACAATGCTCGAACCGGACGCCATCCTCTGCCATACGATCCAAATTGGGAGTATGGTATGCGGCACTTCCATAGCTTCCCAAGCACTCGTACCCCATATCATCTGCCATGATCAGGATGATGTTGGGTCTGTTTACATCCTGTGAAAAAGAAGACGTGAGGAAAAACAGAAATAAACAACTAAGCAAAATTCGGACTAGCATAGGAATCGGAGTTTATAGCCTTATTGACATCAAATGTACTAACTAATCGGAAGCACGCAGCATAGCCACCTACGTGGTTAGCAGAAAAGGAGCCTTATAACAGATGTTTCGGTCCGCTTCGGGCATCCGTGCGCACGGCTTCAAAGATTCGTCTCAATGCGGCAACTTCTTGCTGCATTTCCGGTTTATCAACCAAATTGACATGCTCCTCCGGATCGGTCACGTGATGATACAGTTCCTCATTGGTACCCTCCGCTTCCTCTCCCCAGCGTGTGTATCGCCATTCGCTTGTCCGAACAGTTGCTCCTCCACCAACGGTGATGGAATAGGCGTGATCTTTCTGCTTTTCGGGACGCATCCCTTGCAGTATCGCGGCGAGACTTTGGCCCTGAAGGATACCCGGTTGTTGTCCCGCAAACCCGCCTAGATCGACCAAAGTAGGATAAAGATCAATGAGCTCGGTAATCCCTGAATAGGTACTGCCACGAGCACCTTCGAAATCTTCTCCGGGTACTGAGATGATCAGGGGCGCGGCAACGGTTCCCTCCCAAAGACTCGTTTTGGACCAACTTCCATGCTCGCCCAAGTTATATCCATGGTCCGACATGAAGATGACGATGGTTTTTTCTTTCAAATTTAGTCGGTCCAAGGCGTCCAACAAGCGTCCTACTTGTTGATCCATAAACCGCACACTGGCCATATAGGCTGCAACAGTCTTTTTCTGCTGAAGCTCATCCATGCCCCAGACCTTCTCATTTTGCCTCGTCAATGCCTGTGCAGGTACATTATCGCCGACCACGTAGGTGGGTAATGTTACATCCTCTGGGCGATGACGGGCAAAGCTGCTCTGAGGCGCGATAAAGGGGACATGGGGACGAACAAAACCCACCGCTAAAAAGAAAGGCTCGTCCCGCTTGATACGCTGCATATTGGTGGCGCCCTCCGGGATCTTTCCTGCGCGGTTTTCCAGAATAGCGATCGCTTGACTTGCCGCTAGGTAATCGGTCTGCGTCCCGGCCAAACTGTCTGCCAGAACCATCTGGGCGAAATTAGAGCCATAGTGTTTATTCTTCGGAGACAACAGCTCCATACTCCCCTGACTCATGGTTTCAGGTCCCATGACATTGTAGGCATAATCCCAAGAGTCAGGCTCGTCGCCTCCCGGCTCACCCCGTTCTATACCACCGGGAACACCCATGTGATAGATTTTAGATACGCGGGCTGTGAAATACCCCCGCTCACGAAAAAAGCCCACCATTGAAGGGTGATTTGCCAAAGCCGGCGTCCCTTTGCGGTAGCTGCCGGGCTGGTCATTATTTGAAACGACACCATTGGATTCCGGATATAGTCCACTCATCAGCGATGCCCTGGACGGCCCACAAAGTGGAAACTGACTAAAGGCTCTGGAAAAGCGAATCCCCTCCCCAGCAAGTCGATCGAGGTTTGGTGTGTACTGGTCCACATTCATATAGGGACCGATTTTCGTATTCAGATCATCGGAAATAATCAAAAGGATATTCGGCTTGGCATTGTGCTGACCGAAACCCAAGTGACCTAAAAACAGCGAAAGCAAACCGAATAAGCAGATTATTTTCATAAACTAAGGGAGATTGATAACGAGTCTACTTCAATGTACCAATGAAACACCACCAAAGAGTGCTTTTCAAATATATGCTTATTTTGCCAAAGAAAACTGAAATAAAAAGTAGGACTTTTTAAAATTTACCAAACAACAAACCGATTCTGCTGCCGAGGTATTGGTAGACACCCCCCGTAAATTCTATTGCAGTGAAACATTTCAACGACCTCATTGGATCGGTATCTAATTGGAAAATGTCTGGGTACATTCGTTTACCTGAGGTCATTGTTTCTCACTTCTTCGAGCTTATCCCGTAGAGCCTTTTGAAAGGAAGCTACAATCGGCTGATATTTTGGAAGGTACGCTAGGTTATTGTATTGCTTGGAATCGTGCTGCATGTCAAAAAGCTCCATCCCTCCACCGGCGTCCTCATCGTATTGGATATAGGCCCACTTTTCCGATCGGAGCAAAAAGGAATGCCCCTGACCCCTAACGGAAACCGAAAACGCCATATCCCGGACCTGATGTTCCGGATTCTCTAGGGTTTTTACCAAGCTTTTCCCTTGTACGTGTTCCGGAGTGGGCAAGCCTGCGAGTTCGGCCACCGTGGGGTATAGATCCAACAGCTCCACCAGAGAATGGCAAACCTGCGGTTGTTGACCGGGGATTTTGATGATTAACGGCACCCTGACAGATTCTTCCCTCAAGCTCACCTTCATCCAAAATCCATGTTCTCCCAGATGGAATCCATGGTCTGAGGTGAATATTACAATGGTATTATCCTCCAGTCCCTCTTCTTTCAGCGTTTTCAGTACTTTGCCGACCTGGGCATCCATATAGGAAACCGACGCATAGTAGGCCGCCACCGCTTTTTTCTCTTGCTCTTCCGACATCTTGGCATGCTTGGTGGTGACGTAGTTGATTCCCCGCTCCGGAATATCGTCCCAGTCGTTGATTACCTTGGGGGGCAGTACCACTTCCTGATACGGAAAGGGATCAAAATAGCCTTTGGGGGCCACAAAGGGTACATGCGGACGAACAAAGCCTACGGCCAGAAAAAAGGGCTGATCCTTGTGTAGCCGGATGAGTTCGGATGCTTTCTCTGCCGTCTTTCCATCCGAATGTACCAAATCATCCCCCTCAGCCTTCACGATGGTCATCACATTTCCGCCTTGCTTGGGTTTGAGGCCGAAAGGATTGTTCTGCACCAATTCACTCTCTCCTTCCGCCAGCCACTCCGGTCCCTGACTATTGAACCGTTCTGTCCACGATGCGGGGTCGTCGGTACCGTCGGAACCCTTCTCGATATCTCCCGGCACGCCCATATGGTAAATCTTGCTTACCCGGGCGGTATAATATCCCTTGTCCTTAAACAATTGCGGCCACATCTGACGATCCGGACCTATTTGTTCCCTGCCCGACACGTATCCGAAGGTCCCGCTCCCATGGGGGTAGTATCCCGAAAGCATAGACGCCCGGGAGGGTCCGCACACGGGAAACTGGCAATAAGCTCGGGTAAAAAGGGTACCCTCCGCCGCCAATTGGTCAATGTTCGGTGTGTGTCCGGCTGCATTTTCATAGGCAGAAACGGCCGTATTCGTGAGGTCATCCGAAATAATAAACAGCACGTTGGGCTTGGTATCACCCTGGCCAAAGCTCCATTGGGCAATGAAAAATAACGTTGTGGTCAACTGGTAAATCTTCTTCATCTATTTATCTTGTTTTTTCTCTTTTGTTAATCTAAACCACCCCCAACGACACCTTACCTGCTACTCCTGATAATGTTTTGGCGTAGCTCCCAAGAGGTTGTTGAGGTAGGCTGCAAAACGCTCATCCGTATGCTCCACCTGCTGGATCAAGGTGCGATCATTGACACTATCGTCCGGCATCCAACGTACCCCCTTGTCCATAGCTATCTCCATCCGCCCCGTGCCGGTGTCTTTCAGAAATTCTCCCATTCCCTCCACCGCAAAATAAACCGCGATCAAGTCCCAACTAGGACGCTGATCGGTCAATGTGTGACCAAACATATTCCAAAGCCAGTCCCGGTAGACTGTCCGCACAATATTTCCACCGGGGGTTTGGAGTAGAGACTTTCCGGTCATCACCTGAGAACCTCCGTCCGAAAAAAAGGCCGGCCTTGGGAAATTCGCAATCAAATAGGCCGAATATGCCGCGGTACCATTCCGAAATAGGTTCCAGTCCGGAAAATATTCCCGCACCTCGTTATTGGCATTCACCCCGCCCATGGCTATCCAACGGTCAATCTTTCTACTAACCAATTCATAGCCTGTAAGCGGAGAAACATCATCCGGCTCTGAAACCAGTAGATCGTACAGGCCTTTGGTATGCCCGATGGTTACATACGTGATGCTATGATCCTCCTGAACGGCAAGCAGCCGCCTGTTCAAGCGGGTCTGTTCCTCCGCATCGGTGTTGTAGATGATCCGGTTTTTAAAGGCTGCCGTATCGCGAGCCAACTTCTCCGCGGTCATCTTATCCACCGGATCGCCCACATCGGTGCCGTGATACGCGCCGATCGGAATATCCGGTCGCCCATAGTAGGTATTGATCGCCTCCACGATCCCCGCCCCGAAGGGAACCTTGCCCGAACTGAAGATACAGCCGATAATCTCGGCCATACCAAGATCTGCGTAGCGGTGCAGCACCGCAAAAGCACCGGCATCGTCACAATCAGACCCCATATCGGTATCTAGAATGATTTTAACCGGCAGCACGTAGGACAACTTGGCTTGATCGGATTGAGGAGAGGAACATCCAAAAAACTGAAGCATAGCCAGAAATGCGGTGATCTTTTGCATAAGTGTATGAATTTAGCACATAGCCTTCTTATTTGTCTGATACCTAGTAGCCCTGTCTACCAGAACTTGCAGGCTACAAGAGGAAATTGATGACTTCGTGGAAAAACGGAGCAGAAGGCTGTGCTCCCCGACGGGTTACCGAGATCGCGGCAGCTCTTTGGGCAAAATCGATCGCCTCCCGCATGGTCTGTCCTGCCGCCAACGCCGCGGCAAGGGCCCCATTAAATACATCACCTGCCGCCGTGGTGTCAATCGCCTTAACCGGATACCCAGGAATCATTTCCCTGTGCTCCTTATCGCAAAGGTAAACCCCTTTGCTGCCTAGGGTGATGATAACGGTTTGGATTCCCTTGGCCAACAGCTCCCCGCCAATGGCTGCAATTTCTGCTTCGTTTACTTCCTTTCTGCCGGTAAGTAACGCCGCCTCGGTTTCATTGGGGGTCAATATACTGATTTTTCGCAGCAACCCATCCGACAGATTGGCAGCCGGTGCGGGATTCAGGATAAAGGGTATCCCTCGGGATTCCGCCATCCGGGCTAGCATCTCAATGGTTTCCATGGGTGTTTCGAGCTGTGCCAATGCAATCTTGGCGCCGTCAAAAGCGTCCGCGACACCTTCCATGTCCACTGCCAACAGGTGATTGTTTGCCCCTGACGCAACAGAGATACTGTTTTCCCCTTCGTCAGAGACATTGATCAGCGCCACACCCGTGTGGGTTCCGGCCTGCACCTTGATATATTCGGTATGGATGCCGTCTTTGCGGTAGTTTTCAATGGCTTGCCTTCCGAAGGCATCGTCTGCCACACAGGTGACAAAGGTAACATTCGCTCCCGTTCGTGCCGCTGCAACGGCCTGATTCGCCCCCTTGCCACCGGCAACAATGAAAAAATGGCTTCCTAGGATGGTCTCTCCGGGGGCAGGGATCCTTGGGACTTGTATCACCATATCGGTATTCGAACTGCCTATTACTAGAATTTTTGCTTGCATGATCCTATTTTAATAGATTCTGGAAATGATAATCAATGTCAACCCCACCACAAAGAAAAGAAACATGGCTGTTAGGAGGCCATTGACGCCCTTTGCTGCTTTAAATTCCTTCCAAATAAACACTCCCCAAAGGGCGGCTACCAGCGTGGCACCTTGTCCCAACCCGTAGGAAATGGCAAATCCTGCCTGCTCAGCCGCTATTATATTGAAGGTCATGCCAATACTCCAAATCACCCCACCCAACACACCGATCAGATGCAGTCGGGCATTGCCTTTGGTCAGATAATCCGTGTAAGTTACCTTTTCGCCCGCGAGTGGCTTGTACATAAAAATCGTATTCCATAGGAAATTGGAAACCAATAAACCGAGGGCAAAGATCACCGCAGCCGTATAGGGAGTGAGTTTTCCAACCTCAGGACTCACAAAGTCTGTCGCCATGGACGCCGCAACAAACCGATAAAAAAATGCCATCAAGAAACCTGCAATCAAAGAAATCACCACCCCTTTCACCGTAGTAACCTTGGTAGTGGCAGGTATCTTACGGTAAGCTAGCGCATTGATCACAATAGCCGTGGTCACCATGGCCACCCCTGTAAATAGCAACAACGGGTTTCCAAGTGGGGTGGCGATGTAGTTGATCAATACGCCCAATACCAATGCCAGTCCAATGCCAATGGGAAATGCCACCGCCATCCCTGCAATGGAAATCGCCGCCACGAGTAGGATATTGGCAATGTTAAAGACCACTCCTCCCAAAAAAGCGGAGCCCAAGGCCATGGTTTCTGCCTGCCGTAGATCGGCCAAAAAACGACGGCCCTCGGTTCCCATACTTCCCGCGGTAAAGGCGAGTAACAAGGTTAGCAGCAATACACCCAAGGCGTAATCCCAGTAATAAAGCTGGAAGGGCCATTTATGGGTAGTCATCTTCTGGGTATTGGCCCAGGAACCCCAGCAGAGCATGGTGATGACCACCATAATCACGGCGGTGGTGTAGGTATGGATTACAATCATGGCTATTTTCTTGGGTTTTAAAAATTGGCGAAAATGCTACATGGCGAAACGCTAGGCTAGCAAAACTGACGGTCGCGAAGACTATACAGCAAGGTACCGACTGTGTATCTACTTCTCACAGCTTATCAGGCTATGATATCCCGCACCACGTGGCCGCTGACATCGGTAAGCCTAAAGCGCCTTCCCTGGTGTTTGAAAACCAGTTTTTCGTGGTCTACACCCAACAGATGGAGGAGGGTTGCTTGGAAGTCGTGCACATGTACGGGATTCCTGACAATGTTATATCCAAACTCGCAGGTTTCGCCGTAAGTGATACCTTTCTTCACACCTCCACCGGCCATCCACATGGTAAAGCAGCGGGGATGATGGTCACGTCCGTAGTTTTCCCGGGTCAATTTCCCTTGGGAATAATTGGTGCGGCCGAACTCCCCGCCCCAGATCACCAAGGTATCCTCCAGTAATCCCCGTTGCTTCAGATCCATCAGCAGTGCTGCGCTGGCTTGATCCACGCTCTTGGCCATGGTGCGGATATCCCGCGGCAGATTGCCGTGCTGATCCCATCCCTGATGATAGAGCTGAATGAATTTCACGTCTTTTTCAGCCAGCCGTCTGGCCAACAAGCAGTTGGCAGCAAAGGTCCCAGGTGTTCGGGAGTCCGGTCCATACATGTCGTATATATAATCAGGCTCCTTGGAAATATCCATGGTTTCCGGCACGAATGCCTGCATGCGGTAGGCCATCTCATACTGTGCGATGCGGGAATTGATTTCTGGATCCATCACCTGCTCATACTTGAGTTCATGGAGTTCTTTTAGGGCATCCAGCATCCTTCTGCGGCTGGCTTTGCTCAATCCATCCGGGTCGTTCAGGTACAATACGGGATCCCTACCGGCACGAAACTGAACTCCCTGGTGCAGAGAGGGCAAAAATCCGGCACCCCACAGTTTGGCGTACAGTGGCTGATCGCCCTCTCTACCCTTGGAAAGCAGTACGGTAAAATCGGGAAGATTTTTGTTGTCGCTGCCCAGCCCATAACTGATCCAGGAGCCCATAGAGGGCCTGCCTCCGAGCTGGGAGCCGGACTGAAAAAAGGTAATCGCCGGATCGTGGTTGATCGCCTCCGTATGCATGGATTTGATAAAACACAGCTCATCCACAATCTTGGCTGTGTGGGGCATCAGTTCGCTGACCCAAGCACCACTCTGTCCATGCTGGGCAAAGTCAAATACCGACCCGGCCAGGGGAAATGAGTTTTGGCTAGAGGTCATGCCCGTGAGGCGCTGCCCGGCACGGATCGACTCCGGAAGCTCCTGGCCAAAGCGTTCGTTCAGCAAGGGCTTGTAGTCGAAAAGCTCCATCTGGGAAGGGCCGCCACTTTGGAACAGATAGATTACACGCTTGGCCTTGGGTACCAGGTGCAGGCCGCCCAAACTGCCCTCCCCTTGCTTTGTCTCCGAGGGCAGCATGCCCATCAGACGTCCCGGGGTCAACAGAGAGGCAAGGGCCACGCCCCCCAATCCCAGGCTAGTCTTTGTCAAAAACTGCCGGCGGTCCATGTGTAGGTGATGCAGTAGGCTCATTTTCTGTAGCGGTAGGTTTCTATATATTCTTCGGATCAATAGCTGTCGGATCGGTAGGCCGAACGTATCAGCGTTTGTACACGGCTTCATCGAAATTAACCAAAGTCGATGCTACCAGGGTCATGGCGGCCACCTGCTCGGGGGGAAGGCTCGAATCTCTGGGAGAATCCCCCACACCGAGTAGGCCAACGGCGGTATCCGGTGCCGACCTAAAGTCCTCCAGCTCCGCTTCGTATAGCCTCACCAGCACGCCCAGTTCCCGTTGGGTGGGACTTCGACTGGTCATGGCTTTGAATCCGAAGCCGATCTGCTTCTGAGGATCGGCATCCGCCCGGATCATCCGCTCGGCCAGCGCCCTGGCAGCCTCCACGTACTGCGGATCGTTCATCAATACCAATGCCTGCAAGGGAGTATTCGTCTTTTGGCGCTCCACCGTGCAGGTATACTTGTCGGATGCATCAAAGCTGATCATGGACGGAGGCGGGGAACTTCGCTTCCAGATCGTATAGAGCCCGCGTCGGTATAGGTTTCTGCCGGTATCTTGGACGTACTCCCGCACATTGGCGGTAGCCAGCTCCTTCCACAGGCCTTTAGGCTGGTAAGGCTTGACGCTTCTTCCTCCTATTTCTCTGGTCAGCAAGCCACTTGCGGCAAGCGCATTGTCTCGGATCATTTCTACGGGAAGGCGGTAGCTGGGTCCCCGGGCAAGCCAAACGTTGTCGGGATCTTTTTCCCGCAGCTCGTCGCTCCAATCCGATGTCTGCTTATAAGTGGCCGAGGTAACCATCAACTTCAACAGCTCTTTGACGTTCCACCCGGACTCCATGAAGTGGACTGCCAGCCAGTCCAGTAGTTCCGGATGGGAAGGGAAGGCTCCCTGATTGCCAAAATCATCCACCGTAGACACGATGCCCCTTCCAAAGATCAACTGCCAGTACCGGTTTACCGCTACCCTGGCAGTCAGTGGGTTGTCTTGGTGGACCACCCACTGGGCGAGACCCAGCCGGTTTGGTGGAAGGTCATCCGGAAAATCCATCACAGCGCGGGGCGTGCCCGGAAACACTTCTTCGGTGGGCGCATCGTACGCCCCTCTGGCCAGAATAAAGGTGGGAAGTGGATGTTGCCGCTCCTGCATCACCATCACCTCGGGCTGGGCACTGAGGAGTTCATTCTCCTCTCCCCTGAGACGGGTCAGCTCACGGTACCGGGTCCGGTAGTCCACGTCAACAGTCAGCAGGTAGTGTTGAAATAGTTCTTTCGCTTTACCGTTACTTTGGGCAACAAGGCCGGGAGCAGGATGCGAGGCGGTATATAGGGCCTCGACTTCCAACGCCGAGAGCCTGCGGTCAAATACACTGAACTCATCTACTAGGGATCGGTCCAGCGTTTCAGCAAAATTGGTCCCCCGCTTTCCGATCTGCAGGTTGCCCGGACTACCAATGCTTCGCTTTTCTCTGCCGTAGGATAGTATACTTCTGTGTAGGTTGTCGGTTTCGATTACGGTAGGCGCCAACCGACCATTGAGGTAAATCTCCAGCCCTTCGGCTTTGCTGGACCCATCATACACCATGGCCAGGTGGACCCATTCGCCCACGGGTATCTTATCACGGGTATGTACTTCGATGCCGTTGGCGGGCCAGGTATGGGTGATCAGGCCTCTTAGGGTACCATCTCCCGCAGCCAATAATTCGTAACCACGGAAACCGTTGGCAAAGCCGCCGGTCTTGGAAAAAATCGGCCCTTTTAGGCTGTCGGACAAGGCTTGGTACCATAGGCTGATGGAAAATGGCTCATGGCGGTCAAAATAGGCAATTTGGTTGCCCAGGTCTACGTAACTGTCCCCTACCAGCTTAACCGCTTTACCGAACTTCCCTGCCACCACCTGTAGGTCCTTATCCGTTTGGATCACTACCATGTTGGCGGGGTTGGAAGGGTTCGCCAGGTTTTTGAACTGATTATCGACGGGGGCATCTAGGGGGTAATGTCCTACTCGGCCTGGGATGTCCTTTGGCGCAGGTGGGTTGGCCTGTATTTCCGTCAGCCATTTTTCAAATCCCTTTCTGTACTCGTCCAGACTGGGGTCCAGCGCGCGTTCCCGCTCGTTGATTTTTTCGCGGATATAGGCGAGCTTTTCCTCCACCTCGTCGTCGGTGAGAATCAGGGTAGGGCTTGGCTCGCCCATGTAGGGCACTTGTCCGGTTTCCTTTATGCTATTGAAAAAGGCATATAGCTGGAAATATTCCTTTTGGGACAGCGGGTCGTATTTGTGGTCATGGCAGCGGGCACATTCGGTGCTCAGCCCCAGAAAGGCCTTGCCCAGCGTATTGGCCCTGTCCGCCACATATTCTACCCGGTATTCTTCCGGTATCACTCCACCTTCCTGGCTTTGGGGATGATTTCTGTTAAACCCGGTGGCCAATACTTGATCTCTTGTAGCATACGGCAGCAGGTCTCCGGCCAGCTGCCAAGTGATAAATTCGTCGTAGGGCAGGTTGCCGTTAAAGGAACGGATGACCCAGTCCCGCCAGGGCCACATATTCCGCATACCATCGTCCTGATACCCGTGGGAATCCGCATACCGGGCCAGATCCAGCCATTCCGAGGCCATGCGCTCGCCATAATGGGGAGATTGCAAGAGTCGGTCTACCAGCTTTTCGTAGGCGTCAGGGGAAGTATCTCTCAAGAAATCGTCCACCTCCTCCACGGAGGGCGGCAGGCCGATGAGGTCAAAGGATACCCTTCGTATCAGTGTCTCTTTGGAAGCCTGTATGGAAGGCTCCAGTCCTTTTTGAACCATCTTGGCGTAAACCAATCGGTCAATGGGGTTGGCCGCCCAACCTTCGCGGCTATCAGGCGGAAGGTCCGGTTTGGTGGGAGGGATAAAGGACCAGTGGGGCTTATACTTCGCTCCCTGCTCAATCCACCGGGTGATCAGGGCAATTTCGATTGGGGACAGGGCAAGGTTCGATTCCGGCGGCGGCATGATCAGATCTGGATCGGTGGAGACTATCCGATGGTACACGGCACTTTTATGGGGTTTGCCGGGCACGAGGGCATACTGTCTCCTCCCCTCCCCAAATGCGGCCAAAGCAAAGGCTTCCTCGTCCAGACGAAGACCTGCTTCCCGCTTGTTCTCATCCGGTCCGTGGCAGGCAAAGCAGCGGTCCGACAAGATCGGCTTGATATGCAGGTTAAAGTCGATCTCCTCGGGAAGCGCCGCCTCCACCTCCTCCGAAAACGGTAGGACAGACTCCCTCCGAATGGCCCTAACAACCACCGTCAGGGCTATTGCCGCTGTTAACAGGATTTTCAACCCATACCGACTCATACAATTTTTTCTTATGCGGTTATTTCACAGGCTACTACCTAAATTACATTCATAGGTATTCCGGCGATATCGTTTTACACGACCACGCAGATACCTTCACCCCATCGATTTTCTATTCCACCTATTCAAACCGCTTCACATATTCTAAAAACTTCCGGGCGGTAGCATCCAGGTTTTCGATCGATCCGCCGCCCTCCAGTACCTCGCACATTTCATAGACCAAGTACCCCTGATAGCCGATTTCCTTGAGCGCACCAATGAAGTTCTCGTAATCGATGATCCCTTCACCCACCACCGTGGCGCGCATTACGGGTCTTTCCTCCCGGTAGTTGGTCAACGCATGCTCGTACTGATACCGGGGAAGCGCCACATAGTCAGCCAGGATGGTATTGGCCAAAAAGGGCTTCATCTTCCGTACGGAGTTTCTGATTTCTTCTTTGGACAACCCCTCCAAGGTAGGTGACCAAGCATCCCAGCCCGAAAGCACGTTGGGCAGGTTGATTTCTTGAAGCATCCAGTACATGGCATCGTGGTGAATGGCAATGTCGTGGTGGTTTTGCACCACCAAGGTCACGCCGTGCTTTTGGGCTTCTTTTCCTGCTAGGGTAATGCCCTCCACCACCATGGCATATTGCCGGTCGTAGGGAATCCCCGGGCGTTCGTAACCCGTAAAGATTCGGATCATTTTCGTGCCTAGATCATTGGCCAGCTCGGCCATCTGACCGATGTAGGCTGCCTGAATCTCCAGGTGAGGAATACCTGGCTTGTCGATCCCTGCTGTAAAATCCGAGTAGCCAGCGAGGCCCACCAAGGTCAGTCCCAACTCGGCAATGCGGGCCTTGAGCTTCCTGCGGGCATCTTTATCGTATTCCAAAATTGACAGGTGAGGAGCCTTTGCCATGAGCATAACCCCGTCGTACCCTAGCTCCTTAGCTTTCACCAAAAACTCGTCCACCGATAAGGTGGCCTGTCCCCGCCACAGCCCGGAGTAGCCTATAGAATGCAAACAGGTTTTGACCCGAAAGTCAGCCGGATTGCCCGTAGGCAGGGCCTGACCGAAAGATATTCCAACAGATACTAGGAAGAGACAGGCGGTAAGTAGCTTTTTGTTCATAAGGGATAAAGTTAATTTTGCTCGAACGGGAAAGTAAGCGATTAAGATAGGGTTTTATCCCCATTCCCGCAATTACTGAGAAGATTTTCGGGAGTTGGTGGTATCACTCCACAGAACGAAAGCTCGTATCAGATCGATAGACGCACCTCAAAACGGGAATACTCCCCTAACTTCGACTCGATCTTCAGGGAACCCCCCATGCTGTCAATCAGGTGCTTTACCAGGGGGAGTCCAAAACCATACCCCTTTTCGCCCGCTGTCCCTTGGGTGGTTTGCTCGGTCCCTTGCTGTATATGTGCTATTTGCTCTTCGGTCATCCGAGTGCCTGTATCCGTGACTGTTACGGCCAATTCCTTTGAATTTGCTTTCTCCTTCAATCCTAGACGCACGGTAACGCTGCCTTCAGGCGGCGTAAATTTGATGGCATTGGAGATCAAATTTCCCAGTATCTGCAACAACTTGACCTTTGGGAATGGAGCTTCGGCATGCTCATCGTTTAAGTCCACCTTAAGATGCACCTGCTTCTGCTTGGCCTGTACCCCATACAGTGTCAATAATTTATCCTTCAATATCAACAGGTTGTATTCATTTTCCGCATTCAGTACCGACTTTATTTGCTCTCCATCCCGGGAAGAAAGGATTTCGTCGGCCAAGTCCAATAAGGATTTTCCACTGTTTTGAATGATCTTGATAAACTCAAGCACATCCGTCAATTTGTTATTATCGCCCTGTTCTTTGATGATTTGAGCCAACCCGATGATTCCTCCGATCGGCCCTCTAATGTCGTGTGCCACCCGCAATTGCTTTTCCTTGGCGTTTTTTACTTCAGATTGCAGCATGCCAACGGATTTGATGATATTGAGGCGGTTGACGATTTCATCGGCGATTATTTCCAGCAACTCTACTTTTTCAGGACTAATTTGCTTGGTCTCCTTGTCCATGACACATAAGGCTCCCAGGTTATAGCCCTCTTCGGTTTTTAGCGGTATACCCCAGTAATATCGGAGGCTGGGATCGTCCGTCACATAGAATTTTTCCTTGAACCGTTCATCGCCCCGGAGATCCTTGACCTCAAACGGCTCGTCTCCAAGGATCGTGTATTGGCACACCGAATCCTCCCGGGGCATTTGCATTACAGGAATCCCCTCTGTAGCGACACTCCATTGGGTGTAGGTGTCGATCAAATTAACCAACGAAATATCCGCGCCGGCCACCTTTGCAGCCAGTCTGGTCAAGTCTTTTAAGTGTTTTTCCAAGTCGCTTTGATCCAGGTCGTATCCGGCCAATTGGACCAGTCTTTGGAACTCGTTCTTGGGAATAGGTAGCTTCATAAAAGTTATGTTTCAACTAATTTATCAGAGAAAGGTAAACGTAAAAAGACCAATTAACAAGTTGGGAATACATAAGCGTAGTGATTGATAGCCCTAGCGGCACAGAAAGAACACCAACCCCGCTACTCCGATATCGATGCTTGTTTGTCCAAAAAGTGTACAACCTGATGCTGCACGAAGGAGTTGTCATGAGGAATCAGCCTACCCAACGCCGCGTTTAACCCTGCGTCTCTTACGTCGTGGTGGGAAAGCAACTTCAGCAGCTTGACCAGCTGCCCACCACTTAGTTGCCCCACCACCGAACTCAATTGATCCACAACCACCGGGGTCAACCGCGGTGCATCGGCGAATCGATCGATGATCAGGTCCGCTGTTCCGGGAGCTACCTGGCCCAAAAGCTGGAAAAACCTGACTTGCAAACCTTCCATACTTAATTGATCGCTGGAAAGCGATTTTAATAGTAAATAGGCCTGGAAGTATTCATCGTCTTTCAATAGTTGCACCATGGATTCCAGTAGAGCATGATCCAACTCCGGCAGCCTAGACACCCGCTCCAATGCCCAGATTTGATCACTTTGATCCGGACTGTGGAAAATTTCGCTGAATAAGCCAGTATCCAATCGCTGTTCGGTCAGTCGGATAAGCTGCTGCTGAATAGGCCCATGAACTACCTTCCATAGCTTGTGGGTCGTGTACGCCGCACCGGGGACCACGTAATCGAGCACATCCTTGGAGGTGGCACCCGAGACACCATCCACGGAGGGATCTCCCACATCCGGGATAGCAACTAATTCCTCAAAGGAATAGTTGCCCAAGGGCAGAAAGGGATCCGCCAACAAACCATGTAGCTGCTCATATTCCGTCGGAGAAAATGGCTCGTGTTCGTATTTACTCAAAAATTCCCCATCCAACAGCTCAAAGCCCAAATACCTGCCGGTGATGTTCCAGTAGACCATTATGAACAAGGGGCGGCATTTATTGTCAAAGCAAACGCCGGTATGCAGCTCCATAAAATAATAAAGAGGTTTTCCGTCGCAGGTACTTGCCATGAAAATCTCCCCCTCGTCTAGCGAAGCATCGATCAGGTGAACTTGTAAATCGACGGAGTCTGCAATAGGTATGGTAGACGGTTGAAAATACCGGATATCTCCCCTATTTTCGGATGAAAACAGGAGTAGAAAACCCCAAATCCAAAAGCCTTTTATCCAATGTACCATGTACGTGTAGTTTGCCCGACTCGTTATGCCCCCGGGACGATACCACCATGTTCCCGCAACAGGCTTTTCAATTCCTTCAGTGGAACATCTGCCGGGGTAACTTGATGCCTGACAGCCAATACCGCGGCTGCAGCGGCGGCTTGCCCCATTCCCATACAGGAAGCCTGTACCCTGAGTGCTGAGTTAGCCAATCTATCACTGCTTAGACAACGTCCGGCAACTAGGAAATTTCGGCTGTTTTTGGGTATCAGCGCCCTGAGTGGAATGGTAGCCACCACGCCTTCCTTCAGAAATTCCTGGTAAATGGATTCCCCATTTCTGTGCAGATCTATGGGATAAAACGAGTAGGACAAGGAGTCCTCAAATACCTTTCCAGACACATAATCCTCGTGGGTTAACTGATACAAGCCGTCTATTCGGAAGGTTTCACGAACAGCCGTCTCCGGCTGTGCATGGATCAGCTTCAGCTTTTCACAGCCGGGGAAGGTCCTGAGCTTCCTGATCAAACTCAGTAGCTCGGATCGACCGGTAAGGTTGGCTTCGGTGTGCAACTCAGCAGTCGATGAGTCGGCCCCGTGCACATACACGTAATTATAGGGAACTGTGGGTGGGAAATTGTTGACAGATGATTCCACCTTTACTTCATCTCCAATTAGCATGTTTTGCCTGAGTCTGTTGTGGTACTCTCGGGGAATTTTTGTCAAGTCCAGAGAATCGAAATTATACCCTCCCAGCCGAAAGATGAAAGATCCCGGCTGAGTATCTTCTTCTCTCAACAATGGAAACCCCGCGATCGACGCGGCTGCCGCATTTCCGGAACAATCAATAAGCTGATTGCAAATAATCTCACGGCTGATGCCCTTTCCGACAGTGGTCACCGTCCATTTCCCTTTTTCAAAGGTGATTGCAGTGGGTGACTCATAGTAATGTATCCTTAAGCCTGATTCCACACATTTCTCCTCGGCAATCAGTGCATAGAGGGCTCCATTTACGGTTACCTGATGCCTCCAGTGTCTAATCGTGGTGTTATTAGGTATGATGGAGAAATTTGGGAGAATATCGTCGTTGAGTTTCACCGCTTCCATCACCAGTTCCCAGCCTATTCCCCCTACGATTTGCTTGCCCCAGGCATGGAATATACCTGGAAACGATACGCCACCGGTGGTAGTGGTCCCGCCCAGTTGACTACCGCTTTCTATCAGGGTGGTACGTACACCGGCCCTGGCAGCCTGTATGGCCGCGACCACTCCGGCAGTACCCCCGCCCACAATCAAAATATCGGTTTCAATTCTTTTTTTATCCACCTGAAAGGGGGAGGCCAGCACATCCCCTTTGGACACTTGTGGGGCGGCAAGTCCGACAGACAAGGCTCCCATTTTGGCAATCATTTCTCTTCTTTTCACTTTTTGTTACTTTTGGGTAGGTATAGAAAAACTCTCTATCATCCTTAAGACTACGAGCAAATTAAAGAAGAAGGAGCATTATCGCTAAACCGGGCATCAAATAATCAAAATAATCTTTTTTCAGACTATTTTACGCCCGTACTAATCAATTTTCTGTTAGTAAAAACCTTGAGAATCATCTCGCTATTTCGTCCCGAAAGGATATCGCTTTCAGAAAAATGCGTCATCAGAATATCCTGATTCCCTGTTCGGTTGAAATCATAAATAATAAAAATGGTTCCGTCACTGACCTGTTGACCATCCGGATACGATACTCCAGGCCGTTCATCAAGCAATAAGCCATCTGACCAGGAATGTCCATCATCCTTGGAAATAAACGCCATTAAGTGGGAACGGCCTATTTTCTGGTCGACGGGACCGTGCTTTACAAGCATAAGATTGCCGGAATGGAGCCTGTATATAAAAAACCTGGCGGATGGATGCTGAATCCTTGAGGGTACCACTGGCGTCCAGGTTACTCCACGATCCAAGGAGGTAGCTTCTCCGATTCCATGTTTGGTTCGTATCAACATCCACAAGGACCTGTCTTTGCGTTCCACAATCATGTGTTCGTCGTAGGACCGAAACTTGTCTGGGACGGAAGCTCCACCCCGCACCTGCCAGGATTGCCCTCCGTCAGAGGAGACCACCATCCTGGCGTTTTCTTTTTCCAATTTCCAAAATGAAACGGGCAGCACCCACTCGCCAGTAGACAGAACGATTGGCTTACACATCATCACACCATCCGCCAGGCGTTTTGGTTCGCCCCAGGTGGGAATGTCCGTTTCAGGATCTGCGATATCCAACGCCCAAACACCTGCGGCTGTTCCCTCTGTCACCAACGTCCAGGTTCCCCCTCTTTTAGCAGCAGCCTGTGCCCAAAAGACCTTTATTTTCCCATCCGGTGCCAGCCAAATCTCCGGGTCATAGGCGCGTACAGGTCCTGGACCATCCGGATCGATAACCAACACCTCTTTCCAGGTTTTGCCTTGGTCAGTGCTTGTCGCCAATACCACATAGTTATTTAAGTCTTCACCGGGTGTAATACCCGTATACCAAACCGCCCACATACGCCCCTTGGGACTCACGGCAATACTTGGGATACCGGAAAACTTACGACTACCTAGGGCGTGAGCTTTGGAAATCTCTGCTTCTTCGATGAGCTTTGGTGGATTCAATTCTGCAAAGTTGCTTTGGGCAAAAGCCCCGTGAAAACACACACAGAAAAAAAAGAAAAGTCTAATGCTGGTCTTGAGATAGGTCATATATATCATTGGGTTTTCTTGAAATTTGTCAAAATAGTAAAGCGGTCAACTAGCGTGAGGGTTGTAAGTTTTCAAAACGCTACGTAATCGGCAGAAAGCAGGAAATCTCGACGAAAGGATACCCTTTTTCAATCTTGGTCCCAATGATGACTATGGGTTAGAGAGATGATCTCATTCAACCAAGTACTACGCTGTAACCCTTCCAACAAGATCGGAAATAATCCCCATAAAGCAAAAATATGACCCCTAGGCTGACCCTATAGGGACGTCTACCGTTCATTTTGAGTATTTTTCTAGATCGAACAATGTTACAAGAGGTATTTTTCTTACTTTCAATCCATACTCGGACACCTGCAACATAAACCCTAACAAGATGAAGTACTCAGCAACGTTTGATATACCCGTCGTATGCCAAAAGCGGTGTGCTGTCTCTAATGATTCGCGACTAGTTGATTTGAATGCTACGAACGATCAATCGGCTTGGTCGGTACTAGCATTCATCTTGATTTTCTGCTTTCCACTTTTTCTACATGCCCAAAACGCAGTAAATCCAGGGGAATTTATTGTGGAGCCACCCACATTGACCAATCTTGGATTTGAATGGTATATCCATGGTGACGATAACCGTAACGCGTCGGTAGAAGTTGCGTATCGAATCGCTGGATCGGGTAGCGAATGGAGAAACGGAATGCCCCTCCTTCGAATTGGGGGAGAACTCATAGAAAGAGCCGGAATTGATTATACCGTTCCCGATATGTTTGTGGGAAGCATTTTGGATGTTGCTGAAAACACAGCCTATGAGGCCCGCTTTACGCTGAAAGATCCTGATGGGGTTGAAGGAGAAGCAGTTAAGGTAGTGACTGTTTCCACGCGCGCCGAACCAAAGGCTGCCGAAGGAGGCAGGATAAGGCATGTGTATTCCCAATACTACACGGGCGAAAAAGAAGAGCCAAATTACCCGGGCCTGGTGTCTGCCTATGGCGGATCTATCAATACCAAGGGAGATTGGAATGTGGTAGCCGAGGATGTGGTGCAACCTGGGGATATCATAAAAATACATGGCGGACTCTATCAAGGGAATCTGCTTAACTATCCCGATTGGCATAATATACCCTTTGACGGAACTTATTTTTTCACTGCAAAAGGCACTGCCGAGCGGCCTATAGTCATCGAGGCAGCCGGGGATGGGGAGGTTATCTTTGATGGCGCAGGGGCCGCAATTCTTTTTAATGTCATGGCCACCGAACACCATATTTTTCAAGGACTTACTTTTCGAAATGTGGGGAGAGTCTTCGAAGCCGGAAGAAAACATCTAGCAGGGGCAAGTGATTTAACTGTGCGGAATTGTCGTTTTGAAAATGTGGGGGAAGGCATTGTGACCGAATACGCCGGATCAAAAAACTTCCTAATTCAAGACAACATTCTCATTGGCCGCGATGACCGATATCGACTCTACGGCTGGCAAGCCCACCGGGAGGGGTTGATTCCCTACGGGACACATTTGCTTGATTCTTACTACGGTATCAAAGTCTATGGCTCTGGACATGTCATTGCCTATAATTCGATTGCATTCTTCCACGATGCCATTGGTATATCAACCTACGGTACCCCAGAAAAAGAGCAGGAGTTAAAAACGGTATCCATCGATATTTACAACAATGACTTACACCTCTTGGTCGACGATTTTATTGAAGCCGATGGAGGGGTACACAATATTCGCGTCATGCGAAACAGGGGTGTAAACTCTGCGGGGAGTGGAATAAGTGCGCAACCGGTATTTGGCGGACCTGCCTACTATATTCGCAATGTGCTCTACCATATAGTTCGGGGGGCACTCAAAATTCACGGAGGAGTGCCAGGTCTGATTGCCTATCATAATACTTTCATTGCCGAAAACAACGCCGGTGGCGGCCATCCAAATTCGAACTACCGGAATAATTTATTTCTCGGTGCGGATGGTCCGACGATCATTGCCGCTTTCCCTTATACAACTGCTTATTCGGCAGCAGATTATAACGGGTACCGGCCCAATCGAGGCCCTAATAGCCCTGAAAACCAGTATGTGTGGCTCTCTCCCACAGGAGAGCGGGTAGGATTTAAGACATTGGGGGACTTGCACCGGGCGAGTGGTCTAGAAGCAAACGGTATAACAGTCGATTACGATATTTTTGAGGATCTTAAAATGCCGGTCAAAGCCCCTGGAGAAGATATACCCGGTCCTGTATACCACGCAGTAGACTTCAGTTTTAGACTTAATCCGAAAGGGGAGGCAGTAGATGCAGCGGTTCCTATTCCAAACGTCAATGACCACTTTACCGGTAAAGCGCCGGATTTGGGCGCGCTCGAAGTGGGATTACCGGAACCCACTTATGGAGCCCGAAGTCAAATCATCAATCAACCATTTTACCGGTAAATCAAAGGTACAAGCGGATATCATTCCAACGCTTCCGATGATCGCTTCATGAAACCTATTTCCACTATATAGGGCTGGGCAGACACCTCTACAATTCATCAAGTTCCTCTATCCTATTTCGTAGAAATTCAGAGTCGTAAAGCGGGTTAGGCTGGTCTGGAATTGGTGCGTTGACTTCCTTTCTCCAGGAATTGAGTTCATTCTTCAGTTTTTTCCCTGGTTCAGGATATAGATCCATCAAGTTTTGGGATTCTCCAGGGTCCTGTTCCAGGTCATAGAGTTCGTATCCATCATCTTCAAAATAATGGTGCAGCTTCCATTTGCCCATCCTGACGGCCGATCCGGGACGTGTTCGAAACAGCGGGTCTCTGCCCCCATCTTCTTTGGGGTTATAGGCCTCAAGGTATATGGGGAAATGCCAAAAGAGCGCTCTTTCCTGTATCTCCTTTTGACCAAAGAGCGGTGTTAAGTCCATCCCATCCAATGTATCATTGACCGAGCTAACTTTTCCGCTGACGATATTTCTGATCGTCGGAAAAAAATCCATGTGGGTAACCGGCACATCGGATTTGCTGCCAGGTTGAATCTTCCCCGGCCAACGGATTACCAAGGGGACCCGGATACCCCCTTCATAATAAGACCCTTTACCTGCTCTCAATGGGTTTTGATAAGAGATATCCCGGATACCCCCGTTGTCGGAAGTAAAAATCAATAGGGTATTATCTGTTAGTGCCAATTCATCCAATACTGCCAAAAGTCTTCCCACATTTTCATCTACGGAAGCCACCATGGCGGCGTAATCTGCCCTGTCCTGTCCTTCCTGTCCGGGTTTATTTTCAAATTTTTCCATCAGTTTTTTCTTTCCCATGATGGGCGTATGCACCGAATAAAACGGGAGGTATAGAAAAAAACGGTTTTCCTTGTTTTCCCTTAAGAAAGCAATGGCTTCACTGGTCAGTCGGTCTGTCAGGTATTCGCCCTCCGGCCCATCCTCAATAAAATCGATCTTATACGGGCTGAAATACCCTCCATTCCCCGGATTTCCCCGATGGCTACCACCTACGTTTACGTGGAAGCCGTGGTGCAAGGGATTTTCATGGATGTGCCATTTTCCAAATGTGCCGTTGGTGTACCCGTTATCCCGAAGCATCTCGGCCAAGGTATAGATGGAATCCGCTAAAAAATCGTTGTTGGGTGTGGGGATGATTTTACGGGTTCTTGCGTCTCCCCTCTCCGAGTTGCCAACGGTATATACCTGATGTTTAGGAGTGTTCATCCCACTCATCATGGATGCCCTGCTCGGAGCACAGTTGGCCGCCGCAGCATAGGCATGGTAAAACACCATCCCCTCTCCGGCCAGTTTATCCAAATTAGGGGTTTCATAGTAGTCACTGCCCATAAAACCCACATCCCTCCAGCCCAAATCATCCACATTGATTAGGATGATATTGGGTTTGGTGTCAGTTTCGCAGGAAAGGAATACAGAACAGAGCAACAGTATTATACTCATAAGGCTGATTACTACGATGTATAGAGAATTTGGTATGATAGTAGTACTTTTAGGAGGATTTTCCAAGGGATCGGTTACAATTGCTTTAACCGCTAAGGACGCAAAAGGTCTTTTCCAACTTCCTTCTTTGAGGCCTCCGCGGATACTTAGCGGACTTGGCAGTAGTAATTATTTTAACCGCTAAGGACACGAAGGTTGGCGCTAAGAACGCAAAAGGTCTTTTCCAACTTCCTTCTTTGGGGCCTCTGCGGATACTTAACGGGCTTGGCAATAGTAATATTTTAACCGCTAAGGACGCTAAGGTTAGCGCTAAGGACGCAAAACGTCTTTTCCAACTTCCTTCTTTGGGGCCTCTGCGGATACTTGGCGGGCTTTGCGGTTACATTTGCTGTACCCGCTAAGGAAGCTAAGTACGTAGGATTCTATTTAGGGAAGATAAAGGAACACAAATCTATTCCTTCGCCCCTGCTGCCCAACGGATCATCCGCATCAGGTGCTGCTCCCCAAAGGGTGTTACCAAGGGACGCAAGTCATGCCCAATCATGGTATAGGCAAAGCGCCCGCCTTCAAATTCCCGCACCCAGGCCATGGGGTGGTCCTTACCCATTGGCTTTCCACCGCTTTTTTTGAACTGAGGGCGGACCGGGTCATACGTCGTTTCATCCAAGGTAAGCAGCACGGTCACTCCAGAAAGATCTCTCACGCTTCGTTTGAAGTTCAGCCAATCCCCATCCAACGTAAAAGTATCCGGCAGCCCTTGCACCAGCCAATGGCTTTTGGCGCCCGGATCGACCGCCACACGAGCAGGCACATACTCCGAGTCACTGTCAAAATCGGTTCCGAAAAGCTCACTGTACCAATCCCAGGTGTCGTGATGAACACCGGCTGCATGCATGGCCACCAAACCATTGCCCGCTCGGTACCACTGGATAAACGCCTCCTGCTGCGCTGTATTCAGGGACTTGCCGATATCGGTGGTGCTGATCAGCAGCACCACATCGTATTCAGCGAGTTTGGCGGAAGTAAACACTTCTGAATCTTCGGTGACATCCACCTCAAAGCCATAAACCCCACCCAAATGTACCAGGTGGTCATTTATCATGGGGATGGCCGGGTGCCTGTACCAGGACGTTTTGGAGAACACCAGCATCTTTTTTGGTAGACCTTTCAAGGCCTTGATTTCAGCCTCGGCCTGAATTTGTCCCCCCAGATAAAGGCAAGCATTCTCTAAGATCTTCAGCGGTTCGGGTTCGGTAAATACGCGGTACGTTTCGTGACCTGGCCGGAAATAAAAAACCTGTCCTCGACCCAACCTCCAAGTCATGCCGCTGCGGAAGTACTCTCCCCCTGCCCAGGATTCGCGCAAAATCACCTCATCGGGCTCCGGAACGTGGAAGGGCTCGTCGTACATCTCTGTTTCGGGTATCGTAAAGGTGGACGGCAGTCCCTGAGCAATCGGATGTTCGGGAAGCAGCACCCGCACCATGCTCGGCTGCACCGGTGTGCAACAAGCTGGAAAAATGCTGGTAGGCCGCTCCAACAACACATGCCAATCGCCGTTTGGCAGCTTTTCAAGGCGAGTATCAAACCGGGGACTCTCGCGGCGGCTCGGCATCACGTTGCTGCGCCACTGAATGAATTCAGGTACCGCCTTACTCCGTTCCTGAATGGGCAGCATATTCACAACATCCTGTACCGCGCGCTCCTCCATTGCCATATGGAACGGAAGGGACCAATGCGCCGAGTGCAGCGCAATCAGCGAAAGCCGTCCCTCCTTTACCCGGTCTACGATCCCCTGGGCCATTTCTAGGGGTATCTCCTTATGCCGCACATGACCCCACCAGATCAGGACATCTGTCTCGTCGAGCACCTCCTTGGAGAGGCCTTGCCCGGGCTGATTGATGTTGGCTGAGGTTACGCGCAGGGCGGGGTTTTGCTGTAGGTGTTGCGCCAGGTGGTTGCCCAGAAAATCCGGATACAACTTCTTTTGTTCTGGCTGCTGTTCGTCCCAAACGAGTACACGGATGGGTTCTGACTGGGCAAACAGGCTGACCGAACAGCTGATATAGAAAAATACCGCAAACAGAAGGGGCAAGCGCGAAAAGCAAGCTGGAAAATCGTTGCATAGGGCCTGCAAGTAGGCTTGTGAAAGGGCAGCTAATCTGGCCATATCTTTTTTTGATTTTTGGGTTTATCTCTATTTTATGGTACCACTATTTTTAGAGGCATATATGCCAATTAGTGGAAACGCTCCATTAATTCAACCTGCCAAGGCTCCAAAATATCGCTCAGATCCTTGGCTAACCAATTTGGAGGTTTTAAGTGCAAAGCATGAAGAGCGATTGATTTAGGATGTCCAGCATGCGGCCTGTTAAGATAATGAATTTACCTTATCATCGCATGGTTATACCGGTTTTCGTACCCCATTTACCTATTGCAATACTAGGTTTTTATAAATTCGGAGAATTCCCGGTACTTACGGTATCATCACTTCCCAATACCGTGTCCGTTTGGAACTGCCATGTTCGCCTTCGACTTCCAGGGTGATAACTTTTCTAACCCCTTTTTTTTCAAACCTATGAATCGGATTTTGCTCGCTGGATCTTTCATCGTCTCCAAAATCCCAGGTCCATTTCTCAATTGACCCAACCGATTTGTCCTTAAAGGCCACTATCCCCCTTTCTTTATCGATCACTTCAAAGGTCCATTCCGCTTTTATTGGCTCTATAAACTGACTTTCCAAGGGCATCAATTTAAAGGCGCACAGATAAGATGCATTGCTGACCATCCTAACGTCGTGGGAAAGATTAAAGTGGCCTTTCCTTTTTCCCCCATCAAAATCCAATATCGACCAGGAAAGCCCGATAACCTTGTTTTCCCATAACTTGGATTCGATCGCACCTTCAGGCCCGTCGTGAGGTGCATAATCGTAGGGTGTTATCCACCCTTCCAACCGCAATATGCCACTCTCTCCATGTCTAAAATCAAAGTCGTAGGCGTAATTTGCCCTGGGAAACTCGGCAATCCAAGGTTGGCTGCCCCACACCAGTACCCAGGCATTGTTCACGGGTGGGGTGAATATGTGGTAGTTTTGGGCATGAACGCCGCTGAAATTCAGATGATTTTCGATGTAGGCATCAGATTGGGGCTCCCATTTCAGATCATTGCGATCGTACAGGGGATTATAGATAAATGGCCCTCCTGAAAGGTCACCATCTACCACGATCTCAAATATATCGTTTAAATACCCCTCCGGATTAAAACGCTCAAAATCCCAAAAATCATCGTAGGCCTCATACTTAAAATAAATCCGATTCATTCCATTAACCCAACCTATGGTCACTTTTACGTCAAGATCCTCGGGAGAAATATCGGTCCCTATTCCATCTTCGGTATCGTTTAACTGATCTGTCCCATAGGTATACGCCGTCGGAACGATGTCCCAGTCACTAAAATCTCCATCGATTCTTGGCATGTGGTTTCGGGGGAACTGAAAAACCTTGAATAGCTTTCCATCCCTCGCAGTTTTATAGGATATAGTGTTTTGACCGATCGATTCCGCAATGGCTCCAAGAAAGCAAACACCTAAAAAAATCCATTTGGTATAGGGCCTACAAAGTTTTAAGCATTGATGTTTTCTCATAGCGTTTATGGTCTGCCTTCTCTTATATGAATGTATGAAATTTTAGCCCCCTTTACAATAAACACCAAACGAGGATTAGGTAACTTTAAAAAGTAAGAAATATTTTCAAGGTTTTCAAAGTAAGTATAGAAAAAGGTCCTAAAACCGTATCAACTGGTAATCTACACGTAAAATAGTACCATTCAAGTGGTATCCATAGGGTTAAAACGTGTTTTTGATCGATTAGATAGCTAATCTGACGCTGATATTTTTGTTAGTGTCCTAAATTTAGGCCACTATTTTTTATTACTGTCGTCCGAGATGAAAAATGATCGGAATAATTTGATCTAAGAATATCACAAAAATCAAAGATGGGAAGCCCCTTGGAGCTTTCCCATCTTTTCTGTATTGTTGTTTCGACCAAGAAATAACAATATGAAGCAAGGTAAGCATAATTTTTTGTCCGGACATCCTATTATAGCCCAACTTTTATCTCTCATCCCCAAGGAGATTTTTGATGATGTGGTCGAACAGCAAGGTGCTGACCGCTATTACAAGAAACTCAAAATGAAGGACCATTTCATCTGCATGTTTTATGCCGTGCTGACCAGAAACGGTAGTCTTAGGGAGGTGTGTAAAAACATTGGTCTTATTATCCTAAAACTTATTCCTCTAGGAATGAAACAGTTGCCTGCCAGAAGCCCACTCTCCGATGCCAACCGTAGACGTGACCATAGGATTTTTTCCACCCTTTATTTCAGACTCTTTATGTATTATAAAACCAGCCTGGGGAGCAATTGGCTGGACATCGGTGGCGAGGTTGACCCGGGGCGGGTGGAGGTTTTCGACTCTACCACGGTGACGCTTTTCAAGGACATTCTCAAGGGAGCCGGAAGGAATCCGATAGAGGGGGACAAAAAAGGTGGTGTCAAGATTTTTGCCAAGATGAACCTGGCAGAGGGGGTTCCCAACTTTATCTGCATCCGGCCGGCGGCAACCAATGAAAACATGTTTCTAAAGGTTATGGAACTCCCCGAATACGGAATCGCCGTATTCGATAAAGGGTATAACCGCTATGCAAGCTTCGAAAAGTGGGACAGTTCCAACAGGTATTTCGTTACCAGGAAAAAGGACAACGCCAGATATGCAGTGGTGCGGGACTTTGACTGTTCCCATTCGGAAGACATCGTAAAGGATCAGCTTATCTCACTGGGCTACAGGGATAAATGCGGTTCTCGGACAGTTGAAGTGAGGTTGGTAACCTATATAGATCCGGAAAGTGGTGAAGTATTGGAATTTATCACCAACCTGAAGGGACTAGACGCCTTGACCATAGCCCTGTTGTATAAAAACCGATGGGTTATTGAAGTGCTTTTCAAGCAAATAAAGCAGAACTTCGAGCTCAAATACTTTTTGTCGGACAGCGAGAACGGAATCAAAATCCAGATTTGGGTTGCCCTGATCCTTAACCTGCTGTTTACGGTACTGCATAAGCGGATAAGGGAAGCAGAGGATTTTTCCACCATGGTGATGGTAGCGGCAAAAAATCTGAGCTCTTATGTCAGTCTGGAAAAGTTTCTACTTTATTCCGAGGCATATTTTAAAACTATATTTCAAAAGGACCTTCAAAAGGTGCAAACAGAGCTATTCCTCTCCGGATAGGGGGTGCTTTTTGAACTTCGATAAAAAAGCCCTCAGGAAATGAATCCAAGGACTTTTTTATCAATTTTCGTAATTTAGTCGGACGACAGTAATTTTTTATGGGTACCCAGCGCATCACCAATCCTACCCAACTGTTTCATAAAATCGTCGGATATGGTCCCATTTCGCAATGGTGGAACATCCCAGGTTACTGCACCGCCTTTTTCATTAACATTCAGGCTATACGTTATAATTTGTTCTTCGGTAAACCTAGGGTCTCCTTCTCCCCATGTTTTGCCTAAATAGCTTAAAATTTGAATTTGGCTTCCATCAATCATCCCATCTTCATTAAACTTCCAACGAATGCCTGCCGGATCATTAATTTCGCCTGCGGTATAGTCCTCATAAGGTGTCAAAGACATGACTCTGGGAAAAACACCCGGGTTAAATGCTACAATGCCATTTGGATTACCCGCGCGAGTGGCAGCAGCCATAGAAGCAAAATTTGGAATATCCGGGTGTCTGAAATGCATGTTGGGTGTATAACAGCCATCTACCCACCATCCAGAGACCTTGTCTCCCCATCGGATAGAAAATTCCCTGATAACTTCCTGCCAGCGCAAATACATTTCTGCCTTTCTTGGATCATCACTATCGTATGCAAATGCTTTTATTTCCGCCGGATTGAAGCGAAACTTAGAAGATACGTAGGTAATTAGCTTAATTCCGTATTGATCTAATGCATGATGTAAATCAACTATTAGATCGCGGTTGCTGCTAATACCGGGCGCTTGCCCCATATAATGGGCATACATTGCATTGGGCGCCATAAAAAACCCTCCTACATGTCGAATGGTAATGATCAGATATCCGGCACCTACATCCGACAATTGCTTTGCAAGTCCCTCACAATCAAAATTATCAATAAGTTCATTCCATTTGTCAATGTTGATTGAGTCCTTATCCAGTTTATTTTCCGATGCTAAGATTGCGGCACTGTAATGTAACATCACGCCCCATTTTGCATCTCTCATCCAGGATGCCCTGTTTTGACCAGTAACTGACAGCGTTATTGTACTCAGCAATAATATGGCAATAATCAATGTTTTTTTCATTGGGATTATTTTAACGGTTACGAACTAAACTCTTAATGTTTCAATAACCTGGGTTTTGAGAAAATTCTGGGGAGGCATTGATAACATGTTGTGGTACAGGTAAATATCGAAATTTTTTTCGAAACATACGATGCTACTTTTGGATTCATTGACTTCACGCTTTTACGGACGTTCATGACTATCACTTGATCCGACTGCCGCATCCCGCTTTTGGTCAAATCCTTTAAACAGAGATCCCGTGTTCCCAATTGTAGCCCTGATGGAAGAAAGGTCGACTGTATACAGTGGGCAAATTGATAGTAAATCAGGTGTCCGCCATGCTTTTCTCTACGTCCTTCCCACAATGTGATTTTGCCTGATCAACTGCCAATGTAAAGCTGACGAGGTCAGTTCTTCGGTGAGAAACCACCCACTCACTCCCAATCATCAAATCTCATTTATTTAAGGTAGTCACGACCACCATCGCTTTCCTGACAGGATAACAACCATTTTTTTAATTGCTCGGAAAGGTCATTGACTTTATCAGGATGATTGGCTGAAATATTGTTCTTCTCTCCAGGATCGTTCATTAAATCATACAATTCATAGGTTTGGCCCCCATCCGGAGAATAAAGCTTAAACTGATTATCCATAATAGCTTCCTGCTTTTGAAACTTAAAGAAAATCGGGTTGGATCTTTTCTCTAAACGATCCGCTAGATAGGGAAAGATATTCGCACCGTCCAGCGGGTGGACTTGACCTTCATTTTCAAAGCCCAAGATTCCCAAAATGCTGGGAAAGTAATCGTTGGTTGACACAGGGAGGTTCGTTTTCCTTCCTTCCGGTATGTTTGCCGGCCACTCCAACACGGCGGGAACCCGTATCCCCCCTTCATAGAGACTTCGTTTTCGGCCTTTATAAGGACCTGCGGAACCTTGGGTCCGGTTGGCCTGCTCGTTACCTTCCGGACCATTGTCACTGCAAAACCATATCATCGTGTCATCTGCCACACCCAATTCCCGGAGGGTTTCCCTCAATCTTCCTATCTGTTCGTCCATGGCAGATATACTTCCGAAATAATGTTGCTTGTCTTCGGATAATTCTGGATAAAGCGCCATGTATTCAGGCCCGGCCAGCACGGGAAGGTGTGGGGTATGAAACCAGACCACCGTGAAAAAGGGAGTTTCATTTGCTGCCGCGTCTTTGATAAAGGGAATAACCCTGTCCATGATAACCCGGGAATCATCCCCATCAAGATTGTCTGCCACCTTGAGGTCTTCTCCTGTCCAATAGTAGGTGCCAAAATGCTCCCCGGGTGTCCGGTTGCCGATATCCCCTGCACTTTTGTCTGGAGTTATCATCGGATTCCAGGTAGGCACTTTGGACTCCGTGGAAAAGCAGACATCGAACCCATTTTCCCATGGTGGGGAATAATCCTTTGCCCCTTCCGGTCCACCTCTGTTGGCGTCTTTTTCTTTGAGGGTCAAAGTTCCCAAATGCCACTTCCCAAAATGTCCGGTACGATAGCCTTGCCCCTTCAATGCTTCAGCGAGAGTGATCTCTTCTTTTCTCATGTGCCCAACATTGGCATGGGTAATTCCATACCGTTCAGGATGCCTCCCGGTCATGGCACTCCCCCGGGTTGGCGAGCAAACCGCGGAGGCAGCATAAAAACGATTAAATTGGATTCCATTTTGAGCCATTTCGTCCAATGTGGGGGTCTTGATATAATGATTCCCATTAAACCCGACATCCCCCCAACCAAGGTCGTCCGCCATGATTAGGATGATGTTGGGCTTATCGGGTCTGCTTTGACCGTAAACCGGTACAAAAAGTACGGAAACCAAAAAGGTGCTATTGAGTATAGCACACCAAATAGGCCTGCTCTTGTATTTTAGTTCAATCATACTGCTTAGGAGTATTAGTATTTTGGGTGGAGTTTTCAATTTAACTTAATACTCTCATTAAGTAATCCCATTTATTAAAAAAAGTGGATTTCGATTTATCCAAAAAGAATGTTATCCGGAATCTTTACCTTCTTCATCTGTTGTTGAAGCAGATTATCTGAAGGATGCATTTATTCACTGTGACGGTACGAAAGACCGGATACATGCGCTCGGTCAAAGCTATTTAGTGCTAGCCACTGAGGAGCATCTACCTGAATACATCCTGATCCAATAGTTGAATTGGAAATAGCGTCAGAAATCACCCTTCTAGAGGCCTCGCCTAGAACCTGTCTTTAGATCAGCGGAGGCAAATCAGAAAAACTCCCTTATAAACTGTCGGCTGTCCATTACAGGAATCTCAGCGTAGAAAAAATCGGATACATTCTCTGTAATAATCAGTTGACAACCTTCCTTAATCGCTGAATAATACTCCAGGCCATCCTCAAAATCAATTACACGCTTGTCATTGATGGCTTGGATCACCACTCCGTGATCCACACAGGTGCTTCCTATTTTTGAAGTCAAAACCTGTATTTTCTTCTTCGCCACCTTCGATCCACTTTTTTTCTCAGAAAAATAAAATGAGATCGCCAAACATATAGGGGACGTAAACATCTGATAGGGAGTTCGATCAGACAAACTTAAGATCCTAGAAGTATAGTTGAAAACGGGATATTCCTGATTGAGCACAGAAATCAAGATATTTGCATCCAGAAACAGCTTCATTTCTTGGATTCAAAATAGTCATTTTTCAATGATTTTCTGGAAGTTGACTTTTTATATTCGGCAGGGCCCTCCGCCACCATATGCACCCAATCAGAAATTGGCAACTCTTCCAGAGATTTATAGTCCCCAGACGTTATCTGAGCGTATAAAAATTCTGTAAGTCTGGATAAACTTATTTGCTGGGATGCAGCGAACTCTTTGGCCTTTTCGATGACCTGCCTATCGAAGGAAAGTGTGATTTTGGCGTCCATAGTAGTTCTATTTTTATTTATACGACAAAGATAAATTTTAATTACGTATAAGAAAACTAATTTGCCAAAATTTTTGTCTATCAGGTCTTTATATTCGCTTCTTCCAAATTGAATTAAGCCTCTATGACCTCAGCAATTCATGCTCATTCATATACACACTATTTCTACTTTATCCGCTATCCTTACCTCAATCAAAATCCAATCTAGCATAAATCAATTCCACACTATCTTTGAATCCCCTGTCCTCAAAATCCGATATATACGTTTTGGGTAATTGGTTATCCCCTTTGGCCTCGATCAGCAATTCTGCACATCTTCTTCTAAGCTTTTCCAGTACCACTTGCTTATCTTCATGATCCGCAAGATTAATGCGTTCATAGGGGTCCTGCTGCAAATCAAAAAGCTCTTCATAAATAGGTTCCTCGCCCATAAAAGGTGCAATTAAGGATAGAACATGCCGCTGATCTTTTTCCTTGCTATAATACCGAATATACTTCCAGTCCTTAGATCGGACGGCCTCCATTCTTGGATAGTTTTGCTCCATAAACAGGTTTTCGCTACAAAAATCCTTTCTCCAATCTTTGTTGGCATTTTCAAGGATAGGTTTTAGGCTTTTCCCTTGCATATCTGAGTGCATTTCGATGCCCGCAAAATCAAGAAGTGTAGGGGCAATATCGATGTTGAGCGCTATTTCGTCCACAACCCTACCATTAGACAACCCAGGAGCATATATAATCATGGGGATTTTCAAATCTATGTCGTAGAGGAAGGTCTTGCCGGCCAGGCCATATTCCCCATGAAAGAGACCATGATCCGAGGTAAAAACAATGATGGTATTGTCAAGGATTCCCTGTCTTGAAAGTTCCTCCACGATTTTCCCCACGACCTGATCTATGCCTGTCACGGTTTGGATCGTTCTAATCTGATTCTCCTTGAGTGATTTTGCCGTTTTCGTCCAGTTATAACTTGGCAGGTATTGCCCGTTATACACATGCGGAGGCAGCTTGGGCGTTTGGATGGAATCATAGGCAACATAATCAGCAGGCAAGGGAATTTGATCGATCTGATCCCGGTAGGCTGATCGATACAGCTCCGGGTCATCCGGCAACTGTTTCATCGAGTTGGTACCGTTGCTGTGAGGAACATTAAAGTTGATCATCAGGCAAAATGGCTGGTCTGTTGGACGGGTACGTAGGAAGCTTTGATAGGTCTCCAGTGCCTCATCAATACTTAAAAATTCATCTACCGCCTCTTGAATGATATCTATCTGATTGTCTGCTTTGGCATCTTTGAAAATATCGTGCACATTTTTGGGATAAAAGGAAAGATGCCCATGACCCGCCCTCCAGTAGTCAAACGATTCCTCCATCACGCCACTTTTATACCCCAGTCCCTTTTCGCTTTTCCCGACAGGCGTGTGATTCTTGCCCACCCAACCCGTGTAGTAACCGTTTTCACGAAGGAGCATGGGGTAGGTTTGGGCAAAAGCTTCTTCAGTCATGACAGAATTGGAGCCAAAGGTGACGCCATGCTTTCTTTCGTACATTCCTGTTAAAATAGACGTTCTGCTTGGCGTACAAATGGCGGACGTGACAAATGCATTGCTGAAAAGTGTCCCCTTAGCAGCGAGCTTATCTAAGTTGGGAGTTTGAACAATTTTGTTAGCGCCTATCGCCCCCAGGTAATCCCACCTCATATCGTCTGCTAACACAAAAACGATGTTTGGTTTTTTGACCTGCCGCTCATACTCTTTGCAATTAGTCAAAAGGAATATCAACCCCATTAACAACGGCCGTACCAGGTAGTATTTTATATTCCTATAGTTCATAAATGATCACCTATTTATTTTATCAGGGCAATTTTTCGATATACACGTAATAGGCAGGAAACACCCGTTTTGCGGAGTCAATGAGTTGGGCTTCCATATCGTACTTGCCTGCGGAAACATACCCCGTAAACGTGACTTCTTCCTGCCCCGCTTCGATATTTTTGGTTCCTTCCAAGTTGGCTACATACACATAGGCTTGTTCAAAATCTTCTTTTTCACTGCCCATCTTCGCCCTTTCAAGCCGCACAATTTTCTCCTGGGCAGGGAAAACCGCATTAATTGGCAGACCACTTTCCCTTGGAAACCGGCGTAAGGAAACAGCATACTCTCCATCGGCAACAAATTCGATTTTCCATCGCCCGGTAGCCTGTGCCGCAGCAGTGGCACCATTCTGATGCCATGCTGACCCATGCTTCCCAGTCAACATATCGTGGGCATTAATTCGGCTGGGGTTCTCCTTCCCAGCACCTACCTTTATATAGGCATAGCGCTCGTTAGGCCCTTCATCCATGATAGACTGCCACCATTTTTCATACCCCAATGCTAATTTTTCCACCACCAACGGATGCTGGTCAATGACATTATTAGACTGGATTTTATCATTCGTCATGTCATAGAGTTCCGTCCCGTTGACTAGTCTCCATCGATCATCCATGATGGAATAATCTTTGTACTTCACCAAATTCTGTAGTCGCTGGGTATCTACATACAGGACTCTATTTGGCCAAGACGTGGTGCTTTCTGTAAGCAGGGGATTAAGACTGATACCATCAAGCGGCTTCACGGGATTAAAATCTAACCCAAGAAGATCCACAAAGGTGGGAAGCAAATCGTAGTGTGCCACCAAATTATCAATGTCTTTACCACCTGTCAGCTGTCCGTCTGGCCAACGGATAAACAGGGGCACCCGGTGGCCACCTTCGTATACGGATCCTTTGGCACCCCTTAAGCCACCGTCGTAGATAGTATTTCCACCCGCAGTGCCATTGTCCGTAGTAAAGACCAGGATGGTATTATCCGTCAAACCCAACTCATCCAGTTTCTGCTCCAGTCGCTTAAAGTTGTCATCGATGTTGGTAATCATCCCATAAAATCTTTTGAATCGCTCAGGAAGCTCCTCATCGCTGTACTCTTTATAGAGGTCAATATATTCTTCTGGCACGTTTAGCGGACCATGTGGTGCATTTGTGGAAATGTATGCGAAAAATGGGCTATGCTTGTTCGCTTCTATAAATGCCATCGCTTCTGAAAAGAACACATCCGTACAATAGCCTTCGTATTTTTCAAGCTCGCCATTATGCCAATAGGTATCATCGAAGTAATCATTATCCCAATAGTCCGGACCTTGGCCAATGCCCCCTCCCCCATGCCGAACCACTTCATGAAATCCCCTGTCTTCCGGGCGAAGCGGAAAATTATCACCCAGATGCCATTTGCCAAACATCCCATTGGTATAGCCATTTTGGGCAAAAATCTGCGGTAATATAACTTCTTCTTCGAAAAGCAACGATCGCCCGGTGATGGTATGGAAAACATTTAGCCGATTGGTATGCCTTCCGGTCATCAGTGCGCCCCTTGTCGGGGCACAGGTCGTAGAAACGTGATAGTTAGTGAACCTAACCGCATCACCATAAAATGCATCCAGATTTGGCGTTTTTATGATGGGGTTCCCTATAGCGCCTAAGTCCCCAATGCCTTGGTCGTCTGTGATGATCAGGATGACATTTGGTTTTTTGATAGGCTTTTGTTGGGCAGGAAGATTGATGGAAAACAAACAAGTAGTAATGAAGAAGGCGTACCAGATGGAGCTGCTCTTGTATTTTAGTTCGATCATAATGCTTGTGGTATTTGGGGTGAAAAATTCAATCTAACGCAAAATCCCCATTAAGATAACCCTTTTTTGAAAAATTGTGGTTGTCAAGTCGCCCAGAAAGAAGGTTTGCCACTTTTTTCGGCCTCAGGGAAAAAACTCTGAGCCAGTCGGCTATATGACTGGTGAACAGCCCGACCCGCTCATACAAGGGTACCAAGGACCTTAGAACAACCCGACGGTTGGATGGGTCAAGCTGGTTGAATAAAGGAGTGTCGGAACCCGCTAGACTAAGCTATCTCGGACTGGAAAATTCGATCCTGGGCGCGCGCAATTTGACGTTCTTTCTCATAAAACCTTGCACTTAGTAGTCCAAAAAATAAGAAAACATCCGCTCAATTCCGATTACTGATGTTATTTCTTGCTTGTTAAGCAGACCCTATGTAGAAGTAGGTATAACACGTTAAAAAAAATTAACTTAAACCTTAAAAAGTAAAAGGTTGGGTGAACCCTCTCGGTCAGAGCAGCTCATTTGTCGCAAGCATGGAGGAAGTACTTGACGTGTACAAAAGGCAATATGATGAAAAATGTGCGTCGTATGCATGGATGAATCCCGTAAGCAGCTCATATCTGATCTCACCGGTCTTCTCGAACATCGGTTATTATTTGCTAGGATATCGGATCACTTCAACATCATTTTGCTGGATTGGGCCGGGAGTGCTTCTGCCTTCTGAGATAAGCTTTTCCAGAAGTTCCTCCATCTGTTTTACCCGATCGGGTTCCTGGCTGGCCAGATTTTGGGTTTCACCGGGGTCAGCTGCCAGGTTGTAGAGTTGTACCGGAAGGTCGCTTTCCCCGGGTGTCCAACCACCTGACCCGGGACCTGCTATGTATTTCCAATTCCCTTGGCGCAAACCGGGTAAGCCATTTATTGACGTGCTTACTGCATGTTCCCGGACAGGCTTATTGCTTCCCCGTAGCAAAGGAGTCAGGCTATAACTGTCTTCACCAGCATTGGCCGGCAAAGGTGTCTTTAGGATATCAGCAATGGTGGCTATAAGGTCTGCCTGATGAACCAACTGGTCACATGAACTCCCGGATTTTACTTTGCCGGGCCACCGTACAATAAACGGAACACGGTGCCCCCCTTCCCAAACGTCCGATTTATATCCCCGAAAAGGTCCACTTGGATAATGGCCTTTCTCTTCCATGGACGCAACAGGGGGGGCATTTCTATCCCAGCTCCACACCTTCATATTAAGGTCGTGAGCTTCATCGGTAGTTGTATTGCCCACATAGGGTGCACACCCATTATCACTAGTGAATATTACCAAGGTGTTCTCCATTACCCCGCTTCTTTCTATTGCCTCGAGCACCCTTCCCACGACCGCATCAGTCTCCATGACCAAATCTGCGTAGAGTGATAGTTTGCTTTCACCAAACCACTCGTCATTTACGGAAAGAGGTGTATGTGGCGACGTCAGGGATAGGTAAAGAAAAAAAGGCCGAGAAGCCGCCGCCTCCCGTTCAATGAATGCCGTCGAACGGGCGGCTAAAGTAGGTAAAATATCTTCCAATGCCCAAAACTCCCTCGCCGGCCCTTGGAGGCTGGCCTGATTCCGCCCAAATAGACGGGGTGCTCCGAATTCCGTGGGAATGCCCACCGTCCTGTCGTTCTCTATAAAACAAAAAGGGGGATGGTTAGGCACATCCGTACCAAAGTATTCATCAAAACCAACAGATGTCGGACCGCCCGGAATCGGAAGAGAAAACACCTCTCTCCATACTTTTTTATGTTCCATAGTGGCAACAACATCTTTTTCTTCTGATCGGAATAAATTCATTTGATCATCAGGAATCGGCCAATCCCACCCCAAATGCCATTTACCAATACAACTGGTCTGGTAACCATGCTGTTTTACCAGACCAGCTAGGGTTAGCCTTTCCTGGGTGATTAGCGGTTTTCCATATAATTCAACAATTCCCTTTTGGAGCCTACTGCGCCAGTGATACCGGCCGGTAAGCAGGGTATACCGCGAAGGAGAACAAACTCCCGATGAGGAATGCGCATCTGTAAACGACATACCTTCCGCTGCCAACCGGTCAATATGAGGAGTTAAAATTTTACCCCTCTTCGGATTATAGGATTGAACGTCCCCATACCCTAGGTCATCGGCATAAATAATCACAATATTTGGACGCGCCTTTTTCTTACTTTCAGGGGTACATGAGAATAAAATCGATAAAAATAAAATAACTATCATGTTTACATGCATTTTAGAATTTTTAACCGGTATCATCATCCTACTGATTTCATGTGTCTATAATTGATTTTTCAATGGTCACATGGAATCTCGCATGGTTGATAGGCATCCCAGTGTGTGTCGCTCGCGTCATGCTCGATTTCATCCTATTTTTCAACATGCTAGCTGCTCACTCGTACATCCAGTAAAGTTGTTTCCAATTTTCCGGTCCATCATTTTTCTGCGGTATTCCAGGCGTACTTCGGCCATTTTGTATGTATTCTGTCAGGAGAGATTTCAATTCATGAACTTTGTCAGGATGGCTTTCGATTATATTTTGCGTTTCAGCCGGATCCTTATCGAGATTGAAAAGCTGCATTGGCGGCAACCCTTTTAACTCTTCCGGTGTCCTGGGAAAACTCCAACCTCCAGACCCCGGACACAAAATAAGTTTCCATTCCTCTTTTCTTATGGCAAAACTCCCATCAATCGAATGATGTACCGTTGCCTCCCTCAAAAATGTGGTTTCATTTCCTTGCAACACTAGAGGTAAGAAGCTAAAACTATCTTCTCCCGCCTGTGCTGGCAATTCAAAACTTACCAAATCTGCCAGGGTGGCTATTAAATCTGTGGTGCATATTGTTGAAGAGACAGTTCTGGCTTGCTGTATTTTTTCCGGCCAATGAACAATAAAAGGCACCCTATGCCCACCTTCATAAATATCAGCCTTATGGCCTCTATAAATAAAACTGGGATTATGATTTACCCTTTCAAGTTCAGGAAAACTTGCCTTAGGAGAGCAGCCATTGTCACTGACAAAAATTAAAATCGTGTTTTCAAGTTGTTCCTTGTCTTCCAATGCTTGGATTATTTGCCCAACCACATCATCTACCTGTAACATAAAATCCCCATACATATTGGTATTGCTTTTTCCCATATACTCTGTAGTCGGCAAAATCGGGGTATGGGGTGCTGGCAAGGCAAAATAAAGAAAAAACGGTTTCCCTGTATCGGATTGCCGATGGATGTATTCCACCGCTTTATCGGTAAGGTGAGGCAATACCTGAACATGGTCAAAATCACTTCCGGTGGGACCCTCCCTCCAAAATCCCTTATCGTCTACATTGACAGTAACCCTGTCAGGTGAAGCCGTGACCTTATTATCTTCCACATATACATAAGGGGGCATATCCAATGAACCGCTGAATCCATAGGAATAAGAAAACCCCAGATCTTTGGGGCCATTTGTAATGGGCTTAGAAAAATCAATATCGAAATTATTGGCGAGGTTATCGATATCAGAGGTATTTTCCTTAAATGCCCAGTCCCAGCCGAGATGCCATTTTCCAACAAAAGCGGTATGATACCCCTTTTGTTGGAGAAGATCACCTACGGTCAACCTACCACTGTCTATTAGGGGTTTGGAATAACCTCCCAATACACCGCTTTTTAAGGTAGACCGCCAGTTATACCTCCCGGTGATGATGCCGTATCGGGTTGGAGTACATACCGCCGAACTGGTATGCGCGTCGGAAAATTTCAACCCATGATTAATCAATCGATCTAAATTTTTGGTATTGATTTTGGAATCGGGATTATACCCAGAAACATCTCCAATCCCCAAATCATCTGCTAAGATGTATACAATATTCGGATTCTTAGGTGAACTGGTCGACTGTCCCTTTGATTGAATAGAGATGCCAATTAGGACTATAAAAAATAAAGTTCGAATTTCTATTATTTTAGACATAGCTAATCTTTATTTATTGGTAATGTACTTTTAGGCTTTAATCATTTGCGCAAGTGCTTGGTCCTATGATAGCGATCAGGAGGCGATTATTTCTTCAGTTAAACCAGACTCCCATTCCTTATAGGCTTTATTTAATTCTTGGAAAACATCCGGATAGGCTTCCTTGATATCAGTTGATTCCTGAATATCAGTGGACAGATCATATAAACTTGATGATTCACCAATTTTCAACAATTTCCAATTACCTTTCCGGGCAGCAATTTGATTTCCAAATCTCCAGAATACGATCCTTTCCTCTTCCAAGTTAGTAGGGCTGTCCTCAAAAAATAATTCTGAAAGATTCTTCCCCGACAAACCCTTTGGCACCTCTAAACCCAAAAAGCCGGCAATAGTTGGGAACAAATCCATGGATAATACCAACTCTTCAGACACTTTCTGGGGAATCCTGTTTTTCCAGTAGAAAATAGCCGGGACCCTATGCCCTCCTTCGTAAAGTTGTCCTTTGAATCCACTGAACGGTGCATTTGATCCAACGTTTTTGGTGCCTCCATTGTCTGAACAGAAAATAACCAGCGTGTTTTCTGAAAGCTGGTTTTTTTCGAGGTAGTCCATTACCCTGCCAACATTACCATCCAGAGATTCTATCATTTCCTTGTAGGCAGTTTCCTTATCTTCACGACTTCCCTGTATCGGAAAATCACCGCCGACTGTCCTATCCGCATTATCACTGGGTCCCTGATAGGGGGAATGGGGGGCACCATGGGCCAAATACAGGAAAAATGGTTTGTCCATATTTCTATCTTCCAAGTAATCAAGTGCCTTATCCGTGATCAAATCAGTCAAATAGCCGACTTCATTTTCAAGATCTTGATTATTCCACCAGTCCTCATATCCTTCCTGATCGATATGGCTGAAATAATCAACATTTCCGCTTACAAATCCCACAAATTGGTCAAATCCTTGCACATTAGGGCCAAATTCCGGTTTATACCCCAGATGCCACTTTCCAAATATGGCTGTTGCATAACCTGACTCCTTTAAAAATTTTGCCAGTGTAAATTTGTCTAAAGACATTCCCTTGTCTCTATGACTTTTAGCAGTAATAACCCCTTCCACTCCTGCTTCCTGAGGGTAAAGCCCTGTTAGCAGAGAAGCACGGGTTGGACTGCAAACCGCACCATTGGAATGGTAGTCGGTAAACCTGAAACCTGACGCTGCAAGCCGGTCAATAGTTGGCGTTTTTATCGAAATACTGCCATAACAGCCCAAGTCATTGAATCCCAAATCATCGGCCATAATAAGCACTACATTGGGTGCGGTACTTTCGGAATTTGAATTTGCCACTTTGTTGGGTTGGGAATTACATCCCCAAACCATTAAAGCCCATAACCCCAACGCATAAATGAATTTTTTCATACAACAGCTTCTCAATATCCCGGGTTTTGCTCTCCTAACTGCACATTATTGACAAATTCAATAGCCGGTAGTGGATACAAATGATAATCTTTCCCTGTAATCGGATGGGATATTAGTCTTTGCCTTGGGAAATTCAAATTAGTATAATCCATTTGAACTTGAATAACATCGGCTAATATACCCCATCTGTTCAAATCAAAATACCGCTTCGCTTCGAAGGCAAGCTCAATCCTCCTTTCCCTCCTCACCGCTTCCCTGAACTCATCTTGATTAGAAAGATCTCTAGAAGTCAAAGGCATCAAACCAGCATTTTCCCTTACTTCATTTAACAAGCCGAATGCTTCTCCATCTGCCTGAAATCCAAGTTCATTTAATGCTTCGGCAAAATTCAATAGTATCTCCACATACCTAATTAATGGGAAGTTCCATGTGCTCAATCCTCTGGGGTCACTAGTATTGAAATACTTATTGACATAATAAAGGCTCCCATCAGGTTTGGAAGGATCAATAAAATTTGAAAGTCCATAAGTATCCACTATGACGTTCTTCCGGAGATCTCCATCCTCAAAGGCCTGTATCAAACCGTTTCCAGATGACAAACCACCCCCTTCACCTTCCAGTCCATCATCGGTAGGTAAAATGAAGGCGGACCCGTTTTCAAAATCAGCAGGAGCAAAGGCAATGCTTTTATTTGTTGTAGTTTGGGCTATTACCCCACCATATTGCACCTCAAAAAAAGATGCAGAACTATTTTCCTGGGAGCCATTAAAATTGTTACTATAATTCGCCAATAGAACCCCTGCCCCATGTAAATCTTGGGAAAGAGTGACAGCTTCTGACCATTCTTCCAATTCCAAATGCACTATTGACAATAAGGCCTTAGCAGCATTAGAAGTAGGCCTGCCCACTTCTCTGCCCACCCCACCACTATAGGACGGAGGTAACAATTGTATAGCATCATTTATGTCCACTTTAATTTGGGCATACACCTCTATTATTCCGCTCCTCGGCTTTTCAGCATCATTTCTATCAACAATTTCCTCAACAATTAATGGGACAGCTCCGAAAAACCGCACAAGGTTAAAATAATAAAAGGCACGCATGAATTTTGCCTGGCCTTCAATGGATCTTCTCATTTCTTCACTTGAAAAATCCTGTACTTGGGACAGATTGTCCAATACCCCATTGGCCCTGGTAATCCCAAAGTAATGGGAGGTCCAAACTTGCTGAACAGGCCCAGAAGTCGGGTCCACTTCAAATAGGTCAGGTTGGGTTTCAAATCGCCAGGTCCATCCGTCATCACCTGCAAGTTCTGTCAACCTTAACATGTTTTGTTGGTATAGCCCTAGTAATGGATTATATATCCCATTTACAGCTGTGATAATATTACTTTCACTTGTGTACAGTTCTGCCATTGGGACAATCCCTTCTGGAATAGGCTCTAAAATTGAAGTGCAATTCGAATTGAGAAATATACTTATTGCGAGGGCAAAATTTGTTATATATTTATACGATTTCATGATTAAAGAGATTTAACTATCAGAAAATAATTTGGGCTGAAAGTGAAACTAGTCTAGTTTGTGGGTATGGGGTATAATCTATGCCTGCAGATAATAGGCTTGCCCTACTTGAAGCTTCAGGATCAAGTCCTGTATAATTGGTAAACATGATCAAATTGGTCCCTGTAAGGGACAATTTTAAGGCTTCAACAGATTTATCATTAAAAAGGTAGGAGGGAAAGTTATAGCTTAAGCTTAAATTTTTTAGTCTTATGAAATCTCCATTTTCCAAAAACCTATCAGAAACCATGGTCACCAAAGTCGTGGTGTTTCCTCCCTGTGAAGGTCTGGGGACAGCATTACTGGGGTTTTCAGGAGTCCAGAAATCATTAACCTCCGCAAGGTTCTGGACAAATGGAACTCCTCTCGCAAATAGGTTTCTTGCGGTATTATATACCTGAAAACCTCCGGAAAAGTCAAAAAACACGGACAAACTGAAGTTTTTGTAATCAAATGAATTGTCAATTCCTCCAAAAAACCTGGGGTGGGGATTGCCTACTATGGTTTTATCACCAGCGTCAAATACCCCATTACCATTCAAGTCCTTATATTTTGGATCACCTGGTACAGCCCCTGCCCAAGCTCTAGCAGCATCCTCTTCACCAAGTTGCCAAACACCATCAAATTGCCACATATAGAAAGACCCAACTGGATGGCCCGCCCTAGATAGATTAGCCGGTTGATTTGAAAGAGGGATCAACTGCCCGGGAATTTCCAATGATTCACCTATTGAGTTGGTTCCAATATCCAAAATCTCATTTCTATTAAATGAAATGTTGAAGTTGGTACTCCAACCTAACTTCCCTACGGTGTTCCGTGAGTTAATAGAAAATTCAAAGCCCTTATTCAATACGGATCCCAAATTTACAGTAGGATCCTCAGTTACACCAGCCGTCAATGCCACTGGGGTTTGAATAAGCAAGTCTTGAGAGGTCCTATTGTAATAATCTGCAGTTAAATAAACCCTTCCCTCAAATAAAGAAATATCTGTTCCGATATCAAATTGCTTAGTGGATTCCCATTTGAGATTAGGATCACCTAAATTTTGGGGCGAATTACCTACCACTAAATTATTCCCGAAAACATAAGGAGTTCCAGTAGCTCGGGTTAGGAAGGCAAAATTGCCAATCTCCTGGTTACCCGTAAGCCCATAACTAGTACGCAATTTAAAATCATCAATAACTTTCGAATTTTTAATAAATTCTTCTTCTGAAATTCTCCAAGCAACCGATCCAGAAGGAAATACACCATACCTACTCTCCGGACCAAACTTTGAGGATCCGTCTCTTCTAACTGTGGCCGTAAATAAATATTTATCACTATAAGAATAATTTGCTCTCAAAAAAGTGGAGACCAATCCAGAGCTAACCCTAGAACCACTCGCATTGAAGTTGATTTGATTAGCTAATTGGTTCAAAGAGTTATTAATTGTACCCGCACCTGTCACTGAACTGTTTTCGAAAATAAATTGCTGAGCTGAAAATCCACCGAGCAACTTAACATCATGTTCGTTAAATCTTTTCACATAATTTGCCGTTAAATCAGTGACCCAATTTAGCTCTTGTCTATTTGGAACGGTAACCTGTCCCTCTGGTCTTCCGAAAAGTCCGATCTGATAGACTGGTAAAAAGGTGTATCCCTTTCCATTGACAATATCTCCACCTAAATTCGCAGAAACTGTTAAATCATTAGTAGGTTTGAAGTCAAATTTCACATTACCCAATAGTCTAGTGACATTTCTCTCTCTAGTTGGGAGCATTATGTCGATTAACGGATTTGCATTCGCTCCAAAATAAGGTGCTGCTACGGTATTTATGGCAGTTAAATTACCGGCCTCATCAAACGGCTCTGTGTACGAGTGCTCAAAAATAAAACTTCTGTATCCGGATGAATTCCAGTCGTCGGCAGGTACAGTATTTTGCATCTGGTGACTACCCGTCAAGTTAGTGGAAACAGAAAACTTCTCGTTGATCTTGGTATTGAGATTCAATCTCAAAAACCAGTTTTTAAGATCACTATTTACAATTGTTCCCTGCCTATCTAAATAAGATAGAGAACCAGAAAACTGCGTATTATCAGTACCTCCGCTAAATCCTAAATTGTAGTTTTGTCTTAAAGCAGTTCTTGTACCAAGATCTTGCCAGTCTGTATCGACTTGCCATGCAGGATGAGATGGGTCATCGTAGGTAGCAATACTTCTGTTTGAATTCCGGAAAGCCTCTACGAATAATAACCTTTGTTCCTCAGTACTCATTACATCGAACCGATTAAAAATTTCCTCAAACCCTATATCGGTACTAAGCGTAAATTGGGTTTTTCCTGCTTTCCCTTTCTTAGTAGTAATTATTACAACGCCATTTGCTGCCCTTGCACCATATATAGCTGTAGCAGAAGCATCCTTCAAAATATCCATTGAAACGATATCTTTCGGATTAATGGTCGAAAAATCAGAACTGAAAAGAGGAACACCATCAACCACTATTAATGGATCATTACTACCTGTTACTGAACCAACTCCTCGTATATTTATCGAAAACCTTCCCTCCAAATCACCACCGGTTTGTCTTACTTGTACACCACTTGCTCTTCCTTGGAGAGCATCTTCAAAATTGGCAAGGGGTCTTGACTGAATCAAATCTTCAGATAATGTTGAGACTGAGCCGGTAATATCAGCCTTTCTTTGGGTCCCATACCCTACAACTACCACTTCTTCCAGCGAAGACTGATCCTCCGCCAATGTAATATTAATGATGGATTGATTTCCAACAGTTATTCTTTGCGATCTATAACCGATAAATGAAATAACTAAAACCGATCCCTCAGATGCTTCAAGACTAAACTCCCCATTTATATTTGTTACGGCCCCAATATTAGTTCCCTCAACAACAATTGTAGCCCCCGGAATAGGCTCCCCTCGTTCATCTGTCACTCGCCCTTTTATTAGAGCATATTCCTGTTCTACGACCTCAATTCTGTGATTTTTATCACCATCCACCCTAACATGAATATTACTATTCACTTGCACAAAATTCAGGTCCGTTTGTTTGGAGACATCAACCAAAATATCGTAAAGTGAGCCGTTGTTCGACTCCACCGAAACTGTCTTTTTCAGATCTACCAAACTATTGGAATACGTAAACCTAAAATCCGTCTTCGACTCCACCAGCTTGAAAAACTGGCTCAATGACTTCTCGGATAGGTTTACCGAAATTTTCACTTCCTCCAGGGTCTTCCGCTGTGCATTTCCTGTATTAGCCAAGAGTATGGTGCAGAAGAACACTTGAATCAGAAAGCCATACAATAATCGTTTAGACAGCATAAGCAATTGCCTAAGTATATTTTTTTTCATAATATTGAATTGTTTAAGAATTGTGCTTGAACCATGCCTTGTCTTCTTTCCACGGACACAAGGCGGTAGAAGGCAGCGTCCCGTTCCCCCCAGAACGGATGCTGCCTTTGATGATTAACTGCTGTCTTCGAAATAGTCCATAGGGTTTACTTTGGATTGTTGATCGTTACTTTTTTACCTTCTATTTTATAGGTAGTACCAGAAGTATAAAAAATCCCTGCCAGCACATTATCCAGCATCTCGTCTTGGTACACACCGGTATAGGCCCATCCCCGGGGTACTCTGCCATTAACCTGCACCTCTACACCATACCAATTTTCAATTTTTTGCTTTACGGACTCGAAGGTATCTTTCTTGAACACCAATTGCTTTTCTTTCCAACCCAGCACCTCCAAGGGATCAAAGGCAGTTTTGTAAAACTCCCCTCCTTCTTTCATCACCAACATCTCACTCGGCACTAATTGCACCTGACTCCCCTTATCATCCTTGACCCGAACTTTACCGGTCACCAAGGCTACCGCCAGTTTGCCTCCCTCCTGCTGATTCACATTAAAGCTCGTGCCCAATACCTCTACCCGTGCATTGCCTGTCCGGACCACAAAGGGTCTATCGGATTCCGGCTGAATATCAAAGAACGCCTCCCCGGTTAGGGAAACTTCCCGGAGATTGGAGTCAAATTCCTTTGGGTATTGAATGGAGCTGCCTGCATTCAGGTACACTTTGCTTCCATCCGTCAAGGTAATGAGTGACTTTACTCCGGCCGGATTTTCCTTGGTCACCAGAGGGATCTCCTCCGCCACGTCGGCTACCTCTTCGGCTGTCTGAAACATCAGGGCAACACTCATCCATCCGCAGAAGCCAAGTACCAATACTGCGACTACCTTTCGCAATGTCAGAAAACCTAATAGGTGCCCAACCCCTCGTCCATGGGGTTTCATATACTCCATGGGTCCTGTAAACCGCACGATATTTTCAAAGGTCTCTACATACACCGTATCGGTGACAGGAATAGTACTTCGGTACCGCACCGCACGTATTAGCTGGGCAGCCTCCTGAACGATAGTCCGCTTCTCCGGATGCTCCTGCAACCACTTTTCCCAAAAATGGCGATTGTTTTCATCGGGGAACTTGACCCACTGAATGAAAAACTCATCCACCAGGAAATGCTCTAGTTCGTACTCTTTATACCTCATATCGGTCGGATATTCCATAAGTTTGCTCGCTTCTATGATTCGCTCCTTTTTAACAGCGCCTTGAGGCTGTCCAATGCCCTGTAGATGATTTTCCGCGCCGACTTTACCTCGTTTAATTCCATCACCTCCGCTATTTCCTTGTAGCTCATCCCTTCCTCATATAGCAATAAAACCGCCTGCCGTTGCCTGCTCGTTAGCTGACTCAATGCCTGCTGAATCTTGATTTTTTGCTCGCTTTCCCGCTCTTGCTGTATGAGCTTTGTCTCAAAGGACACTTCAATGTCAAAAAAACCTTCGCCCAGCGTCTCCGTACTGACTTTGTTGCCTTTTTGCTTTGAGAGCTCCCGAATCAAATCCCGTTGCAGGCACTTGTACAGGTAGGACTTGATGCTCGCTACGGCACTCAAACCCCCACGCTTTTTTCTCAGCCCGATAAAGATGTTCTGTATGCAGTCCTGGACCATGGCCTGATCCTGAGTGATTTGGCTGCCAAAGCGAAATAAGTTCGGTGCGTGGACCCGGTAGATATAATTAAATGCCATTTCGTCGCCTTCATCGAATGCTCTCCAAATTTCCAGATCTGCTTTGTCTTTGAAAATCTCCATGGTAGCCGCATGCCGGTACGGCAGAGGGATATCGGGTAGGGTGGTTCTATTTTTCGGGTTTATACTCATGAGCGCGGGTTATTTCGCCTTCCTAACCTAAAGAGGAACAAACCACCGAAAATGACCCCATTATTATTTTAAAAAAAATGCAGTTGGCAAAATTTTACAAACGGTATATTTAATTTAAACAAAATATAGCCTATACATACAAGCGTTCTACTTACTATACCGGTACGAAAAAGCATGAAAAATCCACAAAACAACCAACATATTCCGCGAAATCGATCCGAGCTGACACCTGAAAAAAATAACTTCATGACCGGGATGCCTCCAACATTAGCAAAAAATTATTTGTTAGGCAGCTGGCAAATCAATTACACCGATCAAACTCTCCACTAGAAGGCTAATCGCAGTCTCTTCGGCATCTTTTCTTTGTTGGGTGATGGCGCCAAAGTGAGATTGAATCATCTTTGAAAGACTGGTCTTTTTTTTATGATGATAAATCTTAGCTCTTTTGATAAACTGATCATGAAACCTTAGTGTCAATTTAGTCTCCATAGACGTTTCTATAAAGTAAGTTCAAACATTACTATAGTACACGTCAATTGCTGCGGTATATTACGGAAAAACAAATCACCGCAATGAACACGTACGTCTTTTTAACCGACCAAATCAACCCGTTCACCTGCTGGATACCCGTGTTAGTCGATTAATTTTCAAATTCCAATCATCAAGTGGTAACTTTATTTTCGTAATCAGCCGGATATCAATAGATCATCCACCGCTGATGGAAGTTGGTTTGTGTGGTTAGTTTGTGAAGTTGGTGTGCAGTTGGCTGGTGTAGTTGGTTGTGTAGCATGTGAAGGTGGTTAGTTGGGTTATTTTTTTAACTGGCAATTTTTTAAAGAAAGTCGCAGCTAAAGGCTTAATTCCTCCGGAAGCATATTCCGGAGGATTTTTTGTTTGCACCCAACCCACAAAATGGTAGGGATATTTGGGATGTTAGAAATCGCTCGCTAAATTTGTCGGGAAGTTATGAAGCCAGTGCGCAAACATAGTGTCTCTCATTCGATTTTTTCCCATCCTACCTTGCATGGGCACCACCGGCTTTGCCACCATGGCAACTAAGCGGCCGTCCCGTATCCCCATGCACTCATTTTGGATCATACGTTGAATCCACTAACCCAAATTCCCTTATCATTTAATCTCTAAATACTTTCATGGAAAACATCATACGAATTGCCGTACAAAAAAGTGGTAGATTAAGCGAAGATTCCCTAAGCCTGATCAAGGAATGTGGCATCAAGTTTTACAACGGTACCGGCAAGCTCAAATCCACCTCCACCAATTTTCCGATTGAATTTTTGTTCTTGCGGGATGACGATATTCCGGGTTACGTCTCCGATGGCGTGGCAGACTTGGGAATAGTAGGTGAAAACGAGCTGGTGGAAAAAAACAAGGAAGTTACCGTAGTCAAGAAGCTGGGGTTTTCCAAATGCCGTCTTTCCCTAGCCATTCCAAAGGGGGAAGAATATGCCGGTATCGGCCATTTTGAAGGCAAAAGCATTGCGACGTCCTACCCCAAAATACTGGGAGACTACCTGGAGAAACACCGCGTAAAAGCTGAGATCCATGAAATCAGCGGCTCCGTGGAGATTGCCCCCAGCATCGGCCTTGCAGAAGGGATCTGTGATATTGTAAGCTCCGGATCCACCCTGATGATGAACGGACTGAAAGAAGTAGAAGAGATATTCCGATCGGAGGCGGTATTGATAGCGGATCCAAAAATCTCCCCTGCCAAGCAAGACATTGTGGATAAACTGCTCTTCCGAATGAATGCCGTGCAAAAGGGAAAGAGCAACAAATATGTATTACTGAACGCTCCAAATGCTTCCTTGGACCGTATCGTCTCCCTGATTCCGGGAATGCGAAGCCCAACCATCCTGCCGCTGGCCCAAGAGGGTTGGTCCTCGGTACATTCCGTCATCGCCGAAGACCAATTTTGGGAAAACATCGAAGAACTGCGGGCCGCAGGTGCAGAGGGCATCCTAGTGGTTCCCATTGAAAAGATGGTCCTCTAGTAAACCGGTAATGACATAAACAAGCCTCTTAAACGAGGATCCGCCTTCCATCCGACGTTTTTCCAATCACATGGCAGGTATCAACGCTGAAAAGACACTACTAATCCTATGAAAGTCCTTGTAAATCCCCCACGAAATAGCTGGAAAAAAGAACTGGCCAGGCCAGCCATCAAGCTAAAGGATATCGAAAAAATCGTGAAGCCCATCATGCAAAAGGTGAAACGCCAGGGAGACAAAGCCCTGCGCAAATTTGCTTTGGAGTACGATCACGTGGAAATCGACCGGATGCTGGTTACGAAGGAGGAAATCGAAGAGGCAAAAGGTCTGGTGCCCGCAGAGTTAAAACAATCCATCCAACAGGCCCTGGAAAACATCACGAAGTTTCACCAAGCCCAAAAAACGCCCGATCTGGAGATGGAAGTCATGGAGGGCGTGACCTGCATGCGCCGCAGCGTTCCTGTGCAAAAAGTTGGCTTGTACATCCCAGGTGGTACCGCGCCACTTTTTTCTACCGTCCTCATGCTGGGAGTACCCGCCAAGCTGGCCGGATGCGAGGAAGTAGTGCTTTGCTCCCCCCCCAACGCCGAAGGTAAAATTCACCCTGCTATCCTATACACAGCAGACTTGGTAGGCATTCCGACCATCGTGAAAGCAGGGGGTGCACAAGCCATTGCCGCTTTTACGTACGGTACCCAGTCCGTGCCCAAGGTAGATAAGATTTTTGGCCCGGGTAACCAGTACGTGACTGCAGCCAAACAACTGGCCATTAAAAAAGGCGTGGCCATAGACATGCCTGCCGGCCCTTCGGAGGTACTTGTGTATGCCGACGAAACCGCCATTCCGGCCTTTGTAGCTGCTGATTTGCTCTCGCAGGCCGAGCATGGGATTGACTCCCAGGTGGTGTTGGTGTGTTCCTCCGAAAAAATCACCAAAAAAATCCTCAAAGAAGTGGATGCCCAGCTAGCCAAGCTGCCCCGTCAAAAAATCGCCCAAAAAGCCCTGGACAATAGCGTGGCTATCGTGATGTCAAACCAGGACAAAGCCATCGCGCTGATCAACGAATACGCCCCCGAACACCTTATTCTATCCGTCGCCGACGAAGACGAAGTTGCCGCTCGGATTGTCAATGCCGGATCGGTGTTTTTGGGTAATTATACCCCGGAATCAGCGGGAGACTATGCTTCCGGTACCAATCATACCCTGCCCACCAACGGCTACGCAAGAAACCACAGCGGCGTGTCCCTGGACAGTTTTGTCAAGAAAATCACCTACCAAAAGATCACCGAAAAAGGACTGCTTAACCTAGGACCTACTGTGGAGGTGATGGCTGCGAGCGAATCTCTAGATGCCCATAAAAACGCAGTGACCATCCGTATAAACCACATCAACGGCAAGGATTAATATGGAATTTGACCTGAATAGACTGTTAAGGCCCCACATAGCCACCCTCAAGCCCTATTCTTCGGCCAGAGACGAGTATAGTGGCAAGGAAGGGATCTTTCTGGACGCCAACGAAAATCCATTTGGTTCCATCACCGAAGAGGTCTTCAACCGCTACCCGGACCCCTATCAGAAGGATCTAAAGGCACGCATCGGACAGATCAAAGGCATTGACCCCAGTCGCCTTTTTCTGGGAAACGGCAGCGATGAGGCGATTGACCTGTTGTTCCGGGCATTTTGCAGGCCCGGCGTGGACAATGTTATTCTATTGCCTCCTACCTATGGCATGTACGAGGTAAGTGCCGGCATCAACGACGTGGCGACCATTAAAGTCCCGCTGACTGCCGATTTCCAGTTGGATGTCCCAGCCATTCTGGCTGCCTTCAATCCACAGTCCAAAATATTGTTTATCTGCTCGCCAAACAATCCTTCAGGCAACAAACTGAACCGCACCGATATTCGGACACTGATCAGCAGCTTTGAAGGTTTGGTAGTGGTGGACGAGGCCTACATCGATTTCAGTGACGAGCCAAGTTTTATCGGCGACCTGGACCACCATCCCAACCTGTTGGTTATGCAAACATTCTCCAAAGCTTGGGGGTTGGCCTCCTTACGGTTGGGAATGGCCTACGCGTCGGCAGAGATTATCTCCATTCTGAACAAAATCAAACCACCCTATAACATCAGCGGACTTACCCAAGCAAAAGTATTGGCAGCATTGCAAGATTTAAGCAGCATGCACCGCATGACTGCCGACATACTGGATGCCAGGGAACAATTGCAGTCAGGCTTGCTAAAACTGCCTGCAGTTCATAAAATCCATCCTTCCCATGCCAACTTTCTGCTAGTACAGATCAATCGACCCAAAGAAATCTACAACGAACTGGTACGGCATAAAATCATCGTGCGGGACCGCTCTAAGGTCACCCTTTGTGAGGGGTGCCTACGGATAACGGTCGGTACCCCCACCGAGAATAAGCAACTCTTGGAAGTCCTATCCCAGATCACCTCCTAAACCTACGTTCGAATGCGAAAGAAAATATTGTTTATAGACCGGGACGGAACCATCATCAAGGAACCACCCACCGACTTTCAGGTGGATAGCCTGGAAAAATTGGAGTTTTTGCCAAAGGCCATTTCCAACCTGAGGAAAATCGCCGAGGAAACTGAATTTGAACTGGTCATGGTGACCAACCAAGATGGACTGGGTACCGACTCCTTTCCAGAATCGGATTTTTGGCCAGCACAGTATAAAATGCTGAAGACCTTGGAGCAGGAGAATGTATTCTTTCGAGCCATCCACATAGACAAAACGTTCGAACATGAGAATGCTCCTACCCGAAAGCCTGGGATAGGGATGCTTAGCGAATACCTCAATGGGGAGTACAACCTGGCCGAGTCCTATGTGATCGGAGACCGGAAGACTGACGTGCAACTCGCGAAGAACCTGGGAGCCAAAGCCATTTTCATCGGAGAGGAATCCGTGGGGGGTGCATCCCTGACCACGACCGATTGGGATGAAATCTACCGGTTTCTGCGCATGCCTCCCCGGGTGGCTACCGTAACGCGAAATACGTCTGAAACTCAAATCCACATCGAACTCAACCTCGATGGAACAGGAAAAAGTGAGATTTCCACCGGCTTGGCCTTTTTTGATCACATGCTGGATCAATTAGCCCGTCACGGCTCCTCCGATCTTAAAATCAACGTAAAGGGAGACCTGCACATCGATGAACATCACACGATCGAGGATACGGCACTGGCACTAGGCGAGGCCTACTTAAAAGCGCTTGGGGATAAAAAAGGCATCACCCGCTATGGCTTTTTACTCCCCATGGACGACAGTCTGGCCCAAGTGGCCATCGACTTTGGTGGGCGTCCCTGGATTGTTTGGGACGCGGAGTTCAAAAGGGAAAAGATAGGCGATCTACCTACGGAGATGTTTTTCCACTTCTTCAAATCCTTCAGCGACACCGCTAAATGTAACCTAAACATCAAGGTAGAAGGAGACAACGAACACCATAAAATCGAGGCAATCTTCAAGGCGTTGGCTAAATCCATCCGAATGGCGGTAGCTAGGGATATCCATCGCCTGAATCAACTACCCAGCACCAAAGGGGTGCTTTGAGCATACCGGCTCCACTTCGTTGCCGATTTGGAGCCTATTTTTTTCCACCATCAGCCGGTACGCATGAATTTGTATACCTTCTTACCCTTAGCCAATTCATCGACCACTTTATCCAAGTACCGAACCTTACGGGTAATCGGATTATTGATTTTTTAACGCTAAATCTCTCTTGGGAACGGATCCTTGAATCTAATTTTCTTGTCAAAAAACAACTGCTCCTCATCCCGCAGCAGACAGGCCTCCAACTCTAACAGTAAGCGCTCTTTGTCCAGATCCTGACCGATAAATACCAGCTCGTTCATCCGGTCTCCCCATTGCTTACTCCAGCGGCTCTCAATTGCCTGCTGATTTTCTAGAAAAGAAGCATATTTCATCCGTTGAGAAAAGGGCATGCTGCACCACCATACTCCTGCCCGCTCCATGCGGGAGGAGCCTCCGGCCTGGGAAAAACTAAGGGCATCATCGGGTCGGGAAGCGAGCCAAAAAAGACCCTTGGCACGAATTATACCGCTTGGATAACCGTGATTCAGATACCTCCAAAAACGCTCTGGATGAAAGGGCTTTGGGTTACGAAACACCATTGACCCAATTCCATATTCCTCCGTTTCGGGGGTATGGAACTCCGCTTGAAGCTCCCTTTGCCAGCCAGCCGAGTTCTGCGCCTCATCAAAATCAAAGAGTCCGGTATGTAAAATTTCCGAAGGAGCAACCCTACCAAATTCAGCTTGCAAAATCTTTGCTCCGGGGTTTAGCTTTTGAATCGCTGCTTTCAGCATGCCCAGCGTCTTCTTATCTACCAGGTCGGTCTTATTGAGAATAATCACATTGGCGAATTCAATCTGATCTGTCAACAGATTGACGATTGTCCGATCATCACCCTCCATATCCGTAAGATTTCGGTCTTGTAGCCGCTCATTTGTGCCAAAGTCCTGCAAAAAATTGAAACAATCCACTACGGTCACCATCGTATCGATGTAGCTAAATCTAGACAGATCTATCCCATTTTCCTCATCTACGAACGAAAAGGTCTGGGCCACAGGAACCGGTTCGCTGATACCTGTACTCTCTATCAAAAGGTAGTCAAAACGCCTTTCCTTTGCCAGCTTCTCCACTTCTACCATCAGGTCTTCCCTTAGGGTACAGCAAATACAGCCATTACTCATCTCTACCAAACGTTCTTCCGTTCTGGAAAGCGCATTTTCCCGCAGACCACCCGGAAGATCACTATCCACCAAGCGGGCATCGACGTTTACTTCACTCATGTCGTTGACGATTACGGCAACTTTCAGCCCCTCCTTATTGTGTAACACGTGATTCAAGAGGCTGGTTTTACCTGCACCCAAAAATCCACTTAACACGGTAACGGGTAGTTTTCTTTCGTACATCATCCTTTCATTTAAGCTAAAAACAGACGTATTCCCAAACGCCTTATGAAATGCAAATATACCTAATAATACTTAAACGCAACATTGTTGCATTAAAAATATTACAGAAAGGCATATAGCCAACGCTCCCAATTTATCCGTTCAAAGGCAGAAAAAATCTACTCAGTGCGGTGACATCCAACATCAAGCTGTAGCTGGACATTTGGTGTGCGTATTGTTGTACTATTTTTTATTCATAGACGGATTGAATTAGACCATTGTAATGGGCTGGAAGTCGGATAAGTGAACTTTTTTAAGTATGTTTACCACTAAACCTATTCAATAAGAAATGAAAAGATGTAGGCAATCGACACAATAAAAATCAAAATCGGATATCAATTACTTAACCAATGAGCAGTATTTAAGCGGTTTATACCCCCAAGCGCTCGCAATAAAAAAACCTCGAGGTAGTTTTTGAAGTCTAAATTTTATAAGCATGGAAGTTGCGGTAAGGAACAATGTGAAAATCTCAAACAATAGAAAACAGCCCATGGTGTTTGCCCATGGGTATGGATGCGATCAGAATATGTGGCGTTTTGTGGCACCGGAATTTGAGAAGGAGTACCAAGTGATTTTATTCGACCATGTAGGATCGGGAAATTCCGACCAACGTGCCTACAACTTTGAAAAGTATAACACCCTCCAGGGATATGCGGATGACCTTATTGAAATTTGCGATAACTTGAGCCTTAAAAACGTGATTTTTGTGGGACATTCGGTGAGTAGCATGATAGGAGTACTCTCCCAAATTTCCAGGCCGGATCTTTTTGATCGATTGGTTTTGGTAGGCCCCTCACCGTGCTACATCAATGAAGAGGGATACGTGGGAGGATTTAATCGGCAGGATATTGATGAATTGGTTGATACCCTTGAAAGTAACTATTTGGGCTGGTCGAGTTTTATTACGCCCGTAATTATAGGCAACCCGGAAATGCCTGAGTTTTCCGAAGAACTCAAAAACAGCTTTTGCAGTATGAACCCTGAAATTGCAAAGCATTTTGCCAAGGTAACTTTTTTGGGAGATAACCGGAAAGATCTGCCTCGTGTTACCGCTCCGACGCTGGTCATTCAATGTCACCCGGATATCATCGCTCCCGTTCAGGTGGGTGAGTATGTGCATAAACAAATCCCCAACAGTCAGTATGTGTTGCTGGATTCTCCTGGGCACTGTCCGCACCTCACAGCACCAGACAAAGTAATCCGTTGCCTACAACCCTACTTGAAATCAACCCAGTGAAAACAGGTATAACATTTGAAGAAGACGCCGAGGACCTGTACCAAAACGCACCTTTTGGTTACCTATCAATCCGCACAGGCGGGGTTGTCGTGAATAGCAATACCACTTTGTTGAAATGGTTGGATTATGACCGGGCTGAAATCATACACCAAAAATCTATTCAGGATTTATTGACCATAGGCGGCAAAATCTACCTAGAAACTCATGTTTTCCCTTTGCTGCAGATGCAGGGAGAGATTACCGAAATCAACCTGGAGTTGGTAGATAAACATGGAAAAAAGCTTCCCGTGTTGATCAATGGCAGACGTGTTATGGGGCAATCAGCATCTGAACCGATATACCGTTTTTCACTACTGAATATTTCCCAGCGAAAACAGTACGAATTAGAATTGATGAAGGCTAGAAAAGAAGCAGAGGAGACTGTCAAGCGGCTAAAGCAAGTTAACCAAGCCCTAGAGCAATTTGCGTACATCGCGTCCCATGATCTTCAGGCACCTTTGAATACAATTTCTGGTTTGATTAACTTGATAGGAACAAAAGGCCATATCCAACAAGGAAGTGAGCTGGATAGCTATTTTTCCTTGATCAAAAGAAATTCCTCGCGCATGAAATTAATGATCAATGATCTGCTTGAATACGCCAAGATAGATGGAAAAGATGTGGAGTTTACCAAATGTTCGCTAAATGAAGTTTGCGAGATTTCGCTAGAGCTTATCAACGATCAAGTTGTAGACAACGAAGCGACGTTCGCGATACCCGAATTACCAATGGTTAATGGCGATAAACTCCAACTAGTCCGTCTCTTTCAGAACCTTTTTGGCAATGCTATCAAATATCGGTCTGAATCAAATCCCTGTATCCAAGTTGATTTTGAAGACCGACAAAATGATATCAAAGTATTTGTCCGGGATAATGGGACAGGCTTCGATCCGGAATATGCTGAACAGGTATTTGGATTTATGAAGCGGCTACACAGCCATGACAGTATCCCGGGAACCGGCATAGGATTGTCAACCTGCAAGCGCATTGTTGAAATCCACAAAGGAACCATTGGCGTGACCTCTGCGCCGGGGAAAGGAAGTACCTTTTTTTTCACCTTGCCTAAATCACCCACCCAAGCGGATCTATAGCTTTTTGAAAGGTAAACCGATCGGGATAAAACGAAAAAAAGCTATGAAACAATGTCTCATAGCTTTAGTCAATTAACAATAAACCCAAAATAACCTGCTGTAGGAGAAGGATTCGAACCTCCACGGGGCAGTTAGGCAAAACACGAGCTCCATGTTTGCTTTGTCCTTAGCTCCCCACCCCCGAGACCGGAGGGCATG
>NZ_JAFIEU010000049.1 GCF_020832325.1 Lunatimonas sp.
GTCCAAGTAGGTTAAAATACCATGCCTTTTTGCTAAGATGATGGAGGAATTGGGGTTTGCTAAGCCCGATATTTGCTCTTTGCCAATGGAATAGGGCAAAGCCAACTTTGCGCAAGGAGACGCTGCTTTTTGCCTCTTTCTGAAACCTTCACCGAATTAGATACTTAACGAATCGAAAAGTATGATAAATGCCTTCAAAATCGGTTTTTTATTAATTGCGTGTGTGGTCTTCGTTTCCTGTGGGGAGAGACCCACACAAGCGGACTGTGGATTGTGTGAATCTACAGGGGCTCAATGGATACAAGTAGAGAGGGAGCTGCCCACAGAAGATTCACTTTTCTACCTGCCCAATCCGGCACCACTCTTTCGAAAAGAGTTTGGGGTAGAAAGCCAATTTGATAGCGCCAAACTTTTTATTACCGCGGCCGGCTATTACAAGGCGACGCTGAATGGCGAGGCCATCGGCAAAAACATCCTCGATCCCGCTTGGACAGATTATACCAAGCGGATTTATTATGCGGAATATGACCTTTCTACGCAGATTCAACAGGGGGAAAACTGCCTAGGAGTAAGCTTGGGCAACGGGTTTTACAGTCCGCTGCCCATGCGGAAGTGGGGGAGGAGAAATCCCAGGGAGGACTTGAACGTAGGCAAACCAACCTTTATTGCAAGACTGGTTCTTTACTATCCAAATGGGAAAACCAAGGAAATTAGTACAAACGAGTCGTGGAAATATTCCTATGGGCCTTTGATCAAAAACAGTGTGTATTTGGGTGTCCTATATGACAAGAGGATGGAGATACCAGGATGGGACAGGCCGGGTTTTAACGATACGGACTGGAGTTCGGCGCAGGTAGGAGAGGGTCCGGGAGGGCAACTCCAAGCGGCATTTTTTCCACCGGTACAGGTAACCGAGGAGATACATCCAAAATCCATAAATGAGATCGAAAAGGATGTGTATATCGTGGACATGGGGGTGAACTTTACCGGAACCTATAAAATACGGCTAGCTGGAAATGCCGGTGACACCATTACGGTGCGGTTTGGGGAACGGCTGTACGAAGACGGGACGCTGAATCCCATGACAACGGTGGTTGGCCAAATCAAGCGGCCTGGGATCGGGGGGGCCGGTGCACCTGCGATAGCTTGGCAAACGAGCAGCTACGTAGTCGATACAGAACCTACCTGGTTTAGTCCTGATTTTACGTACCACACGTTTCGGTATATGGAAATAGTCGGATTGCAGAAACCTCCGCATTTAACCGATGTCACGGGTCTGTACTTTCATACCAACGTGGAAAAAGAAAGTCACTTTACCAGTTCGAATTCCCTGTTAAACCAAATTCAGGACGCAACCCGGCGAACCTTCTTGTCGAATCTCATCAGCGTGCAATCGGACTGCGCCGTGAGGGAAAAGTTTGGCTATGGTGGTGACCTGAATGCCACTGCTGAGTCCTTTATCTACAATTTCGATATGCGGGATTTTTACCGAAAGACGGTCTATGATTGGGTAGATGCCATGAATGATTCCATCTTTGTAGACACTGCGCCCTTTGCGGGTATCAAATACTGTGGGATTAGCTGGGAATCCGCTTACCTAATCACTCAATATTACCTGTACCTGTACTATGATGAGACTGATTTGGTACATGAGCTGTATGAGGATAACTTGGCATGGATGGATAAGGTAGCTAGGATTCATCCGGAGGGGTTGGTGGACAGTGGTCTGAGTGATCACGAATCCCTTGAACCGGTACCTGTTCAACTGACCGGTACTGCCCATTACCTACAGTGTGCTGAAATCATGGAGACCTTTGCCTCTGTGATGGGCGACACGAAAAACCAGCAGCGATTTGCCGAACTGTCCGAAAAATTGAGATCTATCATCAAAGCGGAGTTTTGGGATAAGCCGGTTACGGAGAGAATCAATAGGCAGACCTTGTTTTCTACACTGCTTTTCCACCGGATCATCCCAGAAGATGAGTTGGGTGCCGCGAGGGATTCTTTGGTGCAAGCGGTGAGAAACGGTCCTTCCGGCCAATTTAATACCGGCATCTTTGGGACTAAATACGTGCTGGAGACCCTTTCGGAGTCTGTCCCTATAGATCAGGTTTACGGGATCATAAACAGCACCAAATTTCCAGGTTGGGGTCACATGATCAGCAGGGGCGCTACAACCATCTGGGAGACTTGGCAAGAAAGCGACAATGTGTTTACAAACTGTCATCCTATGTTCGGGACGGTAACGGAATGGTATTATAGGTGGCTGGGCGGAATAAGACCGAACCCCGATCAGCCCGGTTTCAAAGAATTTGTTTTGGCACCGAGGACGCCCACAGGCTTGGATTCGATTACCTGTTCGTACAGATCTCCCTATGGCGATATCGTGTCCAACTGGCGAAGAGAACCGGGAAACTCTGTCGTATACGATCTAAATATACCCGTGGGAAGTGTGGCTTCGGTTTCCTTGGATATGAAGGCATCCCAAGGGCTTTCGATCACCAAGGATGGGAATGCTTTCCAGCCTTCAATAACCGATCCTTCTGTTCCTGGGAAATTTACGCTTGAGGGAGGAAGCTATAAAGTGGTTGTGTCTGGTTAGCGGAAATTGGCTTCCTACCGCTGAAAATAGGTATAGATGGCTTGTTCTATGCCGCAAATATGTATAACATGGGTTGTTTAAATAGTAACCGATTAATTATAAGTCTTTATGAGTACATCGCGAATTACCTGGTGCGTTCTTTTTTCTTGTTCTGTCTTTTTTTTGGCTTGTACTGCACCCGAAAACACATCGCACGTGTACAAACCTACCAATGTCCTGCTGATTACTGCGGACGACCTAAATTATAATTCCGTTGGGGCCTATGGATGCGAGGTAGAAAATATCACGCCGAATTTGGACAAGCTGGCAGCAGGCGGAATGCGGTTTAATCGAGGCTATGTAAATATTGCCGTTTGCCAGCCCTCTCGTCAATCAATCATGACTGGAAGGTATCCCCGTACCAATGGTTCCTTGGGATTTGAGCCGATAAAGGACGGTGTTCCGACACTGACAGAACAATTGCATCACGCCGGCTACCTGAATGGGATATTGGGCAAGGAAATTCACCTTAAGCCGACTAACAGATTTTTTTGGGATTACTTTGTTACCGAAGGAGACTTGGCGTCCGGCTTGGGGATTGGAAGAGATCCTGAGCTGTTCTATAGCTTTACCAAAGAGTTTATCCAAAAAGCTGAACGGGAGGGCAAGCCATTTTTTCTAATGGCGAATAGCCACGATCCCCACCGGCCCTTTGCTGGCAGTGATCAAGAAAAAAATGCGTGGGGGGCGGACCTGCCGGTGTTTACTCGGGAAATTACACCGGAAGAGGTCACCGTGCCGGCTTTTTTACCGGATTTGCCTGAGGTACGCCGAGAGATCGCCGAGTATTACACCTCCGTTTTCCGTTTGGACCAGACGGTCGGTGCCATCCTTCGGGCATTGGAAGAGTCCGGTCAGCGGGAAAATACCCTGGTCATGTTTCTCAGTGACAACGGGATGGCGCTGCCATTTGCCAAGTCCAACTGCTACCTAAACAGCAACAAAACGCCTTGGATAGTATCCTGGCCCAGCCGGATCAAAGAAGGGAGCGTAGACGATACCCATTTTATTTCCGGCATAGACTATATGCCGACGGTACTGCATGCCCTTCGCCTGCCTGAAGTGGCAGATATGGATGGAAAATCCTTTTTACCGGTACTGGAGGGAAAAACACAGGCTAACCGAAACCTGGTTTTCACGGAGTTTCACCGGATTTTTGCCGGTATCGATTATCCGATGCGCGGTGTGCAGGAGGGTGATTTTGGCTATATTGTCAATTTTTGGAGTGATGGGGAGCACCAAATCCGCGGAGATGCTTCTAGCGGTAGGACCTACGCAGCAATGAAAGATGGGGCGCCCGTCGATTCCCTAGTCTCCGAGCGGTTGAAGCATTATGAGTACCGGGTGCCGGAGGAGCTGTACGACCTAAAGGCTGATCCGGATGCACTGGTAAATTTGATAGACGATCCAGAATATACGGAGATCGCGACGCGTTTAAAGGGACATCTTGTTAGGAACATGCGGCAAACCAAGGACCACCTAACAGGATTTTTTCAGGAACGATTCTTAAAAGAGTAAATGTATGCTTACAGAAAGTCTTTTGTTTAACTTAAGCCATCGTCGACCTAGCCGCAGCAATGTCGCAACCTGGTCTATTCTTTGAATAGTTATATGATGGTGATTTTTCCTCGTGATTTTTGCAGTACCTAGGATCTATATTTTTATTTAAGGATCCTTCTATAGTACCGTTTTACAGGTGGCTGGACGAAGCATCGGTCTATTGCCCGGTTTGTAGCTTGGTGACCGGAAAGCTGACCGAATGAAATATGATAAAATAGCATATTGTTTGGCTAATATGATGGAAAAGTAATCCAAGGCAAATTTTTACCTTTCATATTGTTAAACTAACCATATAGACAATATGTATACAAACTTTACTAACCTAAACTTCAGCCATTGTTCGAGGCTTTTCCACAGGAAGAGATTCGGCTTATCGATCTTGATGGGCCTGCTGTTCTTTTCCTTGCAAACGTCTTTGGTAATTGCTGAAAACGGATTTTCGTCTTTCAGGGCAAACAACGAAAATCGAGATGCGAAAGATCAGCCATCAGCCCTTCACCCGGATATTCGGGTTTCTGGAAAAGTGACCGATGAGGATGGGGAAGCATTGCCGGGAGCAACCATCACCGTAGTAGGTTCTACCATTGGCACCGTAACCGATATCGATGGAATGTACAATGTCACTGTTCCGGATAATGCCACACTTGTTTTCTCATTTATCGGATTTCAATCCCAGCAGGTTCCGGTAGGCAACCGAACGACGATAAATATCGTGCTGAAGGCGGAGGTGTCTGGATTGGAAGAAATTGTAGTAGTAGGGTACGGCACTCAGAAGAAGATCAACCTAACAGGTGCTGTGTCCACTGCAAGAGGTGAGGACATGGCAAACCGACCCGTAACCAATGTGCAACAAGCCTTACAGGGTTTGGTAAGTAACTTGGTGATTACGCCAAACAACGCCGGAGGAGAACCCGGTGCAGGTATGGATATGAGTATTCGGGGGCTAGCCTCCTTTGAAGGTAGTACAGCTCCTTTTGTGTTGGTGGATGGGGTTCCAATGAACATCAACGATATCGACCCCAACGATATAGAATCCGTGTCGGTTTTGAAGGACGTGGCTTCCACCTCTATCTATGGAGCGCGGGCTGCCTACGGTGTTATCTTGATTACCACCAAAAGAGGAACTACGGGATCCAGGATATCCTATTCCAACAACGTGGGCTTTAGCAGTCCCACGATATGGCCGCGATTGCAAGGAGGAATGGATTGGGCACATGCATTGAACGATGCCAATACGAACTTTGGTGGTACGCCGCCTTATCCGGCAGAAGCGCTTCAGCGCTTGGAGCAGAACTTAAGAGTCCCCGGTAGTGCACCCGGCATGCTGCCCATGCCAGGAGCAAATGACTGGAATATATTGAATACGGGTACCTTCGGTGTCGCCAATGATGGTATTTCTGACTTGATTATGCGGGACCGGGCGATGCGGACCAAGCATAACATTGCCATTTCAGGGGGAAACGAGAATGTAAATTACTACTTATCTACAGGTTACTATAGCGAAGATGGATTGTTGCGTTTCGGTGATGAGTCTTTCAACCGATTTAACGTGGATGCCAAGGTTTCCGCTAAAGTGACACCTTGGATGAACATCGAGTTTCTTACCAAATACAAGTCAGAGAATGAGGACTTCCCGTGGAACGGCGATTTTGGCCGGGCATGGTACATGAACTGGATTGGAAAGATCAAGTTTGGAACGCCGGCAAAATATCCCGACTCAGATATCTGGACCATGCAGACACGGGTAGAGGAATGGAGAGGTATGCGGCAGCGCATCAAAAGCAATCAGATTGTATTGTCTCCAAAAATCAATATAGAGCCTATCAAAGGTTGGGTAACCACTGCCCAATTCAACTTTACCTCGGATCAAATTGAAGATACGCGAACAGCCAAGCAATGGCCATGGGTGAGACCGAACGGTGAAATAGCCCTGGAGCCACAAAGCAGGCAGGCCACGCGGTATGAGAATGATTTGATCAGGAATAACTATTTCTCTCCAAACATCTACTCCTCGTATGGCAAAGAGATTGGAAAGCATGAATTTCAGGTGATGGTGGGTTATCAGCACGAGATATGGGACTATAGTAGCCTATTTGCACGTAGTTTCTTTATGCTGAGCGACGCGGTACCCTCAATCAGTACTTCTGTAGGGGATCAACTGGTAAGAGACGAAATCGGCCACTGGAGTACACAGAGTGTTTTCTCGCGTTTGAATTACATCTTCAACAAAAAATACCTCCTAGAGGTCAATGTGCGTCAGGATGGTTCGTCCAGGTTTGAGCCTAGCCGCAGAAGGGGTGTTTTCCCATCCGCCTCGGCCGGTTGGATTCTTTCAGAAGAAGGCTTTTTCCCAAAATCTAACGTAGTAGAATTGGTGAAGTTTAGAGGATCGTACGGAAGACTTGGAAACCAAGATGTTGATAACTATTTGTACGTACCTACCCTGCCTATTCGTCAGACAAATCAGTGGTTATTTGGAAATGATCGTGCTTGGGCCGTAGGGGCCCCTAATCTAACTAGCGTAAATCTTTCTTGGGAAACAGTGGCTACGACCAACCTTGGATTGGACGTGGCATTATTAAATAACCAGCTCGATTTCACCTTTGAGGTGTATGAAACCAGGACCAAGGATTTGGTTTCTCCCGGCAGACCGCTGCCTGCTGTATTGGGGACAACTGTGCCAAAAAGAAATGAAGGTGAGATCAGGACCCGAGGATGGGAGTTTGAGTTCGGCTATAAAGGTACTATTGGGTCCGACATCAAATACCAGATTAGAGGACAGTTGGCCGATTACAGAAGTGTAGTTGTTAACTATACCAATCCAACAGGATTGTTGGGCAACAACATCTACTATATAGGTCAAGAATTAGGAGAAATTTGGGGATTCCTTTATGATGGTCATTTTCAATCACAGGCTGAAATCAACGAAAGTGTAGATCAAAGCTTTATCTATCCCGGAATTTGGAGACCGGGTGACTTTAGGTACAAGGATCTCAATGGGGATGGAAGAATCAATATCGGGGACAATACGGTTGATAATCCAGGGGATCTTACCATTCTGGGAAATACCACCCCAAGGTATACCTACGGCCTAAACCTAGGAGGCAGCTGGAAGAATTTTGATCTATCCGTCTTTTTCCAGGGTGTAGCTAAGAGAGATTGGACTTTCGGCCAAAGCGCCGTTTTCAGAGGACCTGCGGCAGGGCCCATGCACAACAATGTGTTAGAGGGGCATTTGGATTATTGGAGAGACGAATCGAGCGCGTTGGGACCAAACTACGACGCCTATTTTCCAAGACCCTATGCGCAGTTCTTTGGCGAGAACCAAAAGAACTATGGTAGACCCACGGATCATTTGCTACAAAACGCTGCTTATTTGAGACTTAAGAACCTTCAAGTGGGTTATTCGATCCCTCAGCACATTGCAAAAAAGGTTTTGCTGAGCAATGCGAGGATTTATGTATCGGGTGAAAATTTATTGACATTTTCTAATTTGATGTTCTTTGACCCGGAGGCATTGGCAGGTAGATGGTATGGTGCTGGTGATGCCTACCCATTGAGTAGGACCATGTCAGCGGGCATAAACCTTAATTTCTAACAAGTAATCACTGGAGATCGAGCATAAGTGGAAACTCTTCTGTGAAAAAAGACAGGAATATTCACTCCGAACATCTTAAAAGCAAAAAAACATGAAATCGATTTATTATATCATAGCATTTCTCGTAGGAACTACACTGTATTCCTGCGACGATGATTTCCTAAACAGGGTTCCACTAGATCAGATTTCTGATCCAGAGTTTTGGAATTCTACAGGCGACATGGAATTATTTCTCAATACCTTCTATGACACCTTTGACGGCTGGCCTCCTTCCGGCGGCGGATCTGCTCCTACAAAGGATAGGGGAACAGATATTGCGTTGCCTGCCATCAATGTCTTTGGAGCTAGTTGGACTCCCCGATTGGATGGAGCTATCAATGTTCCCGCATCAGCATCAGCTCAATACTGGAACTGGGTGAATATCCGGAACATCAACTATTTTCTGGATAATGTCGATCGCGTTCAGGCACGCACGAACATGACGGATCATTACGTCGGAGAAGGACACTTTTTCCGGGCATGGTTTTACTATGAAATGATGAAAAGTTTTGGTGCGTTACCAATTATCACGAAAGCAGTCAATGAGGACGACGAGGATATATTGTATGCCCCTAGAAACAATCGTACCGAAGTATTCAATTTTATCCTTAGCGACCTGGAAATTGCCATCTCAAAAATGCGCCATAGCCATCAGCTGGCCACGCCTGGAACAAGGTTGAGCAAGGACATTGCGCTAATGTTTAAGGCAAGAGCCTGCTTGTACGAGGGTACTTGGGAAAAGTACCATCGAGGGACACCCTTTGAGGGTCAAACGGACGGAAGAGGATTCCTTCAGCAAGCAGCGGACGCCGCCCTACAAATAATCGACGGGGGGAATTTTTCACTCGTGATGGGAGACACCAGTAGGGTATATGCGGACCTGTTTAACAGAACCAACTATGCGGGTGTTCGGGAGGTTATTTTTTACAAACATTATGATCGGGAAACCCACGGGAATACCTTTGGCAATCAATTATGGAACTGGCCAAATGCCTATGGATACACCCACGAGGCAACTAAGTTTTTCCTGAGCAAAGATGGACTGCCTATCGCAGTAAGTCCAAATTTTGTGGGGGATGCGACATTGGACGTGATTCAGGTAAACAGGGATCCCCGCCTCGCGCAGACCGTGATGGTCCCCACCGACATCCGTAGAATTCAAGGCACGGATACCACGTTCTTCCTGCGGCCTGATGTACTGAATTCAGGTACCGGTATAGAGTCTAGAAAGTTCCGACATATCGTAGTAGATCCGGCAGTTGGTATCCAAAACCATAACGTGGATTATATTTTCATGCGATTGCCGGAGGCCATGCTAGTCTATGCAGAGGCCAAGGCTGAATTGGGTACGCTGACCCAAGCGGATGTAGATAAAACCATCAACGTGATTAGAGATCGGGTAGGCATGCCCCATTTGATTCTCAATAGCATCACACCGGATCCGAACTGGCCTAATTACGGCTACGCACTTCCTGATTACCTTCATGAAATCAGGAGAGAACGAACGGTGGAGTTGTTTGCTGAAGGGTTTCGATTTGATGACCTCATGCGCTGGAGAGCACACAACTACTGGGTTGGTACCAGGTTTGTCGGAACCTTTGCCACTCCCGAGTTAATCGCCATCGCTCCGGCGGTTCCGAGGAATGCAGCTGGGTTTTTTGACCCTTACCAAAATGCACTCAGTGGTCCGGGCAGTACGTTTGGATTTAATCCAAACAGAGACTATCTGATGCCGCTGCCCACCAATGAGTTGACGTTGAATACCAACCTAATGCAAAATCCAGGTTGGTAGTCTGTCAGTCATAAGGTAGTGGCAAAAAAGTGAAAACGAACTATGGGCATGGTTAAGGTCTTCCCTCGGAGTCTTTAACCTTGCCTATTTTTTCGCCTAACTCTTTAGCACCTTTTAATTTCTATAGAGGGACTTGCCTAGGGTAAAATTTAACCAGTTAAAACGAATGATACGTACATGCTTGATTTTACCGATTTTAGGAGAATTCATACGGCACTGAAGCTTTGTCTCTTTCTAATCTGCCTGCCATTCTCGGGATTCGGAAAAGAACCCCCCAACCTGATCCTAATCCTAGTAGACGACCTGGGATATGGAGACCTAAGCATGCACGGAAGCAAGCAAATACCTACTCCGAACATTGACCGTTTGGGTGCGGAGGGCATTGTATTCAAAACCGCCTATGTATCATCCACCGTGTGTGCCCCTTCCCGTGCAGGTCTATTAACCGGAAAGAATCAGCTACGATTCGGGTTCAACAATAACTTTGGCCCTGACCAACCCGGGTTCGACCCTGAATTTAAAGGTCTTCCACTCAGCGAAACAACGTTAGCCGATAGGCTGGGCGAGCTTGGATACACTACCGGGCTGATTGGCAAGTGGCATCTAGGCGAAAAGCCGCAATTCCATCCCCTTAAAAGAGGGTTTGACGAGTTTTGGGGTTTTTTGGGTGGCGGCCATAACTATTTTGAGGCAGCAGCCGACGGCGAAGATCTCTTATCTCCCATATATTGCAATTACAAAACTCCCGGGCCCCTCACCTATATGACGGATGACATCGGGAATGAAAGCGTTGATTTTATCCGAAGGCACAAAGAAAGTCCATTCTTTCTGTTGACCTCCTTTAACGCCCCCCACTCACCCATGCAGGCCAGATCGGACGATCTGACGTTGTTCACTCACATCGAGGATGAGTTGAGAAGAACCTATTGCGCGATGGTATACCGGCTGGATCAAAATGTAGGGAAGATGCTGGATGCCCTACAGTCTGAAGGACTGGAGGAGAATACCTTGGTTGTTTTTCTAAGTGACAATGGGGGACCTGCTGTTGATCCGATCGCAAACGGTTCCATCAATGCGCCCTTTCGAGGGCAGAAAACCACTTTGTTGGAAGGCGGTATCCGAGTTCCTTTCATTTTTAAGTGGCCTAGAAAACTGAATACCGGCGTGGAGGTAAGCGAGGTGGTATCAGCGTTGGATATTTTTCCGACGTTTGTACATGCTGCTGGAGGGTCTGTGTCGTCAAAAGAAGACCTAGATGGAATGGACCTGTTGCCGTTTTTAGCCGGATCCGGCAAAACCATCCCCTCTCGGCCCATGAAATGGGGATATACAGTTTCCATGGCCTATCGGCTGGGTAATTGGAAGCTCATTCGCCTGCCCGATAGACTTCCCATGCTCTTTGATCTATCGACGGATATAGCAGAAACCAACAACCTGGCACTTATTCATCTGGATAGGACAAAGGCCATGTTGCAGGAATTGGGGGATTGGGATCACCGGCTGCCACAGCCACTGTTCCTGGAACCCCCTAGTTGGAGAGTACGTCACTTGATGTTTTATGATGTTGAATACCAGCTTGTACAGCCCGATTGATGCCTTCATTTTAAATAAAAAATCCGTATGCCCTTTGGTCTTCTATGCAGAAACAGATGGTGTATAGCGGCTGAATATGTTGATATTTTGAAATTTGATAGAATGTACAAAAAAATCATTAACCGATACGTATGGGCCGCACTGCTCCTATCAGGAGTGTGTCTGGTAAGTTGGACTGCCTTGATCGGTCAACCGGAACCTTCGGGTGCGGAGCTCAAACATGCCTCTTTGTTGACTACTGATCAAGAAGCACCACTTTCCTTGATGGGAAACCGCTTCCTTACCTTTGCTTCCGTGGTGCGGGTAAACCAGATTGAAGTATCCAGAAATGAGGCGAAGGGAGTGGATGAATCGTCCGTTCACAGCCCCCGGGAAGCCCGTATCCTACGGGAAGCGATCGCAGACGCTTGGCCGGGTGCCCGCATGACCTGGGCATTCAGTTGGCTGGCCCTACACGATGAACGCGAAAACTACCGGGATTTACGTAAACTTATCGTGTCCTACCAGAAGAAATACGGGGATGAGATTACCTTTATTCCAGGTGCTTATTTTTCACCCATGTACAACTCGCGGGCGCAGACCAACTTGGATCTGCACGAAGGCTTGAAAAAGGTCTCTGAAATGGTAGGCAATGGCTACCGTCCCAAAGCCGTAATAGCGGGCTTTATGGCGGCCGAAAACCTACGGTACTTGGCAGAAGAGGAAGGAATCCACGTGTGTCAGGGCACCATTTGGAGTCAGTATGCCGTGGATAACGGGGATGGGGATGGTTCCATTGTATACCCCTATTATCCCTCTACAGAGCACTACTGCAAACCTGCCCAAAGCGAGGAGGATCGGATAGACTGCGTAAACCTCGACGGGTGGACGGTTGATTTTTTGAATGCTAGATACCCGGGTGCGAGACGAATCGATGGAGTGAACTGCGGGAGTAGGATGGGCGTGGGGCCTATTGAGACGGTGATACGACTAGGTACCGAACTGGGTGTTCGGCAAATGTTAGCAACCACGTCCACCCATTTTGACAAGGGATTTGACCTCAATGGGTTCGCTTGGGTGACTTCCACCTGGGAACTCAGTTTGGTGGAGGCTAGGCAGCTTTTCCCCTTTTACCAAGGGCGTAATGGCATGGAAGGGTTGACCGTGTGGTTGAGCGAAATCCGTCGCAGGTGGCCGGATGCCCAGATGATTACCCACGGGGAGTTCGGCATGCTTTGGCGGGAACATTACCAAAACAACGACGACATGGATTATCAGTTTGTGCACCGAGGGTCTGGCATTTGTGGGTCTGAACCGGAGATGGAGATCCGCTGGTTTATGAACAAGGATTTTCGTATGGCGACCCTCAGGGACTGGATTGCCCAGACTCCTGAGAAGGTGATCGACTTTACCAGGTACGATTTGGAAGCCTCCGAACCCGAAGACGCCCAGCCCGGGCAGCCCATACGCAATTGGAGTTTGATGAACCGCCTAAACCAAAAAGGAACAAGGCCAGAGGATGTGGCAACGAAAATAGATGAACTAAGCCCTGAGGAGCAGGCGATGATAAAACAACGATACCCTGTTTTGTTAACCGAAGAGCATCCTAGTCGAATCAAGTAAGCAATTGTTTAACCCCCAAATAAATACGTCACTATGTATCCTAGAGCTTGTAAATTTCTCTACCAAACAATATTCCATTTACTTCTATTTATTGCTTGCGCTACTACTGTGCATGCCCAAAGGAATACATTGCCGGCCGACACTGCTCTTGTCTCTTTGAATGAAGTAACGGTTAACGGCAAACGAATTCCCTATCAAGTTACGGTAGGAACTCAGCCGGTATACGGTAAAGATGGAGAAATTGATGCTGCGTTGTTTTATACCTATTACAAACGACGGGACGTCGATCAGGTAGAGAACCGACCCATCGCATTCTCATTCAATGGTGGGCCAGGAGCTGCATCGCTGTGGATGCATTTGGGCTATACAAGTCCGAAACGGCTGCAAATAAGTGACGAAGGATATCCCATACAGCCCTATGGTGTCGTCGATAATCCACATTCCATTATAGATGTAGCAGATATCGTATATATTGATCCGGTTAATACGGGTTTTTCACGCATATTGAATGACGGTAAGCGGGAAGATTTTTTTGGAGTGTATCAAGACATTAAATACTTGGCTGCCTGGATTGACAATTTCCTATCACGACAAGGACGTTGGAGATCCCCCAAGTACCTGATTGGGGAGAGTTATGCGGCAACACGCGTAGCTGGCTTATCCGGTGAACTGCAAGACCACCATGGGATTTACCTCAACGGAGTAGTTATTGTATCCGGTACTAAAATGGAGCTACCTATCGCAAGTAATGAAGTACTACAAATCCCGAACTACGCTGCGGTAGCCTGGTATCACAAAAAGCTACCGGAAGATCTGCAGAAAAAAAGTCTTACTGAAGTTCTCTCAGAAGTTGAAAAGTATGCCATTGAGCAATATTTACCAGCGGTGGAAAGAGGTGGATTTATCGACGAAAATCAGAAACAGGAGGTTGCCGAAAAATTGGCCCGGTACACCGGTCTCAAAAAGGAATTCATATTGAATTACAATCTGGCAGTCCCCACTAGTGCTTTCAGAAAAGAGTTATTAAGGGAAGAAGGATATTTTCTGGGTTTATCCGATGCACGGTATAAGGGCATAGATAAAGTGGATGCTGGCGATACCTTTACCGGAAGTCCTCCGGAGGCAGCGGCTTGGGATAATGCCTTCACTCCTGCCATTAATGCATATCTTCGAGATGATTTAAAATTTAAAACAGACCTGCAATACCAGGTTTCGGGTTCTGTGTTTCCCTGGCCTTGGGATAGATTTACGGACGGTACCGGAGAGAAATTGCGTAATGCGATGATGCAGAACCCCCGTCTTGAAGTGTTATTTCAAGCAGGATATTACGATATGTTGGTAAATTATTTTAGGCAGATGAATGGCATGTGGAAGCTTGATCCAAGCGGTAAAATGAAAGACCGTTTACATTTTAAAGCGTATGAAAGCGGCCACATGATGTATGTGAGGGAGGAAGATTTGGTAACCTCTACCAATGACCTCCGGGAATTTATTCAACAAACCATCCCTCAGAAGGGTGAACCGGCAAGGTATTGATGTAGGCTGTTCATACCTCTAATGTAGGAAAATCGAGCATGACGTAACCGTCACACACTGGGATGACTATCAAACATGCGAAATTCCATCTGACCATTAAAAATCAATTATAGACAGATGAAATCGTTTATAGATCGACGAATCCTCGGGACATTCGACTGGGTGTAGAATCCCCTACACCCTAATATTCCTAAATTCCTTTGCAGTCGAAATCTCTTCAATGCCATTTGCAATGGCTTACTAAAGAACGTCCTACAAACCAATTGCTTGGTATTCCAGCCAATAGCTAACTAAAAATTTTACCCATAGTCCTTATAAACAATCAGAAAACACGTCCTCCAAATTTAATACAAATCCCTCAATAATTTTTGAAGAAACCATGTCGCCATGGGTGAAAATCTTCGATGCATCATACCGTCCGTTGATTAAAGTATACACCAATAGAGTGCATTCATTCGGATGTATCACCCAGTATTCCTTGACACCCGATTCTTCATATACCTCGTATTTATGTTGCAGCTCCTTCTTGTTATTCCCTAGAGATAGGACTTCGACTACTAAATCCAGCGCACCTAAGCAACCGGATTCGTCGATTTTACGAGCATCACAAATCACGTAAATGTCTGGTTGCACTACTGTATCGATATCTTCATTTCTTTTTGATGTTAGCGGAAGGCGGACATCAAAGGGAACAATGAATGCCTCACATTTTTTTCCTTTTAGATAATTAGAGAGCTCCACAATCACGTTCCCGGCAACCCGTTGGTGGATTACCCTAGGTGCAGCGGCTTGTCTAAATACCTTACCTCGAATCAACTCCACCATTTCATCGATCTGCCAGGTCACGTAGTCAGCATAGGTATATCTTCCATCCGCCTGTCCGGCAGGCAGGTATTCGGAAAAAGGCTCTTCAACTTTGTTGGGAGTATCAGGATCATTCATAGTTTAAACATAGGGAAATTAGTGATAAATCAAAGACATATCTTTTCTTATAAATAACTACAACTATTGGGAACTCGAGTGCTCTTCATTTTCGAAAGAGTCAATTTATTGTCCCAAATTATTGATTACTTTCAATATAAAGTATGCTGGGTTAGAAGCTTTGAAGGCCGTGGATTATTGGTAATTCTGTCCATTTCCAATTGCAAAATGGAAAGGATAGAAAGGTAGGACAATCCGTAAAAATATAGTCCTTAGGACTGTTTAGGATTGGGCCGGGCTGTAGGGAGGGATAACTACACCCAGCCGTGGTTGCTACTAATTTGGCTTAATTAGACTATGATCGGGCGATCCAAGTTAATTTTTTAATTTTTCACCTCATTTAGGATAAAGTAGGGTAAACTGTTTTGGTAGCAACTACAGCCCTATTTGCTCAATAGAGTACGTTTTGCGGAACTTGAGTATAAAGAGTCCCACCAATAAATTTTTGTGACCAAACCTAGGGGCGTAGCCCTGTAATCTTAGTACCTTTCTTTTGAGGACTATTAGAAATAGTTTCATTAATTCAGATTTATTATGCCTAACCAAATTTTTTGATGAATCCTTTTTTGGATGATTTTTCGGAATTGGTTTATTTAATTAGGCATTTTGAAAATGGCTAAAATATACCTATATTGCTCTGAAACACGGTTTTCATGGAAAAAAGGTATAAGAGTCTCTCCATATTCGAATTTCAGGAGAAGTTTCCCTCGGACAGGGAGTGCTATAAGTATCTGGCAGAGCTCAAATGGAAGGAAGGGTATGTCTGCAAAAAATGCGGACACACCAATTACTGTAAGGGG
>NZ_JAFIEU010000002.1 GCF_020832325.1 Lunatimonas sp.
AGCATACGCTGGGCAATGTATCCACCACCTCCGGGCTCTGCGCCGGGATACCAAGTGGCCCACCACTGTATGGCTATTGGCATAATAAACAACGGAATCAACAGATTCCAGTCATTAAAGTCTGGCACCAGGTCTAGCTTGTCCGATACATTCGGGTGTGCCAGCAGATTACCTAGGCTGCCAATTTCCGGCAAACCGACAATATAGATGGCCGCGCCAAACGATCCCGCCATCGCAATGAAAAATTGAAAAAAGTCTGTGAGCAAAACCCCTTTCAATCCCCCCAACGAGCTATATATCACCGTGACCACTGAGACCAAAAGTAATGTGGTCAGCGGCGTTAAACCCATCATGGTACCAAAGATTTTGATGGCTGCCAGCAATACGGTTGCCATGATTACTACGTTGAAAAATACCCCCAGATACAACGCACGGAATGCCCGTAGGAATGCAGCCGGCTTACCTCCATAGCGAATTTCGTAAAACTCCAAGTCTGTGGTTACCTCAGAACGGCGCCATAATTTTGCATACACAAACACCGTCAGCATTCCTGTAAGTAGAAAAGCCCACCAAACCCAGTTGCCGGATACCCCGTCCTTACGGACAATGTCCGTCACCAGGTTAGGCGTGTCGGCCGAAAAGGTGGTAGCAACCATGGAAATACCCAACAGCCACCAAGGCATATTCCTTCCCGAGAGAAAAAATTCCTTTGCACTTTTGCCGGCAGTTTTAGACGTTAGGATGCCTATGAGCATGGAAATCACAAAAAAGGCGATAATGATTGCCCAGTCTAGTACCGAGATGTTCATGATGTAGGATAAAATTAGATTTGGAAGATATGTGATACAGCTTTTCTCTTATTCGACTCAAAACAGCCCCTAAATTATTAATAATTTTATCAAATAAAGGGTGCTTTATCGATATTTTTATTAATTATTTTCGCTTTTCGGTCCTTATTTCTGCGTGTAAACCGAGGTGGGGATAGTGGCCGGGTAAATATAAACGGTTTCGAACAAGATTAAGCAAAACTCTTGTAATTTTACAGGTTAAATACCTCTGGTATTCCAAAATGTACCATTCCGCGTTTCCACTTAGCGTTGGGACAAACAATAAACCATGGAAAAACAGATTATCGATCAGGTGTTGACAGCCTATCCTGATCTCAGAAGCGATGCTTCTTTTTCGAGGTTCGGGTCCGGCCATATACACAGCACTTACAGGCTACAGGTGGGCCCTGCAGCTTATATCCTTCAGGAGTTTAACGACAAGGTATTCAAGTATCCGGACAGAATATCGGGTAATTTAACTGTTTTGTACAGCCATTTAAAAGAGGGCATGCTTTCCTTTGAACTACCCTTGCCGGTGCAAAATAACGAAGGAGAAATGTTTACCTCGGTTGGAGGCCGGTTATTTCGAATCTTTCCATTTGTGGAGGGCATCACGAAAGATAAGGTAGATGAGCTACCCGCCTGCCGGAAGGCTGCGGCAGCCTTTGCGGATTTTATAGTAGCCTTTCTCCCAGTGGACGCTGCCACCATGCGGGATACCATCCCGGATTTTCATAACCTAGCCCTTCGGTTTGAGCAGTTTGAGGAAAGTATCCGCAACACACGGGTGGCCATTACACCGGAGGTGGACCGTTTGATCACATTTTATCAGCGGCAGCGTGATTTGGTAGACACTTATAGTATGTATAAGAAGTCGCTGCCACTTCGCGTTACCCACAACGACACCAAAATAAACAATCTCATTTATCAGGAGGATCTCTCCAAGGTCAATGCACTCATTGATCTAGACACCATTATGGCCGGGTATGTTTTTTACGATTTTGGGGACCTTGTCCGAACGGTAACCTGTTCGGAAGACGAGTCTTCCCTGAACTGGGATTCGATCCATGTAGATTTGGCGAAATACGAAGCATTGATTGCCGGTTTTTTCCAACCTTTAAAAGGCCTGTTGGATGCAAAGGAAATGGGCTCTTTGACCTATGGAGGGGAGATGATGACCTGTATCATGGGGTTGAGATTTCTGACCGATTACCTCAATGGAAACGTGTATTACCACATCTCTTACGAGAACCAAAATCTCCATCGGTCCAAAAACCAAAGCATGCTATTGCAGTCCCTAAGAGATCATCGGGCACAGATACAGCAGATGGTAGATAGTATCGTGACAGCTTAAACGTAAAAATACAAACCATTGTCGGGATTCTTTGATACGAACATTGAGTTTCTCAGGGGTGTTGGCCCGCTGAAGGCTGAGTTGCTCCGAAAGGAGCTACAGATTTTTACCTTTGGAGATTTGTTAGAGCACTTTCCTTTTCGCTACGAAGACAGAACAGCATTTGTAAAAATAAACCAACTGAATCCAGACCTGGAGCATGTGCAGGTAGTGGGAAAGTTGGGATCTTGGGAGCTGATAGGTGAGGGTAGGAAAAAGCGCTTGACTGCACAGTTTAGCGATGATACCGGGGTAATGGAACTTACTTGGTTCAAAGGAGTTCAGTGGGTCATCAAACGGCTGGTGAAGGGCGCTTCTTACGTGGCCTTTGGCAAGCCCAATCAGTATGGGAGAAAATATTCCATGGCCCACCCCGAGTTGGAATTGGTCACCGATCGGCAATCAGACAAGTCTTTTCTACAGCCGGTATATTCAAGCACCGAAAAGCTGCGTGCTAAATATTTAGACAGCAAGGGCATTTCCAAGCTGATGGAGGAGTTGCTGAAGCAGGGGCTTTCCCAGGTGTCAGAGACACTACCTCCCACGCTGATGCAGGCCCATCGGCTTATGGCAAAGGTCGAAGCCATTCGACATATTCATTTTCCATCCGATGTGCAGGTGCTTCGTAGGGCTAGGTACCGACTCAAGTTTGAGGAATTTTTCTTTTTGCAGCTTAGGCTGCTGAAGTTGAAATTGGCCAGAACGGAAAAATTTCGGGGTCAAGCTCTGGGCCAAACCGGGCTGCTGACTAATTTCTACCAAAACCATCTTCCCTTTGACCTAACCGACGCCCAAAAGAAGGTGACCCGGGAGATTTTTGCGGATTTGAAGTCTGGGAAGCAAATGAACCGGCTTGTGCAGGGAGATGTGGGATCTGGTAAGACCATAGTGGCCTTCATCAGTATTCTCATTGCCGTGGACTCCGGCGCGCAAACCTGCCTGATGGCCCCCACGGAGATCCTCGCTACACAACATTTCGAGGGGTTAAAGGATTATGCGGGTAAGATGGGCTTGGAGATTGCGCTGCTTACCGGGTCTACCAAACGTTCTTCCCGGGACGAGATACACGCTGCACTATTGGAAGGACGCCTACACATTCTGATCGGAACCCATGCACTTTTAGAAGATGTGGTGCGGTTTCAGAATCTGGGGCTGGCAATTATTGATGAACAGCACCGCTTTGGCGTTGCTCAGAGGGCAAAACTTTGGGGTAAAAACAAGGATGTATATCCCCACGTGCTGGTGATGACAGCCACGCCGATTCCCCGTACGTTGGCGATGACCCTTTATGGGGATTTGGATATTTCGGTCATCGACGAGTTGCCAAGCGGTAGAAAGCCGATACAAACCATCCACAGGTATGACCGGGACAGGCTGCGGGTCTTTGGTTTTTTACGAAAGCAGATTGAGGAAGGCAGGCAGGTGTACTTGGTGTATCCCTTGATAGAGGAGTCGGAAAAGTCGGATCTAAAGAGCTTGATGGACGGATACGAGAGTATTTGCAGGGCTTTTTCCGAGTATCCGATAGGTATTCTTCATGGCAATATGAAGCCTGCCGATAAGGAATACGAAATGGCTCGGTTTGTAAAGGGGGAGACAAAAATCATGGTTGCCACCACGGTGATTGAGGTAGGTGTCAATGTGCCCAATGCGACGGTTATGGTGATCGAAAATGCCGAACGTTTTGGTCTCTCGCAACTTCATCAGCTTCGCGGAAGGGTAGGGCGAGGCTCCAATCAGTCTTATTGCATCTTGATGACCAAGTACGAGTTGTCCAAGGATAGCCGAGTTCGGTTAGAGACCATGGTGCGAACCAACAACGGTTTTGAGATAGCAGATGTGGACCTCAAATTGAGGGGTCCGGGGGACCTAACGGGCACGCAGCAGTCTGGACTTACGGATTTGAAAATCGCTGATTTGAGTAAGGATGCACCCATTCTGGCACTGGCCCGGGACGTTGCGAGGGAATTATTGGAACGGGATCCTCAGCTACTTTCGGAGGAGCACAGGCCTATTCTAGCGCAAATTAGCAAACAGAAAAAAAACGCTGTAAACTGGAGTAGAATTTCTTAAGTCTGCGGGAATTTTTTTTGTATCAAATTGGAAGTATATTTCGTACGAGTAGTTGGAAAGAGGGGAAGGTTGGTACGGTTTTTATTGCTAAATCACTAGTTGTACAAAAAATACATGGATATGTACTTGTCTCGAATACCCTTGTTTCTCCTTTTTGGCGGAATCCTAGCCTTTTCTTCGTGTGTTTCCAAGAAGAAATTTACCGAAGCCAATATGCGCATCTCCAGCCTCACCCGATCGCTGGGCGATACCGAGTCTTCTTTACAGACGACTAGGGAAACCCTCCAGAAAACCCAGGAGGAACTGGACCAAACCAAGGGCGCGCTGTCCAGAGAAAAAGAGCTCACTGAAACCCTCAATAGCCGTCTAAGTCAGGCATTGTCCACCTCCACTTCTGTACAGCAACAGTTGACCGAAAAGGAGCGAAGGCTTTTGGAGCAACAGGAACGGCTCGACATGCTTCAAAGCCTGTTGGACGAACAGCGTTCGGTGATGGCCAATCTAAAAGCTACAGTGGACAGGGCATTGAACCAATACCGATCCGACGAGCTACAGGTCTACGAGGAGGACGGTAAGCTGTATGTCTCCCTACAGGATAAATTGCTATTTCCCTCCGGCAGTGCAACCGTAAATCGAGACGGCCGAGAGGCTTTGGGCAAATTGTCTGAGGTGTTGAATTCCAATGAAGAAATTCAGATTATGGTAGAAGGGCACACCGATAACGTGCCGATCAGCGGTCGATTTGAAGACAACTGGGCGCTAAGTACTGCTAGGGCCACTGCCATCGTTCGGATATTGACACAGACCTACAAAGTGGATCCCGAGCGCGTAATTGCATCTGGCAGAAGCTATTACTACCCCAAGGCTCCCAACGATTCGGCCGAAGGGAGAGCCAGAAACCGTAGGACAGAGATAATCCTAACGCCTAAGCTTGATGAGCTCTTCAAGCTACTCGGGCAGTAACTATGCTATTGCGGTATTTCATCGTATACAAGCCATTTGGTGTGCTAAGTCAGTTTAGTGGGGAGGACCATACGCTTGGTGGGCTATGGGACTTCCCAAAGGACGTGTATCCTGTCGGGAGGTTGGACAAGGATAGCGAGGGCCTGCTATTGGTTACGAATGACAAAAAACTCAACCACTTTTTACTGGAGCCCCGCTACGGACACAAGCGGACCTACCTCGTACAGGTAGAAGGTCTGATCAAGCTGGATGCTCTACAAGCGCTTCAAGCGGGCGTAGAAATTCGGGTAGATAACAAGGACTACCTCACCAAAAAAGCTAGAGCCATGCTGCTACCTTCCGAGCCGGAGTTGCCGGCGCGAATCCCTCCTATCCGATACCGAAAAAATGTACCGGATTGTTGGATCTCACTGACGCTAACCGAGGGCAAAAACCGTCAAGTGCGAAAAATGACGGCCAAAGTGGGATATCCAACCCTGCGCCTGGTACGATGGTCCATGGAAAATTTGACGATCGAGGGATTTAAGAGTGGGCAGGTGCTCGAGAAGTCTCGGGATGAAATTTACCTCAGCCTTGGATTTTCCCCCGAAAACCCGAGGGGCAGTTTTTCTGGAGCAAGAAAATAGGCCTTTCTTACTCCCAAAACCCAAGAACAACCCCATGTTCGTTGTGAGATCAAGCGAATTGTTCTAATTTAGGCCGAATAATAGATTGGGGGAGAGAAATTTGTTCCTTTTAATAGAAAACAACATCAAATAGCGGATATGCATCAGGAGAAAATAGCAGCAGCCATACAAGAAGTGAAGAAAATAGTGGTGGGTCAGGACCGGATGATCAACCGGTTGTTGATTGGGTTATTTACAAATGGCCACATTCTGTTAGAAGGGGTGCCGGGATTGGCCAAGACGCTGACGGTAAATACGCTGGCGAAGGTGCTGCATCTGGATTTCAAACGGATCCAATTTACCCCCGATCTGCTGCCCTCAGATTTGATAGGTACCATGATTTATAATCAGCTCAATGCGAATTTTGAGGTGAAGAAAGGACCGATATTCTCCAATATCATCTTGGCCGATGAAGTGAACCGTTCTCCGGCCAAAGTGCAGTCGGCATTGTTGGAGGCGATGCAGGAGAAGCAGGTTACAATCGGTGAAACGACCTTTATGTTGGACAAGCCGTTTTTGGTTTTGGCCACCCAAAACCCCGTTGATCAGGAGGGAACTTACCCGCTACCCGAAGCACAGGTAGACCGGTTTATGATGAAGGTGAACATCGACTATCCGTCCAAGAGGGATGAAATGGAGGTGATGCGACGGATGACCGATGCCTTTTTTGTGTCGGAGGTGAATCCCTTGCTTAATAAAGAAGATATCTTTGCTATTCGCGCAGAGATCAACAAGGTACGCATTGCCGAGCCCCTGGAAAATTACATCATTGAGCTGGTCTTCTGCACCAGGTTTCCGGATAAATACGGCATGGAGCAGGAATCCCGCTATATACAGTTTGGGGCATCGCCACGTGCGAGTATCAACCTGAATCTGGCCGCAAAGGCCGTAGCTTACATGGACGGGAGGGATTATGTGCTCCCGGAAGATATCAAGGAAATCGCTGTGGATGTACTCAATCACCGCATCATTCTGAACTACGAAGCGGAGGCAGACAACGTCAGCACCAGGGACATTATCCTTCGGATCTTGGATAAGATTCCCTTAAATAAAACCGCGGTATTTAACTGATAGGAAGATTCCCTAGTAGACCTGGTCGGTGGGGAGTTTGACCTATTTTTTGTTAAATCCCATGTATGGATAAAAGCAAATTATATTGGATACTTCAGGGCGTGGGTTGGCTGGGATATGCTGGCCTAAACCTGTTTTTTTTATCCTTTGATCGGGGCATCACGCCGATTCAGGTGGGCGCTTACCTATCACTTGCTACCTTTTATTTTTTGTCAACCCACTTTTTCAGGTATTACATCAAGAAAAACGCCTGGTTTGAATTTTCATTGGAGAAGCTCCTCAAGAAGGTCTTTATTTCCCTTGTCTTATTGAGTTTTCTTAACATGTTTGCCCAGGTGTTCATCAATCTAGTATTTGACATCTTGAACCCCTTGGTGGATTTGACACCGTTGTTTTTGCTGGCCAATCTGTTTACTAGCTTTGTGTTCTACTCACTTTGGGTATTGATGTACTTTCTGTTTTATTTTCTGGACAACTACAATGCTACCCTGAAGTATCAGGCCAAAATCAACGAAATAAAGCTGATTCACTTGCGCAATCAGTTAAATCCGCATTTTATATTTAATGCGCTGAACAGTGTGCGGGCTTTGGTTGACGAGGACCCCAAAAAGGCAAAGTCTGCCATAACGCAGCTCTCGAACATCCTGAGGTACTCGCTGATCATGGACAAGCACAAGGTGATCCCTTTTGGCGAGGAACTGAATACCGTAAAGGACTACCTTAACTTGGAGCTAATTCGTTTCGAAGAACGGCTTACGGTCAACTACGAAATCGAGGAGGCGGCCTTTCACTATAAAATTCCCCCTATGATGCTACAGACCATCGTCGAAAACGGCATCAAGCACGGCATCTCAAACCTCATGCGTGGGGGCATCATTGAGATCAAATCCAGTATTGGACTTTTGGGAGATTTGTACATTTGGGTAAAAAATAGCGGACAACTAAAAGGAGAGGCAGTCAGCCGAAAACCCGGTGAGGGCCACGGGATTTCCAATACCATTGAACGGCTAAAACTCATTTATGGAGGGAGGGCTTCTTTCAAAATATTCAACCATGGGCAAGAATTTGTGGTCACTGAAATAAAAATTCCGAAACAAAATAGTAACTTAGAATAAAAATAAGGATAACAATGCGTGCATTAATAGTAGATGACGAGAGATTAGCTAGGAAGGAACTGATCAACCTTCTTTCGAACCATGATAAAGTAGAGGTAGTCGGTGAGGCATTGAATGTCGACGACGCCAAGGAAAAGATTGATCAGTTGCAGCCGGATGTGATTTTTCTGGATATTCAAATGCCGGAAAAGACGGGTTTTGATCTACTGGAGGAGCTGGACCATGTGCCGTTGGTCGTATTCACCACCGCGTACGATGAGTTTGCGATACAGGCATTTCAAGTGAACGCGTTGGATTACCTCCTTAAGCCGGTGGAGCCGGCCCGCTTGGCGGAAACGCTCGTCAAGTTGGAAAAGAAAATGGAGGACCTCAAGAAAGAGCAACAGGAATCCACCGAATTAGCTCCCAAGAAGCTATCCTTAGCAGACCAGGTTTTTGTGAAGGATGGGGACCGATGTTGGTTTGTAAAACTGGCCAATGTCAGGCTGTTTGAATCAGACGGGAACTATATCAAGGTATACTTTGACAACAACAAGCCCATGATTCATAAGTCGCTGAACGCATTGGACGAGCGTCTTGACGAAAAATCATTTTTTCGGGCTAGTAGGAAGCACATTATCAACCTAAGTTGGGTGGACACCATAGAGCCTTGGTTTAACGGTGGTTTGGTGGTGACACTGAAAGGGGGAGACCGGATCGAGGTAAGCAGACGGCAGGCCGCACGGTTTAAAGATTTGATGAGTTTATAGATTCCATGACGATGCCATAAATATATCGTTTTATTACCTATTTTTTGCAAATTGTTGTATATTTAATCGCTTCTATCTAAGCTGCCGGAAGGTTTCTATTAAAATAGGGAACAAAGCTGAGCAGCTAGGGAAGTACAGCAAACAATGGCAATTAGACGGTAAATACCTCTATTAGATCCCACTTACGTGTTGGATAGTAGAGGTTGTACCTATAGGTATTTTTCAATAAAAAAACGTGAAATATGAAAGAAGAGCGGATACTCATTGTGGAAGATGATGTAAATATTTCGGAGAATATCGAAGAGATTTTACAGCTTTTGGGATATGTAAATATTGATATAGCCAACTCGGCTAATCAGGCGATCAAGGTCGTGAAGAAATACCGCCCAGACATGGTGTTTATGGACATCAAGCTGAAAGGGGATAAGGATGGGATAGAATTGGGTGAAATCATTCAGCAGATGGTGGATGCCCCGATTGTTTACGTGACCTCCTACAGTGACCCCGCGATCATCGAACGGGCAAAAAGAACCCATCCAGCTGGTTTTATCGTGAAGCCGTTTAATAGCAACGACATCCATGCGATGGTGGAGATTGTACTATACAATCAACGAACCCGTCCTACCATGGTCGATCACGGCGGTGCTGCCCCTGAAATCAGCCCGTATTTAGTAACCGATGCGGTGTTTATCAAAGCAGACAACTCTTTCGAGCGCGTAAACTATACCGATATTTATTATGTGGAGGCGAATGGCAATATGGTGACGATTTTTACCAAAAACCGAAACTTCACCATCCGAAAGTCCATGAAAGACATGGAAGAGAAATTGCCTTCCAACCTGTTTTTGAGGGTACAGAAGTCTTTTATCGTGCAGTTAGCACAGATTGAAAACTTCAATACGAAAGAGATTACGCTGAAAACCAACGATGTGGTGCCGGTGGGCAGGCAGTACTACAATTCCTTCCTGGCCAAACTAAACACCATTACGGAAAGCTAGAATCATTGCCTACAGCAGGTCGTTGGCCAAGTTGGCCAGTTCAGACCGCTCCCCTTTCTCCAGCTTAATATGTGCATAGATGGGATGGTTTTTTACACGGTCTATCAAATAAGATAGACCGTTGCTTTGACTGTCCAAATAAGGGGTGTCTATTTGGAATACATCGCCTGTAAAAACTATCTTCGTATTCTCTCCCGCGCGGCTGATGATGGTCTTCACTTCATGAGGTGTCAGATTTTGCGCCTCATCCACGATGAAAAAGATATTGGACAGGGAGCGTCCGCGGATATAGGCAAGGGGCTGTATGACCAGTTTTTCCAGATTTACCAGTTCCGTTATTTTTTGAAACTCCTTTTCTCCCTCTTTGTATTGGTTCTGAATAAATTTTAGATTATCCCATAGGGGCTCCATGTAGGGGTTCAACTTTGACTTGATATCTCCGGGGAGGAAACCGATGTCTTTGTTGCTTAGGGGTACGATGGGCCTGGCTAGGAAGATCTGCTTGAATTCATGCCGTTGTTCCAAAGCACCGGCAAGTGCCAACAAAGTTTTACCGGTTCCTGCCACCCCTTGTATGCTGACCAATTTTATCGCTGGGTTTAGAATGGCATGCAGTGCAAAGGTTTGCTCTGCATTTTTAGGTTTGATATTGTAGGCGGTTTTCTTCTCAATCTTCTCCAGTTGGTTTAAATCGCTGTTGTAAAAAGCGAGCACAGACTTGCTGTTATTTTTTAGGATGTAGAACGTGTTGGGCTCCTTCAATTTTTCATGCGGGATCTTGGAGGCCTCGATCACTCCTTTGTCGTACAGCTCATTGATCAATTCCGGGTTTACCTCATCGATGATGCGCTTGCCGGTATTTTCCAATTCGGAGATGTTCTTTATCTTGCCGGTTTCGTAGTCCTCTGCGGTGATTTCTAGGGACTTGGCCTTTAGGCGCAAATTAATGTCCTTACTGACCAGGATAACCTTTCTCCCCTTTTCAGACTGTTTGAGGCTAAGGGCTGCATTCAGAATTTTGTGATCATTCTTCTCCTCTCCGAATATATCGTTGGCATTCAGCTTGTTTTCCGGATTCATCAGTACCTTGAAGTGGCCCTTTCCCTTCCCGTTGAGGGGAGTCCAGTCATGAATCATATAGTCCTTTGACAGATCGTCGAGCAGCCGGATGAATTCTCGAGCCTCAAAGTTTTTGGTATCGTTTCCCTTTTTGAACTGGTCCAACTCCTCCAATACCGTGATCGGAATGACCACATCGTGTTCGGCAAAGTTCATGATGGAATTGTGGGCATAGAGTATGACGGAGGTATCCAATACAAAAATTTTTCGGTCGGCAGACTTTTTCACACGAGGCATAGGCACAAAATCTTAGGTTTTCTACACGCGATAAGTTAGAAAATTTAACTCTTGCGTAAGCCAATTTGATCAAAAAATATTCTGACTGAAAGCCTCTAGGACGCTATGCGGTTGATTATCAATAAAAAAATCTACTCCTTACGGGCTAGCGATTCCAAATATCCCAGGATGCCTCCGCCTGTAGGTGCAACATCTCCAAACCGTTTTTTACCTTCGCCCCTTTTTCAGCCATCGCAATCATGATCGCGGTGTTTTCCGGGTTATAGACCAAATCGTACACGAGGTGTCGGCTATCAATTTGCGCGATAGGTATGTCGGGGGTTCGCTCGGTATTCGGGTAGGTACCCAGAGGGGTGGTGTTGATAATCAGTGTATACGCTTGCAGCAAAGCTGAATTACTGTGTAGGTCTTCGTAAGTAATCAGCAAGGGATCTTCCTGGTTTACCTTGGTTCGGGATACGCGTAGGTAGGCGATGTTTAAATCAATCAGGGCCTGTACGACTGCTTTGGAAGCGCCGCCGGTGCCCAGCACAAGTGCCCTGGGCCGGGCATCACCCAGCCAGGTTTCAAGGGAAGACTTGAAGCCGTAATAGTCGGTGTTATATCCGAAGAGTTTCCCCTTGCTGATCTTAATGGTATTTACTGCTCCAATGGCTTCGCAAGCAGGGTCTAGTTCATCCATAAAGGGGATAACCTGTAATTTATATGGAATGGTCACATTGAGACCTACCAGTTCCGGATTGGATACGAGTACCTGATTGAGATCCGATATGTCGGGTATTTCGTATAAGTTGTACAGACAGTCGTGAAGCCCCTCTTTTTCAAATTTATCGGTGAAGTATTTTTTCGAAAAAGAATGGGATAGGGGAAAACCAATTAAGCCGAATTTTTTCATCGTTATTCCGAAGTTTTGGTGTATGCCGCTAAGCGTTCTATACCCACTACCAGCACCACGCCTACCAGAAATGCCAGGATGGCCAACAAAAAATGGGCTTCCTCTCCCGTCGCAAGTTGATAGTGGTGTGGCCAGATGTTCTTGGTGAGAAAGGGCTTTTGTTCTCCGCTACTCGAAAGCCGGTAAGAAAGTACCTCCTTCCAAGGCCAAATTTTGTTGATGGACCCGAGCATAAATCCGGATAAGAAGGCCAGTGTGATGGCATGGAAACGCTTCAGAAGCCACGATATCAACCTGCTAAAGGAAAGAATTCCCACAATACATCCTACTGCAAAGACACCCAAGGTCAGGATATCTTTCTCGTTGACAGCCCGGAGAATCTGCTCATATTGGCCCAAAATCAATAGAATAAAGCTTCCGGAGATTCCGGGCAAAATCATGGCACAGATGGCTATAGATCCAGATAAGAACGTAAACCAGATAGTCTCGGGTGTGGCTACCGGAGGGATCTCGGTGATGAAATAGGCAATCGCAGTGCCCAAAGGAATCGCTACAATTGCGAACAGGTTCCACTTTCGGATATCCCTTAAGATCACTATCGCACTTATGAGGATCAGCCCACAGAAAAACGACCAAAGTGGTATCGCATGATTTTCCATCAGAAAGGTGATGGCCCGGGAAAGGGTAAAGATGCTCGTCAAAATGCCCAGCACCAATGTAAGTAAGAAACCACCGTTTACATGCTTCCAGAAGGCTCTAATTTCCAAGCTTTTCAACAAATAAATCGCCTCCATGTCTATGGACCGGATGCTGTCCAGCAACTTTTCGTATATCTTAGTAACCAGGGCAATAGAACCCCCCGATACACCTGGTACAATGTCTGCACCTCCCATGGCCATTCCCTTCAAGAACAAAAGGAGTTTGTCTGTTACATTTCTCATGAAAGTTCCCTTCGGTGTATGTTAGGTGCGGCAAAAAGGGAGCATTACACTCCCAGATTCAAAAAATGGTCAAACGTATCCCCTCTCAATCCAAGGCGTAACGTCTCCAAGGAGATAAACTCGTTGGGAGCGATATTTCCCAAGTTCACATTTGCCCCCAGTAACTTGATAAACCACACCTGCTGCTCTTTTTGTGGAGCCTCCCAAATGATACGTTCTTCGGGGATTTTGGTGAGAATCTCTTCGACCAATCCTTGTCTCACCTCACCGGAATCTCTAAATAGTCCGACCGTTCCGCCCTCTCGGGCCTCGCCGATTACTTTCCAAGCACCGGCATCTAGCTCCTTTTGCATCTGCTCTATCCACTTGTAAGGAGGGATTATCTTGGCAGCGTCTTTGGATCCAACCTCAGAAAGCACCGTAACCTGCTTGGCCAGTGTGCGGATGTATTCGCATTTTTTCTCGTGGTCCAAGGTGATGGAGCCGTCTGATACTTCTGCAAAAGTAAGCCCGTAGGTATCAAGCAGCCTTCGGTAATCCTCAAACTGACCTCTTACCAAAAAAGCTTCAAACAATGTTCCTCCAAAATACACGGGGATGCCCGCAGAGCGATATAGTTCTATTTTTTCTTTAAGTCTCTTGGTTACGTAGGAAGTAGCCCAGCCAAACTTGACTATATCGATAAAATCACCGCTTACTTCAATAAAATCTTCAACTTCCCTTAGGCTTAATCCTTTGTCCATGGCCATGGTAAACCCCGACGTCCTAGGCTTTACCGTACGGTCTGGAATGCTCTTTAGAATGTAATTCATTCAATAAGTTATTTGTAAAGACGAAATAATAGGAAAACTTATTTGGTAAAATCGGTCCTATACTGGTTGATGATTTTATAAATGGCCTTTTGATGCTCCAGTTCCGGCATCAACTCAAATAAAATCACGTGTTTTTCAAACCCCAAAGTTAATGCATTTTCTAAAATTGAAAAGGCTTCTTTGTATTTCCCCGTCTTTATTAGGTATACCACTAGTCGGTAATATAGTTCGGCTTCCTCCGGCAATTCTTCCATGCCCTCTTTAATCACATCTTCCGCTTCCTCAAACCGGTTCTGGTCAAAATAGATAATGGAAAGGTTGATATAGGTCTCCAATATCCCCGGTTCTAGGTTAATCGCTTCCTCGTAAGCCTCAGAGCTTGCTTGAAGATTGCCTAGATTATACTCAGCTTCTGCCAATCCAACCCAATAGTTGGCATTTTCGTCTGAGATGTGAATCGCCTTTTTGAAATAGTGGATAGCTTCGAAATATTTCTTTTTCTTCAGCATGCACATGCCCATGCCAAACCACGCATCGTCGTATTCGGGATCCAACTTGGCTGACTTCTTGAAATATTTAAACGCCATGTCAATCTGATTCAGCTTTTCGTAGGCTGCACCTAGGTAGCAGCAGTTCTCCGAATTACTCCCCTCACAGTTGATCGTGTTTTGATAGGCTTCAAGCGCCAGGTCATACTGATTGGTATTCATCAATGCGTTGCCCATGTTAAAGTAGGCCGAGGCGAAGCTGTCATCAATCAGAATGGCATACTCATAGGCCGAAATGGCCTCCTCAAATTTCCCCAACCGGTTGTAAACCACACCCAAGTTGTACCAAGACCCGGCATTGTAGGGATCCTGATCGATGAATTCTTGGTAAAACTTGAGGATTTCATCAAATGACCCCTCCTCTTCGGTGATCATGGCAAGCTGAAAGAGGGCATCCTCGTGGTTGAGTTTCAGCGTGACACAGTCTTTGTACGACTGTATGGCTTTTTCTTTCTGCCCGTCTGCACGGTACACGTTGCCTAGGAGGTAGTGTACTTCTGCCTTGTCCTCTGCAACGGGCAGGTATCCCTCCAGCAATTCGATTGACTCACGGATACTACCCAGTAACGGGTAGGCATTTGCAAGTGCCAACACGATATCCTCATTGTTAGGAGAGATATTGTTAAGGTGTTCCAATATTTCTACACCCTCTTCGACATCATCCAAAAAAATCAACGCCTGTGCCCTCAGCAGCTTGATCTCTTGGGAAAACGGAAACCGCTCCAAGGCGATCTGACTGGCTTTGTGGGCCTTCTTAAATTTCAGATTATCCAGGTAAAACCTGACGATATCCTCCAGCTCCTCCTCTCCAAAATACAGGTCCAAATTGGACTTCAGGGAGTTTTCGAATCTTAGAACCAACTCCCGGTCCTGTTCTGAATGGTTTTCAAAATCTCCCGTCATTGAATATCTTTTCTGTTTAACACATAAGTTACCAAAATTTTTGGTAGACCATACAGGTTGGGTGATAAATTTCCAGGTATTTAAGTCTATTAAACGGGGATGCTTTTGCTTTCGTTCCCAGCCGCCCACAGAAGTGTTTCCTCCAATGGTCGGAACCGATAGGCGCTGAGACGCTGGGCTTTTTGGTTGTCATAAACCAGGGGCTTGTCCGAAATCAAGCCGTTGAGTCCGTCAAATCTACCGTAACTCTTTCGCTTAAAGAGAGATGGGATAAACTTCCTCCAGCCAATTGGTTTTTTCCCAGGAAGTTCTCTGTTACCGGATAGGAGGTTGAATGCCTCCTGCAGTTGGGCCAAAAACTCTCTGAAAGGAATGCTTTCTTTGTTGATGATATACCTGGCGTTCCAGTCTGCTTTCTGTACCAATCGGGCGATCCATTTACTAGCATCCCGAATGTCGATGTAGTTGAAATTTCCTGCCTCGGAACCGTACTGAGAACCTAACAAGTACCTATATATGCGTGCACTGGACCGAGAATCAGTTATTTTGGGTAGTAAGGTTGTTGGGTTAAAAACCATCACCTCCAGACCCTCCTGGGCACCTCTCCATACTTCAAGTTCTGCCAGATGCTTCGATACGGCATAGGGTGAGTTGAAGTCAGAGGTGGTCCACTTGTACTGTTCGTTGATAACATCGGTGTCTGGATCAATGCCCAATGCAGATGCAGAACTAATATATACCAATCTTTTGGTGCCCGCACTTAGCATAGCATTTACCAAGTTTGTGGTGCCTTCTGTGTTCACTTTCAGCAGTCTCTCTTCTTCTGGGGCGTTCACTGGCGTTAGTCCAGCTGCATGGACCACCATGTCCATGTCCTGTAGTGCATCTTCCAGTGACTGAAAATCGTTGATATCCCCTTCATGCCAACTGATTTGGCCTTCCAATCCATCCAACAGGTTTAACGGACTGTCTTTCCTTCTCAACCCATGTAAAGCACCTAGGTCTGCAAACTCCTTTGCCAGATAACTCCCCAAAAGGCCGGTGATGCCTGTGATTAATACCTTCATAGGGTGGAGTTAACCAACGGGAGGGACATCAGTTTTTCGTAGTATTTTTCGCTTGGCAGGTGTTCGAGTGCATCGAGGTACCGGTGGTTGTGGCAATCAGTGCCCACTACTTTTACCAACCCCATATCGATCAGTTTTTCAGCAAATTTTTTCACTGGCTTGGAGTAATATCCAGTGATTGAAAGCAAATTTAGCTGAAAGTAGATATTACGCTCCGCCAAAGACTCTAACAGAGTAGGGTTTTGATGCAGGTAGAGGTACCGCTCCGGATGTGCATAGATGGGTTTGTATCCGGCCGTCTCTAGTCGAAAAAGGGTATCCTCGAGGATGTGTGCCTTGTTCATGAAGCCGGTTTCTACCAATATCATGTTGTCCCCAAAGGTCAAAAGGGGTTCTTTTTTAAGGACTTTGTCATAAAACAGCTCGTCGAGATAATACTCCGCAGCCGCTTCCAGATGGATATTGATCCCCTCTTTGTTGACTGCCTTTCTGAGAGCCTGCAGGCCGGATTGAATGATTTCCGGTGTGTTTTTGTAAAACTCACTCATCACGTGTGGCGTAATGATAAGCTTCTGAAGTCCCCAGTCTGCCAGACGGCTGATTAGCTCTAGGGATTCGTCCATTGTTTGAGCCCCATCGTCTACGCCCGGAATGAGATGGCTATGCATGTCTGTCTTCATCCAAGACAGGTCCAGGGTGAGTTCTTCTTTGGTTTTCTTTTTCTTAAATAGATCTAGTAGTGACATCAAAGTCCTCCTCCACTCATTTTTTCAAATTCGTCTAAGGTGGGTAGCGCCAGGTCTTTGTCCGAAAGCACTGGATTAGATACTCCCCATTTTATATTTAGTCGGCTATCATCCCAGATAATTCCCCCTTCGCTTGCTTTATGGTACAGGTTGGAACATTTATATGAAAAGATAGCGTCTTCCCATACAGCGAACCCATGCGCAAAACCTTTAGGAATATAGAGCATATTCTGTAGGTTTGCATCCAATACGACGGCATGATACTGGCCGAATGTGGGAGATCCTTTTCGCAGATCCACACATACATCGAGCACTTTGCCAACGATTACCCGGGCCAGCTTGGCCTGCGCAAATTCGCCGGACTGAAAGTGTAGTCCCCGCACGATATCCCGCTCCGAAAAGGATTGATTATCTTGCATCCAAACAGTGGGTAAGCCGTGTTTTTCAAAGACATCTTGCTTATACGTCTCTAAGAAATAGCCTCGGTCGTCCCTGAATATTCGAGGGTAAATTTCAAGTACATCTTTAATGGGAGTTTCACGTATCTCCATGGGTGCGGTGTAGCTAACTGATTTTAGTATCACACAATCGAGCGATGGTCAACCTTCACGTTTGCGCATCACCCGTACTTTCTGCGTATTTTCGCCCAAAATTAGCTAAATTTAACCTGCTAAAATAGCAATAGAGTTAATTTTGTGGCTTGTAGCCGATTTGGGCATGGGGTTTGACCGCCCTAACGCTACACAACCAACGAAAAAGACCTGTAAAGGTTAGCAACTCAAAGGAGTTTTTCATACGTAAGAAGAAACATACATGAATAAATACACGAAGAAGTTAAAAAAGTTGATCGATACCGCTCCGGAGCAAGAAAAAGCGGTGTTGGTGGCACTAATTCATCAGCAGGACACCGAACGTTTGATTCAAGAGCACCTGGATGAACTGGCCCTATTAACCGAGACATTGGGGGCCAAAGCCATCCACCGATTTACCCAACGGCTGGAGAAACCCGATATTCGGACATTCGTCGGTTCAGGCAAGCTGGAGGAGATCAAGTCCTATATTGAGTTTTTTGAAGTGGACATGATCATCTTCGACGATGACCTATCTCCCTCGCAGATGCGTAACCTGGAAAATGAATTGAAGATTAAAGTGTACGACCGGTCTTTGCTGATCCTCGATATTTTTCTTCAACGGGCGCAGACGGCCCAGGCAAAAACTCAGGTGGAACTGGCCCGATATCAATATTTGCTTCCCCGGCTTACGCGGATGTGGACCCACTTGGAGCGGCAACGGGGCGGAACTTCCACCCGTGGCGGTGCCGGTGAGAAGGAAATTGAGACAGATAAGCGTGATATACGTGCCAAAATCACCCTTTTAAAGGAAAAACTCGACAGGATCGAAAAACAAGGCATCACACAGCGGAAGGGCCGAAAGGGAATCGTGCGCGTCGCCATGGTAGGATACACCAACGTAGGTAAAAGTACGCTGATGCGGCTAATGACCAAAGCAGACGTGCTGGCAGAAGACAAACTTTTTGCCACGGTAGATTCCACGGTACGAAAGGTGGTGCTGGAAAACCTCCCCTTTTTGCTCTCCGACACGGTAGGGTTTATTCGGAAATTGCCCACTCACCTAATCGAGTCGTTTAAATCGACGCTTGCAGAAATCAAAGAGGCTGACTTATTGGTGCATGTAGTGGATGTATCGCATCCCGGATTTCAGGATCAGATCAACGTGGTAAATCAAACCCTCAACGAATTGGGTGCAGGTGACAAGCCTGTGGTTTTGGTGTTCAACAAAATTGACATTGCACCGAAAATGCCTGACGAAGAAACGCTTATGCAAATGAGTGAGCTAGAGGTCGAAGAGGCTGGTTACATCGATTTTGAAAAACTTGAGCAAAGCTATGCCAAGAAATTGGCCATCAAGCCAGTCTTTATGGCAGCAGAGTCCGGAGTAAATGTTGAAGAGTTTCGAAGCGTCCTGACAGGAGAAGTGAAAAAGATACACCAGAAAATATATCCCCACTACCTGGAAGACGAGGTATTCGACTTATCCCGCTTCAACGACGAGGACGAGGATGCCTATTGAGCCATACGTATTCTCCATTCCTTGGGGTAATAATTGTTGATCCGGTTTCCCAAATTCTTAACCCAGCCCAAAGGTTGCTGTTGATAGGTAATTAACACCCAGCCGATCGAGGGAAGCTCTATTGGAAGGTTTTCTTTGCGGAGAAATTGGATAGCCTGTTCCAACGTGACCTCCGCTGTATGGATTCCTTCTTTTGGAAGGATAGACATGGCCCACTCATGGCTGGGAATCCACTGATTGTGGTTCATCTCTCCCAGGGCAATTCCCATATAGCGTAGGTTTAGGTGCTGCGCGATACATTCAAATGTTGCTTGGAATTTCATGGGAAATAAAAAAAAACCACCGCCCAAAGCGTAGAGTGCCTCCTCTCCTACGGTAGGCACCTGCCTTACCAACTCTTCATTGATCTGACGGGTGGCTACTCGTTTGAGGTGGGGATGCCGAAATTCCTTTTGCAGCTTGGGTGAAGCACTGACCGATGATGCGGTCCTTTTCATCACGCTGATGAAAAAGCCTTCGCCCCGTACTTTGTGCGGAAAAAAGCGGTAGCCGAAATAGTCCCCTGCAAGGGTTTTTACTTCGCTTTCCTGGATCCCCCAATCCTCTGATAGGGGTATGCGCACAGGCTCGTAGGAAAACTCCTCTGCTAGAAAGCGGATGTTTTCCTCGTTTTCCGTTTCATTGTAGGTACAGGTAGCATATACCAGGTATCCCCCCGCCTTTGGAAGTATCCCGACCTCGTCAAGGATTCGCTGTTGCCGTATCGCACAGTGCGTCACATGGTCTGTTGACCATTCGGCTATGGCGTTTGGGTCTTTACGAAACATTCCCTCTCCCGAACAGGGAGCATCCACCAGAACCAAATCAAATAAGCCCGCCAGTGGCTGGAAATGCGATGCATCGTTTTGGGTGACAACCGTGTTCCCAATACCCCATTTGACGATATTTTCTTTGAGAATCTGTGCCCTGCCCGATATCACTTCGTTGGCTACGAGCAATCCTTCCCTCCCTAAATAGGAAGCCAGTAAAGTGGATTTTCCGCCCGGCGCTGCGCATAGATCCAAGAATACCCCGTCCTTTGGTGCCGAAAGGCTGGATAGCATGTGAGACAGAAAAGTGGAGGAAGCTTCCTGTACATAGTAAGTACCCGCATGAAACAACGGATCTAAGGTAAATGATGGGCGTTGACTCAGGTATAGAGCGTCCGAACACCAGGGTACCGGAAGGGTGTCAGTAAATTGAGCCACAGGCTTAAAAGGGTTCAACCGCACGGAAGTGGGCGTATCTTCTTTCAAAGCGGCTAAAAAGGAAGGGATTTCACCGGCTTCCAAGACAGGCGCAAGGGATCGGAGGAAAGGCTGCGGTAGTGGTGAATCTATTTCCATAATTTTAGGGGCTTTCGTGGGGCTCACAGATTGACTGCATGGCAAAAATAGATTTTATCGGACACTATGCATCACGAACACTGCATTTATACCTAAATTAGCCCCATGGTCACCATCGGTTCATTCAACTAGTATGTGGAAAAAACTCAGAAAAATCGCGGTGTTTTTGGCTCAGCTTCTGTTGGGTCTGTTGATTTTTTCTTGGGTCATGGTAGCAGTTTATCGGTTTGTACCTGTATGGATTACGCCATTGATGGTGATCCGCGTAGCCGAGTCACTGTTTGGACCGGAGGAGTTTTCAGGAGTACACCAATCCTGGGTTTCCTACGAGCGCATTTCACCCCATGTGGTACTGGCTGTGATTGCGGCCGAAGATCAGAAATTCCCAACCCATCGTGGCTTTGACTGGGAGGCAATTGCAGAAGCCAGAAAAGAGATATCCACCGGCAAACGATTCCGTGGCGGGAGTACAATTACCAATCAAACCGCTAAAAACGTATTTCTATGGCCTGCAAGAAACCTATTCAGAAAGGGGTTAGAGTCCTATTTCTCTTTGCTCATCGAATACGTGTGGGGCAAGCGCCGCATCATGGAAGTTTACCTGAACGTAATCGAAATGGGTGATGGGCTGTACGGTATAGAAGAGGCTGCTCAGCGGTATTTCAAAAAATCCGCGGCAGATCTCACCCGTCAGGAAGCTGCCTTAATCGCAGCCGTATTGCCCAACCCAAGACGTTGGAGTCCGGCACAGCCCACCAGCTATATCCGAAACCGGCAGACTTGGATTTTGAGAAATATGCGTAACCTGGGGCAGGTGGAGCTTTAGGCATTTTCTGCTGGTCTAGCTCGGTGATACTTGGTTTAGACAGGTATTATTGCCCAGATCACTAGAATGTTGGGGCAGGAGGTTTGCCTATGGGGGTGCTATTTGCGTATTTTTCCTAGCAGGCGTACGGCAAAGTTTGGGCGGTCTTCCGTCATGCTAAAGTCGTCCTCGCTTACCCGCTTCACACTTTCGATGGTATAGAAGGCCTTTTCGTTTACGGTTTTCACTTTTGCTACAAAATCCTTCAGGTTTTCGCGTTTCAGCACCGTAAATAGCAGTTGCACCCTGCCGTAGCGGCCCTCCGCTCCCACAATCGTGAAGCGGTGTTCTTTTTCCTTCATGTATTCCACCAACTGCGGCATCGGTTCAGGGGTAATCACCCGCACCAGTACCCTACCCAGGGCCAACTTTTCCTCGATGGTCATACCCACCCAGATACCCATGGCAAACCCGCCCGAGTAGGCAATGTATGAGAGTGGGTTGTTGATGTTTTGGAATATCTGCCCGATAGCCAACAGCCAGATCATCGCCTCAAAAAAACCCATGATCGGCGCGATATATTTTTTTCCGGACATCACAAAAACGATCCGAAGGGTATTGATAGACACATCCCCGATTCTCGCCAGGAAGATCAGAAGTGGCATGATCACATAGGTGAAGACGTTTTCAGAAATTCCGAAGGTAGACAGGTACTCTTGCATGGCAAAGGATTTGGTATCACACAAAGTTACCTATTAACCACTAAACCTTCTTATTCTTACCCGCAAAATAACCAAATCCCCCGAAGAACAGCGAAGTAATCAGTACCAGGTAGATCAAGTGATCCCAGTTTTGCCATTGATCCATCGCCATGCCAAATAGTACCGGTCCCAATGCAGCTAGGTAGTATCCGGTAGACTGGGCCATCCCGGAAAGTGCCGCAGTCGTTCGGTCGTTTGCTGTTCTCAGCGTGATCAGGGTATAGGCCATGCTCAGACTGGCTCCCATACAGAGTCCCGCAAGGGATATGCCAGCGATATTCCAGACGATTGCTGGTGAAAACAGCAACCCATACCCCACCAGGTAACAACCTCCCAGTACAAGGATCATCTGGGATTGCTCACGAGAACGAACGGCTATAATAGGTGCCAAAAAGGTCCCGATTAAGGCCACCAGTTGCATGAGAGATATTATAAGACCTGCGTTTACCGGAGTCACACCACGGGAGATAAACAGATCAGGCAGCCAAGTAATCAGGGTAAAAAAAAGCAGCGACTGAACCCCCATGAAAAGGGATACTTGCCAGGCAAGTTTGGATTTCCAGACGTTTACGATCGGACTGTTGCTCTGGATAGGATTTACCGTTTTCTGGGGTTTGACCTGTGGTAGCCAAATGACGATGGCAACTACTAAGAGGACTATCCAAGCAACCAGCGATCCCCGCCAGCCCAATGAAAAGTCCACTGCTAAAGGGACGCTGACGGCGGAGCCAATTGCGGCAACCAGTGTCATCACCGTGGCATAGATACCTGTTATCTTCCCTACTTTTTCGGGCATGCGTACTTTTACCAAGGGGATGAGGAGGACATTGCAGATCACGATGCCAATCCCAGTCAGGCCTGTGCCCAGAAATAGCAAAAAGGGTCCACCAGTCACCCGTACCAAGATACCAATTGCAATGATGATCATCCCAAGTAGGATTGCCCGCGCATAGCCCATACGCCGGCCAATGGATGCCGAAAACAAAGAAAAAGTCGCAAACGTGATCAAGGGCAAGGTGGTCAAAAAGCCGGCAAGGCCGTTGGATAGACCCAAGTCGGCGCGTATCATGGGAATCAACGGCCCCACAGTCGTGATGCTTGGCCTGAGGGTGGCAGCAACCAAGATAATCCCTAATAGCAAATGGCTGGGCTGGGTTTGGGGTAGTCGGTTTACCATTTGGGCAAAATTAAGGTAAAAAGGCAGTGATTGGTCAATCCAGGTGGGATATTTAGTACATCATCTTCGTGTGCATATTATGGCTTCGAAAAGTTTAAAAAAATGGGGGTTAAAAAATATTCGAAACAATAACCCCCGATTTTAATCCATAAAAACATCCAGTTTGAAAAGTTGCTTAATCACCCGATGTAAAGGTAGGCCATTGATTTGGTTTAAAAAATACCCTGATCGGGGTATTTTTCAGGTTTTTTGGGTCATTTTCTGTCCGTTTTTGAACAATTTTCGATAACGAAGTAAGATTTCTCATTTTTTTGGGCATTTTGGTGACTATAAAGGGCTATAAACCTTGGGTTACTGCTCGATGAAAAAGCGCCATTGTTCCGCGGGTTCCCGCAGCCCGCTTGGGTGTACAAGTTCTAAACTACCATAGGCATCGTACCGATCAGGGAGGTGGTATTCGATTCGAAACGGGTGGAGTCCTTTCTCCAGCAACACCTCCCCGGTGATACCGACCTCCCTCGTATTCTCCTCGATGAGGAGTTGATCGTGTAAGTAGAAGCGGAAAAGCTGATAGGCATGGCCTTTAAATCGGTAGTATCCGCTTTCAGGTATGGATAGATAGCCGGTAAGTTCCGCTCCCCAGTTATTCGCACGGCGTGGAAGGAGATTCCAGTCATAGCTATCGATTATGCCGCTTGCGGTTTGCTGTAATTGGGAGGATAGTGGAGCCTTGGGGTCTGATAATTTTCCGGTGTAGTAGATATATCGTAGCCCCGACTTCGGATTGCTTACCGAAGCAGGTTTCAACGCAGCCATATGTTCAAAGCGATAACTCCCAACCGGCCCGGCTCCCTGTTTATTGAAGGCGATTGCCTGGAGGTGAGTGGTTTCGCGGATGGTGATAGGTTTGCTATACCTTGGAGACTTCCTGGAGGGAATGCTGCCATCTGTAGTATAGAACAATTCGTCATCACCATGGGCGGTGCTCAAAGCGACGTTCAGCGGCTGCGAAAATTTTCGCTGCGGGGTGCTAGGTGCCGGTGTAGTCGGAGCGAGTGCTGAAGCTGGGCTTTTGGGTCGAGGTGCTAGAAGTTCGAACTGGTCAAAGAGGCTACCGTATTGATCAATAGCCTGGTACTGTAGGTGATTTCCGTTAATAGCGATGTACGCATAGTGGTGGAGTGTGCGTACCTTGTTGGTAAACCATGTACGGGTAGGTGCGGCCTTTTCCAAGCCACCTCCAGAACCACCTAAGATGAAATACCTCACGCCATTCTTTTCTACTACCCGGCCATTTAAGATAGGCCAGGTCCGCTCATACATGTGCAAATGGCCCGAAAACACCATATCCACGCCATATTTTTCATATAGAGGTACCAACAGACGGGCCTCATCGTCTCCCTGTTCCGAACTTTCGTACTGGGTGTTGCCATAGTCATTTTCTTCGGAGGAGTAAGGCGGATGATGCTGCACCACAAATTTCCAAGTTGCCTGAGAGGTCGCGAGCGCCCTTTCCAGCCATAGGTAAAGTGGTGTGCCTGGCTTTTGATACTGATCTGTATCGATCATGAAAAAATCTGCATTGCCGTAGCTAAAGGTATAATAGTGCTCCGGGTCGGGATTTTTCATGTACTGGTAATAGTAGGCTGCATCGTGCTCGTGATTCCCCAGAGTGGAAAAAATGGGGATCTGCTTCATAAAGTGCTTGGCAGGCGCGAAAAATTCCTGTATCCATTCGTTTTTGCGGTAACCGAGTCCTACGAGATCTCCTGCATGTACCGCAAAATTTGGACGCTCCTCGAAGGCGTGATGAGTGACGTTGGCCCAGACTTCGGGGTTGTTTTGAGAGTCAGAAAACACCGTGAACGCAAAGGCGCTTTCTTTGTGTACGGCTGTTCGGAACGGGATAACATCACTCTGAATGGTATCGCCTGCCTCGGTGACTGACAAGACCCGATAGAAGTAGTTGGTTTCCGCTTCGAGTGAGGTAAGCGTGACCTCGTGCATGGTCTGGTGCTGTGAATTTCCGACACTTTCTGAAAGGATGGCCTTCCCCGTGTTGAACTGAGATGGTCCATACATCACCTGGGTCGATGCGGGATGGGTGGTTTCCCAAAGTATGGAAATTTCCGTCTGGGTGCTATATTGCAGGTAGGGGTGTATCAAAAACCCTGGCCTATTGTCTGGGTGCTGCTGCGCAAACAGGAGTCCTGTGGCAACAAATAGGAAAGTGGAAAGGAGGGGAAGTGTTCGGTTCATGGAGGTGAAGATACGGCTTAGTGGATACCCGTAATACTTCTTTCCTCCTAATTAAGGCCCCTGATGCGTGTATCAATTAGTCCTCATGCACCAAAAATACCGTCATACTCCTAGGTCCGTGAGCGCCTATTACCAGAGACTGCTCTATATCTGCCGTTTTTGAAGGCCCTGCGATAAATACACCGTAGCCGGGGCTGTTTACCTGAACTTTTTCATAAACGGCATGCATGTCCCCCAGTAGGTAGCTACTAGAGATCACGACTGCCAAGTGCTGTGCTATAAACGGTAGGACCCTGTGTACTAGGTTTTCCTCGGGCATCCATATCGCAGCGTTCTCGGCTGCCGACCAAGTACCTTCTAACACAGCCAGTTCCACCGCCTCTAGATCGTGGGGATCGGAAATGGTACTAAGATCCACGGTACTGCTTACTTCAGACACCGTGGAAACCACTTGGAGGCCTTTTTCGGTATGTTCGCGTAGGTAGCTGCTAATTTCCGCCCGGCTTTTGATCCGGATGGTTTTTCCCCCATTTAGCCTGCTAGCTTCCTGAAAACGCTCGAACAAAACTTCTTGGGAGGGACTCTCGAATGAAAGGTGATCGGGTAATTGGGTTGGGGCCGGCTTATTTGCTTTTGCGGCGGCAAGTATTTGTTCCCTACTGCTCATTTTTTTCGGTTTTTCTGGTACCACTCTTTGAAACTTTCTTTCGGTACTGCCGGAAGGTCGCGTTTTTTGCCCCAAGCATTCAACTTCGAATATATCAGGCTGTCCGGTGTGATCTTCAGCATGATGCGGGCACTTTTACCCATAAAATTATACCAAGCGGGACTTCCTAGTACTTTACCAGCAAGCTTCATCGACCATTTTTTGGCCAACTGCGGATGCCCTTCCTTCGCAATGACCTGACGCCACTTGTATAATTGTTCGTGGATGTTGATTTTTACGGGGCATACATCGGAACAGGAACCACACAGTGTAGAGGCAAAGGGAAGTGTACTGTATTTGTTGAGATCTATACCTGGTGATAGAATGGATCCTATGGGGCCCGGTACGGTGGATCCATAACTAAACCCACTGCTGCGGCGATAGATGGGGCAGGTATTCATACAGGCACCGCAACGAATGCATTTTAGGGAATTTCGGAAATCCTCCCGTCCAAGCTGCGTGGTTCTACCGTTATCCACCAGGATGAGGTACATTTTTCTGCCCGGTGCGGGGCGATGAAAGTGGGAGGAATAATTGGTGATGCTTTGTCCAGTGGCACTCCTAGCCAGTAAGCGAAGGTATACGCCCAGGTCTGCTGCCCGGGGAATCAATTTTTCAATGCCCATACAGGCGATGTGCACATCTGCCAAGTGGGTGCCCATATCGGCATTTCCCTCGTTGGTACAAACAACAAATCCGCCCGTCTCGGCAATTCCAAAGTTCACACCGGTGATGGCGGCATTGGCCTGAATAAACTTCTCACGCAAGTGGATGCGTGCAGCTTCTGTCAGGTACCCCGGGTCCTCGGCCCCCTCTTCGGTGCCCAGGTGCTTGTGGAATATTTCTCCGATCTCCTTTTTCTTCAGGTGGATGGCCGGCATGACGATATGGCTAGGTACCTGATGGTTGAATTGGATGATCCGTTCGCCTAGGTCCGTATCCACCACGTCGTACCCTTTTTCTTCCAAAAAATGGTTTAGACCACATTCTTCCGTCAGGATAGATTTGCTTTTTACGAGCTTTTTGACCTGGTTTTCCTGAAGGATCCGGTAGACGTGCTCGTTGTGCTCCTTGCCGTCTTTGGCCCAGAGGACGGTGATTCCGTTTGCTTTGGCATTTTTTTCAAACTGAACCAGCAGTTCGTCCAAATGGGAGAGTACGTAGTCTTTTATCTGAGAAGCTTGGTTGCGGAGGGTCTCCCACTCTGGTAGCTTTTGGGCGGAGGTATCCCTTTTTTGCCGCACATGCCAGAGGGTCTCGTCGTGCCAGTGGGTTCTCGCTTCGTCCTTTAAGAACTCTTCGGCGGCAGCCGCATGGGTTTTTGGTGATGACATGGTCGTTTAGGTTTTTGAGAGCGTGGTTCCGTTCAGGATTTCAGCTATGTGGAGGATCTTGACGGGACTTTTTTGTCGTTTGAGCAATCCCTCTAGGTGCATGAGGCAGGACATATCTGCCCCAGTGATTACCTCCACCTCTTTGCCGAGGTGATCGGCTATGCGGTCCTTTCCCATCTGTACGGATATACCTTCCTCAAAGACGGCAAAGGTTCCGCCAAAACCGCAGCATTCATCCTTTCGGTCGAGGGTAACCAACTGTAGGTTGGCAACTTTTGCCAATAGGCTTTCCGGCTTATTAAAGTCCTCGCCCACAATTTCGGAAGGCTTGGCGAGCCGTAATCCACGCAATCCGTGGCAGCTAGAGTGAAATCCCACCTTGTGGGGAAAACTTACGCCCAGCTCTTCCACCTGTAGCACGTCCGTGAGGAACTCGCAAAGTTCGTAAATCTGAGGGCCACTGCCATCGTGGGCCAGAACGTGTTCTTTGACGTGAAGTGTGCAACTTCCTGACGGGGCCACGATGTAGTCATACCCCGCAAAGGTCTTCGTGAAGTGGTCAGAGGTTCCATCACTGAAATGCGCATAGCCCGAGTTGGCCATGGGTTGTCCGCAGCAGGTTTGGTTCTGGGGGTAATCTACGTTTACGCCCAGTTTTTCCAATAGCTCAAGGGTAGCTATGGCCACCGAAGGGTAAAACTGATCTACGTAGCAGGGTATAAACAATCCAACTTTCATGGGTTAGGTTTTCAATGGTACAACATGCCCTAAGGGCGATAGTTTGAGCTAGCACCTTTAAAGATAGCAATAAAGGGAAAAAGGGGCAGTGGATAAAATGATTTTTGATACAAATACACCCGTTGGGTTTTTTCCTCAGGTCCAAAATTAGGGGATATGTGTGAAATACTATCCTGTACTGTGCTGATGGATTTGGCCCCAGTGGACTGGCATGGGAATGGTCTGGGATATTGAACCAGGCAGTTTGATCAGGATCTTACGGTCGGGCGGTCGCCGTACTTCGAAATGGATGCTCACTCGAAATAGGTAAAGATCTCGTCAGCGATCAATTGGTGGCCGTTTTTATTTGGGTGGTTTACCTGCGACATGAAATGCGTAAGACTATCACCTGCGATAATTCGGTCCTTGAACAATTGATAGCTGTCTACTAATCCAACTCCATGGGCTTCTGCCAGTCTGACGACCTGATCTCTGTGCTGTTCCAATTCATTATTCGGCTCGAATATATCGATTCGCTGGTCGGGCGATGGTGTAAGTAGAATAACCTTAAGCTGATGATCCAAGGCCTTTTTAATCATTTCGTTCCAAGCCTGGAAGGCATTTTCCAATCCAATCCCACGATCATTCAGTGAATAATCGATGAAGAGAATGTCTGGATGGTGTGTCAGTACCTCGGCGTCAAATCTTTTTCCACCATTGACAGCGTGCTCTCCCCCAATTGCTGTATTGATCACATTTATTACGGCATAAGGGTATTGTTCTTTCAATTTTATCAGCAAGAGGAAAGGATACGAATCCAGTGTATTTACGGTGGGCGTTTTGAAGTACCCCGCTGGAACCGAATGGCCATGAAAGACCAGGTTGATGGTCCTATTTTCCGGCCACTTTTTCTCCAATTCGGCTTTTATTTCCTGTAAATAGCTCGATTTATTCTCAATCCTATTTTCAGGTTTTGGGTTTAATGATGCCAGCATAATAATGATGATGGCGTAAATGAGTTTTTGCATACGTGTAGGTTGTTGCCGGCAGGTGTGTCATTCGGGTCTAGACGCTGTACCAGAGTAGTAAGTTAACGGATTTCTGCTAAATTTACCCCGATCGAATGGTAATTTACCTCTTGGCATCTAAGACTTGGGCTCAGTACTACGTTCATTCGATTTTTGAGGAAGTGTTTTAGTATTGCTAATTTTACGGGCCTATGGACCTATATGCTATTAGTTTGAACTCCCCTGCGAACAGATCGGTGTTTCTATTTGCCCTACTGTTTTTGGTTTTCGGACTTTCCTGCACTACCCAAGAAAGTCGGCTGCAAATTTCGGATAGTGAACACGAAGCGGATATGGCTACCTGGGAGGATTTGCGAAGGGAGGCGTTGACCGCAGAGGACGGCTGGTTAAACCTAATCGGACTGGAATGGTTAACTCCCGGATTAAACAGGATGGGATCCGGCGAAGCGCTTGAGGTGCCTTTGCCACATGAGGCTTTCCCTTCAGAATTAGGGGTTTTTGATTGGTCGGCTCATCAGGTTTTTTTCGAGGCAACCGTAGATGGGGTACAAATGGACGGGCAGCAAGTGGTGGGAAAGGTTTTGGTGTTTGATGCCGACACGGGATTGTCGCCTCTCATGGCGTTTGAATCGCTTCGTTGGCAACTCATTCAGCGGGGGGATCGCATAGGAGTCCGCTTGAGGCATCTGGATTCAGAGGTTGTTCGGAATTTTCAGGGAGTAGACCGATTCCCTCGTCAGATCGGCTGGCGCAAGGTGGGCATGTTTACACCCTACGAACCCCACAAACTGGTTCCATTGGCCAATGTGCTGGGGCAGACCCTTCCTACTCCGGCGCTTGGCACGGTAGACTTTGAAGCCGAGGGGAAAAGATTTCAGCTCGATGCGTTTGAAGAAGGGGAAGAGCTTTTTTTGATTTTTGCCGATGAGAGCAGCGGCAGATCTACCTATGGGGGAGGGAGATATCTCTATGCGGAAAAGCCTGATGCGGAAGGCAGGGTAATTTTGGATTTTAACAAAGCCATCAACCCACCATGTGTGTTCACCCCGTTCGCGACCTGTCCCTTGCCTCCGAAGCAAAATATCGTGGAACTGCTCATCGAGGCAGGAGAGATGGCCACGTATCAGTGAAGGGCATGTTGGGATTATTAGTTGGTGGGTGACTTTAAATGTGTCAAATACTTTACCTGAGTCTATAGTCCAATAAATCTCATAATTTTGTGCACTGTTACTTTGTTATAGGTGGTCATCCAATTATTCAAGTTAAACTATGTCAATAACTAAAGAATCAGAGCTTATCGGGATGAAGCGGGTAAGCGAAGCAGTTGCATGTACGCTTAGGGAGATGATTGGCTTCGCCCGGCCTGGTATGGCCACAAAGCAGCTAGATGACTTTGGGGCAGAAATTTACACGAACAACCCGATGAGCTTTTAAATCACAGAAACAAATTTGACCAAAGGCGATTCAAGAAGAATTCGGTTGTAGCTATTGAAACGTTTATTTCAACGGCTTCCACGTACGCAGTTGAGCAGCGAGATGGTTGGACACTAGTCGGTGATAGAGGGGGCTTTATGGCTCAACATGAACATACGATCGTCGTAACAGACCATATGCCGATCATTTTGACGGAGAGCAATGGATTATGGTCCGATTGAGCCGCTTCGATGCCAGCTTTTCTCTACTGTAGCTTTTCATTTTCCTTATGCCGGTCCTTGTCTCGGGTGGATTTCTTCTCAAAGTTCTTTTCCAGTGCTGCACTTAGGTCTATACCGGTTTGGTTAGCGAGGCATATAAGCACCCAAAGTACATCGGCCATTTCGTCAGCGAGGTCTTTATCCCGGTCACTTTGCTTAAAGGACTGTTCTCCGTATTTGCGTGCGACAATTCGCGCCACCTCCCCGACCTCTTCTGTCAGAATGGCCATGTTCGTCAGCTCGTTAAAATAACGGACACCAGTGGTGTTGATCCATTCATCTACGCGCTTCTGCGCTTCAGCGATGGTTAGGGGATTGGATTTGTTTTGCATGGATTCGTTTGCCATTTTCCAAGAGTATTTCTTTATCTACTGATTCGGGAATGTCGTCTGCGTAGTGGCTTACATAGACCAGCCCGATCGGTGCCTCCCGACAGATATGGTCTACAATGTGTTTGAAGCGGGTCCGCTGTTCATCGTCCATTCCTTGGGCTGCTTCATCCAATATCAGCAAGGCAGGCTTTTTGATCATGGCTCTGGCCAATAGACAAAACCGCTGATCTTCGAGGCTGGCTTGATGCAGCAGGAGACGCTGTACGTGTGGTATCTGAAGGGCGGCGAGCCAGTGCTTGGCCATTTCGGTTTGTTCCGGTGTTGCCTGCCGAAAGAGGCCCATCGTATCAAACAATCCGGAAAGGACTACCTTGAGGCAGGTTTGGTTTTGGGGAAAGTACCTGCTAAGCTCGGGAGACACGAAGCCAACCGGTCGCTTGATATCCCATATAGATTCCCCCGTGCCCCGTTTGCGGTCAAACAAGGAAAAATCGTTGGCGTAGGCTTGGGGGTTTTCTCCGAGCAGCAAGCTGATCAGGGTGGATTTCCCAGCGCCATTGTGGCCTTTGAGTGCCCATCGCTCGCCGGGTTTGACGGTCCACTGCACGGTATCCAGCAATAGCTTGTCGCCGTATCGAATAGAAACGTCGCGCAGTTCGATGAGATTTTTGTAGGGAACCGACGGATAGTCGCTGATCAAAGCTTTGATATGCGCAGTCTCTTCTGGAGAAACTGCCGGTTTTTCCACCGTCAGGCTTGATCGGTCCGGCACAGGAAGTAGGTTTCCCTGACTGATTTTACCCACATGGGTGATCGCTTTTGGGATCTCCTCCGGGGAGGTAGTCATTACTACCTGAATGCCAGATCCTATGATTTGATCCAGGATGCCGTCGAATGCCTGGCGCGTCGCCAGGTCAAGTCCCGTGAGCGGCCGGTCCATTAGAAAGAGTTTGGGATTTTTTAGTAGTGCAACGGCAATGGCCAGTCTGCGGGTTTCTCCATTGGAGAGTTTGATCAGTGATTTCTCGGCAAGGGGGGTCAGGCCCAGCAGGGCCATGGTATTTTCCTTGTTCCAGTACCCGGGTCGTTTTCCTTCCGTTTGGTCTAGGTAGTTGGAGACGGTATCGGCTTCTTCGGATTCGCTGCTGTTGAACCGTTGCTGGTAATAAAACTCCTGTACGTTGGACTTATTCTTAAATGTATAGGCTTGGGAAACAAAAGACACCAAGTCGCGAAAGCTATTTACTTTGCCCTGCTTGGACTGTTCCTCCTGATAGATTTGGGAAAAAAACCGCGTTATTCGCCCCTGGGTGATGGAGGTGCGTCCATACAGGGTTTCGAGAAAAGCCGTCTTTTCGGCGCCTGAGGCAGCAAGTATGGCCCAATGCTCTCCGGTCTGCATCGAAAAGTCCAGTCCTTGAAAAAGGACTTTGTCGTTTTTACGAATGGTAGCGTTTTCAATGGTTAAAAAGGGTAGATTCTGGTGCATATTCGTGGTAAAAATCCGCTGGAAATTCTTGTCTTACACTTTGTTTTTGGAGTCAAGGATGATGGTTACGGGCCCATCGTTTACCAATGCTACCTGCATATTGGCACCAAACTCACCGGTTTCAATAGACTTGCCCATTTCCCCTATCAGTGCAGCGATGGTTTTTTCGTACAGTGGGATGGCTATATCCGGCTTTGCGGCCTTGATGTAGGACGGGCGATTGCCTTTTTTGGTGCTGGCGTGTAAGGTAAACTGACTGATGAGCAGCAGGTCTCCCGCTGCCTCTAGGATGCTCCGGTTCATGACCCCTTGATCATCTGGGAAAATACGCATCTGCACAATTTTACGACTGATCCACTGTATATCCTCCTCATTATCGGCGTCTTCAATCCCTAGCAATACGAGCAGACCGATCCCGATTTTTCCGCGTATCTCTCCGGAAATCGCGACCGATGCTTCTGAAACGCGCTGTAATACGGCTATCATCGGCAATGGGTTAAAGTTGATGCATCTCCTCGTTGGAAACGGTTTCTATCATTTTCACAGAGGACCGTTTTGCATAGATCAGCATGGCCTTGGCCACTTGATGGTCGTAGATAGGCTTGTACTTTTTGAGGACCCCAAGGGCAGTGATACCCCGCATGACCAGGGATCCGATTTCCTCTCCCAGCCTGGATTCGCGGCGGTTTCCGAGCAATACCGATGGCTGAAATATCGCGAGGTAGTGAAAAGCGATCAGCTTGAGATCGTCCTCGGTTTCGCCCTTCACGCGGCTGTAGAATACGCTGGATTGCGGATTAGCCCCAACGGAACTCACGTACATAAATTTGCTGGTTCCCTGATGATAGGCCCATTGGGCAAAGTCAACTACATAGTCGTGGTCTATCTGGTAAAACGCATCCCGGGATCCAGCTTTCTTGATGGTGGTGCCCAACGAACAAAAGCCGTGTATCTCCACCGACTTCTCTTCCAGCCATCCGATCAACGCATGATAGTCACCTCCCATATTTCGCTGCCGGATTTTCTCGATCAGGTTGGTAAGGTGCAATCTTTCAAAATCCACGGTCACCTGGATTAGTTTTTCGTGTTTGATGGCTAGTTCACGCCTACCAAATGAGATAACATACGTATACTCGGGGTCCTTGAACAACTGATGAAGCACCTGCATGCCTACCAGTCCAGATCCCCCAGCAACAAACGCGATCTTTTTTATCATAATCTGATATCCGTTTTAGGTCGGTTTTGCTCCCAAAACAGGAACTTTTCAATGTCTGCCTGTAGGCTTTTGTATATACCCAAAAGCACGGATAAGTCGTCCACGTAGCCTACAAAGGGTATAAAGTCCGGAACCATATCTAAGGGTAGCGCGAAGTAAAACAGCCCTAGGACCAGCAATCCCAACGAGCGGCTGGAGAGGCTTTTGTAGTCTCCCTTGATGTGGGCTGTGAGCATTCGAACGAATATTTCTAGTTGTATACGCGCACCTGCCACCAGCGGTGTTTCCATCAGTTCGTACGTTTTTAAGCGTACTCGGTAGATTAGTTCCCTTAGCTTCGATTCCGAGGCGGCGATGCGCTGCGCCTTTGCAAAGTAGATTGCTTTTGCTTTCTCGAAGACCTGCTGGTACTCTTCCTTTATGTTCATAGTTGGCAAGTTAGAAATATACCTGGATTTCGGATTTTATTTTTTTGCGGGCGCCTGCTATCACATCATTTTCGCTTTCCAGAGAAAGCTGAAAAATCCGCTTGGCAAGTTCAATACCCTGTGCTTCCGGAGCCAATCCCTTATTGGCCCGATTGATCAGCGTGATGACCTGTTCTACAGCGTTTCGCACGTCTTCCCAAGCTTCGTCGGAAAAGTACACTTGCTGGGAAAGGTTGTGATTAAACTCCTCGCGCACTTCGTTTATCAACAGCACATAGAGCTCGGATGCGGCTAGCCCTCCTTGGTTAATGCGCCGCACCAGATTGTTTGGTGTGATGCGTTCCAGCAGAAGACAAAGTCGCTCGGCCGCCTGTACCCGAAGGGGCAGGATAGTGTCGGTGTTTTTGGTTTTGAGTTCGAGTACACGCTTCTCCCATTCTTTTTTCAAAAAAGAAATGGTTACAATATACATGCCGTAAACCGCCAAACCGGCGGGCAACAAAACCTTTAAAAGTTCCGAGATAAATTCCATGTTTTGTAGTATTAACGTTCTAATATCTTAAATCTATGCTTCCCATGCTATAGGTGTCGGTTTTTTCTACCGTATCTTTGAACCTTTAGACGCACAAAGGAATTTATTTGTCATGTTGAATCCAATAAGTATTTCGGCAAAGGCACTGGATGAAATCAAAAACATCATGCTCCATAAAAACATTCCCGGCGAATATACACTACGGGTGGGTGTTAAGGGCGGCGGATGCGGAGGTGTATCTTACATGCTGGGCTTTGATAAGCCCAAGACCGATGATCAGGTGTTTGAATGGGAGGGTTTGGAGATTCTCATTGAGAAAAAACACGTGATGTTTTTGATGGGTATGCACATCGATTTCTTTGAGAGTAGCGAAGCCCGGGGATTTACGTTTATCAATCCGGAGGTACCTAAACGGCACGATGCCTGAATCGCACCCTTTCAAATAAGTCCTTCGAATCCATATTTCATAGTAGACCAGAACGCATCTAGGGCGATGATACGGGGCTTTAAGAAAGAAATGATGTCTCCCCATTGTGCCTGATCCATCACACTTACCAGATTCAGGCGTTTTTCGATCTTGGCTATGGGCTGCCCCGACTCCGTGAGGGCGTGCAGTTCCCAGTCCCAAGGTTCGCCCAGCTCTGTGTGCAGGATTTTTTCAAATTGTCGGAACTGGTCAAAAAACAATTCCCGGATATCTGGGTCAGGATGGACAATTTCTATCCCTATGGAGGCAAAGTTTCGCTCGGCTTTCATCCGGAAATAGATTCCCTTGATACCGGTTTTGTAGTTCTGCCATTGCAGTCGTGTACCTTCGGCGGATGGTACGGGTTTCATGTATAAGCCAAATGCCGTCCAAAACGCTTGCTTTATTTTGCTAACTTGGTTTCGTGTATACATACGGAAAAAACGGATCGCAGCGATGTATCAGAGGTTTTCCAGGCGAAAGGAGCTATACATCAAATCCCGTCCCATGGCCATTTCGTGCTATCAGCTGTAATCGGCGGGATAACTGACTTCTACCACCGAATAGTTTACTACGCCTCCTAGGGCGGGATTGTGTTTTTTGATAATAATGTCTATCTCCTTCAGTGAAGGGTAGGCCTTGAGGATATCCTGTATCATCCGATGAGCGAGGTGCTCCAATAGCTTTACCGGTTCCTGCATGTGGGATTTGGCAATCTGGTAGATTCGAAAATAGTCAACAGTAGCCTTTAAATCATCCTCCAGCATAGCCCGGGTGAAGTCTGTGTTCACATGGATGTCTACTGTAAAACGGTTTCCGAGTTTCTTCTCTTCCGAAAAAACCCCGTGGTAGGCATGAAACTCAATGCCTTCAAGCGATACCCTTCCCATCAATCAAACTGGTCAAAAAACGAACCGGTTCCGTTTCCCTTCTTCGTGGAGGCACTGCCGGATGGCGCGGACTTTTCGTCTTTTTCCCTCTGCTCAGGCCCCTCATCAGGTATCTCTGCTTCGGCTTCCTCGCTACGGATAGATTCCTCATCGACTACTTCGGATGCTTCATCCCCCTCGGTGTAGAGCCTTTCTACGTCCGGAATTTCCGGTTTCAGTATCAGTTCCATTTCCGGTTCATAATCTTCCGGTTCTTCGGCTGCCGATAGCGTGCCTCCTTCGAGGAGTTGTTTTACTTGTTGTTTGGGAATAGAGAGATCAATCTGCTGAAAATTTTCTTGGGAGAGACGGATATTTTCCAGGGTGTCCTGCGCCAGATTTCTGAGGTTGCCCAGCAGGATTTCCCGTTGGCTGAGTAATTGTTCGTAGGCGTCGGAGAGCATAGATACTCCCTCTTTGAGATCTTCAATCACGCCTTTGGATTTGGATTCCGCCTGCTCTTGCAAGTTTTTGGCTTTGTTTCTGGCGTCCGATTTCAGCAAATCGGCTTCCATATGGGCTTCCTTTAGGATCAGATCGGCGGTGTTTTTGGCATGTTCAATGATGGTTTCACCGGTGTCTTCTGCGGTTTTTAGAGTTCTGAAGAGGGACTGTTCAATTTCCCGTAGCTTTTGAGCCTCTTTATCGGCATGTTCAAATTTCAGTTGGAGTGTCTTTTGCTCATCCAGAACTTTTTCCCATTCTTGGGATAGGTAGGTCAAAAAAGCGGAAACTTCCTCCTTATCGTAGCCTCTGATTTGTTTTTCAAAGGTTTTCTGACGGATATCCAAAGGTGTTATCTTCATACGTGTTACACTTCTATGTTCCAAATTGATGCGGTACGGTCATCACTCACTGCCACTACATGTCCGTTGTACCGGCTCCAAAAAAGCTTGTTTACCGAGGTGCCGTGTCCGGCATGGCGTCCTTTGTCGATTACTTTCAGGAGTTGATACTTATGGGCGTCCCATAGTTTAATGGACTTGTCCATACTACAAGTTACAAAATATCTGCCATCATCCCGAAAAGATAGGTAATTAATCGCAAACATGTGGGCTACGATGGTTTTTTCCAAGTTAAAATTGGCCGCATTCCAGATGTTGAGGTGGGCGTCTCTGCCACCACTTAGGAGGGTACTGCCGTCTGGAGAATATCCCAGTGCAAAGACGGAATTGCGATGTTGGTCCAACTTAGCCACGGGGCTAAAGTCGGTGCTATTCAAGATTTTTACAGAATGGTCGGAAGATCCTATGGCCAAATGTCCCGTACTTGGATTTGTTGCCAGAGAGCGAAGGGCGGCGTCACTGAGTTTGATATGTTTGAGGGGAGATCTTTCTTCCATATCTACCACGATCAGAACGCCGTCTCCGGTAGCCACATGCAATAGCCCTCCGGAGATCTTCAAGTCAAAGATGGGTTGGGAGGTCAGTTTGAGTGACCACAGCTCTTTTTTATCGGTAAGATCTATTACGTGGATTCCCTCAAAATTATGCCCGATCACCAGCAAGTTACGCGCATGGTCTACCGTCAGCGCATAGACAGAATGGGGGAGTTTGGCGATCAGTTTCCCGTCCTTTGGATGATCCATATCCCATTCCACCACATACCCATCCCCGGCGCCTGTGTAAAAAAAACGCGGGTTTACCCCCTCCGATAGTGCATAGATGGAATGATTGTGGCCTGCAAGTGTATGTAGTTTATTTACTGTGATTTTTGACATATATTGCACCTAATTTATCACCACCCCTCCTCGTTTACGCATGCAAACAAAATTAGAAAAAATTAGTCCGTTATCGGCTTTTGCGGTCAATAATATTCATGACCTTCACGATCGGGACTTGGATTTTTTGAGTTTTAGAGAGAAACTTTCCTTTGCCAACATCAGCCATCCCCAAAAACGGCTGGAATGGAAAGGTGCCCGTTTAGCGGTAAAATCAGCTCTGGACTTGATACCACTTCCCTATCCGGGGTTTTATAAGGACTCCCACGGAAAATCCTACTCCATGGATGGTTACGGCCATGTATCGCTGTCTCACTGTACGCACGTGGCTGCGGCGATTTTCCATCGGGAGATGCCTGTGGGAATCGACCTGGAAATGATCCGGGAGAAGACAGTAACCGTTGGCCACAAGTTTTTGCAGGAAGCAGAGATGGAGTTTTTGGAACAGGATGTGCTGCTGCACACCATCGCATGGTCCGCCAAAGAATCAATCTTCAAATGCCAAGGAAGAAAAGGCATTAGCCTGAGGCAGCATATCTCCCTGCAGCGTTTTGATGCAGATACCGAGGTCATCAAAGGTAGGATCTCAGGCACGGGCACTTCCGATCACCACTATGAAGTACGGGTGATGGTGGAGGGAGATATGGTACTCACGTACACTATTTGGTAAAAAAACGCCGTAATGCAGTGAATCCCGCAGAATTTGCCTAATTTTTGTGGGGGAACGCCGTATGGAGGCATAGCAGACTCCCGAAAAAAAATGATACAGGTAATTAGGACACTGGTATTGGTTGGGTTATCCATGTCATTGGTACTCATGGGTAAGGCTCAGCGGCTGTCGGATATTGAGTTGCAGGATGCGGTTTCCGGGGAGGTATTCTCGTTAAAAGAACACCGCTCTGCCAAAGCCGTGGTGCTTATATTTTCCAGTTTGGGCTGCCCCTTTGCCAAACTTTATGAAGAACGCATCCGGTTATTGCACGAGGAGTATGCCGGGCAGGGTTTTGTGTTTGCCCTGGTAAATCCGCACGCGGGGCGGGGAACTGGTGAAAATCAAGCCGATATGGCGAAGCGTGCAGAGGAGAAAGGATATCCCATGCCCTATCTCATGGATACCGACCAAGAGATGACCCGGTATCTGGAGGTAACCAAGATTCCGGAGGCGGTAGTAATCAGCAATGGTCCGACGGGCTATTCGGTGGTTTACAAGGGGGCGATCGACAACAATCCCCAGTCTGCCGACAATGCCCAGATGAAGTACCTTGATGCTGCGTTGGGAAATATCCTGGCTCGCAAAAATCCCAGCCCGGCAGCTACGAGGGCAGTGGGTTGTAATGTTCGTTTGCAATAGCGCTAATCCACTGCTAGGATATCCAAGAGTTCCTGCACTTCTCGGGCCTTATCAGGCTCGCCGATTTTTTCAAAAGATAATTTTAGGTTTCGCAGGGTTCTGCGGATAATTTCGATGTTCTCACAGGGTTCGAAGTACTCGTCTTTGGGTTCGTATTTCAGGTGCTCCAGGTAGTTTAGGATATCGTGCCGTGTAAAAATAAGCCCTTTGTTAAAAGCATTGATATAAAAGGTCGTTTCTTCTGTTTTGTAGCTGAGTACAAACAGGTTGGGGAGGTTAACACCGTATACCGGAAGTCCTAATTTTTTGGCTACTAATAGGTAGACTGAGCAAAGGCTGATCGGATTGCCTCTTTTGGAGTCCAATACAATACTCAGCATGCTATTGCTGGGGGAATGGAAATTTTTGGTATTTGCGGCAAACTTCAGTTCATGGAAAAGGACGCTGTTAATCGTGCGAACTTGCTCGTAGGGTGTGAGATGATTGTCGAAGGAGGTCCATACATCAAAGTAAATTTGGTGCATCGAAGCGTTTAAGGTATCAAATTCCAATTCCGGATATTGAAAGGTGTTGACAATCCAAAGGCCTTGTAGAAGCTCTTGATCAGAGTCATGTCTCCATGTATGGAGGCGCTGTTTCAGTAGCGAAAACTGAAGCTCGTGCACCAAGTCTTCGATCTCCTTTTGGATGACCGGGTCAAAGCTGTCCTCCCATTTTTTTTCCAGAAATGGAATAATATCGTTACCTAAAGAAATAATCTTCTCCCGAATGTGATCTTTTACTTCCGGATCTTGATCATCCAGTAGAGAGACCAATGCTGCTAATTCCTTTTCATTCAATACTCCCATGCGCGTGCCCTGATAGCGCTCTTGGCAACCTGCCTGTAGCGAATACTTAAAATTATCAATAATTTTAGAAAATTGATACCTAAGCGGTGAGGGATGTAGGCTATAGTGATTCGATCTCCTCTTTGTAGGCCTTGATGGCGCGGAATAATCCGGAGGCAATATAGGTTTGGCCATCTTTGCTATTGAGGTAACGCTCTTCGTTGGCATTGGACAAAAATCCTACCTCCACCAATACACTCGGCATACTGGTGGTCCACAACACATAAAATGGTGCCTGCTTTACCCCTCGGCTGTAACGGTTCACCCGGGTTTTGAAGTCGTTTTCGATTTTTTCAGCGAGCGAAAGACTATTGGCGAAATAGGCTTTTTGCATGAGGTTAAACATCATGTAGGATTCTGGTGAGGAGGGGTCAAATCCTTCGTAGTTTTCTTCGTAATCATCCTCCAGTAAGATTACCGCATTCTCTCGCTTGACGATCTCAAAATTGGCATTAAAGTTTTTATTCCCCATCACAAAGGTCTCCGTACCGTACACTTGCGTACCGGCAGTGGCATTGCAGTGAATGGAAATAAAGAGGTCGGCTTTGTTGCGGTTGGCGATGTTTGCCCGTTCCTTTAGCTCGATAAACGTATCGGATTTACGGGTGTAGATCACTTCCACTTCGGGTAGCAGGTCATTGATGTATTTACCCAATTGCAGAGCCAAGGCTAGGGCAACATCCTTTTCTCTGGAGATTTTACCCACGGTTCCGGGATCCTTGCCACCATGTCCTGCATCGATCACGATACGGCGCAATTTGTACTCTGCAGTGCGTTTACCCGTCGGGATGAAAGCCGTAAAAATCAAGGAGAATGTCAGTAAGGAAATAATGAGAATATTTTTCGGTCTCCTTCGTTTCATAAACGTTATTAAAGTTAACTTTACGCAAAATTTATAAATTTTTGAAGCAAACAGAAATAAACGGTGCATAATCTTAAGCTCGTATTTCTTTCCGTAACGCTCCTAACCCTTATTTATCAGGATCTTTTGGGACAGGAGCCCGGTAGAAGACCCGTCGAAAGAGAGCTTACTGTACCCGATACGCTTGTCAATCCGCCGTCGTTTGCAGATACCCTACTTCCTTCCCTTCCAGATAGTATCCTTTCGATCGAACCGGAAATGTTGGAGCCCGACTCCGCACAGTTGGCGCAGATAGGCGACATCGAAACCGTTATCAATTATTTTGCCGAAGACAGCATAGTATCTGATTTTTCGCAAAATAAAGTTTTTTTGTACAAAGATGCATGGTTTGAGTATGGAAACATCCGACTAGATGCGGATTATATCGTGATCGATTGGGAGAAGAGTGAGCTTTATGCCTCCGGATTGGCCGATACCACCGGGGTGATTCAGGGAACGCCCATGTTTAAGGAAGGGTCCAGCATCTATGAGATCCGAAAGGACATGCGCTACAATTTCAAATCCAGCAAAGCAATCATCACAGACGTGGTAACTCAACAAGACGAGGGGCTTTTACGCGGGCAGACCGTAAAAAAGGGCCGGGATGGCAGCATTTATCTGAACAAGGGCTTTTACACTACCTGTGATTTGCTGGAGCCGCACTGGCACATCTCCTCTTCTAAAATAAAATCTATTCGGGGCAAACAGGTGGTTTCAGGTCCTTTTAATCTTTACTTTAACGGAATACCTACTCCTTTGGGATTGCCGTTCGGTATTATCCCGGACACCCCCGAAGAGAAAGTTTCCGGGATCCTGTTTCCCTCCTATGGGCAGGAGCAGGTGCGTGGGTTTTTTTTGAGGGACTTTGGTTATTATTTTGCGCTGAACGACTACATCCACTCCAAAGTTACCGGAGAGGTATTCTCCTTGGGTGGATGGGGAGTGAAGACAGCCTCTGTGTACAATAAGCGCTATCGCTTCAAGGGAGGTTTTAACATAGACTTTCAGAAATTCCAAAGCCCCGAGACAGCAGAGACTCCGATCGCTTACGATGCGTTTTGGTTGCGCTGGAACCATACACCTGAATCAAGGGGAAATTCCCGCTTCTCAGCATCGGCCAACTTCGGAACCAAGTCCTATAATGACAACGTCTTGCAGCAAGCCAATTTTCAGCAAAACATGTCCTCTGACTTTTCCTCCAACATTGCGTACAGTAAAACCTTCGTAGGTACGCCTTTTAGTATGTCTGCCAACCTACGACACTCCCAAAATCAGGTTACGGATGAAGTAAACCTGCTTCTTCCCGATGTGGCGGTGAACATGAATCGGCAGAATCCCTTCCGAAATGTCAAGTTTGAGCCGCTAAAGACGCTCAATATCTCCTGGAACTTTAATGCGCAAAACTCCATCAACAACCGGATCACGCCGGAGTTTGGGGTAGACCCAAACCTACTGAGAAACGAAATGGAGATGTTTAGCCAGCCAAACGCGCCGAATATCCTGCCGTTCACCTTTGCCAATATGCCGCAGCTTCTCAGGGAAGCCGATAATGGTTTTAGGCACACGGTCCCGGTGTCCTCTAACTTTACCTTGTTTCGGTTTTTTACGGGCACTGCCTCTATGAACTTCACTGAACTTTGGTACCTGGAGCGGATCAACTACTATTACAACCCTCAAGAGGGCCGACTGGACAGGATTTTGGAACCTGGATTTAATCGGGTTGGGTATTACAATAGTTCCTTTAACATGGCTACCAACATCTACGGGTTTTATACCTTTAAGAAAGGGTCAAAAATAGAGGCAATCAGGCACCACATGCAGCCTACCTTTGGCTTTTCGTCCACACCGGACTTTTCGGACCCACGGTTTGGCTATTACCAGGAGTTACAAGTGGATCCATCCGGACGCACGCAGCGCCTGTCTAGGTACCAGGGCTTTCTATATGGCGGAGCTCCTATGGGAGAGGCCAAAGCGTTGAGTATCAATATCCGTAACGTGGTAGAGGCGAAGGTAAGAATGGAAAGTGACACCGCTGAAGTACAAACTAAGAAAGTACCCCTGCTGCAAACGCTCAATATCGCTACCAACTACAACTTTGCGGCAGACTCGTTTCAGCTAGCTCCCATAAACATGAATACCAGAACCTCCCTGTTTGACAACAAAATATCGGTATTTGTGAGTGCTAACTTGGACCCCTATGCCACTGGAGTCTATAACATTGGCGGTCAGGAACGCGTGTCTCGGATCAATGATTTTGCCTATAGACGCGGGCAGGGCATCGGAACGATCCGAAGTGCGACCATGAATCTCAACGGAAGCATTAATCCGAGTAGGACGGAAAAATCACCCGGTGAAGTAAGGGATGAACTTACCAATGATTTTTTGAACAATGGGGGACAAATGACGGAGTTTGTGCAAAATGAAATCGACCGCATCGCAAACGATCCCAGCCAATACATTGACTGGTCAATACCTTGGAATATGACGTTTGGATATAACCTCAGTTACAATAAGCCACCTACAGGGGACTCCAGAATTACCCAAGCGGTCAACATCTCCGGTGATATCAGTCTGTCTGACAAGTGGAAGGTAAACTTCAATTCTGGCTTTGATGTCACTGCTGGAAATATTACCCAGACGATGATAGGCATCGCCAGGGATCTACACTGCTGGCAGATGAATGTTAACTGGGTTCCTTTTGGCCGCTTCACCAGTTACAACATCGATATCCGCGTTAAGTCAAACATCTTGCGAGATCTGAAAGTATCGCGTAGACGCTCCTTCTTCGATAGCTTTTAGTGGCTAAAAATCTGCTCTACTGATGGGCATGGTCATGCACCTGGGTCCGCCCAATCCCCGAGACAGTTCCGAAGAGGGGATTTCCAACACCTCTACCCCCACATCGCGCAGTGCCCGATTGGTGTGTTTGTTGCGGCTGTAGGATATTACCCTTCTGGGTGAAATGGTCAATACGTTGGCCCCGTCAAACCACTGCTCGCGCAATGCGTAGTCTGGGTTCCCGTTGCCGGTATGGATGATCTGTAGGTGTGGGATTTCTAATTGAAGGATATCGGCCAAGGATTCGGTAAGGATCGTTTTTTTGATATGGACTTGATCTTGTTCCCTGCTTTTTAGTGTATATACGGAGGTTTGTACCACCGCTTCTAGGGCATCGGGATAGGTTAAGATCAGGTTTTCATCCAGGACCGTAAACACCGTATCCAAGTGCATGAAGTTCCGTTTTTTGGGAAGCTGTACTTTGTAAACGCGCTCAATGGTACCCTCCGATATCAGCTGCTTGGCCAGGTGATAGATGGAGCGCTCATCGGTCCGTTCTGAGTCTCCCACCGCGATGGCCTTTTCCGAAAGGATGATGATGTCCCCCCCTTCTATGCATGGGGGGTTATTTTGATTGTCCTTGGGATAAACCCGGTGAATTTGATTTTTAAAATCGGGGTGGTTTTCAAAAACAACCCTAACCAAATCCGCTTCCCGTTGTCTCTCTTCATTACGCATGCTGGAAAACAGCATCCCGCCGGGGCAAATGGCGGCGGTGTCCCGCTGGAAATAGAGGTTCGGTATGGGCGGTATCAGGTAGGCAAAATCCAAGAGCTCCTCCAATTGCAGCCCCTTCATTTTGCGCCTGGCTTCGTGAACCTTTATACCTGCAATAAGTGCGGTCGCACATTCGGAAGTAGAGAGTTTTTCCATAAACTCATCTGCCAAGTATCCCAGCCGGTATTTTTTCAGTCCTTCGGTGAGGAGCCTATGTTGTAGTTTCTTATCGAGCAGCACCTCCATCAGCAGCTCGTGTAGCAGATACACCTTGGCCCCAGTAGTCTGGGTCAGTAGGGATCGGAAATAATCATGCTCACGCTGCATGTCTTCCAAGTAAGGGACATCCTCGAAAAGCAGTAGGTGCTTGTTATAAGGGGTAAGCCGGTCGATTTCCTTGCCGGGGCGGTGCATCAACACAGCTTTAAGTGTTCCGTATTCTGATTTTATTCGAAGGTCTGTCATAGAGGGTCTACCCGTTTAGCTTTGGTAAGACGCTCTAATTTCGCAAAATCTAGACAATATTGTATCTTTCCCCCTCAATTTATCAACGTTACTTACTATGAAGTTTTTCTTTCAATTATTCTACCAACTCCTTTGTATTGCTCTTCTAACGGGATCTCTGACCGTTCATGCGCAGTCGTACTTTGCAGATGGTCTATCTCCTGCGTTTCACAAAGAACGAAGGCAGGCGTTTCGGGACCTTTTACCCGAAAACGGCGTTGCTGTTATTTTTAATAATCCTGTAAAGAATAGGTCCAATGACACGGAATTTAGTTACCGACCCAATTCTGATTTCTATTACCTGACGGGATTCAGGGAACCCAATGCCGCACTGATTATTTTCAAAAAGCCACAGACGGTCGATGGGGCAAAAGTAAATGAAATCATCTACGTGCAGCCTCGAGACCCCAGAAAGGAACAATGGGATGGCGTTCGGTTGGGAGTCGATGGCGTGAAAGAGAAGCTGGGTTTTGAACATGCGTATGTTCATTCCGATTTTATGAAATCCCCTCAGATTGATTGGAACAATTTGGCACCGGTGTTATCCTTTGATATGGGGATCATAGAGGGTGGAAGCCACAATGCGCCCCTTAATGAGATGGTTTCAAAGTTAAAAAGTATGAGCCTGTCTACAGAAGTTCCCAGCAATACCGCATTGAATCAGATCATGGCGAAATTGCGTGCGGTGAAGACAGCGGAGGAGTTGGTGATTTTGGAAAAGGCAATCTTGATTTCGGGCAAAGGACATATCGAATCGTTTAAGTCCATCAAGCCGGGGGTATCGGAACGGGCCGTACAGGGAGTTCATGAGTTTGTCCATAAGGCCATGGGTGCGGAGGATATCGGCTATGGATCTATCGTGGGTTCGGGAAACAATACCACCATTTTACACTATGTAGAAAACAGCGTTGAAGATTTGACAGATGGATTGATTTTAATGGATGTGGGAGCGGAGTACAAGGGCTATTCTGGAGACATTACCAGAACGGTTCCGGTGAAAGGCGTTTTCTCACCCGAAGAAAAAGCCATTTACGAGATTGTCTTGGAAGCCTTGGAGGCGGGAATTGCCGCATGTACCGTTGGGGCGGAATATAAGGAGATTGACCAAGCTGCAAGAAACGTAATTGATGCCGGGTTGGTAAAATTGGGATTGGTGAAGCCAGGAGAAAAACATCCTTATTTCCCCCATGGGACCGGCCATCACCTGGGATTGGATGTGCACGACCGTGGAGGACGGGGAATCTTAGAGCCTGGAATGGTCCTTACCGTGGAGCCTGGAATCTACATTCCTGAGGGAAGTGATGTAGATCCCAAGTGGTGGAGAATAGGCGTCAGAATCGAGGATAATATTCTGATTACCGCTGACGGTAATAGAAATCTTAGTGCCTTTGTTCCCAAAACAGTTGAGGATATAGAAAGGACGATGAAGGAAGAGGGTATTTTACAAAAGCTGGAGCTGAATAGTGTCGCGGGGTCGTTTTAGACCGCCAAAGAGTAAGCTACGAATACAAACAAGTCCCGATATCGTTTCAATAGCAATTGAAGTGGTATAGGGACTTGTTTCAAATGGTAAGCTACACAAATGGAGTGGCTATTACCTTCCTTTTTCCAAATCCAAAATATCCCGGATTTTGTTCGCTTCTGCCATTTCTTCGGATAGGCCCTTGTAGTCTTCTGCAGCGATCTTATTGCGGAAGTCCTGCATATGGGCGATGTACGAGTCCATGGCTTCCAGCAGATTTTTGCGGTTTTCGACAAATATCGGTGCCCACATGGCCGGAGAGCTCTTCGCCAACCGCACCGTAGAGGCAAATCCACTGCCTGCCATGTCAAAGATGTGCTTTTCATCTGCCGTCTTGTCCAGTACCGTCTTGCCCAGCATGAAAGAGGTAACGTGCGACAGGTGCGATACAAACGCTAGGTGCAGGTCATGGTCTTTGGGGTCCATGAAACGGAGCTTCATATTCATCAGCTCAAACAGCTCGTAGGCCATTCCTTTCAGGTGTACATCGGTTTTTTCCATTTCACAGATGATCATCACCTTGCCGTCGAACAGGTCTACTTCAGCGGCCTTTGGTCCGGAGTTTTCCGTTCCGGCGATGGGGTGCACAGCCAGGTAATTCGCGCGTTTTGGGTGCTTGGCGATTTTCTCGCAGATCAATTCCTTAGTGGAGCCGAAGTCAAACACTAAAGTCTTGTCGCCGGTCTCTGCCAGGGTTTGTTCCAAGAGGCTGGTTAAGGTATCTACCGGGGTAGCCAGGACCACCACGTCGGTATCGGCGTCCGGTTTCTCTTTGGCTTCGGTGATCATGCCCAGGGCTTGGGCTTGCTCCAAGTGAGTGGAGTTTTGGTCGAAACCTGTAACGATCAGGTCGGGTCGCTTCTTCTTTAGTACCAGGGCAAATGATCCCCCCAGCAATCCCAAACCAATAATGTGTATCTTCTTCATGGGTAACGTTGTTTGTTAATCAGTGTTCAATTCGATTCAATGCCTCCAAAATATCCTCTTCGGCAACGCATAACGAAAAGCGAATATACTGCTCGCCCGCACTGCCAAAGATCATTCCCGGTGTCACGAAGAGGTGCTTCTCGTGCAGCAGCCTATCTACCATTGCCAATGCGTCGGTTCCTAAAGGGACCTTGGTCCAGACGAACATCCCGCCCGGTTGTTTCAGCAGTTGTAAACCCAGCTTTTCGGCCAGTTTCCATACCAGCGCCCTTCTGCGTGCGTAGATCGCATTGTTTTCGGCAAACCAGTCATTGCCTAGGTTGAGCGCAGCTACGGCCCCTTCCTGTAGGCCCAAAAACATGCCCGAATCCATGTTGCTTTTTACCCGAAGTACCGCCTGCAGGTAGTCCTTTCTTCCTGCCAACATCCCTACCCGCCATCCGGGGATATTGAAACTCTTGCTCAAGGAGTTCAATTCCAACGCATGTTCTTTGGCACCGGGCACGGCCAAAAGGCTGATGGCTTCCTCATACAGCACAAAGCTGTAGGGATTGTCGTTGATCAACAGGATATCGTTGGCTTCTGCAAATTGGAGCAGGCGCTCAAAGAGCTTGGGATTTCCAGGTGCACCTGTAGGCATGTTTGGGTAATTCACCCACATCAACTTTACCTTTTTTAGGTCCATTTGTGCCAGCTGTTCCCAATTGGGCTCCCAGTTGCTGCTTTCATCCAGCTCGTAATACACAGGATTGGCATTTAATAGCTTGGTCACGGATGTGTAGGTGGGGTAGCCAGGATTGGGAATCAGCACCTCATCTCCCTCATCCAGGAATGCCATGGAAATATGCATGATACCTTCTTTGGATCCCATCAGAGGGAGGATTTCCTGTTCAGGGTCTAGCGATACGCCATAGTGCCGCTCGTAGAAGGCGGCAAAGGAGTTCCTCAGCGCCGGAATACCGGTGTAGGACTGATAGCCGTGGGCCTTTGGGTTTTCTGCGGCTTTTTTCAAGGCATCGATTACGCTGGGGTGCGGTGGCAGGTCCGGACTGCCGATGCCCATGTTGATGATCGCGTGACCAGCCTGCCGAAGCTGTGCCACTTCCTTTAGTTTCGTGGAGAAGTAATATTCCTTTACTTCACCTAGCCGCTTGGAATACCCTTTCATATTTTTCGGTTTTGATACTCCCCAAATAGTTTTACTTCACCGAAGTTCTCTTGGATTTGTGCGATGGCCTGTTTAAAAAGGTCGTAGTCACCGATCAGTGTGTCGATGAAAAAAGCATACTCCCAAGGTTTATTAATCACGGGGATGGATTGGATCTTGGTGAGGTCCAGGTCGTGTTCACTCATTAGGGTGAGTAATTTGGCTAACCCACCTTTTTGGTTGTGGATGGTTACTTTTAACGAGGCTTTGGTGGGAGTTTCCTTGATTTCCGGTTTCTCTCGCTGTAGGAGGATAAATCGGGTAAAGTTGTTTTTAACAGTTTGGATGTTGGAGGCAATGATTTCCAGTCCGTAGTAATCGGCGGCTTTGGGGCTGGCGATGGCACCTATTCCCTTGAGTTCTTTTTCGGCGATTAGTTGTGCTACGTAGGCGGTATCTACGTCGTCTATCAAGCGGATATGGGGATGCTGTGCAAAAAACACCTTGCATTGCAGTATAGCCATCGGATGAGACCGCACCTCGTGTATAGTATCGATAGATTGACCGGGCCAAACCATCAGGTTATGGGAGATGGGGAGATAATACTCGTCGAATACGAAGAGGTTGTGCCGGTCTATGATGTCGTAATTGGGAAGGATGGCTCCCGCGATGGAGTTTTCGATTGCCATGACGGCATAGTCGGCGGTTCCAGCCTCAACGCTTTTTGCTACTTCCTCAAAGGTGTGAAAGCCGCCCACATCGATGTTTTCACCGAAATACTGCTGGGCTACCTGATGGTGAAACGAACCCGGTACGCCCTGAATGGCGATGTTGAGCTTTTTGGTTTCCAATACTTCATTCATACCATTGCCTCCATCCGGAGATTAATCATTTTTTGAAAATAAAATAGACAGCCAAAACCAGAAAGCCAAAGCCTACCAAATGGTTCCAGCGGAAGGATTCATTTTTGAAAAACAGAAAGGTGAAGATCATGAACACTACCAACGTAATCACTTCCTGCAAAACTTTCAGCTCCACCAAGGAAAAAGGACCTCCGTAAGCTTTATATCCCAATCGATTGGCGGGGACCTGAAAGAAATATTCAAATAGGGCTATTCCCCAGCTTATCAAAATGATGGAGATCAGTCCCAAGTTTTCAAACCACTTGAGTTCTTTGAATTTCAAGTGGCCATACCATGCCATGGTCATAAACGCATTTGAAATGACCAACAGGACGATTGCATAGACACCTTTCATCTGTTTATTTTTTGTTTTTCAAAGGTCAGATGGAATCCCTGCCTACCGCAGGCAGGTCGCATGGTTACCACGATAGCTATCGGGGCATCCCAGTGTGTGTCGCTTGCGTCATGCTCGATTTCATGGCGGATTCTAGATGACAAGGGCCTATTGTTGGATCAGGGGTTCCACGCCGAGCAGCGCCACATGTTTCCAAAAGCTGGGGTAGGACTTATTGACTACCTCAGGATCGTCAAACGACACTTCCATCTTAGCCATCAGTGGCATAAAGGCCATGGCCATGCGGTGATCGTCGTAGGTGTGAATCTGCACCCGGTCGGGGAGCTGTGTACTGGGGACAAGGGTGAAAACGCCCTCTTTCCGCTCTTCCAGTCCGGCGTGGATTTTTGCCAGTTCCCGTTGCAATGCATCTATGCGATCGGTCTCTTTTATCCGCAGGCTTTCCAACCCGCTAAATTCACAGCTACGTCCCAACAGGGCACACGTGACGGCTACCGTCTGAGCAATGTCCGGACAGTGGGTGAAATCGATGTGTTCGATGCCAACTATTGGTTTCTTGGTCAATCGAACGCCTTGGGAGTCAAATTGACTCTGCACTCCTAGCTTATCCATGATGGCTACGATGTGCGAATCTCCTTGCATGCTGTTTGCCTTTAATCCGGTCAGGTACAGCTCCCCCTCTTCGGCACAGGCTAGCAGGCTGAACCAATAGCTCGCCCCGGACCAGTCACTTTCCACGGTAAATCGCGTTGGCCGGTAGGTCTGGGGTTTGATGAAAATAATGTTTTCTTCAAAGGTGTATTCCACACCAAATTCCTTCATCAGCTCCAGAGTCATTTCGATGTAGGTTCGGGAACCGATCTTTCCAGTCAATTCCAGCGTTAGCCCTTTGGGTAGTAGGGGGGCGTTCATGACCAAGGCGGAAATGTATTGGCTACTTACATCACCCCGAATCTGGAGGCGGTCGGTCAGTTGGGAGGTAAATCCCTTTGTCTTTAGGGGTGGGTAGCCTTCCACTCCCAAGTATTCGATGTCAGCGCCCAGGGTCCTCAGGGCATCAACCAATATCCCTATGGGCCGCTCACACATTCGGGGAGTGCCGGTGAGTATTTTTGTCCGGTTGGTAAGGGCAGCGTATGCCGTCAGAAAACGCATGGTGGTGCCTGCATCAAGCACATCTAACGTGTCGGGATCCTCTTGAAGCAAGCGGATCATGGTTTGCGTATCCCTCGCCTCGGCCAGGTTGCTTAGCTGATTGTCCCCCTCTGTCAATGCATCGATGATCAGGGCCCGGTTACTTTCACTTTTGGATGAAGGCAGGGGGATCATCACTTGGCCGAAGCGGCTTTTTCGGGGGATAGTGACGGTGTTCATGTGATTATAAAAGCTTTTTTTGCGGTCACAAGGTGTCCAGGTGTATGCGGATCATATATCCCATAGTTGCTGGATAACGTGTTGCCGGATTGGTGATCATTCCTTGGTATGGCTCGTTCCCCCGGTCCGATTTTACGGGGCAAGGTCGTTGTAGTAACGTAGGGATTGGAAGATTTCATCCTTACCAACGGCAATATTGTATTCGCACTGACCGATTTTGGTCAATAGCGAAAAGTTGAGAATGGAACCCTCGTTCTTTTTGTCCTGAAAGCACAGGGAAACGATGGCTTCAAAGTCATCATCGGGAATGCTAACCTTACCAAAAACCCCTAGGATCTTAGACTCGATCTTTTGAAGGTCCTCGTGGCTCAAGCGAAGGTATTTTTGTGAGAGGAACGCTTCGGCCAACATGCCGACTGCGATCGCTTCGCCGTGTAACAGGTGGTTTGGGCTATCCAGGTAGTGGGATTCCACTGCATGGCCTATCGTATGGCCAAAATTTAGGATTTTCCGCAGTCCTTCTTCCCTTGGATCTCGGCTGACTACCGACTCCTTGATCCCCACAGACACTTCGATGATGTCCTTCCAATTTTGAGTTTGCCAGTTTTCGGTTTTGAGACTTTCAAAATAGTTGGCGTTGGAGATTAGCCCGTGCTTGATGATTTCTGCATACCCGGAGCGCAGTTCTGCTTCCGGCAGAGTCTGCAGAAATATGTCGCTGATGATCACTGCTTCGGGTTGGGTGAAGACACCGATGTGGTTCTTGAACCCCATGAAATCTATGCCGAGTTTGCCGCCCACGCTGGCATCCACTTGAGAAAGTAGGGTAGTGGGGATATTGATGAAGCGTATGCCTCTTTTGTAGGTGCTTGCGCAAAATCCGCCCATATCACCCGTGACACCACCGCCAATATTGATCACCAAGGCTTTTCGGTCAAATCCCTGTTCGGTCATCCACTGCCAAATCTGGGTACAGGTATCCAGGTTTTTGTGGATCTCTCCGGCTTCGAATGCGAAGACGGTGTGTTCCGGCAGGGATGACTGAAGGAGGGGGTAGCAAGTCTGCACGGTATGGCTGTCTGCGATGACCCCCAGCTTGGAATATTTCCGGGTGTCCAGATAGCGCTGTATATCCTTAGCGATTTGCGCCGAATAGATGACTTTTTCCAATGTGGGTATGTTTAAGAGCAGGTCAAAATTAGACGCTTTTCTTTACAGATACATCTTCTCTTAACTTTTTCTCTTGTCTTTTCACGGATTCTTCATGGATGCAATAAAGCAATTCCTTCATGAATTTCTCGCTAAGGTTCTTTTCAATACCTCGTTGCGTCCTGGAGTCCATCACGGCTTTCCAGCGTTCGGCTTGAAACACGGTTAGGTTATGCTCGCGCTTGTGGTCACCGATTTGGTCGATGATCGCAAATCGCTCGGCAAGCAGGTCCAAAAGCTGATCGTCGATGTGGTCAACAGCTCGGCGTAGATCCTGAAGTTTTTCAGAAGGTTGTTCCGCTTCCAATGGCTTTTTGAAATCGATCGCGTCGATGATTTCTCTCAAGCGCCGGGGCGTTACCTGCTGTTTCGCATCAGACCACGCATTGTCTGGGTCGTGGTGGGTCTCGATCATCAATCCATCTAAGCCGAAATTGATTGCTCGCTGAGCCGTTTCCAGTAATCCCTCCCGGTTACCAACGATGTGGCTGGGGTCATTGATTACCTGCATGCCCTTCCAGATTCGCTTTAGGTGCATGGGCATAGACCAGTTTGGCTTGTTTCGGAAACGCTTGTCGTAGGCGTCACTGAAACCACGATGGATAGCTGCCAACTTGTTAATACCGACGGCCTGCAACCTCTCAAGTGCTCCTCTCCAAAGCTCCAAGTCGGGGTTCATGGGATTCTTCACCATTACCGGGATGTCCACACCTTTCAGCGCGTCGGCAATTTCCTGTACGGCAAAGGGGTTTACGGTAGTTCGAGCACCTATCCAAAGGATGTCCACACCATGCTTCAGCGCTGACTCCACGTGGGCGGTGTTTCCTACCTCGGTAGTAATGGGGACATTTAGGTGATGCCTTACAATTTCCATCCAGGTTAGACCCACTTCTCCGATACCTTCAAAGCTTCCCGGCCGGGTTCGTGGTTTCCAGATACCTGCACGAAACACGTCGGGAACCATATTGGCCTCCTTCATGTCCAAACAGATTTTTTCGATTTGCTCAGGAGTCTCCGCGCTGCAAGGTCCCGCGATGATCAGGTGCTTGTCTTTCAAGCCCAAACCCCAATCCTGTGTTTGTAAGTGATTTTCCATTTTCTTGATTCTAGTTAATAAAAAAGGCCCGATTCCTTCGAACCGGGCCTCTTTAAGTTTATCTTTTGTTTTAGTTTTAACTCAGACAATAAGCAGCTCCGATTCGCCCTTGGGGACGAAAGTAAAAGTAAAAGAAGCTAAAATAGGTAGCTGCGAAATTTTTCATGCGTCAAATTTAACCTTCCTGTTATTAAAATCAAATTAATTATTGAAAAATATGAAACATTTTTGTCCGTTCGATTTTTAGCACTAAATTTTGAATACTATAGAGAAGCCATCACTTATGCCCCATCTTAACCTACCCAAGATATTTCCGTTGCTTGTTTCCTTATCCGTGCTATCGATATGCGCTATGGTCCCGGATTGCTTGTTTGCCCAACGAAACAGCGATTCAGACATGCCGCGCCAACCCCATGAAAGCTGGGAGCAGATCGCTCCTTTCTTTTCGCCGCCGGCGGCTTACAAAAACCAATACGGTGAATACCGCAGTCCGCTGCTTTTTGAAGATGGAAAGCGCGTAAGGAATAAGCGGGCATGGGAAAAGCGGAGGGTCGAGATCCGGGACAAATGGCATGGTCTGATGGGAACCTGGCCCGAAATCAACCAACTCCCTGCATTTGAGATCTTAGAGACCATAGAGAAAGAGGGCTTCTGGCAAAAGAAGATTGCCTTCGACTGGGTGCCCGGCCAACGCACGACGGGTTATCTCCTGATACCTTTTGGGGCGTCCAAGTATCCGGCCGTTATTACGGTATATTACGAGCCCGAAACCGCAGCGGGCTTGGGCAGACCCGATTTACCGGATCGGGATTTTGCCCTGCAATTGACTCAGCGGGGTTTTGTGACGCTCTCTCTCGGTACCACGGAATCCACCTTAAATCAGACTTATTCTATCTACTACCCCTCTATAGATGAAGCGCAGGTAGAGCCCTTGTCCATGTTGGCCTATGCCGCCGCCACCTCCTGGCATGTATTGGCTCAACAGCCCGAGGTGGATCCAGATCGGATCGGCATCATGGGCCACTCATACGGAGGTAAATGGGCCATGTTTGCGTCCTGTCTGTACGATAAGTTTGTCGCTGCTGCTTGGTCCGATCCCGGCATCGTATTCCAACAGGATCGCCCCAGTATCAATTATTGGGAGCCGTGGTATTTGGGATATCATCCCCCTCCCTGGCGAAAAAGAGGCATGCCCGAGGCGGATAACCCTGCGGTTGGCCTGTATCCGATATTGCTGGAAAAAGGGCTGGATTTACATGAGTTGCATGCGCTGATGGCACCAAGACCTTTTCTGGTATCCGGCGGTTCTGAAGATCCTGTGGAGCGATGGATCCCACTCAATCACAGCGTGGAAGTCAACAAATTGCTTGGGTATACACACCGTGTAGGAATGACCAATCGGTCTGATCATGCCCCCAATGCGGCTTCCAATGCGGTTATTGTGGATTTTTTCAGTTATTTTCTGCTACTTGAATCCCATACCCGTTGATTAAAAAAATGAGTATATTGGCAGGATTTTGCCAGAACGTGGACAAAAAATTTGTCACCCAAACCAACAAACATTGAAAGAACCATCCTCTCTGCCATCCAAACACCCAGGATCGTTTCGACGCTGGTGGAAGTCCCTGGGACCGGGCATTATCACGGCAGCCCTAGTGTTTGGCCCCGGCAGCCTAACCATCACCTCCAAGCTTGGTGCCGTATTTAGCTATAACCTCTTGTGGGTGCTGGTAGTAACCACTGTGCTGATGATGACCTTCACGGGAATGGGAGCCCGTATTGGGTTGGTTACCAATCAGTCGCTGTTGGCCACTTTCCGGCAACGCTGGGGAAAATGGGCAGCTCTTTTGGCAGGATTTGGGATCTTTCTGGTAACTGCCTCTTTCCAAGCGGGAAATACCATCGGAGCCGGTCTGGCATTCGCTGAGTCATTTGGTACGTCTACAGTCCCCTGGATTCTGTTTATCTCCCTCGCCGCAATATCCCTGTTATTTACCCGCTCTTTTTATAAGATTTTGGAGAAAGTCATGGTAACCATGGTGGGGATCATGCTAATTTCTTTTTTGTTTACTGTAGTTATTTCCAAACCAGATTGGGTTCGAATCCTTCAAAGCCTCGTACCGTCTGTTCCGGAGGGATCGCTGTTGCTGGTCATTGCGCTGGTGGCTTCTACCTTTTCCATAGGCGGGGCTTTTTATCAGTCTTATTTGGTGCAGGAGAGGGGGTGGAAAACGTCTTCAGCCACTCAGGCCAAAAAAGAAGCCTTTACGGGTATTCTGGTGCTGGGATTGATCTCTGGGATGATACTGGTAAGTGCTGCGACCATCCTGTTTCCACAGGGTATTCAGGTAAATTCGGCTTCCGATATGGGGAAGGCGCTTGAGCCCCTGTACGGTAACTTGGCTACGCATATCTTTATGCTGGGGCTTTTTGGAGCTTCATTTTCTTCGTTGGTGGGAAATGCCACCATAGGGGGTACCTTATTTGCAGATGCGCTTGGTCTGGGGAGGGATCTGAACAGCAAGCCGGTAAAGATTCTGATATCTTTGGTCATTGTATTAGGGGCCACGGTCGCGCTGGTGTTTGGAAGGCTGCCGCTGGAGCTCATCGTCTTTGCTCAGGGGGTCACGATCTTTGTGGTGCCGTTTATAGGGATTGGTATGTTTCTCATTGCTGGGGACACTAAGTTGATGGGAGCGCTGGCGAATAGTAGGCGTACGCGGGTGCTTGGCGTAGTGGGCATTCTGGTGCTGCTTGTCTTGGCGGGAACCAATTTTAAGAGTCTCTTTTTGTCATAACCTAACTGTTACAATAATACATGAATTCATTGGAAGAATTGGAGAGGAAACTGGCTACACCCAGCGAAGCTTGTGTAGCGGACATGGCAAGAATACAGGGAGATATCCTTGTCTTAGGGGTGGGTGGCAAGATGGGCCCTAGCTTGGCAAAACTAGCCGTAAATGCCCTGAGGCAGGCAGGTTCCTCCAGTAGGGTCATCGGTGTTTCCCGCTTTTCCGAGGCAGGCGTGAAGGATGATTTGATCCGCCATGGGGTGGAGGCGATATCCGCGGATATCCTAGATGACGGGGAGTTGGCCAGATTGCCCAAGGTGGAGAATGTGATTTTTATGGCTGGGAAAAAGTTTGGTACGAGTGGCAACGAGCATTTTACCTGGGCTATGAATGCCTACCTTCCCGGGAGGGTGGCCGAGCACAACCGGGCTGCCCGAATCGTGGTTTTTTCTTCCGGTAACGTCTATCCTTTTGTACCGTTGAGTTCGGGAGGGGCCACAGAAGATACCCCGCCGGGGCCAGTGGGTGAGTACGCCCAATCCTGTCTCGGCCGGGAACGGATCTTTCAGTCCTTTAGCCACCGCTACCAAATTCCCATGCTCATTTACAGGCTGAATTATGCCATTGATATGCGCTACGGAAATTTGTTGGAAATCGCGAAGATGGTTTACGAAGAAAGGGAAATCGATGTGACCAACGGATACATGAACGTGATCTGGCAAGGTGATGCAAATGAGATTGCCCTGCGTTCCCTGCTGCATTGCGAAGCTCCGGCCAAGATCCTCAACGTCACCGGTCCGGAAATCGTATCTATCCGGTGGGTGGCAGAGGAGTTTGGAGAGTTATTCGGCAAGCGGCCTAAGTTTGGCGGTGAGGAGGCCCCCAGTGCCTTGCTTAACAATGCGGCACGGTGCCATAGGCTGTTTGGCTATCCCCGTGTTACCCTCAAAGAAATGATAGAAATGACGTACGAATGGGTCATACAAGGCGGGGAGACCTTTAATAAACCCACCCATTTTCAAGAGCGATCTGGAAAATATTAATCCAGCCGGTTCCGGCATTCGGTGCGGGACGAATGCTGACTGCTGGAGATAAACCAAAGTGAAATGAACATACTAGATAAATCGATAAAGACAGCCTTGCATGATGGCTTGGCCATACCGGCGCACCCCTTGGCATTGGATGGTGAGCGGAAGTTCGATGAGCGAAGGCAACGAGGCCTTACCCGCTACTACATCGCAAGTGGGGCCGGTGGTGTGGCGGTGGGAGTACACTCCACCCAGTTTGAAATCAGGGATAAGAAGGTAGGGCTGTTTGAGCCGGTCTTGCGCATCGCCATGGAAGAGATTCACGCGGCCCAGATTACCCGGCCCTTTGTGAAAGTTGCCGGAATCGTGGGGCCCACGGATCAGGCTATCGCAGAAGCCCAATTGGCGGCTGAATTGGGCTATGACTTGGGTCTGTTGAGTGCCGGTGGCCTTGGGGACTGGTCCGAAGCGGAGCTGATACAGCGGGCAGAAAAAGTTGCCGACCATATTCCGCTATTTGGCTTTTACCTCCAGCCTTCAGCGGGAGGCAGGTTGTTGAGCCATGCATTCTGGAGGGACTTTGCCGATATTCCCAACGTACATGCCATCAAAATGGCACCCTTCAACAGGTACCAATCACTGGATGTCATTCGGGCCGTGCTGGGTTCAGACAGGTACGCAGATATCGCCCTGTATACCGGCAACGACGATAATATCGTCGCTGACCTCTTGACTACGTACCGCATGTGGGTAAACGGCAGTTACCGGGAAAAGGAAATCGTAGGTGGGTTACTCGGCCATTGGGCTGTATGGACCCATAAGGCTGTGGAGCTCTTGGAGGATATCAAACACTGTAAGCGGAGCGGTTCACCGAGTATGTCTGAGCTGCTAGCACTCGGTGTGCAGGTAACCGACGTGAATGCGGCGATCTTCGATCCACACCACCAATTTCACGGCTGTATCCCAGGGATTCACGAGATACTTCGTCGGCAGGGGCTGTTGGAAGGTCGCTGGTGCCTCAACCCTTCCGAGGAATTGTCACCGGGCCAAATGGAAGAAATAGATCGGGTATACAGGGACTATCCGCACCTGAACGACGATGACTTTGTTCGGCAACATATGAATGAATTCTTGGGAGGGCAGGCGAATGGGTAGTTGGGTTGGTTCAGGGATCCGCTAGCCCAATCTTTGTGCGCAAGATATGACAGCCAATAAAAAGTTATAAACACATGAAATCTAGCATGATGTAGCCGTCACACAGCGGGATGCCCCGATAGCTATCGGGAAAACATGCGACCTGCCTGCCGATAGGCAGGGATTCTATCTGACCGTTAAAGAACAAATTATAAACAGATGAAAAGCAAGAGAGTTCTTTCGGGGGTCAAGGAAATAGCCCGCAGGGCAAACGTATCCATTGCTACCGTAGACCGCGTATTACACAATCGAAGTGGGGTGTCTCCCAAAACGAAAAAGAAGATTGAAGCCATTATCAAAGAGCTCAACTACCGACCCAATATCTTGGCGAGTAGGCTGGCATCGGGTAAGGTGTTTCACATCGCCGTGATCATTCCCAAGCGTTCAGAGCGGACCGACTTTTGGGATGCTCCTTTGAAGGGCATTGAACGGGCACAGGAGGAAATCAAGCAATACGGCGTGACGGTGGATACCTTCCTCTTTGATCTGCAGGACAGAAGTACCTTTCAGCAGGGGGTAGAAAAAATCAAGGAAAAGAACTATGACGGCGTGTTAATCGCTCCTTCTTTTGTGGAAGAGGCCGTGCCATTCCTGAAATACTGTAAGGAGAAAGGTATGCCGTTTGTGTTTATAGACAGCAATATCGAGAACCAACCGAGCCTATCTTATATCGGCCCGCCGTTACTTCAGAGTGGCTTTCTTGGCGCGAGATTATGTGATTTTGGACTTGGTAAGTCCCGGAAAATTTTGTTGGTGCATATCACCAAGCAACCAAATAGCTATAACTACGCACAGATCGAAAAGGGCTTTAGATCCTATTTTGAACAAAGTGATGATCCCTATGACCTGATCAGACTGGACATTGAGCATGCGGATCAAGAATCGGTGGAAATTTCGCTGAAGCGGGCCATGATGCATCATCCCGCTGTGGAGGCGATTTTCGTGACGAATTCGCGGGTGTTTTCCGTGGCAAAGTTTCTGGAAGACGAAGGAATCACCCATTTGCACCTGGTTGGATACGATTTTGTGTTACAGAATCAGGAATATCTGCGAAAGGGAGTCATAGACTTTTTGATTTGTCACAAACCGGAGGATCAGGGTTATAAGGGTCTGATGAATCTTTACCGCCATTTGAGTCTCAAGCTGCCCGTAGACCCGGTGTACTACATGCCCATTGATATCGTGACCAAGGAGAATCAGGAGTATTACCGTTAGGTGTGTTAGGCTGGTAGTATGATATAAGCGTGATCCAAGTATCAGGAGAGCTAATCATAGAGGGGGGTTCTCTTTGAGAGGTTTTGGGAAATCGTGAATAGTTAGGTTTTTTTCAGAATATTTGGTTACTTGGATAATTGATAGTTTTTAACGATGATACAACTTTACTATGGCCTCGAGTATTAAGGAGGAAGAACAGGAGAGATTGAGAGTGTTAGGAGAGTACCATTTAGATGGTATAACCGACCTAGAAGAGTTTGATTTTTTAACGAAGATGGCGTCTCGGATTTGTGAGACCCGTATATCGTTGATCAGCGTGGTTTTCGAAGATAAGCAGTGGTTTCTCGCCCGTCATGGGATCGAGCAGCGGGAGACTCCAAGGCAGTATTCTTTTTGTGCGCATGCCTTGCATCGGAATGGTGAGATGATGGTGGTACAGGACGCCAGAAGGGATCCTCGATTTCAGGATAATCCGCTCGTCCTTGGTGACCCCCATATAGTTTTTTATGCAGGGATACCTTTAGTTAGTCAGGAGGGATTCACGTTCGGTACCCTATGCGTGATCGATAGTAATCCGCATGTCCTTTCGGATGAGCAAGCTGACTCCTTGAAGCGTCTTGCCACCCAGGTGATGAAGTTGTTGGAGTTGAGAAAAAAGAACCTGGATTTCGAGAAGAATGAACTAAAGCTTCGGAAGGCACTTTTTCTGTTGGAGGAAGCTCAGCAAATTAATCAGATTGGAGCATGGGAGCTTGATATATCGACAGGAAAGACCCGTTGGACAGAACAGGTTTACGATATCCATGAGTTACCGGTTGGTTTTGATCACAATCGTTCCAATGGCATTGATTTTTATCATCCAGATGACCGGCATATTATCCGGTCGGCGCTAGTGCAATGCATTGAAAAGGATACTCCATTTGACGTGACCTGCCGTTTGGTCACTGCCAAAGGGAATTTGAAGTGGGTGCGAGCTACCGGGAAGCGGATCAATGGCACGGTAGTCGGGGCTTTTCAAGATATCTCGGTCGTCAAAAAGCAGATGCTGAAATTTCAGGGTATATTTAATTCCAGTAATTCTTTCATTGGATTTCTGGATACCCAGGGCATCTTGTTGGATGCCAATGAAACCGCTCTGAATAGGGCTGGGTTGAAAAGAACAGACGTGATAGGTAGATTTTTCTGGGACTGCTATTGGTGGCAGATATCGGAGGCAGCTCAACAACGGCTAAAAGAGAGTTTTGAAAAAGTACTTGAAGGACAGGAAATAGCTTATGAAGAAACTGTGTTGGTTAAAGATGGTCTTACAACGACCATTTTATTTAGTCTAAAGCCCGTAATAGATGAGTCAGGCCAGGTTTTATTTATTATTCCTGAAGGTCGACCTATCCAAGATATTGTCGATTCCAGAAACCGCTATCGAGAGCTGATCGAAAGTACCAGCGCAGGAACGTTTGAGTGGGATATATCAACCGGCGAGGTAGTGATTAATGACCGTTACGCCCAGATGCTTGGTTACGAGAAGAATGAGATTCAGCCTATTTCCTTTTCGGGGTGGGAGTCTCATGCCGATAAAGATGGACTTGAAGGTGCGAGGAGACTATTGATCGAGTGCTTCAAAAAGCAGCGGGAGTTTTTCCAAACGGAACTGCGTATGAGGCACAAAAATGGCAACTACATTTGGGTAAATGTACGTGGTAAAGTTATTTCATGGTCGACCGATGGTAGGGCCTTGAAGATGTATGGAACACACCAAGAGATTACTGATAGGAAGCAAAGAGAAGAGGAGGCAGAATACCAAAGGAACATTCTCAAAGCGTTGTATGATTTATCTCCGATTGGTATTTCTCTAAACGATTATCATACTGGCGAATTTCTAGATGTGAATGCTAAACTCTTAGAGCCCACTGGTTACGAAAAGAGCGAGTTTCTGGGGTTAAGCTACTTTGATATCACCCCAGAGGAGTATGCAGACAAAGAGAGCGAGGCTGTGCGGAATATGGAATTGTCAGGGAGATATGGTCCACTTGAAAAGCAGTACATCAGGAAAGATGGATCTCGTTACCCGGTTCTTTTAAATGGTGTCGTCATCAAAGACCTAAATGGCAGGAAGTTAATTTGGTCTGTGATTGAGGATATATCCGAAAAGAAGAAACGCGAAAAAGATCTTCAACGTGCAATTTCCAATTTACAAGCTGTGCTGGATGCAGGGTCACAGGTGAGCATTATTGCCACAGATACGGAAGGTACCATATCGTTGTTTAATACTGGAGCTGAAAAGATGCTGGGGTATTCAGCGGGTGAAGTGGTAGGAGTTGCCTCACCTCAAGTTTTTCACCTAGAAGAGGAGGTCGTTCAGGAGGCAAATATCTTAACAGATAAGTACGGAGTTGAGGTCTCGGGGTTCGATGTGTTTGTGTTTAGAGCGAAACAGGGTGTCGCTCATACGCAGGAATGGACATATATTCGAAAAGATGGATCAAAATTGCCTGTCTTGTTGTCGGTTACCGCAATAGTTCAAAACGATCATACGATTGGTTACTTGGGCATTGCGGTGGACATTAGCCAACAAAAGGATGCTGAAAAAAGAATCGAGACATTGCATCAACTCACAATGGCCCAAAACGATCGGCTTAAAAATTTCGCCTACATCGTATCCCACAATCTCAGGTCTCATAGTGGTGGGATATCCGGGTTGTTGGAAGTGTTAAAAGCAGTACAACCTGAGTATTTCGAAAACGAAATCGTTCAGATGATTGAAACCGGGTCAGAAAATCTCATGAATACCATCAAGGACCTCTCTGAGGTTATTCGTGTAAACTTGGACGAGGAAGCTAGGTTTATACTTTCAATTCGGCCGATTGTACGGAAAAACATAGAGAGTTTGCGTGCGATAATCGAAAGAGAAAAAATTGAAGTCATCAACGAAGTTTCCGAGGACCTAAAAATTCGAATTATTCCTGCATATATCGAAAGCATCACGCTGAATTTTATTACAAACGCCATTAAGTACAAGTCACCCGAACGACCTAGCTGTCTTAAAATATTCTCAAGAGAAGAGAAGGATGTTGTAAAATTGTATTTTGAAGATAACGGACTGGGGATAGATTTAACTAAATATGGCAAAGACCTTTTCGGCATGTACAAGACCTTTCACCGACATGAAGATTCACGGGGTGTTGGCTTATACATTACTAGAAATCAAATTGAAGCTATGGGGGGCTACGTAGAGGTCGAAAGTGAAGTTGGGAAAGGAACTACCTTTGTGGTGACCCTTCCCTACGAGTGAAACCAATCGTCAGTCAAAGCAAACCTGTACTCTTTACCACGATACGGTTCCTAGGTATTGATTGTTTGCCTTGTTGGCATCCTTGGTATTGATCTTTAGTTTAAATTTCAGCGGCTTGTTTTTTTTGTCGCTTGGAGTAAATTTTGTCTCTGAGGTGTAAAGAAGGGATTTGCCGGGATCCAATGCCGAGGTTTTGGTATCCAGGCTGATCACCCGCCCGTTTACTGAAAGGAATACTTCGTAGCTTCCCGCCGGGGCAATTTCACTTCCCACGTTGGTGATGAGATACGAAAAATAGCGCTCACCGGCATCGGTGGTTTTCACAACGACCTCTGTGGCTTCCAGGTCATATAGGACGCCCTGTGGTAAAAAGGTTAGCGCGGTCCATAGCAAAACGGATAAACTCATTTGGTGCTGGGGTTGGGTAAATAAGAAATCTGCCTCTAACTATAAAAGTATAAAAAAAGCCCACACCGAAGGCGGAGTGGGCTCATAATTTTTTAATGTTAAAATTAATTATTCGGATTTGCTGGAGGCGTCACTCCCAGTTTGGTCAATACCAAGTCGGTAAATGGATCATCGTCTTTGGTGTACAATAGTACAGGAGCCTGACCAGCAGAGTCGGCAAAGATATGGGTATAGTTGTTTTCAGCGGCAACCGCATTGATGGCATTATATACCTTGGTTTGTACGGGCTCTAGAAGCTCCTGAAGCTTGCGCTGATAGGAGGCCTGTACATCCTGCTGAAACTTCTGGATATCCTGCTGCATTTTGGTAAGCTGCTGCTCTTTCTCGCCTCGGGCCTGTTCCGTCATCGAATTCATGGATTGCTGATAGGATTGCACCTGCTGCTGAAAGTCCCGGTTTTTGGTTTGGATCTGTTGATCCAATTGTGCACCGTAATCGGTGATATCCGCATCTATCTGCTCCATCTCTGGCATCAGGCTCATGATGTATTCTACGTTGGTATAACCAATCTTTACCTCCTGTGCAGAGGCTACAAATCCAAAGCAAAGCACTGCAATTGCCGATAGGATGATTCTTGCTTTCATAGTGTTAATTTTTATTAAATGTTAATTGTTTTCATCTAAACCTAGCTCTTCCAACACAAAGTCGGAGTAATCGTGCCGAGGGTCGGTATATATGATGGCGCTTGGTCCGGAGGCCTTATCAAAGAGAATTGCCAGTGCATTTCGCTTCGAAACCCGGTCTATGGCATCGTAGATCTTCGATTGAAGGGGCTGCATCAGTTCGGATTGCTTCTGATAAAACTGCCCATTTACGCCAAAAACACGGTTTTTGAAGGCTACTGCCTCCCGTTCTCTCTCCCTGATCACAGACATTCGCTCCTCATACATCTCTTCTGTCAGCAGGACTTCTTCCGCCTTTAGGGCGTTGTAGAGTTCCTTTATTTCAGTATCCAATTTTTGTGCCTCTTTTTTCCATTCAGATCCGAGGGCCTCCACCTCTTCCTGCACTTTCTTGTAATCCGGGTGTTTGTTGAGAATATATTCGGTATCTACATAGCCTATCTTCTGTCCCATACCCACCATCGGCAAAAGAGACAGCAAAAGTACTAATTTCAGGCACTTTTCCATAATTATCTGAACTGTTGTCCAATGGTAAAGTGGAACATGCCACCACTGCGTCCTGGATTTGGATTGGAAATGGAAGGGACTTCGTCAAAGCCGTACCCCCAATCTATCCCCAGCAACCCAAAGGCAGGCATAAAAATCCTGGCACCAAATCCCGCTGACTTCTTCAGGTCGTAGGGGTTGTACTCAGCGTAATTACCCCAGTTGTTACCAGCCTCGGCAAACCCTAGGAGGAAGATGGTTGCTGAAGGGTTGGGTGATACTAGGAAGCGAACTTCCATCACGTGCTTGTTATAGACCACTCCTCCGTAGGGGATCGGTGCTCCAGGTTGTCCCCTGAAATCCCTACCGGGTGTAATGGATTGGTTTTCGTAACCCCGCAGACCGATAATTTCCTGGCCAAGGGCAAAGTTCATCATGTTCATACCATCTCCACCCAACACAAAACGCTCCAATGGAATGATGCCTATACGGTCGCCGTAGGAGCCCACAAAACCCAAGTGTGTTCTGGCACTAAATACCAGTTTATTGGAGCCAAAGAGTGGGGTGTAAAGCGATGCATCAAACATCCACTTGTGGTACTCCAACCATTGGTACTTTACCTCATCGGGTGATTCCCGATTGATGCTTCGGTTCATGGACGTGTAAGGCGGCGTTAGTGTACCGCTCAAAATGATGTTTGAGCCAAATCGAGGATAAATCGGGTTGTCGATGTTATTCCGTGCAATGGTAGTGTTTAACGCGATGCTTCGCGCAGTACCGGTGTTATAACTTAGTCCAAAGAAGTTTCCATATCGGTCAAAGTCATAGACTTGGAATTGCAGTGAATTACTAACCTGGAAGTAATCATCCGGCCAGGTAACCCGCTTGGCCAAGCCCACATTGACGCCGGTGATCTTAAAGGATCCCATGTCTGCGCCGAAGTTTTGGCGGTTCCACAGATCAATCTGTCGCTGCACGGAGTGGTTAAACCCTATGCTCAATGCGTTGGGCTTTTTCCCGCCAAACCATGGCTCGGTAAAGGAGACACTGTAGTTTTGGAAGCTTTGACCGTTGGCCTGAACCCTAAGGGACACTTTCTGACCGTCGCCCACTGGAAGTGGCCGCCACTTGGAGAAGTCTTTGATGTTTTTGATTGAGAAGTTATTGAAAGTAAGGCCCACCGTACCTACAAATCCAAATAATCCTCCCCATCCACCAGATAGCTCTATCTGATCATTGGGCCGCTCTTCCAATTTAAAGACGATATCTACCGTGGCGTCTTCAAAGTTAGGACGCATATCCGGCTCGATGTTTTCCGGATCAAAATATCCAATCTGGGAAAGCTCCCGGATGGTTCGCACCAAGGCGCTACGGTTGAATTTCTGTCCTGGAAGTATTCGGATTTCCCGCATAACCACGTGGTCGCTGGTACGCTCGTTACCTTCTATGGATACGGAGTTAACGGTCACCTGTGGTCCTTCAAATATTCGCAGCTCGATGTCAATGGAGTCGCCGGCGATATTTACTTCTACTGGATCAATGGTAAAGAACAGGTACCCGTCATCCTGATAAAGAGAACTGACGTCATCTCCCCGCTGAGGGTCATAGTTTAGTCGTTTGTCTAGCTTCTCTTTGTTGTAGATGTCACCTTTGAAGATGCCAAGCTTGGCCTGTAGCTGCTCACTATCATAAATGTAGTTGCCCGCAAACGTAATGTTTCGATAGTAGTATTGACGGCCCTCTTCGATGGAAAGGTCTAGGTTGATCCGGTCTTTATCGTAATTATAAATGGAATCCCGTACGATCGCTGCGTCGCGGTATCCTCGGCTATTGTAAAATGCGATAACCTTTTCTTTGTCCTCCCGATAATCATTTCGAACGAACTTGGAGCCATTGAAAAAGTTGAGCTTAAAGTTTCGGTTGATGTAGGTTTGGATCTCCTCTTCCGTGACCGGGTTCCGGTATACGATGGCTTGCTTGGCGGTTTTGGGGGTGGTATTGGTGATACGGGACACCAAGTCTTTAAAGATGTAAAACCTAGGGTGCTCTTTGGTACCTTTTAGCTTTTTCTTGATCTTATTGTCGGCGATGTTATCGTTTCCGTCGATCTTTATTTCATTGATGCGGACTTTGGTGCCCTTGTCTACGTTAAAAAGTAGTTTCACGCTGTTCGGGAGGGTAGTGTCCCGTTCCTGCACTACTTTGACCTCGGTATTGAGGAACCCTTTGTCCACGAAGTATGCTTTGATCTTCCGCTGGGAGTTGTTCAATACATCGTCCCGTACTACCCGGCCCCGGATAGAGACCTTGTCTTTGAGTTCTCCTTCTTGGGTTTTATTGATACCAGTAAATTCCACCCGGCTGAATCGGGGTCTTTCGGTAAGTTCTAAAAGCAGGTGAATGTCATCGCCTTCAATTTTGGTTACCAATATCTTCACGTCTCCGATGATCCCTTGTGCCCACAGCTTTTTGAGGGCACTTGATATGGCATCGCCTGGTACGCTGATCTCGTCGTCTACACGGAGTCCCGCCAAGGAGATGATGGCGGTTTCGTCCAAGGTACTCAATCCAACCGCTTGGATTTCGGCTATTCGGAATTTTTTCGGCTTGGAATAGTCTAGGTCCAGAATATTTGTCGGCCTTTGAGTGGCAAATCTACTTTGGCCCAGACGAATCTGCGCCTCTGACATGCCCACGGTCAGCAGCAATAAACAGACGATAATACTAAATTTTTTCATCAACTTTGTGATTTAATCTGAGCTCCAGTCATACCAAAGCGGCGTTCCCGCTGTTGATAGGCCAGGATGGCTTCGTGGAGATCTTTCTTTCTGAAGTCGGGCCACAATACCTCGGTGAAAAACAACTCGGTATAGGCCACCTGCCAGAGCATGAAATTGCTGATACGCTGCTCTCCACTGGTTCTTATCAATAATTCTGGATCAGGTATGCCGGCGGTATTGAGGTGTGCCGCTATCATCTGCTGATCGATTTCGTCCTGCTTTATGTCACCGGAGACTATTTTTTTGACAATTTCAGTCACTGCACTGGCAATTTCCCAGCGTCCGCTGTAGCTGAGGGCCAACACTACGGTGAGTCCAGTGTTATTTTTTGTCTCTTCCTTACCCCACTTCAGGTGCGACTGACACCCGTCCGGCAGACTACTAACGTCGCCGATAGTCGCCAAGCGGATATTGTTCTTCATCATGGTGGGGACTTCATCCACGATGGCCTGCACCAATATTTCCATCAGCGCATTTACCTCATCCTGAGGCCGGGACCAATTTTCGGTAGAAAAAGCATATAGGGTAATGTACTTGACACCCAATTCGGCAGATCCTTCAATCGCATCCCTAACTGCAGAAATGGCATTCCGGTGTCCGAATATGCGCATGGCTCCTTTTTTCTGAGCCCAGCGACCGTTACCGTCCATGATTACTGCGATGTGTTGGGGGATGTTATTCCTGTCGATTTTATCCTTCATGCTTTGCACTTCTCCAAAACTTCTGTTTTTGAAGGTACAAAAATGACATTTCTTTTTTAAAATTCTACCCTAAAGGCTAATTATAAATCGTTAAAGCTAGTTAAAGCACTTAACTTGGTGGAAGGAATAACTGAGCGTGAGGCCAAGGAAATAATACCAATCCCGGTCATTTGGATTGCCAAAATTTAGTGCATAGGGATTAATGGTGCGATTGGTAGGGGGCGGCCCGTCCTGAAAACGGGGCAAATACCGTTCTTCATTGGCAATTTTGTCCACCTGATCGCTGAACGTAGCCCGCATACCTGCTTCCATCCCTAAAATGAGTCGATCTTTTAGCTTGTACTTGAGGCCTATACCGAAGGGGATTACCGGTGTGGAGGTCGTATAACTGCCGGCCGTTAGGTCATCGTCGTGGGCCTGTCCGTTGCCGCTGAAAATACTGTATCCCAATCCGAAGAAACCGTATGGAGAAAACCGTGTCACGGAATTATGGGCCATGTAATCCAGAAAATGGAATTCCATTACGGCGGATACCTCAACGAGGGTCCCACTGAAATGGGCGTTTCTGGCGAAAGCCATCGGGTCTATGGGCCGCACACTGTCGGCTGCGTTTAAGCGGGCCACATGCACTCCGGCACGCAAGCTCCATGCATTGTCAAAATTTCGTCTGCCAAACAACGTACCTTGAATACCCAACTGACTGGGATCCACCCTGCGGATGATGTCTCCGGTATAGGTGGCTCCTCCCAATCCAAATCCAACTTCATACTGCTGTGCCTTTCCTGTACTCAGCCCAATAAAGAAAGCTGAAAACCAAGCTGCTACGTGCAGCGCAACATGGAACGTTTTTCTATTCAAGTCTGTGCAATTTATAAACTACCCAACGAATAAAAAACCAAACAAGGTATTTCCCGGGTTAATTTTTGTTAAAACTAATTTCGCATATCAAAGCCCCAATTCAGTTTTTGGCGGAGGGTGTCAAAGAAGCTGTACTTGTGGCATTTCACCAGTTTGGCGACGAACCGTTCCTTTTTGATCTTCAACTCAACCGAGGCGTCAATGGGTGTGGACCTAGAGTCTAAAGATACCAGAAATTTCTCGCTTCTTCCCTCTATTTTAAACGAGATTTCACTGTCATCTGAAACCACCATCGGTCGAACATTCAGGTTGTGTGGGCTTACGGGGGTGATTACAAAATTTTTGGCCGAAGGCGAGATCAATGGACCGCCGCAGCTAAGGGAATAGCCTGTAGATCCTGTGGGTGTGGAAATAATCAGCCCATCCGCCCAATAGCTGTTTACATATTCTCCGTCTATATAGGTATGCACCGTAATCATGGAGGAGGTGTCCCGCTTGTGAATGGTAAATTCGTTTAGCCCAAAGGGCAGCCCATCAAACAGCTCCGGTTTGGAGTCCAAGTGGACCAAGGTTCTATCTTCTAGGGAATATTCTTTGTTTGCCAAGGTATGAATCGCACCTTCAATATCGTCTTTGGCAATGGTAGCCAAAAAGCCTAGCCGTCCGGTGTTAATTCCCATGATTGGAATCTCATGAGGGCCCACCAGGCAAACGGCATCCAAGAGGGTGCCATCTCCGCCCACGGATATCACCACATCCATCTCCGATATCCGTGTTTTATCAGAAAGAAGGGATATGGATGCCGAAGGTATTCCCAATTTTTGCAAACTTTTAAAAAATGCGGAAGTAACGAACACCTCAAAGCCTACTCTCTCCAATACCTGGAGAAGTTTTTGGATAGAGGGCTTAAATTCGGGTTCAAAGTTAATACCGTGGAGTGTGGCTTTCATCCAGTCAATTAAATGTCTAAAAAGCGCAGCAGGTTGCCAAGTCGGTCCTGTTCCGAGCTTAGTCCGATCTCTTCCTGGTAGTGATCAATGACTTTATAACCAAATCGCTCCATGGTTGCCTTGATGTGACGCAGTTCGGTTTGGTCTAACTTCAGGGTCACCTTGATCTTGCTATCATCTAGCGGGTCGCTGGAAATGAAACTGCTGAGAATCTTGGCATTTTCAGATTCCACAATCCGCGCAATATCGTATAGGCTATAATCCGTCATAAACATGGACAAGATCAACACCCCGCCCTGCGATTGGATCGATATGGAATCCGTGAACGCGGTGATCGCATCTTCCACGGTGACTACCCCCTGATAGACCTGATCTTTGTCCAAGACGGCCACCATATTCGCGTGATGTTCCGAGGAAACCCGCAATACCTCGTAGATATGCCTGTCCATCTGCACAAAGCCACCGGTGGAGATAAGATCCATTTCCTGTATGGTTAGGTCTGGATTGTTGATCTCGTAGATCATCTCGTCAGTTACAAGGCCCATGAAGTGACCTTCGTGGACTACAGGCAACACGTCTGTTCTGATTTCCTCCATCCAAGCCAAGGCTTTACCTACCCGGTCGGTAAGTTTAAGAGGTGGAATGAGGTTGTTGATAAATTCGTATGCCTGCATATATCGCTAAAGATATTAATTTGAAATCAAAAATAAAACGTCCTTATCCGGACGAATGTTCAAAGTGATAAAAAATGTCAGGAATAAACAGATTTTTTCTTTATTTCTTAGGGTTTCGCCGGTAATTTGTCCAATTCATGTGTAAAAAGCCATGAGCGGATCATTTGCTCTCCGTATTCGGACAGGTAGGCCTCGGGATGAAATTGAATTCCAAGAATCGGGAGCTTCCGGTGGGCCATGGCCATAATTTCTCCTTTTTCCGTGGTGTATAGGGTTTGCAATTCCTCCGGTAGGTTTTTCAGCTCCAGCGAATGGTATCGGGTTACGCTAAAGCAGTCAGGCAACCCCTCGAAAGCAGGGTGGGTATGTTGCCGAAATACCCGACTTACTTTTCCATGCATGGGCCTTTCGCTGCGGACCAAGTCGGCGCCGAAAAACTGACCGATAGCCTGATGCCCCAAACATACCCCCAGTATGGGGATCTTGTCGTGGTAATAGGCTAAAATTTCCATCAAATTACCTGCTTTTTCTGGTGTCTCCGGGCCAGGAGATACGACTAGGGCAGAATAGTCTGTAAGGATGAGCTGATTTAACTTGACATCGTTTCGGACGATGGAAAGCGACACCCCTGTGCGGAGGAAATAATCCGCCAATATGTGAGAAAAGGAATCGAAATTGTCAATTAACAGAATCACTTGCTCCGGAGTTTACCAGGTCTTTTACCGCCGCCATGGTGGTTTCGATAATGGGCGTGTATTGGTCTAAGAGGCTGACGACGGTAGGGGCAATGGGCGTTAGGATGGGGTAGAGGACAGTACCTTCCATGAATCTCTCAGGGATTTTAAAATCAAATGCATGGGCTACCCACAAGAGCAGGCTGATCATCATCGCCCACTTAAATACGCCCAGTACCATTCCTGCAAAACTGTCGAAAGATCCCAATATCGTCAAATTCAAAGCCTGCTTTACCAAGTAGGCCAAGATTCGGATCACTGCTGTCACCACGAAGAAGATAATCAAAAAAGAGATAAACGGAAGCATAAACGTGAGACTTTCCACCCGTTCTGCCAACATAGCCGCCCCGATATGCATAAAACGGAAGGCCACTAAAAGGCCGAAAAAGAAGGCGATGATGGACAGTATGCCTATAAATAAGCCTTTCTTATATCCGCTATAGGCCCCCACCCCCAGCATGATGAGCAAGATGACATCAATGGTAGCCAATGCTTATGGGTTGAGGAGGGCTTTTACTGTTTGAGATATGGCCTTGCCATCGGCTTTTCCGGCCAATTTTTTGGTGGCAGCACCCATTACTTTTCCCATGTCCTTTGGACCTTCGGCACCTACCTCAGCGATAATTGCTTGGAGTTCAGCTTCCAATTCTTGTTCACTGAGCTGTTTGGGAAGAAATTCGTTGATCACCCCCAGTTCACTAAGCTCCAGATCTGCCAGGTCCTGACGCTTTTGTTGAAGGAAAATCTCTGCGGAGTCTTTGCGCTGCTTGGCCGCTTTGGTAAGGATTTTGAGTTCTTCCTCCTCACTGATTCCCTTATCACCGCCCTCCTTGGTTTCTTCGAGGAGTATCAGCGATTTGATGGCACGCAGTGCACGTAGCCTGTCCCGCTCCTTGGCGAGCATGGCTTTCTTGATTTCCTCTTCGATTTTCAGTTTAAGGCTCATGGTCTAGATGTTTAGGTTTATTTGGTCTTTGCCAACACATTTTAAAAAACAAATTTGAAGGCCTCCATGGATTTGCCAAGAAACCAAACGAAATATCGCCGGTTGTGGTTTATCTTTGAGGCAGCTTTACCACAAAATTAACGTTTAATTAGACACATGACGAAATTAAGTGTGAATATTAATAAAATCGCCACATTGAGAAACGCCCGCGGAGCCAATAACCCGGACGTGGTCAAAGTGGCCTTGGATGCAGAGCGTTTTGGTGCCCAGGGTATCACTGTGCATCCACGCCCAGATGAGCGGCACATCCGCTACGATGACGTGCTTGCCTTGCGCGAGGTGGTCACAACCGAATTCAACATCGAGGGGTACCCGGATAAGCGGTATATGGAGTTGGTGCGGTTGACCAAGCCAGCACAGGCTACTTTGGTGCCGGATCCACCGGAGGCGATTACCTCCAATACCGGTTGGGATACTATTGCCCACCAGGCCCTGCTCAAAGATATCATTGCCGAGCTGCATGAATACGGGGTGCGCACGTCGATTTTTATCAACCCGGAGCCCCGCTATTTCGAGCCGGCAAAGGATACAGGTACCGACCGGGTGGAACTCTACACGGAACCCTATGCCAGCCACTACCACCAAGATAGGGACGCCGCGGTGCGCCCCTATGTGGAGGTGGCCAAGTTGGCACGCGAGCTGGGTCTGGGATTGAACGCCGGACACGACTTGGACCTGCACAATCTGGCCTTCCTAAAGCAGCAAATCCCCTGGCTTGATGAGGTATCCATTGGCCATGCGCTGATCTGCGATGCGCTATACTACGGTCTAGAGAATACCATTCAGATGTACCGCAGGCAGCTAGAGCTACAGGCTTAGCAGATTGTTGATAGTAGATGCAAAAAAAGAGATAGTATGCTATTGAATTTTCGAAAAGCGGGTGAGGGCAAGCCTCTAGTCATTTTGCACGGGCTGTTTGGGTCGGCCGATAACTGGATGGGCATTGCCAAAGACCTATCCCAACACTATACCCTTTACCTGGTGGATCAGCGTAATCACGGCGACTCACCGCATTCAGACGAATGGAATTATGCCGTGATGGCGGATGATCTGAAGGAACTGCTGGATGGGGAGGGCCTGGATACCGTGTACCTGATGGGGCATTCCATGGGGGGCAAGACGGCGATGAACTTTGCGCTGAAGTATCCGGAGCGTGTAGCAAAGCTTGTAGTGGCCGACATTGCCCCTCGCTACTATCCCGTACATCATGCCACCATCCTCGAAGGGCTGAACAGCCTGGATTTTGACCAGATAAGTTCCCGGAAGGAAGCCGACGATCAACTGGCCAAGTTCATCTCGGAGCTGGGCATACGGCAGTTTCTCCTCAAAAGTCTGACCCGGGTAGATGGCAAATTTGCCTGGAAGATAAACCTGCCCGTCATCACTGAAAAAATCGAAATTGTGGGCGAAGCCTTGCAGGGCGAGCGGACTTTTGAAGGACCTACGCTATTTATGGGCGGGGAAAACTCCAAGTATATACAGGAAAAGGACCGGGAGGACATGGAGCGGTTTTTTCCCGGACATCACCTGATTTTCATCAAGAAAGCCGGCCATTGGCTGCATGCGGAGCAGCCGGAAGCTGTGGTAGAAACGTTGAAAGCGTTTTTGGGGTAGAGCAACCTAAATAATTGGTTTTATCTAATATTTTAGGTAATTTTAGATAAAATCTTTCTCTATGGTATTTAATGGTGTCCGTTATTTTCCAATAGTATTGGCTGCTATTTTATCCTGTGGCAGTCCAATCGAAGATTCAGGGAAATTAATTACTTTAAGGGAAAGCCCCACGCCACTTGCCCTTGAGGAGTATTTCTACCATCCAAGTGCGTATGTGTTAGCGGGTGATGCTGAAGTAGGTAGCCGCCATACAGTATTTGTCACAGAGGAAAAAGTAGTACTGGTTGATCAATACGATCGTGTGGATGTTTCCGTGGTTTCTCTAGACGGAGTGGGGGTAGTGAAGCGGTCTTTTTATGGGGAAGGGCCAGAAGACTATATAGAGATCACCGCAGCTCAGGTCTATAATGAAGAAATTTACCTATGGATTAATAACAGACAGCAGCTGGATGTTTATGGAATGGACCTTGGCTTCCGGAGGCGAATTCCGGTCGAACTATCGGCGGGCAGTTTGCTCATAAATGACGAGGGGTTGTTTTTTTATCGTGCTTGGTACGATCCATCCACCCCAGCCAAGTTTTCCAGGGTAACCCATGATGGAAAATTAATAGAGGTTTACGCTTATGAGCAGGAAGAACGCTGGCTACCGCCCATTTCTGGTGACATGTTGGTTCCACTCACTTCAAAATCACTGCTCCAGTATCATCCTTCATCGGATTCGATTTTCTGCATCCAGGCAACGAAGTCTACGGCCTTCCAGATCGACTTTAACGGACAGTTTTTGAACGCGGCACACATCAGGGATCTACATCCCCTCGAACAACTAAAATACGTCAATGGATTTGAGGGATATCGGACACTGCAATCCGGTATTAGGCTTAGCAACAATGAAGTACTTTTCTCCCTTAGCTATCAATCCAAGCCTTATCACCTTCTGATTGACCTAGACGGAAAAACAGCTACCCGCTATAGCCAATTAGTAATGGAGGGTTTCTCTCTACCACAAAATATACGTTTTTTGGGAAGCAATGAAAAGGGAGCCTGGTTTATGATGGCAATGACAACTTGGGAGATGAGTGGCATGCAGTCTAAAGTCTCACCTACCATTGTTCCCCATGGTGGAGCTATCGACCAAGAATCGTCGGTATTAGTTTATTTGCCGTATAAGCGATTGGCATTTACTTGTGTTAGCTAATTGTGAGGTTTGGCTTGTCTGCATGGGTATTTCGTGATTTATCCGCTTACCTTCCTCCACAGATACAACAGCAGGGTTAGCAGCACGCTGACCAATATGGAGGTACCCAGCGGAAAATAGAAAGTGAAGTTTTCCCTTTTGATCACGATATCGCCGGGCAGCGATTTAAACCCTCCCCACTTGGGAAGCAGCCAGAGCAGAAACCCCGCTGCGGCCAAAAGCAGTCCGGCAAATATCAGTATCTTTGCCACTTGTCCGGTTCCATGTTCCATACCCAAAAATAATGCATTCCCACGGAAAACTCTACCTCATCCCCAATGTACTGGCCGAAGGCACGGCGCCTCAGGTGATAACGCCTCAGGTGAAGGAGGTAGTATCCCATACTACCCATTATTTGGTGGAGAATTTCCGTACCGTACGGCGCTACATCAGCAGCCTTCAGCTCGGAGTGGATATTGGTACGCTACAGATGTCCCTGCTGGATAAAAATTCGTCCGAATCCCAATTGGCAGAACTGATGGATCCTCTCTTCAAGGGCCATGACATGGGCGTGATTTCGGAGGCGGGCTGTCCGGGCATAGCGGATCCCGGAGCCTTGGCAGTGGCCTATGCGCACCGAAAGGGTATTCAAGTAGTACCCATTCCTGGACCTTCGTCCATTTTTCTGGCATTGATGGGGTCGGGTTTTAGTGGACAGGCTTTTGCCTTTCACGGATACCTTCCCATAGACAAAAAGGAGCGGGCGGCAGCCATCCGCCATCTGGAATCCACCGCCCGCAAGGATCAAAGCACGCAGATTTTTATGGAGACCCCCTTTCGCAATCAGCAGCTTGCGGAGGATCTGCTTCGGCACTTACAGCCCACTACCCTGCTATGCATAGGAAAAAACCTCACCGCTACGGATGAGGAAATCCTCACCCTGTCGGTTAGTGCATGGAAAAGTAAGGGGTTGCCTTCCCTACACAAAATTCCTACGGTATTCTTGCTATCTGTATCCTAAAATCTCCATCTAGACCTTGCCTCTACGCCTTCTTGGCCAGTGGTTTGAGCGATGTCAAGTCGGCTATTTTTACGATTTTTCCGGTTTCGATACTTTGTCGGGCCGCTATTCCGATCAACGCCGACATGGCCCCGTCTCTGGAACCTGCAGACTGCTTAAACCGATCCGGGCTATCCGGAAACCGAAAGATTTTGTCTTTCAACCGAGGGTCAGATCCTCCATGTCCACCGGATTGGGGGATTACTTGAATCGTTTTGACGTGACCAAAAAGGTTGGTAATCACGATTTCTTGGTAGGGAGGCACGCCCGTAGGCATGGAAGATTTGATCCAGGCATCCAGTCTGCCTTTGGTGCCATTGATCGCTACCCGGAAGCCTTCGTAGGGGGAGAAAGCCGTGAGGGAGTAGTTTACGGGCACCCCATTGGCATACCGGTACTGCACGGCCATGGTGTCATAAATATCAATTTCCTTTCGGAAAACACATCCATCCCGCAGGTAGCCATCGTGCTTTTCATGATCTACGTACAGGCTCATCGCTCCACGGTCTTTGGTGATGTCCCAATAGAAATTGCAGGAGGATTTATGCGGGCAGGGCCGGCAATGGGTGTGGTGGATAGGACTGTTTTTTTGTCCATAAAAATCCAGGGAACCGTACGCAAACACCTCTTCGGGTTCCGAGTCCATCCAGTAATTCAGCGTATCGAAATGATGCGTGGCTTTGTGCACCAAGAGGGTGCCGCCAAACTGTCGCTCTCCGTGCCATCGCCTGAAATAGCTGGCGCCATGGCTGGTATCGAGGTACCAGTTCAGATCCACGGATTTGATGTCTCCTATTTCACCGTTACGAAGTAGTTCCCAGATTTCCTCCACATAGGGTGTGTAGCGCATGTTGAAGGTGACGATTACTTTGTTGCCGGTTCGCTTTTCGGCTTCAAAGATGGCCTCGCACTTCTCGGCATCGGTAGTCATGGGCTTTTCGGAGATCACACGCAGGCCAGCCTCCAGACCCTTGATGATAAATTCGTGGTGGGTAGAATCTGTGGTAGTAACGATGAGGGTATCCGGTTTGGCCTCTCTGAGCATTTTATCAAAGTCCGTGTATACGGGGCAGGCCACTTTCATCTGATTTTTTGCGTAAGCCACCCTGCCCGGGTTGATATCACACAGCCCGACGAATTCGACGATATCGCTGTAGGCTTCTACAACGGAAGTGCCCCACATGCCTATGCCTCTACCACCCGTGCCTACCATGGCAAGTCGTTGTTTTTCCCGGCGGTAACTGTATCCGGTCAAGGGGGATAAAAGGCTCCCCGCGGCGAGTAAGCCAGTATGCTGAATGAATTTCCTTCTATTTAATGCTTCCATGGAGGTTGGGGTTATTTCGTTAAAGGGTTGTATTGTTATGCGGATCTGCAGGACTTGGTGATTGTTTGCCCGTGATTTATGATTCACACTACTATTTAAGCATTTTCAGGCAAAAAAGGATGTGGGTGGTCTGTTTTCTCCTCGACAAGTGATAAACGGCATAGAGTCCCTTCGAAAACCCACTAGCTAGCCTATCACCCAGTCAATCCATTGCCCAATAAAAATATCTCGAGCGAGCTATGGCTTCTGTAAAAAGTAGTACCGTATACCCAATGTGGGCTGGTCCATCATGCCTTTAATTCCCAAACGATAGCCGGTAACTTCTCCTTCACCTTGTGAAGATCTGCTTGAGTTTTTCATCCTCGCGAGGTCTCCTTGTTGAAAAATCAGCTCTATGCTCCATCGGGGATTTGGGAAGTAGATGATGCCGCCTTCGGCAAAGACCCCCATGTCCCGCTTTCGTTCTACGGTCTCTTCCTGTAGCGGAGAGCCCATGAGCAAATACAATTCTTCGTTTTCATGCTGGTAAAAAGCACCCAAGGTGCCTAGAAGGTAAAATTTTTCCGCGACTTGCACGTGTTTCCGGATTCCCGAAAACACCCTAAAATCTCTAATCAATCGCTCATTTGGATTGCCGTCAATAAACGACCATTCTTGTGTCCGCCTGTTTGCAGTAGCCCCCGTTATCATGGCGAGGCCATCCCGGAAAAAGTACGAATAGGAAGGAGTGATTCGCAATGAACCGAAATTTGCACCGCCGACTTCCCAAGAATCTTTGAAGGTGCCACCTGAGAAATCAAGTCCCAGGGAGTGGGTTCCTTTCTCCAGCTGAGAGAATACAGCCTGCGAGTAGACCATCAGGATGGCAATGAAAAGGGTTGATTTATAGAGCCTGTTCATTGGTTTTTCCGGGTAAAGATATAGGCAACGGTAACAAACCCTGAATTGGAAACGTTGGCTGTTAACTGCCGGGTTGTATTTTTACTCGTCGTGCTGATGGCTGTATTTACCAATCGGTAATCCAAGGAGCCCAAGGAAAGATCAAACATCCACCGTAGTGTGGGACGGTAAGTCATTCCAGGTGAAAAGCGTAGAGAAAGATCGTTGAATTTGTATTCATCACTCAGGTTGGTGAGGTAAACCATCGAGGGGCCAAACTGAAAAAAGAGCTTGTCGGTAATGCTGACATACCTTCTGTAAAAAAGTGAGACTCCACCGGAATGCCTGGCATAGGTACTGGATAGACCACTGTTGATGCTGAGAACCGGAGAAATACCCAAGGCGTCTTGTGACGACGAAAAAAAACCGATCGAAGGTTGCAATCCGAATATAGTGCGGGTTTGGGAATTGGTCGCAGTGTACACATCCAAGTTTATCCCGCCTCCGAGAAATGTCCCCCTTTGGCAAACTGGGCATAGGAGGCCGATAGTGGAGCCAAAAAAAGGAAGGACAGAAAAAGGGATCCGATAAGCTGTTTCATAAACTGAATTTTAATGGAGGTAAAAAGTCTTATCCCCAGATACCTAACCTACGGGTATAAATTCAAAAGGGTTACATAATTACTAAAATATTAGTGAGTAATTTGTCTTGGGCTAACTGTGGTCGAAATTTCCGATTTCGCCTTTTTTGTTCGATTTTCGGCCATGGATTGGTTCATGGAAGGGCTTCAGGCCGGAATTGCGGAAATGTCTTGGTTAGAGGCCGTGGCGGTATTTTTTGGATTGGCATCGGTGTTTTATTCGATGAAGGAGAATATACTGGTGTTTCCGACGGGGATTGTCAGTACGTTGATTTATGTGTGGATCTGCCTTCAAGTGAAGCTGTATGCAGACATGGGGATCAATGCCTATTATTTCAGCATGTCAATTTATGGTTGGTATGTTTGGTCTAGGCCCAAGCCGGGCAGTGACCGGCTACCCGTTACCTGGTTGAGCAGGAAGGGAATTTTGAATTCCGTACTGCTACTGGTAGGTTCGTATGTGGTATTATATGTTGTGCTGGTCACTTTTACCGATAGCGATGTACCCCAGTGGGACTCCTTTACCACTGCTACGGCCTTTGTGGGCATGTGGCTGATGGCCAAGAAAAAGGTGGAGAATTGGATAGCCTGGATTATCACGGATTTGGTATCCGTACCTCTTTATTTGTACAAGGGGTTGGTGCTTACCTCTTTTCAGTTTTTGGTGTTCACGGTCTTGGCAGTAATTGGCCTATTGGCCTGGAAAAAGTCTGCAAAGCAAGTATCTGCCCATGCTTAAGCGCATTGTGATCATAGGCCCCGAGTCCACGGGTAAGAGTACCCTCAGTGCCGATCTCGCCGCCTACTTCGGCGAGCCTTGGGTACCCGAGTATGCGCGGGAATACCTGAACCAACGCAACGGCTCGTATGACTACGACGACCTATTGAAGATTGCGGAGGGCCAGGTAATCAGCGAAGATACGTTGGCGGCCTCGGCGAGGAATTTTTTGTTTTGCGACACGGATTTACACGTGATTAAGGTGTGGAGTGAACACAAATACGGTAAGGTGGATCCGTGGATTACCCAGCAGCTCAAAAGTAGGCACTATGATGCCTATATCCTTACAGGCGTAGATATGCCCTGGGAGGCGGATCCACTACGCGAGCACCCGGATCCCTCTATGCGCGCGTACTTTTACGGCGTGTATCAGCAGTTGTTGGAAGACCGGGGTCTCCCCCTTTTGGCAGTTAGCGGTCCTCCATCAACGCGCCTTACAGCAGTAATTAGCTGGCTGGAAACGGAACAGAACTGGTAGTTCCGCCTGTGGAAAAATGAATGGAATCGAAAAATATGCGGGACAAACTTTCTATTTTTAGGAAGCGATCGCCTTATCTTTGATCATTCAACCCACGGATAGAATCCAATTACGCACATGAAGAGAAATTTGCTCCTTGCAGGGGTGGCCATGCTGGCTGCCTGCACTTCCAACTCCAGCCAAAACCAATCTGACACCATGGAAAACACATCAACCGAGGAATACTACGTCGCCAAGCCCTTTACCACCGGAGGAGAGTTTACCGGCGGGATCGAAGGGCCCGCAGTGGATAAAGCCGGAAACCTGTATGTGGTCAACGTCTTTCGCGAGGGCACTATCGGTAAGGTAACCCCGGACGGAGAGGTGTCGCTGTTTATTGAGTTGCCGGAAGGAAGTACGGGAAATGGCATCCGTTTCCATAGTTCGGGTAAGATGCTAATTGCCGACTATACCGGGCATAACGTGCTGCAGGTGGATATGGATACCAAGGAAATCAGTGTCTATGCCCACGACCCGACACTGAATCAACCTAACGACATCGCCGTTATGGACAATGATATCGTATTCGCCAGTGACCCTAGCTGGAAAAACAGCAACGGACAGATATGGAGGGTTAGTAAAGAGGGTGCGTTTGAGCTCTTGGAAGCCGATATGGGAACTACCAATGGTATCGAAGTCAGCCCTGACAACAAAACCCTGTATGTCAATGAGTCGGTGCAGCGAAACGTGTGGGCCTATGATCTGTCCCCTGAGGGAGAAGTTAGCAACAAACGATTGTTGATTCAGTTTGAAGATTTTGGCATGGACGGGATGCGTTGTGACGTTGACGGTAATTTGTACATTACCCGACATGGGAAGGGCACCGTGGTGAAACTTTCTCCAGCGGGTGAAGTGCTGGAGGAGATTACCATGTCGGGTAGCAAACCTTCCAACATCGCCTTTGGTGGTCCCGACGGAAAAACGGCTTATGTGACATTGCAGGACAATGGCAACATCGATAGTTTCCGAGTAGAAAGCCCCGGTAGAGCATTTCGCCTATTTCAGTAGAATCCTAATTTTTTTAGTTGGTCAAACAACTTTTTGTTTGCAATGAGCTTATATAGGCCTCCTCTTCGATCGTTTGTTCGGAGGGGAGGTCTTCTTTTTTTGAAGCTCAACCTGCTGATGAATAGGTCTATAGTATCTGATTTTTACTTTTCGAATTACTTTTTTGCGCTGAAACATAAAAAATCCTTATGGTTCTCATACTAAATCAAAATGAAAACTTATGCGATTTTTTACAAAACTTTGCGGCGAAAAAATCAGGTATCCTATGTCAGAAAATGTACTAGCACTTATTGCGCTTATTTCTCCGGCGATTTTTGTTGCCGTGGCCATCGCCTCTTGGTTTCAGCGCGGATCAAAACCACGACAGGTGATTTTAGCGGGCAAATTTGCCACGATCAGCAGTCTGCTTATTTGTTGCATTTGTTGTTTTTACACCATCAGGTTGGGATTGATCGAGTCTGCTTTAGTCGGAATCAACGACATTGGATTTAGCGTTCGCCTAGATTCGCTTAGTCTGTTAATGCTGGGAATGATTGCGCTGCTGGGCTTTATCATAATGAAATTCAGCATCAATTATTTGGATGGAGACGAGCGTCAGGGCGTCTTCTTGGGAAGACTTGCGGCGACGATTGCATCGGTTCAAATGCTGGTTCTTTCGGGAAATATCGGGCTGTTGTTTTTAGCTTGGGTATTGACAAGTATGTCACTCCATCGCCTGTTGCTTTTCTACCGAGAGCGGCCGGGGGCTCAAATTGCTGCGAAGAAAAAGTTCATCTTGGCCCGGCTTGGGGATTTCTGCTTGTTAGTAGCCGTTGGATTACTGTACCATCAAGTAGGATCGGGTAACCTTGAAGTCATCTTTTCCTACTTTAAGCATCCCACTACCATCGACAGTACGCTCGTGCCGGTTGAGTTAGCAGCGTTGTTTTTAGCCATGGCAGCGATTTTAAAATCTGCTCAGTTTCCTACACACGGATGGCTGGTTGAAGTAATGGAAACGCCCACCCCGGTGTCCGCATTGCTACACGCAGGTCTTTTGAATGCAGGGCCTTTTCTGATTATCCGTATGAGTTATGTCATGGACGCTAGTACGTATGCACCGATGCTGTTGATGGCCTTGGGCGGATTTACAGCGCTTTTTGCGTCTATTGTGTACCTCACACAGACCTCCGTGAAAACTGCTTTGGGTTATTCGAGCGTTGGTCACATGGGGTTTAGCTTAATGGTTTGTGGTCTAGGTGTATATCCTGCTGCCATGCTTCACCTCGTGGCCCATTCCTTCTACAAAGCACACGCTTTCTTATCCTCAGGTAGTGTGATCGATGTGGTCCGAGCATCCAAAATCGCCTACACACCGGAAAAAGTAGATTTGCGACGAGTTATGGGAGGTATTGTCATGGCCCTATTGATGTATACTGTATTTGCGCTAATTTGGGGTTTAAATCCCTCGAAAGACCTATCCCTACTTTTTGTCGGCGCGGTCATCGTATTGGGGTTATCGCGTATTTTTGCCGCGGCACTAGCCGGAAAGTGGCAGCTAGCCCTGATAGCCCGTGCGATGTTTCTCGGGTTGGTGGTTACGGTTTCCTTTTTTGTATTGGAATCTGGTACCCAGTACTTACTAGGTTCCCAAGTTCCGGAGATGATGCAGCCTAATCTGATAAAAGCACTGGTGATGGGGGTTCTTTTGCTCGGCTTTGCCTTTGTCGTGTTCGTGCAACATCATCTGTGGCAGCTTTCATCCAACGCCAAATACCAAGCCCTCGCTGTTCACTTTCGAAATGGATTCTATGCCAATGCTTGGTTTGATAGGGTGATACAAGCCCTACAAGTCCCTTCTGCTGATGGCAACGAGTTGGAGAGAGTCCGTTTTTCTCTAACAAAGATCGAGGGGTCCCAAAGACGATGGCTTTTAAAGTAATCAATTTGGTCGAATATTCAATAGTTAGAAGATCTGCAATCATAAAAATTCACAATGGAAGACCATTTATTAACACAAGAAAAGGAAGCGAAGGTTGCCTCGCTAGCAAGCGTACTCCAAGAGGCTTGTAAGAAGATAGCACCTGTTTGGCCCTTGGAGAATTTCGTTGCGGTGAATCCCTATTTGGGCCTTACCGATCAAAAGTTCAACAATGTTGCGCAGTATCTTGGCGCTGTCGCAGGCATACAGATGACCTTGCCCGTATCTTTTTACCGAACCAAAATCCAGGAAGGGGTAATAACCCGGGGGGATTTGCAGGCTGCATTTAAAAAGCATTCAACCAATGAGGTAGATGTAGAGACGTTTATTCGAGGGTTAGGTGGAATTTCCGATGCAGGAGACCCCATGACATCCGTTGCCACTTTAACTGACGTTGCCACGGTCGTTTCAGGGAAAGACTGGAATCGTTTTTCCATCTCCCGCATATCTACCTGGGCTGCTACGTATTTTGATAATGGCCAAGCGGTTTGGAATGTCTCCAATCGGCAGGGGGGTATGTTTCTGTCTTGGAAGTGGGAGTCGCAGATCGATAAAACGCCTGAGGTCACGGGTTTGAAAAACTTTCGTGCAGTGGTGAAGGCAATGCCAAACCAACCGCTATTGGCTGCGAAAAGTGCCTTGGAAGTACTAGGCGTGTCCGATGAAGCCCTGCCCATTTACCTACACCGCCTACTGTTGCGGGTAGGGGGTTGGTCAGCACATGCTGCGCGACTGGACTGGGACAATGCGTTGTACGGAAAGGAAGGAGGTGTCTTGCAGGAGTTTTTGATCATACTTATTTGCTGGGAAGCCTGCTTGCTGCAATGCCTCAAGGAGTCTGAGCTGAACTTTGTATGGTTGGAGGCCAAGAAGCAGCTTTCCGAAGCAGGATTGAAGATAGAGATCAGTCATGCACTTTCGGAAAAGCTGTTGTTGCAGGAGGCATTTGATATCGCTATGCAGCGGGAGCTTATTACAAAATTTCAAGCTACGGATACCGTTGCTCCAGAGAAAGCAGCGAGGCCTTTGGCACAAGGGATATTTTGCATTGATGTGCGGTCAGAGGTTTTTCGGCGAAATTTGGAGCAGGTAAATCCACAGATCGAAACGATTGGGTTTGCCGGTTTTTTTGCCTTTCCGATCAATTTTGTTCCCATCGCCCACGAACAGGGTGAAGCGCAGTGCCCGGTACTAATTCCTACTGGACCCACCATTATGGAGGAATTGCAGGATAAGGCATCGCACGAGGTAGCCTATCGGGAGCGCGTGCTGCGGTATCAAGTTAAAAAAATCTGGAAGTCATTTAAATCCGGGGCTGTAACCTGCTTCAGCTTTGTAAGTCCCATGGGGTTGTCTTTTCTGCCTAAGCTATTTACCGACTCCTTTGGGATGACACGGCCGGTACCTCACCCCGATCGTGCAGGACTCAAAGGTATTTCATCCAAGCGCAAGACTGTATCCCTTCAGGTTTGCGATCACCACCAAGGTACCACAGGTATACCCCTGGAGAAGCAGGTTGAAATGGCCAAAACTGCCCTAAAGGCCATGTCCCTGACGGAAAACTTTGCACAGTTTGTTATGATCATTGGCCATGGAAGTACCTCTGTAAACAATCCCCACGCCACTGGATTGGATTGTGGTGCCTGTGGCGGACACACCGGGGAGGCCAACGCCAAAGTGGCTGCGGCAGTGCTAAATGGTAAGCAAGTAAGAGAAGCACTGCGCAAACAAGGAATAGCCATTCCGGTTGACACGGTGTTTTTGGCATGTCTCCACGATACCACCACCGATGAAGTAACCGTATTTAACGAGGATGCGGTGCCGGAGTCGATGGTAGAAGATTATACTACGTTGACCACGTCCTTATCTAAAGCTGCTAAAGCGACCCGTGCTGAGCGGGGACTGCGCATGGCGATAACGAGAAATCAGGATAAGGCGGTGCTGGCAAGGAGCAAAGACTGGTCGCAGGTCCGACCGGAGTGGGGTCTGGCGGGTTGCCATGCCTTCGTGGTGGCACCACGCAATCGTACCAAGCATATAGATCTAGGTGGCAAATCGTTTTTACACTCCTATGATTGGAAAAAAGACAGCGGATTTTCCATCTTGGAACTGATCATGACCGCTCCGATGGTAGTAACGAGTTGGATCAATCTTCAATACTATGGATCTACCGTGGACAATCTGCATTTCGGTTCCGGAAACAAGACCTTGCATAACGTAACATCCGGAACCGGCGTGCTCGAGGGCTACTCTGGCGACCTGCGGGTAGGGCTACCTTTGCAGTCGGTGCATGATGGGGAAAAGTACCAGCACGAACCGGTAAGGCTCAATGTGATTATCGAGGCACCCTTGGATGCCATGAATGGGATTCTAGAAAAGCACAGTACCGTAAAAAATCTCTGCGACAACGGCTGGATTTCCCTCTTGGCCCTGAATGAGGAGGGCAAAGTGGCTTATCGCTACGAAGGAGGTTTGCAGTGGGAATGTGTCTAATTGAAGAAGATAGAAAGTGTGTAAAAAGCCAGGGGGATATTTCTTCTTGGCTTTTTTTCTTGGCATAAAATACAAGCTGCTTCGAGGGAAGCGGGGAGTGAAGAAACAAAAAAAGCTGTCCATTTATGGACAGCTTTTTCGCTCCTCCTCTTGGGCTCGAACCAAGGACCCTTTGATTAACAGTCAAATGCTCTAACCAACTGAGCTAAGGAGGAATGTTATCGAAAAAAGGCATACCCGTTTTTCGTGATGCAAACATAACAGGTTCCTTATTTTTTTCCAAATTACCCAGGGAAAAAATGTACCTCCCCAATTTGTACCACACAATACAAGCTAGCAGTCAAGTGGTTAATTTTTCTAAAACCACCCTTCAACATGCCTTGGGAAAGAAAGGGATAGGTATATATGAAAACTGCAGGTCAAATTTTTAATTTTCTAAATTTATTCTAATTTTGCAGTCCACAAACGTGTGATATACTCGTTCAGGGTGAATCTCGGGGTGTAGCGCAGTCCGGTAGCGTATCCTGACAGGAGTCAGGAGGGTCGTGGGTTGAAATCCTGAATTTGAATTAAAAAAATAGTAAACAGAGAATCTCGGGGTGTAGCGCAGTCCGGTAGCGTACTTGCATGGGGTGCAAGGGGTCGTGGGTTCAAATCCCGCCACCCCGACGAGAGTTTAGCCAGACTGTATCCCAGTCTGGCTTTTTTATGGCATACGTTGTCTACATACTTTATTCACCGTCCTTGTGCCGATTCTACGTTGGTCAGACGGAGGACCTCGTCGACAGGCTGATCCGGCACAATTCGGGCAGGAACAAGTCCACCAAGGCTGGTGTGCCTTGGACTTTGGTGCACTCGGAACAGGCTCCAAACCGGGCTGAGGCACTGGCAAGGGAAAGAAAGATAAAGAATCTCGGAGCACGGAGATATCTCAGAAACCTGGGCATAGACTTTGGCCTCAACTAGGAAAATGATTAAGCGGCGCCGGAATCCGAAAACACAGATAATTAACAGGGGCTGCAGCGCAGTCCGGTAGCGTATCCTGACTGGTGTCAGGACGGTCGTGGGTTCAAATAGAGCGGACCCTGATGGCAATCAGGGTACCCCGACGAGAGTTTAGCCAGTCTGTATCCCAGTCTGGCTTTTTTTATGGCATACGTTGTCTACATACTTTATTCACCGTCCTTGGGCCGATTCTACGTTGGTCCGACGGAGGACCTAGTCGACAGGCTGATCCGGCACAATTCGGGCGGGAACAAGTCCGCCAAGGCTGGTGTGCCTTGGACTTTGGTGCACTCGGAACATTTGCCAGACAGGGTAGTAGCAATTGTAAAGGAAAAGCAGATAAAAGACCTTGGTGCCAGAAGATGCCTAAAAAGTATTGATAAAGAGTTTGGAACGGACAGTTGTGATATTCATTCGCCTCCAGACGTATAAAGCACCTATTGACTAATTTTCCTGGGGGTTAGCGCCTTAGGTTAGGGCATCCTGACGGTAGTCAGGAGGGTCCTTGGTTCGAGCCCAAGAGGAGGAGCAAAAAAAGAGGTCTCTTTGGACCTCTTTTTTTGTGTTTGATTACTCCACTTTTAGAATCTTCACCGGACCAAGTAATCCAGAGGGAAGTAGGGGAGCATTGGCCTGATAGAAAGGCATGGTGGTAAACGTGGATTTTTTCGCACCGGGCTGTGCATCACCAATAAGGCGGTTAACCCAGAGGTTGGCCACACGTATCTCCAAAAGGTTTTCACCGCTTTTTAGCACATCGCTGATGTCCAGTTTGAAGGGGCGCTTCCAAACAATGCCCACAGTATGTCCATTTACAGTCAGTTCGGCGAGGTTTTTCACTTCTCCTAGATCTATCTCGTAGTTCCCGGGAACAAAGTCTGTCGGTAAAACCAGGGAATGGGTATAGGTGGCGATGCCGGAGAAATATTTCAACGTAGGATCCGTATGGGACGACCAAGAACTGAGAGATGGGAAGTTTTCTTTCACGCTTCCGAAATCCAGTTGCCAAGGGCCATCGATGGTTGTCAAAACAGTCCGTTTTTGCTCGGGTACGCTAAAGGACTCCGCGCTAGCTGCTTCTCGGAACACAATGAAGTAAGCATCCCAAGAGGAGAAAGTTAGTGGTATCTCGGTTCTACCTTCCCGTATCTGATAGGAAAGTTCCTGTACGCTGCCGTCTATGGGATTCCAGCGCATGGGCTTTTTATCCGTCATGCGGAAGCTTACCAGCGCGGAGGTTTCGTTTGCATGTCGATTGTTTACCCAATAGATATCCGAATCCTCTGTTTTTCGATGTCTGAAAAGGATTTTGTGACTAGTACCCGTGATCTGTACATCTGGAGCAACCGGAAGTTTAACGGCGGGTCCTACATTACTCTTCTCCCATAGTTCCTTTGCCAACGCCTGAAAGTCTTGGTCTGAATCAGCTAGGCTGGGTGATTGGACCGGGCGTTCACCAATGATTGGTACACCTGCATCTGCCAAAACTTTCAGTTTACGGAGGACGCGAAGGGTCATCAAGCGGGTGCTTTCGTCCAGCATTAACGCTTCGTAGGTGTTTCCGCTCCGTGCCTTGAGCCGATCCTTTTCTGCTTCGATGGCCTCGAGTAGAGCGGTAGCGTTGACAAAGTCGAATTCATAACCCGCAGGTATAGCTGGGAGTGTTTCCCGCGCAATCCATGTGATATTGGTATTTTCCCCGTATAGGTAAAGAATATCGGCTACATTACTCCCTTGCTGCATCATGGCCGAGCTTCTGCTCAGGTAGTCTATCCATGGTTTTGCCAGTTCCGCCCAGGTTTCCTGCCGCGTGAAGTACTGGCCGAAGGGACCAAGAGAAAAGCCCGGCTTTTTATCATCCAATGGTTGATGCACGGAGGTGTGGATAACGAAGCGGTTGAGTCCGGAAGCGAGCTCTAGGTCGGCGGTACGTTTTAGCCGTTCGGGGTACTCCTGAAAGGGTCGCCCCACAGAGGTCATGGATTCGGCTGCTACAAAGGGTTTTCCGTAGATATTTGCTACAGAGGCAGATTCCCGGATGTCAGCCTCGCTGCGCACTTCCTCGTCCTCGCCTCCCGCCAGACTGCCGGGAGTCCACATGGCCGACATGGGGATATCTGCGTTCCTTTTCACATCCATGCCATCTGCGAGGTAAATGCGTTTGTTTTCGTGGGATTCGGTATACCGCTTCATGCCCCGTTTTTTCAGTTCCTCTCCGATTACGTCGTAGTGGTAATCGGAGATCATCTCACCGATCGTTTGCCGAAAATCCCATAGAAATTTTTCGCTCGCTTCCACGCTGTTTACGACTCGCCCGGTGAGCGCGGGCAGGAAGCTTAGTAGGCTATATCCACGCCTTTTTTCAAATTCTGCCGGAAAATCTCCCGTCCAGTTCATGTGGCCGGCCTCGTAGCTGTCCAGAATCATGTATTCCAGTCCACCCGGACCCAGTTTGCCGCCGGTGGCGTCTTCGTACAGATCCAGGTAATGGTTGATATAGCGGCGAACTGCTTGTGGATCCAATTTGTCGACTTCCAGTCCTGTCGCCTCTGGGGAAGCGGGATGGTTCTGCCTTCCGGTCAGGGAGTAGCCAAATCGGATGATCTTCCACCTACCGGAAGGAGCTGACCAGCTGAGCGCACCATTTTCACCCATTTTGGAAGTCAGGTCCACTACCCCGTCGGCAGGGATAATTCCAACGGCTTCCTGTGTTGCAGGGCTTGCCAGGAGGTAGTCCTCTGTCCAGGGAGAAAATCCAGCTTTGTCTTCCACCTGATCAATGCGTGATGTGGTGTAAAGCTGAAATTCGGCTACTTCCACCCCATCAGGTTTGAGTTCACCCTGATTCAGTCCGGCCATGGCCGCAAAAAAGTTCGGCTCGGGAGGCAGTGTTTCAAATGCGATCCGCCAGTATTTCGCTTTAGTGGCAGGAATCGCTACAGTATTGAAGGGAACCGTACTTCCCGATACAGTGGCTACCGTGTGGAAAGTTACCCCATCGTCGGAGACTTTTAGCCGGCGGTTTTTCGGACCTCCATTAAATTCAGCCAACGGGCCGTTCATGGCTCCCGAAATGCTGAAAGCCCGAAAGGTTTGCGGCTGCTCGAAGGCGTATTGAATCCACATATCCTCTCCGATTTCCATTGGGGGGAGAAACCCTGATTTTTCTAGGCTACCATCTAGTAATAGCCGGGTGTCAAAGTCACCGCCGCTATGCGTGATGCGGGGATTTAGATCAGGTAGGGATAATTCTGTTTCGGGCACTTGAAAAGCCACCACGAGTGCATCTTTATAAAACCGTGGTACCTCCCCAATAAACCCGCCGGATATGCCACCTCCCTCTAGATGGGCATCCTGGTATTTGCCCGTTTGATCAGAGGGCATGGGCAATGGGCCCGAAAAGGTGCGACCTCCCTCAACTTCCCATTCCGACCAAACGTATTTCTTCATTGCATCGTCAGGGCTGACCCAGGGACCTCCTGTTACACTCCACCCGGGTGAGCCGGCAATAGCCATTTCCAAACCTTTCTGACTGGCTAGCTCGGTGGTGTGTCGAAAGGCAGCCTTCCACGGCGGTGTCATAAATACCAGTTTTTCCGGAACTACCACCGGCGTAAAGAGGTTGGCATCGAAATTTTGGAAACCACCTATGCCCGTTTTTTCCATCCATTCCAGGTCTTTTTGGATGCCCTCCTGTGTGATGTTGCCATTCATCCAATGCCACCACACCCGCGGTTTGGCGAGGTTGTCGGGGTGCAGAAAGTTAGTGTAAAGGGGGTCTTGCTGACACATGGCGCTGTGTGCCACCCACAGCGATACAACAAGCAGTATGATTTGCTTCATAGAGAGGTGTTTTGGGTTAATAAAAGTATCGTCTCTTCGAAAAGCTGCTTTCCTTGTTTTGAAAATGGGAACCTATCCGCGGGAGAATATGGAGGTTCATGCAGCACGTACCTTTCCTCAGAGGAATGATGGGTCTAAGGTACTAAATTGTAGGAAAAAGAAATAGAAAGGGTAGCGACATGAAGTGGATACTTGCTTATTATCCTTATCTTTCGTAGGGAAATACCAGTAGATCATCTTGCCATACCTATGAAACGACACCTTACCGCTATCATTTTCGCCGTCGCCTTGATCGTTTCCTCGGCCATTTTGGGGAATGCCTTCATCAACCGTAATAAGAAAACCGGCACGGTGGATGTGACGGGTCTGGGTCAAAAAGATTTTATGTCCGACTTAGTGGTTTGGGAGGGTAACTTCAGCAGGGAAAGCCAGGACATCAAGGTAGCCTATGCAGAGCTTGAAAAAGATCGCAGGAGCGTGTTGGAGTACCTTACCCGAAAGGGAATTCCCAACGAGCAGATTATTTTTAAGGCAGTGAACACCAATCCGCTTTACCAGCAGAATTACAGTGCTTCGGGGAATTATATGGGGCAGACCTTTTTGGGATATGAACTAAATCAAAGCCTACAGATAGAATCTAAAGAGGTGGACAAAGTGGAGCAGATTTCGAGGGAAATCACCGAGCTACTCTTGCAGGGGGTGAAATTCTACTCACAACCTCCCAGGTATTACTATACCGATCTGGAAAGCCTAAAGATTGAGATGATATCCCGGGCGACGGAGGATGCACGGCTGCGTGCGGAGACCATCGCAGAAAACTCCGGATCGAAGCTGGGCCGACTTATCTCTGCCAACATGGGTATTTTCCAGATCACCGGCCAAAACTCCACCGAAGACTATTCCTGGGGCGGAACGTTCAACACCGTGTCCAAAGCGAAAACAGCTTCCATCACCATGCGGTTGAGCTATTCGGTCAAGTAAAAAGTGGCTGGGCCTCTGTCAGCAAGGAAGGGAAGCCATGGATAGTCTTTTTAACAGGTTTTGACGTAAGCGATAGTGATTCACTGATTTCTTTTCCATGATGCGATTTCCCTTGTACGTTTTGTTCGGCTTGTGGTTGCAGCTACCTGTAAGCGGAAGCCTTGTCCATGCGCAATCAACTTCCACACCCCAGGAGAGGTTTTCCTTTGCCTTCCTCACCGATATCCACCTCCAACCGGAACGACGGGCGCCCATTGGATTTCAAATGGCGATTGATAAGGTAAATGAATTGAATCCAGATTTTGTCATCAGCGGCGGAGATCAGGTGTATGACGTGATGCGCGGCAACCAAACAAGGGCTGATTCTTTGTTTTCGCTTTACGTAGAGATGTGCAAGGGATTCAACATGCCTATTTACCATACCGTGGGCAATCACGACCTTTTTGCGATTTATCCCGAAAGCCCCGAAACGGAAGGTCATCCGGATTATAAACTTGGCATGTTTGAGCGCTACCTAGGCCGTCCTTATTACTCCTTCGGTCACAAAGGCTGGCATTTTATCGTGCTAAACTCACTGGATGTGACGGAAGAGAAACGTTACAAAGCTTCGGTAGATCAAGCCCAAATTGAATGGCTTAAAGAGGACCTTGCTAAGCTAGATGGTACAACGCCAGTGGTAGTGGTGACCCATATTCCCTTGGTTACGGCCCGGGGCATCGTTACCGGCAATCCAGCAGGAAATTCGGTCACAAACAGTGCTGAGATTATCTCCTTATTCGAAGACCACAACTTAAAGCTCATACTACAGGGTCATATTCATTGGAAAGAACATGGGCAGGTCAATGACCGCTTTCAGTATCTAACTGGCGGGTCGATCGCTGGAAATGGGTGGAAGGGCAGGCGGCACGACACCAAAGAAGGCTTTGTCCTGTTGCATGTGGAGGGAGATGATTTTCGCTGGGAATACATAGACCACGGCTGGGAGGCTGATCGCCTTCGATTCGGCGTGGAGGAGTAGGTACGTTCCTTGACCCTGTCGAATGCTAGTAGGTATCCAAAAGAAACTTAGGGGATATACCGGTGTGCACAAAAAAAAGCCCGCGCGGTTGGCACAGGTCTTTTCTGTAGATGGGGATCTGGTACAAGGTCTATTGTTTGGTCAATCCTTCAATTGCTTCAATCACCAAAAAATCATCGGTGTTGGACCGCCCTTCCATTTTTTCCTCATCGCTTTGCGAGGGAAACGAACCGTTTTTCAGGTGTTCTTGATAGACGGATGAATCCGCATGAAACATCCCCCTACCCGGAAAATAGAAGATATGGTCACCCTTTTTAATCTTCTGTTTGGTCTGTACGCAAACGCCGTCATGCTTTGCATCAATAAACTTTCCCATATCTGCTCATTAAAATGTAGACGAAGCACCGGGCTTATCCCGGATATTCCTGTAAAAACCTCAAACGTCGGTATCGATTTCCCTCAACAGTAGGAGAGATCACGTACCGAACGGAGCGTGCTACAAAAAACGCTGAAGATTATTCAGCGTTTTTAATGTCTTGAACTTCTTTTCGGATATCTTGGGCCAGGTTTTTCAGGTCCATCATCGCCTTTCTGATCCGAGTTCCAGCAGCTTTGTTTTTGGCGCCATAAAATTTCTCAAAGTCAGCTTCAATGCCGTCTACCAGTTCTTTTACTTCTTTAAATCTGCTCATTGTAATAATGGTTTTTTGGTTAATTTGTTTGCTCTATTTTCTAAAGTTAGTTAAAATTCTCAATTAGCCCATTAATTTGGAATGAAAAGCGTTTAATTTTTTGCGCACTTTCTGCCTTTCCGGAGTCCTTGAGCAGGTTTTTTAGACCAGCTCCTTGGTTGTTCCAAACGGTGAAAAACCAAAAAACGCATCTCGGCCAAATTTATTTGCATTTCGAGAGGGAGTCGCCTGCTGCGCTTCCCGGGGATGCGGGTTACAAAAACGGTGCCTTTTTTTCCGGATACCCCTTTCTTTTTTTTCCCTGAGGCGGCAGGAGGGATAAAAAAATCCCCCAGCCGGGTGGGGCTGGGGGATTTCGACTAGGCCCTTTAAGTTATGGACACCGTATTATCCTGCTTTTTTCTTCGCATCCTGTTTGGCTTTCTTGTCAGCCCGCTTTTCTATCAGGCTTTTAGCCGCTTTCTTTTTGGGGTCTTTTTTCTCCCCTTTGTCCTTGCTCATAGTAGTATAGCGATTAGGGAGAAAGGTACAAATAATTTCTGCAAATTACCATTTACCCATGGGGGAATTAACCACGCTTTAATAGTCGGATCAGGTCTTCGAGGAGTTTATTTTTCTCCTTCTCGGCATGAAGCAGTTGTTCCAAGTAATGAATCTTTTGGGTCAAAGCTGCCTCCGTTTTTTCGGAAAGGCTTTCCTCGTCAGTGACAAGCATGGAGCCGTTGCCGGTAAGCAGCCAAGTGGGGTTGATGTCTGCATAGCTCTTTACAAACCGTGCGATCCATTCGGATAAGACGTCTTTGTCTTTTCCTATTGCCTTGGATAGTGTCCCATTCCCGGCCCCAATCTCCATTTCTATCCGTCGTATACTGATCCCTTTTCTTTCGGCGTACAGCCCAATTCGGTCTACAATGCTTCCCATGTATTCTTTTGACTACGATTTCATTCTAGGTTACACGTATGTGCGAAATCACGTAGGAAGAGTCAAAAATAAAGCGATTGATATCCTCCCAATCCTTCAAAAGTATGTTTTCTTTTCCGGAATCACCCCTCTCACACCTCCCTGTGGATCTTCCACATCTCCGTCATACCTCGGAATCAAATGGATATGAACATGCGAAACCGTTTGTCCGGCCTTTTCGCCAATATTGATCCCAACATTAAATCCCTCAGGGTTAAAACGTTTCTGAACCTCCTTTTTTACCTGATTAAGCATAAGCAGGCAAGAGGCTTGCTCTTTATAGTTTAATTCGAAATAATCCGAAACATGCTTCTTGGGGATTATCAGGCTATGGCCAGGATTTACCGGATATTTATCGAATAGGGAAAACGTCCGCCCTGATTCCAAAATCAACTCCACATCTCCACCCGGATTGCAAAACGGACACGCAGACTCAACTCTTTGTAGTTGATTATAATGCCGGTATTCGTATATCTCACAACTATCATTTCGGAAAATCGACTGAAATGGCAAAACTACATTGGTCTGATAGGTTGGTTTTTGATGTATTCTGTGCATTCGGAATCCCTCATAAACCAGATCTCTTCGTACGGCAAAATAGGCTTTGCCGGAAGGTTTAAGCAAGGAAGAAATTTCCATTAGTACCGATGCCTGTTCTTCCGGAAGCAGCACATTTAGCACATAAAAGCAAATAATGGTATCAAATTTTCGTTCTGGAAATTTGGGGAAATAATGCTTATCATATCCTTCAATTAGAATGCCTTGATTGGCTAATATCTCCACATCTTTCCCAAAACCGCACCCAAAATCTAGCACATCCCCATCCATAAGCCCCCTTTCCTTCACTACTCTCGCAGGAAAGGAAAGGGAATCTCGCTCTTTGGCGGTGAGGTGAGAATACTGGTTAGCGTTTAGGTTCATAGATTTCAAAGCCATTATTATGGGCAATGGTTATCAATGGTTCAAGCGTTTCCTTTAACCTGGCCTTTCCCGTTTTCTCTATAAGAAGCCCATCAATGGAAGGGAAAATCGAGAGGTATTGCTCGATGTATTTAGAACGGGGAGCTTTTCTGAAAACGATCTCAAAACTCTTTCTTTGAATTTCAAAAAACACATCAAAAAATTGCGTGAGTCTAGGGAGTTTATCGCTTTTCGAAGAATTGACTGAACGATGGGCAGGAACCAAATTCCAGTTCAAATCATGTGATACGAAATTGTATGGCACAAAATGGTCTAGCGAATAATCTCTTTTAGTCAATAGATTGCCTGAATAAATACATCGTTGTTCTTTTACTTCATCAAAATACAAATTCCAATACCCCTTTTTGTGATTTTCTAGGCTTCCTCTTCTTATAGGTTTTATCAATTTGTTTGGAATATCCGGAACATTTGGGTTATGCTTCTGAAGGAAAAGGCTTAAATTCCAAAAACAAAAGTCTTTTAGGATGGCGGAATTTTTGGTCAGGTATTCCTGCCATGCAGGATTTACTTCCACATAGTCCCTTTGCAAAAAATAAGGGCTGTTGATTGCTGGATTCTTAGAGTGGACGTATATCTGTTTTTTCTTGTATTTAGACGGAAACCAGGGAGAAATAAACCAATGAGGAACCTGATTATCGAAATGGAGGAGGCAAGAAATGGATGCAGTGTCCTTACAGGTCAAAATGCTTTCCCAGACTTCATGTCGGGTTAAATCTATGGGGATTCCCCTTTGTTTGTGAAAAAAGGAAATTGCTTCCTGTATCTTATCCTGCTTTCCAAAGGATAGCTTGTAATAGTTTATCGGGTACCATGCGTTCGCTAGCATGCGGGCAAAGATTTTCCGCTTTTCAATTTTAACCCCTTCTTCCTCAAGAAGCTGGAGCAATGACAGAAACCAGTAAAACTTGTACGTCGCCGATGTATTTTTAAAAGTGGCGGACAAAAGCTGAACAGGTAGATTTTGATTTGGTGGTATATTAAAATTCATAGCTTTTAAAAAAACAACATCAATATACTAAAACAGCCACGAAAAGTCAAAATTATCTTATCAATCTACCGAATGCAAATACACCACCCTACTCGTCAACTCCATTCTGTCCAGACCACTGACCTCGATCAAGACTTCGTAGTACTTGGGGACAGCGCCCCATGCGGTCTTCATCTCCTCTTCCAGGTCCAGGGCCAGTTGGGAATCCGTAAAGATCTTCAGGCTTTGTGTGGCACCCGTGTCCCAGATCCCCCCAAACACATAGACCGCATTGCCGTTGGGTCCGGGCACCTTGGTCAGCACGGCATAGTCGGTGTGGTAGCCATTTGGGTCACCGAAGGGCGCATAGACCTTGCTTTCCCCTCCCTCCGACACACGAATCCCGTCTAATTCTGCGTCGTACAACAGCCGGGACCGCGGAAAAAAATCCCTGAAAAGCCCCAGCGTCTTCAGCATACCTACCACCAACAGGTCCTGATCCTGAATTTCCTTCGGGTTAAAGCGGGACATGGTGCGGATAGAGTAATCTTTGCCCAGTACTCCAAACATCTCGGTCAGGTTCTTTATCCAGTGCGCACTGCCCTGTATCAAAAGGCCGTAGGTGGCTGGGTTCCATGTCAAATGGGGAGGCTGTTGTTGCTCTTTAAAGGACTCAAACTCCCTCAGGGAATTGATGCCGGCGTCCCGGATGGTTCGTGTGGTTCCCCGTTCCGGATCCTCTTCGTTGAAGATAAATAAGTCGCCCAGCAGTACCGTGGTCGGAAACCGGCTCCTTTGCAGGTCCGACCAAAGGGATGGTAGGGGTGCCGGACGGGTATCCGGGCCGGTTAGACGCATCGTCATATACATACCAGCAGCCGCCACCAATAGCAGGATCAGTGCAGCTACCAGCTTTTTTTTAGACTTACGGGGTCTAGAGTGGCGCGGACTTAGCTGCAGGGCGTAGCTGCCTTTTGGTATGGTCAGGATGTCCGGTTCCTCGCTGCCTTCGTTGACGTAATAGGCTGCTAGTTTCTCCCGAAGCTTGTACATGTATACCCGGATCAGCGTACTCTGTGAGGGGTCATAGTCCTCCTTTCCAAATATCTCTGCCGCGATCGTAGCCTCTTTGGGCACATTTTCGGCCGCCGTACACCTCGCTAGGTAGCGGAGCAGATTGGCATAGGTGAGGGACCTCCCAAAGGATTTGCTTTGAATGATCCGATCTACAATTTGCTCATAATCTTGGGTATGCATGGACGATTTACTTTCTCCATTCAAAGATAATCATTAATTTTAACTGTTAACAAAACGGTTTTTTAACGGAATTTCCGCAGATATAAAGGTGTATATTTGGATTTCGTGAAAGAACGTACAACAAACCCAAGGAATCAAGCATGATGTTATGTAAGGACAGGCGATGGATTTTCTCACTGAACGTTGCCGGGCTATGCCTGCTACTTGCCTGCGGGCGATGGGAAGCCCCCGACGAGGTGGCCATCCATTTTAAGGACCTGCCGGAGCAGATCGACTTCAACTACCACGTGAAGCCTATTCTATCCGACAAGTGTTTTGCCTGCCACGGGCCGGATGCCACCAATCAGTTGTCCAGCTTTCGGATAGACTTGGAGGAGTACGCCTTTGCCGCCTTAGAGGGAAGTCCGGGGAAAAAGGCCCTTGTGCCAGGCAAGCCCGGAAAGAGCGACGCCCTCCTTCGGATGCTATCCCAAGATGCCGCCTACCAAATGCCTCCGCCGGAATCCCACCTTACTTTGGAGCCTAGGGAAATCGCCCTCATAGCCAAATGGATCGAACAAGGTGCCGAGTATAAACCCCATTGGTCCTTTATTCAGCCCGAAAAGGCATCTCCTCCTTCAACCCGATTCGCAGACTGGGCAGTAAACGACATAGACCGGTTTGTAGGGAAGAAACTGGAAGCGCATAACCTGTCTCCTTCGCGGGAAGCTTCCAAAGAAACCCTGATCCGCCGGCTTAGCTTTGATCTGACCGGCTTGCCGCCCACTTTGGAGGAAATCGAAGCCTTTGTCCAGGACGAATCTCCCGATGCCTATGAGCGGCTGGTAGAAAAATACCTGGCATCTCCCGCCTACGGGGAGCGCATGGCAGCCGATTGGATGGACGTGGCCCGGTATGCCGATTCGGACGGTTACCTCGACGACAAGCACCGGGATTTCAGTCCCTACCGGGATTGGGTCATTCAGGCCTTTAACGATAACATGACCTACGAGCAGTTTATCACCTGGCAGCTCGCAGGAGATCAGATCGATCACCCATCCAAGGAAAGTATATTGGCTACGGCCTTTAACCGACTTCATAAGCGGAACTCCGAGGCAGGAATCGTCTTTGAGGAGTATCGGGTGGAGTATGTCGCAGACCGTGCCCAAACGGTGGGTAAGGCCATCATGGGGCTTACCATGGAATGTGCCCGATGCCACGACCACAAGTATGATCCCATCACCCAACGCGAATACTTTGAACTATTTGCCTTTTTTAACAGCACCAATGAGATCGGCACGGCCGTGTACGGACCAGGACAAGTGCCGGGACCTTCGCTGCTGCTGACAGATGAAGAACAGGAAAAATTGCTAAACTACCTGGATGCACAAATACGCGAAGATAGCGACGAGCTGCATGCGTTGTTGAAGGTAGAAGCACCGGATCTGCATGCTTGGTCGGAGCAACCCGACCGGGTCTTGGCTTCGGTAGAAAAAGGCCTACGGGATGGATTGGTCGCCTATTACCCGCTGGACCGCCTAGATGCCCAGGAGCAGCCGGGCCAGTATACGAGCCCCAATGCCGTTCCAAATGGAAAGCCAATCCGGGTCAAGGAACCCGACAGCGGCAAGGGCTTTCGGGGGGAAGGTATCTTCCTAAACGATTACACCACGTTGACCCTTCCCGAAAAAGTGGGCTGGTTTGACCATACGGACCCTTTCAGTGTGTCGTTGGCGGTTTTTCCGGAAAAGGAGTTTGAAGAGGCGGGTATATTTTACCATTGCGAGGATATCCGACTCGGATTAAAGGGGTACTCCCTTTTTTTGGAGGACAACCGATTGAAGTTTATCATTTCCTATTCTTGGCCCACCAATGCCATACAGGTGGAGACCGTGGATCCAATTCCCGTGCAGGAGTGGACGCAGGTTACCCTGACCTACGATGGGCAGGGAAAAGCCGCCGGCATTGGGATTTACCTAAACGGAAAGCCGGTACCGGTGCAGGTGAAAGCCGATAACCTATACAAGTCCATCCTGTTCAAGCCCGATATTCATACCTATGGGTTCCGGGGCCTAATCTTGGGAGAGCGGGACAAGATGAAGACCTTCCTCAAAAGCGGGTTGGATGAGCTCGCAGTATTCGCTACCGAGCTGACTCCGCTCGAGGTGATGCAGCTATACGACCGGGAATCTGTCAAGAGCGCCCTTTCCGAGCCCACAAAGCCTCAGCAGTTTGAGTTGATACGTGCTCAGTATCTGAAGCGGGAATCAGTAGAGGTAAGGCGCTTGCAGGAAAGGATCCGGACCAAAAAGAGGGAAAAGATGCAGTTGGTGGAGGACATTCCGGAGATCATGGTGTTGGGAGATACCGAGGAGCCTCGCGCTACCTTTGTATTGGACCGAGGGTTATACAGTGAACCTACCGAGGAGGTTTTCCCGGCTTTGCCGGAAAGGGTTCTGCCATTTGACGAAAGCCTGCCCAGAAATCGGCTTGGCCTGGCGAAGTGGCTGTTTGATCCCGAAAACCCGCTTACGGCGAGGGTTTTTGTGAACCGCCTCTGGCAGATGCACTTTGGCAAAGGCTTGGTGGCTACTGCCGATGACTTTGGTAATCAAGGGAGCCTGCCTACCCATCCGGAATTGCTGGATTGGCTGGCGGTGACTTTTCAGGAGTCGGGATGGGACATCAAGCACATGCATAGGCTGATGGTCCTTTCTGCTACCTACCGGCAGTCCTCTTATGTCAGCCCCGAATTGTTGGAAGTAGATCCGGCAAATGACCTCTTGGCCCGCGGGCCCAGTTACCGCATGACGGCCGAGATGGTACGCGATAATGCGCTCGCAGTAAGCGGTCTGTTGTCGACACGGGTGGGTGGTCCCAGCGCCTATCCCTACCAACCAGAAGGATTGTGGGATGAGTTATCCTCCAAGTCCTGGCGCTACAAGTACCTACAGGAACCAGGCGAGGGGCTGTATCGGAGAAGTTTGTACACGATATGGAAAAGGACCTCAGGGCCACCTTCCATGATGATCTTCGATGTGGGGGATCGAAACGAATGCTCCGTACGGCGAAGGCAAACCAGTACACCACTACAAGCCTTGGTGCTGCTGAACGACCCACAATACCTAGAGGCAGCCCGGATACTGGCAGAAAATCTGCTGGAAACCTCTCCGGAACGGGAGGCTAGGCTAAAAAGGGCTTTCCTGCTAAGCATAGGACGGACACCGGGCGAGCGGGAGTTTGAGCTGGTACGCAAGTATCACCAAGAAGAGTTGGAGAAATTTCGCGTGAATAACCAAGATGCCATTGCCTATGTGGGCATTGGTAGCACACCGCTGAGGCCGGGATCAGATCCCGTAGAGGTGGCCGCACTAGCCACCGTCATCAATGGTCTTATGAATACTTCCGACGGATACACCATTAGATAAGAAAGCGATGGATGAATATTTAAAGCATTTGCAGTTTACCGAAAGCAGAAGGGGATTTCTCAAGAAAACATCCATGGGGTTTGGCGCCATTGCTTTGGCGTCGCTAATGGGTAAATCGGGATCCTTTGCCGAGGAGTTGGCTGCGCCTCGGGGGGCGGCGGGCATGGGTGGGTTGCTAAATGGCACCCATTTTCCTCCCAAGGCCAAGCGGGTCATCTACCTGTTTCAAAGTGGCGGGCCCTCCCAGATCGAAACCTTTGACTACAAGCCTGAACTGGCCAAATGGCACGGTCAGGAGATACCTCCCTCCGTACAAGGAACCCAGCGAAATTCCGGCATGGTGTCTGACCAGTCGACTTTTCCCCTGGTTAAGTCCATTTATGACTTCAAACAATACGGCCAATCCGGCGCCTGGGTTAGCGAGCTGTTTCCCCATACCGCCAAGGTTGTGGATGATCTGTGCATCATCAAGTCCCTAAAGACCGAAGCAATTAACCACGAGCCGGCGGTGATGTTTGTGCAGACAGGTAGTCAGCTGAGCGGGAGACCATCGATCGGTTCTTGGGTAAGTTATGGCTTGGGCAGTGACAACAAAAATATGCCCTCCTTTGTGGTATTGATATCCCAAAGCCAGGGAGACCAGCCGCTAAACTCCAATGCGTGGGGCAACGGTTTCTTGCCATCCCATCATCAGGGGGTGCAGTTTCGTTCGGGCAAGGACCCTGTGCTGTACCTGAACAATCCCCACGGCATTCACGATCAGGACCGGAAGAAGGCCCTTTCCTTTATCGAAGAACTAAACCACGAGCAATTCGAGATATGGAATGATCCCGAAATCCACTCCAAAATAAGCCAATACGAAATGGCTTATCGCATGCAAAACTCCGTTCCGGATGCGGTGAATCTCTCCGAAGAGCCCGAACACATCTATAAACTGTATGGAGACGATGCCCGGATTCCGGGCACCTACGCGGCCAATTGCCTTCAGGCGAGGCGTCTTGCGGAGCGGGATGTGAAGTTTATACAGCTTTACCACATGGGATGGGATCAGCACGGGAATCTGCCACGAGGCATCAAAACCCAGGCACAGGCCACCGATCAGGCTACCGCAGGCCTGATTATGGATCTCAAACAGCGAGGGCTTTTGGACGATACCTTGGTCATCTGGGGAGGGGAGTTTGGCAGAACGAGTTTTTCCCAGGGTAGGCTTACCAAGGACAATTATGGCAGAGACCATCATCCCGGCTGTTTTACCATGTGGATGGCAGGTGCAGGTGTTAAGCCCGGCATCGTCTACGGCGAGACGGACGAGTTTAGCTACAACGTGGCCGAAAACGGCGTGCACGTGCATGATTTTCAAGCCACCCTGCTCCACTTGATGGGCGTCGATCACGAGCGGCTTACATTTAAGCATCAAGGGAGAAGATACCGCCTCACCGATGTGCACGGACACGTAGTCAAGGATATTTTAACCTAAAAGAAGGAATGGCAAATAGACGGGAGTTTTTGAAAGCATCGGCCTTGGGGGCCGTGTCATTGGGAACAGGTGTCAATACCTTTCACATCGGCAAAACAAAACGGCATCTCTCAGACGAGCTGTTGGGCCATGGAGACTTCCAATACCGATTGGACCGAGCCTGGGGCGATCTGGATCCGGCCAGGACCCCGGTAAACAACTGCCACGAAATGGTGATGGACCGAAGGGACCGACTTTTTATGCTAACGGATCACCCTAAAAATAATATCATTGTCTACGATACCGGAGGCAAGCTGTTGTTTACCTGGACTCTAGGCTTTTCGGGTGCCCATGGGCTCACCCTGGTAGATGAGGGCGATGCGGAGTACTTGTATGTGACCGATTCCGGTTTGGGAAAAGTGGTGAAATGTACATTGGATGGAAACGTGGTCATGGAATTACCCACTCCGCTGCAGGTAGGTACCTATACCGAAACCATGCCCTACCGCCCTACGGAAACAGCGGTAGCCCCTAACGGAGACATCTATGTAGCCGACGGCTACGGAGCTCAGTTTATCCTTCAGTTTGACGCCAAGGGACAGTTTATCCGGAAATTTGGTGGAGATAGTTTTTTACAGCCGGATAAGTTCAAGCAGGTACATGGTGTGGCGATGGATCTAAGAGACCCCAAAAATCCTACCCTGTTATGCTCGGCGCGAATAAAAAACACCTTCAAGCGCTTTACCTTGGACGGGCAACACCTGGAAGATATCTATTTGCCTGGTGCGTTCATCAGTAGGCCCGTATTGGACGGCGATAACCTCTATTCCGGGGTTTGCTTTGGCATGTCAGAAGGGAATTACAACATGCAGTTGAACAAAGGTTTCATTACTATTTTGGATAAAAATAACCTGGTGGTATCCAATCCTGGAGGAACGGCTCCGCGTTATGAAAACGGGAAGTTGACCCTCATGCTTCAAGAGGCACCTGTTTTTAAACACTGCCACGATGTGTGCGTGGACCGGGATAAAAATCTATACGCATGTCAATGGAACGCGGGTGGCATTTATCCCTATAAGCTGCACCGTGTTTGAAAGGCACGAGCTTATCCCCCACCTTAGCTGCACTACCCCTTTAAACTGAAAAAAGCTATGAAACAATGTCTCATAGCTTTAGTCAATTAACAATAAACCCAAAATAACCTGCTGTAGGAGAAGGATTCGAACCTCCACGGGGCAGTTAGGCGAAACACGAGCTCCATGTTTGCTTTATCCTTAGCTCCCCACCCCCGAGACCGGAGGGCATGTCTGCCAGTTTCATCACCCTACATTGTCAACAAACCTTTTCGACACGTTTTGTCTTTGTTTGATATTTCAAAGGTAGTATAAGGCAGTGTGTTTTGCAAATAATATAAAAAAAATATTTAAAAAATACATATATCGTAAAAATAAACCTTATTTGTTAACGAATCATAAATTTCATATCGCTGAAAGGCAGGGCTTATTGAAAAATACTTAATCGGTTTTTTGAGCGGAAGATGGAGAAAATCCTTCTCGGATCGGTTTTAGACTCTTCCATAGCGGGTTTCCTGAAAGCGAATGGTCTGTTGAATGAGATTTTTTAACACCGACTCGTCGATATCGGAAAGCTGTTTCACGTAAATGCATGCTTTACCCATGGTATACTTGCCCAGTCCATTCAGGTAGTGTAGATGTTTCTCAAGTCCCGTAAAAACGTACAGGGACATAGCTTTCTTTCGGGGGGAAAACCCGACGAGAGGTGCAAAGCCCTCATGTCCACTGGTATATTTGTAATGGTATTTTCCAAACCCAATGATGCTGGGGCCCCACATTTTGGCCGGGTGCCCGGTGATTTGTTCCATCCACTGTATGAGTTGCAGGCTGTCGGCCTGTTTTTGAGTGGAAGGCACATCGGCGATGTAATTAAGCACATCCTGCCCGGTTTCTTGGTTTTTCTGTTTGCTCATGTTTTTTGGGTCAGTCCGTTACGGTAGTGAAGAATTGAGCTAGGGTTTCCATTCTGCCATGCCTCCTTTGGCGGAGTCCACCTGAATGCGGTAGGGCCTGTTTCCTTTCACAATCCAGCGTACTTTGACCGTTCCCATTCCCGGGATATTTGTCACGCGAAGTTTTTCAGGTTCAAAGGTCTGTTCCTGCACTTTGTTGAAATCCTCGTTCTCGACGATCATCCCGGAAAGCACCTCCACGCCGCTGATCGACACGAAATCCGGCCTTTCGATGCGGTACTTTAAATCCTGACTGGAATGAGTGGGCATTAGGCGCTCGTTTTGGATGGTGGCGGTGATGGCTTTTAGACCTCTGCCCAGGTCTTCTTCTTTTACGTCACTCACAGACAGTTTGGGAGTATGGTAGCCATGGTAAATCGTAAAGGCCATGTTTCTGTGCGCATCTTGTTCCAGGAGAAACCCAGGATGCAGGCGGCCAAAATTTTTCTTGAACCCACCAATTTCGACCGTGCCAAACTGCGGGTGTTCGAATTCCTCCCAAGGCACAAATGCATCGCCAAAGGTCAGGTACTTGTCCACTTTCATTTCTTCGTCTTGGTTACCTCTGCCGGCATTTTCGTGGAAATACAGGTAGGATACCATCAGCTCGTTGGTGTAGGTATAGATACCCCTTCCGCCATAAAACCAATCCAACTCTCCCCCAAATACGGAATACAGATCCTTATAGACAACCAGGTATCTGTAGCCGGGGATCATTTCCTCTCCTTTTTTGGCGATGGCATCGTAAATGCGGATATCCTGTTGGTTGTAGGTGTCCAGATCTTCTTCGGCACCAGGTCCGCGAAGGATCATGCCTCCGTAGTTGTGGTAACTTTGCGCTCCGGCGATGTTGGGGTGCTTCATGACAAACTCCATGACGGCGCGGTTTTCGGGTAGGCTAAAGGGGTATTTATAAGCACCTCGTTGCACGTAATCGGGTTGCCATTTCCATCCCCAGTCCCGGTTGGGATCGTAGTATCCGATGCCGTCTTCGTTTACCCTTCCGTCTCCGTCGCGGTCGATGCCCTCGTAGCCCAGCACTTCGTAGTCACCAAACTCCTCCACCGATACAGGAATGAGCTTTCGGGGGTCACGGGAATCTTTGACATACCGCCCGGTGGGAGACTTTCGAATCATTTGGGTGATGTGTCCGTCTGCGTTCAGGTCGTCGAACCCGTCTTCACCGGCCAGTCCATCTTGGTCATCGTCCAGCTTGATCATCCCCGATCGGGGGGAGTGGGGTGTGTTGGCCGCTTTGATGAAGTAATCGCGGGCATCGGGGTTGATGGTGGGAGCTATGTAGAAGGTCTTGTCCAGTAGCAGCTCGCGGATAAAATCCAGTTCACCATACATCTCGGTCAGGTACCAGGCGGTATATAGGGCAAACTCGGATCCCTGCAATTCGTTGGAGTGGATATTTCCATCGATGTACATGGCTGGCTTTCGGTCCGGATCTCCCTGGCTGAAATCAGAGATCGTGAGCAGCCAGATATCTCTGCCTTCGTAGGATTTGCCGATGCTTTGAAGTTTTGCCAAGGATGGATGGGCTTTGACCATGCGCTGCATGATATCCAGCAGGCCATCGTTGGTATGATAGCGGTTCCAAGCCACCTCCACTTTGGGTTGGTGGGGAGTTCCAATGGCCCGGAAGAACTTTTCTTGGGCATTAATTTCTAAGGAAACAAGCAGAAATATCGTTCCGAAAAATAGAATCTTTTTATTGAAAGGAATCATAGTGAAACGGATCATAGGTTAACAGTGATTTCGGTAAAGCCAGTATGTGGTGCTCCTGCTTGTATGCGGACAGCACCCTTTCCTTTAACCACCCAACTTAAGGTCGTTTTCCCGTACGCCTCGAGGCTGTCAATCAATTTGATTTTATCTCCTACCAGGATGTCGGCGGCCTCCCTGCCCATATCCACCCGGATTTTTTGAAACCAGCGGGAGCGTTTTCCCATTTCGGTATGGGTGGGAAAGGGTGCGTCGTTAAACAGCTCCACTGTAATTCGGGTCAAGTCTTTGTCCAGTGTTTCCGTTTTCAGATCTAGCAACATCAATTTGGGATGTTGACGTGCTACCTGTAGGATAAAATCCGTGTGCATCAGCGCTAAGCTGTCTGCCATGCCAAAAGGAGGATTGTGCATAACAAAGGGTTTGATGCCACCCACTTCCACCTGTTTGCCGGGATAATCCGGGTGCTCTATTTTTGTCCAGGGCACAAAAACATCCTCCATGTCCATGGAATCCGCCCAAGCCAGAAAATTGGCTTCGGAAGATCTGAAGTTTTTGGTATCACCTGTTTTCATTTCAGGTACCCACCATCCAGGTGTGGACAAGCTTAGCCGGGCAAAATGAAAATAGGCCCATTGGAAAAAATCTCCAGGAGTTCCCTGATTGGTTTGTCCATAGGATTTTAAGGAAACCGTTCCTCCATAAAGCGTTGCCAGACGCTGATTTAGCTGGGCATCTTTCTCTAGGATGGAGGTGACAACTCGTTTTTGGGCATTGGCTGCCTGATACGGTAAGGCTTCGGATAGGTTATTCGCTGGCCCAAACGTAAATACCGTATAGATATTCACTCGTTCGTACAGGTAATCTAGCAGCAACCGACTTTCTATCTGGGATACGGGAAAGTCACCGGCTAACGCTTCAAACGCCGGGAATTGGTAGGATAAGCTTTTGTTGAAAGCAATACCCTCTTCCAAGTCTTCATTGAGTTGTCCGTCTTTATCGTTGTCAATTCCCTCAATGAGGTACATATGGGTTCCTTTTTCACCTTTTTTAGAATCAATGGGCCGTAGTAGAAGCGGGTTTTCTTCCGAGGCAATATATCCTCCCAAGGGGGACTCAATCCGCATCATCGTAATATACCCGTCTCCATTTAGATCATCGTATCCATCTTCACTGACAGCTCCGTCCCTATCATGGTCTACCGCTGTTGCATTTCCCCTGCGTTCGTATTTGATGGGGGCAAAATATTGCTGATAGGCATCCGGAGACATGTTTGGAAAGATGTAGAACGTTTGGGAATCGAGGATTTCTTTGTTGGAGGTGAGAAGGTTTTCGGCAAATTTAAGGGCAAGTGTAACCCCCAAGAGATGGTAGCCTTCCACTCCTCCAAATACCGCCATGGCAGGCTTACTGTCCATCCTGCCGGTCCCAACTTCGAGCACCCAGATATCTTTACCGCCAGCGGTCTTTCCAAGGCTTTTAAGTGTTGCCTCAGGATGGGCGTTTGCCAGTTGCCTCAACTGCGCTGCCAGTTGGTCCAATGTTGGGTAATCCCCCTGCCCGTTGACAGCAACTGTAATCGTGAGGGACACCATCATTCCCAATCCAAAAAGCAGGTGTTTCATATTTTTTATAGACATATTGGATAAAAAGAAAATCAAAATTAGGGATAAGTATTGATTGAGGATTAAAGATAATTGAAAAATTAACTCGGAGGGTGATTGGTTGACTAAATAGAAGGAACCACGGTGGACCCGGAGAAATTTTTTAAACCGTTTCGGGTATCGTTGTGCCCGCTTCGTCAGAAAAAAGAAAACCACAGAGACCACGGAGGTTCACAGAGTACACGGAGTTTTTTTGAAGACACGATGTGGCCGTTGTGCCTACTTGGTGATCTTTGTGGCTTTATGGTGGATTTCCTGAGCCTGCGCTTAGTGAAAGCATTAAATACAAACAAACCTGGTATGCGAGTTTTATCCATAGTTACATCCAAAGAGATCTGCCATCCCTAGGTTTAACCGCCAATCCGAATATCACGAGGCAACTTATGATGATGTTAGCTTCACTTAACGGTGCAATAGTAAACTACAGCACGTTGGCGAAGTCACTTGGCCTAAGTATGCCAACCGTCAAAACCTACACGGGGTACTTTGTCAACGCCTTTTTGGTTACCGAGCTGCCTTCATGGCATATCAATGTCAAAAAGCGGCTGGTAAAATCCCCAAAAATCTATTTTAGGGATACGGGCATGCTTCATTACCTGCTAGGTATTAAAGGCATGGAGGGCCTTTATGGAAATATAGCCGTTGGGAGCTCGTGGGAATCCTTTGTCGTTCATCAGGTAAAGGCTGTACTACATATTGATGATGAGCTATATTTTTACCGCACGCAGGACGGGGCCGAGATTGACCTACTGATAAGGAGGGAAAACCGCTGGCTTGCCGCCGCGGAAATTAAACTAAGCCTATCTCCCAGGCTGACTAAGGGCACCTATATCGCCATGGAGGACCTCGGTATCGATAAATTGCATATCATCACACCTGGTGAGGATAGCTATGTTTATGATTCGAAGGTGCAAGTGGTTGGATTACGGGGTTTTTTGGAGAAGCTGGTAGGATAAGGCTGTTTGTTAGATGAAAGAATTGATTGAGCCGGCATTGCAAATGCCTAAAGTCCGTGAACAGACAGATAAATAAGATGTAGATGCAGTCTACACCCAGTAAACGGAAAAAATGCTTCAGTCGTTGAGTTTACTTTTTATTCCCGGAAGGGACCAGATTTCCCAATATTTTTACCTACTTTGATTTTTGATAGAGATCCCGAAAAAAATATGTACCGGAAGATAGCCCTTGCCATAGCGTTTTCGCCCAGGATAGAGGCGTTGATTGCCGAAACCAAGAGATTGAAAGATTTACACCGCTCCGAGTTGGTATTGATCCATATCGGAAAGAAAACGGCGGAACTGGAGAATCGACTTTTTGAGATGCTCAAAAAATACGGGGTGAACTTAAGTCAAACCAAGATTGTATGGGAAGATGGTAAGCCGGCAAAAAAAATCATCCAAGTCTGCAATACGGAAGGGGTGGACCTGCTGGTGGCAGGAGCGCTAAAAAAGGAAGAATTGTTTACCTACTACATAGGTAGTATTGCCCGGAAAATTATCCGCAAGGCAAAATGCTCGGTGTTGGTCTTAATCGAGCCAAGCAATACGTCTCGTCCTTTCCATAAGATCGTCATTAACGGTACACAGCAGACCCAGACTCCCTACGTCATCGGGCAGGGAGTGGAACTCTGCAAATTGGAGCAGGCCAAGCAGGTCTTTATTTTAAACGAAATAAAAATGTATGGCCTAAAGATGGCCACCATATCCGACAACAGCGAGGAAGAGGTTTCAAAAAACCGGAAAAAGCTCGTAAGCGAAGAGGTCAGCTATGTGGAGGATATCCTTAAGACCATAGATCAGGGTGATCTAAAGATAAATATCAAGGTTACTTCAGGCCGATGGGCACCGGAGTTGGCCAAGTTTTCGGAAAGTATCTCCGCGGATTTGCTCATTTTGGGAGGGCACGAAAACCTTACTTTTTTTGACCGGCTTTTTCCTCACGACATTGAGGACATTTTGGGGAATTTACCCTGTAATCTTTTGATTGTTAAAAAATAAATTCCCTACATGAGCGGACTATCCCATACCGAGGTCATCAACCTATTGATTCAGCTTGCAACCATGCTTTTTATGGCACGGATGTTTGCCGAACTGGCCAGAAAATTTAAGCAGCCGGCTGTGGTGGGAGAGCTCTTGGCCGGTATTCTATTGGGGCCTACCATTTTGGGGACCGTGGCTCCGGGCATGTTTGAGTCCTTGTTTATGAGTAACCCCTCGGCCAATCTCGCATTGGACGGCTTTATACAAATCGCGGTTATTTTACTTTTGTTCATAGCAGGCTTGGAAGTAGAACTACACCTGGTGTGGTCACAAGGCAAAGCTGCCCTCAGCATCAGTCTGTTGGGATTGGTGGTTCCTTTTGCCCTAGGCTTTGCATTTCCCTATTTCTTTCCGGATTTCTTTGGCTTAGCAGAAGGGAATAGGATGCTGTTTTCCCTATTTATGGGAACGGCCATGTCCATCACCGCGCTGCCGGTGGTGGTACGAATATTAATGGATTTGGACCTGTTCAAGACGAAGATGGGGATGCTGATCGTGGCTTCGGCCATGGTAAACGACATCATCGGCTGGCTGATTTTCTCCGTGATTCTTTCCTTTATGGGAAAATCGGGTAGCCTATCCCTACTTCAGACCATTGGCATTACCTTACTCTTCACCTTTTTTATGCTTACCATTGGCAAGGCACTGATCAATAAGGGACTGCCCTGGGTGAATAAGAAATTGGCCTGGCCGGGAGGCGTACTTTCGCTGTCGATGGCTGCCTGTTTTATCGCGGCGGCGTTTACTGAGTGGCTGGGAATCCACGCCATATTCGGTGCCTTTCTCTTGGGCGTGGCCTTGGGTGATAGCGAGCACATGTCGGAACGGGCCAAGGAAATCGTCCATCAGTTTATCAACAACATATTCGCACCCTTGTTTTTTGTGTCGATCGGTCTTAAGATCAACTTTGTTGCCAACTTTGACCTCTTTCTGACGCTAGCTGTATTGGCGATCTCCTTTGTGGGCAAGATCGTGGGAAGCGGATTTGGGGCCTATCAGGGCGGCTTTAAAGTCAAAGAGTCGCTGGCCGTGGGCTTTGGGATGAATGCCCGCGGAGCAATGGAAATTATCCTAGGCCTCATTGCCTTGGAAAATGGCCTGATCGACGAAAAATTGTTTGTCGCCTTGGTAGTGATGGCCATCGTGACGAGTATGACCTCCGGGCCGCTGATGAAATGGAGCCTGAAAAAGGCCAAAGACCTACCAGACCCACAGATCAAATAGCCGAGAGCAGGAAGTTTTACTTCTTCTTGAACAGCGCTTTGAGCGTTTGACCAATATCATCGAGTCGCTCAAAGTTGTTCACAAACGGACTGAAAATATTGCCGGCTTTAAACTCGGAAAGCCCCTGCTGCATGGGGTAGATCAGCGCAAAATTATAGGTTTGGAAGTACTTGTTGAGGTATTTGGGGATATTGTCCATGTAGGGATTAAAGGAAATTTCGTTTTTGCGACTCAGTATTACCAGCAGTGCATCGTTTTCGCGCATATCTCTGGAGATAATCAGGAAGTCCTCCCAGTCGGAGAATTCTCTGTATTCTACCTCCAGCCCATGGTGTTTGTGTATTTCTTTGACATAGTTGATCAGGCCTTTTGTTCCATAGAATACCAATTTAGCTCCCGTGTTTCGGCCTATATTCCAGATACGTAGTAACCAAAAGGGGAAACCGATTTCTTTTTCGGCGTTTTCGGGAGCAACGATGATGTACCGCTCTATGGTGTTTAGCGGCTGCGAAAAGCGGTAGATCAACGTAGTGGCGTTTACCCTGCTTAAGATGCCCTCGGTGAGATTTCCCAAAAAGGATCCGGATAGTCCTGAGTGCTTGTGCAGCCCTAAAATGATGTCGGAAACCTTTTGTTCTTTCACCACATTGGTGATGCCCTGCACGATGTTGCTGTCGTAGCGAACCAACTCCGTGATCTGATTATCGGTGGCCGCGGCAGCAATACTTGCTTTTTCCAGGAGCTTTTTTGCGTCTTTTTCGAGCTTCACGTCGTCGTTATCGGTGGGGATGATATTTAGCGCAATCAGCGTGTTCTGGGATTTTTGCGATTTGATGGTGACGCCGAGGTTGATCAGCTCCTCGATATTTTCCGGGTAGTTAATCGGAATCAGGATTTTTTCCGCGCCATCTTGGTCGGAAGAACCGTCCTCTTCGGTATCCATTTCCTCCAATGCAATCTTGGTGCCTCCTCTTTGCGCAACGAATGACGCGATGGTACAGGTAACCAGGATCATCAAGATGGTGCCGTTTAGGATGGCTTCGTTCAGTAGGCGAATGGGTTCACCTTCAGCGGTTTCCCCCAGAATGATTTCATAGCCGACCAATACCGCTGCCAAGGTGGCCGCAGCCTGTGCATTGGACAGGCCAAAGATCACATCCCGCTGTGCCTTAGACAGGGAATAGGTCTTTTGCGTGAGGGTTGCTGCCAGGTATTTGGATAGGGTGGCAATCACCGTCATCACCAGAGCTACCCAGATGGTTTGGATGTCTACGAAGAACACCCGGAAATTGATCAACATCCCCACGCCAATCAAAAAGAAGGGAATAAACAAGGCGTTGCCGACAAACTCGATCCGATTCATCAGGGGTGAAGTGTGTGGAATCAGCCTGTTGAGCGCGAGGCCTGCAAGGAATGCACCGATGATGGCTTCTACTCCTGCGGCTTCTGCCAAGAAGGAGGCCAAAAACACCAATCCCAGCACAAAGATGTATTGCGATATGTTATCGTCGTAGTTTTTAAAAAACCAACGCGCCAGCAACGGGAATACAAAGATGACGATGCCTGCAAAGATAACCATGGAAATGCCCAGTCGTACCCAAAAATCATTGGTAATCTCCCCCACAGCCATGCCGGCAATCACCGCGAGTACTAGCAAAGCGAGGGTATCGGTGATCATGGTACCTCCCACGGTGATGTTCACTGCCCGGTTTTTGGCGATACCCAGCTTGCTGATCAAGGGATAGGCGATGAGGGTATGGGAAGCAAACATACTCGCTAGCAGTACCGAAGTCATCCAGTTGAATCCCAATACGTAGGTTCCCGAAAGGGTTCCCAATCCCATAGGGATCAAAAAGGTATAGAGCCCGAATACAATGCTTTTGTTCTTGTTTTTTTTGAAGTCTCCCAGGTCGATTTCCAGCCCTGCCAAAAACATGATATACAGCAGCCCTACCGTACCGAAGAGAACCACGCTAGATTCTCTCTCGAGCAGGTGGAATCCGTTGGGACCAACCAGGGCCCCGGCAATGATTAACCCAATCAGCTGTGGGACGCGGATCTTATTGAGTAATAAGGGCGCAAAGAGAATAATGAACAGGATGATCGAAAACTTCAAAACGGGGTTTTGAAGCGGCAGGGAAAAATTCATGTCCGAAAGGAACATCATGGTAGACAGCGGTTTCGTTAGTGCCGAACAGCAGGTGGCTGCACAGACCTGCACAAAGATATACATTCTCTTCTACCTTTCGTGAGCACCAGACAAATTACCAGCACGCGGGCCACCGAAGCGGGAATTGGCGCATCGCCTTTCCTTTTTATAACATTTGGGTGTACCTTTGGTTTAAAGAGCATGTCAACGGAAAACCGAATATGATGAGTAAAAATACCGCTAAAACCGGCGTATTGCTGGTTAACCTGGGAACCCCGGACAGCACGGCTACCGGCGATGTCCGCAAATACCTCAGGGAATTTTTAATGGACGGCAGGGTTATCGATTTTCCATTCATCCCCCGGTGGATGTTGGTCAATCTGATCATCGCGCCGTTTCGGGCACCCAAGTCGGCCAAGGAATACCGCAAACTGTGGACCGAAAGGGGCTCTCCGCTTATGTTTCATACCCAGGACCTCAAAGACAAGCTAAAGGAAAAGTTAGATCCGAAAAAATACCACGTGGAAATGGCCATGCGGTACCAAAGCCCCAGCATCGCAGATGGCCTGAAGGCTCTGAATAAGGCCAATGTCAAGAAGATTATTATACTGCCCCTGTTTCCGCAATACGCCTCGGCGACAAACGGTTCGGTGATAGACAAGGTAATGGAGGAAGCGCGGAAATGGCAAATCATTCCCAGTATTTCCTACGTCACCAATTTTGTGGAGCACCCACTGTTTCTACAGGCCTGGGAAGAGCTCGGTAGGGAATATGTGGCAAAGGAGGAATACGACATGTTTGTGTTTTCCTACCATGGCCTGCCTGAACGCCAAATCAGAAAGGGTTCGGTAGACGGGTATTGTCAGCTTAGTGATAAGTGTTGTGCGCAGTACACCAAGAAAAATCAGTTTTGTTACCGTTCGCAATGCTTTCTGACCACCCGTTTGATTGCCGAGCGGTTGAATTTGCCGGAGGATAAGGTCAAAACCTGCTTTCAATCCCGGCTGGGCAATGACCCCTGGATCAAGCCCTACACCGAAGATCTGATCAAGGAAATGGCCGCAAAGGGTGTCAAGAAGGTGTTGGTTTTTTCACCGGCCTTTGTAGCCGACTGCCTAGAAACCACCGTGGAGGTAGGAGAGGAATACAAGGAAGAGTTTATCGAGCTGGGAGGCACTGCCTGGGATTTAGTTCCCAGCCTGAACTCAAACGATACCTGGGTATCCTGTGTGCAAGCGATTGTCGAGCAGGAAGCCTAGCAAACATGTTCCTTTGATCAGGGTTTCTTGAGCCTATGAAGATATCAAAAACGCCCGCTGTATCGAGATGCAGCGGGCGTTTTTGCAAACTTATTTTTTTCCGTAGGTTATTCCTGGCCAATCGTCTGTACGGAAAGGATTTAAAGGAAGTCCCTCTTTATTGTACACGTTTACATCGTCCGGATTATCCGCCCATCCATAGCGGATGGCCACGGGGTTGGAAATGGAAGAAACATCCAGCAGGATATCATTGCCGTCCTGGCGTCCGGTTACCCAATGAAATGTGCGATCCGAACCGGCTACCGCAAACCCCTTTACATACCCATACTTGTCTTTAACCATTAGACCGGATCCCAGATGATCAAAGCTGACGCGCAGGCTATTGCCCTCTAGCTTCATGGCCTTGTACATGGGCCCGCTGTATACAACGTCTTTGCCATAAGCGACCTTTTCGGCTGTCCGGTAGAGTCGGTTGGCCACGGTCCACTTATCTCTGGGGTGAATGTCGGTGGCCTCGCCACGTTCTATGATGACGGCCTGTCCGGTATTAGGTAAGGAAAGCGTCATGGTCTGTGCTTCCCGGAGTTCGGCCCAGTCGCTATCCTCCGGCTGCTCTTTGGGAGCCTTGAAATTTGCCAGTTGTACCCACAGGAAGGGGAAGTCTCCCTGTCCCCACTGCTTGCGCCAGTCTTGAATCATCAATGGGAAGATCTCACGATACTGATACGCTCTAGGGGCGTTGGATTCGCCCTGGTACCAGAGGGCACCCTTGATACCGAAAGGTATCACCGGTTCCAACATGCCGTAAAAGAGGCTGGTGGGCCATAGGTTGGGTCTTTTGTCAGATGGATCAAAACCTTCTACTGGTCCGGTTTGAAAGTTGACCATTCGCTCCGCAAAATCAGGATGGGAGCTAAGCGCTTCGTGGCTGGTCCAGACTTCGGATAGCGTACCTCCCCAATTTATATCCAGCAGTCCGACGGGCACGCCTTTTTCCAGGTGTAGTTGCTTGCCGAAATAGTAGCCTATTGCCGAAAAGTTGGCCACCGATTCGGGTGTGCAAATCGACCAAGAGGCCTCTGGGACGTCCTTGATGGGCGTTAGGCTCATGTTCCTGCCCACTTCAAATAGACGGATATGTGGAAAGTCGGCAACGGCGATACTGTCTTCACCGTGATTGGTGTTTTTAAGGGCCCATTCCATATTGGATTGCCCGCCAAGCATCCATACATCGCCCATCCATACATCCTGGAAGGTTTTGCTATCGGTTTTACCTGTTATTTTTAGGGTAAATGGGCCACCTGCGGGGCTCGGATCCATTTTCAGCATCCATTTTCCTTCTTTGTCGGCTCGTGCGGTGTAGCTTTTGCCCTGAAAGGATACCTGCACGCGCTCACGGGGTGCTGCCCAACCCCACACGGGCACCTCCATGTCCCGCTGTAGGACCATGTGATCTGAAAAAACTTTGGGCAACATCCATTCCGCTTGCGCAATCGTTGCAAATAACATCAGGCTAAGTAGCCAAACAATCTTTTTCATGAATTTTTTGGGTTTAAGAATTGGGGTAAAAGGTAGCGAATTTTTCGCTTGTAGGTATTACTAGGAGTTAATTATTCGCCTTTTCAATCGCAGACAAAACCTTATTGGTCATTGCAGGGAGCGAGAAAGTGAATGGATACAGGTAAGGTGGTGTGGGTTAGTCTTTCACACGCCTGCATGACTCTACACGAGTGTCAGTGTTCTGAAAGACTATTAATCAGTTCTTGGGCGCGGGGATGGTTACTTTTTTCAAGTGTCGTTATTGCCGATGTCCGGTCCCCTTCCAGCACATAGGCCAACCCCAGATTCCACTTCGCTCTTAGCCGCAAGGGCGAGTTGCTGTCATTGGCCACTTCCCGAAGGTAGTAGACAGCGGGTTTTGCCTGACCGAGTGCCAGGTGTGAGGCGCCGAGAAAATACTTAAGTGTGTCGCTCCTTGGGTACTGCTCAAGGATGGTCCTGCCGAGGTTTATGGCATCGTTGTATTTTTCCGCCTGATAGGCAGTAATGGCCCGTTCGAAAAGACTCCCATACTCCGTTGACGGGTGCACTGTCAGATCATTTTCTACCTCAAAGTACTTGGAGAATAAGTCGGGTACCTTGTACCAGGAGCTCAAAAGCCACATGCTATTAATGAAGGCTACGATGACTAAAAATGTAACGATCCCTCTCAACACGCCCTTGGAGACGCGCATCAATAGGGTAGTTCGTTTTACGAAGGCTGTAACCTTCTCCGCTTTTAGTTTCTTTATCACCGGGCCCCTAATTAATGCCAATTTTTAATGAAATGAGCCGTTGTTTGGTTCATGAAGCTATGGTTGTAAAAGGCGATTCCTTAAAATTCTTTCGACGGTGAAATATAAAATAAAATCAGCGCTATCCAAAAACGGGTTATTCGGATCCTTTGTTTTTGATTGGGTCTTTCGCCAAATTCAAACCGCTTTTTTTTGCAGTTAGTTCCTAAATTACAAATCCTACGTTTCCGACGAACGGAGACCCTAACCCTTAGACGCGGCGTGTACCCTCCGAAGTGGTGACTCGATAGGGTTTCAAGGTGATCCCGAAGGTATTCGTGTAGGCCTTGGATACCTCTGACAGGAATGTATCTACGTATGCGGAGGCAATAAGGTTGATGGTGCAGCCGCCAAACCCTCCACCCATCATTCTCGCTCCCAGAACCTCTGGTTTATTAATCGTTTGGGCTACAAGGAAATCCAACTCTTCGCAGCTCACCTCATATTGCCGGGATAAACCTTCATGTGATGCGTACATTGCGTCCCCAAACGCGCTTAGATTTCCCATTTCCAGTGCTTCACAGCTTTTCAGCAGGCGCTGATTTTCGGCCACCACGTAAGAACACCGATCGTATACCCTTCCGGGCAGGTGGTTTCGAACGGCATCTAGCATGTCTGCGCTGACATCCCGGAGGCTGTTCACCTGCGGGAATTGCGTGCGTACCGTTTCTACCCCAGTCTGACACTCGTCCCGCCGAGTGTTGTAGGCCGTGTCGCCGAGGGAATGCTCTACTCGGGTGTCCAGAAGCATCAACTCGTATTCTCCTAGCGAAAGCGGGAAATAGGCAAATTCCAAGCTTCGGCAATCCAAGCGCAACGCGTGACCGCTTCTACCCATCATGGAAGCAAACATGTCCATGATGCCACATTTGACACCGGCAAACTCGTGCTCGGCTTTTTGCGCGAATTGGACCAACTCCAATTTGGGGATTCTTAGGTCGAAAAGTTCGGAAAGCCCCATTCCGACACCGTTTTCCAATGCAGCGGAAGATGAAAGGCCGGCTCCAATGGGGATATCTCCGCCAAATACGCAGTCGAATCCTTCGATGGGATATCCTGCTCGCAGCAGTTGGGCGGTCACGCCCATGAGAAAATTGATCCAGCCCTTTTCGCGGGGCACGAGCTCGTCCAAGGAAAAGGAGTCCATGGCTTGGTAGTCCAAACTGTAGATACGGCAGTTTCGGGTGCCGTTTTTGGCAAACCCCAGGTAGATGGATTTATCGATGGCTGCGGGCAATACAAAGCCGTCGTTGTAGTCGGTGTGTTCCCCGATAAGATTGATTCTGCCAGGGGAGGCAATTAGTAGGGGAACGCTTCCAAAATGACGGGAGAATTCAGTTTGAATTTGGTGGGTGAGCATGGTTGTTGGGTTTGTGGTGTACCGTCTACTCCTGGTACAAGGTAAAGAGTACCGTTTCACCTACCACTTGCAGGGTTTTTCGGTCGATTAGGTCCATATTATCCGCATGGGTATGGTGGTAATGCCCAAATCCATAGTCCGGGCTGTACTCGATAATATTGATCATGGGGATGTTTGCATCCTTGTTGACAAACAAATGGTCGTCGGTGATGGCCTCTGTCTGTCGCATGATAAAGAAGTCACCGTGCCCCAGGAAGTGGGCGTAGCTCCAGACCTTGTCTACCACGTTTTTGGCGTAGTGGATGGAATATCCTTCTTTGTAAAAACGGGCACTTTTTCCACCTACCATGTCCAATAGGATTCCAAAGTAGGCGCTATATCCTGGTTTATGGGTGTTTTTGGACCAGTGTTGAGAGCCTAAACACCACCAGATTTCATTGTTATTCCGTCTGCGGGAAAACTCCGGTTCTCCGTCGTCTTCCCCATCGAAGAGGATAAAATCCACCCCAACGGAGGGGGGTAGTTCGGTCAGGCTGAGAACGCGTGCCAGTTCCAGGATTACACCCACCCCACTGCCGCCGTCGTTGGCCCCATCGATGGGTTCGTTGATTCGTTCCGAGTCTTTGTCGGCGATTCTTCGGGTATCCCAGTGTGCTGCAATGAGGATGCGTTTGGATGCTTGCGGCTGGAAGGAGGCAATGATGTTGGTCAGGTTCCAGTTGAGGCCGTCGTGGGTTTTGGCGGTAAATTCCTGTCTTTCTACGGCTAGGCCAAACGACTCGAACTTGGCCACCAGCCAGTCAGCCGTTTGGCGATGGGCCGGGGTGTTGGGGACCCGGGGGCCAAAGTCTACCTGTCGCTGTATATAGGCATAGGCTGAGTCGGCGTAGAAATCCGGGATGTTTTCATTGTAGGAAACCGGCGTGGTTTCTACGGTCTCCCGGGTAGTGGATTTTTCGCAGGCTACTAAGAGCAGCAGGATCACGGGGATCCATCCTCTATTCTTCATAAGCCCAGTCGATTTTGTTTTTCATGTCTTTTACAATGATGCCCAGGGTTTTTAGATTCGCCCGGATTTCATCCACCCTTCGGTAGTCTCTTTCGGTTTTTGCTTCTTGGTATAGGGTTAACAGCATTTCCAGTAAAGGTTCCTGCGCATCCACCTTTTCTTCCAACAAACCTAGAATTTCTGTCACAAAAGAGCGGAAGGTGGTGATCATTTGGTCAAATACCTCTCTGCCGAGAACGGAAGGAGAGAGCTGTCCGGTATAAATGCTGTTGATTTTTTTCAGCAGATTGAAGAGGTGGCCGATTGCCTGGGCGGTGTTGAAATCGTCGTCCATGGCTGCATAGGCAGCACGGACGCTCTTTTTTACCTGGTCCGCCTGTTTTTCGTCCATAGCGGACCCGGGATCTTCTGTGTATTTCAGCATGCCCGATATGCGGAAACCATTGATCAGTTTTTTGTAGCCTTTTTGTGCAGCTTGCAGGGCTTGATTGGAAAAGTCCAGTGTGGACCGGTAGTGGGCTGTCAAAATGAAATACCGGATGGTCATGGGGCTGTAAGCTTGTTCTAAGACGGCATGATCGCCGTTGAAAAGCTGCTGCAGCGTGATAAAATTGCCCAGAGATTTGCCCATCTTCTGTCCATTGATGGTGATCATGTTGTTGTGCAGCCAGTACTTGGCGGGATCCTGATGGTTGCAAGCGTTGCCCTGTGCGATCTCACACTCGTGATGTGGGAACATCAGGTCCATGCCTCCTCCGTGAATGTCAAAGTGGTGCCCCAGGTACTTGCTGGACATGGCTGTACACTCCAAGTGCCAACCCGGAAAACCGAGACTCCAAGGAGAGGGCCACTTCATCAGGTGCTCGGGAGCGGCCTTTTTCCATAGGGCGAAGTCCAAGGCATTTCTTTTTTCAGACTGGCCGTCCAGTTCCCTGCTACCGCTAACGAGCTCTTCGATCACCCGTCCAGAGAGGCGTCCGTACTTCGTCTTTTCGTTGTAGGCCAACACGTCGAAATACACGCTACCGTTTACCTCGTAGGCCAGCCCCTCCCGCAGGATATCCTTTACGAGTTGGATTTGTTCGGGAATGTGGCCCGTGGCTCGGGGCTCTATGCTAGGTGTTAGTGTATTCAGGAGTTCCATGTCCCGGTGGTACGACTCGGCATAGTGCTGTGCCACCTCCATGGGTTCCAATTGTTCGAGTTTGGCTTTCTTGGCGATTTTATCCTCTCCATCGTCCGAATCCGCTTCCAAGTGGCCTACGTCCGTGATGTTTCGCACGTAGCGAACCTTGTACCCCAGAAAACTCAGGTATCGAAATACCACGTCAAAGGAAACGGCTGCACGGGCATGACCAAGGTGCGCATCGCCGTAGACAGTAGGTCCACAAACGTACATTCCCACATGGGGAGGGCTGAGTGGTTCGAATTTTTCTTTTTGGCGGGTAAGCGTGTTGAATAGTTTTAGGTCATGTGATTGCATCCCGCAAATTTATCAAACTTTCAATACTTTTTTTAGGAAAATAATTTTATTACCTTTGTATCGTATATGACAATCAGCCAAGAGGGGACGCAGCGTCCCCTCTTTCGTTTAAAACATGAAAACACGTAAGGGACACTCTCTGAGGGACGAAAAATGGAATTAGAACAGACTATTGCTGAGATTGTAGAAAAGCACTTGCCGGATGATTCCCATTTTGTGGTCGAAGTAAAGGTGAACCAACTGGGAAATAAAACGGTGTTGAACATTCTTATTGATGCAGATCAGGGGTTAAACATCGATAGCTGTGCCAAGGTAAGTCGTCAGGTTTCAGAGGAAATAGAAGCGAAGGAGTTGATTTCCGATGCCTACACGATCGAGGTTTCTTCCCCGGGTGTGGATTACCCCTTGAGTTCCAGGCGGCAGTATGCCAAGAATCAAGGAAGGAATCTGAAGGTTCAGCAGGAATCTGGCGAGGTTTTGGAGGGCGTACTTAAAGAGGTAGGACAGATGGGGATAGTATTGATCGTAAAGCAGAAGGAAAAAGGCAAAAAAGCGACGGAAGAGGAGATATCCATCGCCTTTGATCAGATAAAAAAGTCAACAGTATTGGTTTCTTTTAAATAAAAACAATGGATGCTAAAGTTTTAATTGAATCGTTTGCGGAGTTTGCAAGGTCCAAAAACGTGGACCGTCCCACGATGATCCGGATTTTGGAGGATGTATTTAGGGCCATGATTCGAAAGAAGTACGAGACGGACGAAAACTTTGACGTCATCATCAATGCAGACAAGGGTGATTTGGAAATCGTCCGGATCCGGGAGATTGTGGATGACGATTCGGAAGATATCTGGGATTACGATAAGATTAGTCTTTCAGAAGCCAGAAAGATAGAGCCTGATTTTGAAATCGGGGAAGAGACCTACGAGCGCATCGAGCTCGAAGATTTTGGACGTAGGGCGGTCATGATGGCCCGTCAGACGCTGATTCAGCGGATAAAGGATTTGGAAAAAGATATTCTTTTTCAGCATTACGAAGAGCTGGCGGGAGAGATTATCAATGCGGAAGTTTATCAGATTCTCGGTAGGGAGACCCTGTTGATGGATGGTGAAGGCAATGAACTGATCCTGCCCAAAGGAGAACAAATTCCCAAAGACCGCTTCCGCAAGGGAGATATGGTCCGTGCGATTGTGCATAAAGTGGAGATGAATAACGGTAACCCACGCATCATCCTCTCACGCACTTCGCCCATTTTCCTTGAGCGCCTCTTTGAAAACGAAGTGCCCGAGGTGTATGACGGATTGATTACCATCAAGAAGATCGTGCGTGAGCCCGGAGAGCGGGCAAAAGTCGCCGTGGAGTCGTATGACGACCGCATCGATCCAGTAGGAGCCTGCGTCGGGATGAAGGGTAGTAGAATCCATGCGGTGGTAAGGGAGCTACAGAACGAAAATATCGACGTGATCAACTACACGGAGAATTTGGACCTGTATGTAACCCGTGCGCTGAGTCCGGCAAAGGTGTCTTCTATACAAGTAGACGAGGAACGGAAGCGTATCTCGGTATTTCTGAAACCCGATCAGGTGTCTTTGGCTATAGGCAAAGGTGGATTTAACATTCGCTTGGCAAGCAGGCTGGTGGGCTATGAAATTGATGTCTTCAGAGAGCTATCCGAGTATGAAGAGGAGGAAGATGTGGATCTGTCAGAATTTTCTGATGAGATTGAAGAGTGGGTCATCTTGGAGTTCAAAAAAACGGGTCTGGATACAGCCAAGAGCGTCTTGGCCCTCACCAAAGAGGACTTAATCCGTAGAACGGAACTGGAAGAAGAGACGATTGATGAGGTCTTCCGGATATTAAAACAAGAATTTGAGCAATAAAATCCCATAGATTATTCGCTTTCGGGGTTATATTTGCAGAACATTAAAATTATTAGGAATAGGTTTAGCGTATGTCAGAAGAAAAAATGATGCGATTGGGCCAAGTTGCCAGAAAACTCAACGTGGGTATGTCAACCATCGTGGAGTCTATGGCAAAAAAAGGCATTGAGGTAGAAGGGAATCCAAACTCCAAAATAAGCTTGGAGCATTTCAATATGCTTGCCAAGGAGTTTAAGTCCTCTGCCCAAGACAAAGAGGAGGCCGCTCATCTATCTATTGGTAAACGCCACGGCGAGAACATAGTGATCAAGGCTGAATCTGAAATTGAGCCCGAAAAGCCCAAAAAGCAGGAAATCCCTGACAAACCTGCCGAAAAGGTGGAGAAGAAACCTGAACCGGTACAACCTATTGCGACCAAGGAAGAGGCAGAGAAAGTCGCATCTGAAGCTCCCAAGCTACAGGGCATCAAGGTGGTCGGAAAAATCGACCTCGATGCGAAGAAGCCGGTAGAGCAGGAAGTAAAGCCCAAGGTGGAAAGTACGGCCCCGACGCCCGCACCAGTAGCTCCGAAACCCGAAAAGGTTGAGCCGAAAGTGGAAGCCCCTATAGCTCCGAAAACAGAATCAGCGCCACCTAAGCCAGAACCTCCCAAACAATCAGAAGCCCCAAAACCCGCTCCGGTAGTGCAGCCACCCGCTGCTGAAACCCCCGCTGTTCCAAAACCAGTGGAAAAGCCTGCTACAGAGTCGAAGGAAACGCCAGCCACTCCAAAAGACAGTACCGCCCAAAAGGTGGATCAACCCTCTGATGGAGAACCGAATACACCCGTGAATCCATCAGAGAAAACAAGCAACCAAAACGAAGTGATTTCGGCCAAGGCCGATTCCCTCAAAGGGCTAACCGTTTTAGGCAAAATTGAATTGCCGGTAGACAAGCCAAAGAAGAAATCCAAGCCGGTAGCCTCGTCGGATGAGCGCGGCAGCAAGAACCAGAAAAAGCGTCCAAGAAAGCGCATCGACCAAAAGCAAAAGCCGGGCGAAGCCCCTGCTGCCGGAGATGCCGCAGCACAGGCACGAAGCGCGGCGGGTACCAGAAGACCAGCGCCAGGTGCAAGAGGTAACGCCAATCGACCTCCCGCCCGTGGAGGTGCCGGAACTGGCAGGTACCAGAAAGCTGAGCCTACCCAAAAGGAAATCCAAGAGCAGATCAAGCAAACCCTTGCCCGTCTCCAAGGAGGATCCAAGGGCGGTGGAAAAGGTAAGAACCGTCGCGATAAACGACTGGAGCGCAACAAGGAAGTAGAGGAGTATGTAGAGGATACACGTATACTCAAAGTGACAGAGTTTATCTCTGCCAACGATTTGGCATCGCTTATGGATGTCTCGGTAAACGAAGTGATTTCGGTATGTATGTCCTTGGGGATGTTCGTATCCATCAATCAACGCTTAGATGCCGAGGCGATTACAATCATTGCCGACGAGTTTAACTACGACGTGGAGTTCACCAAAGCGGATGAAGAGGAAAATGTAATCAAAACGGAGGATTCCCCCGAGGAACTCGAAGAGCGGGCACCGATCGTGACCATCATGGGACACGTAGATCACGGTAAAACATCCTTGCTGGATTATATCCGAATGTCGAAAGTGACTCATGGAGAGGCTGGAGGTATCACCCAGCACATCGGCGCCTATGATGTGATGACGAATACGGGTCATAAAATTGCCTTTTTGGATACACCGGGTCACGAAGCCTTTACGGCCATGCGGGCCAGGGGTGCCAAGATTACCGACGTAGCGATCATCGTGATTGCCGCTGACGATAACGTGATGCCTCAGACCAAAGAAGCCATCAACCACGCTCAGGTGGCGGGAGTTCCGATGATCTTTGCGATTAACAAAGTGGATAAACCAAACTCCAGACCGGAGAAAATCAAGGAGGAGCTTGCAAACATGAACCTGCTGGTAGAAGATTGGGGTGGGAAATACCAATCTCAAGAAATCTCTGCCAAGACCGGGTTGGGTATAGACGAACTTCTCGAAAAAGTATTGCTCGAATCCGAGATATTGGAGTTGAAAGCAAACCCGAATAAGAATGCGGTAGGTACCGTGGTGGAAGCTTCTCTGGATAAGGGAAGGGGCTACGTGTCCACCATCATGGTTCAGGCCGGTACCCTCAAAGTGGGGGATGTAATCTTGGCCGGTCAGCATTATGGCCGCGTAAAAGCCATGTTTGACCATTTGGGGCAAAAAGTTGAAATAGCAGGACCCTCTACCCCGGTGCAGGTTCTTGGCCTCGGCGGAGCCCCTCAGGCGGGAGATATCTTTAAGGTATACGATACGGAACGTGAAGCTAGAGAAATTGCCAACTCTAGGGAACAGATACAGCGGGAGCAAAGTCTCCGTACCAAGAAGCACATCACACTCGACGAGATCGGCAGACGATTGGCCATTGGAAGCTTCAAAGAGCTTAACATCATCATCAAGGGTGACGTGGACGGATCGGTGGAAGCCCTTTCGGATTCCTTGCTGAAGCTCTCCAAAGACGAAGTCAGCGTAAATATCATCCATCAAGGGGTGGGTCAAATATCCGAGTCGGACGTATTGTTGGCTTCTGCCTCAGACGCCATTATCTTGGGATTCCAGGTGAGGCCATCGGCTAATGCGAAAAAGCTAGCCGAGCAAGAGGAGATCGAAATCCGGCATTACTCGGTTATTTACGATGCCATCAATCAGATCAAGGATGCCATCGAGGGGATGTTGGAGCCTGAGTTTGAAGAGGTAATCACCGGAAACATCGAAGTACGGGAGGTATTCAAGATCTCCAAAATCGGTACCGTGGCGGGATGTTATGTCACCAACGGGGTGATGAACCGAAAGAACAAAATCCGAGTGATTCGGGACGGTATTGTAATCCACGACGGTGATATCGATCAACTGAAACGCTTCAAGGACGATGTCTCCGAAGTGAGATCCGGCTACGAATGCGGTGTGTCTATCAAAGGGTTCAACGACATACAAGTGGGAGATACCTTTGAAGGGTACAAGATGGAAGAGATCAAACGTAAAAAATAAGTTTCATCATCAAGAGGCAGCTGCAGGCTGCCTCTTCGCTTTTTTACGACCACTTGGAAACGATTTACTACTTGGTACGCGTCTTGGCGTTTGCAGCATTCCTCGCACTGGTGTCCGGCATGATTCGCCCGGTCACCGTCTTATGGTTTTGTGCCGTGGCAAATCGATTGGGGGTGATTAAGTACTTTGGTACGGCGTTTATCGTATTAGTTGCCATTGAAGCGCTCCTTAAGGGGTATTTTTTGGCGGTCTAAAGATTGACACCGGCCTGTTCGCCCTCTGACCGGATATAGGCGGCAGCGAGGTCGTATTCTGTTTCCGATGGCAAATGCTCCATCATAAGGGGTATTTCGGGAATTTTGGACAGTTCTTTCAAAAATACCTGGTAATCCAGTACACCCAGTCCGGGCCTTACCTCTGTAAACTGGGGCATGTAGTAATCTTCCTTCATGACGATATCTTTGCCGTGGCAGCTTCGGATATGGGGTCCCAGCCTGCGGAAGCAGTCGCGTATCAAGTCGGCATTGCGGTAAAAGAGGGTAGGGGTGGTGATCAGATTCATGGGATCCATGTGCACCCCAAAGTGGGGATGTGCAATGGCTTTGATCAGCTGAAGGTAGGAATCCACGCTGTCCGGATAGGTCCATGGCATAGGTTCAAGCACAAAAAAGGTGCGCTTGGGCTTCACGTCAAGGATAATTTTGCGCGTCACCTCCACGATTTGTTCGAAGGTCTCCGAAGTAAGATTATCCGCATGGGGACCAGCCCAGTGTACCGGATTTTTGGAACCGCTGATATTCACGCAGCAGTTGGCGCCAATCTCGTCGGCCAGTGCCAGGGAATCCACGCATTTTTGGTAGGCTGCTTTGGCCATTTCGGGATCTGGGCTGATGGGATTGCTCCAGGCACCCACTTCCGCGATGACGATGTTCGCTTTCTTTGCAGCGGCTTCGTAGGCTTTTATTTCCTCTGTTTTGGCACCTAGACCTACAGGACAGTATGCTGCTCGGTATCCTTTGGCTTTTACCGCTTGGATCCAGGTTTCCGGATCGGTATATTTTTGGTAGATAGGCCCTCCCAGTCGCAGGGAAATGGGTGCTGCCTTGCCCCAGGCTGTGAGATGGGATCCAATGCCGAGGGCAAACGACGCTGCCAAGGCTTTTTTCGAGAAGTTCCTTCGGTTCATAATGGGTCGGTTTATACCGTCAATATACGGCTAAATTCCGACTCCTACCAAAACTTGATCTTCTGCAAGGCTTGCCCCAGTCGCTCAAAATCCTCCGGAAAGACATGTCCTATATGCCCTACCCGAAAGGTGGCTGCGTGGGACACTTTGCCGGGATAGATCACGAACCCCTCCGCTTTTAGCCTGTCGTACAGCTCGCCAAAACTAAATGTAGGGCTTTCGGGCTCTACAAAGGCCGTAATGATGGGGGAGCGGTCTTCGGCTTTCAAAAAAGGCTCGATCCCGACGGCCTGCATGCCTTTGAGCAGTGCATGGTGGTTTGCCCAGTACCGCTCGTGGCGCACGGAAATGCCACCTTCCTCGTGCAACTCCGCTATGGCCTGCAAAAAGGCCCTTACCGTATGCGTGGGCGAGGTGAAGCGCCATTTGCCCTTGTCCTGCTCCATCGCGTCCCACTGATCGTATAGGTCTAGGGAGTGGCTTTTGGAGTTACCTTTGCAGCTTTGCAGCACTTCTTTTTGTGCCAATACAAAGCCAAAACCCGGCACACCTTGGATACATTTGTTGGCACTGCTGATCAGTAGGTCTACCTTCGGGGAGGTAATGTCCAGTGGAATCCCCCCAAAGCTACTCATGGCGTCCAAGATGAAGATTTTTCCATACTGCTCGGCCAGCCGGGCGTGTGGTTCGTAGCGGTTGAGCATGCCGGTGGTGGTTTCGCTGTGGACCATGCCGATATGGGTGATCTCCGGGTCGGCTTGGAGCGTTTCTTCTACTAGTTTAGGGTCCGGCTGTTGGCCTTCTTCCCAAGAAAGGATACGGTGCTTGGCACCAATCATGCTCACAATCTTGCCCATGCGCTTGCCATAGACACCGTTGGAGAGTACCAGTATTTTGCTGTCGGGCTTGAGGCAGGTCCACATGACTGATTCCACCGCAAAGGTCCCGCTGCCCTGCATTAGCACCGTGGTGTAGCGCGCCCCACCACCGCTCAGGGCCAGAAGTTCCTCACGGATTTTTTGGACGATCTGCTTATAATCTTCGTCCCAGGTGCACCAGTCACGGGTCATGGCGCCACGTACGGTCTTGCTGGTACTGAGGGGGCCTGGTGTGAGTAGGATGTAGGGGTTTTCGGGTATTTGAGGAATCATGACAGTGTAGGCGTAAGATATATTTCAAAAACGGTGCTTCGCAGAGCGGTATAGGCTAGGCATCTTTGCCCCGATCACCTTTTCGGCCTGCTGCCCAAAGATACGTCTAAAGCGAAAAATTCCCTGTCCGGAAGGTAAAATTATCTTTACAGGAGCAACTCCATGAAGAAGTTTCACTTCGGACAGAAAATAAACCGGAAATGGCTTACTTTTGTGCATGGAGCTTGCTAAGGTATGCACCAAGTCTAAATTATCCAACTGAAAAACAGCTAACCATGGAAAATGAAAGAAAACAATGGATCGACCCGGAAATGAAGCAAATGGTCGTTAATAGTGGATCCCTGCAAGAAGGGTTTGAGTCTGGGGTGTACGTGTCTAGTTGATTTGATCGTCGTTCGCTCAAATTAATTGTTCTGGCACCTTCCAAAGCAGGCTCGTCTTCGATGAGGAGCCTGTTTTTAGCGGAGAGGTATTTGCCAAGGCCAGCGTTTCGACATCTTCCCTATCCTCACTACCACCTCACATTATCGGAGATGGTGCATGTGCACGGGCTTACTGTGGAAAATCTCGCTTCCTACCGGATCATTCAGGTGGATTGGAATGATCTGGATCAGCCTGTGTATCATTTTAAGCTGGAGGAGTTGAGCAGTGATATGGCGAAATGATCTTTACTAGTCTATTCGGGGTTAGTCTGTCAGGTTTTCGATCGATCAAAAAATAACAAAGTATCTTTATTTTAACACCAAAAGAATTTACTTTTAACTGTTTGTTTCAAGCGATAACAAGTGGCAAATTTTTCTTTTAACAATAACAGACAAAAAATGAAGAAACAGTGGATTGAACCGGAGATTACGGAGGTGGTAATTAGAAACGGCCTTTTTCCTTATAGTGCTGAGACCACGGTTGGTGGGGACGGATTTACAAGTTAATTTGATCATCGATTCCCTCTGATTAATAGTCTTGTCTCCCTCCATAACAGGCTCGTCTTCGATGAGGAGCCTGTTTTTAGCGGAGAGGTATTTGCCAAGGCCAGCGTTTCGACATCTTCCCTATCCTCACTACCACCTCACATTATCGGAGATGGTGCATGTGCAC
>NZ_JAFIEU010000004.1 GCF_020832325.1 Lunatimonas sp.
AACCCATATGGGGTGAGGGTTAAGTAAAATAGGGGACTTTGATCCCTGTAGTTGAGTACTGTTGGAGCTGAACCCCTAAAGCTTTGGGGGTGAACCAACGAAGAAGCCTCGATAAGGCAAATTACGATGTGAAAAATAGGTAGTTATCCCGATGGCTATCGGGATAACTATGACAAAGTGTGGCGGACGATCGGATCCCGATAGCTACCTTACAAAAACATTTTGATAAATTTCGCTAATCCGTTTTCGACTCCTGACATAAGGCTGTCATAAGCCCATTTTACTTTTGCAAAGTCAATAATGACAAACAGTTTAAAATCAATAAAAATGCAAAAGACAACATTCGACCCTTGGGCTTGGGGTATAAACACAAATTCAGTACAAGCTGTAGAAGTAAAGCAAACAGAAGGAACACTTTATTGTTCAGGTCAAGTAGCCATAGACGTAAACGGAGTTCCAAGTGCTTCCGATATGAGAAGCCAACTCATTCAAACCATCGCAAATTTGGAGCAACTTATTGGCGAGTCAGGTTATGAATGCAAAAATATTGTACGACTAAATGTTTACACAACAAACACAAACGAGTTCTTTACCACTTGTATGGATGTTTATGTGCCTTTTCTTATGAAACACGGAATACAGCAAGCGACCACTCTACTCGAAGTTAAAGGGCTTTTTGCAACTTTGACCATAGAGTTAGAAGCTACGGTTGTAAAGTAACAATGAACGAAACAGAACTTTTTTATCCGACAAGTCAAACAGAGTGGCGACAATGGTTAGAAGATAATCATTTGTCCAAGCAATCTGTTTGGCTCGTTTTTTATGCTAAATCATCAGAGAAGCCTTCCATCTCTTGGAGTGAAGCAGTTGATGAAGCATTGTGCTTTGGTTGGATAGACAGCAAGAAAATCAAAATTAATGCTGATAAATCTCATCAGTTTTTCAGTAAGCGAAAACCGAAAAGCACTTGGTCAAAAATCAACAAAGAAAAAGTTCAAAATCTGATTGAAAAGGGACTGATGACAAAAGCGGGCTTGGAAAGTATCGAAGTGGCGAAACAGAATGGTTCGTGGACAATTTTGGACGAAGTAGAAGAACTCTTCATCCCGGAAGACCTAGAAGCAGCGTTCGGAAATCACAGTGGGTCAAAAGATTTTTTTTTAAGTTTGAGTAAGTCGATTAGAAAAATGATGTTGACATCAGTCGTTCTAGCCAAGCTACCGGAAACCCGACAAAAACGTATAGACCGAATAGCAGAACTTGCAGGACAAAAAAAGAAGCCCAAGCAATATTGATGAAATCGAGCACGACGCAAGCGACACACACTGGGATGACTATCCGCCATGCGAGATTCCATGTGACCACTGAAAAACAATTATAGACACATGAAATCGAGCACGACGCAAGCGACACACACTGGGATGACTATCCGCCATGCGAGATTCCATCTGACCATTAAAAAACAATTATAGACAGATGAAAACGAACATGACATAGCCTTCACACACTGGGATGATTGGTGGTGCATTAATGTTGCCAATTAAGGTGCATTCTTATTTACCGAAAAGGGTTCAGTTTTATTTGCCGATTACACGCTGTTGGATTGGTCAGCCTTTTCACCTATATTGATGTTAAAATTCCCTAAATCTATGCAACGAAGAAACGTTTTGCGCCAAATGAGCCTGCTTGGTGCCGGAGCCATGCTGGCACCGGGTATGTCACTTGCGAAGGGACTTGCCAGGAGAGGAAATAACCTTAAGTTAAGTCTAAACGCCTATTCGTTTCATTCGCTGCTCTCCACCGGCAAAATGAGTTTGGACGATCTCTTTCATTTTTGTGCGGAGGAGGGGCTACCGGCTGTAGATCTTACGGCTTATTATATCGAGGGGTATCCGGAGGTGCCGGATGATTCGGTGTTGTATGGAATCAAGCGGAAGGCGCACAGCTACGGGTTGGCCATCAGTGGTACCGGGATACGGAACGATTTTACCTATGCAGATCGGGACAAACATAACGAACAAATTATTTTTTGCAAGAAATGGATTGAAGCAGCAGCCAAGCTAGGGGCGCCCGTTTTGCGGGTTTTTGCGGGCACACAGTCCGTCGAACCTTCGTTTCGGGAAAGGTTAACTGCTTGGATAGCTGTCAATTTTATGGCCTGCGCCGATACCGGAGCAGCCAACGGAGTGATCGTGGCTTTACAAAACCACGATGATTTTATCCAAACCGCCGATGAAGTTAACATGTATTTAGAGGTGGTGGATTCTCCGTGGTTTGGGCTTGTGTTGGACATTGGTAGTTATCCTCAGGAGGATACCTACGAAGGTATCCAAAAGAACATTCGTCACGCTGTGAATTGGCAGTTGAAGGAAAACGTGAACCAAGATGGAAAACAAGTACCGGTAGATTTATCCCGTTTATTTGACATCATTGGCGGCAGCAGTTACCAAGGCTATCTACCTATCGAAACCTTGGGGCCGGGCGATCCCTATCAAAAAGTCCGAACGTTTTTGGCTGAAGTAAGAAAGCATGTACCCGAAAAGTAAGTACCAAAAAAGGCTGCCTTAATTGGCAGCCTTTTTTGGTACTGTATTTTTTATCCGGACTTGCAATTACCAGCCTGGATTTTGAGGGAAACCGGCTTCATTTCCGGCTGCTCGGTCAATCTGATTTTGCGGAATGGGTCTAAGCACGTGGTGGTCCTGTAGACCCGTGGCCTGGGGATTGTGCTGTCGCACCCTTTCAAGCAATAGTCCCCAACGCTTCAGGTCAAGCCATCGCTGCTGTTCACCCAGCAATTCCCTGGCGCGTTCTTCCATGATCATTTCCATGTCCATTTGATTGCTGCTGATCTCCATGTCGGCTTCGTGGCCTGGAAATGCCGCCCTTCTGCGTATCATGTTCACATTTTCCGTGGCTTCCGTGATTTTGTTTTGCATGAGTTGTGCCTCTGCCAATAGCAGGTAGGTTTCAGCCAATCGGAAGGCTATGTAGTCCCGGCCTCCTTCAAATTGGGTAAGATCAGCTCTTCCGGGATCCATATGTTTTTTAAGTGACGGAAACAACCGTTCGCTGTAGGCGCTTGGCACCAACACCTGATAGGGCTTGGTAGCTCTCTCCGAGGCAGGCATTTCAAACCCCGGAACATAGATGGCTGTGTCGCCTAGCGCAAAGGTCACTTGAGGTTTGGTTTGGTCAAAATTGGTATTGAAGGTACCTGGGTTGTTGGAATAGTAGACATCCAGAAAGGTACCAAGGTAGCGGCTGTCGTTTACCCTGTCGGCGAAGATCACATTCAGTGTGTAGTTTGTCGGCATGTACCGCTTAAATGGTCGGCCGTTTTGGGTATCTCTGCGCATACCTGGCTGCACGTCGTATTCCATAAGAAAGAAAACGTGGGAGTTGTTTCCCGTAGCGTTGGTCAGCGGGTTGCGGCTATATTGCACAGAGAATATGACCTCGCTGTTTACTTCGTTGCCAAATGCATGCACATCGGCAAAATTGTCCAGCAGAGATATGCCGTATTCGCTGATTACACGTTGAAGCAATGTTTCGGCGCGGGCGTAGTCGTCATTGGCTCCGGCCTCTGAAGTAGCCTTGGTTAAGAATACCTTTCCCAGCAGATGCTCCGCCGCGGGACGGGTGGCACGGCCATAGTTGACCGATTGTGCGGCGGCTTCCAGATCGGGTATGGCTTCTTCCAAGTCTCGGATGATGGCAGCATACATGTCCGCGACGCTGGAGCGAGATACTTCATTGGTTGGAATGGTGGATTCGCTGAGCTGTAGATCGATCCCCCCAAAGAGCTGTGTGAGGATGAAGTAGTTGTGCGCCCGGATAAACTTGGCCTCAGCCACTCGCTGGGCTCTGACATCATCTGCCAGGCCTTCGACATTTGGCGCGCGATCGATTACGGCATTGCAGGTATTGATACCTTGGTAAAACTGATCCCAAAGTTCCCGCACATGGGCATTTTGGGAATCAAAATCAGAGGTGTAGAAGTTCATGAACTTAAATGCACCATCTGCACCGTTGGTATAGGTGTCGGTTCCGAAGATGGTGAAGTTATTTCCCCGCTCGGTGCCATACCAGGCACGCAGGGAGCTGTAGGCGGCATTTAATCCGTCGTTAAGGCCCGAAGCGGTGTTCAAGTAATCGTTGCCTACGTTGGAGATGACTTGTTCCTCTAGTAGGCCTTCGCAACTCAAAGCAAGCATCAGCCCTGCGGCCAAGGCGCTCTTTTTGCAGATGCGGGTGAATGTATGTCTTATATTCGATTTCATATTAGTTACCATTTTGCTAGAATCTAGAAACGTGCATTTATTCCGAAAGTAAACTGTACTACAGCTGGCGCGATGTTGGAGTTGATTACTCCTCCCTCTACACCTTGCTCTCCATCGATGAATGTTTCCGGATCAATCCCGGCATGACGGCTACGGTATTCGGAAAAGATAAACGGTTGCTGAATACTGGAATAGATTCGCAGGCTTTCCATTTTAAGTCTGGCAGCCATTGGTTTTGGGATATTGTACCCCACGTTGATGTTTCGGACTTTTAAGAACGTACCGTTGAAATACTGAAGCGACGAAGAGTACTTCGGGAACTCCTGATTCACATTGGGTCTTGGATAGTCATTGGTAGGATTTTCTGGGGTCCAATAGTCCACATTCAGGTTGTTGTACCTGCCCGCGAGTGCGTTGAATCCACCGGTATGAAAGGCACTACGGATCATGGACCCAAATCGACCGAACACAAAGAAGGAAAGGTCTATGCCTTTGTAGGAAAAACGGTTGGTGATACCTCCAGAAAAGTCGGGTACCGGCGACCCCAGGATTTGCCTGTCTTCTGCATTGATCCGGCCATCGTTGTTGATGTCTTCGATTTTGATTTCTCCGGGACGGTCTCCATAGGACAGGGCTAGGTCTGCTTCGTCCGTTTGCCAAATACCCACTTTTCTCCAATCAAAAAACACCGTGATGGGCTGTCCTATAAACCTACCTGCGCCGATGTCGTCTCCATCTGCCAGTTCCAGGATTTCCTCTCTGTTTCGGTTTACAATAAAATCCGTGGACCACCTAAATCCACCCCGGTCTACATTTACGGTTGTGAGGGTTAGCTCGACACCCCGGTTTTGTGTTTTCCCTACGTTGGTAATAAATCCACCAAATCCGGTGGAGTTAGGGAGTGGCTGAGGGGCCAACAGGTCCGAGGTCGTGGTCACATAATATTCCAGGCTACCCGCGATACGTCCTTGTGCGAAAGCGAAATCCAACCCTGTGTTAAAGGTAGTGGAGGTTTCCCATCGTAAATCCGGGTTCCCTATGGTGTTTGGCCTGTAGCCAAATGCCGCCGTTCCACCAAATTCATAGGCTGTCCGAGCCAGTAGAGGTTGGGTTTGGTACGGATCGATACCCTGATTTCCAATGGCACCGTAGCTTGTACGGAGTTTCAGTTGGTCAAGGAAGCTGCTTCCCTGAAGAAAGGTCTCGTCACCAATGTTCCAACCTAGGGCGACCGAAGGAAAGTATCCAAAACGGTTGTTGGCACCGAATCGGGAAGAACCATCTGCCCGCATGGTGGCGGTTAGCAGGTATTTTCCTTGGTAGTCGTAATTGAGTCGGCCCATAAAAGAAAGGAGGGTCCACTGTATCAGGTTGGTATTCGCACCGGTGATTTGGCTGGCATCACCCAAGCGGTGAAAAAGCTGCCCTTCTGCGGGTATACCCAGTACATTGATAGTTGTCATTTCGCGATTGTCCCGCTGTAGGGATTGCAGCCCCGTGAACTGGAAGGTGTGCTTCTCGTTGAAGGTTTTGGTGTAGTTCAGGATGTTTTCCAGCGTGTAGTTAACCTGGAATTCCTCGTCTACGCCACCTGTGGGATCTCCTCCCCGCCGATTGTTTGTCCATCTACCGATAAACCTACCACTTCTGCGTACGGTAATATCCGGCCCGAAGTTAACTCGGTACGACAGGCCAGGAGCGATATCCCATACTGCGTAGACCGAGTTAAATATCCGATAGCGCTTTGTGAGGTCTTCGTGAGCTCCAGGTACAATCTCGGCCAAGGGGTTCGTCCGCAGCCCATCTTGGGTGGGGAAGAAGTTGATGCTTCCGTCCTCGTTGAAGGTTCTGCCAAGGGGATTTTCCTGTAGTGCACCACCCAATGGGTTAAAGTTTTCACCATTTCGCTCGCTGTAGGTGAAAAGGGTAGAAGTTCCTATCCGAAATTTACTGTTTAGCTTGTGATCGATGTTTGCCCGGAAGGAGTAGCGGGAAAAATCCTGTTGCTTTACCACACCTACATCGCGGAAGATATTCCCTGAAATAAAGAAGGTGGTGTTTTCACTGCCGCCAGATATGCCTATCTGATGGCTTTGAATAGAACCGGTACGGGTGAGCGCATCGATGTAGTCAAAGCTCCTGCCAAGTCGAATGCTCTCCAGTTCATTGGGCTCGAAGAGCGCTGCATCAGCTTCCGGTGTGGCCGGTCCTGCCGGGTATTCCCCCACAGCCCTGCGGGATTCTCGCTTGTACTCGGCAAATTGCTCTCCATTGAAATTTTCAATTCGGCCCAGACTACTGTTTACACCGTAGTAGGAATCTACGGAAACAACCGTTTTGCCTACCTGGCCACGCTTGGTTGTGATAATTACCACGCCGTTTGCCCCTCTGGAACCATAAATAGCAGTTGCAGATGCGTCTTTCAGGACTTCCATCGATACAATGTCCTGCGGGTTGATATCGTTGATACCTCCGGCAATGGGGATGTTGTCCACCACGTAAAGTGGGTCATTGCCAGCGTTGAAGGAGCGCCGTCCGCGGATCCTTACCTGTGGCGCGGATCCGGGTTTACTGCCCGCTTGGGTCACATCTACGCCGGAAGCTCGTCCCTGCAATGCCTGACGGGCATCGGTGATGGGTAATTCCACAATTTCCTTGTTGCCAACCGAAGAAATTGCTCCAGTAAGTTGACTTTTCTTTGCAGTACCGTACCCCACCACGACCACTTCGTCCAAATCGGAAAGATCTTGGGATAGCGTCACATTGATCTGGGATCTATTGCCTATGACCACCTCCTGGGGAGTATATCCTATAAAAGAAAAAACCAGCGTAGCAGACGCTGGAGCTGATATACTGTAATTTCCGTCCAGATCGGCTGCTACACCAGTTGTGGTACCTTTCACCAATACGGAGGCGCCAGGAATCGGTTCGTTGCTGTCATCTACTATCGTTCCGCTTACCTGCACATTTTGGGCAGATAGAATACCGGAAGTTAGCAGTATCAGGAGTACGAGTATTCCTGATTTTTGGTAAAATCGTCTCATCATTCTTTTGAGTTTATGGTTAATAGATTGATTTAGGGCTCTAAAGATATTTATTTTTTTAAACTCTCAAAAATAAAATGTGATTTAAACATTTTAAATTAAAATATAAGAAATAAGTAAAAGTAGTTTTAGTTTTTTGGTATTAATATATCTGCTCTTGTTTATTGAAAATGGCAAAATTATATTTTTAAATTTTCGGTGATTATCCGATTACTGCCAAATATTGTTGCATACTGACTTTATTCGCGTTTGCTTGATATTAAAAAAAAGGAGACTGCCTATATGTAGACAGCCTCCTAGGAAAACTTGAGTTTCTATTAAATTTTATCAGAACTCTCTGATCTTAATACTACGGTAATGAACCTCGTCTGAGTGGTCTTGCAGGAGAATATATCCCTCTTCAGCAAGTCCAAAGTTTTCGATGTTTTTATACTTGCTTCCTGCTACCAATTGCTTAAATTCTTCTGATCCGCGAACGTATTCAAGCACTTTCAGGCCATTGATAAAATGTTCTACCCGGTTGTCCGGGTGAACGACCACACGGCCTTTGTTCCACGACCCGATGGGTTGTACGAATCGGGCTTGCTTGTCGGCGGTTATTAGGTCATACAGGGAGGCCAATGTTCGATTGCCGTCTATGCCTTGTTTCGCATCGGGATGTCGTTCGTCGTCCAGTACTTGGTATTCCAATCCCAGTGCTGAACCCACGTCACCATCGGACAAGGTAACAAAGTACTTTAGCCCGCTATTTGCCCCCTCCGTTAGCTTGAAGTCGAAGGCCAGGTCAAAGGCGCTGAATTTCTCTTCCGTGATGATATCTCCAGGTCTGGGTGTACCTTCTTTGGCAGCTTCGATGATGAGGACGCCATCACGAATGGACCAGCCCTGTTCCGGAAACGCTTTTTGTTTCGTTCCTCTCCACCCTTGACTGTCGGTTCCGTTAAAGAGCAACCGCCAGCCCAGTTGTTTTTCATGGTCGGTCAGGGTGTTTGGTACGGTACTAACCACAAACATATCCGATTTCATCGGGGTGGGCACTAAATTTTCCGTCTTAATGCGGATGTTGCGGAAATATGTTTTTCTGCCGGCATTTGCTGCATCACGTATACTGTGTACCTGTAGACCGATAAATCCGGACCGATCCATTTCGTCAACTAAATAAGCCGTCTCTTGTCCATTTACCCATGTTTTGAGTTCATTTCCAATAAACTCGATCCGGTACGTATTGTATTCTCCCAGCTTGAAAGCACTGCGTGCAGGGGGGTTCAGTGTAAGGGGATACAGCCAGTTTCTTCGTGCCTCGTCGTAAATCCCTCCAGACCAAGCGCGTTCTTGCGGGTCTGTTTCTACCTGATATCCGAAAACTCTCCCTTGTCCATCCCGAGCATTGGGGTCATGCTGCCCGCGCACCATTACACCTGAGTTGCTGGATTCGTGTTCCACTTTTATTTCAAGTTCAAGAATAAAATCCTCAAATTTCTCATCGGTCACCAAGAATGTATTGGGGGTATTGGCTACCGCGGTTCCGATGATTTCACCATTTTCTATGCTGAACTCAGCTTCTCCGTCCAGTCGGGTCCAGCCGTTGAGCGATTTTCCGTCAAATAGGTCTCTCCAGCCGTCGGAGGTCTCACTGCCGCCCGACCCACAGGCCGAAAGCATCGCTGCGGCCACAAATAGGCTGAGTACTAGGTTGTGTTTCTTCATCATGTGCTTTTATTGGTAAATTATGTTGGGTAATTAACTAGTTAATATACTTGTCGGACGCATTACGACAGGATGTTGGTGCCGTTGGTCTCTTGCGCTATATAGAATCCAAAATCAGCTTTTTAGTCGCCTTGATGGCGGCTTCTGCGTCCATGGGCATGCCGAGTCCACCTCCCCATTCAATGCCCACAAAGCCCTCAAAGTTGAATGCAGCTACGATATTCATCATGCGCTTGAAGTCTATGGTCGTGTCCTGTCCGTGGTGGTCAAATCCCATGGATTTGGCGCTAACTCCTTTTGCATAAGGCATCAATTCTGCTACTCCTATATAAGGGTCGTAAAAATTACCGGTTTCCAGGTCAGTACGGAAATTACCAAAGTCTGGCAATGTTCCGCAATAGGAATTGTCTACCTTCCGAATGACATCTGCCAGCCAGCGCCCATTGGAGGAGTAACCTCCGTGGTTTTCTACGATGATACTGATTTGGTTTGCAGCCCCGTATTCCACTAGCTTGGCCAGACCGTCGGCGAAATAACCCATGGCGTCCCGATAATTGGCATCCCCATAGCCGGATGCGTTTACCCGAATGGCATGGCATCCCAGGTATTTTGCGGCATCCACCCACTTGTGGTGGTTCTGTGCAGCTGTCTTGCGAACGCTCTCCTCGGGGCTGGCTAGCGCACCATCCTGTCCCCACATGTCTACCATGATCATCACATTTCTTACTCCGGCCCCATCACTGCGGGACTTCAGTTCGCGCAGGTAGTTGCTGTCGGTTTCTTGGCCCTTAAAAAAGCTACTCACATATTCTACTGCGTGGATATCAAATACCTTCTTGGTGGTTTCGGGAAAATCCAAGTTGCTGATCTTTCCTGAATTTAGCCAGTCACGAAGGGACCATTCGGCTAATGAGATGGTATACGGGGATTTTTTGGTGCTCGGAGCCTCGGCCTGTGCTTTTGCTGAAAGCCCCGAAAACATGGCCAATCCCAGCCCGGCTTTCAGTGAATCCTTGAAAAATTTTCTTCGTTGGGTCATTGCGTAATAGAATGTTTGGTTGAAACGAGTAGACAAGATAAGAAAGATTCCTTAAACCAACCAAGATTTTCAGGTGCATTGGATGCGTAGGGTGTCTATCCTTCTTTTTCACGCAGTCCTCCTAAGGGGTGAGGTTCTACATGAGAGCCCATTACGATGCCAGCGGCAATGAGGATCAGGTTCTTAAAAATATACTGGCCCTTTAGGGTAGGCACCCAGGGTATCCATTCAAAAACCTGCTCTGGAAAGAAGAAGATGGGCAGGAAGGTTCCCGGCAGTTGCAGAAATAGCAATAATAACACCATCCGCATCAATTTTCCTGAAATCAGGCCCACACCGATCAATACTTCCCAAAGGGCAAGTCCCAAGGTGATTTGGCTGTCGGTGAACAAGCCAAAGGTCATCCGATGGATCGTGTCCAACACCAGTCCCTCTGCAGGACTCACATTGGGGAAAAATTTCAACACTCCAAACCATAGAAATACGAATCCAATGCTGAGGCGGAGTAATTTGATACCATGCGCTTTCTTCCACTGGACGATGCTTTTGTCGATTTTTCGAAACAGGGACCCTGCGTTGTCTTTTTTTGTGTTGTTCATTGTTTGTAGGAGGTTTTAGCGCTCATGGATCGTATAAAAAACAGAAAAACTCGCTGAAATTCCCTCAATTCCACGCGCATTTGCGTAGAAAGCCGCAATTATTATTCCTAACTTTGAGGTGAAACGCACAAGAGAAGAGACGTTGCTGTATTTTCTCAATTCCTAAAATTCAGGGCTTGTTGCGTGTTGAGTTGTTTTGGTAGTTGAGGGAAGCGTATGCCCTTTGCTCAATTTTGGAGATTTGCATGGAAGGATCATTTGATTTTTGGAAATTCTTAGCCGGGATTGGCTTATTCTTGTGGGGTATGCATCAGTTAGAGCATGCGCTTCGCGAATTGGTAGGTCGTTCGTTTAAAGAGCTGCTTCAGAGGTTTACCAATAGACCATGGAAGGGGATTGCTGTGGGTACTGTAATCACAGCCATTTTGCAAAGCAGTTCGTTGGTTACGCTGATGGTGCTTGCGTTTTTGGGGGGAGGAATGATAAGCTTAAGTCACTCCTTGGGTGTCGTATTAGGTGCCAATTTAGGAACCACCTTTACCGCTTGGATCGTAGCGACTTTGGGTTTTAAAGTGAGCGTTTCGGATTTTGCCTTTCCTTTTTTGGCTCTGGGGACATTGACGTACCTGTTTGTAAACAGCAGGCCACTTTTGAGAAATACCGGGGCTTTCTTGGTAGGGTTTGGATTATTGTTTTTGGGATTGGACTTTATGAAGGAAGCCATAGAATCCGTGGCCGAGCAGATTGATTTGTCAGACTACCTTCGATTTGGCCTCTGGGTGTTTTTGGTATTGGGTATATTGGTAACGGCCCTGATACAGTCCAGTTCAGCCACAATTGTCATCGTGTTGAGTGCATTAAATGCCCAAGTGGTTGATATTCAACATGCATTGGCGATGATTATTGGTGCGAATATTGGAACGACGTTTACTCTTATCTTAGGAGCAATAGGTGGCACAGCCGATAAAAAGCGTTTGGCCTTGGGCAATTTTGTTTTCAAATTGGTGGCAGGTGTCATCACTTTCTTTTTTATCGAAGAGATGATATTCGTTGCGTTCCATACCTTCAAGGTGGAGGACCCGCTCATGGAGTTGGTACTGCTGAATACATTGATCAACGTATTTGGGATTGTAATCTTTTATCCTTTTCTGGGGGTCATGGAGAGGTGGCTTCGCCGAAAGTTCGTTTCAGACGAGCCTCAGGGTCTATCCACGTATATCAAAAATGTCAGTACCGAAGTGCCATCGGTAGGTATCATGGCATTGGAAAAAGAGGTCGATTGGCTGTTTGAACGCACGTTGAAATTTGTCAAAAAGCTGATATTAAAACACCATCTTCCCGAAAAGAATACTTCCGTTTGGAAAAAAATCATCTACCAACCAAAAGATCTCTTGGCAGATTACGATAGACTCAAGTCCTTGGAGGATGAATTGACCGGCTATGGAATCGGCCTCCAAGAGCAAAATTTATCCTCAGAGGAAGCTGCACAGCTCACCCATTTAATGCATGCGATGCGGGAGATGATTTATGGAGCAAAGGATTTCAAAGACATTGTACACAATATCCAGCAGATGGAAGCCTCTCAAGAGTCGTTGGTAATGGAGTTGCACCAAGAGTTGAAACAAAAAATGCACCGGTATGTAAACGAGTTGGATAAGCTTGCCGACAGTCCGGACGAATTGCAGCTTCTGACATTATACAGCCAGCTAGATTTAGAACACGAGTCTATGATTTCGGGACTATATGGCAAACTCCGCCATCAAAGGACGGATGTACCGGTTTCATCGCTTTCGAATGTAATCAAACAGTCTTTTTCTGGGGTTAAGCACTTGGGCAATGCATTGGATAGCCGAAAAGGCACGGCTAGTCCTCCCGTAAATGAAGGCGTCCCGCTTGGATGAAACGCGGGACGCCAGTAAACGTTACTCAAATTTTACACTCAGTACAGGAATATCGGTTTTGTAAAGAACCGTTTCCGTCACCCCAATCTGGTAACTGGAGTTGGTGGTCCGAACATTGGAAGCGATGGCGATCAATCCGGATTTTTGGCTTTCGGCGAACGCAATGATGCCATTTTCCACTTCGTGGTGGTTAAACACGTGTTTGTGAATAACAAGGTCTTCCTGCCCGGTGGCATACTGTTTCATCTTAGCCTCAGCCTGCAGGGTGTCTACAAATCCGGAGGGCGTATTGACGTAGAGGAAATGCATGGATGCGCCGAGCATTTTGATCAGCGGCTTCATCCGTACAAAGGCAGGTTTGCTGGCTTCGTTGAACAGGGACGCAAAGGTCATTTTTTTGATGGTTCTGCCGTCTATCGGTTTTTTTACAGCCAGTACAGGACACTCTGCCAGTCGCATTACTTTCTGCATCGTAGACCCGACAAATTTGCCTTCTTCGTATCCGATGCCGTAGGCACCGATTACAATGAGATCGGCAGCTTGCTTTTTGGCCACATCGACGATTGACTGTGCTGGTATGCCGATTTTAACCACGGCTTCCACGGGATTGTGGGACACCTTGTGATCCATGATAAATGCTTTGAGTTTATCTTTTGCCTCAGCTTCGGTGTCAATAATGGACGAATGCTTTGCTTTTTCACTTTCGGATAGGTTATCCCAGTCCAACGTCGTGCTTACCACGTTCACGCAGGTAATGGTGGCATCTCCTTTTGCCGCCAGCTTGGCCGCATTTTGAAAGGCAATTTCAGCATAGGGCGAGAAATCTACAGGAACAACAATACGTTTCATAGCTTTTTGGTTTATTTGGTTATGTATCATTCAGTTTTTTTAAAATTCAACCGGTTGGAGTTACTCCATCACCAATTGATTCTCAAAGAAACAAAATAATATCCTGAATAAACATGATGAAAATCAGTCGGAAAAGTGATTAAAACGATTGTCTTAGATAAATTAGAGAAAAAGTGAAGTGATCGACATGTACTCCTGGCTTACCTACTGGATGACAAACGGAAGGCATTCGCTGGGTTTTTGATCACCAATTGTTCACATTCCATCTCAGAGAAGCCATTTGCCAAAAGCAAAGGTATAAATCGCTCAGATAGCGTAGTAAAACCTCTAAACGAACCTCCATTTTCCTCGCCAGGGCTGTACCATCCCGCATCGTGGGATAGCAATGTTCTATTCAGCACATCGTGCTGTTTCATGTGGAGGAGGTAGGAGAGATATTGATCTAAGTTTTCTTCTGAAATTCCGTCAAAACTCACCCATGCTCCACGTTTTGCGGCTGCTACATGCCGGGATTTATCTTCCTCAGCCTGGGCGTGGACCCATACAAACGCATCTTCCGGTACGCCTTCTTCTTTTAAGACATCCATTTGGGCAAAGGCCGCCAACGCAGTGCCCGTATGGGAAACAATCAGTAAACCGGATGCCTGATGGGTTTTTGCAGCGGCACGGACGAGTTTTTCGTGGAGCGGAGAAAGGGGTCCTGGATTTACGCTAATTTTTATAAATCCTGGCTTAATGCCGGTGCCGGCGATGCCCTCCTGCGATTCCGCAATCCAGCGGGCCGCAAGCTGATCTGCTGATTCGGTGAATGCATATTCCGGGAGATATTTGTTGTCTACGGCACCGTACAGGCCGGTATTGGTTAGTAGCTGAATGCCACTCCGCTGAGAAAGTTCCTGAAGTAAGCCCGGATCTCTGCCGAGGAACTCCGGCGTACATTCCACCAGGGTGGTAAAGCCAAGGTCCTTGATTTCCTGCAAAAAGGGAAGCACCCGGTCGATTACTTGGGAACGCTCCCATCGCTCCGAATGGTAGTCACTCGCACCTATGAAGTCAACCAATAGGTGTTCGTGAATGAGTGTTTTTCCCATTTCACTCACTTCCAGAGGACCCTGCACGGTTTCTATATAGTGGTGGGTGGTTTCCGGAGGAGTACACGCATAGCATATACCATAGAAAGCAATCAAAAGCAGGTATGAACGCACGACGAAATTACTTTTTTGGCCAATGATGGGCAGCGAGGGCCGCCCCGATGATTCCAGCATTATTGCGCTTTTCTGCTACCAAGATAGGCACATCCACGTCTATCTGATTTTCAAACAGCTCCAACTTTTTGCTGGCACCGCCGCCCAATATAAACAGATCCGGTGAAAGGATGCGGTTGGTGTGCTTTAAAAACTTATTGAAGCGTTTGCCCCAAGCTTTGTAGGTGAGATTTTCGTTTTTTCTGGCTGAATCTGCAGCGTAGTATTCGATGATCTCTCCATTTTTATAAAACACTCTTCCCAACTCAAAATTGGGAATGAGCTTGCCGTCGTAAAAAACCCCGGTCCCCAATCCGGTTCCAATGGTGACGGTGATGACCAATCCATTTTTTCCCTTACCCGCGCCGTAAGTCATCTCAGCCAACCCGGCCGCATCGGCATCATTGATGACGGTGACGGGAAGGCCCGTCTTTTCCGCGAAGAGAGCATCGACTTGGGTACCGACCCAGCTTTTGTGTATATTACTTTTGGTGACCGACATGCCGTTGTTTACGACGGTGGGAAAACCACATCCAATAGGACCTTTCCATTGAAAATGATCCACCAAGGTTTTGACTGCCTCTGCCACACTTTCCGGTTTGGCAGGTTTGGGTGTGGGAACCCTAAACCGCTCAGCGGTGAGCTCTCCCGTTTCAATGTTCACTGGAGCGCCTTTTATTCCTGAACCGCCAATGTCAATGCCTAATATCTCCATACCCTGTCTTTACGTGTGTTTTTTGAACACTGGCAATAGTTTTTTTTGTTCATTTCTAGTTAATTATCCTTCAATAATCTGCAACCTCGCAGCATATTGGCCATGTGAAATCGATCAATTCGGCTTGCATGGCCTACTTTCTACCTGAGTTTCGTTAGGTAGGGACGATTCCATACACTAAGGTAATGAATAAATTCATGTAACCCGCTGCCGAAGTAGGCTAAACTTTGATGAATAGCCAATAAACTGACTTTCCAAAACTGTTCCAGATACGTTAATTTATGTCAAAGGGCATGTTTTTCGGCGAAAAATAACTAAAATTACAGCTAGAAAAACGTTTAACCCAACGCATACCTTGACAAGTCTACTTTGGCTGACAGCAAATGTGGTGAATCGATTGGCTGGCACGCAAGACTTCATTGAATCAATGGATTCCTTTTCCGGTTGTTTTTTGCTCGGAGGCGGCTTCGATAGACTATGCAAACCCAAAAAAACACGTACTATTACATGATACAAAACAGACGTAATTTCCTAAAAAAGGCTTCTTTGTTTTCGTTGGCCGGTGTGGTTGGTTCCACTGACCTACTTGCCAATCCATGGATGGCAAAGTCCAAATCAATCGGTCTACAGCTCTATTCGCTACGAGATGACATCAAAGACAACGTAAAAGGTGTCCTAGAATCTGTAGCTAAAATTGGGTATAAGAAGCTGGAGGCAGCCAATTATGATAACGGATCCATCTACGGCATGTCCCCATCTGCTTTCAAGGATACGGTGAATGGCCTAGGAATGGAGATGAGAAGTGCACATGTGGGAGGGCCCAGGAGCTACTCCAAGGATACCCACAGTGAAGCAATGGACTGGTGGAAGAAAGCTGCGGATGATCATGCCGAAGCTGGTGCAACCTATTTGATCAAGCCTTCAATGCCTATCCCAAAAACACTGGATGAGCTGCGGGTTTGGTGCGACTACTATAATCAGGTCGGTGAGATTACCAAAGACAAAGGCTTGATGTTTGGTTTTCATAACCACTCCCGCGAGTTCGAAAAGATAGAAGGAGAGATCATGTTTGACTTCATGTTAAAAAACACAGACCCCAAGCTGTTTTGCATGGAGCTAGATGTGTACTGGTGTCAGGAGGGAGGCTACAATCCGGTAGATTATCTAAAGAAATACAAAGGACGCTTTCCGCTACTACACATCAAAGATGAAAAGGAAATTGGACAAAGTGGAAAGATGGATTTCAAAGCCATTTTCAAAGCTGCCTATGCGCAGGGAATGAAGGACTATTTTGTGGAGGTAGAGCGGTATAACCACCCTCCATTGGAAAGTGTTCGTCAAAGCTATGAATATCTCGCCAAGGCTTCTTTTGTGAAATAAGGAAGTCGTTTCATGGTGAAGCTCAAAAAAGCCCCTCAGGACGTCTGAGGGGCTTTCTAGTTATTTTACTTCTTCTCGGCCATCTGCATGAATGGCAAATCGTCCTCTCTCTTTGGGGTGGGTATGCTCATCTGAGGGCCAAGGCCAGCCGCCAAATTGCGTACGCTGAAATTCGTACACAGCCTGTTGGATCTCTTCGTTGCTATTCATTACAAACGGCCCGTGTTGCACCACCTTTTCATTCAAGGGCTTGCCCTGAAGGAAGATAAAATGGCCCTCTTGGTTACCGTTTTGGATAGTTAGGGCACCTGCTGGATCCATATCAAGGGAATGCCTCTCGGGAATGCGTTTGCCTTCCACGGCAATGGAGTCACCCGCATAGAAAAACAAGGTGCGGTTTACACCAGCCGAACTTTTGGGTAGGTCAAATTGGGCTCCTGCTTCCATGTGAATGTGCCAAATCTGCACGTCGTTAGCAGGGTCTGCAGCCCAGGAATCGGGTGCTGGGTCAGGACCCCGCAGGCCATCTAGCTGGCCACTGATCAGCTTGACATGGGTCGCTTTGCCCGATTCGTCCCGCATGGTTTTTATCGGAATTGATTCATTCCACATCATTTTAAAGTGGGCTGGAACCTGCTTACTTTTTTGGGGTAAGTTTAACCAAATCTGGAAAAGGAGCAGTTCGTTGGCGTCATCCTCCTTGAGTAATGGAAACATTTCCGAGTGCATAACACCCCGTCCCGCAGTCATCCACTGTACGTCGCCTTCACCAAAGCGTCCAGCTGCACCCAGCGAATCGGAGTGGTCTACCAAGCCTTTTTCGACGATAGTTACTGTTTCAAAACCCTTGTGGGGATGAGAAGGGAAACCGGGCACCCGCGACCCATGATACATATTCCAACCGTCTTTTCCGTGAAAATCCCGGCCAATTAAACGCCCTTCTAGGGAAGCCTTTGGGGCCATATTGCCATCCCCACGGGGAAATATGTCGTGGTGGTAGGCGCAAAACAAAAATGGATCTTGTGTGACCCACTGGGATCCTAGCTGTCGTATCGTTTTTATACTAGTCATAGCTGAAACCTGATAAGGTTAATTGATGTATATACATTTATTAACCAAGTATACGTTTTTAAGTTCCCTTTTTAGGGCAAAAAAATCAGCTAGTAAACACCTGTAAATTTGGACAGGTACCGGCGGTACACCACCTGCCCTTGAAAAAGGATGTCGGTGAATCTATTGTAATTTTGTACGCCGTCTAATTTGTCCGACAGGGACACCAAGAATCCGCCCTCCAGCGATAAGTCTGAATAGAGGTCCAGTTTGTAACTTATTCCGCCTCTGAAAGGTAGGTAAACCGAGGGTCTTACCTTGTTTTCTACGTAAGAACCGGCACTTTTTAGCATGGTTTCTCGGTTGATCGCCATCAAAAATCCCACCCCTGCGCCAGCGTAGATATTGATGGGATTCCTGTAAGCATGTCCCTCTTGTTTAAAAAGGTTAACGGTGGGCATAATGTCTGCAAAAACAATATTGGAAGTTGATTCAATGGCTTGGTTGGAATCGGCCCATTGTTCAACAATTACGGTATTGAAGTACGTTGCTTCCCGGCTCTTGTAAAATTGGTATCCCAAGGTGGCTCTTAAGTCCAAGTGGGGGTTGATGCTTCTCCCATAGGTGGCTGAGAGGGATGGTCGTACGTTAAAATCTACTCTTCGAACGGAGCCGCTGTTGTCTGCATAGACGAAGGATGGACCGAATCCCGCTTGAAAATAATTTTCCCGGGGTATTTTTTCTTTGTAAAAGCTTTGTGCCTTGGAGGATTCGCAGCTAACTACAGTCAGCAGGAACACCAGACCCAAGAAGGTGAGGGTGTTGTTTTTTTTTGAAGCGCGTTTCATTGAAAGGTTTGGCGTACGTTATGGTAATTCTAACGATAGAAAGGTTCAAATATGATAAATTTATACCCAACTTTGGTGCGAAATTATCTTGTTTTGTTTACAAATTTTATAATTTTAGGATTTTATTTTAAATCCTTATATAACAGCCAACATGAAGGGAATTATTTTAGCGGGAGGATCAGGTACCCGCCTTTATCCGCTCACCATTGCAGTGAGTAAGCAATTGATGCCAGTGTACGATAAGCCAATGATCTATTACCCATTATCTGTTTTGATGATGTCGTTCATTCAGGATATCCTAATTATTTCTACCCCAGAAGATATTGACTCGTTTAAAAGGTTACTGGGTGATGGATCTCAGGTCGGTTGCCGTTTTTCTTATGCGGTTCAGCCCAAACCGGAAGGCTTGGCACAGGCTTTTATCATCGGTGAGGAATTTATTGGTGATGATAAGGTAGCGTTGATTTTGGGAGACAATATTTTTTATGGTACCGGTCTGCAACCTACATTGATAAAGCATACCGATCCAGATGGAGGGGTGGTGTTTGCTTACCATGTAAACGACCCGGAGCGGTACGGTGTGGTTGAGTTTGATAAGGATCAGAAAGTAATCAGTATCGAAGAGAAGCCGGAGAATCCAAAATCCAATTACGCGGTTCCTGGCCTTTATTTTTACGACAACAGCGTGGTTGAAATTGCTAAGAATATTAAACCGAGTGTCAGAGGAGAGTTGGAAATCACCGACGTGAACAACGTGTACCTCAAAAACGGTAAACTAAATGTAGGCATACTGAATAGGGGAACGGCCTGGCTGGACACGGGGACCCATCAGTCTTTGCTCCAAGCTGGACAATTTGTAGAGGTGATTGAGGAGCGGCAGGGGCTCAAGATTGGTTGCATAGAAGAAATCGCGTATCGTAGTGGATACATTGATGACGAGCAGCTTCTTGCGCAAGCAGCTCGGCTTGGCAAAAGTGGGTACGGAACTTACCTAAAGGGCTTAGTAGGGACCCTTTAGTGCGGTTTTCATCATGTACGTTTCACATCCTAGACAATTAGCGAATGGGCTGAGGAAATACCGCCAAACTTTCAAACCCACCATCTGTTACTGCCTGTACAGCGAAGAAGTAATTGTCCTTAGAGTAGGGTAGCTTAATTTCACGTTCGGAAGTATAAAATTTCTTTTCCCACATCGGTGAACTAGTCTCCCGCATCAACACATAATAGCCGGTGGCACTGCCGTGTTCCGGCTCATTCCATTTCAGCAGCGTATGGTTTATGTTCTCGATCGAAACCGCTCTCGGACTCAAATCAAGAGAAACGTCCTGGGGCACGGAGGGGGCTGAGGCAAGGTTTGCCAGCACGGCTACGTTGACGGCCGTATTTTTCCGCAGGTATTCGTAATCGATATGTTCGGCAACGTCACCGTATTCGGCACCATTTTCCGTACGGAGATCCTGATGTTGCTGATAGTAGTTCTCGTTGAATTCGCATAAGCGGATGGCCGTGAATCCTTGACGGGCAAAGGGTGTGTGGTCTCCTCCACGCATAAATCGGTCGTTTCGGTATATCAGTTTGATTTCTAGCTGATCTACGTACCGCTCTCCTACATCTTTGATGTATCGTGCAAGTTGCCGGGATTTGCTGTCGTTTTCCCCGTTGGTAGCCTTTCGAATGGCCTCCATTTGTTCGTTTTCAACCATCGGGATACCTTCTGAGAACACCCTCAGTCGGGTATTGTCTCGGAGTTGGGTTCCGTTAGAGGTGCTGTTGCCGATCATATCGTTGTTGAGCATGGCGACGAGGTTCCATTTCTCTTGCTTGGCTTTTTTGGCCAAATAGTCGGCTCCCAGCAGGCCTTGTTCTTCTCCCGAGACCAGCGCAAATACGATGGTAGCAGGAAATGGTTTTTTGCTTAAGATTCGGGCCATTTCCAAAACTGCCACTACACCCGATCCATCGTCATTTGCTCCGGGCGAGTCACTTACCCGGTCCATTACGTCTGAGACGCGGGTATCTATGTGTGCGCTCACCAAAAACACCCGGTTGTCGCTAGGGTCAGTACCTTTCAGCGTAGCCATCACGTTGCCGGTGCGTGTATCCTGATCCACCCGCCGCCCATCTGTACGTTCGGTATAATAATCGATTTCTGCGGTCAGTCGTCCGTTTGAGGCAGCAGCAAACTGTTGAAATAAGCCCAAAGCATATTGCCTGGAGGCCTCTATGCCCCGGTTTGGTTGATCCTCGCTGAGGGTATGCCTTGTGCCAAATCCTACCAGATTTTCCATATAGTCCCGGAGATTCGAAACGTTTACCTGGTCTACCAACTGGGTGATCTCACCGCTTCGGTTTACAGTGGGGACTTGGGCCTGTACCCAAAAAGGTAATCCAATGAATAGAAGGAGTAGTGTCCTGCACATGGTTGTTAGGGGTTTGTTTCGTAGGTAATATCAAGTTGTAGCCCAAAAATACGAGCCTTGCATCCTAAAAAAAGAACAGTTTGTCAAAAAAATGCCGTTATTTTTACACTCTCTACGATGAAGCACTGGATTTTTTATAAAGCTTAAGCAGGGTTTTGGGGCTTTTTTCCTATGTTTAGCATGGGTTATTCGTTGGAGCCGGCTGCCTATCGTAGGCAGAATATGAACATGCGGAGGGAGCTGTATCAAGCTGGATATCGGTTTGTTGCTACATAGAATATAAATTCTTAAAATTTATGGCGGAATATACGCGGGATTTGATCCCCTCTATAGGGATGTTTCTAGTGATTGTTTTAGGACTTTCATGTACTGGCAAGCCGGATCACCGGCCTTTGGAGGACTGGTTGGTGGACGGCATGAATCGCCCCGCCCGTGTCACAGAAATAGCTGGAAATGAATTGACGTTGGATAATGGGCTGGTACGGCGGAGTTTTGTGCTCAGCCCTGATTTCGCCTGTTACGACTTTACCAACCTAATGACGGGCGCACAAATTCTGCGTACTGTCTCTCCTGAGGCGAAGGTCACCTTGAATGGCAGGACCTATCCTGTCGGAGGCCTTGTCGGACAAAGAGAGCGTGCATATTTCCGCAAGGAATGGCTTGAAGATATGCGGGCCGAGGAATCTGCTTTTCGGTATAAAGGCTACGAGATCGCCGGCATAGAACCACATGTCAACTGGAATCCGCAGTTTTGGTCCACCGCCGCTAATGATGGCACAGGTAAAAAGGTGTCACTGGAATTTTCTCACCCAGACTTTCCGGGGTTAATATTGAAGGTTCACTACGAGCTGTTTGATAATCTCCCGCTAATCGGGAAATTCCTGACGCTCGAAAATGGAGACTCCAAAGCCGTCTACATTGACCAGGTAGTCAACGAAGTGCTAGCGGTCGTAGAGGAGGAATCGGCGGTAGTGGGAGAGTTAGATGAAATGAAAAAGCCACACCAGCTTTACATTGAAAATAATTTTGCGTTTAACAACGCCATGCATGCGGAAATCAGCGCACAGGCTACTCACTGGAAAACAGACTCGCTATACACCTCCCAAGTAAACTACAATTTCCAGACTCCCGTTCAGCTGGAAGTTTATCCGGAGAAGGGTATCGGAATCAATCTGCTACCGGGAGAGGTCTATACTTCCATCCGTACCTATGAACTCGTATTGGATAGTTATGACCGTGAGCGAAATGGGTTGGCGAGGCGTAAAATGTACCGGCATATCACGCCATGGGTATTACAGAATCCGATTTTTATGCATTTGGTCAGCAAGACGGACGATGAAGTAAGAACTGCCATCGACCAATGTGTAGATACAGGATATGAAGCATTGATACTGAGTTTTGGCAGCCATATCAATATGGAGGATACTTCCCCCGAAAACCTTCGGCGCTGGAAAACGCTGGCAGACTATGCCCATGAACGTGGCATTAAGATAGGAGGGTATTCGTTATTTAGTTCCCGGTCCATTGGTCCGGAACACGATGTCATTAGCCCCCTTACAGGAAAACCGGGAGGGGCATTCTTTGGAAACGCTCCCTGCATGGCCAGCAGTTGGGGACTGGATTACCTGGAGAAGATCAAGCATTTTTTTTCGGAAACAGGCTTTGATATCTTTGAAAACGATGGGCCCTATCCCGGTGATGTATGTGCTTCCACGTCACACCCGGGGCACGAGGGTCTGCACGATTCCCAGTGGGTTCAGATTAACTTGCAAAAAGACCTCTACAGGTGGATGAATGCCCAGGGTATTTATATCAATGCTCCGGATTGGTATTTTCTAGATGGAACCCATAAGATCGCGTTTGGTTACCGGGAGGTGAATTTTTCGCTATCTAGGGAGCAACAAAAGATCCTCAACCGCCAAAATATCTACGACGCTACTTGGGAAAAAACACCCTCGATGGGGTGGGGCTTTGTACCTCTCACGGCCTATCATGGCGGTGGTGCAGATGCTGTACTGGAGCCCCTCAACGAGCATTTGGATGACTACAGGCAGCTGATGATGCAATATTATGGTGCCGGTGTGCAGGCTTGTTACCGGGGACCCCGGTTGTATGACACGGAGCAGACCAAGGAGATGGTGATCGAAGTAATCGATTGGTATAAGAAATACCGAAATATTTTAAATGCAGACATCATCCGCCTGCGACGGGCCGACGGTCGGGAATGGGATGGATGGATGCACGTAGACCCCCAAGGTAACGAAAAGGCCCTCGTCATGCTGTTTAACCCTACAGATGAGCTATTGGAAATGGATCTTGTATTACCCTTATACTATACCGGTCTGCGGGGAGAGGCAGCTGTATCAGAGGAAGGCCGTCAATCCAAAAAGATTGCCCTAGACCCAATGGGTAGGGGAGTGTTGAAAAGGCAGCAGATACCGCCTAACGGGTATACTTGGTTGGTAGTGAACTAGTGGGTTTTCGTTGTAGGGAAGCCTAGGGTTGGGCCTTTTTTATATTACAGAACTTTCAGCGATAAGCCTACAAGCCATTCCTATGGACGAATGTATTTGTATCGAAATGCTTCGATCACTGAGTACTTTTGATACAAAACTAGTGGCTGTTAAAGTAAAAAATCAGCCAAGAAAACCTAGGGCTGCTTGTCGTCTTCGTTATTTTTTTAAAACTAGAAAAAGGCTATCTTTATACATATAAAACCCTGATTTCAATGAAAATGGAAGTATTAAAGCGGTTGATCAGTGTGGATGAATACCACAAAATGGCTGAGATTGGAATACTCAAGCCCGATGACCGTTTAGAACTTATAAACGGTGAAATTTTTGAAATGACCCCTATCGGAAGTAAGCATGCTGCAATTGTAGATCATTTAGCAATGAAAATGAACCAACTACTGTCAGGACAAGTTATCGTCAGAATTCAAAATCCGTTAAGATTGAGTGTAACTAACGAACCGGAGCCCGATATCAGTATCTTAACCTATCGATCAGATTTTTATGCTTCCGCACACCCCGTGCCTGCCGATGTGCTGGCAATCATCGAAGTTTCAAATGCCTCTATCAAGTTTGATAAAGAAGTAAAAGCCCCGCTCTATGCCGTTCACGGCATCCCCGAATATTGGATTATAGATTTGGAAAACAATCGTGTAGAGGTTTTTTCAAATGTTAAAGAAGGGACGTATTCGAAAACCAAGGTATATCTGCCGGGGGAGGAAATTAGTTTGATTGATAAAAAATTTGCTGTGAATGATGTGTTTATTTTAGGCTAGTGGCTTTCGGAAATTTACCGCGTGTTTTCCGCTTTACATAGAAATTAATGTCGATTTCAATCTGTTTTTTTTCTAAAGCGGGTACGATATATTCTAGACCAGGCATATTTTTCCGCCTGGTCTAGGGTTTTCTACCTCAGGGACTGTTTCTCACCCATACATTGCAATACCCTTCTGGCAGTTCTAGCACCACCTTCAGGTTTTGGTACTCGGTGCCCAGATCCAGGGTAGCGGTGGCCGCTTTCAGATCCACTTCGCCCACTAGGCGGTAAGTGTCCGAGTTCCCGAACCGGAATTGATTTCCAGCAGTTATCCAGACTTTGGCCCGGCTTTCGGTGTCATAAGTTTGCCAGCTGAGGTGCAAAAGATTTCCTTCTAGCGAACTCTTTAGTTGGTCGGCATAGGCGGTTCCAAGTAGGGAAATGCCGTCTATCTCCATCGCTTGGTTTTTTGGAATGGGGATGCCCATAAAGTCTGCCATCGTGGGCAGTAGATCGACCACACCGGGAATAGAAGTAGCCCGTTTATTGAGTGGTTGGCTGGAGACGATCCACGTAGCCCGCTCTTCGTCCGACTGACCCCCATGGTTGAAACCACCGTCTGCGCGACCATGGTCTGTCGTTATCAATAATAGCCATTCTTCGTCGTAAAGCTTCTCTCGTTCTTGGATTGCCGCCCAGATTTGGCCCACCTGCTTGTCTGCCTCTTGAATTGCCCGATCCATCTGCTCGCTGGCACCGAATCTGTGTCCCATATCGTCGGTATACTGGAGATAGACCCAAGACAAATCGGGCCCTTTTTCCAGCACATCTTTGGCAGCATAGGCGGCCACCAGCTTGTCAATTTCATGGATGTAGTTGCTCTTATCGTCGTGGGGAAAGCTTAGCGTATCAATTTCCAGTCCATCGAAGTGATAATCCAGCTGAAGGTGTCCGGTCTCAGGTAGGTTTTCGCCTACTAATTTGGTCCTATTGTCCAGCCAGGTAGAGTAGACAGCGGTCTTTTTGTGAGGGAAGGCCGTTTTGAAGTACCGAAACACGGTCCAATAGTTATAGTTGGGCTGGCGAATGCTGTTGTCCTTCACATTGTGTTTGTTGTACCACACGCCGGTAAGCAGGCTGTTGTAACCAACGGCCGAGATGGTGGGTGTTTCGGAATAACCACCTCGCATGCCACCTACGTGGGCATGGACGTACGCACCTTTTTGACTTATTTCATCTATTGCGGGTGTGGGGTTTTTCTCCAGCAGTTCGCGTTGGATACCGTCTAAGATGATAAATAGCGTTTTCCGTTCCTGCGCAAAGGAGGAGACGTGTATCGTGCTCAACAGCACAACGAAAAATAGAAGGGAAAAAGGATGCTTCATATGTTTATAGTTGTTTTTTCAATGGTCGTGCCTGCCTGGTGTAAGGCAGACGTGATCGGGGTATCAAATTTCAATAAAAAAACACCTCTTCCAACCAGTTGCGGAAGAGGTGTCATTCAGGAGATGTTTATTCCCAACCGAACCGCTGTTCCAAGTTGCTGTTAAGCGTGACTTGAGAAAAGGGTATAGGACGGTAATAGTATTTGGGATCAATGAATTGCCTTGGTGTTACTTCTGTCACCAAAGGACCTCCGTTGACACCATTCTTTAGGTAGACCGTGACATTGTCTGCAAATTCTCCCGCTCGATAGTAAACCAACAGCGTACCCAGTGCATTACGTTCCTTTTCTGGATCCGCCGGAATGTTCTGGTCTCTTCCGATCAGGATTATGTCTTCGTGACCATCCCCGGTCAAGTCGTATTTTCCGAGTCCTGGGAAATACATGCCTTCTGGAATGCGCTCCAAAAGTTTCCCTGCACCCCAGCGCATCAGGTCGTCGAATCGGTACCCCTCCAGTGCAAATTCTACCCGCCTTTCTCGTCTGATTTCCAATAATACGCCCGTGTGGGGGCCGGTAACGGCTGGGTATTTTTCTGCCATAAATGGATCTGGATTACTATTTGCCTGGGCCAACTGCAGCGCTGGGAGACCCACCCGGTTTCGAATCACGTTCACCGAAGCGTCTAGGTCTGCCTGAGTAATTTCGCCAAGCTCTGCTTTTGCTTCGGCAAAAGTCAATAGCACTTCCGCATATCTGTAAACCGGAAAATCCAAACTACCGATAGCGATGTTGTCGATGGTATTGTTATAACCTTTTTGTTGGAAATACCCCGTAAAGTTTCGGTTCATCAGGGGAATAAAAGGAGTAGGATCGGGCTGTCTTATCCAGCCGGGATACACCAATGTTTGCGAAACACGAGGATCACGGTTAGCAAACTCCTCTACGTATTGCATGCTTTGGTAGTTTGGAATATCCGTAAACCGTGTTCCATCGGCCATCAGGTAGGTCTGAACCAAATCTCTGGAGGGAGATTGCTCATAGGTACCAAATACCGTAAAATTGATATTGCTGTTCCGATCTTTATTGATGTCATAGGGGTTTACTAGGATTACTTCCGAGTTGCCTATTAAGTTTTGGCTCCTGAACAGTGCTGCATAATCCGCTTGAGGATTACCGGTGGAATGCAGGGAGAATTTCCCGGAATTGATCACTTCAGATGCTACGTCCCGCGCTTTCGTCAAAAAACTGGAGGCCGTCTGCTGGAGGTTGAGTTCAGGGTGATATTTCCGAAAGGTTCCCTCGTAGAGCGCTGTCCTTGCGTAGAAGTTTTTCACTGCCCATTTTCCCGGAGTTCCGGTGGGTACTTGCTCCCGCACGTGATTGGAGGCGAATTCCAAGTCTTCCATTACCCGTTCCATTACATACTCTCTGGTATCTCTAGGTTTGAAAAGCTCCTCATCGGTAGGATTAAGCAGGTTGCCGTACCAGGGTACGTCCGAATAGCGCTTTACCATACCCATGTAGAAGACGGCCCGGTAGTACCTAGCCAATCCTTCAAAATGATTTTTGGCTTCGGGAGTGGCGTTTGCTCCTACCATGTTATCCAAGAAGTAATTAATATTTCGCAGCCTGGCCCAGTTCCACCCTCCGGTGATATTTTGAGAGGTTGGGGTGCCTGTCATGATGGTCTTGATTTCAATGGCTGCAGTAGTGGCAAGGTTGTCACTGTTTTGATCTGCTTGATACTGACCCACACCGGGGAGTTCCAATAGCCCGTTTACGTAAAGCCTTAGGTCTTCCTCTGATTTGAAGAACTCTTCCGGTGCGATGGAAGTTTGGGGGTATCTGTCCATAAATTCATCGTTACAGGCAGATACCATGAAGGCAAGAAAGCTAATGATGATATATTTTTTCATGTTTAACACCAGTTTAGAGATCAATATTTACACCTGCGGAGTACCTGCGTTGGAAAGGGTAGGCCCAGCCATACCCATCATTCACTGCTTCCGGATCCACAAAGCTCTTGATAGCCGAGAACTCGAACAGGTTTTCACCCGTCACGAACAATCTTACCCGCGACGCTTTTATTTTTCTGGATACTTCCATGGGAAGGGTGTATCCTATGGAGAGATTCTTGATCCGCAAGTAAGCGGCATTTAGCAAATACTGAGTCTGAGGAATGTCCAGCCCTGCGCCATAGTTGGCATCTGCCAGCCAGGATTGCAGCACGGGATACCTTGAATCCAAGTTTACGTCGGCAAGCCCTGCATCCAGATAAGACTGGGAGTGGCGCGCGCGCATGGCTTCTGAATCGGCTTCTCCTCGGTAGAAATCCAGATTCCATGGGTAAATATTCGCATAGGGCTGTTGATAAGGGCCCCAAAACAAATAATGTCTGGGATAGTAATCCTGTCTCCCAACACCTTGAATGAAGAGGGAGAGGTCGAATCCTTTCCAGGATGCATCCATGTTCGCACCGAATTGATACCTGGGTCGGCTGTTTCCGATGATGCTCAAATCTCTAGGATCCTCTTCCGTTTGGCCTCTTTCAATACGGCCGTCTCCGTCCAGGTCTCGGTATTTGGGCCATCCTGGTACGATATCCAATGCGCCCCAAGGGATGATGGCCGACTGGTTCAGTTGGCTGATTTCGTCTTCGTTTCGGAAATAGCCATCGTTGGTCAAGCCCCATATTTCACCCACTTCCTGTCCTACCCGGTAGTTTGAAAACAACCGTTGGTCGTTTTCAAAGCGAGTGATCCATGAACGGGAGTCGGAGACAAATACTTTGGAGTTAAACTGAATGGGCTCACTACCGGTCGCAAACTGTGTTCGGTAGGAAAGAGTCATTTCCCATCCTTTGGTTTGCAAGTCAGCGGCATTTTGCTGTGGCGGAGAAGTCCCCAATACGCCAGGGAGCTCTACTGGATTGGTCAGCATGTCTTTGGTATTCCGCACGAAATAATCAAAGGAGGCAAAGAACTTGTCCTGCCAAAGTCCGAGGTCTACTCCGAAGTTGGAGGTGATCACCCGCTCCCAAGTATAAAAATTGGGATCCACGGCCAAAGGTGGTGCAGATGTAATCACCAATTGTCGGTCTCCATTGATCAAGTTGCTGGATAGCCCAGTTGGCAGGGCCTGAATGTATCCAAAGTTGGATACGTTTTGATTGCCAAGGCTTCCGTAGGAGGTTCTGAACTTGAGTGTGGGAGAAAGGTCCGTGTTTTGCCCAGGGAAAAAGGATTCGTCACTGACGATCCATGACCCAGAGAGGGAGGGGAAGAAGCCCCAACGGTTGCTTGAAGGAAACCTAGACGATCCATCATACCTACCGTTGAACTCCACGATATATTTATTGTTCAGCGTGTAGTTTGCCCTTCCAAATAAGCTTTGGGTGGCATAGGAACTGTAGCCCGGTGTGATAAACTGATCGCCAGTGGTGAGTCCGAGGTAGGGCAGGGAAGATGAAATCAACACCCTTCGTTCGGATTGTACAGAGCTATAGGTGTAACTTTCTTGGTTATACCCACCGAGCAAGCTTATTGAGTGGGTGCCGAAAGTTTTGTTGTAATTGGCATATAGGTCAAAAATAGTGTTTTGTAGTGTACCGTTTCTTTCAGCCACCAAGCCGTCACCACCCTCGGTTCGGATATCCTCCGGACCGAAGCCTATTTCAAATTTTCTTCTATCCCAAGCGTATTTCCACTGCTCTCTTTTGAAGCTGGCATTACCGGTAATGTTCAGATCGCCATTTAGCATGGTACCGGTAGCCCGGATGATGTTATGAAAACCAAACATATCCTCCCGGTTACGCCCGCCGTCGTTCAAACGGGCAGCCAATCGGCCAGCACCGGTGTTTGCCCATGTACCATCCGGGTTTTCCGCGACCTGAATAGGCGTCAGGTAGTAGATGTCGGTGATATTTGCCGCAGGGTCTCCACGTTCTGTTTGGTATAGGTTGAGGTTGTTGTCCAGTTTTAACCACTTTTTCGGGGTTGCACTTACTCTTGCTCGTAAGGAATAGCGGTCCCAGTAGTCCGGTACCAGCTTATTCAGACCATTTTCCCTGGTATAGTCACCGGAGATATAATAATTTATCGGTAGGTCGTTGGCGTTGGCACTGCCACTGATGGCAAGGCTTTGATTTGTGGAAAAACTCGACGCATTGAAGAAGTAATCATACCAATCGTAGTTGCCCATATAGGCCCATCGGTTAGGATCGTTGGGGTCTATTCTTACATCTTCGATTGATGGGTTCTCCGAGCGTTCCTTTGCCCACTGATAATGTGCATCGTTGAAATTGATGTAATTCCAGGGGGTATTGCTGGTAGCCTGGTCCATTACGCGGGAATAGATGTAGGGGTCTGTCACCGGGCGGGGAAGGACTGTAGGTTTTCCCCAAGTGAAGTTGCTGTTATAGCTTATGGTCTGCTTGGCACCTCCGGTTTTGGTTGTAATGAGAATGACTCCAAAGGCTGCCCTTGCACCATAAATAGCTGCAGATGCGGCGTCACGAAGCACCGAAAAGGATTCAATATCCGCAGGGTTGAGTCTTAGCAGGTCCTCGTAGGCACCTGCCACTCCATCAATGACAATTAGTGGACCGCCTCCGTTTATGGAAGTGAATCCACGGATGTTGATGTCCGGCACGGAACCGGGCCGACCACCTGAATAGGTGATGTTTAGTCCGGGACTCGCTCCTTGCAATCCCTGCATGACGTTTGCTACAGGTCTGTTAACCAACTGCTCCCCGCCAATTTGATCCACAGCTCCTGTTAGGTTAATCTTTTTTTGCGTACCGTATCCTACTACCACGACCTGCTCCAGGAGCGTTTCCTCCAGAGTAAGTGTTACGTCTAGCGTGCTCCTTCCAGCCACTTTTATGGTTTGGGTTTCAAAGCCGATAAACGAAAAAACCAGCTCTACGTCACTTGAACTGGTTTGAATGGTGTATCTTCCGTCGATGTCGGTGATGGCGACGTTAGACGCGTTACGTTCGTAGACGGAGACGCCCGGTAGGGGTAGGTTTTCCGCCTGATCTCTGACGATGCCACTGACAGTTTGCTGGGCATACAAGTTCATCGTCCCAACGAAAATAAAGAAGGCTACCCAGATCTGGATCGCCAAATAGTTTCTTTGAGACTTGGGTAAAGTTGTTTCCATAGGATAGCGTTTATTAATTTTTGTGCAAGTTAGTCGCTGGGTATTACTTCAAAATGAAGGGTATGTTAAGAAATGTTTATTGAATGTTCATTCAATATTAAATAAAAGTTTTTTATTCGAAAAATATATTTTTATTTTTTTAAATTTGTTTTTGATCCTATTTGATGATTAACCTGTTGAGTATGAAAAATTCTATTAGGGCGGAGAGGGAATCGGAAATTGTGGAGGGTTTTTATAAATTGGCACAGGAGGTGGGGCTAGAAAATGCTTCCATCGCTAAGATCGCCAAGCGATTGGAGATCCCTCCTAGCTTAATCATGCACTATTTCCCGACCAAGGATATACTGATCCAAGAGTTGATTACATTTATTTTAGAGCATTACCAACTCATCTACGAGCCTATCTTGACCCAATTGAGAACCTCCAAAAGTTTGGATGTAAATAAACTGGTAGAGCGCTTGTTTTCAAGAGAGTGGAATTTACTCTTTGATGATGGCGTATTCTACAGTTGTTATGCGCTCACCTTTCGCAATCCTACCATTCGAGAAGCCTACAAAAATCTCCATGTGGCACTTCGCCGGACCTTGGATGAGATTTTGCAGCAGGATCCGGTCCTCGGAAAGGGCGATACAGAACGACTTGCCGAACAGATTTTTGTCGTGGTGGAAGGTGCCTATTACTACCTCGGAATGATTGATGACGAGTCAGAATATGCGACGAAGCTGGAGTTTTTCAAACAACAGGTAATTGACCTATTGAATGTGGTTGGTGTTGGGGGTTAGGGAGCCGCTATGGGTAGATGTTAAGTATCAGGATTCCTTTGGGGTCAGGGCTAATTTATAAATAGTCACTTGTCCAGCGGCATCCGAACTTTGATAGGCGGTGTTTTTCAAGCCATAAATATACGACTCCGTACTTTTGAAATGGATGATTTCTGAGACCTCGCGGGGAATTTCTATTTCATTGGACCAACCGTTTTGGTGGGTGAAAAATTTTAATAGGTTACGCTGTAGGGATTTTAAGAGCCGGGGATCTACCATAGGCTGCCTATCGACCTCCTCCTTCTCCAAACCCTCTCCATAGGTGACAGCAAATCCTCCATCAAATCCGAACAGACCGTCAATCACTGCCGGATACACACCGTCCATGTTACCCAGTGGAATGGGATTCGGAGTAACCTGTATAAATTTTTTGGCCTCAAGTGGAATGGATTGGAGAGGGAAATCCCCATTCTCCAACTGATAAATATGGATGACGGGCTCATTGTCCAATACAAAATATAACTCCTCTTCGAAAATAGACACCAAAATATAAGGGGTGTCGTGATAGGTGTCTTCTTGGAACTTGCTTTCTATGGCCAGTTTATAAACAGGGTTTATAGTTCCCGTGCTAAGGTTGATACGTTCCAGTAGGTAGTTGTTTTTGAAATAGTTTTTTTCATACGGATTGGCGCCGTTTCTTCCTGGAAAGTATACAAAGACTTCGTTTTCTTGGGACGCCATACTTTTGACGTTGCTTCGCATAGCCGGCAAGGTGGACTGAAAGGGCATGAGGATTTTCTGAGAAAACGTAAGCGTGCTGTCCAAGAGTCCGATTTCGCCGTTTAGGGACTGCAATAGTAGCGAACCGTCGGGCCGATGTAGCATTCCAACAACGTATCCCAACGCATTTGGTCCGTCCTCTTCGACGAAGGTAGTACGTAAGATGGTTCCGGTGGTATCAAACTGGGTAAGGGAAACGTCTTTAAAATGGTAGAAAACACCCTTTTGCCCATTAAACGCTACCCCATGGACTTCCTTGCCAAAATCCACGGAAAACGAATCAATCTTAACCAAGTCCCATCCTGTTTTAGGTTCTTCAACTGGGGAATAAGACGAACAGGATACCACCAAAAAGGTAGACAGAAATACAATAAAAAGGTGGGTAATTTGTTTTATATGCATGCGCAAAAATACGGCTTGCCCAAGCAGCAATCAAAGTGATAGGGAGGGAAATTATTATCAAAGTTTTGCTACAAATCCTCGTACCATTTTTCCTCAAAGGTGTAGGCACTTTGGACGTCGGCCCTCAGCACGCGGTATACCATCCAAAGTACAAGTATAGGGCTGGCGGAGAACATAAATAGGATAATAGCTGTGTTTAA
>NZ_JAFIEU010000012.1 GCF_020832325.1 Lunatimonas sp.
CATCTGCCGCAAAGCTGTACGGCATTTCATCATTAGAGTGATAGGTTAATCTATGGGCATTTCCCCCATCCGCATCCATCACAAAAACATCGAAATTACCATAGCGGTCAGAGGCAAAAGCAATTTTCTTCCCGTCCTTGCTCCAAACTGGCATAAAGTCATGGGCTTCATGAAAAGTGAGCTGTGTAGCTCTTCCTCCATTGGAGGCAACTTTATAAAGATCCCCTTTATAGGTAAAAACAATCTGGCTTCCATCCGGTGAGATGGCCGGATACCGGAGCCAATTGGGTGCATTTTCAGCCAGAGCCAATTTGACCATTGCTGTTAGGACAAGAGCTAAACTAAATTTTATCAATCGCATACATTTAAACAGAATTTGAATCCTCTAAAATACCAAAATTCTTAAATGTTATGCGATAATAAATTACTTATGGAAACTTTGCTTTTCAACTGGTTTTCTGAATGAGTTTCCTTTTTGATTAATAAGCCAAAGCCAGTCCTGTTTTATTCGAAAATAAAGGGTTGGGGTGTGAAGCAAAGGATAAAAATTAAAATGGCCAACCAAGCAATCAGTTTTCTTTGCCGGTTCATTTCCCTGTTTCCGCTTACTTCCGGATGATTGATTCCCATTACCCTGCCCAATAAAAAAGCAAAGAGTAACCAGCCAGAGTATCCTTCCAAAGTTGGAAAAATAAAAGTCAGGCCATATTGAACTGCAGCCATCAATAGAATAAGGGCCCATTTGCTGTCATTTGGCAGGTTGGCCTTCCTGTAAATGATATACAAGAACCCAATATATAAGGGAATCCGAATCAGCAAGTCGCTTATATCCTGGTAGGGATTGATAATACCGAGACCTGCGTAAAACACAAATGCTGTAAAAAAGACCAAAGAAATTTTCGAGTGGTGCTTAGGGAAAAGGCCAAAAATAACATGTCCTCCGTCCAATTGCCCTATGGGGAGCAGGTTTAATGCTGTAAAGAACAAAGCCAAATAGCCTGCGAATAAATAAGGGTAATGGATCACCTCGTACATATCCGGCATTTTTTCGGGGTCAGCTAAGGCGTTTTCCATGATGAAAAAAAGCAGATTATATCCTAATCTCAGATTGACATATCCTTCTTCTTCTGCCTTTCCTTTGAAATCAGGGTCCAGGTATTCCGGGTGAATTTCATAAATGTATTCTGCCTCAGGGAGATGGGTAAAACCATACCAAAGGACGAAAAAGGCAACTATAAATCCAGCAAGAGGACCCGCAACCCCGATGTCAAAAAACTTTCTTCTACTATTGATAAAACCTTTCATTTGGATAATAGCTCCAAATGTTCCAAGAGAAAGTGAACCGAGAAAACCAAGCCATCCAGGTATAAAATAGGGCATTGAGGATTTTACACGATGATGGATGGAGGTCAATAAATGTCCCATTTCATGAACAAAAAGAATTCCAATAAAGGGAACAGAAAAATGCATGGATTTCAAAAAATATTCCCAGGTAAGCGCGTGTTCATCACTCCCGAAAAGCCACTTCCCGTACAGCCATTCTCCACCTGCCAATGTGGTGGTAATGATGGTGACCAGAAATAAAGAAATATGTATGAGGTATTCTTTGGGTTTGTACATTTAGGAAAATTAAATCAATCCAAAAAATTCAACCAAGCCCCTTGGATGGGTAATCTGATAACTCTGCATACCTGCTTTCTTTGCGCCTTCCACATTGGCAGCCAAATCATCAAAGAATAAAACTTTCTCACCCGGTATTTTGATTTCATCCAATACAGCCTCGTAAATGGCTATATCTGGCTTGGCCAAACCCATCTCATGGCTTAAAAACACCGAATGGCAAAGTGCATAAACAGAACTTTCCCCATTTTGATCCTGAAGAATTTCTGCCATTTTTTCAATATGAATGGCGTTGGTATTACTTAATATTCCAGTACCATACTCAGATTTCAAACGGCGCACCAAATCAATTCTTTCCTGTGGAATAGTCCGCAACAGACTATTCCAAACACGATCTATTTGGGAATCTGTCCAATCTTCATCGTACAAACGTCTCACTTCATTTCGGAATTCATCCGAATTTATATCCCCTTTCTCATAATCCTTATGGAACTGGGAAGGAAAAAATTGAGCAGTAAGCTCATGTTTATGTGCTGGAAGTATTTTTTTCAACTCATTGATACTGAAATCATAATCTATATCAATAATCACATTGCCTAAATCAAATATAAAAAAATCAATGTTCGGTGGTATTTTCATGATTTTTGAAGTTGTAAATTTAAATTCAAATATGTAACATTGCAGTCCCAAAAGCAAAGTCAATTGCTAAAAAAAACGGGCCTATAACTCAGCTGGTTAGAGTATCTGACTCATAATCAGAAAGTCCCTGGTTCGAGCCCAGGTGGGCCCACTCCCAAGCCGCTTAGAATTCTAAGCGGTTTTTTTATTTTTTGGATAGGGAAAAGTCCTTTGTTTACATTCTTTATTCAAAGAAATTAGACCGGTTTTATAAAGGAAAAACCACCATTATTGTGGCAGAAAGGTTCGAAAATCCTTTATCTTAGCCAATGAAATGTTTTTCAATCAGGGGCAAAACTTGACCTCCTAAAAAATAGGCCGGTCCAAAAACGTTCAAGCCAACAATTTTATGTCAGAAGACCAAAAACAACTGCTGGAAACCCAGCTCTGGAATATAGCCAATGTCCTACGGGGAAAAGTCAGCGCGGATGACTACCGCGACTATATCCTGGGCTTCATCTTTTACAAATACCTCTCCGAAAGGCAGCAAATCTACGCTAACACATTACTGGAAACGGAAGAGTTGAAAGACTATCTCCAACTTACAGACCCTGAACTTCTGGAGGCCATCAAGGATGAATCACTACAGAGCCTTGGATATTTTCTGAAGCCAGAGGAACTCTTTGAGTCAATCACGGCCAAGGGCAATGCCTCCACAGAGACGGACAGCAACTATATACTCGAAGACTTAAAAGCCGTCCTCAACCACATCGAGCAAAGCACCATGGGTACAGATTCTGAAGAAGACTTCAACGACCTTTTCTCAGACATAGATCTCAGTTCCAGCAAAATCGGACGCACACCCAAAGCCCGAAATGAAGTGGTGGTACAGATCCTCAACCACCTTAGCAAGATAGATTTTCGTTTGGAAGATATAGAATCAGACGTTCTGGGAGATGCCTACGAGTACCTGATCGGTAAGTTTGCCGCAGGTGCAGGAAAGACTGCCGGAGAATTTTATACTCCACAGCAGGTGTCAAAAATCTTGGCCAAGATCGTGACCACGGGAAAGGAGAAACTCAAATCTGTATATGACCCCACATGTGGATCGGGCTCCCTCCTACTTCGTGTAGCCAAGGAAGCAGATGTCAGTGAATACTTCGGGCAGGAAATGACCCGTACCACTTACAACTTGGCACGGATGAACATGATCCTTCACGGGGTTCACTACAGACAGTTTAATATACAGCAGGAAGACACCCTTGCCCATCCTCAGCATCTGGAACAGCGGTTTGAAGCGGTGGTGGCAAATCCGCCCTTCTCCGCACATTGGAAGGGAGACGATAATCCACTCTATCACACCGACGAGCGATTCTCACAGTATGGCAGACTCGCACCTAAGACCAAAGCGGACTTCGCCTTTATGCAGCACATGCTGTTCCAATTGGCAGAAAATGGCATCATGGCCAGTGTATTTCCACACGGGGTACTTTTCCGTGGAGGTGCAGAAGGACAGATACGTGAATACATGATCAAAGAAATGAACGTGCTCGATGCCGTGATCGGACTTCCTGCGAATATCTTCTACGGCACCAGCATCCCAACCTGTATCGTGGTGCTGAAAAAGTGCCGGGAACAGGACGACAATGTGGTCTTTATCGATGCCAGCGGAGAAGGCAACTACATCAAAGTCGGCAATCAGAACGAGCTACGGGATGCCGATGTAGAAAAGATCGTACAGACCTACCGGGAGCGCAGGACCATCGACAAGTACAGCTATGTGGCCAGCTTGCAGGAAATCGCTGAAAACGACTACAACCTCAACATCCCTCGCTATGTGGACACCTTTGAAGAAGAAGAGCCTGTGAATTTGGACACTACCGCCGCTGAAATACAACAACTAGACGCAGCACTGAAAAGCAATGAATCGGTGTTGAAAGGATTTTGTGAGGAGTTGGGAATTAAAGCACCTTTCATATGAAAAAGCCTGCAAATTTCCCATCACTCAAGTTTTCTGAATTTCCTGAAGATTGGGAAAAGGAAAAGCTTGGTGAAATGACGGTTTGGAAATCAGGGGGAACTCCTTCAAAAAAAAGAGATGACTTCTGGGGAGGCGACATCCCATGGATATCTGCTTCATCCATGAGGAAAATAGAACTTTCTGAATCTGAACTCCATGTAACAGAACTTGGTGCGAAGAATGGAGCCAAGGTTGCCAAAGTAGGTTCAATCTTGATTCTAGTGCGTGGGAGCATGCTTTTTAACAAAATCCCTGTTGGATATGTCACAAAGAAACTGACTTTTAATCAAGACGTTAAGTCGGTTGAGACAAATAAAAACCTCCACACGATGTTTTTACTCTACTGGTTTTTCCATAAAGAAAACCAATTGAAAAACCTCGTAGTTGGAACTGGTATTGGAGCAGGAAAGCTTGACATGACAGATCTTCTCAAATTAAACCTCCATTACCCTTCTCTACCCGAACAGCAAAAAATCGCCTCCTTCCTTTCATCGGTTGACGAGCGGATCGAGTTGATGGAGCGGAAGAAAGAAAAGCTGGAAGCCTACAAAAAGGGCGTGATGCAGCAGATCTTTTCCCAACAGATCCGCTTCAAGCAGGATGATGGCAGTGCGTTTCCGGATTGGGAGGAGAAGAGATTGGAAGACGTCGTGAACCAATTTCTAGTTCCAATGAGGGACAAACCAAAAAGTTTAGATGGTTCAATACCATGGTGCAGAATCGAAGACTTCGATGGGAAATATTTGTCAACTTCAAAAACCAACCAAGGAGTTTCTCAAAGCACTGTAAAGGAAATGCGTTTGAAAGTTTTTCCCGTTAACACCTTGATCGTTTCCTGTAGCGCATATTTAGGAAGATGTGCAATCGTCAAAAAAGAACTTGTGACAAACCAAACATTTATTGGTTTGGTGCCAAATAAAGCCAAGGTGGACGTTGAATTTCTCTACTATATCATGTCATTGTCAGAGCAAAGATTGAACACACTCTCTTCGGGAACAACAATCTCCTATCTTTCAAGAGAACAATTCGAAAAATTTCCGGTCATTTTACCAGAACTGGCAGAACAGAAAAAAATCGCTGCGTTCCTGAACTCCATTGACGAAAACCTTGAAGCGCTCAACAATCAGATCCAGGGCTTACGTACCTGGAAGAAGGGGCTGTTGCAGCAGATGTTTGTGTAAATCCTCCTGATAAAATCATCAATTCATTCAGGTTATCCCCTAAAACCCCGTCAGGGGTTCAATCCCGCAGGGCATTAACCCCGAGTCTCCACTCGGAAAACAAAACCACTCCACACACCCCTAAACCCCGACAGGGGTTCAATCCCGCAGGGTATTAACCCCGAGTTGCCACTCGGGGTACAAAACGAATCCCCCCAACCCCGGCAGGGGGTTGAATTACAAGCGCATCCATCCCCGATGAATTCAACTCCTTCGGAGTTGGGACGACCATTGGACAACATATTCATATCCCCGAGTTCTCACTCGGGGCCAATAACCTTCGGTAGTCAACTCCTAGCGGAGTTTTTACAGTTATTTGCCAAACTCTTCCAGATGTGGCAATCCCTCCTAGGCATTAAAACATAGCTACCGCACAGAAAAAAAACCTAACTATCTCCTACACCCCTAAAACCCCAGCAGGACATTAACCCAGTGAGACCATTTGAGGAACAAAACCATTCCACACGCCCCTAAAACCCCGACAGGGGTTCAATCCCGCAGGGCATTAACCCCGAGTGGCGACTCGGGGAGTTGAAGAGTCCGCACTGTCCCCCCAACCCCGGTAGGGGTTGAATTAAAAGAGGTGCCGAGGATCATAATTGACCCCGAACTCATTCAGAAGCAACACATACTCCTCCAAAAAACTGACTTTATGGTGATGCTGCTCCTGATTTTTGATGTAATCTACGACCCGACCAAGAGCTGAATACCCAAAAGTAAAGGCCCCGTACCCTTCCTGCCATCCTTCAAAACCATCAAAAATACCTTGGGCCTTTATCATTTGATTGGATGCCAGTTTCATGTCTTTTATGAGATTGGCTAATGATATAGAAGGATGGAGCGAAATAGCCATGTGTAAATGGTCTTCCACTCCATTTATGCGATGGACGTGACAGTTTTTGTTTTTTAAAATTCCATACAAATAATTGAATAACTCTTTTCTTCCATCCTTTTTTAAGATAGGTTTTCTCAGGTAGGTCGCCCAGACGATGTGATAGTGAATAGAGGTATATGTACTGGCCATATCAACAATTTTTATCGCTAAATTTAAAAGGACGCTTAATATGTAGTCGGTAATTAATCGTTTACAATCGGATAAAACTCTAGGCTTGGAATTCAACTCCTCCGGAGTTGGGATAACCATTGGATAACCCATCCAAATCCCCGAGTTATCACTCAGGGCCAATAACCTTCGGTAGTCAACTCCTAGCGGAGTTTTTATGCCCTAAATTATCCAAAATTAATTCAACTCCTGGCGGCGTCTTTTTAAAGCTAATTCAAAATCCTATACTTGTATCAACAGAACCTGAGTAGCATACCATAAGATCTGATCTCGAGTCATTTTTTTTACTACCTTTGCATTAACAGTACACGCCACGCTACCCACTTGAACAGCGTCCCAGGGCGTGGCTTTTGCTTTAGGCCCGTCAGGTTTTGAAAACCTGACGGGGCTTTTCGTTTGTAGAAGCGTTAAAACTTTTCCAAAGTTCGAAACTTTGGAAAAGTTAAGCCCTAGACTTCCTTTTACACTTGGTTTTACGTTGATATTTCCACATCTTTTGCTTCTATAACCGTTTTGTCATAATCACAGAGGCATTTTTTATTGATGACCACACAACCCGAGCAGGCGTTAGAAAACAACCTGGTGCAGCAGTTGCAACAGTTGGGCTATCAGAGGGTTCTGATCCCGGATGAAGTGGCCCTGCTGAAAAACCTGAAATCCCAGCTGGAAAAGCACAACAAAATCCAGCTGAGTGATCAAGAGTTTGCCCAGATCCTAAACGCCCTCAACAAGGGATCGGTCTTCGAGCGGGCCAAAATCCTACGGGACCGTGTGGCATATACCGACGACAGCGGCGAATCCCGCACCGTCGAACTCATCAACCTGATCCACTGGTGCCAGAATGAGTTTCAGGTTGCCCAGCAAGTGACCATGGAAGGCAAATACAAAAACCGCTACGATGTCACCATCCTGATCAATGGGCTTCCACTCACGCAGATCGAACTCAAAAGACGCGGTCTGGAACTCAAAGAAGCCTTCAAGCAGACCAAGTGCTACCGCATTCACTCCTATGATGCAGGGCAGGGACTGTTCCAATACATTCAGCTCTTCGTCATCAGCAACGGCGTCAACACCAAGTACTACGCCAACAGCTCTTTCAACCAGCGCTCTTTCAAGCAAACCTTTTACTGGACCGACATCAAAAACAAACTGATCACCCAGCTGTCAGATTTTACAGACATCTTTCTGGAGAAATGCCATCTCTCCAAGATGATCACCAAATACATTGTCCTAAACGAGACCGCCAAATCTCTGATGGTGCTACGCCCCTACCAATACTACGCGACGGAAGCCATCGTGGAGCGGGTGAAAACCTCACCCAAATACGGCTATATCTGGCATACTACGGGTTCGGGAAAGACCTTGACTTCTTTCAAGACAGCGTAGATCCTGACCAACCTGCCTCAGGTGTACAAGGTAGTCTTTGTGGTGGACAGAAAAGACCTGGACACCCAGTTCCCAGGAATTCAACAGCTTCAGCAAAGGCAGTATAGACGCCACCAGCAACACCAAAAAGCTGGTGGAACAGCTCACAGGCGACGACAAGTTGATTGTAACCACCATTCAGAAGCTGGCCAATGCGGTAAATAAAAGTGTATATACTTCCAAAATGGGGCAATTGCAGGACAAGCGCATCGTATTTATCTTTGACGAATGTCACCGCAGCCAGTTTGGAAAAACCCACGCCGACATCAAAGGGTTCTTCGAAAAGTGCCAGATGTTTGGCTTTACAGGAACCCCCATCTTTGAAGAAAATGCAGGTTCCAACGAATTTGGCAAGCGTACCACCACCATGCTCTTTGGTGATTGCCTCCACAAGTACGTGATCACCGATGCCATCCGGGACGAAAACGTGTTGAAGTTCTCGGTAGAGTACATCAGCACCTTCAAAAAGAAAGACCACATCTTAGACATCCATGTGGAGGCCATTGACGAGGAAGAGGTGATGAATGCCCCACAGCGCCTAAACAATGTGGTGGAATATATCATCACCAACCATCCACGAAAAACCCACAACAGGACGTTTACCTCTATTTTCTGTGTGTCCAGCGTTCCTGTTCTCATAGAATACTACAAGCTTTTCAAAGCCAAAAAACTGACAAGCGAACACAATCTGCGAGTAGCCACCATTTTTTCCTATGGAGCCAACGTTGATCTGATGGATGAGGATATGGATGAGCTCGGAGCAGTGGGAGACGATGATATTCCGCTTCTCCTTGCCGCGGACGATAAATACCTTGCCCCTTACGGCAACAACGGGAAGAAGCATCCCAGAGAGTTTCTCGATGATTTTATCAGAGACTACAACAAGGAATTTGGCACCAACTTCTCCACCAAAGACAGCCAGACGTTTTACAACTACTACAACGATGTGGCCAAGAAGGTCAAAAACAAACAAGTTGATATCCTTCTGGTAGTGAACATGTTCCTAACAGGCTTTGACAGCAAAACGCTGAACACCCTGTACGTGGACAAAAACCTGAAATACCACGGTTTGATACAAGCCTATTCCCGTACCAACCGTATCCTGGACGAACTCAAGTCACAGGGCAACATCGTTTGTTTCCGTAACCTGAAGTCTGCCACAGATCAGGCGATTTCCCTTTTCTCCAACCTGGATGCCAAGGACGAAATCATCATGGCGCCTTATGAAGAGTACGTGCAGAAGTTCAACAAAGCTTACATTGAACTTCTCAGAATCGCTCCCACGGTCAATGCCGTAAGCGATTTACCGGATGAAGAAGCACAGTTGGAGTTTATCAAGGCTTTCCGTGAATTGATGCGGGTGAAGAATGTTTTGGGAACCTTCACAGAATTTACCTTTGAAGATCTTTCCATGCCCGAGCAGGCTTTTGAGGATTACAAAAGCAAGTACCTGGACTTGTACGAGGGCAGCAAAGGTTCACAACAAAAAGAGAAAGTGTCTATCCTGAACGACATCGACTTTGAGCTGGAATTGATCCACCGGGATGAGATCAATGTGACATATATCCTCAAACTTTTGGCCAACCTGAAAGATGCCAAACCAGAGGACCAGGAGAAACAGAAGAAAGCCATCATAGACCTGATGGTGGGGGAAGCACAGCTCCGAAGCAAGCGGGAATTGATCGAGAAGTTTATCCGCGAACAACTTCCACAAATAGAGGACACCGAAAACATTCCGGAGGAGTTTGCCATTTTCTGGACTAAGGAGCGCAGGGAAGCATTCAAGAACCTCTGCGAGGCAGAAGGGCTGGATTCCGAAGGACTGGAAAAAGTGATCGGTGACTTCATCTACACCGAGAAGGAACCGCTGAGAGACGACATCATCGGGCTGCTCCAGCAGAAGCCACCCTTGAAAGTGCGAAAGAACATCGCCGAGCGCATCAAGGATAAGATTCTTGGTTTTGTGGAGACCTTTATCAATGGTGTCACGGAGGCAGCTTGAGGGCAACAATCCGCATTCAAAAATACGTGCCAAAAAAATGCCAGCTGATCTACCTCGGATCCAAATGTTGAGTTTTTGGCGGGACTAATAGCCATTGGATATCTAAGCCAAAAACGAAAAAAGCCTTGCTTGCGCAAGGCTTCAAGTGACCTCGTCAGGATTCAAACCTGAAACCTTCCCGACCTTAGTCGGGATGCTCTATTCATGTGAGCCCTTGTAGTTGACAGAATGTTAAGTCAAATAAACCCCTGACTTGATTAGGAATTTGTGACCTCGTCAGGATTCAAACCTGAAACCTCCTGAGCCGTAATCAGGTGCTCTATTCAGTTGAGCTACGAGGCCATACCCAAATGGGAACGCAAATTTACCCATTAATCTAGATTATGCAATACGCATTCCAGTTGTTTTGGGAAAAATTTTCCCAATTCTCCATATTAAGAATTATTAAGATCAAATGACACGGTAATAAAGTAAGATTTCCTAATTTAGCCCGTTCAAATTTTAACCCGGATTTCTTAAATGAATAAACTTACACTTATTTTAGTCGCCTTGGCCATCTCCTTTCAGGTAGCTGCACAAGAACGGGAACGGACCCCCATTGGAGGAAGGCCAAGCATTCCCGGAGACCTTTTCCTTGACTTTGGATTCAACTTATTAAACAACCGGCCGGATGACTTAGGTACTAGGTTTTTTGCGTCTAGGGTGGTAAACCTATATTATCAGACATCCGTGAATTTAGGCAACAATTCCGGATTCACCTTTAACCCCGGATTTGGATTTGGGTTGGAAAAGCTGGCTTTCCAGGACAATCAAACATTGGTTCCCAACCTGGCAATTTCTCCAGAGTCCAGTCAGCTGGTTCCTATTTCATCCGTTTACGGAAACAACATCAACGTGGAGACAAACACGATGGCCATCAATTATTTTGATATTCCACTGGAAATCCGGTATCACTTGAACAAGTCGAATTATGCAAAGAGTGTTCGGTTTGCCGTTGGAGGTAAATTCGGTTTATTGTACAATGCCCACACCAAAATTCAAGTAACCGATAGCGACGGGCTGACGCAAAAAGTAAAAAATCGTCAAAACTACGGATTGAACCCTATTCGCTACGGCGTGTATACGCGAATAGGTTTCCCTGGATTCACACTATGGTCCTACTACGGGCTTAATAGCTTTTTTAAGGAAGACAGAGGTCCCTTTGGCACCAACGCCACCCAGTTTAATTTCGGAATGTCTGTCACCTTGTTTTAAGCATATTTTACTCAAGCTACTTGCTGGTGTCAAGGCACTAGCAAGTAGTAATATGCACCAAAGCAAACCCCAAAACCAAGTAGAAACCCTCCAAGGATCTCGGCAGGACGGTGCACGTTCAATGCCAATCGGGCAGACCCTACCGCTCCCATGGCAACTATACTGGCGAGGAACGGGTAAAACAACGGCCCTGAATCGTAGCGTATCATCAGCACGCACAAAATCGCCAGCACCCCCGAAAGTGCAGTTGCATGGGCACTGATTTTCCAAAAAAACGTAATAACCGTCAGTATGACTAGGCAAAGGGTAACCAAAACCAAGGTGTAGGTGATAAGCTGATCCACGTTAAGCCGAAAATAGAAGAAAGCAGCCGTCATGCCATAAAACACCGTGACCAGGCTGAAGGGTATCACGCGCTGCTGCCTGTCGGGCAGGTGAAAACTATCGATGGAGTAGGTCAGTCGCATGCCAACCATACTGATCAGCGGCACCACACAAGTAGTCAGACCCACCAACAGCAACAGGGACCACCTCGCGGAAGCGGGTGTAGCCGTAGCTTCAGGCACTAGATACATCAGGATGGCAACGATCAGTGAGGGCATTAATAGTGGCTGAAAAACCACGGAAAGGATCCAGGCTAATTCTTTGTTCACTATAGTTCCTTTCTTAAACGCGCTACCGGAATTTGCAATTGCTCCCGATACTTTGCTACAGTTCTGCGGGCAATATTGTACCCTTTGTTGTTGAGCAGTTTCACCAGTTTGTCGTCTGACAGCGGCTTTTTCTTATCTTCATCCTCAACCAGCTTGCCCAGAACGCTTTTCACCTCCCGATTGGAAACATCCTCTCCCCCATCGGTGGCAATTCCTTCCGAGAAAAAATATTTGAGCGGATAAATACCAAATTCGGTCTGAATGGACTTGCTATTTGCCACTCTGGAAACGGTAGAAATATCCATATCGATTTTTTCCGCTATATCCTTTAGGATCATGGGCCGTAGCTTCGTCTCATCTCCGTCCTGAAAAAACTCGTATTGATATTCCAATATGGCTTCCATGGTTTTTAGCAGCGTTTGCTGACGTTGCTTAATCGCATCGATAAACCACTTGGCAGCGTCCAGCTTTTGCTTGACAAAGGAGACTGTTTCTTTCAGCTTCCGGTCTTTTTTATCGCTTTTGTCGTATGCGTTGAACATTTCCGAGTAAGACCTGCTTACTCTTAGTTCGGGCGCATTTTTGGAGTTGAGCGTGATTTCAAACTTGCCATTAACCTCTGCCAGCAAAAAATCAGGTATCAAATATTGCGTACGCATCAGCCCTTCCGAAACCCCACCAGGTTTTGGATTCAATCGGGTAATCATGTGAATGATTTCCTTCAGCTCCTCTTCTTTGATCTGACATTTCTTCAATATCTTATCGTAATGCTTTTTGGTAAACTCATCGAAGCAGTCCTGAATCACATGAATAGCATGTTGGACAACGGGATCCTCCGGATGGTCTTTTCTTTCGAGCTGGATGATCAAACACTCCTGTAGATTCCTTGCGGCGATACCCGGAGGGTCAAAACCTTGGATTTTTAAGAGAATTTCTTCCAGCTCGTCTTCATCCGTTTCGATGTTTTGGCTGAACGCCAAATCATTCATGATAGCATCCAACTCTCTTCGTATATAGCCATCGTTTTCGATGCTTCCGATTAGCTGTCTTCCGATTATTTTCTGCCTTTCATCCAGTTTCAAAAAATTCAATTGTGAAATCAACTGTTCATGCAAAGTGACTCCACTAGATAGGGGAATCTCTCTGCCCTCATCGTCCGGATTATAGTTCCCATCGCCCTGCATCTTATATCCACCGTATTCATCCCTCAGATACTCGTCCAGGTTGATATCCTGGTCATCCTTTCTCTCCTGTACTTCGATATCATTCGTAAAATCATCCGCAGAGCCCTCTGGGTCCTCATCTTTACCCTCCTCCAGGGCAGGATTAATTTCCAGCTCCTCCTCAATTCTGGCTTCCAACTCTACAGTCGGTACCTGAAGCAGCTTAATAAATTGAATCTGCTGAGGAGAAAGCTTCTGGGAAAGAACTTGGTTTAAATTTAGTTTTTGCATATATCGCTGTACCTAAAGGAGTAAATAAAATCACTGCTCTGATTGCTAAAAGAACCACACTCAATCAGAATTCAAATTTAGGAAATAAGATCAAAATTTTGATAAAAAGCCCATTATATCGTTTTTTTGCATTCTGTTTTTATCAGCATGGCGGTGAATCCAGAAATACATAACGTCAGGACTTCAATCACACCAAACTATGGCATTCAACAAGCGAACAAAAATAAAAGATCTACTGGACCAAACGCCGGAACAGCAAACCATCACGGTGATGGGCTGGGTGCGTACTAGGAGGAGTAACAAGCACGTCACCTTCATCGCCCTTAACGACGGGTCCTGTATCCAAAATTATCAGATCGTCGCTGACCCCGCCTCCATAGACGAGGAACCGCTGAAAAAAGCAAATACCGGCGCATGCATCAAAGCAACCGGTAAGCTAGTGGAGTCACAAGGAGCTGGCCAACGTACCGAATTGATCGTGGAATCGCTGGAAATATTGGGCGAGGCAGACCCCGAGAGCTATCCCATTCAACCCAAAAAGCATTCGTTGGAATTCTTGCGGGAAAATGCCCACCTCCGCATGCGGACGAATACCTTTGCTGCTATCATGCGTGTCAGGCATCAACTGGCGTTCTCCGTTCATGAATATTTCCACCAAAAGGGCTTCTTCTATATCCAAACACCGATCATAACAGCTTCTGATGCTGAAGGTGCCGGCGAAATGTTCCGAGTGTCGGTACTAGACCCCAAAAACCCACCGCTGAACGATCAGGGAGGAGTGGACTTTAAGCAGGATTTCTTCGAACGCGAAACCAACCTAACCGTTTCAGGGCAATTGGAAGGGGAACTTGCCGCCATGGCCTTGTCTGAGATCTACACCTTTGGCCCCACATTCCGGGCAGAAAACTCCAACACCACCCGGCACCTAGCCGAATTTTGGATGATCGAACCCGAAATGGCCTTCTACGATGCCGAAGACAACCAAAACCTGGCGGAGGATTTCCTAAAGTACATCATTTCCAGTGCGCTTCGGCACTGCAAAGAAGATTTGGAATTTCTGGACAAACGAGCCTCCGAGGAGGAGAAAACCAAAAAAGCTGAACAGCGAAACGACATGTCGCTATTGGAGCGATTAAACTTTGTCATCGAGAACAAGTTTGAACGCATAACCTATACCCAGGCTTGGGAAATCCTGAAGGATTCTACCCCTAACAAAAAGAAAAAGTTTGCGTTCCCCATTGAGGACTGGGGAACGGACCTACAATCGGAACACGAACGATTTCTGGTAGAAAAACACTTCAAAAAGCCGGTAATCATTAGCGACTATCCAAAAGCTATCAAATCGTTCTATATGAAACAAAATGCCGATGGCAAAACCGTCGGAGCAATGGATATCCTCTTCCCGGGTATAGGCGAAATCGTCGGAGGATCCCAACGAGAAGAAAACCTGGAAAAGTTGGTGCAGCGCATGGAAGAACTCCATATCAGTCGCGAAGAAATGTGGTGGTACTTGGACACGCGAAGGTTTGGTACTGCTCCACATGCCGGATTTGGTCTGGGCTTTGAACGACTGGTACTTTTTGTGACCGGAATGGGGAATATACGAGACGTGATACCGTTTCCCCGAACACCTGGAAACGCAGAGTTTTAGTAGTAAAAAGCCACAATTCAAAAAATTGTGGCTTTCTTTTTGCCTTCGTTTTCAAAATCGTCTAATTTTATGAGATATGGAAAAATTTTTAAAGTTTCTTAAAACAGAGTCTATTGGGGGACAAATCATCCGGTTTTCACTGGCCGGCTTGCTTTTGTTTGGAGGTTTCACCAAGCTTATCTTGGTAGGCGCATTGGGTCAGCAGCTTTTGGCAGCTATCATCATCGCAGCGATAGAAACCCTTGCAGCCTTTGGCTTAATCTTCCATTTTAAAAGACCGGAATTGGGAATTGCCGGTGCCACATTAGCCATATTGGCCATATGTATCCGGATTATCTACTCCTTAAACTATGTGAAAGAAACCCTCCCCAATGCAAACACTTTTTTGAATGCCCTGACCGCTTTTCTCGGGGTCTATAACAACGGGCTCTTCCACATCAGCTTGTTAATTGGCGCGGCTATTTATTGTTTGGGCAATTCCTACAAAGAATACATCCGTGAGCGCTTGACCCAACCATGGCCACATTAACTGCCTACAAAATATTCATCTTTAAAAAAGTTTCAGGTATGGCTTCCAAAATATCCGAGGCGATGGTTCCCCTCCTTCTAGACACCGAAGCAAGTTCACCGGCTAAACCATGATGAAACACCCCGCAGATGGAAGCTTTTTCTGGACTGTATCCCTGACCTAGAAATGAGCCAATGATACCTGTGAGCACATCCCCAGAGCCACCAGTAGCCATGTAATGGGTTCCGCTGCTATTTACTACCTGCACACCATCCGGAAGGGACACCACTGTATTGGCTCCCTTAAGCACCACCACACAACTGTACGCCATAGCAAAAGCCCGGGCTCGATCCATGCGCTCCAAATGATGCGCACAAGAACCCACCAATCGTTCAAATTCGACCAGGTGTGGAGTAAGCACCCTTCCCTTTAGGTAGGCATGCAGATGGGGATGGAGAGCGAGCAGGTTGATGGCATCGGCGTCCAACACCATGGGACCTCCATAACAAGATAGTACAGCCTCCAGCACGTGATACGCATCCGACGTGGTTCCCATGCCAGGACCAATACCTATCGCAGAATAATTCGTACAATCTGGCAAAGGCAGGGATACGGTCTGTTCCGCTAAACAAACCTCTACCATCACTTCAGGAACCGAGCATTGAATAGGCTCCAACCCACAACGTGGCACACAAACAGATACCAGTCCGGACCCGGTCCTAAGCGCTGCTCTACCCCCCAATGCTACGGCACCCATTTTCCCTAAACTTCCACCTATCAACAGAAATTTACCAAATGATCCCTTGTGACTGAAACGGTGAAATACTTTATGCAGCGATGGAATATCCCTTGCCTGTACGTAATATAGCTTGCTCTCGAAAGCTGAATAATCAAAAGAATCCATCCCGATAGAAACCACCGACACCTCTCCACTATATGCGGCATGTTCGGGCAATAACAAAGACCGCTTGGGAAACTGAAAGGTAACCGTATGCGAGGCCTTTACTGCATCTCCTTGAAGCAAGTCATCGGCAGGCAAGCCCGAAGGCAGGTCAACGGATACCACCGGTATACTGGATTCGTTGACCCGTTGTACCACCGACGCAAACATACCCGAAATGGGTCGGTTAATCCCCACACCAAAAAGAGCATCAATAATCACCTGCCCTTCTAGCAAAATTTCACTTGCATCATCAATCGCCTTCAACGGCAATCCAAGTGGCAACCTATGGATGTTATCGCTAAAATCACCGCTTCCCGCGGCAACATCACCTACTGTGTAAATCGTGATGACATAATCACGCAAAAACAAAAGTCGCCCTATTGCAAGACCGTCTCCCCCATTATTTCCGGTACCACAAATAATTATCACTCGACCAGCTTCCGTTTGGAAGCGTTGGATAAACCATTCCACAAACTTGCTCGCAGCACGTTCCATCAACTCCAAAGAGCTTATCCCCTCGAACTGAATAAAGGCTTTATCCAACCGCTTTACGTCTTTACCAGACAGTAACTTTTGCATACATGATAAATAAAAACAAATGGGCTAAAAACAAAAAAAGCCGATCCCAAGGAACCGGCTTTTGTGTGTTGATAAATGAATTAATCTTGGATTTTTCCAACGGAAGCATACATCAGCTTACGCGCATCCGCTTCCCTCAGTTCAAACTGAATATCGGATACAGGACCCATTTTAACTTCCTTATCGGCTTTCAGCGAAATCGTGATTTGATCTCTTTCTGCTTCGGAGAGGTTATCCTTCTCTTGGTTTACCCACTGAATGATATCCGTCGTATTGATGAGCACATCATTCGCTTGGATGCGGGGCTCTTGCCCATACAAAGCAGTATTCTTTGGTTTACCCAAGTACAAATAAGATATCAAAGTTTTCTTTTGCAGCTTTTGTAACTGGGTAGCCTGTGGAATCTTCTGCTCTACCAAGATCTCCTGCTCTCTCAACACGGTCGTAACCATGAAGAAGAACAACAGCATGAATATAATATCCGGTAGCGCTGAAGTGGGGATATTGGTTTCCGCTTTGGTTTTCTTCTTAAACTTTCCCATAATTAGCTTCCTATTTTGTCAGGTTCCGCAATCGATATGGCCATTGGAATACCCTCTTTGCCTTTTTCTTGCAGTTCGGTTTCTGCAGCCGTCTTTCCGGTCAACGCCCTATACTCGTCTGCACTTAACCCTACGCGCTCAGCATAGATTTCAAAGTAAGCACGCTTAACCAAATCAAGTACCTCCAAGTACACTTCGTAGCTCGTTCCTCTGTTTGTTTTGATAGAGACAACGGCCCCACCTGCACCTGGGTAATCCGAAGAAGTAGGACTCTGCTCTGACAGCGCCCTAAGGGATGCTGGTAGGCTATTATAAAGTGCCAATGCTTCTTCGTCCGGTCTACCGAAGTTTAGAATAAACTTTTTAATGTCATCCGTAAGTCCATCGGTCGACGTCCTGAAATCATTTTCAATCAGCAACTGATCATTTGCATTGATCAAAATATTGAAAATGTTTCGCTCATTCAGCTCTACCTCTGGAGGTGGCTGATTCGGATCTTGCTTCGGAGGAAGGATATTCAGAATACCCTTGTCCGACGCGATAGTTGTCGTAACGAGAAAGAAGATCAGCAGCAGGAAGGCGATATCTGCCATCGAGCCTGCGTTAACCTCCTGACTCATTCTCCCTCTTTTACTCGCCATATTACTTAACTAATTTGGTGATCTCTGTAAGTACAATACCGGCAATGGCTGCAATGAACAACACATACACGGTAATCAACACACCACCCACGGTCTTAGACCCGGTTTCAGTGATGTTGAAAGGATCTGCAGCATACTTGGGGGCAACATCTCCATCTGCAATTGAAAAGGCAATGAAGAATAGGCCTCCGATTAACACTACCCCCACCACCGTTTTCAAAAGGCTTTTTGGATTATCCAGCGATTTGAAAAGCGGCATAAGAATAGCGAAGATCGCACCTAGTATGACTAGCAAGTACCCTGCATATAAGAATATATCAGTAGTATCCATTTCTATTTCGTGTTCTTAAGTTAAACAATATTTTTCACAAAACCAACCAGATATTATCTGGTCAGTTTGTGCTTTACAAGGATATCTACCAAGCTGATAGACGCATCTTCCATATCGTTAACCAAAGAGTCGATCTTGGCCACACAATAGTTGTAAAACAATTGAAGGATAATCGCAACGATCAAACCAGCAACTGTGGTCAACAAGGCGATTTTGATACCACCCGCCACAAGAGAAGGAGAGATGTCACCGGCTGCTTCGATGGAGTCAAACGCACCAATCATACCGATTACCGTACCCATGAACCCAAGCATTGGAGCCAAAGAGATAAACAGGGAGATCCAAACAAGTCCTTTTTCCAAACGTCCCATTTCTACAGAACCGTATGCAATGATTGATTTTTCCACCATATCGATACCTTCTGAGTACCTCATAAGGCCTTGTGTAAATATAGAAGCAACAGGTCCTTTGGTGCTCTTGGTAACGTCTTTAGCAGCTTCGATACCACCTTCTTCCAATGCAGACTCTACTTTAGCCAACAATTTCTTTGTGTTGGTCGTAGAAAGGTTCAAGGTGATAATTCTTTCCAATGCCACTGCAAGCCCGAGGATTAAACAGAGCAATACCGGAGTCATAAAAGTCGGATCACCTTCGATGAACTTGTCTTTGATCACTTGGTGGAAAGTGGCATCCTCATCTAGGATATCATCGTCTGCCATCACCGGAGCTGGTGCTGGTGCGGGAGCAGGAGCCGCAGTTTCGGTTTCTGCTTCTTCAGATTCATCTTGTGCTTTTGTGATAACCGGTGAGAATAAAATTCCGGCAAGCATGAACAAAGCGATTAACTTTTTCATAATGTAGTTTTTAATAGACTTTTAAAGGTTGAACGGTTTCTAATTTCAAATTAAGTTCTTAAAGTTATGATTTTTTCAGTTCAAATTGCAAGCGCTAGCGGGATAATTTCTAATTTAATATTCGTTTTTGCTCGTTTTTCATACCCTCTAAAGTAGAAACAACCTACCAAAATTTCCTAGTGTGTTTGATTTGAATGGAAATTAACGCTTTTCAGTGGGAGGTAAGTAATTTCGAACGACGCTGCGTAGGGTAACCCGGGCTGAACTGATAAAGAACGTAACTTTGCAGAGAGGAAGGGATTCGAACCCTCGATACCCTTTAGGGGTATACACACTTTCCAGGCGTGCTCCTTCAACCACTCGGACACCTCTCTGTTTAGTGTAGTAGTGACGTTTAGTGCGACAAATAAAATTATAAAAATCACCCCATGCAAGTAAATGGTTGGTTTATTATTTAAAAATAGCGGTCTAAAACGATAAATCACCGGTATAAAAAAATACGGAGTTGATAATCAACCCGTTCATTTTTTTCAAGTTTATTCGCTCAATACCGTCATTTCTCCCGCCAGCGGCGTAACCAACTTTCTTTTTATCTCACTCTCGGAGGATTCGTTCGCCAGAAGAAACATTAACTTGGTGACCGCCGCTTCTGTCGTGATATCTGCGCCGCTCAGAACGCCTATCCGCTCCAGGTCCTTGCTGGTCTGATAACGTCCCTGAATCACCCGGCCACCATTGCACTGCGACACATTAAACACCAATATACCCGCTTTCACTGCCTTCTGCATCAATCTCAAAAACCAAGGTTCACTGGGACTGTTGCCTGAACCATAGGTCTCTAACACAATACCTCTCAGGCCCTTTATCTTGATGCAACTCTCAATTACCTTCTCCGTAATACCAGGAAACAACTTTAATACCAGCACCTGATTATTGATCCGATTCAGGTATTTCAATCGTTTTCCTCCAGCCACCGTTCGGATGGCTGGAAAATTATAATCTATCACAATGCCCGATTCTGCAAGCGGTGGATAATTCTCCGATTCAAACGCATCAAAATGGACACTCTGAACCTTCTTGGCCCGATTACCCCGCAATAGCATGTGGTTAAAAAATATGCATACCTCCGGCACAATAGGCTTACCCTCGATCTTTGAAATCGCGATTTCCAGCGAAGTCATTAGATTTTCCCGCGCATCGGACCGCATCTCGGAAATCGGCAGCTGCGCCCCTGTAAATATCACCGGCTTATTCAATCCCTGTAACATATAACTCAACATAGAGGCGGAGTAGGCCATGGTATCTGTGCCATGAAGCACGACAAATCCATCGTAGGTGTCGTAGTTCTCATAGATGATATAGGCCATATCCACCCAGTGTTGTAAATTGATATTTGAACTGTCAATAGGCTCGGGAAAGGAAATTACCGTAATGCTGATATTGAGCTGGGTCAGGTTTGGAATCTTCTCCAGTATCTGGCCAAAATTAAATGGAACCAGCGCACCCTGTGCGTTGTAGGCCATTCCAAGTGTACCTCCCGTATATATAATAAGTACCGAATGCTCAATGTCCTGCTGGGAAGCAGTGTTCAGCCTAACAATTTTATAGTTCATCGTCGAGGTGATTAAAAACGGAAAGTGCATTGTGGGTAGTTTGCTCAGCAACTTCCGCCAGTCCACAACCCAACACGCCGGCAAGATGATTGGCGATCACAGGTATGTGCTCGGGAGAGTTGCGCTTGCCCCTAAAGGGTACCGGTGCGAGGTAGGGCGCATCGGTTTCCAATACAACCGCCTCTAGACCGATCTGCTTGACCACATCGGCTACACCACTGTTTTTATAGGTGACGGTACCTCCTATCCCCAGGTAAAATCCCATCTCCCTGATCAACCCCGCCTGCTCCACGCTACCTGAAAAACAATGAAAAATACCGAATAGGCTACTATCGTATGCATCTCTGATCACTTCGATGGTTTCCGCAATAGAATTTCTGCAATGCAAAATAATCGGCCATCCCTTGTTCTTGGCCCATGCTATCTGCATCCGCAGAGCCTCCTTTTGCTCTTCAACGTAGGTCTTATCCCAATAAAGATCTATGCCAGTCTCCCCTATTCCCGCAAAATCCCGACGATCCATCAACTGTTTCAGTTGACCAAGTACCGTCTCGAAATCAGGGTTTACGTCGCAGGGATGCAAACCAATGGTGGGAATGCAGACCCCCGGAAATCGAGCTTCCAATTCCAGCATGGGTTCCAAGGAATCCAAGTCGATGTTCGGCATGTATATTCTCTTCACGCCGTTCTGTTGACTTCTGAGAATCATTTCCTCCCTGTCCCCGTCAAACTTTCGTGAATAGATATGGGCGTGTGTGTCAATAAATTTCATAGGTTAGGCTTTTAATTCCACCGGCGGACAACCACGCTTACTCGTAGCGGCGGTTTTTCCACCGTATAGGCGAAGGCCAAATATAATAAAGCAAGGTCGCCCAACTGCTAAATAAATAATAACTTTCAAAAAAGATTAAGTCAAAAATCGAAATTTTAGTTTCAGCTCTCGCTGCAAAGGCACGTATAAAAAGCGATTGTACCGCTATTTTTGCGGCCCAACCACCCAGACAAAGTAACGGATGGAAATATACACCTGCTAAAATTAGCGGAAAAAATGCCATCTGACAGCCTAGCAAGAATACCCAATACCAAGAAAGCGACATAGCGCCTCTAGCCCAGCGCTTACGCTGACGCATCAGTCCGCCAAAGGTTTCTATACCCCTCGTGTCTACCAAGCAACCTTTGGAAATTTGGTGAATGGGACGAAATCCCAGCTGAAAAAGCCGCTCGGAAATCGCCAAATCTTCTGTGACGGAATCCCACACCGCCTCGAACCCTCCTGATTTGCGATAAGCTTCTGCGGATATCAGCATGTTGTTTCCCATGGCCGTTAGACAGAATCCAACATCTGCCACTACCTTCACGATACCTAAACTCAGCCACCACTCAATCGCCTGCATCCTTCCAAACCAATGTCGATCTGCCACCCGGGTTACGCCTGTGGCCAGTCCGAATTCGGGACGAAAGCAGGATACCATCTCCAAGGCCCAGTTCGGCGAAACCTTACAGTCGGCATCGGTAAAGAGATAAAGCGCTGCATCCGCATCCTTTATTAGTTCAGCCAGTACCCGCGCCTTTCCATTTTGACCGACCTTGGCCGATTCCTGAAAGGTCCTGACCTTCCAATGTGGCTTCCCCTCCACCCAGTTGGATATTATCTCCAAGCTACGATCGGTGCTTCCATCATCACCTACGAAAAATGTTACCTTGTCTTTGGGATACCGAAGTTCCTCCAAGGCGGCTAGGCAACTGGGCAGGTTATGCTCCTCGTCACGGGCAGCCAGAAATACGGCTATTTGGGGCAGGTGTTCGCCCGCAAGCAATGGCTTCGAATGGTCCTTGAACCGGTAAGCAATTCTCCACCAAAGGATCAAATCCTGGATGATTAAACATGCCGTTCCAATTAACAGGAATATCATAAAGACAGGCTAGTAGCATGGAACCCCTCTCCGTCCAAAAAAGCTAAAAAATCCGGAAGTACCTTCTTTATTTTCGCTGCGGTTTTTTGCTGATCGTGGAAGAGCACAATGGAACCCGGTCGTGTTTTGGCCTGTATTTCTTTGGAAATCAACGCAGCAGGCAAACGCTCTACGTAGTCCCCCGCCAAAATCTCCCACAGAACCACCCTATACATACTGCGTAGTGCGTGTCGCTGTTTTGCCTTCATCCGGCCGTATGGAGGACGAAACATGGTCGGGACAATGCCCAGACACTGACTGATTTCCGCCTGGCAAAGCGCCACATCCAGCATATAGGCATCGAACGTAGTGTTTCTTCCATTTAGATGGTGATAGGTGTGGTTTCCTACAGCATGGCCCGAAGCGACCACTTCGCGTGCCAGTTCTGGATGGCGGGACACGTTTTCCCCCACCATAAAAAAAGTAGCCCCCATGCCCCGCTTTGTCAGCTCCTCCAACACAAAATCTGTGATTCCGGGAACCGGTCCATCGTCAAAGGTAAGATACACTTGCCTGCCCTCCCGGTTGCCGTGCCATACCACTCCGGGGTATATCGACTGCAACCAAGAAGGTATCCGAAAAAGGTGCATGGATTATTTGAACCTTAATGTCAACAATGTGATGTCATCCCTGCGGTGCTGACCGTTGGCAAAAGCATCCAATACCTGAAAGAACCCCTCGTGAAAAGCATTCGGATCTTCACACCAATTCTCCCCCACATAGTCAAAAAACCGGGTATCGCCAAACTCCAACTCATCCATGTCGATGGTTTCGGTAAGGCCGTCGGTGTACAGGTGCAGGATAAAATCACGCAATCCGGTTCGGGTACCGGTTTCCAGAAAGGGAAGCTTTTCGAACGCACCCAATATGGTCGTCCCGGCCTCCAAAAGCTCTGGTGCATCCCCTCCTTTCCGGCAGATCACCGGTGGATTGTGTCCCGCATTTACATAATGCAGGGTCTGGGTCTTATAATTATAGTGTCCTAGAAAGAAAGTGATAAAACGCTCACCGACCGTATTTTCAAAAATGGTAAAATTTAACTGCTCAACGATCATTTTCAAATCCGAAAAACTCCGGAGCAGGGTTCGTAACGCAGCCTGGAAATTTGACATGAGCAGGGCTGCGGGCATCCCCTTCCCGGAAACGTCCGCGATGCAAAAAAACACTTCGTCGTCTGATTTTTGAATCAAGTCGTAGTAATCGCCACCCACCGTGCTGTGCGGATAATAGGTCACCTTCGCCTTCAACTTATCGGTCTGGGGAAGCAAAGCGGGGAAAAGCATTCGCTGCACACTACTGGCAATTTCCACTTCCTTGCGCAGCCGTTCCTGCTCCAATTGCCTTCTGGCAAAACGTTTATTTTCCAAAGCCACCACCAGAATATTGGCCAGCGCTTGGGTGAAGTCCAAATCCAACTCGGCGTCATCCTCCTTCTTACGAAGAAGCAGAATTGCCAACATGGTGTCTTTGTGATAAACAGGCACGTAAATATTCACCTCTGAGAACGAATATTCCTCCGATAGCGTCAAGCTCAATTTCCCCTTCTCCTTGTTTTCTTCCACACCGTCGCCAGGTATTTCATCAGGTACTCTTTCTTTTATATTATGGGCAATTCGAAGAGAGAAATTTCCAGAAGAAGCCACATACAGCATCAAGCTCTTGATATTCAAATGCACCAGACAGGTAAATTTGAATATATTTAAGAGCACAGACTCTGTCTTGTTTTCGTTAATCGCCTGCGTGATCTCAAGCAAGGCCTTTAACTCAAGCTCTTTGCGTTGATATTTTACCGTTTCAGTTGTCACTAAACCTATTTATTTTTGCCTATAGAGCGTTGTGTTTTAACAAACCTTTCTTCGTAGCGAGGTAATAGTACCGGAAACCATCCCGATCCAGATCTGCCCCCTCGAAAACTTCCTGGTCCGGTGCACTGTAACATTTGATATACTCCTTCTGAAAGAGCTGACGCAAGGTTGACAACAGTTTGTGGTCATCCCATCCCGTTTCGTTTTTCAGGTGATCATACGACTGCAAAAAGTACAACTCATCGAGTAAATCAAATTCGTCATCAGACATAATCTAACGTTGTTTTTCCACAAAATTAATGGAATAAACCACTTTTTCGTCCCTTCCAAGTAAAATTTCCCCGCACTGCTCCAACAGCAACCTGCGCCACAAACACGGGATGTGCGATGCTCGTCCACAGATAATGACTCCAATGCGACTGCTGCCCATATCTCATCAAAACCGCCGATAGAGCTGCCCCTTCAAACGAAATCTTTCCCATCCATACCACCCCAAATAGCCAAATACCCGCCTCCCCCGTTGCAAAAAGAAGAGGAGAAAACAAAAAACATACGGGGAAGAAAAACCCCAAAACAGAACCAAAAGCATGTCCAAAGGAACCGTGTAGCCGCCATTTAGAAGCCCAACGCTGCCGCTGCGCAACGAAGTGGCTCCAATACCTAAAAGGCCTTATCTGTACCAAAGCGTGTTGATCGGGAACAAAGGCGACCGAATCCCGCCCAAACCGGGCTGCCACTTTTTTGAGCAGAAACTCGTCGTCCCCAGAGAGGTGCTGAAAGTTACCAGCATATCCCTCTACTTCAAAAAACGTGGACCGACGAAAACTCAAATTAGCCCCGCTGCACATCAGGGGCGCACCAAGCTGGAACGTGGCACCTGTAATTAACTGAACACTGGCCCACTCCACCTGTTGGAAGGCCGCTAGTACTCCGATCCCATGGGCAGCCAAAACCGGTCCAGCGGCCAGGTGTACCCTTTTATTGGAAAAGGCCTCCACCAATGAGGCGAAGGGATTTCCAGTAAAGAGTACATCCGCGTCTGTCGTTACGATCAATTCAGCCCGAGCTGCCCGGATGCCTGCTTCCAGAGCACGCTTTTTCCCTATACCTTCACTCTGGATCACCCTCCAAGAACCAAACGAGTGCATACGTAGAACAGCCTCCATAAAGCCCATGGATCCGTCATCGCTATGATCATCCACCCAGATAACCTCCCACTCAGCTGGTATCCCTGTGCTAACCTGATGCACCATTTGCCCTAAATTATGTAGCTCATTGCGAAAGGGAACGATCAGCGCAACCGCGGCAGCATGCCCTACCGCTTCTGCACTGGAAGCTACGCTCCTTCCCTGTTGGCGCCAGGCAATCCACAATAGAACAATAGCTCCACAATACGCCGTAGCATGGAGCAAGAAGATTGCATGCATCGTCGTAAGAGAGGATAATTTGAAGGCTAAAGCAGGATACATCGCGTTATTTCCACTAAATTGCCGTGGTGAACAAAGAAGGTGAAAATAGCGGAAAAGAAAAAATCATCCTAGGCATAGACCCTGGAACCAATGTGATGGGCTATGGGCTAATACTAATCAAAGGAAATGCTTATGAAGTCATCCAATTTGGGGTGATTCATCTAAAGAAGTACGCAGGTCATGAGCTCAAACTAAAAAAAATCTTTGATCGGGTTACACAGATTATCGATGAATACCATCCGGACTCCGTCGCACTGGAAGCTCCTTTTTATGGGGAAAATATCCAATCCATGCTGAAACTGGGACGTGCACAGGGCGTAGCGATGGCAGCTGCGTTGGCACGGGAAATACCTATATCTGAATATTCCCCCAAAAAGGTAAAGCAGTCGGTGACTGGAAACGGAAACGCTTCCAAAGAACAGGTTGCAGATATGATTAAAACCTTACTGTCGCTCAAGGAAATACCGAAGCTTTTGGATGCTACGGACGCATTGGCGGTGGCTATTTGCCATCATTTTCATTCGGGACGTCTTCAAACAAGGGGAAGCGGGGGCGGATGGAAAGCGTTTATCACCGATAACCCAAACCGGGTGAAGTAACGTTTAATATTGAAAAATCTTTAATTATGAAACAGACTAAAAACCCATGCGCGGTCTACTTTGAGCGCTATCAGGCGGCACTGGAAGAACTCAGCGAGTTGATCGACCGAGCTAAAACCAAGGGGCTATTGGAAACCCAACGGCAGGAGATAGTCCGAAACTTTGAAGTGGTCCATGACTTGGCACTGGAGACCATGCATGCGTATTTCAAGGAACAGGGAAGAGCTCCCTTTTCGGGATCGAGAGATGCTACCGTAGAAGCCTTTAACGAGGACCTGATTGACGATGGGCAGGGTTGGTTGGATATGATTATCTGCCGAATAAAATACAATCCTTTATATCCGGGAGATTATCTCGGGTCCTTAAGCGACAGTGTGGTGAAGAATTATATTAAACTACTGGAAAATTTCGAACGAAATTTTAGGGCAAAAACAGAAAAATAGAAAATAGTTACTTTTGACTGTAGCGTTTTCTACAAGATTTACGTCAGGGCTTTACTGGAAAGGTCAAAATAATTCCAAGCATCAATTACTGGTATCAAAAAACGCTACAGTCATGGAAAAACATCTACATCAAACACGCCGGTTTCCATCAATCCTCCTTTGCTCGTTGGTGCTGCTAGTAAGCATGGTGGGTTGTCAGGATGAAGTCATCACCACCTATACGTACACTACCCAAGTACCGGTCACGCTACAGGTAAGTTCCTTCCGAAATGCGGAAGTAATTATCGAGCCCGGTAGGCCACTGGACAACCCCGGGAAAATCTATATTTACGGGGACTACCTATTCGTGGGAGCACCGGGAGAGGGCATACATATTTTGGACAATACCAACCCCTCATCGCCGAAAAATTTGAACTTTATCCCTATAGAGGGGACAGGGGATTTGGCGATCAATTCTAACATTCTTTACGCGGACAACTACATTGACTTGCTGGCGTTCGACATCAGCGACCCCAACAATATTGCCTTGGTCAAACGAGAGTTGGATGTTTTTCCAACCATGTACAGTAGTCGCGAAGAAGGGATCATTATCACCTACAAAGATACCGTGATCACCACTTCCGAGGAACGAATGTCCATCGGCTTTTGGGGCAGACCTGCATTCCGTAACGACATGATGGCCTTCTCAGGAGCAGAGTCCGCAAGTAGGGCCAGCCAAAGCTATGGACAAGGCGGTTCAATGGCTCGATTTACCTTGCTAAACAATCACCTTTATACGGTGGATCATTATCACCTTCGAGTATTCGATGTGGACGATCCGAAAGACCCGAAATTTCTGACAGACATCTCGTTGGGCTGGGGAATAGAAACCATTTTCCCCTTTCAAGATAAACTGTTTATTGGCTCCATGACTGGGATGTTTATTTACGACGCCTCCGACCCGGCTCGGCCCAAGCAAATGTCCAGATACGACCATATTACGGCCTGTGACCCTGTAGTAGCCAATGAAACCCATGCCTTTGTCACGTTGCGAACAGGAGTGGCCTGTCGATTTGGCGTAGACGAACTGCACGTATTGGATATTGTAGATCCCTATCAGCCCAAACTGGTAAAAACCTATTCCATGGATAACCCCCACGGACTGGGATTATCCGGTAATCACCTCTATATCGCCGAAGCCAATCATGGCCTGAAGAGTTTCGAAGTCAGCAATGTGCTCGACATCAAACCCTTGGAACACTTAAAAGAAATCAAATCGATTGATATCATACCGGGACCAAAATCCCTGATTGTAATTGGACCCGACGGCGTTTGCCAATACGATTATAGCGATCGCAACAAACTCCGCAAACTTAGCTGCATCAGCGTCGGTAACAAGCTAAATCGGTAAGCAATGCGGTGGATTTTCTGCATTTTATGGCTACTGACTTTTTCGCTGCACGCGCAGGAAAGGGGTGCTCCCTACGTGCATCACTTGGAGTTGGGAGTATTGCAGGGTTCTGATGACTTTGGGACAAGGATCAACCCTAGCATAAAGTCCTTACATGGTGTGCAATTTCATCCTAACCACTCGTTCGGATTCCTACTGGGGCTCGATGTGTATCCGCTGGCAGCCATCGTACCCTTTGGGATGGGCTGGCGGGGAACCTTGCATCCTGAAAAAAAGACCACTTGGATGGCTGGAATGGATCTGGGGTACGGTTCTATGGTGCTGGAGAAAAAAATGGTCACAGAGTGGAATCAACACACTTGGTTTGAAGGAGGACTCATGGCACATCCCACTGTCGGAATCAGGAAGAAAAATAAAGGGAAAACAGCTTGGAGTTTTTTATTCGGCTACAAACATCAATCAGCCAACTACTACATGGGGCTACCGGTAGTCGGTGTCGTTAATCCAACACCAAACCCATCCAATCCTTCGGACTGGAGTTCATTGAGAACAGACCGAATCAGATACCGGAATCTTACTTTCTCTGTTGGCTTGCTTTTCCTATGAGTAAGTCAAGTGCCGACGGCGGCGATTCTCCGTCGGCACTTAACTGCCATACTTCACTTAGCCTTCTGCTTATCGGAAAATAAATCCAGAAGGGCCCCTACCTGCGGGCATACTCTTTTTCAGCGATCCTTGCGCATCGACTATCCAAACGTTGCCATTTCCCTGCCAACCTGCGTGATCCCCAATGTAAAGGGAACGCGAACTCCGGTCAAATCCCAAGCCATAGAAATGGGTTCCGCTAAAAAACTCCGCATCCATCACTGCGCCGGAAACGATGGATACCTTCGCAACCTGAGAATCACTGCCCGATGAGGTGATAATATAGGCCTCGCCATTTTCACCCAAAGAGAAGTTTCCATTATAGATCGCATTGGCAAGGGGAATGGTAATCGTCTCATCGATGGAAAAAGCAGCTGAGTTCAATCTGTGAAAATACACATTGGACGCATCCAACGCATACAGGTACCAGTTTCCGCCGTATTGGGCAAAGAAATAGGGTGCTCCCTTCGTCACTTCAATCAATTGTGAAACTTCTTCGGATTCGGGATTAATTACGGCGATACTCGCGCCGGCGGTGCAGGCAACCCATACGCTGCCGTCTATCAAGGCCATCCCCTCGGGTCTGCTGGGTACGGGAATCTGTTCCGACACGGTTCCGCCCTGTAGCCCGGATACCACGGCGACAAAAGAATCTGAATTGTTCCAAGACGCATCGTAGGGACCAAAATCACTGATAAAAAGCTTTTGCCCGGCTACTTGGAGATCCCTAGGGATTTGCAATTTTGCGTCATTCACGGACCCCACATGACTCAGATCAGCAGCACGAACCACCTCAACCTTTCCGGTATTGGCTACCAGATAGAAGTAGTCTCCTTCCTCCCTTACCTGCTGAAGCAGCCCGGCAAAAGGTCGGGAATTTGCGCTCTCAAATACGTCCGTTTGAAGCTCCTCCGTTGTGGGATCATAGTGATAGAGCTCCCCATCGTTTGCACCAAAAGCTCCTTCATGGATAATAAGAACCCCGCGTTCAAACCGCCCCAGGGGCCTTTCAATCGGATCTTCGGCACAAGAGAGGACGAATGCCAATAGAAAGAAAATGCCAACAATCTTAAAAAAACGGTACTTTTTCATAGTGTAAAGGTTAGGTTTAGTTCGTAATTCCTTCCGGGCATGGGGCGAAGCCTCAATACCTGATAATCTGTATTCAATACGTTGTAAATTTGGAACCCTAGAGAGAGTCTTTGCTGCTTGAGGGGTAGCACATACCGCCACCCGCCATCCAAGAGTCCATAGGATGGTAGGGCATTTTGGTTATCCACGCTGATAAATCTACGTCCGACCCATTGTCCATTGATGTAGAACCCCATCCTTCCCCGTTGCATATCGAGACCCAGTTGGGCTTTGTGGGTCGGCGTGTAGGGCAGTTGGTTGCCGACCTCTTGCCTTGACTCGTTTTCAGGACGAAGTATCACAGCATTCGTCCATCCCCATGAACCCGTAAGACCAAGTTTCCAACTCCCTAGGTGTTGCTGTACAGCTGTAACCAGGTCTACTCCGTTACTGCCCACTTCCCGTATATTTTCCGGACTCCAATAGGCAGCCCCAGGTAGCCAGATGATCCAATCGTCTACCCGCATAACGTAGTAGGTGATGCGGGTTTCCCAGCCTCGATCCTCCCGCTCAAATCGATGATGTAGACCTACTTCCCCGCTTAGTGCTGTTTCAGATCGTAAATCAGGATTGCCTCCTGGCACCCAGTACCGGTCGTTCAAGGTCGGCACCTTGTAGCTCCTTGACGCCGCTACTTTCCCGATTATCACATGATCGCTATGCTTTACCAGAGTCCAATCCACGCCTATACATGGCGTGAAGGGAGCCAACCTTTCGCCGTACATCAATTGGCGGAACCCTAGCGACATCGTAACCGAGGGTGCCGGTGTGTAGTTAGTTGCGTGATATACCTCTATGCGTTCATCGTTTGCCGTATAGGTGCTCAGGTTGCCCCGAAAGTAGGTAGCGCGGACACCTGATTTGAATTCAAATGCCGATTTTACGGACCAATCCATTTCCCCAGCTACTAGAAACTGGTCGGTAGTGTTTTCCTCGGTATGGTTAAAAACCATCTCGTCCCGCACCCATCCAGCTTTAAGATTCAGGTGCCCCCCCTCCCCTATTCGATTGAAATCCAACACCCAACGGAAACTTTGATCCGTTTGCACGTCCTTGGTGTTTGAGCCGATCAGGGGCTGAATTTGCCGATCGGCCGCATTCCACCAGAAGGAACTGCTCAGTTGATTTCGCAAATCGAGGTCCCAACTTAGATCCTGAACCATTCCGATGAGCCGTACAGCAGCATGTTCTTGCATTTCCGTTGGCACACCGGGTTTTGCGAGGTTTTGGTAAGGGTAGCGGTTGGTCGCGGCACGGCGGTATACGCGCGTTCTCGAGCGAAATCGATCGCTGGCGTATCCGGTACCAAATTCCTGTTTTGATAAACCAAAACTGCCTACACCTGCGGTTGCCTCAGCATGCCACCCTATTGGAATGAGCGGACGGCTCGTTAGGTGCACGGCTCCGCCAATAGCGTCGGTACCGTAGTGGGCGCCACTACTGCCCAGATGAACCTCCACTTTGTCCATGCCAGAGACAGGGACAATGGAAAGATCCATTTGGCCGAGCGAGGGAGAGCTAATGGGTAATCCATTCCAAAAAAAAGCGTTGTGCCCCGCTGAAGTACCCCGCATCGTAAGCGAAGCAATCATGCCGGGGCCATATTGCCGTACAAACAAGCCCGATTGACGCTGAAAAAGTTCGGATAGTGTGTTCCCTCTCTCTTTGCGCAGCACCAGACTATCGAAGGTAACAATCTGCTGGCCCTTTGCAAATCGGTCCAAGGGCGAGGCCTTTACCTCCACCAGGTCCAAAGCAACCGTGTCTGAAGGTATGGGGGCCATCACGGAGATCAAGCTCAAAAAAAAAGTAAACACAACACCTAGCATCAAATTATCCAAACATTAGCATGAACCAACTCATTCAGCTATTCGAAAACAGGGATGCAAAGATGAGAAACGACGGTACCAGCCGCTCATGTTTTACCAATAAGCGTAGACGAGCGCCATGCGGACATGTAGCTGATCAAGGATAGGATGTTCGCGTATTCCCAAGCCTTTCACCCGAAAGCTCTGAATAGTCAAAATCTGGCAGGTCTCCTGGCTTCCTTGGATTTGCAAGCCTTCTCACTTCGTTTTACAAAAGCAATGGCATGGAGTTGCAAATCACTTATCGGCATGGCCGATACAGGTTACAGTTGCGGGGACAGCTCCGGCATTCTACCGGATTCCCTTTTAATTCTTTGCTCAGGATAGAGCGTAGAAACCAAATTTCGGTACAAACATACACGAAAAAGAAAGATTAAAAAACACGCTGGGGGATGAATCTTTTTGGATACAGAAAAAACAATGGCTTATTTTGGAACAAAATAAAGGCACCTTGAGGGTTTTTAATAGATGGTACTTGATTTGTTGGCTGCTGTTGGCGGCTTTGGTAAGTTGTGAATCCGACCCGAGGAAGCAATCTGATACCGGTTGGCAACTGATACCCATTGCATTCGCAGAGGGCTTTTCGATACAGACGCTGAACGGGGCCATTTGGATAGAAATTCGCGAAGCCTTTCCAAAAGCCAATCGGTCCTATCACTATTTGATTCTACCTGACAATGCTTCTTTTCCCGATTCGCTACGGCAAAAGTCCTTCGATGCGGTGATCCACCTGCCAGGCAAGCATTTGGTATTCACGTCTACCACACATATCCCTCATCTAGAACTACTCGGTAATGAAGAGCTATTAGCCGGCTTCCCGAACACCGACCTGATTTCCTCCGAAATACAGCGCCAAAGGATCAACAAAGGTTTGGTCAAAGAACTGGGAACTGGAGCCTCTCTAAATCTGGAATCGGTACTGGATTTATCCCCGGATTGGATCATGGTTTCGACCCTTGGAAACGACATGCAGCAGGTCACACTGCTATCGAATGCGGGAATACCTGTAGTCTTGAATGGGGATTACGTCGAAAAACACCCGCTGGGCGTGGCGGAATGGATAAAGGTGACCGGAGCCTTGACCGGTAAATTAACTGAGGCAACCGATATCTTTGAGGAAATATCAGCGTCCTACCGGCAAGCGGAAAAGTTGGTTTGGAATAGTCGAATTTCCTCGCCTCCCAAAATCATGTCAGGTGTAATGTACAACGACCTTTGGTATGCTCCGGGTGCCGAATCCTGGGTGAGCATCCTATTGGAGCATGCCGGGGGAGACTACTTGTTTAAGGAAAACAACGGTAAGGGAGGTCTGTCCCTCAGTTACGAATACGTGCTGGACCGGGCCGAGATGGCTGATTTCTGGATAGGTGCCGCTGACTACTCCTCATTGAGCTCCCTGAAACTCGCGGACCCAAAATATCAAGCCTTTCGGCCCTTTCGTACAGGAAACATCTACACCTATACTGCCAAAAAAGGTGCTACAGGAGGCCTGCTGTATTTCGAGGCGGGGTATGTTCGTCCAGACTTGGTGCTAAGGGATTTAATAAAAATCATCCACCCTGATCTGTTACCGGAACATACGCTGTATTTTTATGAACAATTAAATGAAATCTAACGCCCCATCACGCATGCTTTTCCCGGTAGGATGCGCCATCCTCCTGCTGCTATGGTTAGCCAATGTCAGCTTGGGGTCGGTGCGCATACCCGTGCAGGAAATACTGGGCAGGGTGGTCGGAATACCTTTTTCAAAGACCTCCTGGGAAATCATAATCTTGCAATACCGTATCCCAAAGTCCTTCACGGCTATACTGGCAGGAATATGCTTGTCGCTAAGCGGATTGCAGATGCAGACCTTTTTCCGAAATCCACTCGCGGGTCCTTATGTACTGGGCATCAGCTCCGGTGCTGGCCTTGGCGTGGCACTATGGATGATGGCAGGTTTCCTGATACCCGCTACCGGAGTGGCATGGATGCTTGGCCCCTGGCAACTCTTCTTCTCGGCAGCCTTGGGGGCATTTGGCGTCTTGCTTCTTATCAGTGTGGCGGCTTGGAAGGTAAAAGACACCATGACCCTATTGATTATTGGACTGATGTTTGGCAGCTTCACGGCAGCCATCGTGGCACTATTGGCTTACTTTAGCGAGGCAGAGCAGTTAAAGCTATATACGGTGTGGACCATGGGCAGCCTAGGGAGTACTGGCTGGTCCCAGCTAATCGTATTTGCCGTAGGCACACTGATTGGTATCACCCCCCTGGTTCGATCCATCAAATCGTACAACGGTATGCTGCTGGGAGAAAATTACGCCCAAAGTATGGGCATACGCATCGGACGTCTTCGCTGGAAAATGATTATCAGCACCGGCATATTGACTGGTTCTGCAACCGCGTTTTGTGGTCCCATTGGCTTTATTGGCATCGCTGTTCCTCATGTAGCACGATTGGTGTTTCGAACTTCCGACCATAGAACCCTGGTGGTCGCTTCAGCCCTACTCGGCGCAATTGCCCTGTTAGTTTGCGACACCATCAGCCAATTACCGGGATCAGCGCAAACCTTGCCTATCAATGTGATAACTTCCTTCCTGGGTGCTCCCGTGGTGATCTGGCTGATATTCAAAAGAGACTTCAGTCAAGAATTCTAACCGGATCCAACCGAAAATAATATACGGAATCCCAAAACGCATGAAATCTACGGAACCCAGTATACGAAGCAGCAACTTGGAAATTGGCTACCGACCAAGAAACCCTGTGTTTGGCAGACTAGATTTTGCCGTCCGCAGCGGAGAGGTCACCTGCTTGATGGGCCCCAATGGTGTGGGAAAATCCACGCTGGTCAAAACCATCCTCGGGATAATACCCCCGTTATCCGGCGAACTCTGGGTGGCTGGAGAACCCGTTTCTGCCACCAAGACCGGCGATATTGCCAAAAAAGTGGCTGTGGTGCTTACCGACAGAATCGCAAAAAACAACCTGACGGTAAAAGAGATGGTCATGCTTGGCAGGATTCCGCACACGGGATGGTTAGGAAAAATTCACACCGACGACCGGGACGCTGTACAAGCCGCACTTGCGGACGTAGGAATAAACCATCTCTCCGACAGATTATTAAGTGAACTTTCGGATGGGCAAATCCAAAAAGCGCTGATTGCAAGGGCACTGGCACAGGACGGTACCATCCTGATATTAGATGAGCCCACCGCACATTTAGACCTGGTAAACCGATACGAGATCATGTTCCTGTTGCGGGAGTTGGCCACCACCAAAAACAAGGCTATCCTAGTCGTAACACATGACCTGGACATCGCATTGGAAACGGCCGACCAGTTCCTATTAATGGTTGAAGGACCGGCGCTGATTCAGGGAACTCCGGAGGACTTGGTAATCCGAGGTGAGATCAATCGGCTCCTTCCAGGAGACGCCTACCGGTTTGACCTACTCACCGGAAAAATCAGCTATAAGCAGCCCAAAACTTTCCCCTCCATAACCGGCCCTGTCGAATGGATCCCCTGGATTCAAAACATCCTGAAAAAACACCTTATACTGTCGGATCAACTATCTATCGAACTGAAAATCGAGCCATTTGTAATTCGAATGACTATTGGACAGGAAACGAAAGAAGTTTTCAGCCTAAAAGAAATGATAACGTTTCTGAAAGATACATATTCGTAATTCCGAAGACTTATCTTAGCATCCATCCAGATGAATAAGTTTTAGTTAGCCGAAATATGGGTCTTTTCAGCGGACCGCCATATGTAAGTACAAACGCCCCTGGAGGGGTGCGGCTTGATCAAACCACCGATTTAGAGGTGACCCGAATTCTCCCACCCCATATCCCTCTCGACGGAATAAGGGACTGGAAAACTATGGATTAGAAGCCCAACGCCTAGATCGCCGTCATAAACCCTCCGTCAATCGGAATGCTGACACCGTTGATGTACGCTGCAAGGGGAGAAGCCAGAAAAGTCACCAAATAGCCGTACTCCTCTGGCCTGCCCAATCGGCCCGATGGAATGGACAAGATTTTCTGTTCGATCAAAGCCGCCGGACTCTTTCCCGCCTTAACCGCTTGGCCCTCGACCACTTCCATAAGTCTCTCGGTATCAAAGGACCCTGTTAGGATTGTATTTACGGTCACACCACTGGAAGCCACCTCCCTTGAAAGAGACTTAGCCCAACTGACCACAGCAGACCGGATGCTATTGGACAAAACCAGATTGGAAATAGGCTCTTTGACGGAGGAGGAGGATACGTTAATGATTCTCCCAAATCCTGCTTTCAGCATACCCGGCAGCAGTGTTTGGGTAAGGATCACATAGGATTTAAACAACAGGTCAAATGCCTGTTGAAAGTCCTCCACTCTCTTTTCCATTACCGTACCGGGTGCTGGGCCATTGGTATTATTAACCAAGATGTGTACCGGTACATCCGAAAAGTAAGCACTCACCGCCTTTTCAAAACCCACCGGATCTGCGTAGTCCACCACCAGATACCGATGGGTTTGACCCGCCTTCACGGACAGCGATTGCAACGCCTTTTGCAGCTTCTCCTCACTTCTCGCCATGAGTATGACCTCTGCACCCGCTTCCGCAAGTTGTTGGGCCGAGGCCAAGCCCAGCCCGCGGGAGCTACCGCCCACAACTGCCCGCCTTCCTGTTAAATCAATTTCTATCATTCTCTTGTTTTTTTCAGCGTTTTGGAATCCGATCAAGAATTTTTAACAAAACCTATAAACTTTATAGGGTATATTGTTTCGTAATTCAAAATATGCGTATATTTGTTGCACTAATAATTGGTATGACATACGAGCAATTTAGTAAATATTCCTTCTTACTGGACCGTACTGCACGAAGGGTGAAGCAATATGCACAAAGAAAATTCAAACAACAAGCGTTTGATGTAACCGTAGATCAATGGTTAGTGTTGAAAAACCTTTCGGAGAGTGAAGCACTCAGCCAGTCTGAATTGGCTCACTTGGTATTTAAAGACCACCCCACCTTGACGCGGATCATAGACATTCTTTGTAAAAAAGGGTATGTGGAGCGGCTTCCCCATCCGCAGGACCGGAGAAGTTTTCAGTTATTACTTACCAGTTCTGGTAAAGAAAAGGTACTGGAGCTAAAACCACAGGTATCTGAAATCCGACAAGAAGCGTGGAAAAACCTCAATCAAGAGGATTTTAACGAGTTTAAACGGATACTCAATACGATCTACACCAATCTGGAGGATTAATAAACACAGATTGGAAAAATTAGTTGTTATACTAAGTATATTTGTATCAAAATAACGTTGCCTTCAAGGGCTTACCTATTTACTCATAAAATCAAACAAAGGATGATTACTACGGATATTTGCATTATCGGAGCTGGACCGGTTGGGTTGTTCGCCGTTTTCGAGGCAGGACTGCTGAAAATGCGCTGTCACCTGGTGGATGCGTTGCCACAGGTAGGAGGCCAGCTTTCTGAAATATACCCCCAGAAGCCTATTTACGATATTCCCGGCTACCCGGAAATCAAGGCGCAGGAACTGGTAGATAATCTAATGGACCAAATAAAGCCCTTCAAGCCAACTTTTACGTTAGGTGAACGGGTAGATCAACTAGCAAAACAAGACGATGGTTCCTACGTCCTCACTACGAACGAGAAAACTCAGATCCATGCTCAGGTGATTATTATCGCGGGGGGACTTGGTTGTTTTGAGCCACGTAAGCCGGTCATCGAAAAACTGGAAGTATTCGAAGGAAAGGGTGTTACCTACATGGTAAAAAATCCCGAGCAATTCAGAGACAAGAAGGTAGTCTTAGCAGGAGGTGGAGATTCTGCTTTGGACTGGACGCTTTACCTTGCCGATGTTGCTAAACGAGTTACTTTGGTACATCGAAACGAAACCTTCCGAGGAGCACCGGATACTGCAGCGAAGGTTTTTGATTTGGCCAATAGCGGTAAAATTGACCTCATCCTTTCGGCCAATTTGAAAGAGCTTGGAGGAAACGGACACTTGGATAGTGTCTATTTAGAAGATAAGTCCAAGGCTCCCATTAAGATTGAAACCGATTACCTCATCCCCCTATTTGGATTGAGTCCAAAACTTGGACCCATCGCGGATTGGGGACTGACCATCGATAAAAATGCTATTGAGGTGGATACCACGGATTATTCGACTGGGGTAGAGCGCATCTACGCCATCGGGGATATCAATACATATACCGGAAAACTCAAACTGATCCTTTGCGGATTCCATGAGGCGGCCATCATGATGCATTCCGCTTTTAAATTCGTGTATCCAGACCAAAAGCTAAGTTTCAAATACACCACTGTAAACGGAGTAAACGCCTTTTAAACGATCCTTTTCAAATGATACATTTTACCGTTGAAGATCATGACGGAAACCGTCAGCCCATCGAAGCACCGGACGATATGGGCTTAAGCCTGATGGAAGTCCTGAAAGCATCCGAATACCCAGTACTCGCAACTTGTGGCGGAATGGCCCTTTGTGCTACCTGTCATGTAGAGATTCTGGAGGGACAAGATGCTCTCGGAGAGGCTACCGACACCGAGTTGGACCAATTGGAAGCCCTTCCGGAGTATTACCCCACGAGTAGATTGGCCTGCCAGATTCGCATCTCGGATCTGCTGGAAGGTGCTGTGGTGAAGCTACGCGGAGAGGACAACTAACATCCAAACAGTCCGCGCTCGCAGTACGCCTCAAGGCGATGTCGGGTGCGGACTGTTTGTTTTACAAATCACCAAAGCCATTTTTCCAACACCCCCTTAAATGTCTCTTGTCTGACGGGCTTGGAAACAAAATCATCTATGCCAGCTTTTCGGCACTGCTCCACTTGGCCTTCGAGTACATTCGCGGTTAAGGCCAAAATCGGAATTCTTTTTGTGGTTTCTCCAGACCGTATCTTAGTAGCCAGTTCGTATCCATTCATCCCAGGCATGTGGATATCCGTAATGACCAAGTCGGGCTTTTCACGGAGGTACAGATCAAAGGCATCCTGCCCGTTTTCTGCTTCTATCACAGTAAGCGAGGGAAACAAATTAGACAAATACACCTTCACCAACATCCTATTCACCGCATTGTCCTCGGCTACCAACACCTTCACATCCAACTCAGCTGATTTCTTCGCCCCATCCAGGCCGCTGAGTTCCGGAGCGACCTGCAAGGCACCCCATTTCTCAAATTGATATACCATATCCATCAGCAAAAATGGCTTAATAAGCTTCCTTCTGCATCCCATGGCGTAGGTCGCCGAGAAGGTTTCCTCTGGGGTATCCGCCGGAAACACCATGCAGCATCTATTCCGTATACTCGGTGGCAGCTTACCAATGAAATGTCTCATTTGATAGGAAAACTCCCCTTCCTGACTTTTTTCCACATGGACAAATAGCAGGTTTACATCGGGATGTCCACTTAGCCACTCCAGCGCATCGGTGAACGCAAAAATGCTCGTAGTTGCTATTTTCAGGTGATTCAGGTAAAATACCAGCGCTTCTTCTATGCCCCCTTGAAAACCTACGAGGAGAGCGGGTGAAAAATCCGGAAATGCTTTGGTCAGAAATGGATTTTCCTCCACCAATTCTATATCGGGCAGCTCAAACGAGAACACGCTTCCTTTCCCCTCCTCTGAGGAAAGCTCCAGCTTACTCCCCATCAAGTTAAGTAACCTGGTAGAAATGGTCAAGCCGAGTCCCGTACCTCCGTATTTCTTGGTAGTGGATGCATCTGCTTGTGAAAAAGCTTCAAAAATCATCGCCTGCTTTTCCTCTGGTATCCCTATACCGGAGTCCTGCACCTCAAACCTTAGCCTGACCGAATTCCCCCTTCTCTCCTCGAGGGAAATTCTCAGTACCACCTCCCCTTCGTGCGTAAACTTAAAAGCATTATTCAGTAGGTTAATCAGTACCTGTTTGATTTTGATTTCATCCCCCAAAAACTTGTGAGGTACCTCCGGTGCAACATGCAGCACAAATTCGATGTGGTCTTTTGCTGCCTGAAAGCTGAGCACATCGGCAATGTTTCGAATGACCTGCCGCAGATTGACCTTTTGAATATCCAACTCCATTTTACCGGCCTCGATTTTAGACAGGTCTAATACGTTGTTGATCAGATCTAAAAGTACATTTGCCGACGAAAAGGCAGTGGCAACGTAGCGCTTCTGCTGTTCACTCAGGGCGGTGTTGCCCAATAGCTCGGTAAAACCTATTACACCGTTGAGCGGTGTGCGGATTTCATGGCTCATGTTTGCCAAAAACTCCGACTTGGCCAGATTGGCTTGTTCTGCTTCCTCTTTGGCCTCCTCAAGAGCCTTCCGGTATGCGATCTCTGCCGTGATGTCCCGGACCACGATTATCTTTCCAAATACTTCCATCCCTGCTCCCGTAATGAGGGACACTGACGCTGCATACCAACGTCTTTCCGACGGGGTGTGCCATGGAAAAACAGTCTTATCCGGGCCATTTTCCTGCTGAAGCCCTTGGCGGATCGCCTCCCAAATCGATGGAACTTTGGCCATATCTCCCCCAATCATGTGCAAAATGGCCGGATTGTGGTTCACGAGCTTCCCCCTTTGATCTACTACCAACACCCCATCCGCTATGCTTTCGAACAGGGTCTTATAGACGATAGGTGTCTCCTTGAAGAGGCGAAACCTTACCAAGCCCCAAAACACAAACACACCGGTTCCGATAAACGATATGGGAATCGGATCTAATTGCGAAGCTACAATCCCCATCAGGTGGATGATATACGCAACAATGGGTAAAACCGCCCCGAGCCATACAAGGTACACTTGCCTAGCATCCGTCACTGTGCCCAGTACAAGCATCCGAACCAAGTAAACCTGACTCATCAACAAAAGCGCCACCGTGTATCCTTGATGTATCCAGTAGATCGGTCCCTTTTCGGTCACCAGCACATGGAGGTTTCCATGAAAGACACTGTCATAGGACGTATAAAAGAGATAATGGCTGTCGTTAGAAAAAACCGCCAGCAAAATCCCCAAAGGCACGATAAAAATCGAATTGGCGTAACGTCCAATAGCTTGCTTTCCATTTCCGGAATAATGCAGTACCAGAAGAAACAACATGGGGCCAAACAAAACAGCTCCTAGATATTGCAGCTTCAAAAAAAGTACCTTGTTTGATAATTCTGTCGAAGCGAGCTCTCCTGCATAGAAAAATGAATACAAACTACAGGACACCATCAAATACGCAAAGTACTTGACCTCCTTGGACTTCCTTAGCTTGTGGCTGTTTAAAGCGAGTAGCAACGGAATAAAGCCGGAAATCAGCATCCAAATAACAAATCCGTTTAGGTTTGCATTTTCACTCATGCTCTTTACAAACGTTTAAACTCTCCCCCTCAATTGCAAATCTTCAATAAAATATAAATTTAGCAATAAATCCAATCCTCACCTTGCCATTTGCATAATTATATTTTACTGAATTACGCGAAGGAATAACAAAAACACCTGCCTTTTCAACCTCTCATATAAATTCCGGCTAACCCGTAACAAGAAAACCAGGGACAGCATTGAATTCTATTTTCACCTTCACTAAATTATGATCCGGAACGCCACATCGCGTGGGCGCCAAGTCACTTAATCACCTGAAATGCCATGCGCATCCGATTTACCCGATTGCCCAAGCCTTTTGCTGTCCCCGCTTCCCTGTCGTTGTGGTGTGTTTTGCCACTGATCGTCTTTGCATGCAGCCATGAACCTTCCGCTTTGCCGCCATCCGACCCAGATAATGGCGGCCTCATCTTGCCCGCCGGATTTGAAGCCCTAACCGTTATCGACAGCGTGGGCCTTACCCGTCATATCGCGGTTACGGAGACCGGTGACATCTATGCGAAGCTGCGGTATTCCAGAGACAAGCTTGGAGGAACCGTAGGTATCCGGGACATTGATGGAGATGGAAGGGCTGACTCCATCGTCCGCTTCGGCGATTACGAAGACGTGGGCGGATCAGCAGTCGGGGTTACCATTCACGATGGCTACCTGTATACCAGCACCGTTAGACAGGTACTTAGAAATAAACTTATTCCCGGGGAACTGGTACCAAGTAGTCGCACCGAAGTGATACTGACAGATACAGACCCCAACGTGGCCCGCAACTGGCACACAACCAAGCCTGCAGCATTTGATGGGCGGGGAAACATGTACATACCGTTTGGGTCTCCATCAGACGCAGGACAGGACATCACCATGTACGGCCCAACCGGCATTCCCGAGGGAAAAGGCCTGGATCCTAGTCCAGAAAGGGAAATGCATGCCGGTATCTGGAAGTTTGATGCTAGCCTAGAAAATCAAGTACAAACGGACGGTATCAAGTACGCTACCGGGCTGCGCAGTATTGTCGGTATGGCGTGGAGTCCGCTGGACGACCACTTGTATGCTGTCGTTAACGGAATTGACAATTTTCACACCCTGTATCCCAAAATCTACAGCGCATGGCAAGCCGCTGTCCTGCCCTCAGAAATCCTGGCACGGGTGAAAGAGGGTTCCGATTTTGGCTGGCCCTACGCCTATTACGACCAGCTTCAGGGCAAAAACGTCCTTGCTCCCGCCTATGGAGGAGATGGCTATACGGTGGACCGGGCATCCGCATTCGACGATCCAGTAATTGGCTTCCCAGGCCATTGGGCGCCCATGGAAATTCTTTTTTACCGTGGTAATCAATTTCCTGAGCGGTACAAACAGGGCGCCTTTGTCGCCTTCCACGGTTCTACCGACCGATCCCCCTATCCACAGTCCGGTTACATCGTCTGCTTTGTGCCCATCAAAGATGGAAAAGCCTCGCACTGGGAGGTGTTTGCGGATGGCTTTGCCCGGGTAGACACCGTCGAAAATACCGGAGATGCGGTGTATAGACCCATGGGGTTAGCAGAAGGCCCGGATGGGTCCCTGTACATTTCCGAATCCAATAAGGGAAGAATTTGGCGGGTAATGTACAAAGGCAACAAAAAAGCATTTGGTGAAAAGGAATTAGACGCCATGGCCCGACTGACAGAAAACAAAACCTATATCAAAACACCTGTAGAGGGCATGGATAACTTGGACAAAGGCAGTCTATTGGAAGGAGGAATCCTATACAATACCTATTGCGCCACCTGCCACCAGCGCGACGGAGAGGGGGACAAAAACCGGTTTCCGCCGCTGGCACAATCCGAGCGGGTAGTGGGTCCTGTAGAACCTGTGGTAAACGCCATCCTGTACGGCATTCAGGGTGAAATCACCGTACGTGGCAAAACCTACAATGGTTACATGCCGCCTCACGAGAATATTCTCGATGACCATGCGGTAGCCTCTATCACCACCTATATTCGCAGCCGTTGGGGAAATAAGGCAAGCGCTGTGACACCAAGTGAGGTGGCTCGGATACGGGCCAGTTCCCGCCCCGTCAGTCCGTAATACACCGGAATATTTCAGGTTTTTCACTAGATTATTGGCTATATTTAAATATCAAACAGAACCTTCCAAAAGATCTGCACCCTACTCCAAATCGATTTCAGAGCAGGCATGCCTACGGGCTAGTTAGAGTAGGGTGTAATGAGTACATTACGTACAATTTCAGCGTAACTCAAACCACATTGGCAACCATTATGATTTGCTTAACGGTATATCCAACCGGCCTCCTCCGAACTGCCAAGATCCTGGCCGCTGTGTGCACATTTATAGCAGGCATATTATCGATCTTCTCCTGCCACCCTACCACCCCCTATTACGAAAATTGGCCGGTGTATAAAGCGGACGTGTGGAGCAGCAGCTATGCCTCATTGGACTTGATCCACCGCGAAAACGTAGCCAAACTGGAAACCGCTTGGATTTTTTACCCAGACGATGCCCCGGAGAGTGCGAGGCCGATGAACAGTGAAAGCAATCCACTGATTATTGACGGAATCCTGTATACGACTTCGGCCCGCAGTCTATTATATGCTGTAGATGCCTCCACCGGAACACTACTGTGGTCCTTTGACCCCTTCGAGGGCGGTAGAGGTGGTGGAATCAAACGGGGTGTGGCCTACTGGGCGAATGACGACGACAAACGGATCTTGTTCACCGCTGGAGACCATTTGTTTGCCGTAAATGCCACAAACGGGCAGCCCATCCCTAATTTTGGCGCAGACGGGAAAGTCAGTCTGAACGAAGGCATGCGGGGTGACCCGGACAAAATTTCGGTAATCCCCACCTCCCCGGGAATTGTATTCGAGGATCTGATCATTCTGGGCACGGAGGTATCCGAGTTATATGATGCAGAACCGGGTTATGTAAGGGCTTATCACGTACTCACAGGCGAACGGGTATGGACATTTCACACAGTACCTCTTCCTGGCGAAACCGGGTACGAAACTTGGCCAGCGGACGCCTGGAAGTACTCGGGAGGAGCCAACAATTGGGGTGGGCTCAGCTTAGACCCCGAAAGAAGCATGGTATTCTTCTCTACAGGGTCCCCTACCTATGATTACTATGGTGCCGACCGCAAAGGCATGAATCTTTTCGGGAATTCGGTGGTTGCCGTCGACGCCCGAACAGGCGCCTATAGATGGCACTTCCAAACTGTACATCATGACCTTTGGGATTACGATCTCCCTGCGCCACCCAATTTGGTAACCGTGGTGCACGACGGAAAGAAAATCGATGCGGTGGCACAAACCTCGAAAGTCGGATTCTTGTATATTTTGGACCGGGACACAGGTGAATCTCTCTTCCCTATCGAAGAGCGTCCCGTGCCTGTATCAGACGTTCCGGGTGAAGAAGCCTGGCCTACACAGCCTTTTCCTCTAAAGCCTGCGCCGTATGCCCGACAGCATTTGGAAGAATCGGACATCGCCTTCTATTCCCAGGGTTCCCACGACTCACTAGTATCCGTGTTCCGATCGCTTCGCTACGAGGGATTGTTTACTCCCCCCTCGGTACAAGGGACATTACAATTTCCGGGATCGCGTGGAGGATCCAGTTGGGGAGGTGCTGCATTTGATGCGTCTACGGGTCTTTTGTATGTAAAGTCTAACGACTCCCCCGAGATCATGCGCCTGAAAAAAATGGAGCCGGAAAGTAATATCCGTAATTTATCGGTCTACAGACAAGGAGAATCCATGTACCAAACCTACTGCGTGAGTTGCCATGGAAAAGATAAAAACGGGGATGAATTCGGCAACCCATCCCTTGTTGGCTTAAAAGGACGAATAAGTCCGGAAGATGTACTGAAAAAGATCAAAGTGGGTGGTGGAAAAATGCCCGGATTTTCCAGTGTTCTTCAGACCAAGCAGCAAGAAGAAGCCATACTGGCGTACCTTTTTGAAACCGAAGGCAGCCGAAGCAACCGGGAGACAGCCTTAATCGAAGAAATCCACATAAACCAGCAGGCAAATAAAGAGGTCTTGCTCACCGATACCCTACCCAAGTACTTAAACTTAACCGCCTATGGCCATTTCAGAGATCCAAAGGGAAGGCCGGGCATCAAACCTCCCTGGGGAATGTTGCATGCCATAAACTTGCACACCGGTGACTATGCCTGGAGCGTCCCGGTAGGCAATAACCCCGAATTGCAAACCGGTCCCGAGGATACGGGAGAAGCCGGTTCCGCCGGGCCATTAGTCACCTCGGGAGGATTGGTATTCATAGCCGGGACACGAGATAATCACTTCAGGGCCTTCGACAAATCTACCGGTGAAAAACTATGGGAGATTGCCTTACCCGGCTTTCCCAATGCAAATCCCAGCACGTATCGGGTGGGCAAAAAACAATTCATTGTTCTATCGGTAGGCGGTGACGAAATGCATCCTGCTGGCAGCGTAATGGCCTTTTCACTACCCGATTAGCCGCCTGAAGATGGTAGGCTGAAAATTAGGCCTTTCCACCCTTTCTGACCGCTTCCGAACATTTTTTACGGGAGGGGTTAGCCACCCTTTCAAAAATCCCCAAACCCTGCTCTTTTTTGGCCATAATCCGTTATCTTCACGGTTTAAATTACAGGAAAATATGGGAGCGATTATAGAAACCAAGAATATCCAAAAGACCTATCGGATGGGCGTGGAGGAAGTCAAGGCACTCAAGTCGGTGAGCATAACCATTAACCGGGGAGAGTATGTGGCATTCATGGGGCCTTCTGGATCTGGAAAATCGACCTTGATGAATATAATCGGATGCCTGGACACACCAACTTCGGGCAGCTATACGCTCAATCAAAAAAACGTCAGTGACATGACGGAAAATGAACTCGCAGAAGTGAGAAACAAAGAGATTGGTTTTGTGTTTCAAACGTTTAACCTGCTTCCCAGAGCTTCTTGTTTGGAAAATGTTGCTCTTCCGCTAATTTATGCGGGCTTTGGTAAAACAGAACGGTCCGAAAAAGCGTTTTTGGCTTTAAAGAGTGTTGGGTTAGAAGACAGGGTGCACCACAAGCCAAATGAGCTCTCCGGGGGTCAGCGCCAACGAGTTGCGATCGCAAGGGCCTTGGTAAACGATCCGAGTATCATCTTGGCCGATGAACCTACCGGAAATCTGGATTCAAAGACCTCTCACGACATCATGGATTTGTTCCATGAACTCCACCAAAAAGGGAATACGATTATCATGGTAACCCACGAAGACGACATTGCTCACTATGCACACCGGGTAATTCGTTTGAGAGATGGCCTGGTAGAGTCTGATAAGGTCAATCCAAACCCAACGATTGGTAAACAGGAAATGGTCTAAACCGCCTAGTATTGTATTCCGTACATTATCTGGAGAAAAACAATGAAAATATATACCAAAACCGGAGATAGTGGAGACACCTCCCTGCTAGGTGGAAAACGGGTTTCTAAGTCAAATTTACGCATCGATGCCTATGGTACGGTGGATGAGCTAAATGCATTTCTGGGCTTATTGAAAGATCAAGAAGTAAACAGAAACAGGGCGGCTTTTCTAAAAACAATCCAAGATCGGCTCTTTACCATTGGTGCCATCCTTGCCACACAGGAAGACGCCATCCACGTCAAAAAGCCAGATCTAGAAGTCTCTGACGTACTAGCATTGGAACTGGAGATAGACCAAATGGAGGAATCGCTAGATCCATTGAAGAACTTTATCCTTCCGGGCGGACATCCTTCTGTTTCGTATGCACACCTGGCGCGGACCGTTTGCCGCCGTGCGGAACGACGGGTAATCGAGCTGCATACGGAGGTCCCCGTAGAAGAACTCATTATCCAATACCTCAACCGCCTTTCGGACTACCTCTTTGTACTTGGAAGAATGATGGCAAAGGAATTGAAGATACAAGAAACCGTTTGGGCGCCAAGAAATTAATCAAAATGAACAAAACTATCGAAATTCAAGTCACCAAAAGTGTCGTATCCAAGTTACCTGAAACGGATTTTGACAACTTAACTTTTGGCTATACGCTCAGTGACCACCTGTTTGTTGCCGATTTCGCACAGGGGGAATGGCACAATCCCCGTATAGAACCCTATGCGCCTCTTACCCTCAATCCTGCAAATGCCACGCTCCACTACGGCCAATCCGTGTTTGAAGGATTAAAAGCGTATAAAAACGAAGCTGGAGAAGTGTTGGTTTTTCGACCCGACGCGAACCTACGCAGGCTAAATGAGTCAGCCAAGAGAATGTGCATACCCGAGGTTCCCGAAGAGCTGTTTATGGAGGGCCTAGCCAGACTGCTAGAGGTAGATAGGGATTGGGTGCCCTCCAAGGCAGGCTGTTCACTGTATATCCGGCCGTTTATCTTTGCCACAGACGATTTTCTGGGGATTCGACCTTCTCAAAAGTACAAGTTTATGATCCTTACCAGCCCGGTGGGACACTATTATTCCAAGCCGGTGGCGGTAAAAGTGGAAACACACTACAGCCGGGCGATCGAAGGAGGAACTGGGTTTGCAAAGGCAGCCGGAAACTATGCAGGGTCACTGTTCCCGGCGTTGGCTGGCCAAAAACAAGGATATGATCAGCTTCTTTGGACGGATGGAAAAACCCATCAGTACATCGAAGAAAGTGGAACGATGAACGTAATGTTTGTTATTAACGGCGTATTGGTCACCGCACCTACCACTACGGGAACCATCCTAAAAGGTATCACCAGAGACAGCGTACTCACCCTGGCGAAAGAAATGGATATGCCTGTCGAAGAGCGGTTTTTGCCGGTAGCGGAACTACAGGAATCACTGGAAAACGGAACATTACAGGAGGCATTTGGCACGGGAACCGCGGCTACGGTAGCCCATATCAGATTGATCCATGTGAACGGGAAAGACTTCGAACTTCCTCAAAAGCCTGCAGATGCGTTCTCTAACAGGGTCCTCCAAAAATTGGATGCCATCAAATACGGTAAAGAAGAAGATCTGCGCGGTTGGGTATATAGGTATTGACCAGTTGGGTATTGGGTAAGTGGATTCCTTTTCAATCCAGAATTTCCTTTAGTGTGAACTTAACAACGCCCACTCCCCAAGATTACACCCTGTACAAATACGGCACCAAAGGGGCAGCGGGAGACGGTACCAAGGGGCCAGTAGATGAGAGGGATCTGAGCCTAGGCCCGCCATGCGAACGTCTGGCAGTACGAAAGTATGCACCAACGGATAAATTCTCCACAGGTCGTAGGAGGGAGTATACCATCTTCAGACCTTCGTTCGGGCATCTGCCCACAGAAAAAACAAGTAAAGACACATGAAATCGAGTATGACGCAAGCGACACCCAGTGGGAGGATTATAATTGCGAGATTCCATGTGACCGCCGAAAAACAATTATAGACACATGAAATCGAGCATGACCTAGCCGTCACACACTGGAATGATTATTTCCCATGCGAGATTCCATCTGACCTTTGAAAAACAAAAAATAAACAGATGAAATTTTTCTTAGTTGCTACAACGTTGTTTTTGGTCCTTTCATTGGATTTAGCGGGACAAAGCTACCTGGTTCTTCAAAAAGGAGATAATCAAAAAACCCGCATCCGATACAAGGTGGGAGAAACCATGACATATAAACTCAGGGATATCCCCTACTACATGACAGATGTGATCCGGGAGATTCAGCAGGGGCACTTACTTCTCGGCGAAAACATCGTCGCACCAAGACAAATTGAAATCATTGATATCCGTCAAAAAGACGAGCGAAACAGCACCCTTCGAAACCTTACGCTATTGCCGGCCGGAGCCGCGTTGCTGCTGCTAACAGCCGAGACGGTGAATAGCTTGTATGGAGAAGGAAGCATCCAATACAGCAATGCCTCCGTCGCCATAGCTGGCGGCTTAGTTGGCACTGCACTGATCATGTCACAGGTTCGGTACAAAAAGTTTCGGATAAAAGGAAGGAGGAACCTGCTCGTACTGACCCAGGAAGAATGGGAAAAGTAATCCGCTTTCGCTAACGGGAGCCGGAAATCACCGGCTATACGCAGATGCTACGGTGACACGTTAACGTCGATACTTTTTCAGCAATCACCGATATTCCGAAGTTCAGATAGGTATTCCCTTTAAATTTTACGAAATTTGCATTTCAAAAAAATAACACATCATGACACAAGACCAGTTGAAAGACTTGAAGGCCCGCGTTTCGGCCTTGAGGAGGTATCTTTGACTACGATCGTAAGAAAGCCGAAATAGAAGAATTTGAGGCCATTTCAGCTCAGCCGGATTTTTGGAACAATCCGGAGGAAGCCGAAAAGGTGATGAAACAAATCCAAGCACGAAAAGCGTGGACCTCCTCGTTTGAATCATTGGAAACCCATCTGGGTGATTTGGAGGTATTGTATGAGTTTTACAATGCAGATGAAGTTTCCGAGGCCGAACTGAAAACTGAGTTTCTGAAAGTCCGAAAAGACCTGGAGGACTTAGAGTTGCGTAAAATGCTCAGCAGTGAGGAAGATCAGCTCAATGCCATGCTGGAGATCAATCCGGGAGCAGGCGGAACGGAAAGCAACGACTGGGCCTCCATCCTGATGCGAATGTACATCATGTGGGGTGAAAAAAACGGTTACAAAGTCCGTGAGGTTGACCTTCAGGAAGGTGAAGTGGCCGGTATCAAATCTGTTACGTTAGAATTTGAGGGACCCTTAGCCTATGGATTTTTAAAGTCAGAGATCGGTGTACACCGTTTGGTGCGTATATCCCCCTTTGATAGCGGCGGCCGTAGGCACACTTCCTTTGCTTCGGTGTACGTCTATCCGGTAGTGGATGACACGATCGAGATAGAAATCAACCCCTCGGACGTTGAATTTCACACCTCCCGGTCTGGAGGAGCGGGCGGTCAAAATGTAAACAAGGTAGAAACCAAAGTGCAGCTAACCCACAAACCCACGGGCATTGTGGTGGTTTGCCAGATAGAACGTTCTCAGTTAGCTAACAGGGAAAAAGCCATGCAAATGCTGAAATCCCGGCTCTACCAGTTGGAAATGGAAAAAAGAAATGCGGAACGTGCAAAGATCGAATCCAATAAGATGAAAATTGATTTTGGATCCCAAATCCGAAATTACGTACTGCACCCCTATAAGCTGGCCAAGGACGCACGGACGGGCTACGAGACCTCCGACGTGCAATCCGTATTGGACGGAGATCTGAATGAGTTTATCAAAGCCTTTCTACTTGCGCAGAGCGAAGAAGAGGCAGCGCGTGATTAACTGGTATGCCTTCGAAGGATGATGATCCTTCGAAGGCTATCTAATTCCTAGGCAGCAAATCCACCCCTCTCCCGACATCCGGCAGGTATCACCTTTCACCGCTTACCCAGTTGCTACCCCCACAGCCTTCCATATATAATTTGAACTTTTTCCTGCTGTGCACCAGCTATTTTCTGTTTTTCAGCAGTTTTAACATGATTATTCCAGAGCTGCCCGCATATCTAAGTAGTTTGGGGGGCGAAGACTACAAAGGCTATATCATTGCCTTGTTCACCCTTTCTGCGGCGCTTTCCCGCCCCTTTTCCGGCAAGCTTGCTGACCGCATCGGACGCATTCCCGTGATGGTCATGGGGGTGATCGTCTGTGTGGCGGTTAGCCTGCTTTACCCAGTCCTTACCACCGTGGGAGGATTTCTTTTTCTGAGGTTTCTACACGGCTTTTCTACGGGATTCACGCCTACGGGGTCATCGGCATACTTAGCCGACATCATTCCTTTTCAAAAACGCGGAGAGGCCATGGGAATACAATCACTTTTCGGATCACTCGGAATGGCTGCGGGACCGGCACTGGGAGGCTATATCGCGGGAATTTGGGGTATAGAACCGCTGTTTTACCTTTCCGCTTTTATTTCACTCTTTTCCATTTTGATACTGTTTAATCTGAAGGAGACCTTGCAAAACAAAGAAAAACCCCGATGGAACCATCTAAAATTAAGCCGATCTGAACTGGTAGAAACCCGCGTGTGGGCTCCATCTCTGATTTTAATATTTTCGGTGTTTTCATTTGGCGTGGTACTGACCATCATACCCGACTACTCCGACCATCTCAACATGGAAAACAAAGGCCTTTTCTTTGCGGTGTTCACGATTGCCTCTCTGGCGATACGGGTATTGGCCGGACGTGCATCCGATAAATTTGGACGAATTCCCGTACTAAAGGCAGCCACACTGACTATGGTAGCCGCCATGCTTACGGTCGCTTATGCAGATACCAAATGGATGCTACTGACAGGGGCGATACTGTATGGTTTCTCTATAGGCATGAACAATCCCACTATCACGGCCTGGACGATCGACCTCTCTCTCGAACGATTCCGAGGTAGAGCCCTTGCCACCATGTACATCGCTTTAGAAGCAGGAATTGGGCTGGGTGCATTGGTATCCGGATGGATCTTTGCAAACCAAGTGGAAAATTTCGGTAAGGTATTTACCACCAGTGCGGCAGCAGCCGGTATCGCTTTTTTGCTGTTATGGTTAATTCCAAAAAATAACGCCCATCCAAGTGCCACCCCTGTCGCTGCCCACCACAGCGGAAGAGATCGTCCCGCCTCCTAACCTCTCGATCTCACTGCTAAATGGCACATCAAAAAATAAACCCCTGAGAGAGTTTCCCAGGGGCCTATTTCTACAGGATATACTGCGAAAGGTCTCGGTTCTGAACCAAGGAACTCAATCGCTCTGTAACCATCTCCTTGGTAATCATAATTCTGCTATTTGGCATGATGGTATCCGGGACTTCAAACAAAAATTCATTGAGCAAATGGCTCATCACTGTGTGAAGACGCCGCGCACCGATGTTTTCTACTTCCTCATTGATGCGGAACGCCAATGCTGCCACTTCTTGGATGGCTTCATCGGAAAACTCCAGATAGACTTCCTCTGCCTCAAAGAGAGCCGCATATTGCTTGGTCAGCGCGTTTTTCGGCTCTTTTAAGATCCGATAAAAGTCATCTTGAGTCAAGCTGGTCAGTTCCACACGGATGGGGAAACGACCCTGCAACTCCGGTATCAAATCCGAAGGCTTTGCTACGTGAAAAGCTCCCGCTGCAATGAATAGCACGTGATCGGTATGAACCATCCCATATTTCGTATTGACCGCACTGCCTTCCACGATGGGCAGCAAATCCCGCTGCACACCCTCTCTACTCACATCAGGGCCTGAACCTCCCTTGCCGGATTTGGAGGCGATTTTATCGATTTCATCGATAAAAATAATCCCATTGTTTTCCGCTAGGCGAATGGCCTCCTCCTTGACTTCGTCAAAATCAATCAGCTTGGAAGCTTCCTCCTCCATCAGGATCTTTCGTGCCTCACGGATACTTACCTTACGCCTTTTGGTACGCTTTGGCATCATGTTGTTCAGCATATCCTGCAATCCAGCCATACTTGCCTCGTCCATCATCCCGTTGCCGATCATCCCAATTCCTGTAGAAGGAGATTGCTTTACGTTGATTTCCACCTTTCGCTCTTCCAGCTCGCCTTTTTGAAGCTTTTCACGGAATTTTTCCCGGGTGCGCTCATTCAGTTCCTGTTCGGACGCCTGATCGGGATTGAATCCAGCAGAAGTTGTCGCAGTACTGAAACCACTCCCCTTTACAGGAGGAATCAGAATATCCAGCAAAATATCCTCTACGATCACAGCGGCCTTTTCTTTCACCTCTTCGTTCCTCACCTCCTTTACCAAGGTGACCGACTGTTCTACGAGATCCCGAACCATCGATTCCACGTCACGGCCCACGTAGCCGACTTCGGTGAACTTTGATGCCTCCACTTTGGTAAAAGGAGCTTGGGCGATTTTTGCCAGGCGCCGGGCTATTTCCGTTTTCCCTACCCCGGTGGAACCGATCATAAGGATATTATTGGGTACAATATCTCTTTGCAAATCTGATTTTACCATCAGCCTGCGTATTCTGTTTCGGAGTGCGATAGCTACGTTCCGTTTGGCATCGTGCTGGCCGATGATGTATTTGTCCAGCTCAGCGACGATTTGTTTGGGTGTCAGATTGTTCATGGTATGGCTTCTTTGCCAAGGCTAAAACTTCCTCAGCGATTGTATGTTTGTATGTATTCCTAATAAATGTGCCGAGCCGGCTACCCGATAGGCGGAGATCGCATACGAAAGAGCAAACTTTGGCGCACGAAACAACAACCCTCCGGAGAATCCTCCCAACCCCCTTCCGTTGAAATCAGCAAACTCCTGGCGGACCAAATAGTTGTATCCTGCCCTTAGCTCCAGGGATTCGTGAACCAACACTTCGGCTCCTAGTACCAATCGTCTGAATAAACGATCAGAAAACCTGCCACTGCCTATCACGGTGCTTGGGACCACCAAAGAGTGGTCGGTATCGTACAGCAGGTTTCTCGCCGTGAGGTGAAACCGTACCGGCATATGTTCCGCTTTATAGCTAATTCCTACCCGCACATCCGAAGGGAGTCGGAGCGGCAATTCCTCCAGATAATTACGCAGCACCACCCCTACCTGCTTGGCTGTGATGGCGATGACCAAATCTTGCTCGGGATGGTGGTATCCCAGCCCGAGGTCAGCCACTAAGGCATAGGCTTGATAGCTCTCCAACACCGAGCCCATAAGCTTGATATTCAAACCGTACCGGAAGACACCTTTTGTGGCACCCAATGCAGCTGTCAGGGCAAACTCACTGGCGTGAAAGGTACCTAATGGAAACCCCACCTCATCGTATCCTTCAAACTCACCGTAATTAGCAAACTGAAGTCCTAGCGCTGCACGCCAACCCTCCCTTGGCTTCCAACCATAACCGACCGTGGCAAATTGTATATCTCCGGGAAAATGGAGATAGTGGGCGGATAGGGCATCCCCTTCGGCGGAATCCAGCATCGCAGGATTTGAGAGAAACATCAAAGGGTCACTTCCCGAAGTAATGTTTACCCCTCCAAGTCCTGCCAATCCCGTAAACGTAGGCTGATCGGCGAATCCAAAGGCGCTTTGGGAAACCTGCCCCAAAAGCGGATGGGAACCCCATACACAAAGAGTTCCCATCCAAAAGACTATATAGGCTACTTTAGCAGTCACCGGAGGTGTTCCGATGACTATCGAAGGTGAAAGGAAGGGGATCATCCACCAACTCTTCTAACAACGCAAAATCCAGCACCTCTTGCACATGCTCTACCAGGTGGAACGTGATTCCTTTCAGGTATCTATCGTCAATTTCCTCGAGATCTTTCTGGTTTTTCCTGCAAAGAATGATATCGGTAATTCCTGCGCGCTTCGCCGCGAGTATCTTTTCCTTAATTCCACCTACGGGCATTACTTTTCCCCGAAGGGTGATTTCTCCCGTCATAGCGATTTTTGCCCGAACCTTCCGTTGGGTGTATGCAGATGCAATTGCGGTCAGCATGGTGATACCGGCAGAGGGGCCATCTTTGGGCACCGCACCGGCAGGAACGTGGATATGAAGGTCGTAATGGTCAAATACCCGGTGATCTATTCCCAACTTATCGGCTTTCGATCGAAGGTAGGAAAGTGCCGTCATCGCAGACTCCTTCATCACATCGCCCAATTGGCCCGAGAGGGTCAACTTACCTTTGCCTTTACTCAGACTTGCTTCAATAAAGAGTATCTCTCCACCCACAGAAGTCCATGCCAATCCGGTAACTACACCCGAGACGCTGTTGTCCTGATATAATTCCTTATCAAACACCTCTCCACCCAGTACTTTCCGCACGGTCTGCGGGGTGATCTTCTTCTGATACGTTTCCTCCATAGCGATCGCCTTGGCTACGCTACGAGTTACCTTACCGATCAGTCGTTCTAGGTTTCGTACCCCTGACTCTCGGGTATAATCTTCTATGATCTTGACAATAGCCTCTCTGCTAAACAGGATGTCCTTCCCTTTCAATCCGTGCTCTTTGCGTTGTTTTGGGATTAGGTGCCGCACAGCGATTTCCACCTTTTCTTCGAGCGTGTAGCCTGTGACTTCGATGATCTCCATTCGATCTCTTAAGGCAGGCTGCAAGGTCTCTAACGTATTGGCTGTTGCAATAAACAGCACCTTGGACAGGTCGTATTCAATTTCAAGGTAATTATCGGAAAAGGCACTATTTTGCTCCGGGTCCAGTACTTCCAAAAACGCTGAGGACGGATCCCCGCGAAAATCCGAGCTAAGCTTGTCGATTTCGTCCAGCACAAATACCGGATTGGAGGCCTTCACCTTTTTCATGTTTTGGATGATCTTACCGGGCATGGCACCCACGTACGTTTTTCGATGTCCTCTGATTTCCGCCTCGTCGTGCAGACCGCCTAGCGACATACGCACGTATTTACGCCCCAAGGCCTTTGCGATAGACTTCCCAAGGGATGTCTTACCGACACCGGGAGGACCATACAGACAGAGAATTGGACCTTTCAGGTCATTCTTCAACTTCAGAACAGCCAGATATTCGATGATTCGCTCTTTGACTTTGTCAAGCCCAAAATGGTCCTTGTCCAGGACATTCTTTGCACGCTTCAGATCAAAATTATCGGTGGTAAACTCGTTCCACGGAAGCTCTACCATCACCTCTGCATAATTTAGTGCAATGGGGTATTCCGCAGCAGACGGATTCATCCGCAGGATCTTAGATACTTCTTTTTCAAAATGACTCTTGACCTCTTTGGACCACTTCTTTTTCTTCCCCCTCATCAAAAGATCTTCTACCTCCTTTTCGGGACCCTCCTCTCCAAGTTCTGTCTGAAGGACCTTCATTTGCTGCCGCAAAAAATAATCCCGCTGCTGTTGATCGATGTCGGTGTGCACTTTCTTTTGGATCTCACTTTTGAGCTCCAGCATTTGAATATCCTTCATCATCAGCTCCAACAACAGAGTCGCACGTTCTATGCCGTCGTTGATTTCCAGTAGCCGTTGTTTGGATTCTACTGGGGCATTGATATTGGAAGAAAGAAAATGAGTAAGGAAGGGGGTGCTGTCTATATTGTCCAATGCCACTTGGGCTTCCCGGGGTATTTCGGGATTTAACTGTAGAATCTTAAAGGCTGCCTCTTTGAGAGACTGCTCCAATGCTTCTATTTCCTTGTTGTTTTTCGGAAAAGACTCCTCCAAATAATCCACTTTGGCAATAAAATAGGGATCATCCGATACCTCTTCCCGTATCTTAAAACGCTTTTTGCCTTGTATGATGATGGTGGTATTGCCGTCGGGAAGCACGATCATTTTGATGATCTTGGCAAGGGTACCCACTCCATAAATATCCTGCCATCCTGGGTCGTCTTGATTGGGGTTTCGCTGTGCACATACACCGATGAGCTTATCACCCTTTTGGGCTTTCTTCACGAGCCGAATAGAGCGTTGCCTTCCCACAGTGATCGGAATCACCACTCCTGGAAAGAGTACTGTATTTCTGACAGACAAAATGGATATTTCATCCGAATAGTTGTCCTCCTTCACATTGTCTTCCTCTTCGTCGTCTGTTATCAGATGGATAAGCTCTCCGTCCCCAGAATAGTCTCCTAACAGCAATGATTGATATAGTTGATTTCCAAAATTGCTCATATAGTCAATATGACAGTACACATGTCATTTTAATTAAAATTTAGGCCAAAGGACCCGTTAGCATCGATTAAATAGTGTAAACAAGCCCTATGCCAATGTAACTTCAGACACAAATTGTCAGCAGACCCATTAAGATATCACTTTATATTTCAAAAACAAAAACCCTGACTATACTGCTTAACCTAAGCGAGGACCAAACATCTCTGTACAAATCCATCCCCTCCCGTTTTTCGTCTAGTCCTTCACGATATTGACAGGAAACAGACTTAGCTTCCTACAAATAACTTTAAGATATCGTTACCGATAGCGAAAACCATGATCATGAGCAGAATAACCATACCCACCTTCTGCGCATTCTCCAAAAACTTATCGGAAGGTGCTCTGCCAGAAACCATTTCATATAGTAAAAACATCACGTGTCCTCCATCCAAAGCCGGGATGGGCAATAGGTTCATAAATGCCAAAATCATCGAAATAAGCCCCGTGATAGACCAGAATTTTACCCAATCCCAAGAAGACCCGTAAATCTTGGCCATTCCAATGGGGCCGCTCACATTCTTGGCAGACACCTCGCCCGTAAACATTTTGCCCATGGCCCTCGCATTCACGATCACCACACCAAACGCCCGTTTAACCCCCAACGGAATAGACTCTGCAAACGAATATTGTTTCCTAATTGGCTCCAAAAGGCTTGCAACACCGATCCCAATCGTGTTGTTCTCACTGACCTCAGGGGTCACCGTCATAGGATTTCCGTCACGTTCCAGCGATACTTCCACCCGTCGGTTGGCCTTGTCTTTCAAGGCCTCTTGAAGTTCGTCAAAATAATACACTTTCTGGCCATCGATAGCGGTGATCCGATCTCCTTTTTGCATGCCGGCTTGGGCGGCCCCTTGTCCCGGCACTACCTCACCCACCTCAAAGGGAAAGCGTATCTGTATAAACTTCGACATACTCTCCTCGTTAGAGAACGAGTTGATAAATCCTCTGGGAATGGACACCTGTAATCGCTCTCCGTCCCTATCCACCGTATAATACCCGTTAGTGCTCAAAAGGGCGGTTCCACTGCTCAATTCGTTGATAGACTCGTAGGGCTGCCCGTTGATATCCAAAATCCGATCTCCTGTCCTCAGCCCTATCTGCTCGCCGATATCGTAAGCTACGATACCATGCTCCAATACCTGATCCCTGGAGTAATAGGTCTCACCCCGATCATATACCAAAAACACAAAAATCAATATCCCGGTTACCACGTTTACGATGATACCGCCTAGCATTACGATCAACCGCTGCCACGCAGGTTTTGCCCTAAACTCCCAGGGTTGGGGTTCCGAAGCCATCTGTTCCGTATCAAGGGACTCATCCACCATACCCGAAATCTTCACAAAGCCCCCCAAGGGTATGGCACCGATAGAATACTCTGTTTCTCCGTATTTAAATCCAGCAATTTTTGGCGGAAAACCGATGGAGAATTTCTCCACCCGCATGCCAAACATTTTGGCTGCCAGGAGGTGTCCCGCCTCGTGCAATCCCACCAAAATTGATAATCCAAGTAGCAACTGTGCTACCATTATGAGCGTTTCCATATTATTTCTTTGTGATTAATGCTTCTGTAATTTCTCTCGTCTCACGGTCGGTTTCGACCAGATCAGCTAGGCCTGGCGATGCTATAAAACCGATTTTTTCCATACTCTGTTCAATTAAGTCGGACATTTCTAAAAATCCAACCCGGTCTTTTAGAAACGCATCGACGGCAACTTCGTTGGCGGCATTCAACATACATGCCGCATTTCCTCCCTTTTCCAAGGCCTCATAAGCCAGTTTTAGGTTTCTAAAAGTATGCATATCCGGCTTTTCGAAAGTAAGTGCTGGGTAATCCACGAAGTGAAACCGGGGAAACTCCGCTTTCAGCCTATCCGGATAAGAAAGTGCAAACTGTATGGGGATACGCATATCTGGAAGCCCGAGTTGTGCCTTGATGGACCCATCTTCGAATTGGACCAAAGAATGTACAATGGATTGCGGATGAACAACCACCTCAATCTGCGGAGCAGAAAGGCCAAAAAGCCACTTCGCCTCGATCACTTCCAGGCCTTTGTTCATCATCGAAGCGGAATCAATGGTGATCTTGGCCCCCATGTCCCAATTGGGATGTTTCAGCGCCTGTTCCTTGGTGACCGACTGAAGAAACTCCCGGTCACGGCCACGAAATGGCCCACCGGAGGCCGTAAGGATAATTTTTTCTATGGGATTGTGAAACTCCCCCACCAGACATTGAAAAATGGCGGAATGTTCCGAATCCACCGGGTAGATATTCACGCCTTTTTCCTGCGCCAATCGGGTGATCAGCTCTCCGGCTACCACCAAGGTTTCCTTATTGGCCAAAGCGATGGGTTTTCCTGCCTCGATGGCCCGAATGGTGGGCATCAGACCCGCATATCCTACCAAAGCAGTCAACACCACGTCGATCGATTCCATCTCCACCACTTGGGCCAGGGCAGCTTGTCCGGCATATACCTTCACTCCAAGGGGAAGCAGAACTTCGCTTACCCGATGGTAATGCGCTTCATTTCCTATCACCACGGCATTTGGCACAAACTCCAAGGCCTGTTGAATTAATAAATCGGCGTTATTTTGGGCGGTGAGCACCTCCACCTGAAACCTGTTGTTCTGACTGCGAATTACATCGAGTGCTTGTGTGCCTATGCTGCCCGTAGATCCAAGTATGGCTACGTTTCTCTTTTCTGACATTTAAACGAATTTTTCACGACACCCACCTCTTTCCTGCCAAAACATTGAACAAAAAGTACTGACATGGCAGGTATCGGCTGACAAATTTACAAGGTTACGGGAGTTTTTCGGTTTTTTTCACCGGTTTTTCCTAGATAATGTTTTTGGCATTAAATTCGTTTCCTAGGATAACCGTCTGAGACCTTATCCCGTTTGCAAGCAATAGGAAATAGCAAACCGATGTTGGTTTAAAAACTGAGAAAGCATGCAAAGACATTTCACAACCCTGGCAATTGCAGTGCTGGGAGGTATGTTCGGAACGTGGATTTATTTGGAGATATTTGACCCACATACCTCTACAACCGAAAGCGGGGCGTACGCCGACGAACTACTTTGGAACAAACAAACCTCCTGGATGGAAGGGTTCCGGGATAATTCAGAGGCTGCATCGACACCCCAATCCAGCCAATTGGGCGTAAACTCACCCGTATCCTTTGTGGATGCATCCAAAAGAAGTACCAACTCGGTGGTATTTATCAAGAACTTCTCCGGGACCGATACCCGAAGGTACAGTATTTTTGACTACTTTTTTGGCCAAGGGGTACCTCAGCAACGCGTAAGTACCGGTTCTGGAGTAATCATCTCCAAAGACGGATACATTATCACCAACAACCACGTAATAGACCGGGCAGAAACCATCGAGGTGGTTCACCAAAAACGAACGTACCAAGCAAGCCTGATTGGTGCAGATGCCAATACCGATATCGCTGTATTGAAGATTGAGGCTAACAACCTACCCGCTATTGAAATAGGCAGCAGTCGGGAACTGCAAATAGGAGAGTGGGTCATTGCGGTAGGCAATCCATTCAACCTAACCTCGACTGTCACAGCAGGAATCGTCTCTGCAAAAGAGCGGCAGATAAACATTATGGGTGGAGAATTTCCGCTCGAATCCTTTATTCAAACCGATGCCCCCATTAACCCAGGAAACTCCGGTGGTGCATTGGTCGATGTGGAGGGCAAGTTGGTAGGCATCAACACGGCTATTTTGTCCCGTACCGGCTCCTATACCGGCTATGGCTTTGCCGTTCCGGTAGATATTGCCACGAAAATTGCCAATGACTTGATCAAATACGGGGAGGTTCAAAAAGCTATTCCCGGAGTAGACGTGGTAGAAATCACACCGGAACTGGCAGAAGAGATGAACCTCAAATCACTGGATGGCGTGATTGTCTCCCACGTGGTACGCTCAGGGGCGGCTGAGAAAGCCGGACTGCAACGAAACGATGTGATACAGGCCATCAATGGAATCGCCATCACCGGCAAGGGAAGCTTTGAGGAAGTCCTTTCGTACTTTTACCCGGGAGACGAAATACGACTGAACTATCTCCGCGAAAACAATACCCGAAGCACGTCCCTTACCCTCCAAAACCTGCTGGGAGGAACAGGCATCATCAAACGGGAATTTTACACTTCTACGCTGCTTGGCGCGAAACTGGAAAACGTCAATACACTGGAACGTGACCGGCTGAACATCGAGTTTGGTGTAAAAATATCCGGTATGACCCGTGGATACCTCCGAGACCTTGGCTTGGGTAATGGCTTTGTGATCACGCATTACAACGGCGAAGCAGCCAAGGACCCAAAAGTATTTGGAAAATTTCTGGAGGAATTCAGTGGCAGATTAAGACTAGAGGGACTAACTCCCAACGGCCAGCCATTTATGCAATCCTATAACATTCGATAAGGAGGGGTTACCACCACCCCCTCCTTATCCAACTTGATCAAACGACGCTTTAATTTTTGTGGCCAACCCCTTCATTTCCTCTGCGTCCAGCTTCAGCTTGGGGCGTGAAAAATTGATATCTCCCATGGTCCTTAGCGGAACCAAGTGAATGTGAACGTGTGGAACTTCCAACCCGATAACTGCCACACCTATGCGCGTGCAGGGGATCACTTTTTCTTGGGCAATGGCAACTTTTTTCGCAAACCGCATCAGCGCGGCATAATCTTGCTCCTCTAGATCAAAAATATAATCTACCTCGACTTTGGGTACCACCAACAGGTGCCCCTTTACCAAAGGCATAATATCCAGAAAAGCGATGTTTCGGTCGTCCTCGGCTACAATATAACCTGGAATTTCGCGATTGATGATTTTCGTAAATATGGAAGACATGGTATTTATCTAAGTGGGTTTACAAGGGGCTAAGGTATGGAAAATTTAGCGTGAAATAAATTATTGTCAGTGACCACTATAGTATCCTGAACGCATAGGGGCTATCCACTAACTGTCTGCCTGCTAATTTTTTTTTGAAAATCCGAATGCCGAACATATTAAAAAATAAAATTGCCACCCATGAAATCGGGATATGGGAAATCTAAAGTATATTGCCTTTCCGGCACGGTGTGAATTCACTTTTGTTTTACCGACTACATTAACTTCATGTTATCACGTAAGGAAAATTTGACCCTGCTCCAGCACCTGTTGGACAATACCTCCGATGCTACGCAGGTTTCCTTGGAAAATGGCAATCTCTTCTATATCAATGCGGAAGCATCCAAGCGATTGGGAATAAAACCTAGTGAGGCACACAACTACTATGTGTGGGATTTCGAAGAAATATTCGTGGACCGATCCGTTTGGATGGCTCACGTGGAGGAGTTAAAGCAGATTCCTTACATGGTGATAGAAGGTACCAATGTGAATCAGGTAACCGGAGAGAAATTTCCGGTAGAGGTCACCGTCAAATACCTTTGGATTGACAACGAAGGCTATGTCGTAGCCAATTCGCGGGATATCTCTGAGCGGAAAAAGATCGAAGAAGAGTTGGTTCACACCAACACCTTTTTATCGCGGGCGATGAAAATGGCGAAAATGGGCTCCTGGGAATTTGATTTAGTCTCCAAGGACCTAAAGTGGAGTAAAAACCTCTACAAGATCCACGAGCTTCCTGATGACACGCCAATTACGCTAGAGTTGGCATTAAGCTTTTTCTCTAAAAAGGACCAGATCACGCTTTCTAGGATTACGGAGGAGATGTTAAAAACCGGTCAGGAGGCTGAATTCATCGGTAAAATCAATCTGAGAGGAAGACTGTCTAAATGGGTAAAAATTAAGCTTCTGTTGATTCGGGAAGATAATCAACCCGACAGATTTGCTGGACTCACCCAGGATATTACGGAAGAGCAATTAGCCAAAGATGAGGTGCTCAGACAAATCGAGTTGCAAAGACTCATGATTGACATTTCCTCCACGTATATCAATACAAACATGGAGGATTTGTCAAAGACAATTAGCGAATCCCTTTCCAGAATATGCCGCTTTGTACAGGCAGACCGTGGCTACGTATTTGAGTACGATTTTGTTAAAAATGTCGCATCTAATACCTACGAGTGGTGTGCCGACGGTATAGCACCTGAAATAGATAACCTCCAACAGCTACCGGTGGAACTGATACCCGACTGGGTCGGGCACCACCAGCGTAAAATGACTTTTGAAGTTCCGGACATAGACACCCTCAAGGATATCAGCGTAAAAGAAATCATTGAACCTCAGGGGATCAAAACCCTCATTACTCTACCTATGATCCATCAGGATCAACTGATGGGGTTTGTAGGATTTGATTGGGTAAAAGAAAAACACACTTTCAAAGATGCGGAGAAAAAATTATTGAAAATATTTTCCGAGCTACTGGTGAGCGTTGAAACAAAAAGCAGCCTGGAGCTGTCTCTGATTCTCGCCAAGGAAGAGGCTGAGAAATCAACCCGAGCCAAGTCCGAGTTTTTGGCAAACATGAGTCATGAGATACGGACCCCCTTGAATGGAGTAATAGGGTTTACGGATTTATTGATAAATACCGAGCTATCCGAAGTACAGCTTCAATATGTCCAAAGTGCGCATTCGTCCGCACACTCGTTGCTCGGAATCATCAATGACATCCTGGATTTTTCAAAAATAGAAGCTGGGAAGCTGGATCTGGAAGAAATTGAAACCGATATCGTTGCGCTCATCGAACAAACAGCAGATATCGTCAAGTTCAATACCTCTTCAAAAAACTTAGAGTTTTTGATGGATATCCAAGTAGATATTCCCCGTTTAATGGTAGTAGATGCCATTCGTTTAAAGCAGATCCTTGTCAACCTGTTGAGCAATGCCCTTAAGTTTACCGACCAAGGGGAAGTTGAACTGAAGGTATCCTTTGAAATGGACGAAGAGAATCCATCCGAAGGGCAGTATACGTTTTCCGTGAGGGATACAGGAATCGGTATTTCAGAAGAGCAGCAGAAAAAACTGTTCAAGTCGTTCTCTCAGGCCGATTCGTCTACCACCAGAAAATTCGGAGGGACAGGTCTGGGGCTGGTTATCTCCCAGATGCTTGCTGAAAAAATGGGCTCGGGAATACACCTTGTTAGCGAGGTCGGCAAAGGTTCTACTTTTTCGTTCACTATTAAAAGGCCATTCATCCAGTCGGCCGATGCCGTAGTAAAGGAATTTTCCAGTATCAAAAGAATCCTGGTGGTAGATGACAATGCGAATAACCGACGGATTCTGCGGGATATTTTATTCCATTGGAAAATTGAAACCGAAGAAGTAGATAATGGGCTAAGTGCACTTCACCTACTGGACCAAAACCGGTCATTTGATGTGCTCATCATCGATTACCAGATGCCCTATATGGATGGACTTACCACCATTGCGGAAGCCAAAAAAATTCTGTCAAAATACAAGGGGAAAAAACCGAAGATCCTGCTTTACAGCTCGGTGGATGAGGTGCAGTCCGATGCCCGATACCAAGACCTGGAAATCGACGCAAAACTGATCAAACCAGCCAAAATATCCGAGTTGTTCAATTGCCTGCTAAGCCTTGCGGAAGACCGTGTCTTTGGTCCCAACGAGAAGGATCTGCACTCTAAAGCCGTCCATTTGACTTCCCATGATCCCCTGAAAATTTTGATCGCCGAAGATGTGTCGCTGAACATGATTCTTCTGAAAACGATTTTGAGGGCGCGGTTTCCGAATTGTCAGATTTTTGAAGCTCAAAATGGCCAGGAAGCAATTGACGCCTATGCTTCGCAAGCCCCTGATTTGATATTTATGGATGTACAAATGCCCATAATGGATGGTTACCAGGCCACTAAAGAAATCAGGAGATTGGAAGCCATCTCTGGGTCAGAGGTGCCCATCATCGCGCTTACCGCGGGTGCACTTCCAAGTGAAAAAGAGGCCTGCCTATCTGCAGGCATGAACCATTTCATGACCAAGCCATTGGAAAAACAAAAAATTCTGGATCTGGTTCAGGAGTTACTTCTTCCAGATACAGCCGCTGACCTTTCCTATACCCAGAAGGAATTTGATCAGCAAGCGCTGCTGAACGTCCTGTCCGGAGACGAAGTGCTACTTAGAGATATTATGTATCAGGGATTGGCTGAGATCGAAGATGCCTTCCAAAAGCTCCTAAACCCCACCCTTTCAGACGACCTAGAGGTTCAAAGCCTACTTCATAAAATCAAGGGGCTATCCGGAAGCTTGTGTCTGTATCGACTTGCAGAAGAGGTAGCAGAGATGGAATCCATAGAAGATCCGATCGTTGTACTTGCTATTGGCAAAAAGGTACTTGCATCATTCAAGGAGCTGAAAGCCAAGATCGCGCAAAAACTTTCGGGCGGTCTAGCTACGTAGAACTACCCGCCCAACGAAAAGTCAAGAATGGGAGATCTCCAGGATTTCAAATTTCAACACTCCTGCAGGTGCCTTTATTTCAGCTATTTCACCCTGTTTTTTGCCTAGAAGCCCTTTCCCAAAAGGGGAGGCTAAAGAAATTTTGTTGGCTTTCAAATCCGCTTCCTCTTCAGAAACCAGTGTATAGGAAACCGTCATTCCATTTTTAACATTTTTAATCTTTACCGTGCTCAGAATACCCACCTTAGAAGTGTCCAGTTTTGAATTGTCCAATACCCGGGCGTTTCCGATCACTCCTTCGAGTTTGGCAATCTTTAGCTCCAAGTGCCCCTGCGCATCTTTGGCTGCATCATACTCAGCATTTTCACTCAGGTCTCCTTTATCTCTAGCCTCGGCAATCTGCCTGGCTATGTCCGCCCGACCTTTTGTCTTCAACTCATGAAGCTCGTCCTTTAGCTTCTTAAGTCCCTCCTCGGTGTAATACTGTATATTTCCCATAATCGCTATTCGTTAACTCCCAATAAATAAAATAACGGTCTCAGCTACGAGACCGTTTCATATACGTTTTCCATATGTAAGTAGTGCAAAGATATAGCAACTATTATTAATTCACAACGCAAGCGCCCAAAATTTGATCACCTGGGGAGCATCCATTTCCCTGCAATCTTCTGTACAAGTACCTGATTTATTTTGACATAGGATTCTACCGTCCACCCGGCTACGTGAGGGGAAAACAGGACGTTTGGCCGCTCCGTCAACCGCTGAAACGAGATCTTTTGCGCACTACTTAGTGCTTGAAGGCGCTCGTTTTCCAGCACGTCCAGCATTGCACCCTTCAGTATGTTTCTAGAAAGAGCCTCGTTTAGCGTGTCAAAGCCAATGACCTCTCCACGTGCCGTGTTGACAAGGTAAAGGGGCTTGCGAAAGCCTTCCAACACCTCCATGGTGAAGAAATTGCGGGTCTCCGGTGTAAGTGGCACATGAATGCTGAGGATGTCTGCCTCCGCCTGTAGCTGCTCAAACGAGGCCTCCTTTACCCACTCATCTCCAAAATCAGACAGGTACTTGTCGTAGGCCATTATGCTAACGTCAAAACCTCTTAGCCTTTTGGCAAAGGACCTACCCATATTCCCATAACCGAAAACCCCTACCGTTTTACCGGAAAGTTCCTCTCCTCGATTGCCCTCTCGATCCCAGATCCCACTTCTAACCTGCCGATCTGCCTGCCCGAGCTTGTTGAACATCATCAGGATCATTCCTAGCGCATGTTCCGCTACGGCATCTCTGTTCCCCTCCGGGGCGTGATGCAACTCGATGCCTCTTTCCTGTAGAAACGTGAGGTCTATATTATCCAACCCCGCCCCGGCCCTAGCCACAAACCGAAGATTTGTGGCCAGCTCCAATACCTCTCTGTCGATTGGGGTTTTGGATCGAATGACCAACCCATTGTAGGCCCCAACACACTCCAGAATCTCCCTTCGGGTAATGTCCGGCCGGTAATCTACATCATACCCCTCCGCTTCCAGCAAGGGCACAATACTCGGATGCATTTGATCGATGATTAACACCTTCATGTATCAGGCCTTTATAAATTCAACAGTAACATAGCCACGGAGAAATAAACCGCCAACCCCAGCAAATCATTTGCCGTCGTGATAAACGGACCGGAAGCCATGGCCGGATTTATACCAATTTTATCCAGCACAATGGGTGTCAGGGTACCCATAAAAGACGCCAATAGCACCACCGAAAACAAGGCAATAGAAACCACCAGTCCAAACTTCATGGGCTGCCCGTAGAAGAATACCACCGTGATAAACACGAAAGTGGCCAAGACCACGCCATTTAGCACTGCTACCACCAATACTTTAATGAATCGCTTGGTGAGGCTGTCTTCGAATACGGATTTGGCAGCCAAAGACTGCACAACCAACGTGGAAGACTGAATACCCACATTTCCGCCTGTAGCTGTGATCAGGGGAATAAAAAATGCCAAGGCCGTTACGGCACTTAGACCTTCTTCAAAAAAACCGATAAATCCGGCACCCAGCAGGCCTCCAACCATTCCGATCAGCAGCCATGGCAGGCGGGCTTTGGAAAGACGGTAAACGGAATCTGATTCCACTACGTCATCGGAAATACCCGTCATGGCTTGTATATCCTCTTCGGCCTGCTCCCGAAGTAAATCAAGGATGTCATCCACCGTGATCCGACCTACCAGCTTGTTCTTTACATTGACGACAGGAACAGCCTCCAGGTCATATTTCCTCATTATTTCAGCTACCTCCTCCCCTTCCATATACGTGGGCACAGAGATAATATTCTCATCGTACAGGTCTGCAATCTTGGTGTCAGAAGCCGCTAGAATGACCTTCTTGAGTGCAATTCGGCCCATCAGCTTCTCCTTGTTGTCCACCACATAGATGGAGTAAATTTTATCTACGTTTTCGGCTTGCCTCCTGATCTCGTCGATGGTCTGCACCACGGTCCAATTCTGATTGGCCTTGATGAATTCTTTGGCCATCAGACCGCCTGCGCTATCATCGTCGTACCTAAGGAGCTCCATGATGTGGAGGGTCTTCTCCTTTTTCTCCAAGTGGCCGATGACTTCTTCTCTATCCTTGACAAGCAATTGATTTAGGACGTCCACCGCGTCATCAGACTCCATTTGGTCTATCAGCAGGGCCAGCTCGGAAGGCTCCATGGTCTTGATGACCTTGTACTGCGAATCCTCATCCAATTCGATAAGAATGTCCGCAGCGACGGCGGGGTCCAGCGCCCTTAGCACAAAAAGTGCTTCCTCCATGTTGAGTTCATCCAAGATGGCCGCTATGTCCGCCTTGATGGCATCCTCCATGGAGGTTTTTATGAAGGCGATATCCGCGCCTTGTATACTTTCTTTAAGCCTTTCCAGGTATTCTTTGGAAAGCTCAAACTTTACGATTGATTCCAAGAGGCTTGTAGTTTATTGGTTAAGTATATAAACTCCGGTACACCTAGCTGCTCAGCCCGCAAATCCAACATGGGGTCTAAGCTGAAATCACCGGCTCCGCCGAGACTCTTGAGCGCATTTCTCAGCATTTTTCTTCGGGTGCTAAATGCCTGCTTTACCACCCGGAAAAACAGCTTTTCATCGCAACCCAGGGTGCTCACCTCGTTACGCCTGAGTCGGACCACCGCGCTGTTCACTTTTGGAGGTGGGTCAAACACATGCGGGGGCACATCAAACAGGTACTCCACCTCGTAAAAGGCCTGCAACAATACGCTGAGGATTCCATAGGTTTTGTTGCCTTTTTTCGACGCAATACGCTCTGCAACTTCTTTTTGCAGCATGCCAACTACTTCACTTACGCGGTCACGCTCCTCCAGCACTTTGAAGAAAATCTGCGAGGAAATATTGTACGGAAAGTTTCCCGCTACCACGTAAGGGACAGGCAAAACCTCTCTCAAAGGCGTCTTGAGATAGTCTGCATGCACGATCCGATCAGTAAGAAAAGGATATTTCTTCTGTAGGTAAGCAACCGACTCGCCGTCTATCTCCACCAAGTATAGGTCCCAGGCCGCCGCAAGGAGAAAATCTGTGAGCACTCCCATCCCCGGACCAATTTCGAGTACCGCTTTTGCGTCCCTATGGCCGGTAACTGCCTGTGCGATCTGTTCAGCGATCCGCAAATCTTTGAGGAAGTGCTGCCCCAAATGCTTCTTTGCCCTTACTTTATCCATGTTGTGCCGTTATTGGGTACCGATATCCAAAAGTAAAACAATATTACTGAATGACCACAGGTAAGCCGTTACTATCCGGGAAATCTACCCTTTCCCGATGAAGGGTAGCTCCGGCATACCGCCATGCGTGAGGCTTGAGCATAGTAAATGCCAATATTTTACTAACTTGCACTCCGTTCATCCGTCGCAGGCGACGGATATTCATGTGTAAGCGAATTACGACACTCTATGAACATTCGAAAAAACAAGCCGGTAATCGGAATCAGCATCGGAGACATCAACGGCATAGGCGCTGAGGTCACGATGAAGGCGCTACAGGACAACCGACTCCATAAATTAATCACTCCCGTCATCTACGGGCACGGCAAGGCCCTCAGCTTTTACAAAAAGGCTCTGGGCCTAGAAGATTTCAACTTCATGCAGATCCGAAGCATCGAAGAAGTACATCATAAAAAGGTAAACGTCATCAATGTGGTGCCCGACTGTCCAGAGATACATCCCGGAGTGGAAACCGTAGAAGCCGGTAAAATGGCATTTGCCGCATTAAGCCAGGCCACCGACGACCTGAAAAACGGCCACATCGAAGCTCTGGTGACTGCTCCGCTGAACAAAAACAATATACACACCCCAGAAAACCGGTTTATCGGACATACCGAGTTTCTTTCCGAAGCCTTTGAAGTTGAGAAAAGCCTCATGTTCATGGTTTCCGACGATATGCGGGTGGGGCTAGTAACCTCGCATGTCCCACTTCGACAGGTCAACGAACTATTGACTCCCGCCACTATCCGGGAAAAGCTAAAACTAATGATTAAGTCTCTAAAAGAAGACTTTGGCATTGCCAAACCACGGATAGCCCTACTGGGACTGAATCCGCATGCAGGAGAGGACGGTCTGCTTGGGACAGAGGAGCATGAAATCATCCAGCCCGTGGTAAAGGAATTCAAAGACAAGGGCATCTTGGTCTTTGGTCCGTACCCTTCTGATGGTTTTTTTGGCATGATGCACTATAAGAAATTTGACGCGGTGCTAGCCATGTACCACGATCAGGGACTGATACCGTTCAAAACGATCTCCTTTGAAACCGGCGTTAACTTCACCGCCGGGCTACCAGCGGTACGTACCAGTCCGGACCACGGCACAGCCTACGACATCGCCGGAAAAAATACCGCCAACGAGGGATCCATGAGGGCTGCGATCTTTCAGGCGTGTGAAATTCTAAAGCAAAAGCAGGGCTGGCAAGAAAGCTCAAATAATTAAGCCCCGCTTTTTTATTATCAAAAATAAATCTCTAAATTTGCGGTCTTAATTTAGGAAAAGGAGGGAGAAGTGAAATTCTTGAAGAATTTTGACATTGATATCATTCGCCTAAAGGATGGAGAACACGCTTTCCCTTTTGAAATCAAAAGTGATTTCTTTGCATACTTTGCTGGCAACGATTTCGTTTCGGACGGAAAGCTGAAAGCCAATGTCATCCTGAAAAAGCAAGCAGGCGTCATAGAAGCTTGGTTTGAGATCAACGGGACGGTGCTTTTGACTTGTGACCGAAGTCTCGACGAGTACGACCATGAGCTGATAATCCGCGAGCGTATTCTTTACAAATACGGTCCGGAGGAGGGGGAGTTGAACGAAGAGGTTTATCTCATTACCAACGAAACCGCCCACATCAATGTGGCCCAGTTGATATATGAGTTTATCCTCCTAGCGATTCCCGCCAAAAGGTTGCATCCTCGATACCAAGAGGAAGAACTCGACGACGAAGATATAGAGGGGACGTTGGTATACAGCAGTGCGCCGGACGAACCGGAAGAAGAAACGGAACCCGACAATAATCCCCTTTGGGAACAATTAAAAAAATTAAAGAATAAAGAATAATTAACCATAACTGAGAAATGGCACATCCTAAACGGAAAATTTCGAAAACCAGAAGAGATAAGAGAAGGACGCATTACAAACTGAATGCTCCTGGGCTTTCACAATGCCCTACCACAGGTGAAACCCACCTACGACATAGAGCTTTCTGGCTAGATGGCAAGCTGTATTACAAGGGACAGGTAATCATGGAAAAAGAGGTATTGGCCTAATAGCCGTTACCCTGTTTTTCGTACAGATACAAACAGCCAACCTGATGCCAGGTTGGTTTTTTGCGTTGGAGCCCGGCGTAACGGGCAGCTAGACCTGAGTGATTATTTCTCCACCTCCATTTTTTCCCGAAATTTCTCCTGAATGATTTCCTGTACCGATCGGTTTTCGATTTTGCTCTCCAGCCAAGATATGATATCCAAATAGAGGAACGCCCGTTTTTCATAGGGATGCTGCTCAAAGGGTTTCAGCCGCTCACGCAATGCCACGAATGCCGCCTTGAGTTGATAATCATATATCTGACCCAGCTGACGAATAAAAGCCATCATCTCCCGCTGGACTTGGTGTAGGTCATTCATCTTTACCAGTACTTTATACACATTCCTTATCTGCTGATCCAGATCTTCGTCCATCCCTGCTTCGTAGCTGGCAATCAGCTTCAGGATATGGGCAAAGCACTGCAAATCCTCGCTTAGCCCGGCCCCCGTTTGCTTGATTACTTCATCTAAGTAGAAGATTGCCTCCGGGTTTTCACCGGCGCCAAAATATAGACAGGCTACTTTGTAGTTCAACACTGCCTGATGATGTACGTCTAGCTTGTTTTGCAGTGCCTGAAATTCTTTTTTAAAGGTCGGCATAATGGCTTCAATGCCCAATGAAAACTCTCCACGCATAAACCGTATGTTCAGCGCGTTGGTGTAATAATATAGAAATGCCAGCACCGATCCGTTTTCGTCCAGTTGAAAATCCGGAGTCCTCAGGTTGTCCTCAAACTTTTGCAGCACTTCGGTAAACCTTTCGTAATACCCCAGGTAAAAAAGGGTGTCCAATAGGTAATGATACGCCTTCAAATAGTTGCCTGTGGCCACCTTTCGCATATCTGGAAATTCGTCAAAGAGGTCCACCCATCGCTGTGCCGCGCGGTAGCAAAGGGGGAAATCCTGAACAATATGGAAAAACCAAACCTGTGCCTGATACAGGTAAAGCTTCTCATAAAACCCCAGCTCCTGAATCTCAAACTGAGGCATATTGGCCGCATAAAATGCCTCCACCCGCTTTCTATCTTCCGCGTCTTTTACATACCCTGTTTTCAGGTACAATCCGTATAACTGCAACGAAAGATTACTGAACGCATTCTTCCTGGATATCTGTACCGACATGTCCGTGGCCTGCTGACTTAGTGTCTCTGCCCGATCCTGCATACTGCGCGTGATGTGCTGGGATTCGATCACCTTTTCCAACTCGACTATACGGAGCACCAGCGTGTCTAAAAAATACCGGGTGGCCAGTTGCTTTGCCTTTTCCAGCACTTTCAGGCTCTGCATATACAGGCCCTTTGAATACAAAATACGGGCGAAGTCAATTTGCTCATTTAAGTGTAATTCAACATTTCTATCTGCATAGATCAACCGCAAGCTCACCAGTAGCTGCTTATATAAATGGGATTTCAAGTTGGCCAGTTGTTTTTTGGCTACAGGAAGTTTCTTAAGAAGGGCTCCTTCGTCGTAATGAGACATCTTATCCAAGACATCAAAAAGCTGCACAAACTTGGCATTTTCATTGGCCTCCATCCTTTTGGCAAAAAGCTTGAAACTTCTTTTTTCAGCCGGGGAGAGATTTTTAATCAGCTCAAACAAAAAATCTTTCTTGGAATTGGATATCATATTTTCAAACCATACATTATATTGATTTTCAACACTTTAAATAAACAACTAGCTTCGTTGGATATCAGAACATTAAAGATATACCAATTTTCGTTCCGTGCACAAGGTTTTACATTAGATTTTAGAAAACCAACGGACATATGGATAAAGGACACGTTTTAATTTTTGACACCACCCTAAGAGACGGGGAGCAGGTCCCCGGATGTAAGCTTAACACTCCACAAAAAATTGAAATTGCCCAACGTCTGGAAGAACTTGGCGTAGACGTTATCGAAGCTGGATTTCCCATCTCAAGCCCGGGAGATTTCAAATCTGTCGTAGAAATTAGCAAAGCGGTGACAGAACCCATCGTATGCGGGCTTTCTCGCGGCGTTAAAAAAGATATTGAAGTGGCCGCTGAGGCCTTGAGATTTGCCAAGCGCCCCCGAATCCACACAGGGATAGGCACCTCGGATCATCACATCAAATACAAATTCAAAAGCACCCGCGAGGGCATACTGGAATGGGCTGTGGATGCTGTTGCACACGCCAAAAAGCACGTAGAAGACGTAGAGTTTTATGCCGAAGATGCCGGCCGGACAGACAATGAATACCTAGCCCGCGTATGCGAAGCGGTCATCAAAGCCGGGGCCACGGTATTAAATATTCCTGATACCACCGGATACTGTCTACCCGATGAATACGGCGCGAAAATTAAATATCTGGTAGACCACGTGAGAGGCATCGAAAACGTGATCATCTCAGCCCACTGCCACAATGATTTAGGCTTGGCAACGGCCAATGCGATAGCTGCCGTAATGAACGGAGCCCGGCAAATAGAATGCACCATCAATGGCATCGGAGAGCGGGCAGGCAATACCTCCCTCGAAGAAGTGACCATGATCATGAAACAACATCCCAGGCTTCAGGTCACCAACCGAATAAATTCCAAGTTACTAAATCCAATCAGTCGGTTGGTCTCCGAGCGCATGGGTATGCAGGTTCAGCCCAACAAAGCCATCGTCGGATCCAACGCCTTTGCACATTCATCGGGCATTCACCAGGACGGCGTGATCAAACACCGGGAAACCTATGAGATCATTGACCCCGTAGAGGTTGGTGTGGATGAATCTACCATTGTCCTTACCGCCCGTAGCGGACGTGCCGCGCTCGCCTACAGACTGCATAAAATCGGTTATCCGGTAACAAAACTGGAATTGGACGGTATCTACGAATCCTTTTTGGAGCTAGCTGACAGACAGAAAGAAATCAGCGACGAGGACCTACGGACCATCATGTCCGAATCTGAGGTGACCCAGAAACAAGAGGCCTAGACGGTCTGATCCATTCATCTAGCATACGGAAGAGCATCTTTTGAATCAAAAGATGCTCTTTATCTTTTCACCAATTGGAGTGCATAGTCGGTGCAAGCCTGGGTGGGTGTTTATTTTCGGTGCCCCCCATTCGGGTCATTTTATCAGCCATAACTTGAAAAATCTTTGGTGGTGAGGGACATTTTAAATATTTTTGCCAGTCCGTTTCAAATATAGTTTTTGAGAAACGAAACAAAACCACACATAGGATCTTGAAAAAGGGGCACAAATGCAACGTTCAACCGCATCGTCGGGATCCTAATTTCCAATAGAAGTTTGATGAATCAATGAAGAAAGTCAGAGCGGTAATAACCGGAGTGCAAGGATGGGTTCCTGAATATGTGTTGACCAACCAAGAACTGGAGACCATGGTAGATACCAACGATGAGTGGATCACCTCCAGAACAGGTATCAAGGAAAGAAGAATTTTAAAAGGCGAAAACCAGGGCACATCCGTAATAGGCACTGAGGCGGTAAAAGGGCTGCTCGAAAAGACAAATACCCGTGCAGAAGACATTGACCTCATTATCTGCGCCACTGTGACACCCGACATGTTCTTTCCCTCCACGGCCAACTTAGTGGCCGCCAATGTAGGGGCGAACAATAGCTACGGGTTTGATATCTCTGCTGCTTGCTCCGGCTTTCTTTATGCCCTTACCATGGCGAGCCAGTTCATAGAGACAGGTATGCACAAAAAGGTCATCGTGATCGGCGCGGACAAGATGTCCTCTATCGTCAACTACGAAGACCGTACTACATGCATCATCTTTGGTGACGGCGGGGGTGCCGTTTTATTGGAGCCCACGACGGAGGAACTAGGGATTATGGACTCTATGCTACATTCAGACGGAAAGGGTGCCGACTTCCTTCATATGAGGGGCGGGGGCAGTCTACACCCGGCAAGTTTAGAGACCATTGCAAACAAAGAGCATTATATTTATCAGGAAGGCGCAACCGTATTTAAATTTGCGGTCACGAACATGGCCGATGTAAGTGCCAAAATCATGACCAAGAATCACCTAAACGGAGATGATATCGCTTGGCTGGTCCCGCACCAAGCCAACAAACGAATTATCGATGCAACAGCAAACCGCATGGGCATTGGGCCCGACAAAGTGATGCTCAACATCGAAAAATACGGAAACACCACTGCCGGTACGCTCCCCTTATGCCTTTGGGATTACGAACCCCAACTCAAAAAAGGGGATAACCTGATTTTAGCGGCGTTTGGAGGTGGCTTTACCTGGGGTGCGATCTACCTGAAATGGGGCTACGACCCTAAATAACAGTAATCAACTCAAAACCAACAAAATAACATGGCAAGTACCGCAGACTTTAAAAATGGCTTGTGCTTGGAATTCAACAACGACATCGTCAGCATTGTGGAGTTTCAGCATGTCAAACCTGGCAAAGGCCCCGCCTTTGTTAGGACCAAGATGAAAAGCCTAACGTCCGGAAAGGTTTTAGAAAAAACCTTTAGTGCTGGTGAAAAAGTAACTACCGCCAGAGTGGAGAAGAGGCCACACCAATTCATCTACGCAGATGACATGGGCTACCATTTCATGGACATGAATACCTTTGAGCAAATTCCCATCGAAGAATCGCTGATCGAAAGACCCCAACTTCTAAAAGAAGGGCAGATGGCAGACATCTTGATCCATGCAGAAACCGAAAAACCATTGGGTGTAGAGTTGCCTCCCTTTGTAGAATTAATGATCACCTATACCGAACCGGGGATCAAAGGGGATACCGCCACCAACACCCTAAAGCCCGCTACCTTGGAGACCGGAGCGGTGGTTATGGTGCCCCTTTTTGTGGAGCAGGACACCATGATCAAGGTAGACACGCGTGACGGCTCCTACTCAGAAAGAGTAAAGTAATTACCAAAACTTTGTGATTTTTTCACTAAATTTCAAGGTTACACTAATCAACTGTAAAAATAAGCACGCCTAGACCAACCCCTAGCGGAATGTGTACTGGCAAAAAACGATAACGTATGAAAGCGAAAGAGATACAAGAATTGATTGATTTCATATCACAGTCAGGACTCGCTGAGGTGAAAATAGAGACAGATGAGTTCAAGCTGTCTGTCAAAAAGAGTGTAGAACCAAGTTCGGCAAAGGCTCCTGAGGTATATGCAGCTCCCGCCATGCCGGTAGCCACCGCTCCAGCCCCAGCTCCGGCAGCTCCAACCCAGGAAACCCCTGCTGCAAGTGGAACCTTGGTGGAAATCAAATCACCCATGATCGGAACCTTTTACCGGACACCAAACCCGGATTCTCCCTCATTTGTAAATGTAGGCGACACCATTCAAGCGGGCCACACGGTATGTATCATAGAGGCGATGAAGCTATTCAACGAAATCGACTCCGAAGTGTCTGGAAAGATCGTCAAAGTATTGGTTGAAAACGCTTCTCCTGTGGAGTTTGACCAACCTTTGTTTTTAGTAGATACAGCCGGTTAAACCTTGTGAAACCTGAATCGAATAAACGTGTTTAAAAAAATATTAGTAGCCAACCGAGGAGAAATAGCGCTGAGGATCATTCGGACCTGCAAAGAGATGGGGATCAAAACAGTAGCTGTATACTCCACCGCTGACAAAGACAGCCTACATGTACGTTTTGCGGACGAAGCGGTGTGCATAGGTTCCCCGCCGAGCAGAGATTCCTACCTGAATATCCCCCGAATCATTGCCGCCGCAGAGATTACAAATGCAGATGCCATCCATCCCGGATATGGCTTCCTATCCGAAAACGCCGAGTTTTCCCGGATATGTGAGGAATACAACATCAAATTCATCGGGGCGAGCCCCGAGATGATCAATAAGATGGGCGACAAGGCCACAGCAAAAGCCACCATGGCGGAAGCGGGTGTACCCACCATCCCAGGATCCAAAGGCCTACTCCAGGACATGGATCAGGGTATCAAAGTGGCCCTGGAAATTGGGTATCCAATCATCCTAAAAGCCACCGCGGGTGGTGGCGGACGCGGGATGCGAATTGTGAAGCAGGAGAGTGAGTTTAAGAAGGCTTGGGATGACGCCAGACAGGAATCGGCTGCCGCCTTCGGAAACGACGGGCTTTACCTAGAAAAATTCGTAGAAGAACCGCGACACATTGAAATACAGGTCATAGGAGACTCCAGGGGTCGGGCATGCCACCTATCGGAAAGAGATTGTTCCATTCAGCGTAGGCATCAAAAGCTCGTTGAAGAAACGCCCTCCCCCTTTATCACAGACGAACTGAGGGACCAAATGGGCCAAGCTGCCATCAAAGGAGCTGAGGCAATCGCCTACGAGGGTGCCGGCACCATTGAATTTTTGGTAGACAAGCACCGCAATTTCTACTTTATGGAGATGAACACCCGTATACAGGTGGAACATCCCATTACCGAGGAAGTAACGGACTTTGATCTGATCAAAGAGCAGATAAAGGTAGCAGCAGGAGAACCCATCAGTGGTAAGAACTACTACCCTAAGCTATATGCCATGGAATGCCGTATCAATGCGGAGGATCCAGCCAACAACTTCCGTCCAAGCCCTGGGAAAATCGTAAACCTTCACCTACCAGGTGGCAGAGGTGTGCGAATCGACAGTCACGTGTATGCTGGGTACGTCATCCCACCCAACTACGACTCGATGATCGCCAAACTCATCGTGAGTGGTCAATCCAGAGAGGAAGTGATCGTTCGGATGAAACGTGCACTGGAGGAGTTTGTCATTGATGGTATCAAAACCACCATTCCCTTCCACCTGGCACTTTTGGAGGACGCAGAATTCAAAGCAGGCAACTTTACTACCAAGTTTTTGGATACCTTCGATTTTTCGAAGATTAAAAAGTTCAACTAAGGAAGCGGGGCTGCTGAATGGCAGCCCTGTTTTTTCTCCGGTTTTTCTTAAGGCCACCGGATTCCAAGAAATGGCCGTTTGCCACTTTTCAGGTCAATTTTTAATCCAGACCCCTTGCACTTTGCCATTTCCCCGTCAATAAAAAAACACTTGTTATTTCGCGTAATTTTGCTCATTTTGGGGATTGAAAAATAAACTCATCCGTCCCAACAATGCCCAAACAGTTCATTTACGTAATAGCACTAGTTGTCATCTCTTTGTCCGCATGTACGAACAAAAATTCCGATCAGGCGGGAAACCTAAAAGAGAGCGACCAACTCAGCTATAATTTTCACGTACGCCCCATCCTTTCGGACAATTGCTTTGCCTGCCATGGACCGGACGCCAACAAGCGGGAAGCAGGTCTAAGACTGGACACGGAGGAAGGTGCCTACGCAGCCTTGAAGGAAAATCCTGGCGCACATGCCATCGTTCCTGGCAAGGCGAAGGAGTCTGAAGTGATCAAACGACTGTTTTCCGACGATCCAAACGAGGTAATGCCTCCACCCGAGTCCAACCTCAAGCTCACCGAGGAGGAAAAGAACATCCTCATGAAATGGGTTTCGCAGGGCGCAAAATACGAGCCTCACTGGGCATTTGTTCTGCCCGAAAAACGAGCACTTCCTACTACCAAACATACAGATTGGGTGCAAAATGAAATCGACCATTTCATTGCCTCCAAGATGGAGTCAGTAGGCCTTACACCCAACAAACGGGCACAGAAAGCCCACCTGCTCAAACGGCTTAGCTTAGACCTTACGGGCCTTCCCCCTTCCCTGGAACTAATAGAAAAGTACCTGAAGGACGACAGTCCGAAGGCAACAGAAAACGTAATCGACGAATTACTGGCCGATCCTGCCTTTGGGGAGCGTATGGCTGTATTGTGGATGGACATCTCCCGCTACTCCGACTCCTACGGGTATCAGGACGACAATATCCGTACCCAATGGCCTTATCGGGACTGGGTCATCCATGCGTTCAACAAGAATATCCCCTACGACCAGTTTATCACTTGGCAGCTTGCCGGCGATATGCTACCCGATACCAACAAGGAAACCATTCTTGCTACAGCCTTTAACCGTAATCACAAATACACCGAAGAAGGCGGGGTAATCGAAGAAGAGTACCGGGTGGAGTATATTGTGGATAAGACCAATACGTTCACCAAGGCGATATTGGGCCTTTCGGTTGAATGTGCGCAGTGCCACGACCACAAGTACGATCCCATCTCCCAGGAAGACTATTTCAGCATGTATGCATTCTTTAACAACACCCCCGAAAAGGGATACGAGGGTGATGTGAGCGTTTCCAAACCGGCCAAAACGCCCATTATGTGGATAGAACGCAAAGACTTGCAAGATATATTGGGATTCGTAAACCACCGCGACACCAGCCGAATCATGGTTTCGGTAATGGAGGATTTCAAGGATACGCTACGGACCACCTACATTTTGGACCGTGGTCTCTACGATGCTCCCAGCCGCCCGGTCACTCCAGCCACTCCAGTTTCCGTGCTGGCTTTTGACGAGCAGCTTCCAAAAAACCGGTTGGGACTGGCCAAATGGACCTTTGACGAAAAAAACCCCCTCACTGCCCGGGTATTTGTTAACCTAATGTGGCAGGAACTTTTCGGTGTGGGTATCGTAAAATCCGCCGGAGACTTCGGCATGCAGGGCGATCTGCCTTCCCACCCTGAGCTGTTGGACTGGTTGGCAGTAGATTTCCGCGATAGCGGATGGGACATCAAAGGCCTGATCAAGAAAATGATCTCTTCAGCGACCTATCAGCAGTCTGCCGAGGTGACTGCCAAAAAGCTGGAGATCGATCCCGAAAACCAATATCTATCTTGGTCTCCAAGGATCCGGCTCAATGCAGAACATATACGTGACATTGTCCTGGCAAGCAGTGGTCTCCTTAACCGGGAGATCGGCGGACCCAGTGTGAAACCCTATCAACCCGAAGGGCTTTGGGAGGCATCTACCTCCGGCAGGGGTGAGTTGGCTGTTTACCGTCAGGACAAAGGCGAAGCGCTGTACCGAAGGGGGCTTTATACCTTTATTAAGCTGACCTCACCGCCTCCCAAACCGATCATATTTGACGGAAGCAACCGGGATCTGTGTGAGGTCACCCGGGGAAGGACCAACACCCCACTTCAGGCACTGGCTATGTTAAACGATCCGCTGGTGCTCGAAGCCTCCCGGGTACTTGCCTACAAGCTGCTACAAAGCCACGGCGATAAACAGGACCCAGCGATCACTGAAGCATTTACACGAATCCTGAGTAGACCACCCCATCAGCAGGAAATGGAACTGTTGCGGGATTTCTACCAGGACGAATTGACCCGGTTCAAACAACGTCCGGATGACATTACACCTCTCATTAGCATTGGAGAGTTTCCAATAGAAGAGGGTATGAATAAACCTGAAGCAGCTGCTTTGATGCAATTGGTAGTTGCCCTGTACAATTTGGAAGAAGCAATAACAAGGACCTAAAATGGAAAAAGAACGATTAGAAGGCGGACTAAACGAGAATAGGCGAAAATTCCTATCTAAAGCCAGTATTGGCTTGGGTAGTTTGGCTCTCGGTTCTCTATTGATACCTGATTTGTTTAAGGGAAGCTCCTCACTGGACACCGAACGGATTATGGCCAACGTTCCACACTTTGCCCCCAAGGCCAAGCGCGTAATTTATTTATTTCAAAACGGGGCACCCTCCCAGTTGGAGTCCTTTGACTATAAACCAACCCTCAATCAGCGCATGGGGGAAGAACTGCCTGATTCGATCCGGCAGGGGCAACGTCTCACGGGCATGACTTCTGGCCAGGCGTCCTTTCCGTTGGTAGGTTCCTATCACAAATTCAATCAGTACGGTCAGGCCGGTGCCTGGGTCAGCGACCTGTTCCCCTATACTTCCAAAATTGTGGATGACCTTTGCATCATCCGCTCCATGCATACCGAGGCGATCAATCACGACCCTGCGCTTACTTTCTTCCAAACTGGTGCCCAGGTGGGCAACCGTCCAAGTATGGGGGCATGGCTGAGTTATGGACTGGGAAGCGATAACAACAATCTGCCCAGTTTTTGTGTGCTGCTTAGCCGTGGCAAGGGAAATGGCCAGGGTGTGTATTCCAAGCTGTGGACAAATGGATTTTTGGATTCGGTGCATCAGGGGGTGCAGTTTTCCAGCGGCGAACAGCCGGTGCTTTACCTTGCCGACCCTGAAGGGATGTCTAAGGAAGACCGCAGAAGAATGTTGGATAAACTGGCTCAACTGAACCAGATGAATTACGAATCTTTCGGTGACCCCGAGATAAACACCAAAATCCAACAGTATGAAATGGCATACCGCATGCAAACGGCGGTTCCAGAAGTGACCGATCTGACCAAGGAGCCGGACAGCATTGTCAAGCTATATGGCCCTGAATGTCTGGTACCCGGAACCTACGCGGCGAATTGCCTGTTGGCCCGAAAACTTTCGGAGAATGGCGTCAGATTCGTCCAAATATACCATCAGGGATGGGACCAACATGGTAACCTACCCAATGAAATGGCAGGACAGGCACTCGACACCGATCAGGCCTCTGCCGCTCTAATTACAGATCTCAAGCAAAGGGGTCTGCTGGATGAAACCTTGGTTATCTGGGGCGGAGAATTTGGTCGGACCAATTACTGCCAGGGCCGCTTCTCTGCTGACAACTACGGACGCGACCACCACCCACGAGCCTTTTCCATCTGGATGGCCGGCGGTGGCGTGAAGCCGGGCGTTGTCTATGGCGAAACCGATGAGTTTGGCTACAACATCGTTAAGGATCCCGTGCATGTGCATGATTTCCACGCCACCATGCTGCACCTGCTGGGTGTGGACCACGAAAGGCTCACCTTTAAACACCAAGGCCGACGCTATCGGCTGACCGATGTGCATGGACATTTGGTAAATGATATCATTGCCTAACCAGAACCTCCCTAATAACCGTTACTTTATGATTTCAGAAAAATGGAAAACAATCGCCGGGCAGGTGCTCTTCGCCGCCCATGCGTTTGTTTTGGTGTTGGTTCTCGCCGAAGGCCGACTGGCAATCCCCGCTTGGCTCCATGTGTTTGGCCGGCTACATCCGCTGCTTCTTCATTTCCCCATCGTCATCCTATTGCTGGCACTTGTGCTGCTTTTGTTTCCCCACTGGGCCAAAACCAAGGAGGACGGAATGGAATACGGCGAAAACCTGCTGCTCCTAGGATGCCTTACCACCGCGTTCACAGTAATTGCAGGGCTGTTTTTGTCTCATGAGCCGGGATACGATCAGGAACAACTAGCCTGGCATAAATGGTCTGGGCTGGTGGTTTTTTGGCTTTCATCCCTTTTGTATACCTATCTCAACCAACCCTTCCCGGTCTGGCAAAAAGCCGGCATGGGAGTGATTGCTGTCAGTCTGTTGGTATCTGGTCATCTAGGTGCCTCCATTACGCATGGTGAGGGTTTTGTGACGGCCCCACTAGCTTCCGACGCACCGCTGGTGGCGTTGGAAGATGCGGAGGTTTTTTCGCACGTAGTCATGCCCATACTTGAGCAGAAATGTGTGAGTTGCCACAAGGCCTCCAAACAGAAAGGAGGTCTACGCATGGACAAGCCAGAGTTACTCACCAAAGGCGGCGACTCGGGCCCAGCCTTCGTAGCAAATGACCCCATGGGAAGCCTGATGGTGCAGCGGATGTTATTGCCGTTAGACGATGAAGAACACATGCCTCCCAAGGGCAAACCCCAACTCTCGGAAGACGAAATAGCCCTGCTGGAGGCTTGGATAGCGAGTGGATCCGATTTTGACCGAAAATTAACTGCATTTAGCGACACGAGCTCTCTTTTCCTGCTGGCAGTAAGTAAATTTAGCAACACCAAATCCTACGATTTCAAGCCAGCCAGTGCCAACACGGTCAAGGGCCTTAATAATTTCTATCGCAAAGTACAGGCATTGGGAATGGATTCTCCTGCCCTGTCTGTAAGCTATTTCGGCCGTTCCGCATTTGATCCCCAGTCGCTTTCCGAACTTAAAGATATCTATCAGCAAACTGTCTCCATCAACCTGAACAACATGCCTTTGGAGGATAAGGACATGGCCGTACTGGGCAATTTCCCTAATTTGGAGCGGTTATTCCTAAACTTTACAGACATAACTGGTGAGGGAATAAAACACTTGCAAGGGCTGGAGCAACTTCGTTTGCTCTCATTGGCAGGGAATTCATTGGATGCAGCTGCCATCACACACCTTTCCGAGCTGAAAAACCTGAACCACCTCTACGTATGGAATACGGGTTTGGAAGAAGCACAATTACAAGCTCTAAAATCTGCCCTACCAAATACTACAATTGAAACCGGCTACAAAGATGACGGCACCGTTTACCAATTAAATCCTCCCGTAATCAAGTACGACCGTGCGTTTTTCAGGGATAAGCTAGAAGTGAACATACAACACCCCATACAGGGCACCAGTATCTTCTATACACTTGATGGAACAGAACCGGACAGCAGCAACCACATCCTCTACGAAGGACCTGTAGAGATAACCGAAAACCTGACACTTAAAGCCCGGGCTTTTGCTCCTGGCTGGACGGGCAGCGCATTGACAAGCGCAGAATTCATTCAGTCCGCCAAGAGCCCGAAAACCTATTCACTCAAATACCCGCCTGCGGATCGCTACAAGGGCGACGGTGCAAAAAGTCTTTTTGATGGACACAAAGCGGTTAGAGATTCGTGGAACCTCAACTGGCTGGGCTTTCGGTTTACACCCCTGGAGGTAGAGATGGAATTCGAAGAACCCACTCCCATATCCGAAATGGCCTTGTCTATCTGGTATAACAGCGGCGGCTGGATGTTTCCCCCCCAAGAAATCGAAATCTGGTCCAAAAAAAGTGAAGGAGACGATTGGAAACTGGAAAAGAAACACAGGCCTAGCCAACCTCGAAAAGAAGATCCAAGCATGTTGACACGGGTTCCCATTCCCTTTCAAGCTGAGGATACCAGGTTCCTCAGGTTGGTTGCGCACCCCATAGCCGCTCTTCCCGAATGGCATGGAGCAAAAGGCCAAAAAGGATGGATCATGGTGGATGAACTGGTAATTAACTAAAAACCAATGTATGCCTTTCGACTGGAAAGCGCATTCACACCCCTACCAATACAACTACAAAAAAGATCGCAACTAAACAGGTATTCTCCCGCTAGGTATCATGGGAAGCCTGTTTAACCGCTGTCCGGTTGCGTCGTAGATGGCGTTACGGATAGCAGGCGCCACGCATACGATGGGAGCCTCGCCTGCACCAGCAGCGGGCAGATCTTTGCGGTCCATCAAGACTACTTCAATAGGTGGAATATCCTTAAACCGAGGAACACGGTAACTGGATAAAAACGGATTTAAAACCTCTCCGTCTTTGAAATCCACTGCTTCGAACAGTGCCCCCCCCCAGACCTTGCAGTACACAGCCAACTACCTGACTTTCCAAATGCCGGGGATTGACAATGGCGCCGCATTCAAAGGAGACTACCAGACGCGTTACTGTAACCTCACCGGTCCCGGCGTTGACTTCCACCTCCGCACAGGTGCCCACATATCCTCCTTTTACGGTACCGCAAGCGATGCCAAACCCAACACCCGGAGCTTTTGTTCTACCCCAACCAAACTTCTTTGCCGATGTCCGCAATGCGTCCAACAAGCGCTCATCCGACAGATGCCTTTCCCGGAAAATCAACGGATCCACCCCAGCCTCTACGGCAAGATCGTTAATGTGAGACTCGATGGCAAAAATATTGGCAGTTGATGCGAGTGCGCGATAGGACCCCTGACGTAGTGGTGTATCTGAGGGGATAAACTGATGATGTGTAGCAGAAATATCGTAGGGTGCTTCAATACCGGCACCACCGGAATTATAATTATAGAATTCCCATACTGACAGCTTGCCTTGATGATCTAACGCAGCACTTACCTCTATCACTCCCGCGGGTCGAACATAGGCCCACTTGAATTCTTCCTCCCGGGTCCATGTCACCTTTACAGGCTTTCCTATGGCTTTTGCCAGACGGGCAGCTTCAATCCCTGCCTCTCCGGTGTGCTTGCCACCGTATCCCGAACCAGTATCCGGCATCATCACCCGGATCTTTTCTTTGGGGATGTCAAAAGCCCGCTGAAGTTCCTCTTGCACTCCAAAAGGACGCTGAGTCCCTGTCCAAACGGTGAGCTCCTCCCCTTTCCATTCAGCCACTCCTGATCTCGGCTCTAGGGGAACGTGTGCGATATAATCGATTACATACGTATTCTCCAGCTTCTTTGAGGCCGCAGTCAGTACATTGGAAACGTTTTGTTCTGGACTTTTACCGTTGCGGGCAGAAGATTTCAGATGATCAAACAAGGCAGCCCGTGAAACCTGAGGAGTCCTGTCCCACTCTGCTTCTATCAAGGCGATCGCTAAGGAAGCAGTTTGTGAATCTGCCGCAGTAACTCCTACAAAATCACCGTCCCGTACTACTTTCACTCCGGGCAATGCCTCTGCCTTTGCCGTATTCAATGACTTAAGTTTGGCGCCATTGGCAGGGGCACGCAATACCTTGCCGTATTGCATAGACGGCAATACCATATCGGAGACGTAGCGATGCTTTCCGGTAATAAACATCGCACCGTCAACTTTCGGAATGGATTTGCCGGCAACTTTCCATTCTGTGGCCGGCACCAAGGAACCGGTTGGATCAATCGGTTTCAGCAGTCTCTTACCCTTTGATAAATCGGCGTAGCTCAGCCTTTTTCCATTGGTGGGGTGAAATACAATCCCCTTCTCCAACTGCAGCGACCCCTTAGCCACGGACCAATCATTCGCCGCCACTTCCTTCAACATCTCTCGGACGGACGCCGCTGCTTTTCGAAGTATAGGGGCCATCTGAGGCGTAGTCAAACTACCAAAAGTACCCCTATCGTAAGGGGTCAACTGAGTATCCCCCATAATCAGACGTATATCCTCCATGGAAACAAACAACTCCTCCGCTACAGCTTGGGCCAGGGAAGTCCGAATGTTTTGTCCGACCTCCACCTTTCCGGTAAAAACGGTGATTTTCCCCTCCTCATTCACGTGAATCCACGCCGCAATATTGTTTTCATCCACCGGGGAATCCAAAAAACCTATCGCTTGCGCAGACAACAAGTCAGATACCACTACAAAAGAGGCAATACCGAGTCCCATCCGCTTGAAAAAACGTCTCCTACTAAGAGGCGTCCGGTTAAATCCCTGTTCAAACAATTCGTATTGCTCTGGGTATAAATCGGTCGTTTGACCTGCTATTTGTTTCATCTTTTTCTAGATTTCGGTTACGCCAATTTCTTACTAGCCTGATATATCGCCTCGACTAGTTGAGGATAGGTGCAACAACGGCAAATATTACCATTCATCGCATCTACGATTTCCTCACGGGTAGGAGCAGGATTTCGCTCTAAAAAAGCGACCGCGGTGACAATCATGCCAGAGGCACAATACCCACATTGGAAGGGATCCACTTCCAGAAAAGCCTGCTGCACCGGGTGAAGCTTTCCTTCTTGCTCCAATCCCTCAATAGTTACCACACTTTTCCCCTGTGCCGATACGGCGGGCGTAATGCAGCTTGGAACGGGATTACCGTTTATCATTACCCTGCAGGCCCCGCAAACGGCCTCCCCACACCCGTATTTTGTGCCGGTAAGCTCTAATTGCTCTCTGATTACTTCCAGCAACATGGGATTTCCATCCACTTGTACGGTTCGCTCCTTGCCGTTTATATTGATTTTCATCTGTTTATAATTTGTTCTTTAACGGTCAGATGGAATCTCGCACGAATTACAATCGTTCCTCCGTGTGTCGCTTGCGTCGTGCTCGATTTCATGTGTCTATAATTGTTTTTTGGGGTACCCGCCTGATGGTTAAGAACCTTCTGACGGGTTTTCATCGGTCGATAATGAATGAGACAGAATACCTAAAGTACGTATTAATTAGCTTAATACCAAGCAAAAAGCGCTGGACGGTACAACCTCCGCTAGCCTATTCGGGCACTTCTACACCCAATCACCTTATCGTGATGCCGCCCGTTTTCGGAAAGTATACCTCCTTTTACCACAGCCAATACGCTACGTTTACCCTTTAAAATATGCATTTCATATAGTAAAATTTCTCTTTTAAAGAAGATAAGCAAAATTCTATCTCATTAAATTGATAATAAAAACTAAATTATTTATCTTGATATGGTTTATGCGTCACATACCTAACTAATCATTCAATGAAAAATTTACCGAAAGAATTAGCCATTAAACTTGAAAAGTTCGACCTATCAAAAGCAACTGCGCTTCATTTCCAGATGAAAAGCGGCTGTTGAAAAAGCATCGAATGGCAGGGATTTACCTGAATCCAACAGGTAAATCCCTTTTTCTTTTTTCATCCTATGGAAACCAAACAGCAATTACAGACACTTAGTCACGCAGTGATTTCACGTATTCAATCAATTGGTCTGCCAAAAACGCTACGAGATCATGTATTGGCTGAGGATGTGTTGCGAAATCACCGCGGATACCTCATTCCACTTTGTTATGCGCTTTCTCCCGCGTTTGGGAAATTGGAGCATGATGAACAGGTTACCATATGTACAGCCATATTTCTAGGTGCCATGGGTGTTTACGCATTAGACCCCGTACTTGATCTTCAAATTACAGGACATGGCGTTAAAAAGCCGATAAGCGACAGCTTCCTGCTAATTAGTGCCTCACAGCATCTGCTAAGCGAGGTGATTCCTCCAAAATCAAGGTTTTGGAAGAAATACCAAGAACGCCTAAAGGACCATTTCCTAGAAATTGAATTGAGCGAAGTCAGTGAATCAGACCAAAGAGAATGGAATCAAGCAGCCTACCACGAATTGCTCAAATTCAAGTACTCCCTATTTTACCTTCCCCTGGACATTCTTTTCCACCTTACCGGTGAAAGAGCCAAAACCAATTACTATTATCTCAGAGAGGCATTCTTCCAATTTACCATCGGTTTCAACATCCCCAATGAAATAGTTGGCTTTACATCCGACAGTTCTCTTGGCTTGAAAAACTACGCTTGGGTACGACTAGCCGAATACCTGGAGAAAGAAAAACTGGACAAACACCTATTCACCACCGAAGAACTGCATAAACTGATCTACCTTAGCGGCATCGCAACGGAGTTATATGATGAAGCCCTTCAAGCCTTTGAAGAATGCCTTTCCATAGTCAAACCCATGAAACTGCCTCTGTTTGAGAAAATCGTCAATGATCGAATTAAAGTCACCTTCAAAGAAAAGGAAGCTCTTAAAACCTACCTGCAAAACATTTCCTAAGCCATGGGTTTACTGGAGGCTCGCCTGTTGCTTTATGGAGTGATCTTTGTCCTCTACCACTTGACAGAATTTGGTCTTCACCGGTTTATACACGGTCGCTTCGAGTACCGTTCCCTGCTGTTTTCTATTCCCTACGTTTTGGCCCAACTCACCCTGATAGGTGAATACCTTCTCACCCAGCCCTACCTCTCCACACCAACCTGGACGTTTTATGTGGGAGGTTTCGGTATCTTGCTGGGTCTTGGCTTTCGATGGGTCGCGATGCTAACCGCACGTAAATCCTTTCATCACCTCGTCCAAACAAGACGAAGCCAGAACCACCACCTGGTGACTAAAGGGCCATACAAGCTAGTTCGACACCCCGCCTATTTGGGCTGGTATCTATACAGTCTGAGCGTTCCGCTATTTTTAGGGACACAGGTTTCCCTGTTCCTTTTTGCAGGTATTGGCTGGTATTTTTTCAAACAACGAATCGCCTACGAAGAAGAATGGTTGATTTCCTTTTTTGGAGATGCCTATCGCTCCTATAAAGCTCATACGCACTCGGGGATTCCATTTATCCCCTAATTGAATCGCACCTATTAGAAATTGCCAACAGAAAAAACTAACCTTTATTTCACATCATACGTATATCATTTTGATATCATTTTAACACTTTAAAAATCATGGAAAAAATCGTCACTCCCTCTTCCGGCTATACTATGTTGGGCAGCGCAGCCCTCCTTGCTACCGGTGCTGTGCTCTCTATTATGTACAAGATCCCCCCTACCGCTGTAGTATGTACGTTGGGCACTTTCTTTCTGATCCCCGGATTCTTTACCCTTCAGCCTAACAAAGCCGTCGTTTTGATCCTTTTTGGAGCCTACAAAGGCACCGTTAAAGACAACGGCTTTTTTTGGGTGAACCCCTTTATGCTCAAACAAAAGATATCCCTTCGGGTACGGAATTTTGAAAATAAACCCCTAAAAGTGAACGACAAAATCGGTAACCCGGTCATGGTAGGTACCATCGTGGTTTGGCAGGTGGAGAACACATTCCGTGCGACTTTTGACGTAGAAGATTATGAAAACTTTGTGCACCTGCAAACAGATGCCGCCGTGCGAAAAATGGCCGGAAAGTATCCTTACGATGATTTTGAGGCAGAAAATGCCGAAATCACCCTGCGATCCGGCGTAGAAGAGGTCAACCATTCCCTAGAAGAAGAGATCTCTGACCGACTGAAGCATGCGGGCATCAAGGTGATAGAAGCTCGAATTTCCCACCTGGCCTATTCCTCAGAAATTGCTTCGGCCATGCTTCAGCGGCAGCAGGCAACTGCAATCGTAGCAGCGCGGCGCAAAATCGTGGATGGCGCCGTCGGAATGGTGGAAATGGCGTTGGAGGATCTCAAGCTAAAGGGCATCATCGATTTTGAGGAGGATAAGAAAGCGGCCATGGTGAGTAATTTGATGGTGGTGCTTTGTTCAGATCGATCGGCCAGTCCCGTGTTGAATGTTGGAACGCTAAATAACTAGCGCCATGGTTGTAAACGAGCGCCAGGACTTTCGGGGCAGCATACTCATGTGGGGCATTATCATGCTGGAAGCACCCACTTTGATCCTGTTAACTACGCTCTATTTCACCGGACACCTGGGCGATGAAGGGTGGAAAGTCCTGCTCGTGGTATTTGGAATCATGGCAGCCACCTTTTTCTTTGTATTAAGTATCTCGGTGGAGCTTCGGGCAGATGAAACAGGCATTTCCTATCGAAACCCACCTTTCTTCTATACTTGGAAGAAAATACCTAAAACAGATATACGCTACGCAGACGTTAAAAAATCGGGTGGGATGATGGACTATGGGGGTATGGGAGTCCGGGTTAGCAAAAAAAGAACGGCATATATTTTCTTTAGCGACCATGTATTGGAAATCCAGAGATGGAGCAACCCGAAAACGCTAATTTTCAGCACGCACCGACATCGGGAGTTACAGCAGTTAATCGAAGTTTGGCAAGTAGAGCAGGATAAATCATGAGCAAAACACTATTCAAGGAGACGCAAAAATTCAAAGATCTATGGATCTGGCTAACCATCTTTCTTACCGCAGTGCTGGCGTTATGGATCTTGGCACAGGCCGCGCTGCAGGAGGATATGACCGACTGGAAGGGAGCTATAATTGCGGTCATCGTATTGATATCCGTGGCTGTGCTACTGTTTATAATGGAGTTGGATGTGAAGATAGACGAACGACACCTAAGGTTTCGCTTCTTCCCTTTGCTTGCCGAAAGAACCTATCCCCTAGAAGACATCGAGAGCCTTTCATTGATCCGATACAATTCCCTGCTTAAGTTCGGGGGTTGGGGGATCCGAACAAATTTCCGGTATTGGGTATACAATACCGGTGGCAACCATGGAATAATGGTAAAAACCAAAAAGAAACAATTCTTGTTGGGCACCCAACAACCCGAAGCAGCTGCGAGGGCTGTCAACTGGTTTAACCAACAAAAACTTCAGCGAAATGCCGAATAAGAAACCCTTTGCTTTACGGATCGACGAGCGAATGATGAAGGCCGTGGAAAAATGGGCCGCGGACGAGTTTCGCAGCACCAATGGCCAACTGGAATGGATTATCCATGAAGCACTCAAAAAAGCTGGCCGGCTCCCCAAAGGGGATTAACTCCCTTTTTTAGTTACCGAGGTTTGGTAAACCGTACCACCTTCGGTAGTTTTGTTCACTCACTCAACACCCTACTCCATGAAGATCCGGGCTATTTGTACCGATATAGACGGGACATTATTAGATAAAAACCGACAAATTTCAGCCAGAACCAAAGCGGCCTTTGCCCGTTTACCGAAGGATTTCCCAGTGATCTTGGCCTCCTCCCGTATGCCTTCGGCCATGACGCACTTGCTCGAGGAATTGGGCCGGCCCGACCAGCCATTGATATGCTATAACGGAGGATACCTTTTGGCACCAAACATTCAGACCAAGCAGCCACATCCGATTGAATCTACCGCGATATCCTTGGCCCATTGCGCCGAAATTTTGAAGCTAGCGAAAGACACATCCATCCATGTGAGCTTCTACGCCGAAGACCTTTGGTATGCACCAAGAATCGATGCTTGGACAGAAAAGGAAGAAACCGTCACCAAGGTAAAATCCGTCCTCAAGCCCGGAGAGGAAGTACTTGATTATTGGAAAACGTCCAATACCGGCGCCCATAAAGTGATGTGTATGGGTGATTCCGCCGAAATCCAGTATCTATACGACCGGCTTGAAAGTCTATTGGGCAACGAATTACACCTATACCGTTCAAAGGATACGTACATCGAAATTGCCCCCAAACAGGTGTCCAAGGCATCGGCATTGGAAACTCTCTTGCGATCCCATTATTCGTTTGGAATGGAGGAGGTGATGGCCTTCGGAGATAACTACAACGATGTGGACCTGATCGCACGGACGGGATTTGGCGTTGCGGTAGCCAACGCACGCGATGAAGTAAAGGCGGTGGCCAAGCATGTTACCGCCACTAACAAAGCGGATGGGGTAGCCATTGCGATCGAATCATTTTTACTGTAAGGTTCGTTGGTTCTACCAAAACCTGCGCCCCGAGCCTGTTTTTCATCAAATCAACCCACTCCCGTCCTCTACATCTTCCAATGCCCGGGACAGAAAATCATTCAATGGCTTTGCCCGTTCAAAAGCCTGCAACGCAAGCATCTTGTACACGCCATTGCTTACTTGTTCATCCGTGAGTGGCTTAGAAAGTATAAAGCTCTTGTGCCTCAGGTAGTCAATGTAAGGGTGATCGGCAGGATAATCTCTGGGACTGGTTTTTAATCGATCACCCTCAAGGCCGTTAAAATACCCTTTTATCGTAGGTTGCCTCAGGAACTGATCCAGCTCTGCGCCGGAATAGTCGATTTCCTGCCGGATCCGCTTTAACACATCCGCCGGAGGCATCCAAACTCCACAGGCCAAAAAACTGCCCCCCGGCTCCACGTGCAGGTAATAGCCGGGACCGGTACTTTTTTTACCACCCACCGCGAAATACGCAGCCATGTTGGTCTTATACGGTCGCTTGTCTGCCGAAAACCGGATATCTCGATTTTGCCGAAACACGCAATCCTTCGGTTTGAGGGGTTCCAGCATCGGCTCGAAGGATACCAATCCGTGCAAAAGCTCCGCTACCTCAGAAAGAAGGAATTCCCTCGCCTGTAGGTATCGTCTCCTATGGGCATCCATCCATTCTTTGTGGTTATTTTCGGCAAGATCTTGTAAAAAGGGAATCAAGGGATTTTCCATATAGGGTCGGATAACTAGGGTTTTCTTTATCACTACAAAATGATCTGAGCAAATTTAGAAAACTTTTCATCTTTAGAAATGACGGTCATCCTTTCAAATTTAGCTTGTGCGATGATAATTCTATCAAATTCAACTAGAATATCTAGATCACTCCCGTCCGTCAGTTGATTTCTGGCATAGGAACCAAAAATAGCTAGGTTTTTCAAGCCATATTTACGGCTGAGTCTTAGCTTGTGAGCAATAAGCGTATCCTTTACGGTTTTTAAATGCAACATATTCAAATGTATGAAATGTTTGATTTTGATGCAATCAACCTTTGCTGCCTAATCGGGTCAGGCAGAGGAATCTACTCACCATCTTTAGGATTTTTAGCACAGCGTCCGTGATTTTCAATTTACCCTCAGCTTCACCCTGCACTCCCAAAAACCGGAACAGGCTGTGCGTGAGATACTCACCTGCTTTCCTCGCCGGGACAGCCATTTCCATTTCGGTTATTAAAATTGACCCGATACCTTTTTTTGTCCATGCTCTTGATGGTTGTCGATGGTTTGATGTGACCTTATTTCCTTGATCGTTAAATTGTATCTTGGAGAAAAACCACATGCTTAATTTATTTTCCGCCTTGCAGATTTTGGCGTGAAGAAATCCGGGCAGTGCGGTGACAAAGGCAGAGGCATGTCTGACGAGGTTTTTGGGCTGTAAATTATTTTTTGAAGTACTTGTACTTTCCAAAAACCGAGGAGTTTGCCTATGCGCGGGCTGAGCCAGGATTTTAGCCAAAAGATGCACAGCTGCGGGGTTTTTTGGTTACTTTTTTGACCTGTGGCAAAAAAGTAACAAGAGTTCAATATCCTTAAAGTTGGCCATCTGAAGGCAAACGGCCTCTACACCGGTTCATTGCGATAATACCTGAAAAGCTAACCTTTTGCCTTCATTTTACTGACGGGGTTTTCATGCTTGGACACGACCCAAAATAGCAACAACGATGACTGGGACACCCAAATTTATCAAAAATACGCCTTGGGAGTGTCTAAATACACTATCGCAAATCTACCGAGGAAAACAGGAAAAAACCGATTATGTTGAGTTAGGGCTTCTAAATATGAGCAAAAATTGGGTCAGGCAAGGGAATCTACTCACCGTTTTTAGGATCCTTAGTGGTGTCCGTGATTTTCAATCCGCCTATATACACCTCAACTAAGCAACCCGCTAGGCTTCTGTTCCGCCGCGGCGGACGGGCATCACAGGCTAAGCCAGAAATTTCGCCGCGCTCCACTTCGGTTTAGCCTTGTATGTTTGGGTGCATATTCCCTCATTCTATCGTAAAGGATACTTTTTTGCCCAACCCGATTTCAAGAATCCTATACAATGTAGATAGCTGAATATCACTTTTCCCATTTTCAATCCTTGAAATGAAGCTCTTTTTTGTCCCGGTTTTCAGCGCAAGTTGTTCCTGGGTCATGTTCGAAAGTCTTCTTTCTTCCTTTATAAGCTCCCCAATGGCAAAAGCCTTCGCCTTTGCCTCAAATGCTATTCTTTGATCGGTTCCCGGTGCCCCATATCTTTTTTCTAAGTGTTCTTCAAAGGTTGTCACATGCTTTTTATCCAAATTTTCCATCTTATCAGAGGTTTTGCTTTTCTTTAAAGTAGTCAGCGTTTAGTCTCAATGCTTTTTCTATTTCCTTTCTTGGTGCCTTTTGGCTCTTTTTCTGAAAGCCATTGAAGAGAATCACCAAATTACCGTCATCAAAGCAGCAAAAAATTCGGTAAATGTCGCTGCTGAACTCCACCCTGATTTCGTAAAGACCATCGGTACCCTTCATATGTTGAAAAAATTTTAAGGGGATTCTTTCCAAGACCATCACCAAATACAGTACTTGGTCTATTTAATCCTGGACCTTCACCGGCAGATTCTCGAAGAATTCAGAGAAATAATTCTTGTAAAAAATCAGGGTTCTCTTCCTATCTATCCCGTAAAGTTAACGAATAATGGTACAAAAATCTTGAGGATCGTTCATTTTTTTGGTATTTGGATCTTTAAATGCACCCCAATCTGGTCAGGCCCGGAAACCTACTCACCATTTATCGGATTTTGCGGCGTTCGCAATTTTCAATTCACCCTCAACTTCCCACGGAACTCCCGAAAATAGGGACAGGCTGTGCGTGAAACGCTCACCTAACATCGATGTATCTAAGGCTCATCATGCTTATGCCGATCGGCAGTCAGGTTAAAAAATTGCCCGGCACTAAGATGTACTTAAGGTCGAACCAATTTTCCAGTTTCAAATACTCCCGGAGAGGTTCCGTGCTGAACATTCAATCCGGAGTTATTCAAAGTTCCCGCAGATGCCGCAGATTTGCTTCCGACCCACCTGCGTAATCAGCTGGGAAATAATTCAGCTGCGCTCAACTTCAGTTTAGCCCTACAATGTTACGGCCAGTAATTTAGATCTCATTTAGTAAACCGTCAATTTGAATTTTTAAGGCTGGTAGTTCTCTTGTAATAATTGTCCAGATAACTTCATCTGAAATATTATCATAACCGTGTATGATTCTGTTTCTTGTACCAATGATATTTTTGGCGTCTTTTAATGGGAATTTTTGATCCATTTTTAGGATTCTATTTACAGCCTCACCTATGATTTCCAAATTTCTTTCGACCGCCTTTTTTGTCTTTATGTCTTTGCGATATGAGAAAAAATCCCGATTCTCTCCTAAGAATTCATATATCTCGTCGATTGAGTCTTGGATGTCAAGAAGCCACGCTTTAATCTTGATGTCCATATATCAAAACTTTACTTTTCTCAAGTTCTTGACGAAAAAAACGATTTCTTATGGCTCTTTCTTCTAATAGGTCAACTTGTCTTTTTAACAAATCTTCAAGCTTTTCCTTAAGATTGAAATATAGATCAGTGTATCTGAATGGGTCGTTCTCCTCAAAGTCAACGATCAGATCCACATCTGAGTTTTCATTGAAGTCGTCTCTTGTCACGGAACCAAAGGCAAACAGTGTCTTAACCTTGTTGTTTTTACAGAGCTCCTTGATTTGATTTATTGTTCGTCCTTCAATTTTCATATTCAAAATTAGTTAAAAATCCGAATTTTCGTCAAACCACTATTCATAATCGGGTCAGGCAAGGGAACATTACCCTTACCTTCCCACGGATCCGGACATGAAAGTCTCACTTCATCCGACTCTTCACGTCTAAAAAGCGCGCGGTACTAAATATACCTAAGGTTGAAGTGATTTCCAATGTTCAACTACTCCCAGAGAGGTCCCGTGCTGAACATGCAATCTGTAACCATCCAAAGCTCCCACAGATTTTCGCGGATACGATTTCTGCGGCCATCTGCGTAATCAGCTGGAAAATAAATTCCACCACGCGTTACTTCGGTTTAGTCCTGATATGTTAGCGGCTCGGACTTCCTCGTCCACGAAGGTTTGAAGTCTTGTGTTTGTCGTTATGTTCCTGTTTACTTTCGTCCATAGTCCGCTGGAATCTGTCCCCAAGCACCAGTGTTCCATTTTAAAATTTTGGTGTCGTAGTGATTGTTTTGAAGCCAAGTCTCTGCTCGTTGTTTGAGTTCAAAAACTTTCTCATTTGTGTCTGTTTTTCTATATTTGGTTTTACATTTTTTCTGTTTAACCCAAGAAATAGCGTTAAAACTGTCGCTGTAAATAATTTTAAGTTCTTCACCCTTTTTCTTATAAAGAGCAAGTGCGTGAACAATGGCTAAAAACTCGCCAATATTGTTTGTCGCTTCTTCCAGTTTAAGTTCAAATATTATCTTCTTTGTCTTGGTGTCAACACCACGGTACTCGGTTGGTCCAGGATTTGAAATTGTTGAAGCGTCAACGCAAATACTGTCAAGAATCGGCTCGTCATCAGTAATTTCTAAATTAACATCTTGGCTTGAATCGTTCCCAGTAGCAACAAAAAGGTCTGTCAATGTGTTCTTAATTGTCTTTAAGTCATTCGGTAGATTTTTCTTGCCAGACATTACTTTGCCTAATTGCTCTGCTTGTTGGAAGTCCTTAGAAAACTTGACATCTCTTGAATGCTGAAACGAAATTGAATGTGAGTTTGCTGTAAGTACTTTGTCCAACTCAAGCCAAAGGTCAACATGCTTTCTCTTTTTAAACCCTTTCTTTTTCCATTTCTCTAACCAGCCTTTGGTCAAGGTGTCAATTACATAACCATTGGTCAAGTAAACAATAATGTTACTTGCCCCCCTTACTCTTTTGAGCCCTTCAGTTATTCCAACGATGTCCATTCGTGCATTTGTCGTGTTGGAGAAGCCGCCCGAAATTTCTTCTGTCCGTTTTCCGTTAGTGCATATCACAACTCCATAACCACCATTACCAACAACCTCATCGCTGTCAAGTCGCTCGGAAAAGTGGCATGAGCCATAAACAAATATTTTCACTTCATCTTTCATTCGTCGTTGCTGTTTTTATTACTGTCCGCCGGGTTACGCGTCATAGCATGGCAGCTAACGTTTCGGCGCATGGAGCAGCGGCGAATTTCGGATTTGTGCTGCCCTTTGGCGTCAGTAGTACACTTCATTAAAATACCACAGAAGCTGATGCGAGGCAAAACTTACCGGCAAGGCAGGTGTTCAATTAACCACATGTTGTGCTGAGATTGCCGAAGTATCACCTGCAGTTGAGCCAAACGCCTGTTAAACAAAATCTTCGCTAGCGTCGCCTTTCCGATTCCTTCCCTAAGATATTGAAATTTTCGAATAAAAAGGTATACACAGACCTCACTGTCATGGCTTTTAAGAAGAAAATATTCACGACCACCGTGCAGTAGGAATAGGTCATCGTGGCGGGATTCGGAGAGGCTTTATCACGGTTTGAAGAACCTCAAAAACAAACGGAAGATCAGCCAACAAAAAGATCCGGAAAGGCGCTGGAAAATTGCAAACCATCAAATAATCACATCGGACTCACAAGAAAGGATCAAAGGAGGACTGAGCATTAAGAATAATCTTATAGGAACTTCTTAGCGAGGGGCTTAGCTGTGGGAAGGAGGAGACCCGTACTTCCTGTCCCGAGTATCGGGATCTAGTGGTGTGGGCTTATATTCCGATAGGGAGGATCTTCAACCTGAGCTATTTAGCTCAGGTCGGGCTACCTCATTAGCAGCAGTAGTTTTTCGCTAAATTCCAACATCAAATCCATTCTCTTCTTTGTCAGTAATTAAGGAATGTCCTGTTTTAGGGTAGTCTTTTATTCTCACACTAATGATACTATTATCCCAATTAGGAATTATTTCATAAGTTATTCGATGATCTTCATTGTCATTATTTACAGTTAGTTCAATTGGTTCATTTATTTCTTCAAAAAGGCTGGGATCTGTCAAGTTACTAATTAGACCGCCCGAAATGTTAAAACGTTCTTCGTCTATTTCTCTAGTATGTCTCCAAAGAATTGAAGCGTATTTGTTTTTAGAAGTGTTCTTGATATTGAGAGAGACATTATGATCACCGTATTTTTTCATAATACTATTTTTATTAACTGACTAATGCTGCTAACCTGAAAGCATTGGCGATGTGGCCCGATTCATGGCTTCGTCCACCTGGCTACCAATGCCCGATAAAGGTAGAATGGTTAAATTCTGCTGCCAAATAGCGTAACTTCTGCCGGAACTGAAGCCAATTTGCAAATCGTTTGGCCAATGCCTTAACGTCCTGCCGGCCATAATGCCAATGCAATGTGAGTGCCCAGCATGGGCATCTGGTATCGAAGATACCATAATATTCCAGAGGCTGCAATACCTGTCCCGATCTCTCGGGATCCCTCATCCCAAGAGCGACAGGGCCTTAGCAGGGTAACGCCCTAAAGCGTTAGCCCCACTAATGCGGGATTTCCACTTTGTTCCAACAAGTCGCATAGTCTGCCTTGTATTTCACCGGGGTGGTTTCCCTTGCGAGAGACAAACGTTTTATAATAAACCCTATAGGTTATTTTAACGATAGTCTGTCCTGATAGCGGAGTGTATCGGGAGGCCAGGATGCAGGAAAGAAACATAATCCACACTGCCTGTGGTGTGAGAGCCTCAACCTGAGCTATTTAGCTCAGGTCGGGCTACTCATTGGGTTTAGTTTTTGTTTTCTTTAAGTTTTAGTGTTCCCTAATTTTTTATCCGGCAATATCCGGCAAGTTCGTATTGTCTTAATATCGCGTAAATAGGCTGATTTAGCTGTTTCAACTTAGCTATCCGGCAAAGTCCGGCAAAACTCCTAACAAACCAATTTAATCCATTAACTGGCATTATCCGGCAAAAGAACATTCTTGCTTAATATCTTAAATGGCTGTATATCTGGGTGTAATTATTCATCCGCTACCATTATCCGGCATTATCCGGTAATTTTTTATTAGTTTTTGAATATCTCGTCTGAGGACCATCTCCAATCTTTTTAAGCCATCCCCCTTCGGTCAGTTTTTGAAGATCCATTCTGGCTGTTCTATCCTTAATATCTCCCATAAAAAACTCCATATAATCTTCGCTCGAATAAGTTTGATCAGGATTCATCTCACTAAGAAATTGAACCATTCGGCTACTCACTTTAATTTCTTCTTTTCTGCCATAGAGTGTCAATTTGGTATAACCACTTTGAAAAGTCCATTCGGGAGATTTTAAACCTAATTCGTCAAACTGCTTTTTAATAAGTGAAAGACCTCTGCCAAGCTTCTCCATTTTTCCTCTCAGGAAAAACATGTGGGCAATGGTTGGATTTCTTAGAACAGAATGATGAGATTCTATTCTGTTTTTGCCTTTTATTATGTCAGAAGGAATTTCACCCGAATTGATAATCTCAATTTTGTCAGAATGGATATTGATAGTTATCTCACCACCCATATCGCCATAATCTCGATGAACCATTGCATTCACAATGGCTTCATCTAAAGCGGCAAAAGGATACTGTTCACGATCTTTTCTTATTGGGCTATCAGCACTAAACTCACTTATAATCGGGTTGTTCTTTTTGAAATAACTCATTACTCGATTGAAAGAGATAAAGAGATTGTCTTCTATTATTTCAATGTCATTGAACTTATCACCAGTAGAACCCTCTGGCATATTGGTAATACGAACTCTACACTGCGTAAAGAATTTGGTAGGTTCATGACCATACATAATAACCGCTCCATTCTTCACTGCCGAATAATCAACTAGCTGAAAGTAGCTCAAGAATTCTTTAGGACTTTCGGGCAATGAACTGGCTTTTCCAAGTTTATGCGCCGCTCGTATGGTATTGTTAATTTCTTCCTCATTGAGGTCTCTAAAAGTTGCATCAATGGCAGTCTGTTTTTCCCAACTGGAAGTATATTGATTCGCTGATCGTAATATCAAACTAATGTCATCAGGGCTTGCTTCTTGGGTATGACTGGCTCTTCTGATATAATATTTCTTATTATACGAATAAGGCTGTCTTGATCCTTTCAGAACATTTAAAAGCACCACAGGATTTTCATTAATCGTTTCTAATTGAACATAAATAAGTGGTTGCGGAAAAATATTCTCCAAGGCATTTTGCTTGAGTTGATTTACTTCTTGCTCATTAATGTCAGGTAACCCAATTATTTCTTTTTCATTATGTCCAATAATTATCCAACCACCTTCTGTGTTTAGAAAAGCACAAATGGTTTTTAAAATAGCATCTACATTCCAATCGCTTTTAAACTCTAGGGAGGAATGTTCTTGCTGGCTGATTAGCTCTTTTATAAATGATTTTGCACTCATATTTCAATTCCTTTAGACTTGTCAATTAATTTTTGAACGCGCTCTGGATATTTGAACTGACTCTCTAAATGCATCTTTATATCATCATAGCTGATATAAGGCTGCACCCAATTACCGGTTCTTTTAGATGCAGGTCTTTCCTTATCTTTTATAGCTTCATTGTACATTCTGATACATCTTGTATCCATTACACCATTGTCTTCAAATGATATTTTATCGAAATCAATCTTTTTTGAAGTCATATCTTCAATAACGAATGAATCTTTAAATAAGGCTCTTGTAAACTCAACCCGATAATCGGCTAAAACGAATCTTGGAATGTTGCGATTAAAGGCTGTTTCAAATTCAAAATGGGTGATTGATTTCCCTCCCTTATCTAAAACGCCCGAACCATAGTCTGGCCTGATGAAACCAACAAAAACATCACATTCTTCAACACCATCCGTGCAATTTTTTAGATTCGATTGTAAGCTATCAAGCAAAATGGTGCCTTTGTGCGACATCAGTACGTCATAGCCGTAACTATCCAACTGCTCATAAATTTGCTTTAATTGGTATTCAAAATTGTATACCGTTGACGCAACAAACACTCTTATATGATTCCGTTTTGCTATCATAGTTGAACTTTCGTCTTTAATTTCTTTTTTAGCTTTTTCACTTCTTATCTTTTTTTCAGCATGACGCACAACGGTATGTCGCTTCCATCTGAGCGGAATTTATGGCGGAAATCTTTGTGATGCAATGAAAGTACTTAAAATCCACAAAGTTGCCAAGGCACGGTTGGCCCCGCTTTGATGGAAGTGACATGTTGTGTGTTGTTTTCCTCCGGGGGGCCTTTTTTGCGCGTTGGCCTTCATTTGATCTGGCAGTCGGGGAAAACACGTCAGTTTCTAAAAAACTCATTCCTCTCTCCACTTCCTCGCTGCTTTAGCTTTTGCAATGCCTGTAATCCTGGGATTATTGTCGTTTCAAAAGCGGGGTTGCGGCCCCATCACAACGCCATCCGACGGGCGCTACACATGACTTTGGGTTTGCAAATGGATCTATCCTCCCCTTTTTTTGACCAAGGGCCATTCAGGAAATCTACAAGCCGATACGGCATTCCAAGACTTCCGGCTTATCTTTCTTATTCTTCTCCTCTACGTTGGCCTGAAACCTATTTTGCCCAGGCACATCCTACAGGCTAAAATGCCGGCTTTCTCCAAGAAAAGTTTGTTTCTAAAATTAAGGCTTTCTTCCATAGGAAAAAATACCCTGATAGGGGTATTTTGTATGGGCTAGGAGAGTTGTCCGGTTTAGTTGAAGCGATTTTTACCCTCTAGCTGCCGTTCGCCAAGAGGATGCAACCTACAGCCAATCCCGCGGTAGATAGACCAAGTGTAGGAAGCTGGGGGCTGAGAATGCTCCAAAATTGGAGGGTAAAAAAAAGGAAAAAAGGGGATTCTGCTTTACATTTCTTTGTTTCCTCCAAAGCGGAGTTCTTAAAGAAGGAACTACTTCTCTGGTATTATTTTTAAGCGGATTAGATGGTTGGCCTATTATCTCAATGTGGGATTGATTGTCGCACCTTTGGTGCTTGCGGGGATGGAGATGACATGTCTGCATAGCCCTGGCAGGCCATGCTAATGATTACCGCACCGATGGTGCTTATTGAATTACCAGCACCAACGGTGCAAAATCATTAGCCTTGGGCAACGCCCAAGGAAGAATGGGAATACACCACCCAAGCGCCAAAGGCGCGGAATCAATAGCTTGGGACATCACTCCGCTTTGGAAAATTAGTAGGGCGCAGCACTGCCAAGCGAAGCCGACCTTATCGGATCCAAGTGAAAAAATGAGGAACTTCATCAGCAAATTATGCCTGCTGCACTATGATGGGACAAGTCAGAACTAGCTCCAGGAAGAAGGCATACTTATTATCCGGGATGTTGATCGTAATCTTTCTCATGGTTGGATAGGCATTTTTTGAGCATTTCCATTGGTTTTCATAGAACATCACCCCCGAATCTTTGGACCCTGCGTATTCCGAATAATAATTTCGGGATTAATCAACTTTTTATTTTCTAACCGGAGCGCTGATGACCCCCAGGTACCTTCCCATCCAATACGGAAGTAAATAGGTATCTCCTGCACTGAGCTCCGATCTTCTGTCGCCTGCGTCCAATTTGAATAGGTTTCGGTTATGCTTCAGTTCAGGCCGCTCGTCCGGAGGAAGCACCTCCGCCGTCAGCTGTCCCCAAAATCCAGGCTCCGTCATCAGCTCGATATCCTTCCGATGGCTGTTTTCGGTTTTATATTCGATCATGTCCAGGGGAAATTCCTTCAGATGCCAGATGGACTCTTCCAGGTCAAATTCCTTCGCCCCCGTCATGGCATAGCAGAAATTCCAAAGTGCGTTCTTTTCTGGCCGCTCAAATTCCCAGTGATCTTTGATCGCTTCCCGGTATATCGGCTTTAGAGTATCGTGCAAGGCATACGGATACAGTCCCCAATAAGCCAGAAAGTACATTTCGTCGTCACTGTGGTTCCATTCCTCGGAAAGCATCTTGCTCCATGCATCTGCATCCTCGGGTGCCTGTGCGATTTGGCTGAAAGGTCGGGTCAGGTTTTCCAGATACCCGTGATTTCGGAGCAGGTCCTCTGCACTATGCTTGTAGATTTCCTTTCCGGTAAACTTGTAGGCAGCCTGCAAAAAAGCGATCAGGTTGGACGAATAGACTTTTCGGTCCCCGATCATGGTGCCAAACCGGTTGACGAATTCGGGATTCCACCTGCCCCAGAGGGAGGGTTTGCCATCCACATCCACCAGGGTATAGTTATTGGCTACGATATAGCCCATCAGGTCGTCCAGCAGCGTGATGGCCCGGTTTCTCCAGTCTTCCTCATCGATATACTCCGCTATCAGGATCAAGGCAAACATCTGCCCCACGGCCTGATCGCTGCTGGCAGAAGCCCTCCAATCCCACTCCGGATCTTCGGAGTGGTTCCAGCTGACGTTATTGTTATAGCCCTCATACCAATAATTTTCCACGTAATCCCGGTATTCCTTTCGGAATTCATGATAGCCGCTACGCTCGAAAGTCCTTCCAAAAAGGCCCGGAATCTGGGTAATGTGATGCAACCTCTCCATGGCCTCAAAAGCCTCGTAGCAATTTTGCTTGGCCTCCTCGGATTGGGTAACCAAGTAGCGGAAAAGCTGACTCCCCAGGTACATCCCTGTCCAGAGATTGTCGCTGTCGGCGATGCTGTTTTGTGTGGTTGCCAACTGATGGTTTTGTAGACGACTTACGTTCGCATTGATGCCGTAGCGGATATGACGCTGCCTCACCTGTTTTTCAAACACCATGGCCTTGTCCTCCAGCGTCATTTCTTCAAAGACGATCTGACCCAATCCTCTGTCGGTAAGAATCAGCACCGACTGTTCAGGGCCCTTGGAGATATGAATGACCCGCTCCCCCGGAAGCCACCGCTCCCCATGGTAATAATTGAACTTCCCATCCTCTTTGAGCATAAATGCTCCTTTGGTAGATCCAAACCACAGCTTTCCGTCAATCTCTTGGATGGCAGTGAGTGCCGGCCAAGGCAATTTAGCGTTAAGAGGTCGAGTCACTTTGCCTAAGGCATCGACCACCACATATCCTTCCTCAGTGCCCAAAGCGATTTCCCCGGAAGCCATCAAATCAAAGGCTGTCAGCCCCACACCGGAATAAACCTGCCGTTGCGCTCCTGCATTTTCCGAGATCCGGTAGAGGGCAGTGGAAGTCAGCACATAAAACTGGCCGGTTTTCGAATCGTACTTGCTGTCCAAAACAGGCGATTCGACCTGGCCTGAGAATTGTGTTTTTGAATCCCGGATCAAGTTATAGGAATTTCCTGTGGCGATCAGAAAAGAAAAGTCCTTGCCGCCTGCCAACACATCGGCTTGCGAAATTTGATGCCTGGAAAACAATTTTCCGGCCCAGGCATTGCTAAATACTGCTTCATCATCCAGATAGACAAACTGATTTTGGTACAGGATGAAATCAGCAACCTTTTTGTCAAGCATGGGCCGGTACCGGATGTCCGGATCCATGGTGCCGGGGTATTGAAAATGCCCGTTGACGGGATTCATCAAGCCTTTGGAAGTCAGGATTTGGATGATCTCATTTCTATCGACAAAAACCTTTTTGAACGTTAACTGCTCATCATCCGAATAAAATTTGACCGCAAAATCCTGTTGGTAGGCCACATCCTGATAAACCGAAAGGGATTCCGTTTCCTGTCCTGCTTTTTCCCCGCAGGAGAATAGTTGTAAGACAACAAAAGGAAGGAGGTACACTAATTTCTTCATGGCGTTGGACGGGGGATAGCTTGCATTTCTAAGGGTCCTGAAATGAACATCCAGGATGGGGTTCGTATGGGAACTAGGAATTACCGTTTGATCAGCCACACATCGGATACTCTGGAGTAATCTCTCCAGCGGATATGAGACTCTTCGGGACGGTCAAAACTTACCGTGATTTTACCGTCACCGACCACATCCCTGGGCACGATAAATTCCTTCATTCCGCCCAATTCCTTTTCATACACCAAAGGTTCCAAACGCCTGCCATCTATCCGTATTAAGGCCTCCCCAAAACCGGTCACCCGAATCAGATAGCGGGCATTGGGGTCCAGATCGTCATATTTCAGAATTGGCTCGACCTGGTAGGTTTGGGAAGAAAGTCTCCACCGGCTATAGCCACTGTCCCACCATCCAAAATCCACGGCATCATATACTGTAGTGGTGACATGAGGGCTTTTGGCGATATTGGATACGTCGTCGTAATAGCCACCTTCGCCCGGATTTTCCCAGTTGGCGATAAATTCCAGCCTATCTTGCTTTTGTTGTTCTGAATCCAGCTTGCGAATGCCTTCAAACTGGTCTGCCAGCCACCACCTGTTGTTGAGGGGATAATCTACAAAATCCAGGATGCATCCCCTTTGGGAATTGCTCGCCTGGAACTTGTCTACACTGGTCTGCAGGCCAATAGACGTAAACAGGGCGTGGGCATAGTCCTCGATTTTCTTTCTGGATTCCCGCTGAATAGGCTGGGAATCCGCCAGGTTGACCAGTTCCAACGCCCGATCCATGGCGGCTTCTACCCCAAGTGTTGGATATTGGAGTAGGACCTTATTGGCTTGCTTTTCTAGGTCGGTTTCGTAGATTTTTCGCTGACGCACATAGGCATCGTAGTAAGCCCTCATCACCAGCATCTGCCACCTCCAGTTGCCGGCAAGCTGGGGATTGCCCGATTCCAGGTTTTTCCAATAGGCCAGGGTTGGCTCTATACTCCCGTTGTCTATGATGGAACCGTCCCAGTTTTTTTCCAAACCCAAAATTCCCTCGGCAGCTTTTCTATCCAAGCTGGCATCAAAGAAATACCGGGAATACTCAGTGAGAATATCCAAGATGTTCTTGTCCGGATCCCAACCTCTTTGGCTCCAAATAACTTTATTTACATCGTCATGAGCCCCATCCGAGTAGGAAACAAAACCGTCTGTAAAAGGAGCATATTTGTTGTGAACCTGTCCATAGAACACCGGCATCGGGTTGATCCCCTCCCGACCAATGGTCAGGGCAAAAGCTTGGTCAAAATTTGGTACCGGGTAGTCACACCGCACATTGTGCGTGATATCGGGATAGTGCCTGTGCTTATACTGCTTGGGAAGCCTGAAGCGGGTCTCTGCAATCGGAGGACTACTGGGCCCCGACACTACGCCCCGAAGCCAGGTCGGTTGGTGTTGATCCAAATAGTGGTAAAAGTAATCCACCTGCTCCTGACTAAATCCCTGAAGGGAAATCCAGATGCCTGCGTTGGGATGGTATTTGATCAGCCGCGCATGCAGATCCCTGAGAAACGGCATAACCTCCCTAGGATGATTATGTCCGGGGTCTCCGCCCGGGAAAAAGATATTGTCCAGCCTGGGCACTTTGGGGTAATTGGCCTCGTGGATGTCCAGTTCTTTGGCCCGAATCGCCGGATCGCTCAAGTCCACGGTGGCCGGAGTCCAAATCCAGTATTCGATATCGTACTTCTCACAGATCTCACTCATCTTCACGTTCATCTCCTCTCGGGAGATTTTGAAATGTGGACTGTTGTCCTGGCCTCCGTCCGGAGGAATGTTTTCGATGGCATTGGTGCCAAACAGTACCAGATCACGGATATATTGATCGTATTGCGCCACCGACCAAGCATCGTAGGAATTGGCTATATTTCGGTAACCGATTTGATGTCCTCGCAGGGAGTATTTCGGTGCAGAGGCGAAGTCGAGTTTGTCGTCAATCAAAAACTGTCCTTTGCCCAAAGTGGCGGTTCGGAGCAATTCTCCAATTCCGAAGATCACTGCTCTGGAATCTGCCCCGATAATCCAAAGGACATTGTCCTCCCAGACTATCCGGTAACCTTCCGGCTGCATTTCAGGCGAATTACTTCCCTTGGATTTCGGGAGGTTTTTCCCTTCCAATTGGGCCGAAGATGATAAGGCAAGTGCGATCGTATATTTCCCGGCTGCATTCCAATTCTCAATCGGTCTTACGCTTAGTTTGCTTCGCTTTCCGATTTCTTCCCGCAAAATCTCCAGTGCCGAAGCCCGGACCTGGGATTTGATATCCGTGGATATAAGGAGGTTTACGTTGGATAAATTGATAGATTCCGCAGATGCGGTTAATCGGAAAAGAAACAAGCAACAAAAGAGTAAGGCGATTTGTATTCTCATGGACAATGTGGCTGACAGAATGATTGGATTTCGGTAGAGTGATTTTTCAATTTCTCCCACACAATACTCGCTGTTTCGGAATTTGGGCTATCCAATAGCCTGTACGTACCGAAGCACAGTATGTTAGGTAGAAATTTCAGTGCTTCATTTATCCCCTTGAAACGCCCTTCAACATACACGAATCCATATACCCAACGTCAACCTGCCGGACAATTCCCAACCCTTGGAAATTCCAATCCAATTATTGGGGAAGCCACGTAACCCAATCTTGTGAATGAAAAATCTGTTGAATATTCTACTTCTTTTCCTTTTGATGGGACTTCCAACTGCCCGACTTTGGGCCGAAACCCTACCTACTCTTGAGTTCAGTCAGGTAAGCATCGTGTTGGGTAATGAGTCAGGAAGTGTTGAAAAACGGGTGGCAGCATTGCTCAGAAGCCGGATACTCGATAAATCGAATATCCAAATTTCAATCACGCAGGAAGATCCTGGCACTACGACAAATGGCCTGGTCGTCCTATTGGGAAGGCCGGAGTATCATTCCTCCATCAAGGCTCAATTCGACCAAAACAGGATTCCTGTATTGACCGACTTGGCTCCCGGGAACGAAGGTTTTTTGCTCAAGCAACTGGGCCCTAAACTGCTTATTGCAGCCGGCATAGACGACCGGGGCTGCCTCTATGCGGTGGGGGAACTGCTCCGGCAGCTTCAGTTTGGAATGGATTTTATCAGAATCCCTGCTTCCCTACACATTCGCACAGCTCCGGCTTTTGAAATCCGGGGGACACAGTTTGGGCAGAGCGGAGTGGCAAAAAGCTTGGCGAAAGTCCGAGACTGGACCGATACCGAGACCCAGCGGGTAATTCTTGATTATGCACTTGCCGGAGCAAATACCTTCAGCGTAGATAAGGGGCCGATGGTTGATTTCATTCAGTCCTTTGGTCTGATGACCCAGGGAGGATTTGGGGCCAATACTGCGCCTGAAGTCAAAAATCCGGTTTGGAAGGCGTTCGAATCCATCGGCAGGGAAGGCTACGTCTGCCCCTCCGTGCCTGCGGCCAGGGAATACATGCTTCAAAAGTTTGAGGAATTTGCCAAGGCAAGCCCCTCCTTCGACCTGCTCAAATTCCATGGAGGCGATGGAGGCGGATGCGAGTGTGACCGCTGCGATCCCTATGGACTGACGTTTATACAGTTAGTAGAGGACATGGCGCATTTATTCCACCAATACCATCCCCAGGCAAAGATTTACTTCACCAATCAGAAGTTTGACAATGCAGACGATCAGGCCATCTTCCACTACCTCCGGGAAAAACCCAGGGACTGGCTATGGGCCTGGGGCTATGGCCCGGGTTCGGATGCGACCACTTGGCAGCCTGGACACCGCCAGACACATCGCATGGATTTGTTCCGATATCCGGGATTTGGACCCTATGGGTTGTATCCCCAAGAGATCAACCGGCAAATGCCACCGCAGCACAGGCTCTTGTACTACAACGAACTCACCCACTGGAAATACGCCCAACATGCCTACATTCAGATGTATCCCCGTGCCGACAAAAACGGCGACCTGCCGCCCCATTGGGGCCATGACATTTATGAGCGCCGACCCGATCAATACCTGACTCAAGTTTATAACCGGCTGACTTTCTACGCCTGGCCCAAACACTACTATCGGGTGTTCCATGATCTGATGCGTCATGGAATCGGAGACATCACCCATTCATCCGGCAATCACGATCACTTCAATCAATGGATGTGGCAGCGATTGCTGTGGAATCCAAGAGCCTCGGTAGAGCAGGTGGTAGCCGAATATGCCAAAAACTGGTTTGGTCCCGAAGCAGCTCCGCAGATGGCCAAGGCGATTTTCCAGCTGGAAGAAAACCTGGAAGAAATCCCCGGTAAACCGCTGCCAGAAAAAGAAGGCATCCTGTCTTACTACCAGCTGGTAACCGAAGCCGGCAAGGTGATGCCCGAAAATTGGAAGAATGAAAACTGGCTCCGGAGAGTGTACCTGCAAAAAGGTGCGTTGGATCGCTACACCCAGCTAATGGTCAATCAACAATTGAACCTGCAAAAAGAAATCGAGGAGTTGCTACGAAGCCATCTGAAAAACGGAGTTACAAATTCGGTACTACATCAGGCTTTGCAAAAATTGAAAGCTATGCACGACGAAAGCCCCGAGATGGTGGCTTTGAAGTCGTTGGCTTCTCAGCTGGGAGAAGAAAGCAATACCCTATTTGGTACCCGAAGCGAAGGACTTTACAACTTGGAGCACGATTTTATCGGTTTGGGGTGGCTGGATCGTCAGCTTCGCCGGGCTTTAACAGCAGAAGGAAAACAACGAGAGGAGCTTCTGTTCCTGATCACGGATTATGACAATCCCGGAGAAGGCGGACAGTACGACAATCTCGGCACTGCCAATCATGCCCCCAACGTCGTTTTTGGCTATCCTTATGACCATGGGCAACCTTATGTGCCGCAGATGCTTTCCGAGGGCAATCGCCCCAGTCAGCGATCCATGCACTTCACCCAAGACGAGTCTCAGGGGGTTACCCTACACTACCGCGATCTCGATCCCGATGCCCGATACAAAATCCGATTTACCTTGGTGCGTCCTTGGTATCAGGAGCGCTATGCCATGCGGATGAACCAGAAATTCCAAACCATCTTTGCAGATGATCAGGTACTGGCCCAAGACCTGGAACTCCCGCTGCAGATGAGCGATCACTTTACCTTTGAAATTCCTGCAAACCTGACCAAAGACGGAGAGCTCGTCATCCGGTTTCAGAAAGCTGCCGATGTGGCCAATGGTGACCGGGTCACCGTGGAGCAATGGCGCAACTCGGGGGGATGGGGAACCTTGGTATCTGAGGTATGGCTGATTCGGAAATAGAAACAGGCAGAAGAACATCGGCTCTTTCCTCACCGTCCTATCCCATCTTTACTTGCAATAATCAGCGTGTTTCTTGCAATTACAAATTGGTTTGGATACTTGGGGGCTTTTTTAATCAATAAATTTCAGTAGCGCTTTGATCTGACTATCAGAGATATTCTCCTTGTCGGACTTGTCGTAGATGGAAAGCATAAAGACAGTGTTTTCAGCCACATAGAAATGAGTGATCACCCTTGCCCCTCCGGATTTTCCTTTCCCTTTTGAAGCAATGATGAGGCGTATTTTGTAGCAGTTATTCCCGAGAGCTGTTCCTAAAGTGGGATCAATGGAAAGTTGCCTGCCGAGTTCCGCTAGTTCGTCTTTAAGTGAAGGGTATTTTTTATTAAGCTTTTTGGCCGCCTTGCGGAAAGGAGCAATGGTATCTACCTTATAACTCATTAAGAAATTCGCTTAACGGTTGTGCCTTTTTCTTTCCGGCCTTGATCTGGTTAACTTCCTCTATCGCTTCCCTCAATCCTTCCAGCACTTCAGCTTTGTGAGGAGAAAGCGGCTTTGCCTTCACAAACTTGAAGTTGCTGAGCAGTTCCATGATGAAAGCTGCTTTATCGTCGTTTATGTCCAATAATACCTTCATTTTTTTTTGAGTTATTAAGTAAATATTGTTTTGACTTTTACGTTCTGGATCACGTTATCGGTGAGAAAGAACAAGGACTTTTTGTTCTCTAGTCTCGCCGTTTAATATCGCCATTCCACACAGTTAACTCTTTGTCCTAGCTGGAAAGTTCACCTTCGTCTATTACGGAATACAACCGTACGGGTGGGATTGAAAATACGCTGTCTTTTCTCTCGTATTTCATTGCAAGATAATCAAAGTGTGTCTTCCAATTACAAAATAATTTGGATACGAGGGTGTAGTTGCAAACTACACCTCTAGTCAGGGGGCGGTGAAGAACGTCATTGCGATCGACGCAGGAGCGAAGCAATTTCGTTTTTTGTTGAATCGTCGATCTGTCGAATCGTTGGACCGAGCTGTTTACCATCTCGATCTTAAGCCTGTCTCATATCTTACCTCTTAAGTCTTACCTCTTCAATGGGGATTGTTTCGTTGCAGCCCGTCATTGCGAGTGACGCAGGAGCGAAGCAATCTCAATTCGGGGGTTCAGGCGGCAATATAGGATCGAAAGTTTCGCGAGTCTGACGTCTTATGTCTTAAATCTTACGTCTGGACAAGGAGATTGCTTCGGCTTGATACTACTTATCAACCTATTGAACGATTCCGATTGTATCCTACTCCGTATCTGAATTACTTCATATCTTCAAGCCTCGCAATGACGGGGAGTGCATTGGCTTAGATTGGGGTCGCTTCGA